>CAYRHJ010000038.1:0-156603 GCA_964424105.1 uncultured Phycisphaeraceae bacterium | reverse complement strand
TCATGCTGACGGTTCCGTGCAAGCGCCCACGGTTTTCGGCTCCGACTTTCGGTCGGGCTCCTTCGCTGTTTTGTTTCGTAATCGATAGCTTTTGCCGGTGATGGTGATGACCTCCGTATGATGCAGGAAGCGGTCGAGGATGTCCGTGGCCGCGGGTACGTCGCCGACCAGCTTCCCCCAGTCCTCCAGCGGCCGGTTGGAGGTCATCATCGTGGATCGTGCTGTAGTAGCGGAAGTCCGATTTCGTCGGGTCCGTTTGCCCCAATCCGTCGAATGCCACGTAGGTGCCGGTGCGGTTCGCCATAGTTATCTCCAGTCCCTCTGGATGGTCGTCAGGTCAATGCGTTTCCTCATCGCGATGGGCAGAACGATCCGGATGTGGTTCGTGATCTTTCGCGTCCTGCTTTCCTCAAAGATCGCGAGCAGAATGAGATCGACGATGATGTTGGGCTTGATTCCAGTGCGTGCAAGGCCACTGCCAAGAAGCGGTATGTTCAGGGGCCGACCGGAGCATACCGTACGTGCCTTCGCCAGCAGGCCGCGCACGGCGTGTTGAAGGTCATCCGATGTTGCCGAAGCCTCGAGCGACGTCGTGCAAGTCTTCGTCAATACCACGCACAGGAAATCGTGGCCGTTTCTGGAAACTGACGCGGTTGTCCCGATGGCGTATCGATTCGGCTTGCCGGGTGGGGGCCGCGTCGCCACGGCTTCGGGAGGCGTATTGGCCAGGTCTTGTGCAACCTGCTTATCCCAATCAGCCGTGTTACCCGCCCAGCATTGAGTCAGCATCAAGCCGTGCAGGGTGTTCGTGGCTACGTGCTTTTCGTCGACGGCGCTATCGAAGAACTCGTTGACGGAGACGGCTTTGCAACCGTCTTGGGCGAACAGATCACCGAACATAATCGTGATCGGCGCATCGATGGCGTTGCTCGTGATCTCGATAGTACGCTTCAGGAAGCCGGTGACGCACCAGCCGTCAACGGCGAACCAGTTACCGCCCACCAGCAAGCCAGCCAGAAGGAAAGCCATGAACCCGACCTTTGACTCGTTCGCCGGTCCAAGGGCATAGAAAGCTTCGAGAAACAACCACACAAGGCCGAGTCCGCCGAGCAACGACTGTCCAAGATGGATGAGCAATCGGCTCACTTTCATATCCTCTATTGAATAGCCACAGGCGTCATGCGGGACGCCTTCTTCGCACACGAGCAACGCAGGTGGGTTCCATCCGTGGCCTTCTTGGTTGCCAGTGCGCCACAATTGGGGCACGTGATCGCCTGGATGAGTTCGATGGTGGCGGTGCCAAAGTCGCGGACATCGTCGTCGGGAATGTCCATGCCCGGTGCGTTGAAGTGGCAACCCACCTGATTCCGGATGAACTGCATCGCGTTGACACGGTCGTATGCCGCCTGCGCCGCTGTCGCCTGTCAGTCCTCCGGCTGGCCGACGTTTTCGTGCAGCCAAGTCTCCACAGCAGCGGGGTTAAATCCAAATGGCCCGACGATTCCAGCGTATTTCACCTTGTTGTCTTCGCCGACGACAAACAATCGTTCAGGCCAACCCGCGTAGGCTTCGTCAACGCTGTTGTTCATGTCGTCCACCACGCAAGGCATGGTCAGCTTCAGAGTGGAACAACATTTTTGAGCGACGTTGGATCGGGCGCCCATCGTCTTGGGCTGCTCAAAAACCACGCCGGTCTTCAGATTGGATTCCATTTGCCACTCGTCGTCCGGATGGGCTTCGCGAATGTACACGAACAAGAACGCCACTCGGTCGCGATATTCCTGATAGATCCGCTCCAAGGCGCCAGCCTGGCGCCGAAAAGGCGGTCACGTATAGCTGCCGAAAATCAGAACCAGCGGGCGCCCGTCATGAAATGCCGAACGAGTCACGCTTCCCGATCCATCAAACGCGGGTAACGTGAAATCCGGCGCGGTTTCACCCACGGACGGCGCCCTGCGAGCCATCAGCCTCTTGACGTGATTCCAATTGGGCGGCTGCTCTTCCGGGGGCGAAGCGTCAACCCGGGCGATAAACTCGTCTACATTGAATTGACGCGGCTGCGACACGCTGCCGGCCGGTTCCTCGGATGGTGCGTTGCGAGTCGTCATCTGATCCGAATCCGCCGCTTTCCGGCCGGCACACGACGCGAAAGCGAGTAACGCCGTCGCAGCCAGCACCGCCCGCGGTGCGATGGTACGACGCATTCCACAAATCCCCCGGCGCACTCCCAATTGACGAGGATGTATCGTCTTGGCCACGTCCGGACGATTCCGCCCAACCAAGATCGCCTTCCCGAATTCAACATTCCGCATCGCATGCTCCTTGCTTCCATCGGCTCGCACGGCGCAGTAATCGCACGGGCCGTTCGCGGGGTCGGTGGCTCGAATCGAACGCATCAAGTGTACTCCCCTGACGCAACCCGTTCAATCGCAAACTTTCATTGAACCGCCGACTCCACGGGCTGTCGATGCGGGCGCAAGGCCAATCGAAACGGAACCTCCGAAAACGGCAAGCGCTCGCGAAACTGGTTGGTCAAAAAGCGCATATAGTTTTCGTCGATCGACGAAACGTGATTCACGAACAGCACCAGCGTCGGCGGACAGACCGCCACCTGCGTCGCGAAGTAGATTCTGGGTGGCTTGGTCCCCCGTTTTTGAGACGGCCCGCGTAGCGCCATGACTTCCTGTAGCGCGCGATTCAACACCCCCGTGCCCACCCGCGTACGATTCTGATTGAACAACGCCGTCGCCGTATCGATGGCCGCCCACACGTTGTGATTCGACTTTGCAGACGTGAACACCACCGGCGCGAAATCCAGACCCACCAGCGTCTTAGTCAGGTATTCACCGTACTCCTCCGTCGACGCGCGCCCCTTGGCTAGATCCCATTTATTGATCACAATGACCACTGGCTTGAATTCATCCGCCAGCAGCCGGGCCAGCTTCTTGTCCACCATCGACGTCGATTTCTCCGCGTCCAGCAGCATCAAGACCACATCAGCCCGCCGCACCGACGCGTGGACGCGGGACGTCGCATAGAACTCGATCGAGTCTGCCAGCTTGCTCCGCTTGCGCACGCCCGCGGTGTCGATGGCCAGAAACGTTCGATTTTCCTTCTCGAAAAGCACGTCCACCGCGTCGCGCGTGGTGCCCGCCACCTCGCTGACGATGACACGCTCCTCGCCCGCAAGCGCGTTGATAAACGTGCTCTTGCCCGTGTTTCGACGGCCCACCAACGCGACTTTCATCACCGGATCAATCGGCATCTCCGCAGTTTCCCGACGCAAGCGCTCAGCAATCGTCGTTCTGAGATCGGCCCGGCCCAGTCCGTGCGCGGCTGAAACACAAATCGGCTCGCCAAACCCCAGTCGCTCGAATTCGGCTGACTGCGGTGCAATCTCCGGTGCGTCCGCTTTGTTGGCCACCAGCAGTACGCGAGAATGATGATTCCGCAGAATCCCCGCCATGGTCGTGTCCAGCGGCATGACTCCGTCTCGCACGTCCACCACAAAAAGGATCAAATCCGCACGCTCGATGGCGAAGCGAATCTGCCTTTCGACGTGCTCGGTCAGATCGTCACGATCGACGATCCCGTATCCCCCCGTGTCCACCAGCTCGACGAACAGCCCATCCACGTCACACAGCGCACTGACCCGATCACGCGTCACGCCCGGCGTCGGTTCGACAATACTGACCCGGCGACCCGCCAACGCATTCAACAGGCTGCTCTTCCCAACATTTGGACGGCCCACAATGGCAACGGTTGGTAAACCCATTGTCACATTCTCGCCCCCAGGCCACTTCACGACAAGCGAGGCAGGTCCGATTTCAATTCGATCGGGCAAGTCAAAACGCAACGGTTCCGGCCCAACGTTCACAGCCACCCGAATTTGGGTCCGATATCTCCCATTCACGAGAAGTGTGTGGTTGGCGGTGAATTCGACGCGACGGACAACCGATACATCTGCCAGCGGACGAGTGTTTGCGCCATCCCATATAACGCGTGTTTCGGGGCGGCGTGGAATTTCTCCACCGGAAAGCGGAGAATCAAATGCAGGTGCAAACGCGTCAGGTGCGGGGCTTTACGCTGGTCGAAGTCCTGGTTGTCGTCATCGTCCTTTCTATTCTGGCGCTCGTCGTGATTCCGGAGTTCTCCAGCGCCACAACGTCGACAAAGGACGCTACCCTGAAAGCCAACCTGCGGGCCATTCGCTCGCAAATATCGCTATTCAAGATCGAGCACAACGACTCCTACCCAACCTATGCCACCTTTGTAAATGAATTGACATTGGCCAGCAAAGCCGACAAGTCCACCGCCGCCATCGGAACAGTCGGCTTTCCCTATGGGCCATATATTCGTGCCATGCCCACCAACCCCTTTAACGACCTCGCGACCCTCAAAAACGCGCTCGACGGCACCACGGGATGGTACTACAACGAAACCACCGGCGAATTGAGGGCCAACGACGGCGCCCACGATACCTGGTAATCCACAAAACACGCTCGCCGCCCGCCCGGACGTTCGCACGGCGATTGCCTATCGGAGCCGCGGCTTCCGGCGAAAGACCGCCGAAAACACTTCACCGGCCAGCATCCAGCAAAACAGCGTATTCGTGACCAGGTAGCGGCGCCACATCCGACGCGGTTCCTGTACGACCCGGTACAACCACTCCATACCCAACTTCTGCCAGATGACCGGTGCACGCTTCGTCTTGCCGGCCAACACGTCAAACGCACCGCCCACGCCATGACAAACCGGCACATTTAACTCGTCGAACCAACGCGCCAGAAATTGTTCCTTCTTCGGCGGACTCATCGCCACGAACAGGATATCCGCGTTGGATCGTCTAACCTCATCCACCACCGCCTGCTCTTCGTCCGCCTTGAAAAATCCGTCACGCCGCCCAGCGATGACCACGCCCGCATATTCCCGCTTTATCCGATCGACCGTAGCCCCCGACACCTCCTCGGTGGCCCCCAGACAGAACACCCGCCAATGACGCTCGCTACCCATTTCCAGCATTCGCGTCATCAGATCAATGCCAGCCACGCGCTCCGGAATACTTCGACCCAGCAGTCGCATCGCCCAAACAACAGCCATCCCGTCGGCCAATACAACGTCGGACGACAAGACGGATTCGCGCAGCAACTCGCTGCGGCGCATATTGACCAGCTTGGCCGCGTTCACCACGCCGATCAGCAAACGCGATCGCCTTTCAATCGTGTCGGCCACAACCGACAGAACGTCATCCATCGTCATCGCGTGAATGGGAATTCCGAAAAGCAAACGCGTGGGCCTATCCACCGACTTCACGCCGACGTCGGCCATGCTTTTGCTCGATTCGCCGGAAAGGCGTGAAGGATCCAACCCAGGTGATAGGGTCTGCATTCGTAATCGATCCGCCCCGGTTTCATCATCACGTCGACCATTGGCGCCCGTAAACCCGGATGAATCCGACTGGCGGCCGCGTGCAACGTGCGGGCGAGTTTGCCCGGCTCGTGACGGGCGACCTTCCGCCAGACCAGGTCGGCGTCTTCATCCATCAACGTTCCGCCTTCCAGCTCGACCGATGACTGTAACCAGTGCAACCCCCGTTCGACGGCGTCGCGGTGCGTGTCGCCGCAGGCCTCTTCCAACGCAAACAACGCCATCGGCGCCATCGCGTCCTGATGCACGGCATAAACCGGATACCCCTCCACCACTCGGCCAGTCCGCACGTCGAAATGCCACCACCACTGACCCGCGGCTCCCTGACCAGCGCACATGAAAGCGCCGCACCGCTTGGCCAAGGCGGCCGATTGGGTATCGCCCGTCGCCTGATGGTAATACGAAAGGGCCTGCGTCGGATAAACCAGATCGGCGAAACAACTCACATGTCTGCGCAACCACGTCGGGCTTGCATCAGCCGGCCAATGACTGAACGCGCCGCTCGGTTCATGATAACAAGACGACAACCTTCCGGCCACCTTGCGGGCCAGGGCTGCGTCCGGCATCTCCCTACCCGGAACGGATAGTGATGCCAAGGTCCAGGCAATTTCGACCGTGGGATGTCTGCCTCGAACCGGGTCAAGCTGTCGCAACCGCTCCAGCGCCACATCCGACCGCGGATGATCATGCAAGCGCGTCGCCCAATACGTCAGCGCTACGTCGCCAAGATTCGATACCCGCTCAACGTCACTCAGCAATCGATCGCCAAGATCCCGCGTGGTTCCGCCATCCAAAATCGCGCCCGCGGCAGCGGTTGATTCGGTCGCCAAGCCGATCATAACAATGGCCGTGTATCGCCGGCTGACACCCTCCGGAACGTCACCCGCCGCTCCACGGCGAATGCAATGGCAAAACATCTGCTCGCTCGGCAGATACATCCGCCGCAGCCCGCGCAGCGACGTCCCACGCAGCGACTCCAGCAACGCGGGAACGCCGGTGAGTGCCGCAACGGGCTTGTCCATCGTCACGGTGTTCACGGCGTTGGAGGCGGCGCGGTCGAAAGCGTTTGCAACGCCGCATTGCGCGTCAGGAAACCCAGGGGATCGAAACTATTCTCCAAATTGGATCCTTGAAGCGACTGGGCCTTGGCCGCACTGTTAAGAAAATCGATACCCGACATATTGTAATTCAAGCTGAAACCGGCACGGATGAACAGGTTCCGATTGACGAAATCCTGCAAACGCGTGTCCCATGTATCCGGGATCCACAAAATGTCGCCAGCGGATACGACGATATTCGGATCGTCGCCCCGCTTGATGCGATCCAGATCCAGCTTCACCCGCACGTCGCTGCCGTCGGGCATGCGCCGAATCAGGTTTCCGATGCGCGGCAGAACGTCCGATCGCAATCCACCCGCCGACGCGATGACCTGTAACAGCGTGTAGGGCACGCCCGTTGCGAAGAACTGTTGACCAGGGCGATTGACCAGCCCGCCCACGAATACCGTGTTGGGACGGGCGGCTTCGATGGTGACAATATCGCCCGAAAGAAGCGGACCAGCCGTCAATGACTGCGCCAGCCCCGACGGGTCCGTCAGATTGAAGGACTCGATTACGCCCGGCTCGCGAACGCGGGAGACCGAAACCCGTCCCGACGCACCACTCGAAACGCCCCCAGCCGCAGCCACGGCGTACAACAGGTTTCGTTCCGTTCGCCGCAGCGGAACCAAACCGGGCGTCTCCGCAGCGCCCGTCACGACGACGTTGGTCGTCTCGAACGTGGCCACTTCAACGTTGACCGTCAACTCCCGAACGATTTGTGGCACATAGGCGGCTTTGATCGCGTCCTCAACGTTGGCTTCATCCTTGCCCACAACGTCGATCTCGCCCACCAGGGGCAAGTCTACCCTGCCGGCGTGATCCACCCGGGCGCGGAACGAGCTTGAAAGCGTCGGGCCGTCCAACCCGGTCATCGTCACGTTCAGCACATCGCCGGAACCAACCCGATAGGTCGTCAGGTATTCGTCGACCGCGATCGGCGGACTCAATTCCGCCACTTCAGCCGCTTTGATCGCATCCTCATTGGCCTGCATTTGAAGAAACTCGTCCAGCGTCATCTGCGTGGTGCGCTCGCATCCCCACAGAATCAGGCTCGAACAGGCGATCGCCACGAAAGAAGCGATTGGCCGATGGGCGGCGACAGAACGATTAGATGTGGCGTTGGAGATTATCGGACGCTGGCCAACTTGCCATCGCGTTGTGACGGGGTTTGGGGAGATTTCTTCTGGCCGGTCCGGCCATCGGGCGACTGCCTGGGAAATCCGCGTTCCTGGCGGACCAACCAGTTTGGGGGGACGTTCCAAAGTCCACCCAGCGTTAACGCGGTGGCTACCAGAATCTTGATGTCCAGCCAAAACGAAAGGTTTCGAACGTACAGGATGTCGTATGCGATCCATTGATGGAAATCTCCCTCTGACCGCTGATCTCGGCAAATCTGCCACAGACCTGTAATTCCCGGTCGCACGGAAAGTCTGGCCCGCCGCCACGGCACGCAGATCTGGTTTTCGCGGAATGGAGATGGCCTGGGGCCGACGAGACTCATCTGCCCCAAAAAGACGTTGATGAGCTGCGGCAGCTCGTCAATGTTCGTCGCCCGCAGCCAAGTTCCTACCCGCGTGACGCGCGGGTCATTATGCAGCTTGAATTGCGGTCCGTCGAGTGCATTTGTGTTGTAAAGTCGCCGTTGTTGAAGATGTGCATCGGCACACATGGTCCGAAACTTGAGGCACCGAAAAACGTCACCGTCCTTGCCCTCGCGCTGGTGGCCGAAGAACACAGGCCCACGGGAGTCCAGCTTGATCAAGAGCGCGACGATCGCGAATAGGGGGGCCAGCAAAACCAATGATATGCCCGCCAACGCCACGTCGGCGATCAGCTTGAACCTGGGATAATCCGACTGAAAATGGCCTACACCCCCGGCTGCGGACGCATCCGCCAACAGCCGAATCGCGTCATCCTGCACCACAGGCCAGGGGTCCCGCCTCCCTTCGCGATTCAACGTCGCTTGAAACCCAGCACCCTCGATTCCAACGGCGATATTCTGCCGAATCATGTGTCCCGCGGGTACGATGGCCCCGCAAGCAAGGACCGACTGGGCCACCGTCGCACCTTTGGAAATACGGCTTGCGGCACCCAAAACGCTAGGTCCCACGACAATGGCGTCTTTTTCAATGCAAACGCCGTCTTGCACAATGACAGGCCCGATGATCTTGGCTGATTCGTGGATTTCGTGTTGATCGGCCACAAGGACGCCGTTCTCTTGCAACACAAATCCGTAGGGTGCGCGATCGCAAACGTGAGCCAGAATCTGCTGTTCGCTCAAGGTCAGGAATCCCGCTGAGTCCGACAGGTCGACAACGGCTGATTGGATCGGAACATCTCGACTCAGAACGCCACGCTTAGCGAGCGCCGCGCGAAACTCCGCCAATGACCGCAATCGGATTTTTTCGCAAGACGCCAACGGAACGACGGAATAGGACACCGCTTTGATTTGCAGGTGGGTTACTTGATCGTAATACCGGCTGATTCGACGGATTCGCCCACTGTCGTCACAATGGACGTATTCCTTGGCGCCCCGTCCCGCGGAAGCCATGGCCACCCCGTGCACAGCCCATCCCGGTTCCCGATCGTCCGTCAAAAGCGAGCCGAATTCCAATCCGCTTAGCGGCCAATAGCGGGGATCAACTACGAGAAGCAAGTCCGAAGGCTCGTGATCGTGAATGAGGTTGGCCAACACGTCGGCGCCGACGATTCTCGTATTGGGCGGAGCAACGGTTTGAATCCGCTCGACGTACTGAACATCCGGCTGAAAGGTCGGTAGCACGCTCAGGCCGGTGCAGCCCGAATGGAGCAGCCATGACGACAATTCGCCAAAAACGGAGCCCGTGCCGAGCGGCAGGGACAAAAGCGATTCACCAGCCGAAGCGCCGTCGAGGTAGCCAGGGCGAAGATCCAAAACAATGGGAATGATTTGCACGTGTTTACGCGATTCGAGGCTGTCTGGTTAACGCTCGGGGCGAAACTTAAGAGCGCTTAACACAACGGCCGTCCTGCCATTCGAATAGGCAAGGGGACCGCTCCCTCGCGGCCCTGGCAGTGAAAATGTTAAGCGTTCCAAATCTTAGTAGGCTGTGTCACCATAACCGTAGATAAGATTCGGTTCCACGCCTACCAGGATCGTACCGATCGTCTTGCCGCCCGCAGCACCCAACAAATCGATCGCCTCCACCGCCTCCGCCCGACGGCTAAACGCCGATCGAAGCGTTAAAATGGTCCCATCCACCTGACTCGCCAAAATCCGAGCGTCAGCCACCGGCAACACCGGAGCGCTATCGAATAGTACAAAATCGTACGTTTCTTTCCAATGATCGATGGATTTCTTGAAAACTCCGTTGGCCATCAATTCCGACTCACCTTCTGATACCTTTTTTCCCGACGGGAGCAAGTCTACACGATCCACGGAGGACGCGACGATCGCTTCCGAATGGTTGACCCGTCCGCTCAATACATCAGTAAGTCCCTGGTTGGAAGCGACACCCATCTGCTCAGACAGTCGCCTTTGACGTAAATCGGCGTCAACCAGCAAAACCCGCTTTCCGGCACGGGCCAGGCTTTTCGCCAACAACATCGAGACGCTGGTCTTGCCGGATTGCGGCCCCGGGCTGGTGACCGCGACCGTTCGCCCACCGGAAGCTCCCAGACGATCCAACAGCGCCGTCCGGACCATCCTCATGCACTCCCGGACTTCCGGCGCAGAGTCGTCCATCGACTTGCAATCAAATTCGACCCGCGGCAAAACACCGAGGAACGGAATACGAACGGTCGCCCGCACGTCCTGCGCCTCCCGCACGGACGGATCGAGCATGCCCTTCAAAAACGCCAACCCCACCGCGGACGCAAAGGCAGCGGCGAACGCCACGATGGTCAACAGGGCCCGGCGATCGCTGGACGGTTCGACCGGCAAGACCGCCGTCGCGGCGATGCTCACCCGGCCCAATTCCTTCCCCTTCTTCTCGATGCGCAGGACATTCAATCGCTGACTCACGTCATCGAGTTGATCGCGGAGTTGGACAATCTCGTCGTCCAATCGCTCGATCGTTTGGGCTTTCTGATTCACGTCGTCGACACGTTTCTTCTGGTTATCGATCGCCCCGCTGAGTTGTTCCTTTCGAAAATCCGCCTCCGCCAAGGAGCGCTGTAGCGTGTCGGGGTTATACGCGTCGGCCGTCACCGCCGAACCGTCGGGCTGCACCACAACGGGCGCGAAGCGTGGATCATCCAGTTCCCGCTCACGCTCAACCAAAAGCGTCTCCATGTGCGTGGCCCGAGCTTTGAGCTGCTTCATCGTGGGGTGATGATCGCCGAAATGGTCGCGACCCAATTCCGCTTCCAGCTTGGCTTCTTCGTAATTCGCCTGTCGCAGACGCCAAATCGCGTCACCGCGATATCGCGCATCTTGCTCCGTCGGATCCTTGGACGCGCCGGACTCCTCCGCAGCCTCGTCCGAACCGACCTCGGCATCCATCAAGTCGATCGCGGCTGCCAGGTAATCAATTCGCCACTGGTTCAGCTCTTTTTCGAGATTCAGGTCTTCTCGTTCCTGTTCCAGCGCCACCAATCGGTCCGCCACACGCGTTCGAATCTCCGTAGGCTCGGACGTGCCTAGTTTGCTTTCCAGCAGGCTCTTGGTACGAATCTTGCCTTCTATCTGATCTCGCAGCTCCGCCTGCTTGTCGGTCAACACCTGAAACCTCAACTCTTCCTTCTTTTCCTCCGCGGTGCTGGCGTAATTCTCATATTGGCGGACGATCTTGTTGACGATGATCTGGGCGTCGCTCGCGTTCTTGTCCCCCACGGAAACGTTGATCAGCTCCGTGCCCTGACGAGGTGCAACAGCCGTACACTTGATCAAGCGCTGCAATGCCGGCAGGTTGGAACCCAACAACGGTTTGGGAGGGTTCTTAAACCACTCCGTCTCCCGAACTTCCCGATCGTCTAGAACCTGCTCGAGGATGACCGGGCTACGAATCAATGAAACCTGCGTCTGCAAATAGGACTGGTACAACGGCACCAGCCCGGTTTCTTCATACTGATATAAAAGCCGCGGCACCACCGGCGCGACTCGAACCATCGCCGTCGCCCGATACTCCGGAACCACGAAAAGCCATATCAGCGGAATCGCCGTCGCCGCAACCAGCACGAACACACCCAGAATCAGCCACTTCATACGCAACAACATCCCGATGGAAAATTGAGCCGAAGGAGGCAGACCCGCGGGCATCATCGTCGTTGACATCGCAGATTCGTGCGACGACGTTAACGTCGGCGACTGATCCCGGATCGTAGCCAGCCCATGGGATGGACCGGCTGCGAACGGGCGGGCAATCGCATCATCGTGTGGTTGTGGCATGGTTATCGGCCTTGCGTTCCTGAAAACATGCTGTATCCGATCTTCTTGCGCTGCTTGGCGGCCTGCACCGGGACCGCGTTAGGAGCCGGGGGCGGCCCGAACCATCGACCAACTTGCGGGCCATGCCTGGTGTTTTCGGAAAACACGGTGTATCTCCACACCGACTCTTCCTGGACTTCGGACCGGGTCGTCACGATGCAACGATCGAGCGAAGCGCCACGCCCGATCACACAATCATCCCAAATGGCCGACCGGCAGACCACCGCCGATTCATGGATTTGCGAACGAGCGCCGACACTTGTCGGCCCAATGATCGTTACGTTGGCCCCAATGCATGCCCCCTCATCTATTAGGATAGGACCGACCAGCTTGGCGGTCGAGTCCACGCTCGCTGATTTGTGAACCCGGCATTCTCCCGAAAAGTCATAGTCGCAGCCATAACGGCTCATAAAGCCCGCCGAATCGTTCATCATTCCAATAAGAAACCAGGCGTTGACCGCCAGACAACTGTCAACTCCGTTGACACGAGGAGTCGGGCGGGCGTCCATCAGCGGCATCGTAGCCACCCCGGCCTTGTGGAGTTGCGGGATCAGCGTTTCCTTGATGTCCTGATAACCCAGCGCCGGGATGAATTCCATCACCCTGCGATCCATCGCGTAAATTCCTGTCGGCGTCAGTCCGTCTCCATTGCTGGCCGTTTCATCGTCGCCGTTCGAGACGACCACCGTCAAGGCTGCTCCGGTCCTGGCATGTCCTTCCATGAGGTGCTGAATGGTCATCTGCGGTATGATGCTCCCATCGACCACGACCAACGAATCGCCCCGGCCTGCGCAACCGGCGTCGCGAATACACCCCGCAGGACCGCGTGGGGCCAAGTCTTCATAATAGTCGATCTTCAATGCTCTCGGGATGTAGCGACTGGCTGTCCCGTTTGTCAGACTTCGGCGCACGGCGTCGGTGTCGCTGTTCCCACAAATGCTGACCCGGCGGACCCCGGAATCGGCGAACCAATTCAATAAATGAATGATCAGCGGACGATTGGCAATGGAAGACAAGACGCGTGGTCCGATGCGTTCCAATTGACAAGCCCCCCAAGCATGGGTACCTGCCAGTATCACCCCCATCACGTCCGTCATGGCATCGATGCCTGTTTGCGGTCCACTGCTGATCCCTGTTTCCACTCGCCCCTGTTGAATCGCGGCGTCCGTCTTCTCGACGGCTAGGGGCGCTTGCGTCATTCGTCTCATGGCTACTTTCACCCATCCATCTCATAACAACGAGCGATCATTGCTCGAATTCGTTGAGTCACCTCAAATCGAACGCCATATGACCAAAACACGATCCAAAACTGGACGCCTTTGAACCCGAGCGGGATGAAACACCTCGCCCACTCGCTTTCGCGATCGGTCACATGGCATCCTTCCAAACCCGTGGCATCCGATACACAACACCGATGTTTCCACGGGACACCGATTAACAGGTCCGTTACAAACAACCCAGCGCGACTCCCGTCGAAAACTCCGTCGGGCCGTCAAAATCAACACTCCCGATGATCGTCGAAGACGGCGTCTTGCGATGATATCCCCGACTGACCCATCCCATGATAGGATCTTCGCCTCCGTGAATCACGGAAACATGCAGCCTCGGATCCATTTCAATCACCGCCCGCCCAACGTCACCGCAGGTCACCTCAATGACGTTTTGATCACGTTTTTCAATCCGACAATACTCCGAAAGATGCCACAGCACCCTGGCGGAATGTCGCTTTTTACCTTCCAGTCGATCCGTGATGGTCAATTCACGAGCATCGCCGTTCAGCCGGACCGTGCGTCGATGAGTCACCGGGTCGTCGAGAACGTGGTACCCGTCGTGCTCGCCCGTCACGCATCCACCGTCCGCTTTCGGTTCCCAGTGGAGACATCGAGACCGGGCCTTTCGACCCCACAAAAAAGCGCCGAGCATTTCCGACTGATCCAACCCGTCAATTTCCACTGTATTATGTGCGCGAGTGCTGCGAAAATAGGTCCGCCATTCGGGATACGTGAAATAATCAAACGTCCCGGAATCGACCATCAGATCCCAACCGTCAAGGTGAACAGTGAGGCTTAATGCGTCGGCATGCCCATGCGCGGCGATCGACTCGTATCCGAGTTCTCCGCAATCAAAAACGGCCCGTATGGACCCGGTTCCGCACCCTCGTCCGCATCGCAAGACATAGTATCCCGTGTGCTCCAGCGCCAACGATCGAGCCGGTCGAGACGATTTCGCCGCTTTCAGTTTTTCGAAACACGCCTCGGCTGGTTCACCCAGCAACCAATACGCCGCCTCCGGAAACGCGTCGGCGTGTGCAGCTAGGTCGGTGCGCTCAAACAGGACCGCACCGATCGACAGGCATGCCTGCGGATGACCCAGCGGCGTCCCCAAATCTAACACGTATCCGTCGTCGCTGTCGCCGAAGAGTGGTGACCATTCCCGGGCGTCATCAAATGTGGCCAGGAATTCAAACATCTTTTCCATTCGACGCCAGTATTCCGCACTGAATGAATCGCCATCATTTCGTCCAGCCAAGGCCGACAACAGAAAGAACTGGAGCACAAAAGTCTGGTATCCCAGCGCTTGTTCGCGCGTGCCGCCGTCCGGAAATGTTTGTCGTAGAATCTCCGCCTCCAGGATCGACTTGGCCTCCTCGCGCCATCGACGGGCGTTTTTCAGGCCCCGGCAGTAGGTGGACGCGATGTACACGCCCGCAGCCTCACCAATCAGGTGATTGTTGGCCGACGAGAATCGCGAGTACTTCCGTGTGATTTCCCGAATGTGAAGGTAAATCGTCGCGACGATTCGCTCGATTCGCTCGGGAGTAAGCTCGGGAGAAGTTCGAACCAGTTCCAACGCCCACACCCAATTGATCAGGCGAATGCCCAATTCGAGCGGGCTACGCCAATTCATGCCCATCCCAAACGGACATTGATGCAGCCAACTTTCCCATTGTTCCACGACCACGCGGGCATACCGTTCGTCGCCCGTATATCGGTAGGCACGTCCCAGGGTGACCCAGTGGTGATGCCGATTGGGCTCCCAGACAAACTTGCAATCCCCGGTGACGTCATGGTCGCGATAATCAATCTCAGCCGCGAATACCAGCGGCGCAGTCCTGTTCGCTTTGTATTCGAAATTCCAATTGACGGGACTGCCCAGTGAGCAAGTCTCGAGGTCAAATAATGGCAAGACATGTTCCGCCAGGAGTTCCGCCCGCCGAACCGTCTCCTGCTTCCATTCCGGCTTCAAATGCCCCTGGTTTGCCGACGCCATCACCTGTACGGCGTCCCCGAATAGATGGCGGCGCATGATCCCCGCCTGGCCCTCGCCATTCATGACGCTTGACAAGCTGGGCGGCGTTTGACGTGATTCCGCCGACCATTTGTCGGCTTTGCTTTGAATCGCGTGGCGCAATCGCCAAGCCAACTCCGGCACAGACATGGAGCGGAGGCGACGAGCGTACCAACTGACTGACGGCATGAAAGCGGACTCCCAGCTTGCTTCGTCGTGTTGCGGATGCAACGCACGGACCAGCAATTAAAGTCGTAGGTCTATTACCAATCGATGATCATGAGTCGATGTTCCTCGCGAAAAGAACGGTGACCCACGGCTCGATATCTTAACCCAGGTGTTTTGGTGTTATCGAACCGTCTCCCCCAAGAAATGCCATACACCGACCTTTGGCCGGTCCGCGGCATCCTCGTAAATCATTCGGGCAAATATATCGCCATTCTGACGAAATGCCCTGACTCGGTTTTGCACACCCCTTGCCCAGCGATTCCCGGAATGTGTAGCCTTCAAACTTCAGGCGGCTACGGACAATCCGGACGACCATCGAAGACTCGATCGCCGCCCCTTGGGCCTACCCTCCGTGGATCGGCTTACGCCCCACATGCCTCAGTCACATCGAGGCCACCCAATCCCAGATCATCTTAACAACTTCCCGCCACTTTGGTCAGACATTCAATGCCCCGTCTGACGGACCGCCCCTCGGAAAAAAGTCCTGATGATCGCCCTACAGTTCTGTTCGTGTTATCACCCTTTGTATCAACCTATGCCAAACAAGTCAAGGTCACGGCGCCCAAACCCACAGTCCTATCTAACATTCGGCAAACGCTTTGGTTATAGATAATTCGGCCCTGCCTGCTCTTGGCCGTTGTGAACCATGGTTCAGTGTCCTCGACACCCAAAACCTAGTCCTTGAAAAGTGTTACAGTCGCGCTCGACATATTCCCGGACGAATCTTCCGCGCGAATGGTGATCCTGTGAATGCCGGTCGGGGTTGTGGCTGCGTTCCAGACAAACGTAACCACTTGATCCGTACCGGTTAACACATCGAATCGCTGCCGCACACCATCGACCAGTGTTTCAACGCCACGCAACCCAATATCATCTGTTACTGAACTTATTATTGCTATGCTGGTGTTGACACTGGTTCCTTCTTGCGGAGACGTGATGACGACTTGCGGCGGTTGATCTTGTGCCTCATCATCGATTCCAGCCGTATTTCCGCCCGATCCGCCCCCGTCAGTACCGCCTCCTGATCCGCCGCCGCTTGTTCCACCCTGCACAATGATGTCAACTGTTTGGGGGGCGGAACGATTTCCGGAAGTATCTGTAGCCACGATAGTTAGCGTATGTCGAGCGGACGAAACATGGCGGGCGTTCAGTGTGAACACGAACGGATCGGACGTATCAGTAGCGAATGGTTCATCGTCCAACATCAGCACAACATCCGCGACCTTGTTCGCATCAGTAGCTGAGACGGAGATTCTCAATGATCCGGTTACGGTCGTGTTATCGGACGGCGAAATAAAACGGATCGTCGGCGGAGTGGCGTCTTCCAGTTCAACAAAATCAAGTGCTACTGTCACGGCGGCGAATGCGTCGATGATGCCGAAACCGTGCAATTCGTCGCGACCTGGGGTGCCAAGATCGGTCGCGGTATCGGTCAGGATTTCGACAACGGTGGCCGGTCGAAATGCAGGGTTGACGGACCAGACGAGGGCGGCGACGCCGGCAGTGATGGGTGCGGCGAATGACGTTCCGTTGACGTTGCGATAGCCCGCGCCGGTTGACGTGGTGCGGATGCGAGTTCCGGGAGCGACAAAATCGACAAAATCTCCGGTGTCAGAAAATGACGCCAATTCACCGTCCTGGTCCATCGCGCCAACGAAAACAGCGTTGTCATTTCGATCGGCTTCAAAAAACTTGCCGTTGTTGCCGGCGCTGATAAACACGATCGCGCCGCTGTTTCGGGCGTATTCGGCGGCGGCTAACACCATCTGATCAGCGCCCATCGGTGCAAAGCTGGCGTTGATCAGGCGGGCGCCATGATCGACGGCCCAGACGATGCCCTTGGCGACATTGCGGCTGGATGCCCGCCCGCTGGCACTGGAAACGCGAATGGGCATGATGGGATTGTCCCATGCGACTCCCGCGATGCCTCGATCGTTGTCGGTGATGGCTGCGGCTGCCCCCGCGACGGAGGTGCCGTGACCCATCACGTCCTGCGTATTGTCGTCATCGTCATACACATTCCAGCCGTCGACGAGCTTGGCCTGTAGATCGGGGTGGTCCGATTCCACGCCGGTGTCAAGGATGGCGATGATTGTGTCTTCGTCGCCGGTGGTAATGCCCCATGCGGCTGGGGCGTTGATGGCGTCGAAATGATCCTGTTGATTGAATTCGGAATCGTCGGGAAGCATCTGCGCGTCATAGAAGTAGCTCTTGTGAACGGATTCGATAACGGGATGGGTGGCGAGGGCGGTCGCGGCTTGATCGAATTGGTCGGGATCGACACGCAGCGCAACGAGCTGAATGGCTTCCAGCGATTCGATGGGCGTGGCGTTGGCTGCGGAATAGGCATCGAGAAGGTCATCGTCCCGTGCACCAGGGAGCACCTTGGCTAGGATTTCGTCGTTTGCGAAGGGCAGTGCGGCGACCTCCGGGTCCGCGTCGGCTTCGAACAGCATGACGGGCGTTTCATTGTCCGTGTCGTCGCCATCGTCTTGCGCGGTGATTGGGGGCGGCAGGGGTGCGCTACAGCCGGCGAATAGGGCCACAGACAGGCATGCAACGATGGGCAGCATGGCCAGTCCCAATCTCATTGATCCATTCATCAACGCCGTGGCGCATCGCCGTCCCGTCATCGCCGGATTCGCGTATGTCATGCGTTGCTCTCCATAGAAACTGATTGCGATCGTTGCCGAGTCAATCATGTGCAGGAAGACTCGATTTCCCGGCCCGGAAGAGAACACGATCCGCAGTGGCTGTCTTCTGGCCCAACCGTTCG
The DNA here is from genome assembly GCA_964424105.1 of uncultured Phycisphaeraceae bacterium. Taxonomy (GTDB): domain Bacteria; phylum Planctomycetota; class Phycisphaerae; order UBA1845; family UBA1845; genus CAYRHJ01. The sequence goes on along the minus strand of CAYRHJ010000038.1, from coordinate 138,377 downwards.
ATCACCTGCAACGTCCGGGTATGGCATTTGATCTCCGACCGTCCGACTGACATCGTCAAGATAAGATAGATCGGTGAGCCGGATCGGATGGTTCTGCGAGTCCCATTTCAAGCGTCAAGTGGGCAATGGGATGACGTTTTTTTCGGTCGGGTGGGGAATCGTCAACGTGAATATGATTGACCCGTCGTGGGCCGAGTGTTTAGCAGGGATCCCATGCATTGTCGGCGCAGCCGACCCCGCTAGGGCATTCACGTCCATCCGGCGTACAGCTCTGCCCGCGTGGTCCGTTTCGGTGCCAAATAATGGCACCGATGCTCCACTGCCTTTTTTCAGACCGCCATCAACGATATTTGCTTATAATTTAGATATTTTACTTGACATGCTGCGTACATGTGGTTAGCTACCCGTACACATCGGACTACCGGATGACAGGTCGCAGGCGGGAGGCTTAAGAACGGCAACATAAAGCTGAACAGCGTGTCGATAATATCGTGCTGGGGCGTGTCTAGACATTTCATAAACATCGATGTCTTGGGACGCATGATGTCACGTTCGCTCGGCGACAAAAGGAGGAGCCGAACGGTGAATCGAGTGCCGGCTTACCTTGTCTGCGATGTTTTTGTCCTTTCCGTTTTTCTCGTGTGCATCAATGCCGACGTCGCCCGCACTTCGACCCCTTGGGTCTCAGGAGTCCGATTCGCTTCAATCACAACCGTGACCACGCTGGGACAGTGTTACGACGAAGGCCCTTGCGGGGGTACCAATTGTGTCAAAGTGCCGACATCCCTTCCCTCGCTCAACACGAGCACACAGGGGGATTTGGAAACTGCCGGAGGGGACTGCGGCACAAGAAAATGCTGGATCTTTTTTCGATGTGCCTATGGTCCCCCGTTGGCCTCGGGTTTTTGTCCATAGCGCATTCCGCTGAAAGGATACAAAAATGGCGGCGCTGATCATCAAGGCTTGTCGTCGACGGGCAGGGTGGTTGGTAACGATGGTGGTTTGCGCATGCGTTTGGGGCATCGCATCGGCTCAGATGCAACGACGGCTTAGTCCTGACGCATCGATCGATCCCGACATCCGGACGCCGGACCTGCGGGACCTTTTAGCCCAATTCCAATCGATTTCTTCGCTGCAATTTGAAGCATTGGTTGAGGCCTCATCGAGCATCGCATTTTGCCCCTGCGATCCTGACCCTGTCTGGATCGACCCGGATGCCCGTCAGGCGCCGAAGCCCCGGGAGATAGCGGTCGGCGTACCGATCCAAGGCCGAATGGAATACTCCGCCGCGGGTGATGCGTATAAAATCGTCTCTTTCATGGACCCGTCCGGGTACCCCGGAATGGACACACAATTTGCCTACGATGGTCAGCACTTTCAAATGTTGCATCCCGGCGGCAGGCTTCTCACCTATTCCGCCCAGGACAACGCGACGCTGCTGATGACGTTGCCCAATCCCGTGCTGGAACTCATCCAGTTCCGATATCCCGAGAGCGACGAAAACTACGCGACTCGACTGCGTCTCAAAGACGTCATCATGGACCAGACGGCGGATGAGTTCTGGAATGTCGTTTGGATCGAGGTTGCAGAAGAGGGGCGACGATTGGAGCGGGCTGAGTTTCCCGGTGGAACCTATGAGGGGCGGGAATACGTGCATCACGTCTTTACGGCTCCGGGTGCTCGTAACAAGCCGCTACGGATTGACCGCGTGACCGATGACGGGATTTTGACGTCAACGGAATTTTCGCATTACCTTGAGGTGGGTACCGACGATGGTCCAACATTTTGGCCACAGCACATGGTGCTGCGTGCGTTCGATGAGGGTGGGGCTGAGGTCGCCATGTTATCGTACATTATCACCCGGTTTTCGTTGAATGCCCCCGTCGCTCGAGAGTCGTTCGCGCTGAGCACGGTAGGCGTTGACCGCGTTTGGAATGATGATGGAGAGCAATTCGTATCCGACAAGCCGTAGGCCCATCCGCGGCTGATGGGCGTACCCCGGGTGCATCACGCAAATCGGTGAGTAACATTGGGACCCAGACGTAACGTCACCAACATTGCGTTGTGGAGTGTTGCCCTTCTGCTTGTGGGTTTCGGATCTTTTTTCTACCTGAAGGGGACGGCTTCATTCCGAGCCTCAAGTTCCGAGATCCACATCAATTCCATTTTACAGCAGTGGTCGACCGGGGGCAGGGAACAGGCCATTGACGAGTTTCTGGGCATTAACGTAGATGACCCAGCGTCTGTCGCAAGCTTACGCCCCTTCGAATTCTCGGAGCAACATTTCATATCACTGCCCGAGGCCGAACGTGACCAGTTACAGGAGAAATTGTCCGCGACCATAAAGGAGCTTCGCCAATTCGTTCGCGACGTGGAGGGACGGGCCAAATCAGCGATTGCTCAAGGGGATCGCGCGGCGGCTGTGAGAATTCTCACGAGTGTGAAGCGATTGGGAGAGGCGAACACCGGCCCGGAAGTAACGCTCTTTATGGATTTAGCTGGCCAGTGGACTGTAAAGCTCGCCGAACGCGAATTAGAGCAGCTCGAGTCGAACGAGCACGTTGCGGGAACCGGGCGGGAATGAAGGAATGGCCGGTCCGAGGTCTGTAAGCATTCTTGCTCCATGGAGCGTGTGGACATCCATCCGTGCGCCGGCAATGCAACGATCAACCCATAAGGATTTGTTTGCGGTTCTGAATGCTTTCAGCGACGATGATCCGTGTTGCGGACCGTAGCGGCGACGCCATGGGCAAGGCCCGCGGAAACCGCCCCGGCGTCCGTTGGTTTGGCGCAACACGACGTACGCCACCACGCTAATCCGTGTCGGGTCGTTCGGTTTGTGGTGGCTACGATCCGTTGCCCCTTCCGGGGCGATGGACGAGTCATGAATCCCAGGAGGACTCGTTCATCGGGTGGCGCTGCAAAGCTTCATAGCGATGTAGTATTAAAAAGCGGGTGAAGACCGGCGCTACGAACTACGAAGTTGCGAGTTCGAAATCCTCCGAACGCCGATCATCGGGACCCCACCCATCGCTGCGCGATGGATGGGGCACCTGCGATAATCATCGGCTCCCCCACCTCCAACGGAGGTGGGCCACCCATGCAGAAGACCGCTCGCTTCGCGCTCGCGGCTCTGTAATTGTTGAAAGAGAAGACCGCTCGCTTCGCGCTCGCGGCTCGGAAAGTCGCGGTCGGGGGTCGGAAAGACCGCTCGCTTTGCGCTCGCGGCTCGTAAATGACTTGGTTGCGGCTCTGATAATGTTAGTCGCGGCTCTGAAATCGTTAGGCGTGCTAAGAGGCGGGGGCGGATCGCCGGTCTTATCCGACTTCGCGGCGTTGAAACAGTGCGACGCCCACCATGAGGATGGCCACGACCCACAGGAATGCATATCCCGTGCAGTACACGACGTAAGTCAATGGCACTTGGATGTTCGACGTGACGGCATCGACGACCCAGAAGTAGTTGAAGTTGGGAACGATGTGGTAGATGACGGACGCGGCGTAGGACTCGTTCTGGTGTTGTCCGAACACCCAGTCACTCAACAGACCCAGAATCAACGCGAAGGTGCAGGCCATCAGGGTCATGAGCTGGCCCAGTCGCGTCGAGGCAGCCAACGCGATCGAGGCGATCACGCTGATGGCCAGTAGAATCAAATAGGCGGCGACGATGATTTGTCCACTTCCGAACGCCGCACCGAATGAAGCCGGGTTGAATTCACGATCGAAGAAGCCGGTGACCACGGTTCCTACGGTCAAGAGCGGCAAGACTACGGCTATGCAAGTCGAAATAAATTCCTTGCCGTAGAAATAGTTCAAGGCCGCTGCGATGAATATACCGGCGATGGCTGATCCGCCACCGAACAGAATGGCCGGCCAATCCCAGGGATCGGCGGTAGTTTGCAACACACGATGGTGCATGCAGAGGAGGAAGATCAGGAATGAGAGGTAGTATCCGACCAATTGGGCGGCGAACAGCCCCAGGTACTTTCCAGCGAGGAAAACGGGCCTGGTGATGGGCTTGCTGATGATGGTCAGGACGGTCTTGTTTTCGATTTCCCGTGTGAGGACGCCGGTGGCGGAGAATGCGGACAAGAACAAACCGCCCAGGAGCATCGTAGAAAGACCAAGGTCCATGAGGAGCTTGTCGTCGTCGTCGAGGGTGAAACCGGCTAGAAAGATATTCATGACTAGAAGCAGGGCGATGACGACGAGGAGAACCCCGAAGAGGGGTTGGCGAATGGTCTCGACAAAAGTGTTCGAGGCGATGCTGATCAATCGGTCGAGCATAATAGGTTCTTAAGTTCTTTCGTTTCAATGACTAACGCAAGTCTTGGAGACGGATGCCCTTGGCAAGACCCGGAGGGTATTGTAGGCTCGGCGGCCCGGCGGACAACCGGGTCCGTTGAATACGACGCGGCGAGAGTTGCGGGGGTTCGCGAGAATCGGAAATCACGCGATTTGTTGACATGTTCGGATGGAAGGAATGAGAGCATCTGAAACGAGCGTACAGGGTCAGTCGGATCGCCGTGGGCAGCTTGTCAGTCTCAGCGGCCTGCTGGTTTCGGCGATACTTTTTGGATCCGTTTTGGCTGTGGGGATGTGGCCTTCGTTCGGCTCGGACGCTGTCACGAACGTGGCTATTCATCTGGCGGGCGGCATCCCGATCTGGGTGATTGTCTTGGTGGTTTTTCGGCAAAGCCACCTGAGCAAGTTGGAGGATTTAGAAACTGAACAATTGAGACGTGCCCAGGAAGCGGGATTGGCGACGAACATGTTCGACGTGGGCGATGAGTCCATGTTGTTGCATCGCCGGCGGTTGAATTGGACCTACAAGTTTCTCGTTCCGGGGGTCACGCTCATTGTTGCGGCCTATCACTTGTCGGTAGCCGGGGCGATTTTGACGTGGAAGTCGGCGGAGGGGACGTCGATGCTATTGTCGCCGACTTGGCGACGCTCTCCCGAGCCGTTCGCCATGATGCTGTTGTTGGGCGGGGTGGCGGTGTTTTGTTTTGCGTTTTCGCGTTACGTGATAGGAATGGCCCGGGAGCGGTCTTGGCGGTTGTTGCGCGCGGGCGGCAGTTATGTTTTGGGCAATGCGCTGACTGCGACCGTGGTGGTCGTGGCGATGATACTCGCCCAATGGGAGACGACGCAGGTCTGGGCGGAACCGGCGGCGGTGTACGTGATCCGCGTGGGCATGGGGCTGCTGGGAATCGAAATTCTGGTGAATTTCATACTGGATTTCTATCGCCCGCGGCGCGCGGAGGTGGCGGTTCATCCGGCATTTGAGAGCCGCTTGCTGGCGTTGTTCAGCCAGCCCGGTGGGGTGATGCGCTCGATCGCCCAGACGATCAACTATCAATTCGGATTTGAGGTCAGCAGCACGTGGTTCTACAAGCTGATTCAACGGGCGGTTTTTCCATTGGTCACGCTGACGGCGGTGGCGTTGATTCTGCTTTCGAGCGTGACGATCGTGGACGTGGACGAGCGTGCCCACGTCGAGCGATTCGGCAGGTTGGTCCATGAACCGGAGGCGACGCTGGCGGCGGGATTGCATATCAAGTGGCCTTGGCCGATCGATCGCGTGGTTCGGGAACGGGTGGCGGTGTTGCGAACGATGATCGTGGGCAGCGAAGAGGCTTCGGACCAGGCCCATGATGAGGAAGATGACGATCACGATCACGAACTTGAGCACAACCATGACGTTGCGCTGCTGTGGGGCGAGGAGCATGACGTCAGCGAAACGCCGATGCTGGTGGCGAGTCCGTCGGGCAGCCGTTTTGGGTTGGAGACGTCGGAGTTGCCCGGTGCGGGTCGCCGGTCGAAGAGCGTGGCGGTGAGCTTGATGATGGTCTCGGTGGAAATCGACTACCGCATCAAGAGTCTGTTCGATTATGCCTACCGATTTGCCGATCCGGAAAGCGTTTTGCGTACGATCGCCTATCAGGAGCTTTCGGACTACGTGAGCGGAACGAGCATAGTTGAGCTTATGGGCGTGGAGCGGAAGTCGTTCGGCGAGGGGATGCGGGACCGGCTTCAGCGGCGGTGTGACGACGAATTGAATCTGGGGATCGAGATTCTGTTCGTGTCTTTGCAAGAGGCCCATCCGCCGTCGGAGAGCAGCGTGGCGACGACGTTTCAAAACGTGGTGGCGGCGGAGATCAAAAAGACGGCGGCCATCGAGTCCGCCCGCGGAGAAGCCAATCGGATCCTGACGCTGACGGCTGGCAGTTTGGAACGGGCCCGGGCGCTCGATCAGGCCATCCGAGAGCTGGACGCGTTGACTTCCAAGCCGGAGAAGGCCCATGGGGCCGAGTTGGAGGCGGCGGGGCTGCGGGTGGAGCAGTTGTTGTTCGGGGATTCTGAAATCAATCTAGCGCAGGCCAGCGGTGCGGTCGCGGGTGAAATCTCGGCGGCGCGAACGGAGCGATCGGCATCGATCAGCGCGGCGGAGTCGAAGACGCGGGCGTTCGTGAATGAATTGGTTGCCTATCGTGCGGCGCCGCGGCTTTACCCGTTGCGGCGGTATCTGGAATTGCTCAAGTCGCGTCTGCCGGCGATGCGGAAGTTCGTCTTTACGGGAACGGGCGGAGCGGGCGACTTGATTATTGAATACGAGACTGAGAAACGATCGACTTTGGATTTGGATACATCGGCGAACGCGCCCTAACCGGATCGAGGAGACCCATCGTGCGAAACCTTCCCACCTTACTCGCAGCCGGCGTGGTGGTGATTATCGTCGGATTTTACATGTGTACGTATCAGGTGCGGTTTACCGAAGTCGCCATCCGGGAGACGTTCGGCGAGCCGGCAGCGTCCCCGGATACCGAGCCGGGGCTGTATTTCAAGTGGCCTTGGCCTATTCAAAACGTGGTCAAGTTCGACAAGCGGATTCGGGTGCTGGAGGATCGGACGGAGGAGACCTACACGGCGGACAGCAAGAACGTGATCGTGACGACGTCAACGTTCTGGACGATTCAGGATCCGTACAAGTTTCATCTCAGCTTTCCACAACTGGAGGACGGCGAGCGACATCTGCGGAATGCGATTCGGTCGCAAAAGAAGGCGGTGATCGGGCAGTACGACTTTTCCCATTTCGTTTCGACGGACCCGAAGGAGCGCCGGCTTGACGAGATCGAGCAAGAAATGATCGGTCGGGTGCGTGAATCGGACGACGTGGCGGTCTCGCAGACCGGGTCGAATCTGCGGGAATTGTGGCGACAGCAATACGGCGTGGATATTTCGTTCTTCGGTATCACCAAACTGACGCTTCCGCAATCGGTGACCGAGGCGGTGTTTGACGCCATGAAGAAGAATGAGCAGATCAAGGCCGACAATTACGAGGCGGAGGGCCGGGCTGAGGCGGAGCAGATTGTGGCGTCGGCGCACGAAGCGCGGGAGCGGATCATGGCGGTGGCGAAGCGCAAGGCCGACGAGATCCGCAACGAGGGCGAGCGGATCGTCAGCAAGCTTTATTCTCAATTCGAGGAGTATCCCGAGCTGCGCATCTTTCTGGACAAGATTCGCACGTTGGAAATTGCGTTCTCCGAAAACACGACGTTCATTTTCGATCAGTCGTCGCCCCCGATCGACCTGTTCAACGAATCGAATTCACCCACGGCAAGCCCGCCGGCTTTGGAGGCGGTAGCGCCCCGGGTGATTGGAAACTCCAGCTCCGGAAAATAGCCCGACATGTCCATTCAACCTCAATCAAGCAACCCGACGGCTGAGCGATCGCTACAGGTTCTGGACGTTCCCATGGACGCGGCCCAGCAGTCGATGGCGGATGCGTTGCGAACGAGCTTTCGCATCCTGAAGCTGGCGATGATCGTGCTGATCGTTTGCTATTTTGCGTCGGGCATTTTTACGGTCGAGCAGAATAAGCAGGCCCTGGTGGTGCATCTGGGGCGGACGGACGGCGAGATTCATAATCCCGGCGTTCACTGGGCGTTTCCGGCGCCGATCGATCAGGTGGTGGAGATCCCCGTGCGACAGAGCGCGACGGTGTCGATCGACAGTCATTGGCTGCATCTTTCAGCCGAGGAGAAAAACCGGCCATTAAGCTCGATCGTTCGCGGCGGGACGGGGCTTCATCCGGTGCGTGACGGGGCTTTGCTGACCGGTGACAAGGGTCTGGTTCACATCAAGTGGCAATTGACGTATCGCGTCGAAGACCTGCTGAACTATGTTCAAGCGGTCGCGGACGAAGACTACACGCGAGTGCAGTCCAGTCGTGCGGAAGCGATTATTCGAAAGCTATTGGAGCGTGCGGCGATCGATATTGCCGGCGGGCTGACCACGGAGGAGGCCATTCGCAAGCGGTTGGCGGATTTTCGAGAATCGGTCAAGAGGCAAGTCAACGAGGGGCTGGCCCGCCTGAACACGGGTATCGTTTTGGAGAGCGTGGAAATTCCCATGTCCACGCCGCCGTTGCAGACCAAGCTGGCTTTTGATCAGGTGCTGCGAGCGGAAAATCGGAAGCAGACGTCGATACGTGAGGCGGAACAGATGGCAACGACTTTGTTGAACGAAACGGCCGGCGCCGCGCACGTGCGGATGATCGACGTGTTGGACCGCCATGACGCTGCTGTGGCGGGGGGCGATGATGACGAAACTCGCAGCCTATTCGCGGAGTTGAATCGGATCACGGAATTCGAAGCGTCGGGCAGCGTGGGCAGCATGATACGGGCTGCGAAGGGCTACGATTCATCCGTCGTGCAAGGCATGAAGGCGGACGCGGAGCAATATGAGGCGTTGTTGGGTGAATGGCGGGACCGGCCCGGCCTATTGAAAACACGAATGTGGGAACAGGCGAAACAGCGCGTTCTGAATCGCCTGGGGATCACGAAATTGTATCGCCCGCCGGGATCGCAATTTCGGATTCAGGTGGGCCCGGACCCCAGGCAACGAGAACGCGAGGAGCGTCTGCAATACTTGCAGCAATCGGGCGTCGAGGGCGGGCACGATCATGTGCCTTATGAACAGAAATTTCCTGAGGGCAGGCCCGGTTAGCGGCAGCCGGCCCAGGGGCACGTCCCAACTTCGTGTTGATTGGGGTTGATTGGATCGATGAACGACCAGAATCGACCGGTGGTGCAAACCGTCGGCTTGACCAAGATTTTCAAGGATTTCTGGCGGCGCGACCGCGTCGCGGCGGTCGTCGATTTGAGCATGGAAATTCGGCCGGGCGAGGTGTTCGGCCTGCTGGGCCCCAACGGATCCGGCAAGAGCACGACCATCAAGATTCTGTTGGGGTTGTTGTACCCCACGCGCGGGCGTGTCGCGATATTCGATCGGCCGCCCACGGACGTGGCCATCAAGGCGCGTATCGGATTCCTGCCCGAAGAGTCCTACCTGTATCGATTTCTCGACGCACGGGAAACGCTTGATCTGTATGGCCGACTGTTTCGGCTGCATTCGCGTCAACGTGAAGACCGGATCGACAAACTTCTGGACATGGTGGGTCTGCGTCATGAGGCCAAGCGCCGGATTGGCGAATATTCGAAGGGCATGGCCCGGCGTATCGGTTTGGCACAGGCGTTGATCAATGACCCTGAATTTCTGATCCTGGATGAGCCGACGTCGGGGATGGACCCCATCGGCACCCGGCAGATCAAGGACGTGATTCGCGAGTTGGCCAGCCGGGGCAAGACGATTCTGCTTTCGAGTCATCTGCTTGCGGACGTGGAGGACGTGTGTGATCGGATCACGATTTTGTATGGTGGACGGCAACAGGCAGCGGGCACCATCGAAGAATTGCTGAGTGAGGATGACCGCACACAAATCCTTGCGGAACGGTTGGCTCCGGAAACCATCGAACAGATTCGCGAATTGATCCGCCGGTTGGAAGACAAACAGGTATTGGACGTCAGCGTGCCCAGCCGTCGTCTGGAGGCGTTTTTCATGAAGACGGTGGAGCATGCCCAAGCCACCAACGTTCGCAGTGCGGGGGTGCGGGCCGGCGGACCGATCGCCGATTTTCTGGGCCGACAGAGTCAAGGTTTATTGGAATCGTTGATAGCGGCTGCCGATCGCCCGTTGATTCAGCCGCCTTCATCCGAAGCGCGTGCAACGTCCGAAGCGGCTGAACCTCAACCGGTGCGGGCGGTGATCGAAGAGCTGACCTCTAAATCATCGGCTCCGCGTCAGCCGGAAGCGGATCGGCCGCCCGCGAAGAAGAAGGAGGCCGCCGACGTCGAGCGTTCGGTGATCGACGCGCTCATTGCCAAGGGCAAGGAGCGGGACGGTGGGTAGAATCTGGACGATCGCCCGGCAGACGATGGCCGAGGGAGTGCGAATGAAGACGGCTGTGGTCTTCATGGTGTTCATCGGCGGGTTGGTGATAGTGCAGCCGCTGATGCTGCGAGATGAGACGACGGTCAGTGACGCGGTGCAGACGTTCCTGTCATTTTCGCTGGGTTTGCTGGGCGTGGTGTTGAGCTTGCTGGCGATTTTTCTGTCCCGGTCGCTGTCGGAAGAGATGGTGAACCGGCAGATTTTGATCCTGATGACCAAACCGATTCCCCGTTGGCAGTTCGTGGTGGGCAAGTGGTTGGGCATCGTATCGCTGAATACGATGTTGTTGGTCGGTGCGGGCGTGGGTATTTTTGTGGCGACGCTGCTGCTGGCGCGAATGGAGCCGCGTGACGAGCTGGACCGCATGCGGTTGAACAACGAGGTGTTGGTCGCCCGCCACGCGACGTCGTGCATCTTTCCCGAATTCCATTCACTGGCCGCCACGATCTACGAGCAGAATCTGGAGCAGGGATTATATACGGACTCGGTGGACTTGATCCCCCGACAGGAAAAGGCTCGGCTGGCGAGGGAGTTGGAGTCGCGCTGGCGAACGGTCGATCCGCTGGACTCGCGGACGTTTGAATTCGAAAACGTGCGCTGCGAACGCAGCCCGGAAAAGCTATTGCAGATTCGTTACAAAGCCGAAGTGTGGGCTTACGCACCCGACGAAATTCTTCGGGCGGAGTGGTTCGTGGGTAATCCGGACAAGGGGACGTCGCTGTATCACCTGCCCCGCCGCGACGTGATCGGTCGATTCCACTCCATGCCCGTGCCCACGGACGCCATCGCGCCGGACCGGACGTTGACGGTGGTTCTGCGGAATCGCAACCCCTTTCCCAATGAAGTTCAGGCCCACAATACGATGAACTTCTCCGGCAATGACGATATCCAAGTGTTGTTTACGGTCGGCAGTTTCGGCGGGAATCTGATCCGCCAACTGACGCTGCAATGGTGTCGCCTTTCGTTCTTGGCTGCGTTTGCACTTTTGGCGACGTGCTTGTTTTCATTCCCAGTTGCTTGCCTGCTGAGTTTGACGTTCTTGGCCATGTCAACGATGGCCGGTTTCTTGACGGATGCACTGATTTACTTCGAAGACGACGGCGCGCCGGGCATGTTCCGCGAGGTGGTGCAATGGGTGTACAACTCCATCTACCTGTTGATTCCTAATTTCGCGAAATATGACGGAGCTTCGCTGTTGGTGGACGGGCGCAACGTGACGCTGCGCTGGGTATTGACCGCGCTGGCCAAGTTGGTCATCGGTGGAACGAGCATGCTGTTGCTGGCGGCGTGTCTGCTTTTTCAGCGTCGCGAGGTGGCGGAGGTTTCGGTTTAAGCAGCAGCCGGCTGGAATGGCCGGTGAATTCAGGCGCTGGGTGTGACGCATGTCGACAACGATTCGGTATCACGTTCCCGACTACCTGACGCGCCGTGAACAGGCCAAGGCGGGCGAGCGCCGCATTGTCTGGGCGGCGTTGGGAATCGCGGTGGTGGGCGTGGTCCTGGGGTCGCGGCTTGTTGCACCCATGGACCGTGTGCGCCAGGAGACGCAAATGACCCTGGATCCTGAATCCACGAAGGGTCTACCTCCTGATATGGCCTTGCTCACCCGGACCGGGACGTTTCGAGCCTTGGCCATCGACATCGCGTTCATTCGGCTGGAGCAGCTCAAACAGGAAAACAAGTTCTACGAGTTGGATAAGCTTTCGACGCTGATTTGTAAGATGGCACCGCGTTTCGCGTCGGTGTGGTCGTACACCGCATGGAACCAGGCGTACAACATCAGCGTCGCACAATACGCGCCGGAAGCGCGTTGGTATTGGGTGCGTAACGGCATCAACCTGTTGCGGCATGAAGGGATTCCTTACAACGATAAGACGATCACGTTGTATCGCGAGCTGGCCTGGATCTTCTGGCACAAGGTAGGGGATTTTCTCGATGACCAGCATTGGTATTACAAGAAGGCGCTGGCCGGCGATATGGAACGCATCCTGGGCGCGACGCCGCAGGCTTTGACCGACGATGCGGTCATCGATTCGTTCGCTGAAATCGCGATGGCCTCGCCCGATCTCGCAGCCCTGCGGGCATCGGACGCGGACGTCTCCGCCTTCGTCGAGGAATTGGCGGCATTGAATCTTCAGCCCGATGCCACGCTGCTCGAATTCGTCGCCCGCCATGTACGAGGTCAGCTCCAGATCCAAGAGGTGCTCGCGGGTCTCGAGAAAGACGACATTCGCACCGAACATGAGTCGCGCATCGAGTTGCTCACCGACCCGAAATGGACCGACGCTCGCGAGCGCCTGCTGGACTGCCTTCGTCACCACGCCCTGCGCGAGCAATTGGCGATGGACCCGCAGTGGATGCTTCAACTGATGCGCGACTATGGCCCATTGGATTGGCGGTCACCCTACATGCACGCGTTGTACTGGGCGACGTTGGGCGACATGGTGACCAAGGGGCAACTGAACCTGAACGAAAACGACTCGATGAACGTCGTGCGGTACATCTTCTTTGCGCTGGAGCAGGCCATCAAACGCGGGAAGATCGTCTTCGAGCCTGATTTCGACGATCCGGGCGGATCGTACATCGAGCTGCTGCCGGACTCGCGTTACATTCCCTATCTTCACGAAGTCTATCTGCGTTTGGGTGAGGAGCAATTCGGCGACGATCCGCGGTTCATCCCGGGGACCTCAGGACCCAACTACATGAAAGGCCACTTTACCTTCTTGGGAGATTGGGTCCGCCAACTCTACACCGAAGGCGGAAGCAAGAACACGAACTTGGCCAAGGAGTATTACGAATACTTGCGAACGTTCAATCGCAACGATGACGGCAGTGCCAAGGAGCAGTATCTACAGCCACTGGAAAAGTTCGTGCTACAGGACTACCTGGAAGACCTGAGCGGGTTCAAGTCGGCCAACATGACCATTGGTGCCTGGATCACTCGCTCGCTCAAGCTGCTTAGTATTGGCGAGTTAAGCCCCAGCATCGCGGCCATGGAACGAGCCAAAATGGGTTGGGAATACTATCGAGAACAGACAGGGATCGACCCGGCCCGTACGGATCGTCGCAGCCTGCCGCCGCTGATCAAGATGCGGGCCGACGCGGTTATGCAGTTCTTGACCTCGCCGGGCATTGTTCCGATTCACAAAGTCCGGTTGTGGCGGGTGTTGGACCTGACGACGCGCCAGATGACATATGATCATCTTTTCGACTATTTCACCGAGCTTGCCGCCGAACACGATCCTCCTATGATCTTGGATAAGGCGTTTCCCGAACCGCCGGGCATGGACGAGTTTCGTGCCAATCAGCCGGAACCGGTCGAGGAAGATGTCAAGATCGAGCTGGGAGAGAAGGCGTGGTGACCCCCAACATCGGAACCGCCGGTCGAATTGCCCGTGGGATCAGCGGACTGCTCTGCATCGTCGCCGGGATCATCATGTTGTGGCTGCATTGGCCCGAATCGACGCCTTGGAGATGGGGGATGGCTGTGTGTCTAATCGCCGGCGGCTTGTTTCAGGGATTTGAAGCCCGTCGTGGATGGTGCATCGCGCGAGCCTGCGGCCTAAAGACGCCGCTGTAGCCCATTCGGGTGTGTTGCGTACCTTGCGTGTCAGGTTGCGGATTGGTCAGCCAAACGCACCAGCGTGATGATGCGGTCGTACAGAAACTCTTCGAACCCTTGCTCGTTCAGTCGCGGGCCTCGCAGCATCGGGCCGCTGCCGACGGTTCCGCCGCGTTCGCCGAACGTCTTGGTCTCGTTAAAAGCGATGGCTTCGGGAAGGGCGGTCCCTTCGAGGACCGAGCGGTGTCCGTTGAACGCGATTTCAATGCGAATCCCGCGTCCGCCGGCCAGCAGATCCTTGGCGTCCATTTTGACGATCACGCCTTTGGGGCGATAACGCTCGCCGACGGCGACAACCATGGGAATAAGCTTTTGGGCAAACAATTCGCGGATTCGGTCGATGGGCGATCGCTCCGCTGGCTGCGGGGCTTTGGTATCGGTGGACGCGGATTGACGGCGTTGACCTTGTTTGTCGAGCAAGGCGTCCAGAGCTTTCTCCAACCCTGTATGGGCAGCTCCCTGCGAACGGGAATTGCCGGCCAACTGGTGCAGTTGCGATCTGGTGAGGGGTTCGGTCACGAAGCATACTCCTTTGTTTCGGGTCTGAATCCACGGAAGTCACCGTCGGTGGGGTATCCGTCCTTTGTTCTCGACCGGTGAGGCGTCCTCCTTGAATGAAGCGTGTCGGATCCTATGGGACCTGCTGTGGGACACGGTGGTCCGCGGCTTTAGCCTGATTGACATCGTCTCGTATCATGATCTACAATTTGCCAGCAGGGCGAGTCTTCGAACATACCGCGAATCTTGCTGTGTAGGTCGGTCCTTTCGCGTGCGAATGTGGACTTTCAGGGTACGTTTCGATCGAAAACAAATCTGATAAAGCGTTGTGGGGCGACGGTTTGTGGGAGTGATTTGGACACGTGCCGACACTCTACGTTCTTCAAGGGCCCGATAAGGGCCAAACGTTTCGGACCGGGGATGAACCGACGGTTCTGGGACGGGAGTCCGACCTGGTCCCCCTGACCGACCATTCCATATCCAGACAGCACGCTCTCTTGCGCAAATCCAACGGAACGTGGGCCATCGAGGACGCGCATAGCTCGAACGGCACGTATATCAACGGGATCCGAGTTCACAAGGTCACCAACATCAAGCACGGCGATCAGATTCGTTTGGGCGGCACGTTGCTGGTGTTCACGGGCGACGAATCGGTGCAGAGCTTCATCGGCACGCAGCGAACGAAGGATATGGTTGAATTGGAGGACGGGGATCGCAATTTCGATTCTTCCATTTTGGCCAGCGCCACCGCCAGCGATGAAAGCGTCATTCTCGCGTCCCCGGAAACATCGGAGGCGGTTCACTCCTGGAACATTATTTATCAATTAGCGGAGGCCATCGGTTCGTTCGCGTCGGTGGATGATTTTCTTCAGCGAACAACGGATATCATCTTCAGCCACCTGCACGTCGATCGGGTGTTTATCCTGATGCGCGAGGGCGACAACGGTGAACTGTCGCCTCGTGTGGTTCGGTATCGAACGCGTGATCGATCGCAACTGGACAAGATCACCACCAGCCGCCGCATTATTCAGCACGTCCTCAAAACCAGGGAGGGGGTGCTTTGTGCCAATGCCCAGACGGATTCCCGATTCGGGCCGGATACCAAGGACAGCAGTATTCATCGACTGGGACTTCGCAGCGTGCTCTGCGTGCCGGTGCTGACGCGCGAGGGGGTCGCGGGGATCATTCACCTGGATTGCAGCATGGCCAACCACGCCTACACGCAGCAGCAGCTCCTGCTGGTCACCACGATCGGTCGGATGGCGGGAATGGCCATCGAGAACGCCCGACTGATTCAATCTCGCATGGCCCATGAACGTCTGGCGGCGGTGGGTGAAACCGTGGCCAACCTTTCGCACAGCATTCGGAATATCCTGCAAGGGATGCGAAGCGGCGCGGATGTGATTCAAATGGCCTTGCGGCAAAGCAGCCTGGAAAACGTCCGAGTCGGCTGGCAAATCGTGCAGCGCAATCTCGAACATACGTATCGTTTGGCCAGCAATATGCTTACGTTCAGCAAGGACCGCCAGCCGCGGATCGAGATGGCCCAGATCAATTCAATCGTCAGCGACGTCGTCGCGCTCATTCAGCGCCAAGCCGACGACAAGGCCGTCATGCTCTTGACGGACCTCGACGACTTGCCGGCGTGTCCCGTAGACGTTGACGGCTTGCACCAGGTCATCACCAACATCGTCATCAACGCGATCGAGGCTGTCCCGAAAGATGCGGGACGCGTCACCGTGACCACACGATACATGGCGGAAGATGGGAACGTGGAAATCGACATCTCCGACAACGGCCCCGGCATCGCTGAGAAAGATATTGATTTGATATTCGACGCGTTTCATTCGACGAAAGGCCACCGCGGCACGGGTCTGGGATTGGCGGCGGCTCAGAAAATCATTTCGGAACTAAATGGCGAAATTCAAGTCACGAGTTCGCCTGAAGGAACCCTATTCACGCTGCGACTGACGACCAAGACTTTCGGGTTGGCTGACAAGGACCGCACGCACGGGCCACCTGTCGAAGATTAAGCCCTACTCGGTCGAGGATGAACCGCTGGCGTGTGACATGTGTCCCTTGGCATAGACGTTGATTCTGTGGTCTCCGAATTGATCGCTGACGAAGATGAGATATTCGGCGTCAAAGCCGTCAGGCAGGTATCGGCGAAAATACGGCAGCAAAGACGAATCGACGGCGATGCCGGCTGGCAGGGACAGGGATCCCGGCGCTTCACCGCCTCCTCCGAAGCGCATCAGCAACCGTCCATCTGCATCATACATGTGGACCCGTTGGAAGCCGGCGTCGGTAATGTAGGAGATACCATCCGGGCCTGCTGCTACGTGTCGCGGGCGGGCGAACTGTCCGCCGCCGCTGCCTGCGGAACCGACCGACCAATGGAGTTTTCCGTCGCCGCTTAAACGTAAAACGCGGCCATTGAACTGATCGACTGCAAGCACGAAGCCCTGATCGTCGAGGTCAATGCCGGTGGGCCAATAGGTTTGAGCGTCGCCATCAGCCAACGGAAGAACGCCCAAAAGCTCTCCGGTCATGGCGTCGATCCGTTCGATGCGCCGCATGGCCCCGTTGGCGACCAGAAGCGTGTCGCGATCACACGCGACCGCAACAGGCTTGAACGGGTGCCCGACCGATCCACCGAGGGATCGAATCGGCTGGTCGTCAGGGGAAAACACAACGATCTGTTGGCGGCCGGCGTCGGCGACGTATCGATGGCCGGTTTCGTCCAATGCAACCGAAACGGGCTTGACCAGCGGCTCTCGCCCGCCGGCGCCCAAGACCGTGGACCTACCCGTTGCAAAGTTCATGACGTGCACGACCGATTGTTGTGTGTCGCAAATCAGGAGCGTTTCCAGGCCGGCGGCCAATCCGTAGGGCTTGACGATGGGGAGCGATTCGACTTCGCCGCGACCGAACAGAAACTGACGGAGCCGATTATTCGGCGGTAGGGCTAAGTCCGCGCTGTCGAAACCGGTCAGGAACGCGATGCGCGGTTGGGCAGGTGGGGCGGGATACAGGGTGGCCCGTTGGGTCTTGTCCAAATCGCCGAGTGGAACCGATGCGCATCCCCCGAGCAGGCCGCAGACAAAAGACCAACCGATCGATGCAGCCCAACGTGATTTGGTGTGTTTCATCATCGTACTTGCGACGTCGTTATTTTCGGTGACAGGTCAGGCACAGGGCGCTACGCTCGTTCGACTTGACCAGCATTTTTTCGTGGCCGAAGTGGTTGTGCACGTCGTGGCAGGAAGTGCACTCGACTTGACCGTTCGGCAGGGTCACCAAGCCGTCGGCTTCAACCTCGGCGCGGGATCGGTAAGTGCGGTCGTGTTCGGGATAGGGGATGCCGACGGGATGATCGGAACTCAGGTCGCCGTGTGCCCCGATCAGGGAACGAAGCTCGCGGCTGAATTCGTGGATTCGTACGTGGCCCGTTCGACCGCCAAACGCATCGACGGCGGTGCTGCCGTCATGACAACTGAGACACATCAACGTACCGGGGCCGGCTTGACCGGGTCGCCCCTGGAACAACTTGATCGATCGGTTTTGGGATTCTTGATGATCCCAAAGCGCACCTGCTTGCGGTACGGCGGCGTCGTGGGGCGTGTGACAGGGCAAACACAATTCGCCCTGCCCAAGGCCAAGCCGCGAGAAGTCGTGCTTGGATCCTTCGATGCCGGTCGTGCGTTCCCGCGGCGCCTCCGCCAAGGGGTTCGTCTGCAAGATCAACAGGTACGTAATGATTCGGCAATACACGATTCGCCTCCCTAGCGGCCTCCGTAATCGACGGGTCGTTCGTGGTCGTATTGTTTGGCTGAGTGGCAGCCGGGACCACATTTCCCGCCTGATTCGGTGGCGATGAAGTCCAGCCGCATTTTCCAATCGCCCCATTGCGTCTCGGAACGCATCAAACGGGGTTGATCGGACGCGTGCGCGTCATGACAAAGCCGACATGCCCGCCCCTTTTGTTCCCGATGAACATGCAGAAAGTGCAAATTCATGGTTCCATTGCGGAAACGGGTCGCGACATCCGTCTCCGATTCGTCCATGAGATCCTCGTCGTGACATTCGAAGCACAGCGCGTACAACTGCCGATCTTTCACCGCCGCATACGCGTCTGGTTGGTAGGCTTCGATGAGCAAGTTCGCGTGCCTGGAAGCATGCGGATCGTGACAAGAAGCGCAGTCGTTGGAAGCGGCGGGCGGGTGGACGCTTGATCGGTCGCGCATGGCGTGCAGTGTATCTTCGTGACACGTGCTGCAAACTTCGCGATAGGGCATGGAAAGGAGAGACGCCAGGGCGCTCTTGTGTCCCTGATGACAACCGAGACACCCATTCTGCACGATCGGGGCATGAACCGCGCCGTCGAGATCAACGTCGCCCTCATGACAGTCCATGCACAGCCCGCTTCGCCCGTCTTGTCTCAGTATGTTGGGATGGTTGCTTGAATGCGGATCGTGACAGGCGAGACATTGCCCGTCGAAGAACGGTTGATGGCGGGTGGCGGACCTGGTCGAATCGTCGGGCATTTCTTGCAGTTCATCCTGATCGTGACATTCGTAGCACAAGTCGGCGCCGTTACCCGTCAACACGAATTCGTGGGTTTGTTCATTCGTCTGCCGATGGCAAGATTCGCAGTCGTTTTGCTTCAGGGGCGTATGCACGTGTTGTCGCTCGACCAAGGATGCATGGCATCCCGCGGACAAGCAAGCCTGCCCGACGAAACCCTCCGGCGATGCCGGTCTGCTTTCCTGGGCCAGGGTTCGTCCCGACAACACCGTTACGAACACGATTGCGGCCTGCATCGTCACTCCGGCAAAAGCCGGAGTCCAGGTCACCGCCGTGACGGCTGGATTCCGGCCTGCGCCGGAATGACGGCCTGCGGCGGGTCCGGCGATTCGCTTCAGGAATTCTGCGTTGGTCAAGAACATCGTGTGTCCTATTGAGTCATTGCGAATACGGAAACTTAATGTGATTCACGCTGTGGCAACGCAACGTGCAATTGCCTTCCATGCGTCCGGTGTCTTCAAATTCGATCCGATTGACCGCGGGCGAGTCCACCGGCTGAACGATGGACAGGTCGAAGTTAATCAAGCTGGTGTGATCGCCTCCGCGACTCTGAAACTGACTGACGCCGTGGGCATCGTGACAGGCCGAGCAGGGGGCTTGGACTTTGACAATGTGGGTCCGGTGAAGCGAAAAGCTCTCGTTGTTCAGAATGCTGTTTCGGTCGTGACAGCGATAGCACAGTGCGTAGGCCTGTGGACTTTCCGTGGTGAAGTCTCGCGTTTCGTAGTTGGCCACCAGGAGCGGCTCGAAAATCGAACCGTGCGGACCTTCCGGACCGTTGCCGCCGGCTGACTCCGCATTGTTGCTGTTGTGACAATCGATGCAGGTGATCATGCTGCCGACGCGCAGCGGTGAAATCAAGCTGACCACGTCAGGATTGCGGCGCGGGCCGATCACCGGGTGATGCGACGGATTGCCAACTTGGAATTCCAATCGCGTGTTCGATTGAAACACCTGCCGCTGGATGTCGTCTCGGCGTCGTGCGGTTGAATCGGCATGGCAGCGGAAGCACACTTCATAGCCCAATCGCGCGTCCTCCAGCCGCACGCCGTTTCGATCCACTCCCGGTACGTGCATGCTCGTGCCGGACGCCAATAAACCTCGACTGCCCAGCGGGTTGGCGGAGGTGGCCGGTGCGACGTCGTGTGGATTGTGACAATCGGAACACTCCACGTGTCGGCGCGCGGTGAAAGGGTCTTCATCGGGATCGTGAACGCCGGTTCGCAGGAACACCGGGTGTGCGGAGCGCTTGCGTATGTCCGCCAGGATATTGGTGCGCGCCACCGACCCGTCATGACAATTCAGGCAATTGGATTCTTCCTGCTTGAATCGCAATAGGCGCTCCCGTTCCGTGGCGCCGTGAATCTTGTGGCAATTCAGGCAGGCGTTGTCGGCCACGGTGTGGTATTTCAACTCCTCCCGTGGATCCACGCGCCGACCGCTGACCCTGGCGTTGCTGGTCGCGTGCCCGCTGCCATGCCATCCCTTCATATCGTGGCACGTCAGACACACCGCCCCACGGCGATCTGTGATTCTCAGAAAATCGCCCTGCTTGTTGTTATGGGGATCGTGGCAGGTCGTGCAGTGCACCTCGCCGTGTTTGCCGAGGGGCAATTCACGCGAGAGCAGCTCGGGCACGCGAAGCTGGGGGTCGGCAAATGCCAAAGCGCGATCGTATCGAAACCCGATGGGGTGATCGTCCGATAAATCGCTTGTCAAATCCGCTGGGCCGGGCGGAACGGTTCGCGGCGTTGTTAGAATGGGATGCATTTCCGGCTCGCTCAGCACCGCCCCCAAGGCCAGCGCTCCATCGTGACAGCTTAAACACATTTTCGACGGGCCGGTGGGCTGATCGACCCGCGCATCCAGCGTGCTGCTTTCATAGATTCGATAGTTCGATAGCGGCGACTGGCGATTCCATAATGGCGTCTGCGGCTGGGCGTTGTGCGGAGCATGACAGAAAATGCAAATGCGTGTTTCATCGTGGGCGCGGATGGGCCCCGGTCCGCGGGCGGACAAGTCGTGCGCGGAATTCACGACGCTGTCATCGGCCTGCACGACCAGCGGGAGCATCATCAGCATCCAAGCCGCCCGTGGTATTGCACCAGAAGTCTTGATCCACGTCATGAGGCGTCACCCAAGTACTGAAACACCTGCAATCGTCGATTGTACCCATCCGCCACCCAAATGCGCTGTTGCAGGTCAATCGCGATACCGTTGGGTACGGAAAACGAACCGGCTCCGTCACCTTCACCGCCCACCGCCAGCAACAGCCGCCCGTCCGGGCGAAACAGTTGAATGTTTTCGAACTGGGCGTCAACGACGTAGATGTGACCGTCCCGGTCGACGGCCAAACCCTTGGGCAGCGAAAAATCCCCCGCGCCATTTCCTTTTTTTCCGATGCTGGATTGAAATTGTCCATCCAAATCAAACCGCTGGACGCGAAAATTCAGCGTGTCGCTGATCAGCAACCCCAGGGCAGGATCGCAGACTGCGTGGGTAGGATAGTTGAATCTGCCTGGGTCCGACCCCCGCCCACCAAATGTCCGGACGGTTGCCCACCCGGTTGCGAGGTCTGAACTCCGCTGCAAGATAACGCAGCGGTGTTCGGCGGAATCGACGACGTATAGACGATCGTTGGATTCGCAATAGGCAAGTCCGGCAGGTCGATTGACCTCGACGGTCACCCGTGAACGAAATTCGCCGTCGAGGGTGTATTCATAGACCGCTTTTTTTGTGGCGTCCGCGACGAACAGGCTTGCCCGTCCCAGCGTCACCGCGACCGGGGTAACCAGACGTTCGTCACCCGCATCGCGAATAACGCGGTATGAACGCGTGTTCAGATTCAACACGTGCACGCACGCCGCCCCGGAATCGGCCACGTACACGCTCTCGTCGGTTCCGATCGCGACGTCGTGCGGTCGGACGAACGGCATGGGCCGGCCTTCGAAACCTCGCAGGTATTCGGCGAAGACCTGCCAGCCGGTTTTGGCGGGTGACAGATCCTGACCACCCCGGATTTCCCCTAGGAATTGAATCCGCGGCGGGTCGGGCGGCAGTGGCCAAACGATTGGGGATGGCTGCGCCAGAAAGATAGGCCCCGCGGGTCTGGCACATGCGCTCAAGGTGCACGATAGCAAAAGCGTCGACCTCGCGCCCCAGGGCAGGGCGATGTTTTTGATTCCTGTCAGGCAAGCCATTTCATGCATCAATTCAATCGCATCAAGTCTTCGAAGTCCCAGCGCATTGTAACCCAGGCACCGATGGAATCTTCCTTCGAGCCGGCGATTCTTAACACATCGTATTCCAGGGTGAATTCAAGGGTTGTGTTTCCGTTAGCGTAGATCAACCCAGCCTCCAGATCCAAACCGTTGGTCGTGCCGCGTACGGAGTTTTCTTCCCAGCGATAGGTGGCATTGATCGTTCCGCTCCAGCGTGGGTCGAAACGCCGTTCGTGCCGCGCGTTGACGAGAACTTCCGAGACTTCTCGATCTTCAAATCCGCCTTCGAAAAAATACTGCGAAAAATTCAGGCGAAAATCCAGAAGCTGCGTTTCCGTGCGGTGCAGAACCGCGCTGCCACCCAGACGAAAGGCCTTGAAAGGGTCGACCGTGTCATCGAACACTTCAAATTCGCCGGTCAATGACCAATCGGGCTTGGTGTAGCTGAATCCCAGTCGATGTTGGTCCGTCCGATCAGCGAAGAACGGAAAACCGCGTGATGCATCCACCTCCTGATGACGGTAATTGAATCGGTAATAGGGCGTGAATCCCGAATCGAAGACTTGCTCGACGCCGAAATCCACGCGCGTCGTATCGATCCGACCCTTCGCCGGTGTTTGCACGCGATAATCGATGGCCACCGTTTGCTCATTCGCGATCCGACCGCTGGGTACGCGGAACAACGCGGTGCGGTCCGAAGCGCGACTGATGGTGTAATCCAAGCCCGGTCGATAAATCTGTCGGCCAGTCAAGTCGGTGACCAGAATGGACGTCGGAATCACGTTGGGCTTGACCAGAAAAAGCGGGAGCGGTTCGCGAAAAGTCCCCGATTCGTTCCGCACGGCCCGCGGCCCGTTGTCGCCCCGCGTTCGTTCGGAATCGACGGCCAACCCCAGCTCGGCATTCAATCGTCCGAAAGGATTGGAGCGCGTGTAATGCCAATCGATCGATCCCCCGCCCTGCGTGGTTTCGACGTCGTCCTCGGTCCGTTCCTCCAATCCGAACGCGTTGAACACGGTCGTCAGGTTCTTCAGGAACTGATGCCTGACACCGAAGTCAAATCGATGCAATTCCACCTCGACGCCGTCGTAGCGATC
The DNA here is from genome assembly GCA_964424105.1 of uncultured Phycisphaeraceae bacterium. Lineage (GTDB taxonomy): Bacteria > Planctomycetota > Phycisphaerae > UBA1845 > UBA1845 > CAYRHJ01. Next base: position 115,056 of record CAYRHJ010000038.1, on the reverse strand, counting down.
CAGGCGGAAATCATAACTGTAGCGGGTCGACAAGTCGGGCGTGTGTTGCAACGTCAATTCGGGTCGAATCTCAAAAATGTCCTCCGCCAAGTCGCCGGATTCCTCCTGATACCTGAACACGGTGTTCCAGCGGTGTTGCCGGTCCGATCCGAATTCCATATCGTGTTCGAATCGAATCTGGTCGCGCGTGGTGTCGAAATCAAACGCCGATCCCTGAAATTCCTGCTGCGTACGACCGTGCTCGTATTCATAGCTGATCTTGTGATGATCACCGTCGATCTTCCAATCCCCACCGAATCGAAATCGATCCTCCCGAATTCGTTCGTCGTCGATGCGATCCCGATTTCCCGTTCGATCCGTGTCCAGGCGTTCGAAGCTCAGGTGCATGGGAAACGTGTCATGTCTGTAGGTCCACGATGTGCCCCATTCCGTGCGGACGTCACGCAGACTGGGCAGAAACAATCGACCGATGCGTTCCTCCCGACGTGAACCGTAAACGCTGCCGGAAACGGGCTTGGTCTTCAGGAATTCACCGCGCAGATCGAATTCGTGCAAAAACCCATCGGCCCGATCGCTATCCGTACCCGTCAAGGTCTCCTCGCGAAACCAACTCCCCGTGTAACCCACCGCGAAACTGCCCGCGAAATCGAACAGGTAAGGATGAACCGCGTCTCCCGCGACATCCAATCCAATGAGCTGATGAACAAAACCTCGTCGATTCACTTGCCGGGCATTCACTTGGCCACGTCCGTCCTTCGATCGCACTCGATGCTGTTCGGCGTTCGCTTCGAATAACAGATAGGGTTGCGCCCGGCGCAAGTGAAAAAAGCCCGGTTCGATCGTTTCCGAAGCGCGATCGCGCGGCTGGCTGATCGCGTCACCGACCGGGACGCTGATGACCATGGCGGCCAGCAGCAATAGTGGCGGCCTTATGTCCGACCTGCGACTCAACACCATGGGACGTCGTTTCGGGTCAACCTTCATGGTGGGTCACTCGGTTTACCTGATCCGTTATCGTCCGACAGGCTTTGAAGCATGGATCCGAGACGAACGCGGTCTGGCTTCATCAATTTGGGATTGTCCGCAAAGTGGGCTTCGTGGCAGTCTGTGCATGCCAGTCGTTCGATGCCGTCGTGATAGGGCGCGGGCGCACCGTCGTCCCATTGGGCCGGGTGACACGACGTGCACAGAACCGCCTGCGGCTGGGTCAGCAGCGCTTTTTCGGTAGACACATGCATGGTGTGGCAAAAAAGGCAGTCACCAGACGCCACCGGTCCATGCACGTAGCGTCTTTCTTCGAAATGGGTTTCGTGGCAGTCACGGCAAAGCGACGGAAAATCGTCATGCAGCCGTTGTCCCAATTCCGGTGCGTGACAGCTCTCGCATTGTCGCATCGTAAACGGCGGGTGCTGAGACATGACGCGGAGCGATCGGCGTCTGTCATCCGCGGATCGATTCGCGGACGTCGTCAGGCCCGGTTCGGCCGGCTTCGAAGAATCCACACTTGGCGCATCCGGGTATTCGAAGAAAAAATGCATGACCCGGCGACGAGTGTCAGCCGCGCAAGCAACCATCAAGCAACAAGCGATGGTTGCGCAGAGCAATTGTCTTCGCGGCCCGCGATGATACGGGTGGCTACGTGCGAACTTCAACATGATTCTGATTCGACCGATTCCCGCGCCGTTTCGATCGCCCGAACGGCACGCATGCTAAACGAAACCTCCGGCCTCCGGCAAGCGCGAAATCACCAAAACAATCGTATAATTTGCGATGGGCCGCACGAGACGATCACACTTGAATCGCAAATAATGGGCCTCTTCGTGGATGTTGAAAACCCTGCGTCAATACACTTGACCCCGCGACGACCATCCTCGAAAATCTGACCGGTGCGGCTAAACATCACAAGAGGTCATCGTCACATGCGTGGATACGTCCGTTACAAAAGCGCGTTGTTCATTCTTCCGATGGTGGGCTGCGGAACTAACATCAACGAAGCGCTGTTCCTGGCCGCCGAGGCTGGAACCCGAACGACGCTGGACGTATTACTTTCACAGCTCATTACAGACTTACCCATCATTTTCACCTCGCCGCCCGCCGCCGGCGAATTGCCGCAAGATCCACCCGATACAGATACGCCTGATGACGACGGCGAAGTCGAACCACCGGATATCGACGATGGGGGGCCACCCGTCGTCGGCAGCGCAAGCCAAGGCGAAATGATTTACATGATCAACGCCTGTGGCCTATGTCATTGCGATGACGGGTCGGGCGGCTGCCTGCCCGGTTCGCCGGACCTGCGTGGCTTGGATGCGGATGTGCATCGAGCAACCCTCGTCGGCGACTCGAATCACGTGGGCGGCCAATTCCCTGACCTGACCGATCAGGATTTGGCTGACTTGGTCGCCTTCCTCGGCGGATAGGCCATGACACCTCGCAAACATAATAACGGCATTCGTCAAAATGCAGTCGCGACCTCGTTCAGCCGGCGAGCGTGCCCGTCTGCGAACAGACGCGACCTCGTGCGATTCGTGATCCTCGCGATGTTTGCAAGCCTGCCGATCCAACTGACCTGCGCCATCATTCCCGGTTTTGCGCCCATCCCCGATCTCCGCACCGACCAGGACATCGATGGCGACGGTCTACCCAACGAGATGGACGACGACATGGATGGCGATGGCGTCCCGAACGATCAAGATCCCGATGCGGACTCGGATGGCCGATTCGATGAACCGATCATCGTGGACTTTCCATTCGACCACAACGCGTTCATTGAGCCGCTACTTCCTCCCAACCATCCGAAATTCGACTACCAAGGCCGGCTCATCATCCCCGCGGGACATATCGATATCAGCGATATCATCCACGTCAATCTTGAAACGCATCCGCTCGATTTTCTCGAACCGCGAGTGCAGCAATCCCTCCGCAGCCATCCTGACACCGAAACGAATCCGTAACTGACGATCGGTCGCATGACCCACAAGCGTGGTGCATCGGTCGATCACATCTGCGGAACGGGCCTTTCCGGGATTCCCAATCGGAACGGTCTAGGCGACGGCTGATGTCTCGCGCTCGTTCTCGCGCTCGAATCGCACGCTGACCCGCGCCGAAATGCCCGGCTCCTGCATGGTGATGCCGTATAGCTGGTCCGCGATGCTCATCGTTCGTTTGGAATGGGTGACAACAATGAACTGCGATTTGTCCAGAAATTCCTTGATGATGTTATTGAAACGCACGTTGTTGGCTTCATCCAACGCCGCGTCCACCTCATCCAGGAACGCAAACGGTGACGGTTGAGCGCGGAAAATGCTCATCACCAGGGCGATGGCTGTCATGGTCTTTTCCCCGCCCGACATCAGACTGATGCGTTGCAGCTCCTTGCCCGGCGGCTTGGCCAATATGTCGATCCCGCATCCCAGCGGATCGTTCGGGTCTTCCAGAATGATGTCAGCCTTGCCCCCGCCGAACAGTTTGCGGAACAGCTCCCGGAAATGCTCGCGTATGGCTTCGAATGCCCGATTGAATCGCTCCAACGACTCGGCATCGAGCTTGGCGATCAATCCTTCGAGCTGCCGCCGCGAGTCTTCCAGGTCTTGACGCTGGGTCGTCAGGAATTGGTCGCGCTCCTCCAGCTCCGCCAGTTCGTCAATCGCGTCGAGGTTCACGTTTCCCAGACGTTGGATTTTCTGGCGCAGTTCGGTGATCTCCGCCTCGACGGCCTGAAAATCGATATCGACCTGTTCCGCCGTCGCGCACATCTCCTCAAGATTGATCTGCAATTCCTCCGCAACCCGCTCCTTCAGATCGTCTCGATGCACCACCGACCGCTGTTTTTCCAATTCCAGTTCGTGCAGGCGCGCCTCGATCTGCTCCAATTGCGAACGGCTTGTCTTCAACAATGCCGACAACTTCTCCGCTTCCATGCGCACTTCTTCACGTCGGCGGCGCAATTGCACCGCCGTCCCTTCCAGACGCTCCGCCTGTGTCCCCAGAACTTGCAGGCGGGCCCGGCCTTCTTCAATGGCCCGTTCGGACGACTCGATTCGCGAAACCGCTTCCAATCGCTCGCCGCCCGCGCGCTCCAGCGCATCCTGCGATTCTTGTATCGCCTGTCGTAGCAAATGAATGGTTTCCGCGGTGGCTGCCCGTTTTTCGGACAGCTTTCCGAGCGTGACCTGCAATTCCGTCAGTGCATAGCGTGCCCGTTCGCGATTTTCCCGCACGCTCTCGATCAGTTCCTCCTGCTCGACGATCCGCCGCTGCCGCTCACTGCTTTCCTCCTCCAGGCGGATCATCGTTTGCGAGCTGACGTTGGCCCGCACCTTGGATTCGGCGATCTGCTGCACGACCATGGTCACCTCGCCGGCGATCAATGGCTGTTCCTGTGACAGTCGCCGCACGGCTTCGTTGACCCGCTCCAGGCTGGTTTGCGCGTCGACTTTGGCATTCTTCGCCTCATCCAGCGCACCCCGCAGCTCGCTCTGAATCGTCTCCAAATGGCTGGCTTCAGCCGCCGTCCGATCGAGGCGTTCGCCCAGCGTCGTTATTCTCTCTTCATTGACCGCAAGCTCATCAACCAGCTTGCGTCGCTCACTCTTACGGGCGATCAAGCCCGCCCGGCTCGTCGGCGGACCGACGGACACTGCCCCCTGCGGCTCGACCACCTCGCCCGCCAACGTCACGAAACGTCGCTGCTGTGTGTCGTCCTTCGCCGCACGCAACGCGTGTTCCAGCGTCTCGACGACGACCGTCTTGCCCAACAGGTGTCGAGCGAGTCGCTCAAACCCCTCTTCGCAACGAACCAAGTCAGCCGCCTGGGCCACAAATCCCTCAATGTCCTCCGTCTGCGGCTCATTGATCACGGGCGGAATTCGATCGAGGCAGACGGCGTTCAATCGGCCGGGCAACGCGTCCAGCAGATCGCGCCGGGTCAAGAAACCTGCGCTGTCCGAAATAACCAGATACTGATCGAGTTCGCCGATGGCGGCTTCGATGACCCGCGCATAGACCACATCAGCGTCGAATTGCTCGCCGACCATGCCCCGCACGCCGCGAAGCACGTCATCGTCCGGGCGAGCTTCCTTTTGTGAAAGCAACGACTTGACGCCGTCCGCAACCCCTTCCAGCTTCTTCTGCAACTCATCCAGCATCCGCAGCCCGGAACGCAATCCGCTGCGCTCTTCCTTGGCCTCCGCCAGTGCGTCAATCAATTCCTGCCGCGTGGTAGCCAGCGCTCCTGCCTCCTCGCGCTTCTGGACGAGACAAGCGCCTTGCGCCGCGATCAGGGAGTCGATCTCGGCTCCTCTTGTCTCCAGGGACACCTGCTGGCCAACATAATCCTCTAACTCGGCGCGGATGGCCGCGTCTCGATGGCCCAGTCGTTCGTGTTCCTGCTCCAGCTTTTGACGATGGGCGTCGAGACTGGCGATTTCGTTCTTGAGTTGGACCGATCGTCGCATCAATTCCAGAACGCCCGCCTTCTCATCTTCCAGACCGCTCTCCGCCTCGTTCTGCCGGCGAGCCATCACGCCATCTTCTTCTACCAGACCCGCGACGCGCGACTCACTATCTCGCGTTTCCTGTTGAAGGTTGTCCGCCGTCCGCTTCGCCTCACCCAACCGGCTCTCCTGCGTCTCCTGCTGAGCGCGGATCTGAACGATTCTCTGCTCGACGCGCTCCAACTGTTGACGCTGCTCCTCGATCCGGCGCGCGGCAGATTCGATTCGCTCCTCCTGTGTGGCCGCTTCCGAACGCGTGCTCAGGTATTCTCGCTCCGCCTCCGACAAATTCTCGGTCAATCGATTCACGGTGTCCGCCAACTTGGCCGACTCCATCTCCGTTCGATCGATGCTCGTTCGCAGCGACGTCGATCGGTCGGACGTGGCGTCCGCTTCTCCCGCAATCCGTGCAATCGTCTCGGTCAGACGCCGATACTCGCCCAGCGAAAAACTCGCCCTCAACGCCTTCAACCGGCCGTCATATTCCTGAAAGCTCCGCGCTTTGCCCGCTTGCAGCTTGACGCTCCGCAGGCGGCGCTGAACCTCTTCCACGATGTCATCGATGCGAAGCAGATTCTGCTGCGTCCGCTCCAGCTTCCTCTCAGCCTCTTGTTTTCGAATCTTGTACCGCCCTATCCCCGCCGCCTCCTCGAAGATGGATCGCCGTTCATGCGTCGTCGCGTCCAGCAAACGGCTGACCCGTCCTTGTTCGATGATGGAGTAGCTGTCCGCCCCGATGCCGGTATCCATAAACAGGTCGCGAATGTCTTTCAGCCGAGTCACCTCGTTGTTGATCGAGTATTCGCTCTCGCCCGAGCGATAGAGCTTGCGCGTGATGCGGATCTCGTCGTGCTCCGCGGGCAGCATCCGCCGAGTGTTATCAAACACCAAATCCACCTGGGCCATCCCGCTCGCCCGGCGAGATTCGGATCCGTTAAAAATCATGTCCACCATTTGCCGGCCACGAAGCAATCTCGCCGACTGCTCTCCCAGAACCCACTTGAACGCATCCACCAGGTTGCTCTTGCCGCAACCGTTGGGGCCCACCACGCAGGTCACTCCGGGCGAAAAATCAAAAACGACTCGATCGGGGAAGCTCTTGAAACCGGCTAGTGTGATTTGTTTAAGGTACATTAGGCCTGAAACCTCCCTGTTTGCCCATTTCGACGCCGTCCGATGGCGTTAAGGGATTCCGATTGACGGTCGATTCCTGTAGATTGGGCAAAATACCAAATCATCCCAAACGACGCAATCAATATCTTAAATGTAAGTGCAAGTTCTACCATTTACTGGCAAGCCCTGACTTCGAGGCTGGGATGGCGACGTCCGGTTCATTTTCGCACCGTTGATCGCTGGAATCGAATCTGACCGTCCGCCAGAAACGGAGCAATTGAAAGCCCCGCCGTGTAATTGAGCGCCGTTGCGATCGATATGAACCGCCGATCGAATGCGAAATTGACCAGGCGGGCCAAGGTCCTGATGACCCGGTGATTCTGGAAGGCACGGCAACATAGGCAATTCGTGGAATCGACGTAACCTGTTGCATCGACGAATTTTGCTTTGCACGGGCATCAATCCGTGATAAACTAGCAGAATGACACGCTGACCCGCAAAGCGATGCGGTGTCCGACGATTTGACACGTGAACGCGAGCGACGTCCACCGTGGCCAACCGGCTATCAGGTGATTGGGGCGAAAGTCAATTCTAGGCGACCCTTGGCTCAAGAAGCGCGACGGCCTGCTGGCTGGGTCTTCGCGCGAGGCACAATTCATTGATCGTCAGAGCTGCGTCAACGGACTGGTGTTGCCCAAACTGCGGACACGCTTCCGACAGTTCATCGGAATCGGTCAGTATTTACGCCGTTTGTCGAGATTGCGGATTCCATTATCCACGTCCTTCCGACCACGAATCGAGTTTTTCCTGCCCGGACGACGAAACCTGGACCGAGAAGTGGGGTCCCATCCGAACCGACCGCTATCGTGTCATTCGCGCTTTGCCCGGCGGGGCGCAAGGCAGAATCCTACTGGCCCAGCACCGCCACCTCAACCAACGATGCGTGATCAAGCTGGTGGCAACGCAAGACGACCACTGGACGGAGGTGGCCAATCAGCGACTGCAAAACGAAGCTCAATCGGGTGTCCTCGTGAATCACGCCAACGTGGCCCGCGTCTACGATTGTGATTGCCTGGATAAGGCATGGTACTTCGTCATGGAGTACATCGAAGGCGATAATCTGCGTCGTTTGCTGGAGCACGTACGCCGTTTCAGATGGGAACAGGTCGCTAATATTGGAAAACAAGTGTCCGCCGGGTTATCAGCCATACACGATGCGGATCTAATCCACCGTGACATCAAGCCCAGCAACATCATGCTCTCCTACCAGGGTGTAGCCAAGATCATGGACCTGGGCTTGGTGAAGATGCCGACGCAGGAGGACGCGCACACCGTGACTTGGGCCGGCCAGGTCCTTGGCACACCGCTGTACATGCCGCCGGAACAGTTCGAAGCTTCGGAATCACTGGATCATCGCGCGGACATCTATGCGCTGGGCGCCACGCTGTATCAATTGCTGGTCGGCAAACCGCCTTTCGAAGGGCGAGGCATCGACGAACTGGCCCAGAATCATCGCGAAGCGGCGGTGACTTGGCCGGAAGACGTCGTCGCCGAGGCACCCGTGTGGCTGCGGGAGTGTATTGAACATTGCCTCGCCAAACGCCGGGAGCACCGCTTCGCCCGCGCTCGCGACCTGCTGGACCTTCTTGAACAAAACAGGAGCGTTGTTCCTCGGCCACAACAGATACACCATCAGCCGGCGGTGGGAATCGTCGTCATGTCCTTTCGCAATCTTTCACGGCGGACGGACGACGATTGGATCGGCGACGCCATCGCCGAGTGTCTAACCAGCCGGCTGATGGAATTGCAAAACGCTCGGGTCGGCGATCGCGCGGTGCTGGCGAAGATCATGCAGCGCCAAATCGAATCAAGCACCCCCCATCAAGAGGACACCTCCCGCGCGCAACTGCTGGAAGCGACTCGCGTCCTGGGTCTGACGCATGTTGTCACGGGCAGTTTTCAGCGACAAGGCGACGACCTGCGACTGATGGGGTCCGTGTTATGGCGAGACAAAGGCGAGAGTCAGTTTGCCGGTGCCGTGTCCGGAAAGGTCGAGGCCCTGTTTCAATTGGAAGACGAGCTGGCCGAAGCGGTCATTCGGTCCCTGCAATCGGTCTTGCAATCTGACGTGCGTGAAGATCGAGCGGCTAGGCCCGCCAATCTCGTGGCCCACGAGAAGTATGTCCGGGGCTTGAGAGCCTTTTCCGACGGTGATTATGAAATGGCGATTCGGTTCGCGCATGAAGCGTTTGAACGCGATAGCGAGTACGGCGAGCCGCTGAGCCTGATCGGAGCCTGCTTTGCACGCAAAGGCGAGTATGATCGTGCCGTTGAGTATCATGAGAAGCAGGAACGGCTCGCCCGCCAACATGGCAACACCGGTGAACAGGCTGCGTCGCTGAGCAATCTCGGGGCCACATATTACTACATGGGCGAGTATGCCGTCGCCTACGGATTCCTGGAACGCGCCGCATCGTGGGCCGAAAAAATTCAACCGCCCGACGAAGCCGCGAAATTATACGGCAACCTGGGGATGGTGCTGATGCGCTTGGGTCGATTGAGCGACGCCGAGGGTGCGTTTGAAAAGGCCATCTCCATTTGCAAAGCGCAAGCCAACCTGGTGGCGATGGTTTGGCCCTACAACGGCATGGGTTCGGTCTTGTTCAAACAGGGGCGATTTGTCGAAGCGATGGAGTACCATGAGCGGGCGTTACATCTGGCGGAAGAGGTCGCCGATCGAGTCATGGTCGGCGTCTCGCAGATGAATCTGGGTCGATGTGCGACAAAGTTGGATCGATTGGAGCAGGCGGAAATCTGGTTTCATTCGGCCTTGGGGACGCTGGAGTCCACCGGTTTTTGGAACGGACTGGCGCTCGTGCATGAATACATGGCCGACATGTATATTCAACAGCAGCGATTGGCGGAGGCCATGGCCACGGTCGACCATCGCATCGATGTGACCCATCGACATGGCAACAGGCGAATGGAGGCCCAAGCCTGGGAACAGAAGGCGAAGATTTTCGAACTTTCAGAAAGCACGTCTGACGCACTACAAGCCCTGAAGCGTTCGCTGGAAATTTCCCAGCAGCCCGCCCCGTGCGAAAGTCTCCACCGCTACCTGCACGACGTGACTTCGCGGAGTGACGCATACCCCAAATGATGCGGAATGGACCCCCGGAGCCGCTGCATAGCTGCATAATCGTTTTTTCATTGCAATCGATTATTGAAACGGGTATAATTGGGTAGTTCAGTGAATCACTGGACTTTGCGTCCCATTCCGTTTTAGACAGTGGATGGGGCCCATCAATTTCTGGATACAGGCTGCCCTCGACCGGTGTACCGATGTCCAGGGCGTTCTAGGGATACTGCAATCAGGCAACGGTCGGCATTGCCGACATGGGGGTGTTTTTTGCGCCGCCCAACGGTTTTTGTCGTTGCTGCATCCCGCGCCGGACCTGACATTTCGGATGCATCAGAAGGCCGATCGAGGCGCCGCCTGTTTCCTTCTTCCATATCAATTGCGCTGACATCGCGTGGGTCGCAGCCAAGCCATTGCTGGAATGGGCTGGTCGTCCCTTTTGCGTCATGCCGGGCGCCGGACGGCTAGTCCTGATCCAACGTGCTCAAATGGCTGATGTCCTTGACCGGCTTTACAAAGCCCACCGCGTCACGGATGGTCCGAAGCTTTGTCTGACGCCGCTGGCCCGCCTCCGTTCCCCAGTTTTTCATGACCAGCTTGCCCGCCGATTCCGTATACGTAAAAGTCTGCGGCAACGTCGTTCCGCCGATGATGGTTGACGCCGTCGCGGGAACCACGCTCGTTGTCACCGTACCGCTGCGCAGGTGAATCTTCAGCACGTAGGTCAACGCCGGATTCACGCCCCCGAAATGCAACCACATCGGCTCCGTCCCGCCGTATCCGCTGGCCGCCCCCACCGTTCGTCGAGCCAGGTACGTTGTTTCATTCGCAGCATACAAGTCGACCGTGACGTTGTTGGCCGACAGGCCCGTTTTACCGGACCCGCCGCCCACGATTCGCACTTTCAAGAAATTGCTGTCATCCGTATTGTTTCGTAGAAGGGTATTGGTGTCGCCCTGTTGCACGATGGCCAGATCCAGATCGCCGTCGTTGTCGTAATCGACGAACTTGCAGTCCTGCCCATCGCCCGCAGCCGCAGTACCCGCATTGGTCACCGCGACGAACGTCCCATTACCTTGGTTTTGATATAGGACGTTGGCGTTTCCACCTCGCGTCACCACGTACAGATCCAAATCGCCGTCATTGTCGTAATCTCCCCAGCAGCCACAGCGCTGCCCGGAAGTATTGCTGATGCCCGCGGCGGCAGCCACGTTGGTAAATACACCCAGCGTGTTCTTCCATAAATAGCCCGGACTTCCCGAATCGTAACGGGCGACGAACAGGTCCATATCCCCGTCGCCGTCGTAATCACCCCAGGATGACGAGGCCTTATTGGTGCTGGTTCCGCCGGCCGTCACAATCGAAATGCCGCTGCTGTTTTCGGTGTAGGTTCCGTCACCGTCGGACAAGAACAGCTTACCGCCGTTGTAATGATAGAAGAAATCCGGGTGGCGATCCCCGTTGACGTCCGCCGAGCTTACGAAGACGCCGTTACCGTAATCGCCCAGATCGTTCAGTCCGAACGAGGCCTCCGTTGTGCCCACCAGCGTCGGCGGCGAATCTCCCTGATGATGACCGATCCAATTCGCGTCCTCGCTAAACATCACAATGTCGGTCCAACCATCTCCGTTGACATCGGCGATCGCCAGTCCCTCGTTATTGGAAGGGCTGGTCAGCCCCAATCCGCCACGATCGGTGAATCCCGCGTATCCGTCATTCTCGAAGTACTTCTCGGTATCCCAATTGCCCACCGCGACGGCCCAGAAATCCAGGTCGCCGTCGTTGTCGAGATCGACCAGCCCGCCCTGACGACGCACGTCCCCACCGCCGAACGTCGAGACCGCAAAGCTTTCACCGGCGTTGGAGTTCATGAGCCGCCGCGACGAGGAATTGCCGGTGATAATCACGTCAAGATCGCCGTCGTTGTCCAAATCACCCCAGTGCATTGCTGACCCCATGTTTTGATCGTCTACGGTTTGAACCGCAAATCCGGTGGCGGACGAAACATCCGTGAACAGAAGCGCGACGTCGCCCTCGTAACAACCCATGTCCCATCCACCGCCCATCGGTCTGGGCGTGCCGGCCATGTCCACCGACGTCGCACCGCTGCCATTCGTTCCCGCGTCAATGGCCGGCGAACCGCTTTGGAGGTGATAATCACCCCCGCCCACAAACTTGGGGTCAGCCGATTTTTCTCCCGTTGCCAGACTCGTTCCATTGAACTGAAGATCGCTGTTGCCATAAACGAGGTTGTACGTATGGGTCATGGTGGAATCATTGCGACGTGTCAAACCGTCATCGCCGTTGAAGGCTACGATCGAGTTGGTGATCGTCAGATTTCCGCGCTGCAAATCAACGCCGTCGTCACCATTGGAGGCGATCGTGCTATGCCACACGGTTACCACGTTGCCGGAGCTGTTGACGTAAATGCCCACGCCGGTATTGCCTGCAATCAGCATGTTGGTTAACGAACCCGTCACCACCCCGTCAAATTCTATTCCGTTCCCGCCATTGTTCGTGATGGTCGACGACGTGACGGTGACCGTCGAGGTCGATTCGTTGGCGACGATTCCCTCGTTCGCGCAGCCCTCAATCATCGTGTTGGAAATCGTCAAATGGCAGTTGTCCTGCATGTCGAAACCGTCGTCGCCCGTATCGTGAATGTTGCAGCCAACGACGCTCACCGTGGATTCCTCAAGCCGCACACCGTCGCTGCCGGTGTTATAGATCTCACAATTCTGTATCAGGACGTCCGTTGCGCTTTCGACCATTATGCCATACCGGCCTCCGGTGATCTTCAATCCGTTGATCTCAATGTGGCTCGCCTCGATCTTCACGACGGGGTCATCGCCATTCAATGACGAGACAATCACGTCGCCCACATCCCCCGTCATGGCGCCGGTCGTGTCGGCAACGATGCGAATGCGGTTACCCGAAGCGCCCGGGATTTCGAGTTCCAGCTCTTCGGAATACGTACCGGCGCCAATGTAAACGAGGTCACCAGCAACGAGTGTGTCGTCGTCCAGGTTGGACAGCGTCTTCCAGGCCGTCGCCGGCGTCTGCCCGTTATGATTGTCGTTGCCCGTTTTTCGAACGTAGTAGGTCGTCGCCAGCGCGGGTGCAGCCCCCGCCAACAGGACCACGATGGACAAAAGCCATGTAGTTCGGTGTCGCTTGAATTCGTCGGCGTGCGCTGTGGCCATCAAAACTGAAACGGTTGATCTAGGTCGGACGTTCATCCTGCTTCTCCCCTAATATTGATGATTGAACGGTTAATCAACAGTGCCGCGACCGTTAGAGCCTGGGAAAAAATCAAAAGAATCGTTCGGGCAACCCGCGTGGCGCTATCAAGAATGCGGGTCGCTGCCATCGAAAATCGATTTTTTCTCAGGCTCGTTAGGGAGCGGAATTTCGCTGATTTCCGCCTCGATCGCATTAGTCAAGCTATCCATTCAATGATCAACAGAACGTTTGCATGTGCCGATTGCCCGGAAGCTCTGCATACAACATGCGATATCATCCACATCACCACAAATCCGGACCTATAACGAGCGCCGTCACTCCGGCGAATGCCGGAGTCCAGACCATCGCGCCGATAGAAATCGATTCCGACGCTGCGAATCACTGCCACCACCCGCCACGCCGCCTCGAACGGAAATCAAGTTGGAACCAAAAGCGGACGACGAGTTGGGAACAACCTTGCCGCGCAGACGAAACATGTGATGTTCCAACGGGTGTGTCCCATAACCAATCCCTTGCGGATGCCCCACCGCCGGACGTCGCGGCAAGCGTTCACCCTGGTCGAGCTGATCGCCGCGTCCGTGGTCCTCGCTTCCATCTCCTTGGTATCAACAGCCCTGCTGATCAGCGTGCTTCAAACCGGCCGGGCCGTCTCCCAACAGGACGAGCTGGATCGGCTGGCCACCATCGCCCTTTTGCGAATGGAAACGCACGTGCGGGAATCGGTGGCCATCTACATTCCCAACACACACAAGTTGACCCGCGGAATCCTGGCCGTTTCATATCGCTTCGACGACGACAATGACGGCCTGTTCGATGAAGATGGCGCGGGAGCAGCCGACGCCTTGCACGGTGTCACGGGCTTTGACGACGACGGCGATGGGCTGATCGACGAGGGGGACCCCCGTGACGACGATGAAGACGGACTCATCGATGAAGACCCCATTAACGGAATCGACAATGACGGAGACGGGATGATCGACGAGGATTATGCCGCCGACATGAACGGCGTCGGCGGGGCGGACGACGACGGCGACCTCTTAATCGACGAAGATGGTACAGCCGCCATCGTCTATTACGTGGACGGGACCGATCTGATGGAATGGCACCCCGATCTGGGTTCCAACGTCGTGGCTGGAAACGTTTCGAGTTTCAGCGTAACCTATGAACCCGCCGCGAGCGCACTCGGTACGCCCGCCGTCGTCATCCAATTGAACCTGTTGGCCGTGACAGGCGATGTTCGAAATTATCGCACGCGCGTGACGCCCCGCAATTACGGACTTTTTGGATCCTAAATACGGAATGGGAGGAGACACGAACGTGGGCGCAAACGTGAACGCCGAACGAGCCGCGATTGTCACCGGCGCCTCGCGAGGAATTGGCCGAGCCATCGCACAAGCCCTCGCCGTCGAAGGATACGCCATCCTCGTTAATTATCGATCGAACCAGGCGGCTGCGGAGTCCCTGGCCCACAACATCTCCGATTCCGGCGGGAAAGCCTTCCTGTGTCAAGGTGATGTTGCCAACCGCGACCACCGGCAGCGCATCGTCGATCAAGCACTGACTGCATTCGGTCGAATCGACATGTTGGTGAACAACGCGGGTATCTCGCCGGCAAAGCGGAAAGACATTCTGGAATCAGACGAGGACGTCTATGACGCCGTCATGGATACCAACCTGAAAGCCGTCTACTTCATGACCCAACGAGCCGCCCGGGCCATGGTCGATCTGCGACAAAAAAACGTCATCCCATGTGGCTACATTGTCAACCTCTCCTCGATTCGCTCCTACACCACGGCCGGCAACTACGGAGAGTATTGCATCAGCAAAGCCGGCGTCTCCATGATTACCCGGCTCTTCGCCCATCGACTGGCTGAATACGACATCGCCGTCCACGAGATTTCACCCGGCATCATCGCGACCGACATGACGTCAGACGAGGGCGTACGGCGACACTATGAAGCCAAAATGGCCAGCGGAATGTCACCCATCAGCCGATGGGGGCAGCCGGAAGAAATCGGCCGCGTCGTCGCCGCTATTGCCCGCGGCGATTTCACTTTTTGCACGGGCCAGGTATTCAATATCGATGGCGGTTGGCACTTACGATCGCTCTAGTGCAGTTTCGCACGCCGTTTGCGTCTTAACCCGAGCCGCGACCGCCTGCCTGTGCCTGTACGCGCGCAGACAGGTCAGGGAGCGGACGCACGGAACCGGCTTCCGATCTTCACGATCGCGGTTTCAAAAGTTGCGACAATTACAATTAACTCGACTAGCGGGCGATTCCTCGCCCGAGACCATGTGCCCGCCGATTTGCCACGCGCCCAAAAACCAATTCAGCACGGGTCATAAACCGTTCAGCAGCGTCGCCAATCGCAGGCCCAGCGAATTGCTGATCCGCGCCAACGCCCAGACCGAAGCGGCGTTCTTGCCCAACTCGACCTGCGATAGCTGCGACGTCGTCAAGTCCGTTCGGTCCGACAATTGCCGCAACGTCAGGTTCTGACGAAGTCGCTCCGCACGAATGCGTTGCCCGATCAACCGATTCAAATCCGACTCATCCGTGTAGATCAAACCCAGCTTTTGACACGCCCGGTCCAACGCCTCGATCAGCTCCTCCTCCTTGAAGGGCTTGGTGATGTAATCACACGTACCCCGACGCATCGTTTCAGTGGCCGTGTCCAGATTGGGATAGGCGGTCATCACGATGCAACACATCCGTTCGTCGATCTTCTTCAGCCGTTCGACGACTTCCACGCCGTCCATGCTCGGCATCCGCAGATCGACCAGGGCAATCTGGTACGACTCGTCTTCCGCATGTTCCAGCGCCTTTTGCGGATCCGTAAAAGTTTTGGGACGATAGTCATGTTCTTCCAGCAGCAACCCCACCGTCTTGCAGACCGACGGATCGTCGTCAATCACCAACACCCGGATATGATGTCGAACTCCCATTATTCGGAATCCCTTTCCTATGCCAGAATCCTTGTCCCTTGCCTCGGCTTTGGCCTTGTCGTTATAATGCCGCGCCCGCGAAAGCCGAGCCACCGCCGTTCAATATGCTAACCGTACCCCCGTCTGAAAGCCACCCTTGAATCATCACCTGGTAATCAGTCACACACGTTATATCGCCCGCATAGAAAAAGGCAAGAAACGGGCCGAGTGCCGATTAAGCATACGAAGAATCCCGCCCTTCGGCCACGTCCGCACCGGCGACGTCCTCTGGTTCAAGACCGTCGGCGGGCCCGTCACAGCCTTCGCACGCGCCCGCAAAGTCATCTATTGGGACCGACTAACTGCGGCTGAGGTTGATCGAATTCGAAAGATGTACGAAGACCTGATCGCCGCGGGCCACCCTTTTTACAAGACCCACAGAACGGCACGATACGCCACCGTCGTCCAATTCGGGCGGGTGACCCGAATCGATCCTTTTTGGATCGCCAAAAAAGACCGCCGCGGCTGGGTCGTCCTGTCTGACCCACCACCGCCATGGACAGCGAAAGTCCCCCCAACTTAACATCGACCCCCGCAATCATAGCGCAGGGACTGTCTCGAAGCCCCACCGCAATCGGCGGGTAATCTATCATCCACATCGTCGGCTCGCGATAGCGACCTTATACGACTCAAGCCCTCTTTCGTTTAGGGGGTGATGCCGCCGCCCGACCCGCTTTCACCTTGTCGGGCGAGATCTGACCGACCGGTGATTTGGAAACAGTGGCCGCGCTCGATTCGTCCGCGACCTTGTCCGGTTCCCCACAACGCACAGCCAGAATCTTGGCACGAATTTCGTTGAACAAGTCGTCGTTGTCTCGCAAAAACTGCTTGCTGTTCTCGCGCCCCTGACCCAGGCGGACGTCGCCGTACCCGAACCACGCCCCCGTCTTGGCGACGATATTGTCTTTCAGGGCCAGATCCAACAGATCGCCCTCGCGACTGACCCCCGAATCAAACATGATGTCAAACTCCGCCGTCTGGAACGGGGCCGCCACTTTGTTCTTGACCACTTTCGCCCGTACGTGATTCCCCACCGAGTTCTCGCCGTCCTTGATCGTCGAGATGCGTCGCACATCAACACGAACCGAGCTGTAAAACTTGAGCGCCCTGCCACCCGGCGTGGTTTCAGGATTGCCGAACATCACGCCGATTTTCATCCGAATCTGATTGATGAAAATCATCACACACGCCGACCTATGGATGCACGCCGTCAGTTTCCGCATTGCTTGACTCATCAACCGGGCTTGCAGGGCCACGTGCGTCGCACCCATCTCACCCTCGATTTCAGCCTTCGGAATGAGCGCCGCCACCGAATCCACCACCAGCACGTCGACGGCGTTGCTGCGCACCAGCATCTCGGCGATCTCCAGCGCCTCTTCTCCCGAATTCGGCTGACTCACCAGCAGATTCTCGATCTTGACACCGCATCGCCTCGCCCACGAAGCATCGAGAGCATGTTCCGCGTCGACAAACGCGCACACCCCGCCCTCTCGCTGCGCAGACGCGATGGTGTGCAGGGCCACCGTCGTCTTGCCCGACGATTCCGGTCCGAACAGCTCCGCGATTCGGCCACGAGGAAATCCCCGACCGCCCAATGCCAGGTCCAGGGCCAACGATCCCGTGCTCACGCCCTCCACCTGCGTTCCCTTGGAATCCAATTGGACAACCGCGCCCTTGCCGAACGATTTTTCGATTTGCTGCAAGGCCCGATCCAACGCCAGCTTTCGTGATGCTTCCTTTTCCGCTTTCATCCGTCATTCTCCCATTTTGAAACTGACGTGCTTAACGCGTCAATCGATGCGCCGTATTTCCATTCCCACGCGGATCAGCCGCGCCTTATTCCGAAAACCGATGCCGGGAGACGACCGCGTACTTCGCGCCGTCACGAGTCAATCGCGATTCAAACAGCGTCAACGAATCAACCATCTGACAAGTCCGATCAACTCTCAATGCCTCAACCGCTTGTCGCAACCGACCCCCGCTCTTGTCATACTTCACTCGACCCACCGTCACATGCGCGGAAAAGGGCCTCTGCTCCGGCGGAAACCCAAGACCCTCCAACCGAGATTCGCATTCCTCGACGCACGCCTGCAAACCCGCCGGTAGTTCATCGCTGCCGCCCCAAATCACACGCACGTCTCCACCCTTCGGAAAGCAGCCGCAGCGAGTCAATTCCAATTCAAACCGCTGACTTCGGGCCGCCGATTGCCCGCAGGCTTCGCTGACGGCGGCTACATTCTCCGCCGCGACTTCTCCCAGGAACTTCACCGTCACATGCATCTGCTCCTCGCGGACGAAGCGAACGTCGCCGCGAAACGCGTCAAGCCGGCGAACAACGTTCGACAGCGATCGCTTCAAAACCGGCTCCAACTCGACGGCAACGAACAACCGCACGGGCTACTCCATCCGCAACATGCCGATAAATGATGCAATCCGCCGATCGATCTCCTCTCGAGTCACCGCCAGCGCCCGCTCAACGGAAAACGACTCAATCGTAAACGAGGCCGCAACCGTCCCCCGTACCAATCCCCGGCGAAGTGCAGCCGTATCGTATTGACCCGTGGAGGCCAAATACCCCAGCATGCCGCCCGCAAAACTGTCCCCCGCGCCGGTCGGATCTTTCACCTGCTTGGTCGGAAAGGCGGGTATCACCGTCGGTCCCTCGCGCGTCATCAGCAGGACGCCGTGCTCGCCTTTCTTGATCACCACAAATCGCGGACCCAAGTCCAGAATCGCATCTGCCGATTCGAGCACGTTGGTCCTTTCCGTCAATTGTCGCGCCTCGCCCGCATTGATAATCACGCCGTCGACCAGACTGAATGTCTCCAGCAGGGCGTCTCGTTCATTCGCAATCCAAAGATCAATCGTGTCACACACTTTCAACTTGGCCGACGAAACCTGTTTCACCAACGCCCGTTGCAACGCGGGATGCGTGTTCGCCAAAAACACGACCTCGCTGTCGGCGAACGACCGGGGCACCATTGGTGCAGCCTCGCCCAGCACGTTCAGCCGCACGTCCAACGTCTCGGCTTGGTTCATGTCGCCCACGTATTGACCCGTCCAACGAAACGTCTTGCTTCCGCGACGCGTTTCCAGCCCGGAAAGGTCTATGCCCCGCCCGTCAAGCAACGCCCGTTGTTCCTTGGGAAAGTCTTCTCCCACCACGCCCACGAGTCGAACAGGCCCATACGGCGCCGCAGCCAGCGAAAAATAGACCGCCGTTCCACCCAATACGTCTTTGGCTGTTCCGTACGGAGTGGTGACCGTATCCAAACCGATACTGCCCGTAACCAACAGCGACATAGAAAACAACTCCTCGACTCCGCGGCTTAATCAATCAACGTCAGACCGACGATTCATGCGAACGAAGCGCCAACGCCCGTTGGATCCGCGCCAAACATCGATCCTTCCCCAGAAGCGCCAGCGTGTCAAAAATCGGCGGACTCACCGTGTCTCCCGTCACCGCCACCCGAATCGGCTGGGCAATATCGCCGAGCTTGGCATTGAATCGCTCACACAACGCGTTCACCGCCTTTTCCAGTTCCGCCGGCGACCAATCGCTGATCACCGCAGCCCTCTCCAAAAAAACTTCTAACATCACAAACCCCGCCCCATCTTTGCGAGACAAGACCTTCGCGACGGCCTTTTCCGAAAACTCCAATTGCTCGTCTTCCACGAACAAAAACCCACACTTTCGCTCAACGTCACGGAACGTGCGAAATCCACTGCAAAGCTTCAGCAATCGCGACAACTGTTCGTCGTCGGCTTGACGCAACGGAGATTCGCTCGCCCTCGCAAAATCTTTGGTCAGTTCCAACAGCCTCGCCTCCGGCAATCGCGAAGCCCAATCGGTATTGAAGGCCAACAGCTTGTCTCGATCGAAGCGCGCGTTCGTGGACCCGATCCGATCAAGACTGAACCGGCGAATCGTCTCCTCCAACGATATCTGCTCCAGATCGTCGCCGGGCGACCAACCCAGCAGCGAAATGAAATTCAGCAGCGCCTCAGGCAGATAACCCGCCACGCGAAAATCGTGCATGTCAATCTCCGGCGGCGGCAGTCCGCGCGTCAACGCCTTCTCCTTATCACGCTTGCTCATCTTCGATCCGTCGGGATTGAAAATGATCGACAGATGGGCATAATCCGGCGTCCTGAATCCCAACGCCTTCTGCATCGCCACGTGCTTCGGCGTGTTGGCCAAATGCTCCTGACCGCGAAGGACGTGCGTGATGCCCATCAGCTCGTCATCCACCACGCACGCGAAATGATACGTAGGCCAGCCGTCGGCCTTTTGGATCACAAAATCCTCCAGCTCCTCCCGCGGCAAACGCACTTCGCCCAACACCCGGTCATGCACCACCACGTCGGCCTCCGGCATCTTGAACCGCACGGTCACAGCCTGCCCCGCAGCCCGTGCCGCCAACCCCTCGTCGATCGTGGGCACCGGTTCCGGGCGGCAATAGCGAAAAAACGCCTTCGCCGTCCGGGCCGCCTCGCGCTGCGCCGCTAATTCCTCCGTCGTCTCCAACGCGTAATACGCGTCGCCGCTCTCCAGAAGCTGCTGCAAATAGCCTTCATACAACTCCAGACGCTGGCTTTGATAGTACGGACCGCAATCGCCACCCACCTCCGGGCCTTCGTCCCAGTCCATCCCCAGCCAACGCATGTCACTCAATATCTTCGCCACAGAGTCCTCGACGTGACGCGACTGATCCGTATCCTCGATCCGAAGGACAAACACACCCCCCGATTGCCGGGCAAACAACCAGTTGAAAAGTAGCGTCCGGGCACCGCCAATATGCAGGTACCCGGTCGGTGATGGTGCGAATCGAACCCGTATCATGTCGCAACGAGCCTCGTATCCTGAATTACTAACATAAACCTAACAATAACCGCCAAAAGCCACGCCGTCAACCGATTTGTCTGGGATTCTCGGCGCCCGGCGCTTTCGCGATTGGAGCCGGCCGGCTTCGATCGCGATTGCCCCGCCAACGCACGATCAATGCCCCAGCCGGGCCGCTCAAGGCGTACAAACCGCATAATACCGCCAAGGTCTGGGCCTTGTACGACAGAAAAAC
The DNA here is from genome assembly GCA_964424105.1 of uncultured Phycisphaeraceae bacterium. Lineage (GTDB taxonomy): Bacteria > Planctomycetota > Phycisphaerae > UBA1845 > UBA1845 > CAYRHJ01. The sequence goes on along the minus strand of CAYRHJ010000038.1, from coordinate 94,003 downwards.
GACGAATACCAATACCAGAATCAAAACGTGCTCGAAAGGATGTCTTTGGCCCAGATAGGCTTGCGTCAAGTGGTTGTAGGAAATGCGCGAAGTCATCAAGAAACCCAATCCCAACGCGATGAAGGGGATCCCGTACAACAACACATCCCCCACCGTCGGGCCCACGTGTTCATGCAGCAGCACCAGCGACGCCAACACCGCAGCCGCACCCGGGCTGGGCAGACCCCGGAATCGGCGTTGATTAAACTCCGGCATCACGTGTTCCACGTTAAACCGGGCCAACCGGATCGCGGCGCACACGCAATAGGCCGCCGCACACACCCACATCGCCCGACCGAACGCGTGAACCCCCAACGGCGTGATGGCCACCTCGCCCCGCCACTCCCGCATCATCAACGCCACCACCAGAATCGCCGGCGCCGCACCAAACGTCACCACGTCCGCCAGCGAATCCAATTGCGCGCCAAACTCGCTGGATTTCTTCGTCAACCGCGCAGCCAGTCCGTCCAGCATGTCCATCAGCATGCCCACGAAAATCAACATAGCCCCGATCGACAAAAACGACGGCAGCATCCGTTCCAGCAACTCGCTGTTCAATGTCGGAGTCGCCGTCGCTTCCACGCCCGCGCCCGCGGCGTACATGGCCCGCATTCCAAAATGAATAGCCGAAAAACCGCACACCAGATTGGAAAGCGTCAACACCGTCGGCAGGACGACAATGTTCTTCAATCGGCGTCTACGCGGACGCGGCAGTTTGCGGTCGTCCAACATCTTGATGATTGGCGGCATGTTCCCGCCCCTTTCTAATCGGTGAACATCGAATCATTCGCGTCTCGCCGGCCTTGACGCGATCGCCCACTTGCAACAGAACCTGCATATCCGCGACCAACGGGACGATCAACTCCGTTCGCGATCCGAATTTGATCAACCCAAAACGCTCACCCTTGCCCAGCACCGACCCCTGCCGGGCATGACACACGATCCGCCGAGCAGCCATGCCGGCGATCTGCCTCACCACCACAGGCCCCGGCCAAACGCCCGCCGTCTCGATCACAATCGTGTTCGATTCATTCGACTCGCCCGCCAACGGATTCATCGCCGCCAGGAACTTTCCCCGCCGATATTCCACCGACCGCACCGTACCCGCACAAGGTGATCGATTGACGTGCACGTTAAAAAGGCTCAGAAAAATGCCCACGCGAACCGCCGGCCCCTCGATCGGCGGGTAATCAGCAAGTCGCTCGATATCCTGAATCGTGCCGTCCGCAGGCGAACATAAAACCGCCGGATCGCTGTCGATCGAGCGTCGCGGATCACGAAAAAACGATATGGACCACGCCCAGACAATGAACATCGGTGCGACCGCCGGCCAAAACCAACCGATCGTCCCCCAAACCCCGACCGCCAGCAGCAGCGTCGAGACCAATATCTGCGGTCGACCCTCGGGCGCTAATCTCATGCCAAACCACAATCTCTTTTTTCACCAATCGCGCATCAACGACCCACGCCCCGCACATCGGCGACGACGCCACGGACGTCGAAAATCACGATCATCCCGGCGACTCCCGATCAAACGGGTTGTAATCCCGCGCCACACGTTTCGATACCGCCAATCCGGTTTGGAAAATCTCGCCAAACCGACGCGCCGACACACCAAGAATCGTGGAAACTTCCACCAGCAACTCCCGCTCTTCTTCGCTGATGTGACCATCCACGTTGGCAGCCGCCACCATCAATTGCATGGCCTGCTCCGGATTCTTCATCGCCCGATCAAACAACGCCTGCCGTGCGGACGTGTCTTGCGACGCCTGCCCGATCATCGCATCCAACGATGCACCGCCCACGCCCGCCTTGCCCGCCAAGGCCTTGATCAACCCTTTCTCGCGTCCGCTGATTCTGCCATCCGAAATCGCCAGCGCGATAACCGCCTTCAACAATTCAAAGCTCTCAGTTGTGTCCAGACTCATGTACCATCCTCGCCCAGTCTACGAACATCATTGTCCCGCAAACGTCAATGATACCAAGACTTTCAACCGGTGGATACCATTCGCCCATCAGCCAAGGTCCATCCCCCTCTTTCCAGTCCCGCGACCAAGTCATTTACGAGCCGCGAGCGCGAAGCGAGCGGTCCTTTCTGAAACGAACCGCCACCGCCTGCATCCTTATTCCGGCGCAAGCCGGAATCCAGCGCGCACGCGGACGTGGCCCATCGCTGGATGGTTCACGCTCCGAGCAGCAAATGTACGATTAGAGTCGTATGCGAAATGACGAAAGACGACATTCAGCCAGCAAGCGCATGTGCCGGCTCGCCAGAAATTCACAAATCTTCGGAATCCGGCTGCTGAACGGCATCCAATATGGATTGCAATACCGATCGCCACGATGCGATGACGTCGTCAAATTCGTATTCCAGAATATCGGCCAACGCTACGTAATCCTGCGATTGAACCGCGTATCGAACCTCACCCAATTTGCCGGACACCGGTTCCAATACTTCCGCCATGGTGGCCAACGTCAACGCCAAGGACTCGTCCATCACCCTCAACAAACCCAGCGATTTGGCGATGGTCTCATTCACCTGATGCCATTGTCGCAGGCAGCTCCCCAATAACGGACCCGCTTCTCCTTGCTTGCCTTGGCCGAAGTGACGAACGGCTTGACTGCGATCCTCCTCCGAGTCATCGAGCGTAGCCAGCGCAGCCTTGACCGCTTGAACGATCATGGAACGTGGCGACCCGGTGGCAATGTCGATCCGCTGGAACGACGACGCGGGTCTGGTAAGCGACTCGGTCAATCGGTCCTCCGCCACGATTTCCTCGCCGTCGCAAACCATCGCCAGGATGGCCTTATCCGATCGGGCGTTCGCTCGGCGCACCGTCTCCAAGACCTCGTTCAACGTGCGATTGTCTTCGCCGTCATGATCTGAACACCGGCCATCTACAAACAAATCCATCGTGACCTCCCAGGTGGAAACGCACCCGCATGCCTAGACTATCTATCGGTAGATCGTGATCGAGGCGTCCACGTGAAAAACGCGGCCATGGAACAAGCTCGGACGTTTTCAGGCGGCCCATGCAACTTGCAGAGACAGTTCAGGTCCAAACAGGCCCTAGCTGCAAACCTCCGCCAGGCTCAATTGTTCCAAATAATGGACCATCACATAGCCTTCCGCCGTCCGTTTCGGACCCGGAAGGTTGTGCAGGCGCCGGGCAGCCGCCAGCAACATGCGAGACCTGAAAAACTCGTAGAAAACGGTGGCCACGTCATGTTTCGATGTTCGAATGGCGTCGGTCACGCTGATGCTGTGTACGCCTCTCTCGCGCATCTCATTGGACAACCGTTCGAGTTCTTCCGACGGCGTACCGAAAAGAAACTCACGAAAAGCCTCGATCTCGTTTTCGCTGTGCTGCGCTCGACAGAAATAATCCAAAAAGAGCGGGTCCGCCCCCTCCCTGAGCAGCTCAAACAACTCCTGCGTGCCCAGCAGCGTCCCTCCGGTAACATGAATACGCTGTCGAGCTTCCCACGTCGCCTCCAGAAGCGGAAAAAAGTGACTCACGCGATACGTCAGCCGACCTTCCCAAATGTGTGCCAATGCAGCCACCGCCTTTTCACGCAGGCCGCGATCCAACGCATGATCGCTCGCAATTCCGGAAAGCAGCTCCTCTGCCAATTTCGTGTACAGGCAGGTGCGTAAACATCGCGACACACGATCTTGCAGCGCCTGGCGACGATCCTCCGGCACGACCTCGATGCAAATGTGACGCAGCAGGCGATAGAAATTGCTTTCCGCCATATCCAGCGCCCGGCCCAGCAATGCCCCCGTCGGCAGAAAAAAATCGAAATTGGCTGGGTTCGATCGGCTCAGCGAATCTATCAACGTGTTCAGTCCGCGCTGCCGCGTACCCAACGATTGCTCATCCAGCGGCGATGGATACTGTGCAAGTGCATCACCGATCCGGTTCAGGTTGGCCACCTGTTCACGAACCGTCTTCGCCATGGCAGCCGCATCACCATGCGTCGCGCGCTGTAACTCCTGATAGACCGATTCGATCGTGGCCCGCTCATCCGCGCCGAACGGCGAAGTGTCACCGTAAACGATTCCATCCGTGCTCATCGGCACCCAACACCATCGGATAGCCTGCGAGGTCCACGCAGGCGGCCCACCCGCCGCGTCGGCCAATACTGATGTCCTCGCATGATCCCATCTTAACCGCATAGACCTTACCCTGGCCAGTCAGGTCGGCGTGCGGCTCCTCATTGATTGTTTCTGAACCACGACCGCAAGCAAACGGATCTAGGCACTCTGACAAAACCGACGTGCGACCGCTTCTTTCCGAGCCGCGACTGTCTCTTTCTGCGCCGCGACAGTCAGGGAGCGGGCCTTCACGAACCGTAAACCGGTCTTCCTAGACTGCCCTCTTCATGTCGCCCCGACGGCAACCCTGATGGTCTTCTGCACGGAATAGTTCACATTTGAACCTTTCCCAGGGGGATCGGATGAATTTCAGGCTTGAATTGCGACGGGCAAAGGCTATGCTGGTTGTGCAGGTGCGCTACCCAATTCCGGTCGCAAGGAGGGTCGAAAGATGAAATCAGCGGTCAACTCGTTCGCGTCAAGACGCATCTTGGTCGTTTGCGTATGTTGTGCGTCGCTGTTCGCCTTCGGGCGATTGGCTTGGGCCGGCGGAGCAGGAAACGACACCTGCCTCACCGCCAACCTCGCCGCCGAAGGTGCGAATTTGTCCGACAACACCGGCTTCGGGCCGGACGACGCCGAAGCAAGCTGTCAAGCCGATTCCAATCACGACGCCTGGTTTGCATACACCGCCGCCTGCGACGGTCAGGTACAATTCACCACCATCGGCAGCGCCTTGGCCCCCGTAAACGACACGGTCTTGTCCGTGTTCGCCGCGTGCGGCGGGGCCGAACTCGCCTGCGACGACGACGGCGGAGTGGGCCTGCTCTCCGCCCTGACGATCACCGCCACCGCCGACGACACCTATTTCATTCGCGTAGCCGGCGCGATGAACAACGTCGGTCCTATCCAACTCAACATTCAACGCTTGGGCACCTGTCTTATCGAGGATGTCTGCCACACCAATGGCACCGTCAATCCATCGAACGAATGCGAAATCTGTGACTCCGCCGATTCAAACGTCGGCTGGACGCCGGTGTTCAAGGGTACCGCCTGTGGAAATCCCGGGTTCGGCGAATGCGACAGTCCCGACGCCTGCAACGGCGCCGGACAATGCGAAACGAACAACAAACCCGACGGAACCGCTTGTTCCAGCGATTTCAACGACTGCACGCAAGACATCTGCCAAGCCGGCGCCTGCACCCATCCGGGCGAACCCGCCGGCACCGCCTGCGGAGACCCTACTGTCACCGATTGCGATAACGAGGATACCTGCGACGGTGTGGACACCTGTCTGTCAAATCCCCAGCCGGATGGCGTGGAATGCACACCGGATGCCAACGACTGCACAGACGACATCTGCGCCGCCGGCCTATGTACCCATCCCAACGAGGCCTTCGGCACACTTTGCGGCGACCCCACGGACACCGATTGTGACAACCCCGACTCTTGCGACGGAAACGGCGCCTGTCTCGACAATTTCGAACCTGACGATACCGGGTGCACCCCGGACACGAACGACTGCACGGACGACGTTTGCGCGTCCGGCCTATGCGAACATCCCAACGAACCGCTCGGCACTTTCTGCGGCGATCCCGCGGACGACGATTGCGACAACCCCGATACCTGCGACGGATCGGGCCTGTGTCTCGACAATCTCGAACCCGATGGCACGACCTGTAACGACGGCAACGTGTGCACCGGCCCCGATCTATGCTCGACCGGCCTCTGCACCGCCCCTTTCATTCCCCAAGCCCCCATCGTCACCACCGCCGGGTCGCGACGGTTGGACGTGACCGCCCAACCCGCAGGTTCATCCGTTCCACAAGCCCTGCGCGTCACCTCACCGGATCATCCCTGTCTCGTGCAATACGTCGGGTTGACCGGCCAACTTCAGCCCTCGCCCGTATTTCAATCCGCGCTCGATTGGGCGACGTTGACCGCGTTTGGAAGCGAAATCGTCCCGCAATCCACCTATTTGATAACGGCGGAATGCGGAGGAGAATTTTCATCTGACGGTCAGGCTGAGACGACCATCTGGGGCGACGTAGACGTGAACGGGACCGTCAGCCTGTTTGACCTCTTCTGCATGTTCGACGCACTTTCAGACATCTACGTCAATTGCACGTTTGAAAACGTTGATCTGCATCCCTGCACCCCCAACGGAACCATCAACCTCTCCGACCTCTTTCAAGTGCTCAACGCATTCAGTGACCCGCCCTTCCCCTGCGCCGGACCCTGCGGCGGCGGCGCCTGCTGCAACGCCGGACTGTGCGCCATCGCGGATGATGCCCCATCCTGTTCCGGAACGGGCGGTGCTTATCAGGGTGACGGCACGAATTGTCTGCCCAACCCCTGCCCACCGTGATGGCACAACGCCAGTCTGTTTTATTCAGTTATCGTGATTGATTCTCGTCCGCGCCCCAACCGCCTCTTCACGAGCCGCGAGCGCGAAGCGAGCGGTCCCCCGCATTCCGTCATTCCGGCGAACGCCGGAATCCAGGCCGGGTGCCGGGGTGCCCCATCCATCGCGCAGCGATGGGTGGGGTCTCGATGATCGAGCCGATGACTACACCATGTGCCCGAATGTCGCGGGTCGTGTAAACGCGCGGACCACCGACCGAACCTGTTTCATCCTGTTAATCCTGTTAATCCTGTCCATTCTCGCTCACTTGACCGATTGACCCATCACCAGCGAGTACGACAACGTGAATACCGCAACAAGTCACCAAAAACGATTCCGAACGCACCCACTGACCTACGGCACCTGCCCGCCGAGAATCGTTGCCAGCTTGCTCAAATCGATATTCCCGCCCGAAACCACGCAAACCACCTTCCCCCCGCCAGCTCTTCCACCCATCGCCGCCGCCACCGGGCACGCACCAGCCCCCTCCGCCACGACCCGGCTGCGCTCCACCAACAATCGCAAGGCGTCGGCGACTTCCCGAACACTGCAAACCAGCGATCCATCCAGCCATTCCCTGGCAAGATCCCACATCTCCGGCATCAGTCCCTTACCACCGATTCCGTCCACAAAGCTAGGCCGATATTCAATGGGCACCGGTCGACCCGCCTTCAACGACGCCGACAAAGGCGCCGCCGTATCCACTTCGCAAGCAAACACCCGCACCGCTGGCCGAATCGCTTTCACCGCCGACGCGATGCCGCCCGATAGTCCCCCGCCTCCGTAGGGCACCACGATGCTCTCGACGTCCGGCAGGTCCTCCATGATTTCCAATCCAATCGTGCCGTTTCCCGCTATGACCGCGGGATCGCTGACCGGATGAACGAACAACCCCTCCCGATCCGGGCAGCCGTGATCCAGCATGATCTGCCACCAGCGGTCAAATGATTCCTTAATCACCCGCCCGCCCAACCGCAGAATAGCCTGAATCTTCGCGTCCGGGGCGTTGTTCGGCACGATCACGTCACAAGCCAATCCACGCAGTCGCGCCACAAACGCCACGCCCTGTGCCATGTTCCCGGCACTCGCCGTATACACACCGTGGGCCAGGTCCGCCGCGTCCGCCAGCGCGATCGCGTTGGCTGCCCCACGTATCTTGAAAGACCCGATGGGCTGCAAGTTTTCCAGTTTCAGATAAATGTCCGCGGGTGCGTTTTCGATATGGAGACGGATAAGCGGCGTGCGAATAGCGATGCCCGTTATGCGACCACGGGCGGCGCGTATGTCGCCCAACGATACGGGCTTAATCGACTGCATGTCGTCGCCCCCCGAATGCCAATTTCGATCCCGATTGCCCCGATTGAGCCTTCTTATAGACGCGGACCGCCGCAGCCAAGTCCTCCACCGCCAATCCGACGGACTTGAACAGCGTCACCTCGTCAGCCTCTCGTCGCCCCGCCACCTTTCCGATCAGCAACTCCCCTACTTCACCAACGATGTGATCCTCGCCCACGAATCCCTCCTTTTTCGCCAACAGAAAGTCGCCCGCTTCGTTCATAGCCGATTCACGTCGATCCACGTACAGACGTGCCTTTTGCACAGCCTCACCATCAAGCTCCCGGGCGCTGGCCACACTGGACCCCACCGCGTTGATATGCGTGCCCGGCTTGATCCACCGACCCCGCAACACCGCTTCAGCCGACGAGGTCGTGGTGCAAATAATGTCCGCGTCCGCGACGGCCTGTTCCACCGATTCCATCGCCCGCACCGCCAACCCGTGCCTGTTTGACATCGCCCGCGAGAAACGGGCGGCGCGATCCATCGACTGACTCACCACCGCCACCGACTCAATAGCCCGACAACACCGCATCGCCTCCAGATGATGCGCCGCCTGTACACCCGAACCGACGATGGTCAACCGTCGCGAGTCCAATCGGGCAAGACATTCCGTAGCCACAGCCGAAACAGCCGCGGTGCGAATCGCCGTCACCGACGTGGCATCGATCACCGCACAAAGCCTTCCATCGCGGGCATCGTATAGCAACACCGCACCCTGATGCGTATCACGTTCGGTACCCTCGTTACCCGGAAAAAAAGTGACCGCCTTCAGACCGATCATGCCTTCCCGCTCCCAATAGGAGGGCATCAAGCCCAACGCCCCGAACCGCTCCGGCAGCCACATGATCTGCCGCAACGGCAGGTGGCAATTTCCCCGCGCCAAATCCGCTAGCACGTCGCGCATGGCTCCCATCGCCTCTTCCATGGGAAGCAAGTCAGCCACCTGTTCCTGATTGACTACAATTATTTCCATGCGCGTCACCCGATCAAGAACGAAACCCGCATACTCCGCATCCCATCTGACCCGCAACCGCCTCTGTACGCGCCGCGAACGCATAGCGAGCGGTCACCCGCCCCGCCCATGCCATTTACGCGCCGCGAGCGCAAAGCGAACGGTCCCTCGCCCCGCGCCCATGTCATTCGGTTATGATACAATAGTTCTGAATTCTGACACGAGGTTGCACCGTGAATAAGAGCATTCCACGCCCACCATGGAACTCGACCGCACCATGATGAACCCGCCCACCCTGCCGGAAATTCGCCAAGCCGCGGAAACGCTTCGACCGATCCTGAATCCCACCCCGCTCGTTCCCCTGCACAATTACGATCACACCGACGACGTCCTTTTGAAACTTGAAATCCATCAACCAGTAACCTCGTTTAAGATTCGCGGGGTGTTCAACGCCGTCGCCAACCTCCATCCCGATGAAAGAGCCAAGGGTCTTAGCACCGTCAGCGCCGGCAACACCGCACAGGCCTTGGCCTGGACGGCGAGACATTTCGGAGTCACCGCCCGGAGCATGATGCCCGCACACGCCCCAAAGACGAAAATCGACGCTGTGCGGCGATACGGCGGCGACCCGATCCTGGTCCCCATCGAAAACGTCTTTCGATTCTTGAGAGAGCACCAATGGGAACAGGAGCCTTTCGCCTTCATACACCCCTGGACCAACCGGCAGGTCATGATAGGCCACGGTACAATCGGGCTGGAAATTCTGGCAGACTGCCCCGATGTAGACACCATTTTCGTCCCCGTTGGTGGGGGCGGGCTGATCGGTGGGGTGGCCAGCGCCGTGAAGGCGCTTCGACCGGCCACAAAAATCGTCAGCGTGGAGCCGCGCGATTGCGCCTCCCTGCATGAAAGTATTCGACTCGGCCAAGCATCTGCGGTTGAATGCAGGACGATTTGCGATGGTGTCGCGGTTCCATACATTACGCCGGAAGTTTTTTCAGTATTGCGTGAAATCGTGGACGAGACGTTCTTGGTGAGTGACGACGACGTCAAACGGGCCATGAAACAACTTGTATTGGGAAATCGAATTGTGGTGGAACCATCCGCAGCGCTTTCTGTTGCAGCGGCACTTCAAATGCCAAAATCAGAGCGTGGAAAATGCGTTTGCGTTGTGACTGGCGGGTCGATCGACCTTGACAAGCTGTTGGAGATTCTATCGGCTTAGCGTTTTTTCCCACAACAAGTTACAGCGATTCCTGGTGACACTGGCGTTCCGCGAGGTTAGAAATCGACGGGTAACGACTATTCCTGAAACATGGAGGTTCGATCATGTTGTTAAACTCAGTTGGCCTGTTTGGCGTCATGCCGCCCGTTCTGGGCTTGTTTTCCAGCGTTTCCAGCTTTTTCTTCGGTCCCGAATTCTTGCGCACGATCGCAGGCTTCGTTTCTTCATTGTTGCTTGCGATTATCGATGCCATTCTCCTCACACCGACCGTGTGACGCGGTGGATTGAGGCTCGCGTCAGAATGGTGAAATTTTCCGTCCGGGTCAAACGGTGGGCGATTCGCCCAGGTTGGCCCGTGTGCGGGCACACAGTTTCTGCGACATTTCTTGACCCCATGCACCGATGTGTTATATTAAACAGAGGTCGATCGGTGGTCCACCGACGTGGGTGGTCATCGTTCGCCTGGACTGACGGGAACGGTTCAAGGTCCATGACGCGCCTCACAAGCTAACGGAGGTTTCGGGACTGGTCCCGCAGCCCTGCTTGAGGATCGTGCGTGCCGGCCTTTGGATCGTTTTTTTGTTTTATGCTGTTGGCCTATAGCAACCGGCCAAATGGAGAATGCGTCTGAACGTCACATTGCCCGACGGATCGTGCAAACAGGTCGATGCCGGTGCGACTGCGTATGACGTAGCCCGCATGATTGGACCTGGGTTGGCGAAGGCCGCCGTGGCCGCTCGATTCTCCACCAATGGTCACTCCGAAACGATCGACCTGGGCCAACGTCTTCCGGGCGACTGCTCCCTATCCATCCTCACCCGATCGGACGACGACGCGAACAGTCTGAACGTGCTTCGTCACAGCACCGCGCACGTCATGGCGGAAGCCATTTGCCGACTGTATCCGCAGGCCAAGCTGGTTTACGGCCCGCCGGTGGCGGACGGTTTTTATTACGACATTGATCTGGACGAGTCCATCACGCCGGATGCGTTTGAACGGATCGAGGCGGAGATGGCGCGTATCATTGCGGAAGATCGGCCTTTCGTTCGTTACGAACTGCGTCGAGCGGAGGCGATGTCGAAACTCGCAAAAGAGGGCAATCGATACAAGGTTGACAACGCGGAGCGGGCCGAGGGCGACACCTTGAGTTTCTACGTGACCGGCAGCACTCCCGGCAAGGATTTTGAGGACCTGTGCCGAGGGCCTCACGTACCGTCAACGAACTTCATCGGTGCGTTCAAGGTTCGGCAGGTCAGCGCCGCCTACTACCGTGGTGACGCGAAGGAGAAATCGTTGCAGCGTGTGTACGGCACCGCGTTCTTCAAGAAGAAATCACTGACGGAGCATTTGGAGCGTCTGGAAAAAGCCCGCGAGCGAGATCATCGCGTCCTGGGCAAGCAGTTGGGACTGTTCACCACCAGCGCCGCCGTGGGGTCGGGGATGATCCTGTGGATGCCGCGGGGCGCGACGATCCGATCCATACTGGAGGGATTCCTGAAAGAGGAACTCGTCAAGCTGGGTTATGAGCCGGTCTATACCCCGCACATTTCCAAGTCGGAGTTATTCGAGACCAGCGGCCACTATCCGCATTACAAGGAAAGCATGTTTCCTCCGTTGGAAATGGATGGTGATACGTATCTTCTCAAGCCCATGAATTGCCCGTTCCACATTCAGATTTACAAAGCCCAGCCACGAAGTTACCGCGACTTGCCTGTTCGATTGGCTGAATTCGGTTCGGTCTATCGTTATGAGCAGAGCGGCGAAGTTTCGGGAATGATCCGGGTGCGCGGTTTCACGCAGGACGACGCGCACCTGTTCTGCATGCCGGAGCAATTGGAAGACGAATTGCGAAAGACGGTTCTTTTGACGCAGCGCGTGCTGCATACGTTGGAGTTTCAGGATTACCGTGTGCGGGTGGGATTGCCGGACCCCAACTCGGACAAGTACGTCGGCCCGAAAGAGTCGTGGGATGCGGCGGTGGCGGTGCTCCGCCGGGTCGTTCGAGACTTGGCGCTCGACTACACGGAGGAGCCGGGCGAGGCGGCGTTCTACGGTCCCAAGATCGATTTCATCGTCAAGGATTGCATCGGTCGCGAATGGCAGTTGGGCACGGTTCAGGCGGACTACAATCTGCCGGAACGCTTCGACCTGACGTACGTGGGCAAGGACAATCTTCCGCACCGCCCCATCATGATTCACCGCGCCCCGTTCGGGAGCCTGGAGCGGTTCGTGGGCATTTTGATCGAGCATTTCGCCGGCGCGTTTCCGTTGTGGCTGGCTCCGATTCAGGTGGGCTTGGTCACGGTGAGCGAGAAGAGTGCGGTTTTCGCAAGCCAAGTTTATAACGCGTTAGTCGAGGCTGGATTGCGCGTCGAGCTGGACGATTCTTCGGAGAAGATCGGCCCGAAGAAGCATCGCATGCGCAGCCAAAAGATTCCGTACATTTTGGTTGTGGGTGAAAAGGAAGCGGCGGCCAACACCGTAAACGTAAACGGGCGCGACGACGCGCCTATTGGAAATATGGACTTGTCCCGGTTTCTGGCCGAATGCCGGCGGGAAATCGCCAGTAAGGGGAAAGTGACCTTGTCGTCCTCCACAAACCAGACAGATACCGGGGATTGTTGAAAGGTATGGTGATACAAACGACCGTCAAAACGACCCGGATGAACGAAATGATCCGCATTTCACCCGTTCGTTTGATCGATGCGGAGGGTAAACAGTGCGGCGTCGTCCCGACTTCCCAAGCCATGGAAATGGCCCGCGAGTTGGGGCTGGACCTTGTCGAGGTTTCGCCGAACGATCGCCCTCCGGTGTGCCGGATCATGGATTTCGGCAAGCACAAGTACGATCAAAAGAAAAAGCAGAAACAGCACCACGCGCAAGAGCACAGCCTCAAGGAAATCCGACTTCGGCCCAAGACCGACGACCATGATCGAATGATCAAAATGAAGCGGGCGGAGGATTTTATCAAGGCGGGCCACAAGGTTCAGTTCACCATGCTATTCCGTGGCCGAGAGCGAGCGCATAAGGATTTGGCGTTCAATGCTTTCAAGAGCATCGTGGATTCCTTGGTGGAGCAAGCCAAGCTGGAGCGGGAGGTTCGCATGGACGGAAAGCGCATGACCATGGTGCTGGCTCCCCTTAAGAAATGAGATCGCCGCGGCGCATGGTTCCATTTCGGCCATCGTGATAACCCGCGGTTTGCGGTTCGTCGTTGCGGTCGTTATGGTGATGATCTATGGGGTACGCTGACATTGGGGGTACGCTGACATTTTGCCGCAAGGCAAGGATGCAGACGAATTACGAGACAAGTTTTGTTCGGCTCGACAGGCCGACGAGAGAGGGTGGCAGCCATGCCTGGTGAGGGGATGATACGACCGCACGGCGGACAGCTCGTAAACCGTGTGGTGGCCGGCGGACGTCCGGGCGTTTATAACGGCAGCGAACCAGCCGTTGTGCTGACGGAGCGACAACAGTGCGACATGGAGATGATCGCCGTCGGGGCGATGAGCCCGCTGACGGGGTTCGTGAATCAGGCTGACTACGACAGCATCTGCAAGAACATGACCCTGGCCACCGGGGTGATCTGGCCATTTCCGATTACTTGCGCCGTCGATTCAAAAGTGGCGGGCGGAATAAAAGTTGGCCAGCGCGTAGCCATGCTGGATGATCAGCGGCGACTGTTGGGCCACTTGACGGTCGAGCAGAAATACGCGCACGACAAATCGACGCAGGCGAAGCTGGCATTTGGGACGACGGACGATGCCCATCCGGGCGTGAAAGTGTTAATGTCGGAGGGCGACGTTTGCCTGGCTGGTCCGATCGATGTCACCTGCCTTTGCTACGAACCGGAATTCGAAGATTTTCGTCTTTCGCCCGCCCAGACACGCGAGAAATTCGCCGAACGGGGATGGTCCACCGTGGTGGGCTTTCAAACGCGCAACCCCATTCATCGCGCCCATGAATACCTGACCAAGTGCGCGTTGGAGATTTGCGACGGGTTGCTGATTCACCCGCTGATCGGGCAAACGCAACCGGGAGACATCCCCGCGGACGTACGGATGAATTGTTATCGCGAGTTGATCGCCAAGTATTACGTTGCCGAGCGCACCATGCTTTCCGTATTGCCCGCGGCTATGCGATACGGCGGCCCGCGCGAAGCCATATTGCACGCCATCCTGCGTCAGAACTACGGATGTTCGCATTTCATCGTCGGGCGCGATCATGCCGGCGTGGGCAACTATTATGGAACGTATGACGCCCAGACGATATTCAAGAACCTGCCCGGCGAAGGATTGGCGATTACGACCTTGAATTTTGAGCATTCTTCCTGGTGCAAGGAATGCGAAAGCATGGTCTCGCCGAAGACCTGCCCGCATCCACCCGAATCGAAGGTTTTCCTGAGCGGCACCAAGGTTCGGGACATGCTCGCGGCGGGTGAACGCCCACCGCAGGAATTCAGCCGACCCGAAATCGCCGACATTCTCATCGCGAGCATGAATCGATCGTGAACGACTCGTCGGCCACGCGGGAGAACGTCATCGCGAACCGCGCTTCGGCCGCGATTCCGGATGATCTGTTGGCAACCTTGGAATCGTGGGACCATCCGGTGGTTTTAGGTCACGTCAGGCCGGACGCGGATTGCCTTTCGTCCATGTTTTCGATGGCGATGACTTGGCCGGGGACGGGTGGGCGAATGGCCCCGGTTTCGCTGCCGGCGGGTTCGCTGTCGCAACGATTGAAATTTCTGGCTGACTGGGTGGACGCAGTCGATGCGACGCCGGACGATTTCCGCCGGGCCGACGGTTTCGTGGTGGTCGATACGGCCAAGCTGGCCCGATGCAACGTCGATCGGACGTTGGGGCAGGATTGGCTTGACGGGCGACCGCTGATCAATATCGATCACCATATTTCCAATGCACGGTTCGGTACGATCAACTGGGTTGATTCCAATTGCGGCAGCGCGGCGGAATTGGTCCATCGACTGATCCGTTTCGCCGGTCGGCCTATCCCGGCGCTTACGGCATCACTTCTGTATGCCGGGATTCATAGCGACACCGTTGGCTTTTCGTTGCCGACGACCTCGGCTTCGGCGCTTCAGGCTGCGGCGGACCTGGTGAAAAGTGGAGCAGACGTTGGCGAGATCGGCGAGCGACTCTGCCGCAGCCAATCGCGCAGTGAATTCGCGCTGAGTCGCGTCATCCATGACAACACGCGGATCGTGGCGGACGGCCGAATCGCCTATAGCGCGGTCTCCTACGAAGAATTGACCGGCAGCGGGTGCAGCGCATCGGACATCGATGACCAGGTGACCATACCAAGGTGCATTCAGGGCATCCAAGTAGCCGTGCTGCTGACCGAAGGTAAACCGGGGCGAATCCGATTGAATTTGCGGGGCGAACAGGGAATTCACGTGTTGGGATTGGCCACGGAATTGGGTGGCGGGGGGCACGAGACGGCTGCGGGGGCGATCGTCGACGGTGCGATCGACCAAGTCACCGATCGGGTCATCACGATGGCGACCACACTGCTCGACAATCGAGGCTCGCACGGCTAACGTTTTGGCCGCATGCACACGATCGAAAAAGTTGCTGTTTTCGGGCTGGATTGCGCCGAGCCCTCGCTGGTTTTCGACCGTTGGCTGGACCGGCTGCCGAACATCCGTCGTCTGGTCGCGTCGGGCACATATGGCCACCTGACCAGTTGTATTCCACCGATCACCGTGCCGGCCTGGTCGTGCATGACGTCTAGCTGCGACCCGGGTCGTCTGGGCATTTACGGATTCCGAAATCGGGCGGATCACAGCTACGACAAGCTTTCCATCGCTACGTCGTTGGCCGTCCGCGAGAAACGGCTGTGGAACATCCTGACGGAGCATGATCGACCGTCCATCATCGTGGGCGTGCCCGGCACCTATCCCATCACCAAGCCGATCAACGGATCGCTGATTACCAGTTTTCTGACTCCATCGATCGACGCGGAATACACCTGGCCACCGGAATTGAAACGCGACATCGCCGATTGGGTGGGTGAATACATGGTCGACGTGCGGAATTTCCGTACGGATGACAAGCGGTGGCTCCTCGACCAGATTTACATCATGACAGACCGGCGGTTTCAGGTCGTGAACAAGTTGCTGAGGAGCAGGCCTTGGGATTTGTTTTTCATGGTCGAAATGGGTGTGGATCGGATTCATCATGGATTCTGGAGCTGCATGGATCCGGTCCATCATCGTTATGTGCCGGGCAATCCGTTCGAGAATGCCATCTTGGATTATTACGTGCACGTCGATACCCTGATCGGCGAGACGTTAAGCTTGATGGATCTGGAACGGACGGCGGTCTGGTTGGTGAGCGATCACGGCGCTCGAGTCATGGTCGGTGGGTTTTGCTTGAATTCATGGCTCATGAAAGAGGGATACCTGACGCTGAAGTCGAAACCGGCGCCCGGCCAGAAATGGGACCCGGAACAGGTCGATTGGGAACGGACGACGGCTTGGGGCGACGGGGGCTACTATGGGCGGCTGTTTTTGAACGTGCGCGGGCGCGAGCCGCGAGGCGTGGTGGATCGGGCCGATTACGAGCGAGTTCGCAACGAGATCAAATCGAAGCTGGAGGCTTTGGAAGACCATCAGGGTCGCCCGATGAAGAACGTGGCCCATCGACCGGAAGACTTGTATCAGCAAGTAAACGGTGTGGCGCCGGACTTGATCTGCATATTGGGTGAGCTGGCCTGGCGGAGCGTGGGTTCACTCGGGCACGATTCGATTTACACATTCGAGAACGACACGGGCCCGGATGATGCTAACCACGCCCAGCAAGGATTGTACGTCCTGTCACACCCGTCACTGCCGACACGCGGTCGTCTGGACAATGCGACGCTGTATGACGTTGCACCGACGATATTGGAAATGCTGGGAATCCCCCAACCCCTGCACGCTCGCGGACGATCCTTGATCGCGTGAATTGAGGTGCAAGGCGACGGACGACGATCACGCCGTCAATAATCGTCGGCGCAGTGGGCCGCGCTGCCACGATGCCCTCGTACCGGTGATTTTGTGGCCAACCTGTCCGGTCACTCGCGAAGTATGAACGATGATACAGAAACTTGACGGTCAACCGGCTTGGCCGACAAATATGGATTGTCTGAATTCGTCGGACTGGGAAACATCCACGCAGGCGGAATAATCGCGTGTGGCTTGCGAATATCGGTTGGGAGGGCGGTTGCCTACCCGAACGGGAGGGTCTGCGTCATGAGAACCACGCTGGAGGCCTATTTGCTCTGTATTTTCTTCGGCTGGGCGGGGGCTCATCGATTCTATTGTGGCCGAATCGGGACCGGCGTGCTCTGGTTCTTGACCGGTGGTTTGTTGGGAATCGGCTGGCTCATCGATTTATTCCTGGTGCCGAGCATGGTGCGAGAAGCCAACGAGGAAATCATGTCCTTTTATCGGGGTCGAAGTCAGGGTCCGGTGCATCCCCCGCCGCCACCGCGTCCCGGCGTGGCTGCCTATGGTCAACCCGTAGCCAAACCGATGCCGCCGGCGACCGGTCACGATGCAGCCAGTCCC
Source organism: uncultured Phycisphaeraceae bacterium (assembly GCA_964424105.1). GTDB lineage: Bacteria > Planctomycetota > Phycisphaerae > UBA1845 > UBA1845 > CAYRHJ01. The sequence continues at coordinate 76,376 of CAYRHJ010000038.1, read as the reverse complement.
GGTTATCGCGTGGTCTTTTGCACGCAATGCGGCGGTCCAATGCAGGTTCCGGTTCATGCCGTAGGCTCGAACTACGCGTGCCCACGCTGCCGAACGGTTTTGGAAATTCCCGCGTTCGCTTAACGGAGCCAATATCCCACCCTGATCATCGAGACCCCACCTCCAAAGGAGGTGGGCCACCCGACCAGCGGAACAGGCATCAGGAGTTTTCTGGATTCCGGCTTTCGGTGGAATGACGGAATGTGGCGCCCGCTCGCTTCGCGCTCGCGGCTCGTAAATGACGTGATCGCGGGGCTGGAAAGGGGCGGGTGAAACGCGCCCTACGAACTTGCGTGTCCCGGATTTTACGAACTCCGATCGTCGAGACCCCACCTCCAAAGGAGGTGGGCCACCCATCTCGGCGTGATCGTCGAGACCCCACCTCCAAAGGAGGTGGGCCACCCATCTCGGCGTGATCATCGAGACCCCACCCATCGCTGCGCGGTGGCTGATGCACCCCCCCACGCTGCCTGCGTGATATTGGCTGACCCCAACTGCGTGAGATGACGCGATCGGCGTGTGAAATGCCCCGGCGATGCGGCGGGCCGGCGTCCTCGTAGCGGCGGTGGTCCGAAAATGTTCGCTTGAATCGTATCGGTCGACTTGCAGGCTGGGCATGGTACGGAGCTTGCGAGGCTCAACGTGACGGCGCTCGAAGACCACGTGTCGCGGCAGCGAGGCTACAGCGGATCGTGCAACGGCGTCGACGGTTCGAAAGCGAAAATCGGAGCGTTGTGGTTGTGGCGGTACTGGGAAGCGATTGAGGCGGCGTTTCCCGTGAAAGTCGAGGCGAGGCGATGACCGAGCTGCTGATGGGTGACGAGGCTGTGGCGCTGGGCGCGATCCATGCGGGGATCGGCGGGGCGTTTTCCTATCCCGGCACGCCGGCGACGGAGATCTTTGAATTCGTTGAACGGTACGCCCGTCAGGAGCAGTCGATCGTCGCGCGGTGGTCGGCCAACGAAAAGGTCGCCTACGAGGAAGCGCTGGGGATGTCGTACGTCGGCAAGCGTGCGCTGGTGTCGATGAAGCACGTTGGGCTGAACGTCGCGGCTGACCCGTTCATGAGTTCGGCGCTGACCGGTGCGAACGGCGGCCTGGTGGTGACGGTGGCGGATGATCCGGGGATGCACTCGTCGCAGAACGAGCAAGACACCCGTTTCTACGGGCAATTCGCACAGATTCCGATCTTCGAGCCGAGCAATCAGCAGGAAGCGTACGACATGACGCGGGAGGCGTTCGCATTATCGGAGCGTTTGGGTATCCCCGTGCTCGTGCGGATGGTGACGCGGCTGGCTCATAGCCGGGCAAACGTCGAATCGTCGCCTCCCGTAGAACGCATGGCGCGATGCCGCGTCGAGGATTGGCGGGATTGGACGCTGCTGCCGGTCAACGCCCGTCGCCGCTACGCCCGGCTGTTGACGCTGCAACCGCAATTTTTGGAATACTCGCAGCACTCGCCGTTTAACAAGTTGTCTCTGCGCGGATCGAAAGGCGTCATCGCTTGCGGATTGGCGAACAATTACCTTTGCGAGGCGCTGGGGCCGGACTCGAGCCGTTCGATCCTGAAGATCACCGTCTATCCCGTGCCGGTCGCCCTGGTGCGTGTGTTGGTCGATCACTGCGAGACGGTCACCGTCCTTGAAGAAGGTTTTCCGATCGTCGAGCGAGAGTTGGTCGGCTTGCTCGGTGTGCCGGGCAAGCGGATTCGCGGCAAGCTCGACGGCACGCTGCCGCCACAGGGCGAATTGACCACGGAGATCGTCCGGCTCGCGCTGGGACAGTCGAGCCGCAACCTGCGTGCACCCGTTGCCGAAGGCGTAGATGTCCAGGCGGATGCTTCCGTTTCCAAGGGGCGAGGCCGGGTCTGTCACGACATGTTTATGGCGAACTGTTCTCGTCGTCTTGCGTCGTCTTATTTGTTTCGGCCGCGCGCTCGCGAGCCTCCCGCTGCCGCTGGGCGATGCTCACTCGTCATTTTGTGCTTGGCGCTCGCGAAGGATGTTTTCAGCTGCGCGGTCGAGCTTGGATTCCGCATCAGCGAGAAACTCGGCGGCCTGTTTGCGCAGTTCGGCATCCGGATCATTCGTGGCCATGCGACGGACGGCGCTCTCAACCGTCGGATTGATCTCATAGTCCTCTGCCGAACGGATAGTCACCCAGTCCCAACCGAACACCCAGACCAAAGCCTGAAGTGCCAACTTCCGAGCGTTTGCATTCTCGTGCGTCATCAACTCCAGAACGAATGCCCGCGCCGCCGACTGCTTCAGTTCGTCCCCTCTAAATGCACCGTTCTTACCGGCCTGCGAGACGAGGTCTCTGACAATTCCTTCCACTACCTCCGCATCCGCGTCCTTGAAGTAATCGAGGCCGCTTCTGAGGCCGAGTTGTGCCATGACGCGGCCTGCCGCCGCAATGCGAAAGGATGGTGGAAGGTTCTGATTATCAACGATTCCCAGAAGCAACTGCAACCCGGCATCGCGGCCCACTACACCGAGCTCGAGACCGGCATTTAGTATCACGGTCCGCAACGGAGCATACTCGTCCTCCGGGTACGCTGATACCATGGACAGGTTTTCGATTCGGGCAGCGTCCCACAGTTTGCGAACCGCCGCGCGCAAATCTGGGTAATCTCCAGGGGGAAGATGATTGATAATTCGTTCCAGGCACATCCGGCTGATCGAGTCGCTCGAATCGGATAATCCCTCGATCAGTAGTTCCCGGCCCAGTTTGTGTTTCTCAGCTTCATGTCGCACAAGAGCTCGGTATCCAACCATTTTCCATGTACTACCCGCTTCTGTAAAGCGTGGATCCTCACGCATTAAGGGCGCAAGCTGAGCAAGAAGCTCCTCCGTTGGCATGGCGTACAGCTTCTGCTGCGGCCCGCGATCCGCCGTGGCCATGAAGTCTTCAATCAGTCCCTCAACGTCCTGACGCGGTTCCTGCGCGAACAAACGCCCGTTTGACAGGACCATAAACGCCGCCAAGCTCGTTAGAAACGGCCGACACTTCCAGATGTTCCTTGGGCATTTCATTGCAGAACCCTCACTCACGGTACCTCGTGCCACTGTTCCAAGTGCGCGTTCTCCTCCTGATTTTCATCCGGAAGATTGATGTCCGCGTCAGTCTCAGGTGTCTGACCATCATCGTCAACCAGGAGACCTGGGTCCGGTCCGCCCGGATGGATACATGGATCGAATGTGTAAACCTGCACGCCGTTGAGATACATCTCGTGCCACGGAAATTCGTCATGCCAACTGGGGTCGATCCGCCATTCCATTGGCCCCAGCACGCCCGTCGTCGGGTCATATTGCTGCCGAAACACGAAGACGAGATGCGCATCGATCGCCGGTGCGAACCCTACGCACGGGTTGTAGCCCACCAGGTCCAGCCGAAACTCTCCGTGGGCGACGTTCAGACGCTCGAACTCGCCGGACAGGACGTTGCCGCTCTGACCCGCCATCGCCGTCATGTTGCATTGCCAGACCGCCCCCGGCAACAGACACGTCGTGCAATAGCTGGGACACACCTGACCCGCCGGACACGGCGCCACGTTGGCCGGCTCGTCATTATAACCTTCAGTGGCCCCGAATCCCTCCTTGCGGGCCACGTCCAGTACCGGGCCATCCGGCATCGTCGGCCCGATCGTCAAGTAGTAAGACTGATCGCTCCGGCTGCTTGCGGCAATATAGCTGAAGTTGCGATCATCGCCCCTGAACCAGTCCGACACACCGGGGATCGACCCCGTTGTCACCGCGTTGCACGCGATGAACGTCTTGTATCGCAGTTCGACCACCCGATACTCCACCACGTTCAGCAGAACCTTATCCACGCACACGGCACCCTCGCGCTCAAGGGTCAGCGTCAGTTCCACCGGCCCCGGAGCGACGCCCTCAATGTAGCATTCGAAAGTATTGTACACGCCGCTCGACAGATAGTAATCATCACGCAGATTGGTACCCAAGGGCACTTCCACCCAGTCATCGTCAAACGGCGCCGTCGCTTGCGGACGGACCCCCAACACCCGTACCGACCCCGTCCCCCCGGTCTGCGTCAGCGTGATGGTGGCATCGCCCAGGAAGGCATCGTCCCCCGGCGTGATCGTCGATGAACACGGCTCCATGCCATCGAGCTCCAACCGCAGCCCATCCCCCGACACCGGAGACGCGTCTAGGTGGTCGGGCTGGGGATTCCCGCCGCCGTCCTCCTTTTCCTCCTGAAAATAATTGTTGACCGCCACCTTGACCCCAGGTGGGGCGGTTTCCTGTTGTTCCGCGACTCCGGCGACGTCCAGATCGACCTCGATCACCTTGATCTGGATCGTCGGTTCGACCGTGGGCACGCCGTCCCCTTCGCAGCACTCGGGGTCCGGATCGACCTGGGCCTTCAGGGTCACCTCCCCGGCTTTGACGGGAATCAGCCCGAAGGCCACGACCCCCGAGTGCCAGGTGTGGTCCCCACAGCCCGAGTGACCGGTTTCAGTGACCGCGATCGGCGAGTCCAGCGAATACGGGTCCCCGGCAAAACGAAGGTCCACCACCGTTGGATCACCGCTCACGTGCGAAAGCCTCAGCACTCCATGTAGATCGCGAGTCCGTGGCGTATCATGCGTGACGATGCGATGCACCACGGACAGGCTGACCGGCGCTGGAGTCCCGGGTGTCGCCGGCACACAGACCACGAGAGGCGACGGCCCCGGAATCTCCGCCTCCCCGGTGTTGGGCGGTCCTTGGCATCCCCCTCCCGCGCTCCCGCAATCGATATCCAGAGGTGTCCCGGTGCAGGCCCCATTCGAACACGTGTCGTTGCCCGTGCACGGATTCCCGTCGTTGCACGCACCAGTATGTTGCGTGAATGTACACTCGCCGTTTTCGCACGAGTCAACCGTGCATTGATTTCCGTCGTCACACCCCCCGGGGCAGTTGTCGCAACCCGGATTCCCGTTCGGTGTGTGAGCGCATATCCCGTATTGGCATGCGTCATCGGTGCAAGAGTCCCCATCGTCGCAGTCAAGGGGCTCATGCTGGCACATCTCCTCTGCGCAGGAATCCGTGGTGCACGCGTCGCCGTCGTCGCATGCGGCCGGTGGGTGCATGCAAATGCCGGATTGACATACATCGTCCGTGCAGACCGACCCGTCGTCACAGTCAACCGGATCGAACACACAGCCGCTTAGCGGATCGCAACTGTCGTTCGTGCACGCGTCCCCGTCATCGCAAGCGATTGGATCGTTTATACAACCGGTCAGCGGGTCGCAGCTATCTTCCGTGCACGGATTCCCATCATCGCAGTCGACCGGTAGGATCAGGCAACCCAAAACGGGGTCGCATTCCAAAACAATTGTACACATGTCGCCGTTACCGCATCCTATCGGCCCACCGCTTTGACACATCCCTTGGACACACGTATCACCTTCTGTGCAGGCATTTCCGTCATCGCAGGGGCTAGTCGGATAGACCGTCACGCAAGCCAGGTTGGCGCATGCCTTGGCGTCGCACGGATTCGGCGGATCGAAGCAGCAGGTGACGCAAATATCACAGGGATCCGGCATGGGGTTGCAGTTGTTGGGACTCATCGGACGAACGGCGAAGAACGGGGCGTCTGTATTTGAATAGATGATGACGTCTTCCAGGCAATCCGGATCAAAGGTCGTCCGGCAGCAAGTGTAGCCACCCCCTGAAGCCAATGCAAAGCCGGCGTTTGCCTCAAGAGGATTGAGTGCGTCGTCTGCTGCTCCTGATAGCGATCGCAGATAAACTGAAAGACCCTTCGGCAGCACCGCGACCGCATCGCCGCGAAGCGACTGCCAGATCCCATTGCTCTTTTGCCCGGAGCTTGCGTGAGATCGCGATGCGGATGAATCTTCGACCGACTCTTGAAACGCGGGATCGTTCACGATCCCGTCTACGTGCATTCCGAAGGATTCAAGCTTCTCGACGGAGCGTGCCAAGTCCCCGTCTTCATGTAGCCACCACTGCCGATCACCCTCGTTCCACCAAAGCACCGCGAGGACTTCAACCCTCGTCAGTTCGTCCTCATCAAGAATCGAGGTGTTCTTTCGACTCCCGTATTGCGTCGTTCGGTTTCGGATTTCGCGGGGAGTTTCAAACCAAACGAGAATTCCATCCCTGACCATGACATGTCGCCACGCGCCGTCCGCCGCCGTCGACTCCGATTCCCGCGCGATCTGTTTCGTAGTCGAGTCGATCTCCTGGCTGAAAACGTCGGCCCCGCGATGTGTGACCAGCGTCAAAATGAGCAGCGCAGCGAATTTAGAGAAACGGCTAAATGGTTGAATGCCAGAACGGCTGCATGGGGCCGAGCGACGTGCGTTTGAACCAGGTCATGTCTCCCTCCATCCGTTCGTGTCACGCTTCAACCTCCGAGTCTAACAGAATTCGATTCTCAGAATCAATGTTTTTTCGGCTAAATTTATCATCGATATCTTTCGGTATACCGACCAATCCCGCCGTTGATGAACATCTGGTGACGCGAACTCGCACGGATCATCGGCTCCCCCACCTCCAAAGGAGGTGGGCCACGCGTCGACGCGCTGGATTCCGGCTTTCGCCGGAATGACGGAATGTGGCGCCCGCTCGTTCTAATCATCAAGACCCCACCCATCGCTGCGCGATGGATGGGGCACCCGCCACACGAGCCTGAAGACCGCTCCCTGACGAGCCTGAGAAAAAATCGATTTTCGATGGCAGCGACCCGCATTCTTGATAGCGCCACGCGGGTTGCCCGAACGATTCTTTTGATTTTTTCCCAGGCTCTGACGGTCGCGGCTCTGTTAAGAGGGGGATGGAACCCGGCCTAGTCATCGGCTCCCCCACCTCCAAAGGAGGTGGGCCACCCGAAGGAGGTGGGCCACCCGGCCTGCGTGGGAATGCGGGCTGATGATCTGGCGACCGACCTCTGCGGCTTGGGCGGCTACTCTGCACTTCCCATCTGCGGTTTCGGTGGGTTGTGAATTCGTCCAATGAGCCGCAAGAGTCCGTCCAGAATCGTCAGCGGATGCGGCGGGCATCCGGGTATGTAAAGGTCCACGGGCAGAATCCCGTCTACCCCGTTGTGAACCTCCGGACTGCCGGCAAACGGGCCGCCGCTGATGGCGCAAGCGCCGACGGCGATGACGATTCGCGGCTTGGGCACGGCCTCGTACGTGTTCAGCAGGGCGGCGTGCATGTTTCGGGAAATCGCTCCGGTTACGACCAATCCATCGGCGTGACGGGGCGATGCCACAAATTGAACGCCGAACCGAGACAGATCCCAGCCCACGGTGTTCAAGACGTTCGTATCAAGATCACAAGCGTTGCAACTGCCCGCACACACTTCGCGAAGCCGAAGAGCGCGACCGAGAATTCGATGAAGCTCGTCGGCCATGCGATCGGCGAGCTTCAGATCACCATCCGAGAGCACGAGATCGGCCCGGCGTGAAGTGGCCAATCGGTAATCTTGCGTGTGGCGAAGGGCGCCTTCGGGACAGGCGTCGACACATTCCGTACAGAACAGGCACCGCCCCAGGTCGAGTTTCAGGCCACTTTCCGCACTGATCGCCTGCGTAGGACAGGCCTCGATACATGCTCCGCAATCGTCCGGGCACTTGCTCGCGTCGATCTCGGGCCGGCCGCGGTATCGCTCGGGCAGCGTGGGAAGCTCCAGGGGAAATTTTGTGGTGCGATGCCCCTGATGAAGCCGGGTTTTCAGGATTTGCAACATGGTCCGTCCAGTCTTCCTCGTTCCGGTGTAGTGCCGCGCGACGGCACCATTACAGGTCGTGTCCCGCGTAACTCAGGTTGAAGCTTTTGTTGCACACGGGAAAATCCGAGATGGCCATACCGCGAAGTGCCAGCGCCAAGCCAAGCCAATTATGCATCGACGGGTCTTTCGCTTTGATGAAGGCCAAGTTGCCCGCCTCGTCCGTGAAGGCGACATACATCGCCTCGCCCCGCCATGTTTCCGAAGCGCCGAATGCGATTGAATTCGGCTTCAGGCGGCCAAGTGGTTTCAGCGTCGTACCCGCAGGGATGTTCCCAAGCAACTCCAAAAGGAATGCCAGCGAACGCCGCACTTCAATCCAGCGAACGGCGGCGCGGGCGTAAACATCTCCGGTCGTCTCGACGGCGATGGGGATGTGGCTAAACTGAAAAACGCCGTACGGATGATCACTGCGCACGTCGCGACGACATCCGCAGGCGCGTGCGGCCGGGCCCACCATGCCAATCTCATCAGCCTGCTCTTGGGTCAGAACACCGACGCCCTCGAAACGCGCCAACACCGAAGATTGCGAAAACATCAAGTTCAGAACTTCAAGTGTCTCGGTTCGCAAGTCCACCAGTCGACGCCGCATCCGCTCAGCCATCTCCATCGGCAGGTCAAACCGTACGCCGCCGGGACGCAACAGATTACGGCCAAACCGATTGCCGCAAATCTCGAACGTCAGATTCAAAAACTCGCCGCGAAGCCGACCGAGGTACGCCGACGCGGGTAGAAAAGCGACGTCGGTACAAAGGGCCCCCAGATCACCAAGGTGGTTGGCCAGGCGTTCCAGTTCCAGGGCGATTCCGCGGATGGTGGCGGCACGCAGACTGATTTTTTCGCCCGCCAGCGCCTCGATCGCCCTGCAATAGGCCATGGCATGACCGATCGATGCATCGCCGGCGATTGTTTCAGCGACGATGGCGGATCGCGCAGCATTCTTATGAAGGAGGAGCCGCTCGGCTCCACGATGCTGATAACCCAGCATGATTTCCAGGTGGAGAACTTCCTCGCCATGGCATTGAAAGCGGAAATGCCCAGGCTCGATGATCCCCGCGTGCACGGGCCCCACCGCCACCTCGTGCACTTCTTCTCCTTCGACGCGATAGAAGGGATAGTCGCCCGGGATCGTGCGCTCAGCATCGAACGCGCCCCAAGGCGCCGGCGTTCCGTCGTCGGTGGCGTGGTATCGCAACGGCTTGAGCCAGGGATGACCAAGCGGATGCACGCCATATTGCTCGGCGATTTCTCGCTCAAAAGCCTGCGCCGCCGGCCAATGTCGGGCCACCGATGGGTAGGCGAAGATTGACTGTCCGCCCGACTCGATGCGCTGGACATCAGTCGAGCATACTTCAATTCGACTTGTGGAATCATGGGCCAGGAATGCATACAGCCGGACCCGGTCTGAAGAAACGCGCCGGCCGAAGAGATTGGCCAGACGCCCGCCGCGCGCTCGACCGGCCACGACGTGACTCGCGAACCCGTCCGCGGGCACCGACGGGACGGCGGCGAGTTCCAGGGACTGTCCTTGTCGAATGGCCTGCCAGCCGCCGGAGTTCGTCACGGTTGCACCTCCGCATTCGCCGCCAAGGCCATGGCCTCGACATTGGGATGGTAGAGCGAGTCAGCCGCCCGCACCAAGGCATCGTGCACCACCGCCGGCTGATACGCGCCCAGTCCCAAGCCCAGGGCGAGCAGCGCAGCCGCTGCTCCCAGCATGGTGATTCGTCGCCAACGTGGCGAAGGTGATTCCAGCGCACAGGCCGGCGCTTCCTCGGACGGATCACCGAAGATCATCGGCAGAAAGGCCGTCATCACGCCGACGAAGACGATCGCAAGCGTCACCACGAAAAGTGCCAACACCCACCAACGATCGTTCTGAGCCGCAGCCAACACGATTCCCAGTTCACTGAAGAACATGCCGAAGGGGGGTAATCCGCATGTGGCGCAGAGCGCGGCCAGCAACAAGACGCCGGCCAGCGGATTGCGTACAAGCGTGCCGCGAACCTTTCGGATGTCGTTCGTCTCATACATACGCCAAACGAAACCCGCCATGAAAAAGAAAGCCCCCTTGTTCAGCATGTTGTGCATGGCGTGCAGCATGCTGGCGTAGCTGCCGGCCGTGCCTAATCCGACGCCGACTACGAGGATGCCCATGTGCTCCACACTCGTGTAGGCCAACAGGCGCCGATAATCGTTGTTGCCGACGATAAAAACAGCCGCCGTGGCGATGGAAAACAAGCCGAAGACGATCAACCATGAACCGGCAAACGCGCTCAGGTCGGCGGCGGCGCAGATCTGAAACAGACGCAGGATGCCGGTAAAAGCGCCGAGCGTCATCCCACCGGCCATCAACGCAGCCACCGGAGGCGGCGATTCGCCGTAGGCATCCGGCTTCCAACTATGCAGCGGGGCCAACCCCATCTTCGTGCCGAATCCCACGAGACCCAGCAAGAACCCGACCCGCAGCCAGACCGGGTCGAGATCACTCGCTTGGCGCACAAGATCCGTGACCGTGAGAACAATAGCACCATCGTGTTGGGTCGTGGCGATGGCCACACAGAAAATTCCAAGCAACGCCAAGGCGACGCCGACCGAATTCATAAGAAGAAACTTCCAGGTCGCTTCCAAGGCCCGTGGACCGAGGCGAAAGTAAATGAGCGGGGTCGCAGCCAGCGACGCGGACTCCAAGGCGACCCACAGCAACCCCAGGTGCTGACTGACGCACAGCAGGCTGAGCGCCGCGAGCAGTCCCAAGACGCAGGCCAGAAAGACACGCTGCGAAACCAGCCGCTTTCGGTGATAGCCCACGAAGTAAATGGCCGTCGCGGAGAACAGGATGCTGATGAAAGTCAGGATCAGGTGCCCCAGCGGATCAAGCCCGAAAAGATCTCCGGGCGCCGGCCTTTCCGTCGCGGGCCAGGAGCGTAGCGTAGCCGCCAGATGCGCCCAAGCACCGGCCACGAGCGCCGCCATACGCAGCGGCGACGTAGGCAGCACCAGGCACAACACGCCGAACACCACGGGAATCGCGACCAGGAGCAGCGGCGTCACGTTACGATTCCCTCAGTGAGTCCAGCAGGTGGGTATCCATGTGGTCGAACTCCCGCCGGATTTGGTATACCACAATCGCCATAATGAACACGCCCGCAAAAAGGTCGAGCAGAATGCCCAACTCGACGAGAAGCGGCGTCTGCTTCAAAAGCAGCAGCCCCAGAATGAAGACCCCGTTTTCAAGCACGAGAAAGCCGATGACTTGCGTGATCGCCTTGAGGCGGCTGACCAGCGTGAGCAGGCCGAGCAACAGCGTCGCGAGCGCGACGGGCACGATCAGTTTTGAAACGGGCGGCGTCGGCAACGGCAGGCGCGTCGCGACCGCAAAGCTCCCGATGACCAGCAGCGCCCCCACAAAAACCGAGGCGGTAAAACCGATAAAAGGCTCGACTTCGCGGTGTATCTCGCCCGTACGTATAATTCGTAAGAGAATGTGGGGGATCAGGACGACCTTGATCGCGATCGTACCCAAGCCAATCACCAGGGCATGCACACCCGGCGACTTGCCTTCCACAACCTCCGCCGCCAGCGGCAAAAACGCCAACAGCAGGCTCTGAAACGCAAACAACCGAACCCCGGTGGCCAATCGGCTGACCGCAAGCATGCCCAGGTTCAACAGGATCACCAGCACCAGGACACAATCGATGACGGTTTGTCCGCTCATGCCATACTCCGCGATAGCGTCAAGACCGCAGCCAGCGCCGCCAACACCGATGCACCAGCCAACAGCAAGGGCACTCGGTTCATTCGCAGGCGAGCCATGGATGATTCGATGATGCCTACCAGAACGGCCAAGCCGAACAGCTCGACCAATCGCAGCGGTGCGTCGATCCACAGCGGCCAATCCGGATGCGGAAACGCCGCATGGAGCAAAATCGAAGCCAGGAGCAAAAACTTGAGCGCCGCCGCGTAGGTGATGTACGCGAAATCCGGTCCGCTGTGGTCGAGGACCATGACTTCGTGGATCATGGTCAGTTCCAGATGGGTGGCAGGGTCATCAACCGGTACCCGGCAGGTCTCCGTTAGGAGAACGATCAGCAGAGCCCCGACCACGAGCAGCATAGCCGGTCCAGCCGTGCTCCATGCCTCGAAAAGTCTTGGGCCGATCATCTGGTTCAGTTCGAGACTATTCGTGGCGATGGCCATGACGATGAACGACAAGAACAATGCCGGCTCGGACATCGTGCCAAAAGTCACCTCGCGCGACGCGCCCATGCCCTCGAAGCTGCTCCCGGTGTCCATCGCCGCCAACACCGTGAACATCCGCCCCAGGGCGAAAAGATAGGCGACCAGAATGACGTCGCCCGCAAATCCCAGCAACGAGTCCGACGAAAGCACCGGGATCAGCGTCGCCGCCGTCAGCAGCGCCGCCAGGTTGACGATCGGGCCGGCCCGGAACACCCAGGTCGTCGTCTTGCCATAGACCACCCCCTTGTTGACGAGCTTGTGCAGATCGTAGTATGGCTGAAGCCAAGGTGGACCCACGCGCCCGCCGAACCACGCCTTCACCTTGACGATGATGCTCAACAGCAACGGCGGCAGTGCCAAAACCGCGGCGGCGTCCAGAATGGCCGCAATGACACGAAGCATGTTCAATTCGACACTCCGTCAACCACTCCGACTTCCGGCCCGGTTAAACGTTCCACCGGACCATACGAGGAGACCGATTCAATGAAGAACACGACCAACAAGGTCAGTACGAGCAAGGCCATGGACACGTGGATGCGGCCCCTTCGCAGCGCCGGCAGGACGTCCCACATCAGCACGCGCATTGGACCGACGCGACCGCCCGTCTTCAGATGCCCGGTACCTGACCCAGGTTCTCCCGTCCACGAGACCGTTCGGATCATTCGAAAAGCTCGATTCACGCACTTCACCAGCGGCACGAAAAAGTCGTGCTCCGCGACATCCAGCGTGTGAGTTTCGAGTTCGGCATGGGCCGCAAACGGACCCCTGGGCGCCACGACTTTGCGATAGGGCCAAAGCACGTGACGGAAACTCTGAATCAACGACCACGCAAACGACGATGCCGTGAATTGCATCCGAGCCGACGGTCGAGCGTATCCGCACCCCCACGTCATCACCGCAGATGCCGCCTGCGGCTCGGCCGGGTGGCCCACCTCCTTTGGAGGTGGGGGAGCCGATGATCCGTGCTGGTTCGTGAATCCGCGTCCCCACGTAACCAACGCAGATGCCGCCTGCGGCTCGTTTCGTCGCAAGAGCGCGTACCTCAAAAAACCAAGCGCTACGCCAACCACGATCAAGACAGCCATCATCATGGTTAACTGCCCTGCTTGAGACAAGTGTGTTAATAGGTCCGGCGCAGATTCCACCGCGATGTTGCCGGTCACGATATTCACGCCGCCGGCCGTCAGCGGAACGAACCGACCCGGCCACACGCCGATCACGACGCAGAGAATCGCGAGGATGGCCATTCCTACACACATGGCCCACGGCGTCGGATGAGGCCGAATCGATGCGTCGCGCGGTTCGCCGAGGAACACCACGCCGAAGACTTTCGCGAAGCAGGCCAGCGCGAGCCCGCCCATCAACGCGAGCGATAACGCACCCATGGCGGAAGCGCCCGCGGACCATTGTGACGCGCTCATGGCACCGCCAAAAAGCGATCCGTAGATCAGCCATTCGCTGACGAACCCATTGAAAGGCGGCAGGCCGCAGATCGAAACGGCCGCGATCAGAAAGAGGCCCGTGTTTATCGGCGTCTTGCGCGCCAAACCGCCGAGACGCTCCAGAACGCCCGTGCCGGTCGCATGAATCACCGCCCCAGCCGAAAGGAACAACAGCCCCTTGAACAGCGCGTGATTCAGAACGTGAAGCAACGCCCCGCCATAGCCAAGCGCCATCAGGGCCGGCCGGTTGATGGTTTGCCCCATCATTCCCATCCCGATGCCCAAGCCGATGATCCCGATGTTCTCAACACTGTGATAAGCGAGAAGCCTCTTGATGTCGTGTTGAGCGAGAGCGTAGAGAACACCGAGGACGCCGCTGACCATACCGAACAACAGCATGACGATAGCGCAGCCCATCGGCAAACTCGGCAGCCAGCCGAGAAGTCGCAACAGGCCGTAGATGCCCGCCTTGATGACGACGCCTGACAACATCGCCGAAGCGGGCGTCGGCGCAGCGGGATGAGCGACGGGAAGCCAGATGTGCATCGGCACGAAGCCCGCCTTCGTACCAAACCCCAGCAAGCCGAGCAGGAAAAGCGCGGTGGCCATGCCCGGACCTTCTCCTTGTAACGCGGTGCGAAACTCGGAAAAGTCACTCGTTCCTGCGATCGCCGCTAGAATGCAAAACAGAGGAATGACAAAGATGGCCGTTCCCAGGTGATTCACAATCAGATAAGTCCACGCCGCGCGACGGGTTTCCGCCTGACCATGATGATAGGACACCAGAAAAAATGATGAAACCACCAGCATTTCCCAGCCCACCAGGAACAAGGCCACGTCCGCAGCCGTCACCACCATGATGAGGGCGGCCACGAGAACACACAGCCACGCTCCGAACGCCGGAACCGATCCTCGGCCAATCTCCGCTTGCAGGTAGCTCCACGCGTAGATCGCGACGGCGATGCTCAGGATGGCGAAAGCAAGCAGAAACCACGCCGAGAGTCCGTCCACTGACAGCCGTGCCTCTCCCAGCGGCAGCGGCCAAGCAAACGTCGTCGGCAACATTTCGCGACCCTGTGTCAGGCAAGGCCACGCCGCAGTGATGCTGAGAATCGACGCGACCGCGATCGACAACAGGGCCGTCAGCAAACCCAGGCGCGGACGGCGACCGAGCAGCACGGACAACACCGCGCCGCCCAAAAGCATCGCCAAGGCTGCAAGGATCGCGGTCACGGAATCGGGTTACCTTTCGGCGGACTGCCTGCCACCTCGTCAGGGCGCTGCAACACGGCGACCGAAGACGTCGCCTCCTTTGCTCCCACGACCGAGAACGGCGACAACCACGCCTCCGCCGCAAACACGAGCAACAACGTGGCGACAATGTACATCAGGTAAAGTTGTATGCGACCCTGCTGAAGCGGCCAAAGCCGCTCACAACCCCGCGCCATGGCGCGAAACGCCGGCTGAAACGCCTGCTGCAACACGAAATCCGGCGTTTGCGAGGTCAAGTGGCTCTGCGCCGCGAAGCAGCCCTGCGGCCGCGTCGCGAAACGACGTGTTCGCAAGAAAGTACCAAAACTGCGAGCGAGCATCCAGACGTACGATGATCCCGTGTATTGCATGCGCGGCGCAGGTGAGGCGTATCCGCACCCCCATGTAACTTGCCGGTCTACCGCCAGTTCCGGCCTGCTCCAGCGGCGGCGGAGCGCAATCAGCGCCCCGATCACAACCATCCCGATGAGAAACATACCACTAACCCACGCGAGCGGCGCAAGGGTTGCATCAAGTGCGCTGCCGCCGTCCGGGTGTGCGTTTCCGATCACGGCCAGCGGGTGTCGAAGGAAGCCACCGAAGACGGGCGCGCCAATGGCGACAACGATACACCCCAGCCCCAAGACGAACATCCCAGCCAACATGGACACGGGTGTCGCGTGCATCCTGACGTTCACGTCGCGCGGACCGCCGAGAAATATCACACCGTAGAGCTTCGAAAAGCCCGCAAGGGCCAACCCCCCAATCAGCGCAAGAGCCACCACGCCCCCCAGCGCGAATGCCGCGACCAGCAGCGAATTCGACGAAGCGGCGCGCAGCAAACCGCTATAAATTAAGAACTCGCCGACGAACCCGTTCAACGGTGGCAGCGCGCAGATGGCGATGCACCCAATTCCGAACAATGCTGCATTGCGCGGGTCGCGACGAGCGAGACCGCCAAGGCGCTCGATGTCGTCGACTCCCGTTCCGTGCAGCACAGCCCCAGCAGATAAAAACAAAAGCCCTTTGAAAAGCGAGTGATTCAATACGTGAAACAAGGCACCGCCGAACCCCAGTACCGTCAAAATCGGCTGCTGCGTAGCTTGGCCCAGCATTCCCAGGCCAACTCCGAGAACAATGATGCCGATGTTTTCGACACTCGAATAAGCCAACATGCGCTTGTACTTTCGCTGCGCCAGTGCATAAAGAATCGCCATCACGCCCGTAACAACGGCCACACCAACCACGACAAGTCCGCACCAAGCAGGCAACGGTGGAAGCCAAGAAATAAGGCGTAGCAGCCCATATATGCCGGTCTTGATCACGACCCCGGACATCAGCGCGGACACCGGGCTGGGCGCAACAGGATGCGCCTCCGCTAACCAGACGTGCATCGGCATGATCCCAGCCTTCGTGCCGAATCCGAGCAGCCCCAGGAAGAAAACCATGACGCATGGGGTTACGTGAGCCGAATCATATACCCCCGCGAAACCGGCGAACGAGGTCGAACCCGCTCTCGCCGCGAAGGCGCCGAACATCGGAAGCACGCCGAATGCCGTTCCAAGATGCGTGGCGATCAGATACATCCACGAGCCGCGCCGCGCTTCCGGGCTGCGATGATGAAACCCGATCAGCAAAAACGCCGACAGGCTCATCAACTCCCAACCGATCATGAACAGAATCACGTCCGCCGCGCACACCGTGATCACCATCGCCGCCACGAGGACGTTCAGAAACGCTCCCATCGCCCAGATGGGCTCCTGCCTGTTCACGCTGCCTTGAAAGTAGCCCCACGAGTAGATCGATACGGCCGCGCTCACCATCCCGATGGCAAGCAGGAACCACCCCGACAGGCCGTCCACCGTCAGCGTCGCAGACCCCAACGGCAGTCGCCAGGCGACGCTCGTCATGCTCGGAACCGAATGGGGCAGCAACGCTCGCACAGCCGCGAATGTGCAAAACATTCCACCAGCGAAAACGCCGCCCATCGACACAACCAGTCCGGCGCGGGGATGCCGTGCCAACGCAAGCGAACTGACTGCACCGACCGCCAACACCACGATGGCCAGCGACACTTCCGTCACCGAGTGGCTCCCTTGGCCTTGTCGGCTTGGACGATCTTGCGTTCAATCTCCGCCGACTTCGCGATGATCGACTCCTCGTTTGCCCTCCGGTCGAGCAGTTCCCGAAACTCGGCGTCCTGCAATGCAAACATGAGGTGACTGAGCAACGTCAGGTGGACGTGCACCGTCGTGCTGATGATCACGAACAGGACGTTGACCGGCTTCTTGTCCAGCGCTCGGTAGTCGATGGGTTTGCCCAGAAATGCCAATGTCACTTGCGGTTCCGCGAGGCCGAGCACGATGGGTCCGCGTGGATGCGGAATCGCGATGCCGTTTCCGATCCCCGTTGAGCAAAGCGCCTCCCGTGCCACCAGCACACTGTGTAGTTCGTCACGATCGATCTCCGGAGGCAATTTCAGTTTCCCGCAGACCTCCTTGAGCACCGAGGCCTTGTCCCCGCCGGCAATGTCAACCAGAACCCCGCCTCGTGCCAGCGCGTTCGTCAACAACAGCTCCCCGTTCGCCTCCTGCTTCGCACCAAAGAACTCCGGCGAAACCTTGATTCCCCTTGCCGTCGCCCATTCAAACAATTCAACCCGGTTCAAACGATACCGGTCCTTTACACGGTAACTCGGCAAAGTACCATTGCGAATCCACGCGTGGATCTGCTCTTCCGGCAGGTTGAGCATCCGTGCCGCATCCTTAGCCGTCACGTCCATTTCCGCACTCCGGACATTTGCCTGACACCTTCCCAGTCAAGTCGTCGCCGCACGCCGGGCAGGCTGCAATCTATCTCATTTCTGATACGACCCGATTTCCTCATCCAGCACCAACCCTTGGTGGGCGAAGTTGAAGTGGTTGGAGCTGGTGCTTCTAACCGGTTGGCGTTGCAGGTTGGCGTCGGCTGGTATCGTGATCAACTCCGATCGTCCGTCGCGGCGACGCAGCGAAGATCGGGAGTGCTTTTCTGCGCCGAATTTGAACAGGGGAACAGTGGACCAGGAGACCGCAGGAGTGGGCTTACTGGCCAATTAGGCTCACTCACCAGCGTGCGTTTTCCTGCCTGCTAAACTCTCTCCTTTCTCCCTTCTCCTGCTCTATTGCGGCTCTGCCGCAATCCCCTCTCCTGCTCTCGATCTTGAGCGGCCCGAAGGCCGCTCAAAATCGGGGCGACTGGCACTCGTTTGAACCGGTCGCCTCAATGGTCGAACGATACGTGGACGCGTTCACGGCGTCAACGCCACCGTACCTGCGTCAACTGGCCGAGATCGCCCGCAACTCGATTTGGGCTGCCGCGATTCGTTCTCACGCGCTTGCCCGTCGATCGAGTTTGCAGCGGCCGCACCAAACGGCATCTTCGATTCGAACAGCGTTCTTCGTGGAGCTGATGGGTCCTCCGACACTCGTGAACCCGGTCACGTAAACCTCTGTCCGAGCGTGGGGTGAACACACTGCTCGTCCACAAAACTTGCAGATCGCGGCGGCCTCATCACCGCACTCGAAGCACTTCATCTTAGGAACCTCCGTCAGCGCAACCATTGGTCGAACGGAATCCCGTTGAGCAGGGCTGATGGAACATGCTATGCGGAATTCCTCGTAGCAGGAGTATTGCGGTGCTCAACGGGAAAGGCAAACGCCATGGAGGTATTGTCAAGAGTTGTAGATAAGCGTATGATCACGCGGCGACCCTCTCGGTCCTGATTCCGTCGGTGAAGCCGGCGATGACGTCCGGGATCAGGTCTGATCCGTTCACACCAGACGCCGGTAGAGGGCGATGCTATACCCTCTCCTTTCGCCGCAATCGGGGCGACTGGCACTCGTTTGAACCGGTCCTCCAGCGGTTTCTGGCGGAGGCGGCCGACGCCTGCGGCTACTCATTCTCCAAGCTCTCGTCGGCTTCCAAGGTCTTCAGGTAGCACTCGAGGTTGGACGCAATCTTCTCGAAAACGGCTGGTAGGTAGCCGACCAAGTCCTGAAAGCGAGGACGATCCTCGATCGGCCCCCCATGATAGCATCGCATGTGGGAGACGATTGCTTCGCGCTCGTCGGCGTTGATCAGTTCCATCGGCTCACGGTTGTGGTAGTCGTGAAACCCGGATAGGTGGACGAATGCGCATCCGAACTGGTAGACAGATCTCGTCCATCCTTGTAGGTCGTTGGCGCGTTCGACCATCTCACGATCGGTAATCCGCTGCTTGCTGTTAACAGGGGTCCACGGTCGGGCATCGATGGCCGCCTGAATCAGCTCGGCGCGTCGGCGTCGATCCTCGATCGACAGCAGGAAAATCGTGCGCACCATCGAATCAAGTTCCTGGCGGAGTATCGCGATGATCGTGCCGTGCAGATTCTCTGGCACCATCAGTCGAACCGCCGCGCGATGCTCGGCCGAGCGGGCACGAACCTGGCGACAGAATTCAGACGCTGGACTCCTTGGCACCACAATCGCCTCCTCCGACAGACTGTTCCTTCTCATCTGTCGCGTTTGTCCAATCCCTTGATGAGTCCGCTGATCATTTTGGCGATGACTTCGAGTCGCTCTCGAAGGTCGTGCGCGGCCGATTCCTGCACAAGTCCGCGTCGGCGGGCGATTTCCAGCAGGGGCACGCATTCCTGCGCCGACCCTCTCGCGATCGTGAAGAAGTTCCGCCGGTCGGGCTTGGTGAACCGACCGTTGCCTTCGGCCAGGTTCGTGGCGATGGAGAGCGCGGCGCGGTTCAATTGACTGACAAGAAATCCGTACCCGCGCGGAAAGCTTTCCGTCAAGGCGGCGATTTCATCGGCGAAATCGACGGCTTTCTGGTAGACTTCAAGCTTCTCGAACATGAAGGCCATGGTCGGCTGCTCAGCGGATTTGAGCAGGTGATCAGGTGAACAGTGGACCGCAGGAGAGGCGTTAACGCCCCATCACGCCTTCGATTACGGGGCGCCCTTCTTCCCCCTCACCTGCTCACCTGTTCCTGTGCTCTCCTGCTCTAGTCGGCCTTTGGCCGACTCGGGGCGACAGGATTCGAACCTGCGACCTCTTGACCCCCAGTCAAGCACTCTAAACCAGACTGAGCTACGCCCCGCGAGCTGTTTCACCTTGCCCCAACCATTGAATCACGGCTCTGCCGGTCAGTCAACATCCCAGGCCCACGGCACGTCAACCACATCGATCCCGAACCAGCGAGCCGCATCGATCCCAAACCCGTCAATCGCCTAGCCCCGTCGAGCGTCGCCCGCCACGCCAAACGTCCGACAATCTTTCAAATCCAAGCCCAGCCAATACGCACATCATCGGCATCGCCGGCAAACGATACCGCGGTGTCGCTTCCACGTTCATCGCCCCGGTTACCAAGACTGCCCCAATCGAAAACAACAACAGCAGCGAAATGCTTCTGCCGACGCCCGTCAATATCCGTGGGATCGACAACACCATGCCCACCCAAATCAAGCCCATGAAGGCCGCATGAACTATCAAGTAGCCGCAAACCACCAGCCCCCATCGTTCCAATACCATTCGTCCACGATCCCACAAACTCCCGCCGCTCTGCCAGATCCCACCCGATCGATGCACCCCGATGAGCGCCGGAACACTCCACCGTTCGGGCATCAATGCGGCGCCGACAAACGCCTGGCAGAAGTTTCTCGACAACAAATACGGGTGCCCAAGACAAAACGCGCGATCACGGTCACGCTTGGCGCTCAGGTAATCATGCCCTGAATGCTCCCCGGAAAAATCCCGCCGGGCCGATTCCTCCAAAACTCGCTTGCCTTCCGGCATGCTCGCGACCGCCCCCTGTTGCATCAAAATCTTCGCCGCCGCGTGACTCCACAGCGAATAACTATGTGTATTCGGAGTGAACACGCCGAACATCCGGTAAGTCACATATGAAGATGCCAGCCAGCCGCACCCCACGATCATGGTCATCAACCCCGCCAGGACGATCCGGCGTCGCCAACTTCCGCACCATCCAATCCCCAGCAACACAAACGGCAACCCCACCGCAAAAATGGCCGATCGAACATGCGCCGATACCACCAGCAACCCCGCCGCCGCCACCGCTCGCCAAGTTGAATTCGAACGCTCCGCCCATACCAACATCCACAGCGCCGCGATCAACAACGGTGTCGCCAGGTTTTCCGTCAACGGAAAGCACGACTGACCGACGAACGACGGGTCGAAGACCCACAAAACACACGCCAACAACGACCATCGATGCGACAACCAGTACCGGGCCAACAAATACAAAAAGAAAACACCCGACACCGCCACAAAGGCCGCCACAATCTGCCCCAGCACGACCGATCGGCCCGTCCATCGAAACACGAACCCCAACAGGAAAGGCCAACCTCGATCCCGCTGGGCAAACGTCCGTCCCGGGTCAGCCGCATTCCCCGCGAACCACTGCCCATAATCAAGATAATGGCGACAGTCCGATTGATTGGCCGGATGATCGACCAGCCCATGATCCACCGAATGGCTAATCGCGATCAGCCCCAGCCGCAACGCCAACGCCAAACCCCAGACGATCCATACCTCGCCTGGAATCCTGCGATATCGCGAATCATCTGCCGCGGTTTGAATGGGTGACATGCACCTCGACGTGCAACAAAAACCATCGACCTCTGAACGGTTTACCTAACGAGCCGCGAGCGCGAAGCGAGCGGTCTTCTCTTCCAACCTTTTCCAATCCTAGACGGGTCCCACACCTCCTTTGGAGGTGGGGGACCCGATGACTAATCCGAGTGGCCGAACGTCGCGGGTTTTGTGAACGTGCGAATCCCCGACCGGTCCGCCTCGATCGCCTCAATCAATCGACTCTCGTCTCATCAACCACGTTACCCCACCCACAATCCATCAACGTCGCATCGAGGGAGCCCGGCGATTGATCTTCATTTGCCGACTCGTTTTCTTCTTGCTCTCCAACGCCTTGCGAGCCTTGTCAACGTTGGCCACGCGAAAGATGCCCAGCGCCTTCCCACCCGCTACCCCGCTCACACTGCAATACATGTACCGGATGCCCACTTTCGCCGCCCCCAGACGCTCGCAAACTTCCGCCGCGGCACCGGGCCGATTGGGCATCTCCACAGCCAACACCTGATTCTCCGTGAACGCACAATTCATTCTCTTCAGCGCGTCGCGAGCTACGTCACCATCCGAACATACGATGCGCAGCACACCGTGCTCCGTCGTGTCCATCATGGTCAATGCCAAAATGTTTACCTTGGCCTCAGCCAGCCCCCGGCAGACGCGAGTCAATATGTCGGGACGTCCTACCAGGAAAACCGAAAACTGCGTGTGCGGGGTCATGCCCATCCTCCACATCCATGCCGCACCAGGTGCACGCCCGCCGGACGGCGACGCCCTGATGCAATTGTCGAGGCTTCATCGTGCACGATCCACGCGACCGCTGCCAAAGCCCCCATTCATCTTTCGGACCCGTACGTCCCTCATAACCGAAAGACCGCACAGTGTGAAGAGCATGGTTGGTATCATAGCCACGCCGCATAAACCCATCCCCGGAGGCACGCCAATCGGCTCCATCGCGTCGTCCTCAGTTTCACCACCCGATTCACTACCGTTTTCCTGCCCGTCCGCCGCGTCGGGATTTTCTACGTCGTCCCCATCATCGTCATCCGTCGTTCCACCTTCCATATCCCCGTCATCGAGCGACCCGTCGCTCCCCCCGACGTCCTCGCCACCGTTACCGGCTTCGTCTCCAATTCCACTTTCCTCCCCGCCGTCATCGGGCAACCCCTCACCAGGCGATCCGTCATCGGGGGCTTCAACATCGGATCCACCGTCACCGCCACCGCCGCCACCGCCGCCACCAACTTCACCGCCGCCGCCACCTCCCGACCCGTCGCCACCCCCATCGCCGGAAGACGCCGAAACCGTCAACTGCACCGTTCGACCGGAAACGATTTCCAGCTCCCGAAACTGACTTAAACCGTGAACGATGCCCGCGTCCGTCCCTTCCGGCATCACACCGAACGTCAACACGCCACCCGCGGCGCTGCCCTCCGCCGTAATCCGCACCCGTGAAACCACCTCCGATGCGCCAGGCCCAATCGACAGGTTCGCCGCAGACGCCGACGCGGTCTGGGGCCGCGGAAGCTGCTCCGTATGAACCCAATCCGGCTCGCTATCCAGTTCACTCAGCCAGACGAACGAGTTCAATTCCAATCCAACAGGGACCGCGAATTCGTACATCACCGCCACAATCTCCAGATCGAAATCCGTTTCATTTCGAAAGCTGATCGTGACGTCAGTCGCCACATTCGGCGACAATGTCGTCGGTGACAAGAGTACCGACACTTCACCGTCAGCCGGCGTCGAAAGCATCGACCCGCCGACCAAAATCACCAGCCCCATAATCCGTCTATTCCAATGATTCGAATGCGGAAGCCGCCGCTTCCAACGTGATTGGTTCATCAAGCTCGCCAAATGACAACGCGACGAAACCTGACTTGCGATTTGGGTGATCATCATAGGTGCTCCATCGGCAGACTGCCGGTGCTTCGGCAGCTTTCCGATCCCGATTTGAGTGGATTCGAAGTGGTCAGCGCAAATCCCAAACCCATCGAAACGACGAGAATAGGATTTGTCAAAACAGCCCGTATGGGAGCGATTGACGAGTCAACCACACCATGACGGTGATGGAATCAAACAGGGGAGTGAAAAAAGAAGGGCCGATAACCGGCAACATCGGTCAACGGCGCTCGAATGGTCTCGTTCAAAGTGCAACCGTCAGCCGGCAAACCGCGACGATCGCCGTCGTCGGAGCATGCAAACAGCCCCCAGACCGAACAGCGCGAAGGTCGCCGGTTCGGGAATGACTTGGGCCGTAAAAACCGCCTGCTGCGGACCGTTCTTGACGAAGGCAAGGTCAGGAGTCCGTTTCACTTGCAACGCCGTGCTCAGCGTCACGTCTTCCCCCGGCTGCACGGATTCGTCAATCGTCAGCGTCAGTTGGCCGATCACGATCGTCCCGTTGGCCGGAACCGAAATCGGCGGGTTGGGCTGAATCAAAGTCGCCGACACCGTCGGAAGCGTCGAATCCGGGAAGTACGGCGGAAACGTTCCCAGCGAGCCTTGCCAGCTATAGCCACTGGCCGACAAATTCGCACCGGGCGTAAACGTCATGCCCGCATAGCCGATCCCGAATCCCCCGCCCGTTCCATCCGTCAGGCTCACCGTCACGACGGTCGGTTCACCCGGCGTCAGAATCGAAGGCGAAAACGACAGGATGGCGTTCGCCGATGCGCCGGCAGCCATAACGCCCATCACCAATAAACCGTTGATAGTTTGTTTCATCATCTTGGGCAACCCCCATTCGAGAATCGCACGAGTTTTCAGTCGTCGTGCCCGCAACGGCGATCATTCCACAACCCACCGCTTCGATCGCCGCATCATTCATTACTATACATCTCTCATCCACATCCCCAGCAATACCATTCCCACTCCTGGGCGCCCCGAAACCGCGTTTCCCATCCCGCCCATCCCTATACTTCGGACTTACGGGACCTTGCGGTCAAGAGAGATGTCGTGCCACGCCCGGCCCCAACATCGGACCTTGTCTCAACTCCCGCCTTTCGGCGATCATCGCAACCCAAGGATCCGGGCGGCTTACAGTCTTAGGAGAGAGCGGGACTCGAGCGCAGTCGAGTCCCGCTCGTGTAGACTGTGAGAAATCCGCCAAAAGGGCCGGTCGCCGAAGACAGCTATTTAGCTGCGACGACGACGAAGGGCCGCGAACCCACCGATCAGCAGCAATGCCGCCGTCGCGGGCTCAGGCGTAACCCGAATCTCTTGAAACTCCGAATTGCCGAAATCGCGGATTTCCGAGAAGTCGCCCAGAAACACCGGAGGAGTTCCGCCTTGGATGTCGCCGAGTCGAAGCGTGAAAGTCTGCCCGCCGTCGCCGGTGGGTGCCGGGCCTCCTAAAACGCCCGTCACGTGCAAAGTCGCAACGTGAATCGAGTCCCCATTATCGAGAAAATGGATGAATGGATTCCCGAACGACGAGGCGCTTTGCGGAAATGGATTATATCCGAAAACGTAGGTCGGCGTAGGGCCGAGCAACACCGACCCGTCAAACGGCGGAGCGAACGGCATTCCAGCCGCATCCAGCGTGAACGCCAGACCGAACAGGCCCAGATTGGTCCCGTCAAAATTGGCGCTGTCCGGTGACGCGACGTCCAGAGCGACCGTGTCAATTCCCGTGCCATCTCCGGCACTGTTGTTTGTCAAAAAAATCTCAATCGGAGTCGACACGCCAGGTTCAACCACATTTGGGGAAATACTCCACGAAAGGGCACTTCCCGCGAACGATACGCCGCTCATCACGCCCACCAGAACCACAGTAAACAAAACACGCTTTAACATCTCAACAGCCTCCATCTCCAAAAACCAATGAATCTCGTCCAGCAGGCACTTACTAATGCCCCTGTTCACTCCACGCTTAAACCCAAGTTGGCCGCCGCACCAAGCTGACCAACCCCACTTTCAACTCGAAACCCTACGAGTTCCGAAGCTGAACCATTACAAATTCACTAAGAGTCGCAAACAAAATCCGCATGGACGGCGTGAACCCTTTCATGGGAACAGCCCCGCGTAAACCCCAAACCCCTTTGCGACTCACCCTCCTCCAGCCAACCCCTCCACGAAGGCGACCCAAAAACCACGCCTTCGTGTGGGATTCCGCTTTCAAAACACAGGCATCGACGATGCCCGTGCGTTTCGCTTCCCAAAATACCGCCTAAGGCTGCAATCCGATGCCCTCAGTCTGCCAAACCTGTGTCGACGCTCCACCACCCAGAATCAACGCTCGGTAGCGAGTCAAGTCTACCGGCTCGGGCGCCACGCCGTTGCGGTTGGTGTCAAAGTACAGAACATCCGCACAACTGTTGTGGAAGCTCTGGTTCACAATGAACTGCCGCATGCGCGTCAAGTCCACCGGCTCCACCGTCCCGTTCTGATTGATATCACCAGGAAGGAATCCTATGTCGATTCGGTCCGGTTCCGCGTTGCCGGGTCCCAAGTCGCCAAGATTCGCGATCGGGTTGTCACAGCCATCTACCACATTGGCGATGACCGTGGTCCACTGCTGCAACGTGATGATTCGACTGAGCACGACCTCGTAAGTCGTATCATTGATCTTGTTGACCGCCGTCACCGTCGGCGCAGGTCCCGGACCCGTCTCCGTCACGCTGAAATCACCGACAACAGGGTCACCGCCGCCCGGCGAGAAGACCGTCTCGCTGAACACAAACGTCACCCGGTCAATACCCTGATTGAACGTGGCCCCGTTGTTGCTCTCCCAACGTGGATCGATCAGGCCCGTGCAGGGCGTCGTCTCGCCCGGTAGTGCCGTAGCATGGCTGACCGCAGGCGCCGTCACGTCATTGCAATCCACGATCGTAATCTGACCGCTGCTTCCGATCACCGTGTCCACCGATGCCACCGCGTGCGTCGGATTCGTAAACGATGTAATCTTGTTGGCCGCCGGAGCATCAGGACCCGGAATAATCTCAACGTTGTAAACCTGCCCGTCCGAAACGCCTGAAAGCGTAATCTGAAACTCGTGCAACAAAACACCGTCCACCCCATGGCCGACGTTCAACTGAACGGCCGTGAACCCGCCGCCGCCGGGGAACGGCACGAACGGAGATTGATTCGGATCATTGGCAATCGTGTTCTGTCCGCCGCCAAGCTGATGAAGCTCGCCGCCCACGCAGGCACCGTTAAACAAGTCCTGACCGGCGAACGGCCCGAACAGCGGCTCCATGCTGAATCCCTTGTCTTTGTGGAAATTGTCCACACTCGCCTGAACCGCAGGCAACGCCGGATTGAACGTCGCCGCCGTGCACAGATCCTGCGCCACCGGACCCGTCACACGCAGTCCGTACGTGAAAAACGCCAAACCGATGTTCGACTCGTTCGTCAAATGACCGATCACCTGAACCGTCGTCGTCGGATTCCCCGTAGAGACTTCCGGCGGGCCGGTCACCACCACGTCAAGCGTAAACGAGTCGACCGCCCAGGCCGCACTCGAAAACACCACCACCGAAAACACTGCCAGCAAAGCGGACGCTCTCATTTTACGACCTCCATGGTGCCGAGACGAAACTCTCATTCGATTGTCCCCAATTAACCGCCCGATCGAGCGGTTCCTGAACTTCAACCCATAAACAGCCCGGATGCGCATATTACCCACGAAAACCACCGGCGTCAACCACAAACCATGGTTTACAGGCCTGCGCAATAAAACGCGGTTTTACCCCTTCTGGGAGATTCTGGTCCTTTCGGACCCCATCACCCGGATGATCATTATACCGGGATATAGGAAGAATGAGGAGAACGGCTGATCAATTGATTCACCCACGCCAGCCGCGATCTCGACCCCCTTCTCCTCCGCCTCAACCCTCTGTCAACTCTTATAGCCGACCGGAAACACCGGATCAAGACCGAAATCACAATAATCATCTTTCAAGCCCCTTAAAATCCGCCCTTTTCGATCATTTGAACCAAATCGCCACTCAAACCCACTAATTTGTTCCGGTAATAACGGGCAGGGCGTCTATTGATCATCATAAAAATGATGCGATCATGCAGATGCGAATTTGGGACCGCGAATCCACCGCATCCGCCAACACAAGCCGGATCGACTGGTATGACTCATGTGACGATTCTATCGATTGGGCACGAAATGGGGCTAGGTTCGCGGCGCTGCGAAAACTCCCAACTCTTTTTTTCAAAACTGTTTACACGAATCCGAATTGTTCCAAGACTGTTTGCACAAATCCGAATTCTTCCAAAACTGTTTACACGAATCCGAATTGTTCCAAGACTGTTTACACGAATCCGAAATCCGCGGCCCGACAAGGCTTGATCTGATGACACCGGCACAATTCACACGCGGAGTACAAAGTCTTCACCGCCTGCAACGTATCGCCCGCGTGCTTACGAAACACGGGTTCGGCCACGTCGTCGATCGGCTCGACCTCGGAAGAATGGTGCCCATTTGGTTGCGACGGGGCTCGCGAGCAACGCATGCCGACGGCAAAGGCCCCGCCAACGTGGGCATCCGTTTGCGAAAAGTCGCCAACGAATTAGGCCCCATCTTCGTCAAGCTCGGACAAATGTTGGCCACCCGCCCCGATGTCGTTCCGCCGGATATTCTCGACGAACTTCGATCGCTGCAAGACAGCGTGCAGCCCTTCGATTCCACCCAGGCCATCGAAATCGTCGCACAAGAGCTGAATGGGTCTATCGATGAAGCCTTCGCGTCGTTCGAGCAAACAGCCATCGCCTCCGGCTCCATCGGACAGGTCCATCGGGCCACCTTGGCAGACGGGCGGTCCGTCGTGGTCAAGATCCGCCGGCCTAACATCGAAAACGACGTGCGCAACGACCTCCAACTCCTGCGCTGGTTGGCTGAAGCGCTCGAACACTGGGTGCCGGAAACCAGGCCCTATCGCCCGCTCACACTGATCGACGAATTTGAACGCATGCTGCTGCAAGAATTGGACCTCATGCACGAAGCAGCCACCACCTCGCGACTTCGTGAGGCCTTTCGCGATGACTCGCAAATCATCATCCCGGAAGTCATCTGGTCACATACGACGTCCCGCGTCTTGACGCTCGAAGCCATCGAAGGTGAAAACATCGAACATCTTCTGTCGGCGGATTCGAATCGCATCAATCGAAAAGAGCTGGCCCGCCGCCTGGCCGACATGTATCTCAAACAATTCTTCGAGATCGGAACCTTTCACTGTGACCCACATCCCGGCAACATTTTGATCCTTCCGCCCGCACGCGTGGGGCTTATCGACTTCGGACAAAGCGGCGTCATATCGGACACCATGGCCGGCCACCTGCTGATCCTGCTCATTTCAGCCGTTTGCGAGGACGCCGAGTTGCTCGTCGATACGCTCGTCGAAATGAACGCCTGCACGCCCGAAACGCAGCGCATCCTTCTGACCCGCGACGTGCAAATGTTGCTCGACAAATACGCGGGACAACCGATTCGGCGGTTTCGTGTGTCAACCGTCTTTTCCGAAATCGCCAACACCGTTCGCAAGCACAGCCTAAGTCTACCACGAGACGTCATCGCCATGTTGAAATCATTGGCCACCGTGTGGGGACTGACCGTTCGACTGGACCCCGAGCTTGACATCGCCGCCCTACTGCGGACCCGGCTCACCAAACTGGTTCGCGATCGACTTGGACCGAAAAGATTGGCCAAGACCGGCGCCGTGACCTTGTGGCACCTGCTCAGTTTTATGAAGTCCGCGCCTCAACAACTTCGCGAAGTGCTCCGCCAGGTATCGTCAGGCCAATGGCAGCTCAACGTCCGACACGACAACCTTGAACCCCTGGCCCGCGAGATGGACCGCGCCGGAAACCGCCTGTCCTTCTCCGTTGTCATCGCCGCCATAGTCGTGGGCAGCTCCATGGTCGTCACCTCCGGTTCCCAGATGCAAATTCTGGGCGTTGAACTGCAAACTTTCGGGTTTCTGGGTTATCTGGTCGCTGGTTTCCTGGGGATCGGATTGCTCGTCGCTATTTTACGCAGTGGTCGATTATCGTGACCTGAACAGTCCTGAATCCCAATCGCCAATTGGCTTTAATATTTGCGTTATCTGTTTATTCCCGCCATTTATTCGGACGCACTATCGAATTTTTTTGCGCAACGAAGATTTATGGCGTTTTTTTCTAAAGATACCTCGGCTTGCATTTGATTCCGGGCAGGGTGAATCCTATACATGATGTGGAAGCTGTCGTGTCCCCTTTTTGTAGTCCCGTGTCTCTTCCCCGAGAGGCACGGGACTTTTTTTTCTCCATTCGCATCTGAACACGTCCGTTTCTAAATATCCGCGTGATTTCCTTCGTTCAATTCCCGCTTTATCTGGCATATTGGCCACGATTTCGGCCTTTCCGCTCGCCAATCGGAGAAAAGTCGATTACTTCCAGGTTAGCTCCCGAATCGCCCGAATCGGATGGTCACAGGCCCGGTTGGAAGACAGTGGTTGGCGAGTGCGCTTCACGAGAACCTGGGTTAGATAGACGGTTCACTTCACGCCTGTTGCGGAGCACATGGTTCACTCCTTCAACGGCTCGTACGCAATTCAAATCCGATCTTGGTAAACGATGGTGAAGAACGATACTTCCACGTGGGTCGCGGCGTCCTGCGAAGGGTACTTAAAAATTGCGAATTCCGGGCTTGATCTTTCGGATGAATGGATCGAATATACGCCCGCCATCTGATCCATTCGACGCGTAGCCTGGACGGATGCGGGCGTGGTTTTCCGTTCGCAGGCGCGCAGACGACAGAAGGATACGACACATTGTCTATGCACTTTCCTCCAAACCGAGCGGCTGGGTGGATGATCCTGTTGGCGACGGGCGTGCTCGTTTCTCCCTCGTCCGCCCAGCGACGCGACGAGCCGGACGCGTTTCTCAACCAGCAGCGAGCCATCGAGGAACTGGTCCGGTCTGAACGAGATCGGCTTAGTCCTGCGACCGAACGCACAACGATCGATTACGGCGGGTACTACAGCTTCTTCCTGTTCATGTATGACGACGGCGTGAACAGCTCGCGGACGTTTCGACGCCATGATTTTCGCCTATGGGGCCGGGCCTCCTTCGAGCGGGGCGCGCACGAGTTCTATGCCCGTTCTCGATTGAGCTTCGTCGATTTCAATCATGGTGACGGTTTTGCCGACGAGGACGACGTCGAGGGAATGAACCTGGAGCGCGGTTACTACAAGTTTGATCTGGCGCGGGCCACCCAGGCCTACGAGGGTCGAACGATCGACTATAACCTGGAATTCAAGATCGGCAGGGACTTCGCACAGTTCGGCACCGGCTATGCATTGTCGATTCCGCTGGATCAGGTCTGGGTTCGATACACGGGCGACAAGTGGTCGTTTACGGGGTTGGCTGGTCGAACGGTGGGCAGCATGCAGGATTTTGATTTATCCAAGGACCCCTCGCGCACGCGGCGCACTTTTTGGGGGTTGGAGACGCGATACACCGGCTCGCAGCGTCACGAACCGTTCGGCTACGTTCTGTGGCAGAACGATAATAATCCCAATGACTTTTTCAGCCCGTTGCAGAAATATGACTACGATTCGTTTTATGTGGGCATCGGATCGACGGGTGAGTTGGTGGAAAGCCTTCGTTACACGACGGAGTGGGTCTTCGAGACGGGTCATAGCTACGGAAATCGGCGGTACGCGAAGAAGAACCGCATCAATGCCTGGGCCTGGGACATTCAGTTGGAATACCTGTTCAAGCGACCCTGCAAGCCCCGTGCGTCGATCGAATATATGTTCGCCAGCGGCGAGCCGGAAAGGCTGGGCAGCCCGACTGATTCGGTGGGCGGTGTTTCGCGAGGCTTTCGCGATTCCAGCTTTGTCGGCTTCGGTTTTCGTGACACCGGTCTGTCGTTCGCGCCGCGTCTGAGCAACATCCACATTTGGCGCTTGGGCGGTTCGTACTTTCCATTCGAGGGGCATGAGCGTTTCGACCGCCTGGAAATCGGCACCGACTGGTTTGTATATCACAAGAACCATAGCGACGCGGCGGTTTCCGATCCATTGGCCGGCGTCCAATCCGGGTATCTTGGATGGGAAATGGATTACTACGCCAACTGGGATATCTCCAGTGACCTGTCGGCCACGGCTCGCTACGGCGTGTTTTTCCCCGGCAAGGCGTTCGACGATCGTACCACGCGAACCTATCTGCTTTTGGGCATGACTTGGAATTTCTAGATGAAACGACAAAACTGTAACGCATTGTGTGCGTTGGTGTTAGCAATCGGCTTGGCGGGTTGCCAAGCGCAGGTGGCTTTTGATCCTCCCCAGGACCATCGACAGATCGATTCGCTCGAATTCCTGCACCTGTTGGCCCAACAACCGATGGTCAATTTCGATCAAGCCTGCCGGGCGGTGGTGATATTGGCCGACGGCGAGGATCGGGTCGAGACGTTTGACGAGCGCTTCGCGGCGTTGGAATCGCGAGGCATCGTTCGCAGCCAATGGGGCTTGCAGCCGAATCACGCGGTGGACCGGGGCACTTTGGCGTATATGATATTAAGGGCGGCCCAAGTACAAGACAGCTTCAACAATTGGCTGTCGAGTTTTTCGGGGCTGGGAGATCGACGATACGCCCTGCGGCGGCTCATCGATGTCAAAATCATGGCGTACGGAGTTCCCTACCAGATTCCCAGCGGTGGAGAGGTCGCCCAGGCGCTGGCCCAGGCAGACGACCATATGGCCAAGACCGGCGTGTACCAGGCTACTGACTTCGAGATTTCTTCACCAACGGATTTGCAAGGGCAACAGGGCGGTTAGACTTTGAAAAGCGAGCAAAACATGGAATTGCGTAATCTTCGGTTCATCTCCACTGGCGTTTTCGGGTTTGCATTGCTGGTCGTTCCATCGTTTGCCCAAGTCCCCGATCAAGCTGACGCGGGAGATCGACAGACCCTGCAAGCCACGGTCGTTGATTGTCATGGCAACGTCAAAAGAGCGCCTGCGGGCGTCGGGCCGGTGGATCAGGGATGGGTGCCCGTGCAACTCGGCGAGCTGCTGCCCGCGGGGACGCAGATCAAGACCGGATTGCGATCGAGCGTGGCTTTGGAATTCGGTGACGATACCATCGTGCAGATTCGCAAGGTTTCACTAGCCAGCATCGATGACTATCACCAGACAGCCACCACGAAAACGGTGGCGTTAGGCTTGGGTTACGGAACGGTCCGTGGAGGTTCATTGGAGGCCGACCTGCGTACCGACGTGGTGGTTGATTCTACTGTGGCCACGCTGGCCAAGCGCGGCACGGAAGGTTGGCAGATCGACGTGGAACCCATCACCAAGCGTTTTTGGATCGGAACGCACACGGGCGAAATCGATGCGTTCATGAAGGCGATTCAACGTCGACGCAGCATTCGTTCGCAGGAATACGTCAACAATCGAAACGTCCGGGACTTGTGGGTCAACCAGAGTGTGCGGGACCGCAAGGTCAGCTTTTACGATGGCGCATCTGTGGCTGACTCCGAAACGCAGTTCGCCGCGGATAATTCCGGCGGGGCCACCGTCGTGTCACCCGATGCGTCGCAAGGCTCGGAATTGACCAAGCGCATCGATCCGACATTCGTTACCCAACAGTTGGCCGCTCGGGACACCGTGCAGCAGGACAGCCCGTCGATATTTCTGCCGCCGTCGTCGCAGCTTCGCCTTCGACCGGAGGGCGATTTTGGCAATCCACCGACGTTTTCTAACTTGTTGACGAATGTACTTCCGCCCAACGCCAAGGCGGGCCCGTCGCATCTGACGCGGCGATTCGAGCGCCCCGCGTTCCGCCCGGAAACGCCGCGCGTTCAACCACGCAGTTTTCGCCGTTAGTTCAAACTGGAACCCCGCCACAGATCGGCCTCGGACGACGTTATCGGTCGCCGGTGCTCCCCGTACATCCCGCGCGAATCGCTCCCAAATCGTACATTGACCATGGTGGTCTGCCGCCGGTGGGTGGCTTGGCCACACGAGGAGTTGGGTAGCAACACAGGGATGACGGGGCGCGATGGCTTTTCTCGGTGTTATACGGGACTTTCAACCACGATGCTTGCGCGGGGGTCGCGGACGACATTCCGTCCTGACCGTACCGCTGGCGCGTGATTATCTGATCACCAGCATTTTGGAATGGTTATCGGACGTGGGATGCGGAGACGTCTGCGTTCTCCCGGCCTTTGAACCGAACGCAGCCTATCGAGAGTGGATCCAGCGACATGCTCGGCACGCGTCTGTGCGAGTTCTGGGACCTGAAGAACGGACAGACCCTTTTCTGGATGGTGAACCGTCTGACAGCGTCATTTTTCTGGACCCGCGGTATTGTGCTCTCCATCCATTCGATTTGAAGCCGTTTATCGCGGCTCATACCGAGCAGATGACGGCTGTCTTCGCATCCGCGTCGAATCGCGAGGCTCACGGTTTGCTGGAACACGTCATCACCGATTCCGCCGGTAACGTGCGCAAGGTGCAGCGGGTTTTCGATCGTTGGAGATGGTCGCAATCGCCGGGCGGCGTGGTGCCATGTTGCGTGGTGCCGTTATCGCTGGCGGCCAACGGAGTGACCTTTCCGCTGTCTGCCTTTCGGCGACGATTGGCTGTTCGAGGCGTCCCGTTGCGTGACCATCCAAGTCCGGGTGTCCATCTGGATCTCGAGCGGACGGACGACCTGCTACAACTGGCCTGCGGCGAATTGGCCGCCCATGATGCGAACGCTCCGTCGTCGGTCTCGCGTCCACGTCAAACTGAATTGACGGTGGCTGGGACTGCGAAGGTGGCGCCGACCGCGCGTCTGGTGGGGCGGATCGTCATTCACGAGGACGCGTTGATCGGGGATCGGGCGACGATCGTTGGTCCCGCGGTGATCGGTCGCCGCGCGACCATTGGTCCGGAGGCGACCGTGGCACACGCGGTAGTCTTGGACGGCGCGACCGTGTCCCCGGGCGCGGGGGTGATGCGCTGTTTGTACGACGGCGACGACGAGGCCATGGAAGAATTGATTCGCCATGATCTAGCCGATCAGCATCCGCTCGATGACCGCGCAAATCCGTTCGTGGTGACGCGAGACGGGGAGCCGGAATCCGACGTGGACGCCTGGATCACGCGACGAGCGCCGTCGGCGAAGCGGCTGTTTGACGTGGTGGTGTCGGCGATGGGCCTGCTCCTTCTTAGTCCGCTGCTGTTGGCGGTGGCACTGCTGGTCAAGCTGACCTCGCGCGGGCCGTTGTTCTTCATTCACCATCGCGAGGGTTTGAATGGCCAAGAGTTCGGCTGCATCAAGTTCCGGACGATGCTGGCCGACGCGCACACGCTACAGCGGGCGTTGGCAGAACAAAACGAGTGCGACGGCAAACAGTTCGTGATACGCCATGATCCGCGTGTGACGTGGCTGGGCGGCTTATTGCGGAAATCCAATGTCGACGAGCTACCGCAGTTGTGGAACGTGCTGTTGGGGCAGATGAGCCTGGTCGGTCCGCGACCATCGCCCTATCGCGAAAACCAGGTGTGTGCGCCGTGGCGATACGCCCGACTTTCCGTCAGACCGGGGATCACGGGCCTATGGCAGATTTGCAGACACGATCGCGATCAAGGGGATTTTCATCAGTGGGTGCATTACGACGTCGCCTACGTCCGGCACATGTCGTTCCCTTTGGACCTGAAGATCATCGCCTACACGTTTTGGAGTCTGGGCGGGCGGCGGCCCGTGGCCATGGAAAAACTTATCCTGGTGGAACGGCAGGAATCGCAGGCGCTCGGACCGGTTCGGGCGGGTCTATCACCGTGGCCCATGCCAACCGCCGCGGGGAATGCGAACCGAAGCCATTGATGTTCGCGTCGCAAACGAGGCGCGGTCTTGCGGTAGGCGGCCGAGGGAAAGCATTCCGCGGGCTTGGCTGGACGGATATGTTTCGTGGTGCAAGCGAAGTTCAATAGTACAAAGGATCGAGTTCCTCACCTCGAAAGAGGTGGGGCACGGCCGCGAGAATTGACAGGATTCACAAGATTGACAGGATGAATGCGGCCTGGTCGGCGGTCCACACGTCTACAAAACCCGCGGCATTTGGCCACACGACTCATCATCGGCTCCCCCACCTCCAAAGGAGGTGGGCCACCCGTCGACCCTCTGGATTCCGGCTTGCGCCGGAATGACGGAGCGCGGGGGAATGGCGGAGCGCGGGGTCCGCTCGCTTTGCGCTCGCGGCTCGTAAACGGGTTGGTGAAACACGTGCATGATAGGGAGCGTAAGTCATCGGCTCCCCCACCTCCAAAGGAGGTGGGCCACCCGAGCACGCACGACCGCGTGCTCACGCACGCGGTTCTGATGGGAGGTGGGCCACCGGGCGTAGAATCCAAGTTCGCGAACTTCCTCCGCCCCGCCGGGGCGGGCGGAATGACGGGTCATCGCCATCCACGGGTTCCGTCCGCCCGCGGCGGACTTCACCCGTGGCTACGATCCGTCGCCCCATGCGGGGCGAAAATCTACCCGTCTAAATTGTCACGGACCCGCGGACTTCACCCGTGGCTACGATCCGTCGCACCGCGGGGTCAATGGGTCGTGACTTGCGAGTTCGTGGGCATGTTCTAGATTGGTCGCGATGTTTCAGGCTCATTGGAATCTGCTTCACATCGCGTCTCACAATGTCGCGTCCAACCTTCGCACCTATGGGGTCGCGTCGCTGGGGCTGATTCTCCCGCTGGTCTTGCTGCTTTCCGGAGTGGCCATCAGCGAGGGGCTTAAGCTAGATGCCCTGGCGGCTGTGGACGCGGGGGCGGATTTGTATTGCACGTGGGACGTTTTCGGTCGCGATGCGGCGTTGCCGAGGGATCGAATGGAAGCGCTGAGCGAAATCGCCGGGGTGCAGCGCGTGGTGCCTCGCATCATCGGGCGCGTGCGGGTGGCGGATCAATTCGTTATGGTCATTGGACTACCGCCGGAGGTGTTGAGCGATGAAAGGTGGCCCATCAGCGGGTCAGCCCCACGGCGTTCGGCGGAAGTGTTGATCGGTCACGAGTTGGCGCGGGCTGTTGGATGGCGCGTGGGATCACGGATCGTGCTGGACGCCCAAGCCTTGCGGGTGTTCACCGTGTCAGGGATCGTAGACCGCACGTCGGCACTGTACAGCAGCAAAGCCATCATGTGCGGGATCGATGAAGCCGCCATCGTTTTCGGCGAAGCCGGCCTGGTCAGTGACGTGTGTTTGTATACACGTGCGGGTTACGAGGGCTTGATCGCGGAGGAGATCGGGCGGATCGATGCCCGCTACCGTGTGCAGACAAAAATGTTGGTTCGACAATACGTTGGCCATGGAATGACCGTTCGGGAGGGCATATTTTCGCTGATGTTCGCGTTGGGTTTGGCGCTGGCCATCCCGACGTTCGCCGTGTTGACGTATCAGGGTTCCACGCCGCGACGGCGGGAAATCGGCCTGCTGAGGTTGACGGGCTGGCGTGTAGTTGACGTGTTGGAAATGGTGGTGCTGGAAAACGTGATTGTCAGTGTGCTGTCGGCGGGGGTCGCATTGTTGTTGTCGTTGATTTGGGTGACGGTTTTTCGAGCGCCGTTGGTGGCGCCGTTC
Organism: uncultured Phycisphaeraceae bacterium; assembly: GCA_964424105.1. Lineage (GTDB taxonomy): Bacteria > Planctomycetota > Phycisphaerae > UBA1845 > UBA1845 > CAYRHJ01. The sequence goes on along the minus strand of CAYRHJ010000038.1, from coordinate 39,446 downwards.
CTGATCGCGGACCTTCCGACTTTTCCGGAAATGGACATTCCCTCGCGATTCGCGCCGTTGCCCGCGTTTCTGGCTGTGATGTTTTGCGTCGTGGTCACGATGACCGGCAGCGTTTTTTCAACGTGGCGTACGTCGCTGGCTCGACCGGTGGAGGTGCTTCGATGAGCGCGGCGGGGTTGGCCATCGAATTGCGCGACGTCGAAAGGCGATATCCCGCGGAGACGGGTGGATTCGCCCTGTGCTCGATTTCGATTTCGATTCCTCGTGGTTCTTGGACGGTGATCACCGGGCGTTCGGGCGCGGGCAAGACAACGCTCCTGAATCTGATGTCCACGCTCGACAGGTCCGACCGGGGCAGCGTGCGAATATTGGGTGCGAAATGGTCGGGGCGATCGGAAAGCGAGTTGGCCCGCCTTCGCCGTCAGTCGTTGGGCATCGTGACGCAGCAGCCGATGTTCATCGAACATTTGACCGTTTGGCAAAATGTCACGGTGGGCTGGGTACCGCAGGGCGTAGCGTCGGCGGAACGGAAAACGCGTGCCCGGGCGAGCCTCGAAGCGCTGGGCATCGAATACGTCGTCGATCGATTGCCGTCGAAACTGTCCGGCGGGGAACAACAGCGGATCGCGCTGGCCCGGGCTGTAGTTCATCAGCCGGCGATACTTTTCGCCGACGAACCGACGTCAAACGTTGATTTGGAAACCGGCCATCAGGTCACCGAATTTCTGCGTGATCTTGTCCGCCGGACGGGCACCACCGTTGTCATTTCAACGCACGATCCTGATTTGATCGCGGTGGCTGATCATCGCTTCCGGTTGGAAGCGGGCCTGGTATCGCCATGATTTTGAACGTTTCGACGGTGGCCCAGTTGTTCTTGTCAGGCGTCGGGATTCTGCTTAGCGGTGGCACGCTCGCGATTCTTGTCTGGGTCGCGAAATCCGCCCGTGGCCCGCGCGAGCCGAGAACGGAAGACGTCGTACAGGAGCGTGTCCATCTGTTGATGCTGGTTGTGGTGGTCACGTTGATCGTCTTCCTGCTGGCTTATGCACACTTTTATTGGATGCTCAGAAGCTATGTGCCGGAATTGGCCACTTTCGGGGTGATGTGTGCGTTCGGCGTGACCCGCATTCAGCCGACGCTGGTGCTGGGTTATCAAATCGCCATGCCGATGGTGATGCTGGGTTTGGGCTTGGCTTGCGTGCTGGCTTACATCGATCGGCGCGAGGGTTCGCTGGTGACGCTGCCGATCATGCTTTGGACGATGCGTTGCACCGCCATTCTGGGGCTGGGTGCGTGCGTGGTCAATGTCTTTTACATCTTCGCTGAAAAAGCGGGCACGCCGGTGACCTGTTGTACGCAATTCCTGGACACGGATGCAGCCAACTTCGTCCCGATCGATTCGGAGGTTCTCGCGCGGTCCGCATCCGGCAGCTTGCGATCGATGGTCTTCGGTGTGATGACGAATGGCTGCATCATCTTGGCCGCCGTTTTTGGAAGATTCCGGTATTCGCGCGGAGGTGCATCCGTCGGCCGGCCATTCGCCGTCTTGCTGGCGTTGGCGGCGGTGGGCAACCTGATCGTGACGAGAGCGGCTTGGCTGGATCACGTCGCCCCGCGGGTCCTCGGTTTGCCTTATCACCACTGCATTTACGAGTTGATCACCGATTATCCGATGATGGCATTCGCAGCCGCGCTGTCGCTGACCGGAAACCTGTGCTTGTGGTGGCTGGTCGTCTTGCGGTTTGTTGACCCCAGCGCGGGTCGTAGCCTGACGCAGGTTCGCTCCGCCATCTGCGGTTTCTCGGCGGTGGCGGTGTTAAGCTCCGCGGTGATTGTCGGGGTGCACTCGGTCTGAACGATCATCATCCGCCGATGATGATCAGGGGCGCGCATGGGCGGTCGCGGCACAGTAGGAGGTGGGTGAAACCCGCCCTAATCATCGACTCCCCCACCTCCAAAGGAGGTGGGCCACCCGACCAACTTTTGAAACGTCGATAACGCGGTTGAAACGGGTACGGCAGCCCCCGCTCCCTGACGGTCGCGGCTCTGTTAAGATGCAAATAGCATGACTAACTACATGAGCTCCGCCGAAACGCGAAACTACGGTATCTCGTAGATGTACACGTTGACCGGTTGACCGTGATGTTCCGTCTTCATCGCCAGGGTGAAACCCATGGCGTTGAACATGGGGTTGGCCTTTAGCCCCTCAGTGGAAAAGACGCGCACTCGTTTGACCCCGCGCCCGCGAAGCCAATCCAAACGGGCATGGACCAGCGAACGTCCCAATCCGCGACGCTGGTGTTCGGACGACACCGAAACGCTCAGCAATTCCGCACGCGGCAGATCGGCTAAATCTCGCGAAGCCGGATAAAAGACGTTCTCGAAAACGCGTCGGATTCGCCGCCACGAGGTCATTTTCCACAGAATCGGAAGCCCGACCTGATAGAACCGGTGGACAACGACCCAACGGTACATTTGGCTCAGGTCTTCGGTGACGGAACTGAATCCGACCACGTCACCTTTGTGTTGGGCCACAAACACCGCGGAGCCGGAATGATCCAGCATGGCCCCGTATAGACGTCGCAGGAACCCCTCTCCCAATTCGGAAAGAAATCCCCGATTGATTCCCGTGACGTGAAGGCGGGCGATGTCGGCGAGGTGGGCCTTCGTGGCCGGGATGACGGTGTAGCCATGTGCCGATTCGTCCGCGCGAAAGGCGGTTGGTTTGGGGTTGGTGTCGATTCCCGTAACGATGTTTGGACTCCCACAACGTCGCAGCGATGGGCCACGGGGGACGAAAAACCAACGCGGCGAATTTGCAGCCGCCACCCGGATCGGCTCGACGGGAGCCTCGCTCAACCGATAGTCACTTACGGACGACGTTCAGTCTTGATCGGCGGCGGTCGGTCGTTTCATCGGCAAGCCTTTTCGGGCCCATTCGTTGATCCCGCCCTTGACGCTTCGCACGTTTCGATAACCCAGCGATTTGAGGTACAGCGTCGTTTGCTTGGAAAACTTGCCGATGCCGCAGAGCATGACAATGTTGGCGTCGCGGTCCGAAGGCAGCTCACCGCTTCGGACATGGAAATCGTCCATCGGAATATTGATGGCCCCGTCGATGGTGGATTCAGCGTATTGATTCGCCGGCCTGATGTCCACGATGATTGGCCGCGGGTCGTTTTGGAGGACGGCGCTCAAATCCCCGACCATGATAGTGTCGTGCGGATTTTTGAGGTTTTCAAGCAACTGGACTACCCACTGATCGTATTTGCCTTCTGTCGGGGTGTCCGATTGGCTTTGGGTCGGGAACAGGAACGGAAAGTGCCTGTGCAATGACGAGGCGTATTTGAAAATATTGTCGGGGAATATGACGACCACGACGGCGCCCGGTTCGTCGGCAATCAGTTTCAACGCGCCCACCAACGCCATTCCCGAACTGGGACCGGCGATGATGCTCTCCTCGCGATTCAGTCGCAGGCACATGTCAAACGATTCGCGGTCCCCCACTTCGACGATGCCATCGTATTCTTCCGGCTTGAAGAACTGGGTGTGGCGGAGCTGGGTCAGACTCCGCACGCCGGGAATGTCGTGACCGTCCTCGGGATGAACCCCGAGCACCCGGATATTTTGACGCCGTTCCTTCAAGAACCGCCCGGTCCCGGTAATGGTGCCGCACGTTCCCAAACCCGCGACGAAATGCGTGACGCGACCCTCGGTTTGCCGCCAGATCTCCGGCCCAGTCGTCAGGTAGTGACTCTGCGGGTTGGCGGAATTGGCATATTGATTCAGAAGAACGAAGGTGCGATCGGTCTGCGCGGTTTCCGCAGCCATGGCCATCGCACCCTCGGGCGCACCGGGGGCTGGGCATAGCGTGTCGTCGAGTTCCACTACGTCGGTCCCGAAAAACCGCAACACGGTGCGTTTTTCAATGGGAATTTTGGCTGATAGCGGGGTTCGCAGGCCATAGCCCTTGGCGTTTCCCATCATGGCCAAGCCGAACCCGGTATTGCCCGACGTGGCTTCGACGAGTCTTTGGCCGTCTTTCAACTCTCCGCGCTGCTCGGCGTCATGGATGAGGTTGGCAGCCACACGGTCCTTGATCGCCCCAAATGGGTTGTACCATTCCAGCTTGGCAAAAACGCGGGTGTGCACGTAGGGCACCACCCTATTCAGGCGGACCAGGGGCGTGGGATTTTCCTCGCTGGACAAAAGCCCGATAATCGAATCATAGACCCGTAGTGCGTGGTGACTCATCGTTATCCAGTTCTAACATAGCCAAAACCGCCTCAGCATTCTATAGATGATAGCGTCGGGTAGCAGCCATAGACGGTCGCGTTGATTTGCAGCCATCGCCCAATGCGTGTTTGCAACGTCGGCACGGGGTTGCTAAGCTGGAAACCGGGCTGTAGGTCATTTCCGGTCGGGTCAGGAGAAGCAGCATGAAAGCCAGTAACGCCCTTTGGAAGGACCGCCTGGACGGTCAATTGCCGTCCGATATGGCGGACGAAATCAACACGTTCGAGACCGAAATCGAACTCCGCCGGCAGGACAAAGTCGACGAGAAAATCTTCGCCGAGACGCGTCTTCGTCGCGGAGTGTATGGGCAGCGCTACGACAATGGCCAACGGTACGACGGATTCGAAATCAGGCACCTCGACTACCCGCCCGATGCCAAAACCAAAGGCCCCAACACGATGTGGGACGCCCCCGGCATGCTGCGCATCAAGATTCCTTTCGGCGGGCTGACTCCCGAGCAGTTGGAAGTCATGGCTGAGTTGGCGGAGGAATATTCCGACGGGATCGCCCACATCACCACGCGACAGGATTTTCAATTACATTTTATTCACATTGACGATACCCCGACGATCATGCGGCGATTAGCAGCCGTCGGAATCACGACCCGTGAAGCCTGCGGCAACTCGGTTCGCAACGTCACCGCCTGTCCGTATGCGGGCGTGTGTTCTGACGAGGCGTTCGACGTCACGCCCTATTCGAAGGCATTGGCGATGTTTTTGTTGGGGCACCCGGACGTGCAGAATTTCGGCAGGAAGTTCAAGCCGGCATTCAGCGGTTGTTCGCAGCACGCCTGCGGATTGGCCAACATGCATGACCTGGGTTACACAGCCGCTACCCGAATCGTGGACGGTGTGGAGAAGCGCGGATTCCGGTTCGTGGTGGGTGGCGGGTTGGGGGCTGTCCCGCATCAGGCGAAGTTGTTTGACGAGTTTCTGCCGGTGGAGGAGATGCTCCCGATGGCCCAGGCTGTTTCGCGGGTCTTCGCACGTCATGGCGAGAAGCAGAATCGATCCAAAGCGCGCATGAAGTTCCTGATCAAGAACTGGGGTATGGAGAAATTCAAGGAGGCTGTTCTGGAGGAGCGGGCCAACCTGCCGCCGGACCCGCGATGGGAATCCTATTTGGAAAGTATCGATAGCGAGGCTGAGCAACCGTTGAACCCGCCGGGAGAAATGCCCGCCGTCAACGGAAATGCAAGGATGGCTTGCTGGATCGAAACCAACCTGCGTGAACAGCGCCAACCGGGATACGTGACGGCTGCGGTTGCCTTGCCGTTGGGTGACATCACCGCGGACCAGCTTCGCAGTTTGGCTGACATTGTTCGGCGGTTTACGCGCGGGTCGATTCGCACCACGGTCGAGCAGAACTTCGTGATTCGCTGGATCAGCAAGGCGGATGTGCCGGCGCTTTTTGGAGCGCTGGATGCGGTGGGGTTGGGTGAAGCGGGCGCGGGCAGTATTCTGGACGTGGTGGCGTGTCCGGGGACCGATACGTGCAAGCTGGGCATATCCTCGTCGCGCGGGCTGGCGGCGGAATTGAGGCGGCGGCTGGAAGAAAAAGGTGTTCAACTGGACCAAGCCATACGAAACCTGCACGTGAAGGTCAGCGGTTGTTTCAATAGCTGCGGCCAGCATCACGTCGCCGACATTGGCTTTTACGGTGTCAATCGGATTGTTAACGGCTATCAGGTGCCGCACTTTCAAGTGGTTCTCGGCGGTCAATGGGAGAACAACGCGGGGTCGTTTGGTCTGCCCATCGTCGCGATTCCATCTAAACGAGTCCCGCAGGCGTTGGATCGGATCACGGAATTCTACTTGCGGACGCGGCAGCAGGACGAATCGTTTCACGCGTTTATCACGCGGGTCGGCAAAGCGCAGATTCGACAGGTGTTTGACGAATTGGCTCGCGGCGCTCCGGATTACGAATCGGATCCGACGTTTTATACCGACTGGTTTGACCCGCGCGAATACAGCACGGGTGACATCGGCAAGGGCGAGTGTGCCGGCGAAGTCGTGACCCAGTTTCAATTCGAGATGGCTGCGGCGGAGCGCATGACGTTCGAGGCCCAGATTCTGCTGGAACAGGGTGACGCGCAGAAGGCGGCAGGTCTGGCCTATGACGCGATGATCAAGTCGGCCAAGGCGATCGTGCAGATTCAATATGATGATTTGTCGAGCGACCCGCAGGAAATCGTCGACGAGTTTCGCGAGCGACTGTACGACACCAAGGTTTTCTTCGATCCATTCGCCGGCGGCAAGTTCGCACAATACCTGTTCGCGGCCCACGAAACGTCGGACCAGGCCCACGACGCCGATTCAGCCCATCATCGGATCGAGGAAACGCAGTTGTTCATCGAGGCGGTGCATAGCTGTTACAACCGCATTCGCCTGGAAAAAGGGGCGATCACCGGTTTGCGGGCCTGATCGAAACCGGAGCGATCGATCGGTTCACCGAGATCATACATTCGGAGCGCGTCGGCGAATGGAATTTCAGCACGTCAACATCAAGATTCCCGTCGACGGCGACCTGGGCGTCGATCCGGTGGTTTTCATCGACGTGTTTCACAAATGGATTCAAACGCGGGCGCTGGATGAATTGTTGATCGACGTGGCTGATTACCGGCACGTGCCGAACGGTCCCGGGGTCATGCTGATCGGCTTGCAGGCCGACTACAGCATGGACCACGCACGAGGGGCGTGGGGCTTGCGTTACAATCAGAAAAGTCCGCAGCCCGGCAGCAACGCGGACCGTTTCAGCATGGCCTTGCGTCGATCAGCCGCGGCTTGCCGGTTGATGGTGTCGGCGCTCGCGGAGCGTTCGTTGTCGCTGCGATTCAGCCGACATGAATTCGAGCTGTTCGTTAATGATCGGGCGCTGGCCCCCAATTCGTCATCGACGTTTGACGCGGCCCGCCCGGAGTTGGAATCGTTCATCCGCGGGGCGTTGGGCCACGGCGATTATGTGCTGACGCACGACGCCGATGCCCGACATCTGTTTGGTGTGCGGGTACGGACGGATCGTGCGTTTGAAACTGCGGCGCTGACCTCGTAAGACCTACGGTATTTTCTCGGGTGGCTTGGGCGGCGGATATTCGATCTTCGCATCTTTCTTGAGCTGTTCGACGAGTTCCAATCGCTTTTTCGCGATCTTCTCCGACTTGAGATCGTGCCGGATGGTCCGGGCGGCCAATTCAAACCTTGTCACGCCGGATTGATCGCGTTCCGTGACCTTGATGATGTGGTATCCAAACTGGGTCTCGACGACGTCGCTGATTTGGCCGACCTCAAGTGCATAGGCGGCGGCGGCAAACGGCTCCACCATGGCGCCCGTTCGCGGGAAGAACCCCAGATCGCCGCCCTGGGCCTTTGACGGACAGCTTGAATGTTCGCGGGCCAGCGCCGCGAAATCGGCGTCCGGCTTTTTGGCGAGTTGCAGGACGTCTTTTGCATCGTTCATGGCCTGTTCCCGTGCGGCTTGGTCAGCCTGTTGCGCGGGAAGGAGAATGTGGCTGGCTCGGACGCGCTCCGGCTTGGAGTAAACGCTTTGCAGGTCTCGATCGTAGCGTGCCCGGACCTCCTCATCGGTGACATTGACTTCGTCGGCATAGACCTTTTCCATGTGGCGGGTGTGAATCAACATGCGCTTGAACATGGAATCAGCCATCTGCTTTTTAAGCATCTCGTCCAGCGTCATGTTCATCTGGGCTTGGACTTCGTCGTTAAGCTGGTCTCGACTCTTACCGCTGCGGAGCAGGTACGAGGCGATGCCCATTTCGGCTTCCGTTCGTATGTCTTCTTCGGTTACGGTGATTTCGGACGACTCCGCTTCGATGTCGAGAAGCAAGTTGTCCACCAAGACGCTCATCAGACGCGGTCGCCACTGATTCCTCAGTTGTGCGACTCTCTCCTCAGCAATTTCCTGGCGGCCCTCCTGATTGCTCAGGAATGTCTGAAATACTTCCTCCAAATCGGACTGCGTGATCTTTCGACCGTTGACGGTCGCTACGACGTTCTCGTCGAGTTCGTCGGTCGTCGACGTCTTGGGCGAGGCATCATCGCTTTCTTCCTGTGCGTACGTCGCGGGCAATCCCAAGCCCAGCAGTAAAATCGCGAATCGAAAAGGATAACGGTTCATACGGTTTTAGCTTCCCCAAAAGATGAATTCCGAAATCAACCAACGGTCAAAATGGGCAACGATACCTCTTTCGGCACGCTGGTTTCGCTCGTCTTGCTTACTGATCTCCATGGCAACTTGATGCCCGTGCGAATTTGCGGCGTGGGCAGGTTCTTGATGGCCCAGTCCAACTCCTCCCCGGATTCGACGTGAACCATAGGGATCTTGGCCCTTTCAAACCCCGTGTAAACGTCGATAGGCCCCTTCTTCAACCGCCAAGCCCAGGCGAGCATTTTCGGAGCGGTCAATAGGATTCCGACTTGGCCAAGGAGCTGGAAAAGCACGCGGTTGGCCGACGTTGAATCACGCCGCAATCGAAAAATGGCACGCATGGTGTTCAAGGGGTTGTAGAAGGTGGCGTAGGCACGGAGCACGTTAATCTGTCGATGCCACGGTTTGGCGTGCTTGGATGCCACCACGTGATTCCCGTCGAAGTACGCTTGTGGAATCGGCTGGTTACCTACTGTGCGATACAACGTTTTAGATTCCAACGCGGCTTCGATGTCGCGCGTGCCGATGGCGGGGCCTAGATAGGTGCATTGGTAGGAAATCGCGCCGTGCTTGAAAAGATACCGGGCTTGATTGAACAAACCCGAAAGATCGTCTTTGGGCGCCCGGATGGATTGATCGTCACTATGAATCATCATGGCCATGGGCTGGATGCCGGTTTTCAGGAGCGTTTGAAAAAGATCGGCCGTCTTGCCGGCGCTTTGTCCCTTGTTCACCAGCTCGGCGGTGATGTCTTCGATGCCGAACCAAATCCCCCGCAGCCCCGCCCGACGGCACAGGGGCAGAATGTCTTTGTTTTTGTGGACGTCAAACTCGGTGGCTTCCGTGTAAAACCGGACGCGCTTGCCCAGCCTGACGCCACCGGTCGTGGTCCGCGAAAGTTCGCTCATCAACTCCACGACGGTCTCGCGATTGTTGAAGAAATTGTCATCCGTGCTGAAGTAATCGCGAATGCCGAAATTTTCGTAGATGTGTTTCATCTCGGCGGCTAGTCGCTGCGGACTCTTGTGCCGCCAGGTCCGCTGATTGACCGCGGGAATGGGGCAGTACGAGCAGTTGAACTTGCAGCCCTGCGTGGTGATGATCGACGCGATCGGTGTGTTTCGAGCGACCTTGTGGACGGCCAGCGCTTCGCGTCTAAGCCGTTGGCCACGATGTGGGGGTTCCAACATGCGATAACAGGCGTCGGGCATGGGCATCTCGTCCAGATTTCGCAAGAGCCTCTGCACGCCCGTGTTGACCGCGATGGGCCCATCACCTTGGGACGCGGGGTCGAGATAAACCAATCCGGGCACGCCGTTCAAACCACCCGAACGGCGGGCAAGCTCAAACGCGTCGCGAACACTGGTCGACCCGTCGTCGTGACTTAAAATCGTTTGGAGAAGATCCAGCAGCACAAACGCTTCGCCGGTGACGACGCAATCCGCCCCCACGCCCGGTTCGAGACCAATCTCGAAATAATCCGCCGGTTCGTAGATGGCCTTGGGACCGCCCGCGATGATGAGCGGGCGACGTGAACCCATGGTGTGGGCGTCACGGATCAGGTCATAGGAGGGTTCCGCGTGCACCTGCATAGCCGACACCAGCAGGATGTCCAACGGGCGATCATCGATCATCGCCAGGCTTGGCTTGGCGTTGGGTGCCCACTGTTGGAGAACGATGCGGGTGTGGTTGAAGCCGGAAGCGTGCAGGCAGTCGCCCAGCGTTCGGGCTGAACAAGGCGCCATCCGCTTGTCGACGTACCAATAGGGCAGCATGCGCGTACGATAGTCGAAGGCGTTGAAGACCCCGACTCGGACTTCCGCCGTTCTGCGGAACCGGCGGATTCGCTCCATCGTTCGCGTGAATTTTCCATCCGGAAGATAAACGTCGTCCGCCGCTCGGCGAGGCAGTTCCATGACCTTCCTCGTTCTTACTTGCCCGGTGCTTCACGGAACAGGGTAACAGATTGCTCGCCCGAACGTCCTGTTCGGCGACACACCTGCATACCTTCGGCGGCCGCGCATCTCCGCGCGAAGGTCAGCCCATTGTATCAAAACTACAGACGCCAAGAAAAAGGCGCCATTGGTCTTTCGATCAAATGCAGCGCGAAGTCACACCCTTCGCATCGTTCGCTCAGGCCCGGAATTCCAAAACGGTCGCACCGGGCCTGATTGCCGGTCGGCCGAATCGGGCCGGATTACCAATCGGCCATACCCGCCTGTAGTACCAAGACGGTCGCACCATCCCGGATTATCAGCAGTCGCACGGGACCGAACTACCAACGCCCGCCTCGACCGCCGCCGCCGCCGCCGCCGCCGCCTCTGCCACCCCCGCCGCCACCGCCACCGCCACCCGGCCGGGGGGCCTTGGGTCGTGCTTCATTCACATTCAGCGTCCGTCCGTTGAACGGGTGTCCGTTCAAAGCGGCAATGGCCGCCTGGGCTTCGTCGTCACTGGCCATTTCCACGAAGCCGAATCCCTTGCTCTGTCCGGTCGCGCGATCGGTGATGATACTCACGCTCTCGACTGCGCCGTGCTGGCCGAAAAGCTCCAAGAGATCGGCATCGCTGACCCCGTAACTCAAGTTGCCCACGTAAATCTTTCTTCCCATTGCATGTCCCTTAACAAAAACGCTTCGCCACAAACGAGTACGCCGCAGTGGCGTATCGGCGTGGATTCAAAACCGGCGAACGGCGCACGTCAAGCACCGCATGCATAAACTTCCGGATCAACCGCGAAAACGGGGCTTTCGTCGATAAATCAAGAGGTCGTCTCGCGAGGCATCGAGTGATTCGCACGACCGGACAGATCCATCGTAGCACCTCGCCGGAATCCTTCCAGTCTTGCACGGTGGCGTGCGACATTATCACAATCGTTCCACGATGATCCATCCCATTCACAACACACCGCCGCCATCGGCTGGAGATCGGGAACAGGAGTGACCACGTTTCTACAAACCCTTCGCGGGCAGAGCCTAACGCATGCCTGCCGGTCCGTCCAGTCGCGTCTCGCCTCCGTCGGGGTCTTTTCAATTTTGGGGTTTTCGCCACGGTTGCGCGAGCGGAAGCGTCCCGACGGTCACTCCGGCGCAGGCCGGAGTCCAGGCACACTTCTTCTGGATTCCGGCGTCCGCCGGAATGACGGATTTCGCCGGAATGACGGATTTCGCCGGAATGACGGATGCGGGCGCTCGAATGCCTGCCGATCCGTCCAGTCGCTGCTGGCCTTCAATTATATCCCGCTGCCGGCCAACAAACAGGTTACACCATGAATCCTACAGCGCCGGATTCCGTGTCACGGCATTCACCTGACCGAATCCGAATCGGCCTGTTTACAAAGCAAAACGGCGTCGACCGTTTTCACGATCCACGCCGCTTCGCGTTATTGGAATAACCGGAGCACCTCGACGCCATGGCGCCGAGCGCCCGACGGGTTGTCCTACATCATGCCACCCATACCACCCATTCCACCCATTCCACCCATGCCGCCCATGCCTGGGCCACCGCCCGGACCCTTGGGCTTATCTTTCTCCTTGATCTCGCTGACCACGGCTTCGGTTGTCAGCAACAGGCTGGCTACGGACGCGGCGTTTTGAAGCGCCGTTCGTTCCACCTTGGTGGGAACGAGAATCCCGGCTTTGATCATGTCGGTGTATTCGCCATTGAGTGCGTTGAATCCGAAATTGACCGACGTGCTCTCGAGCACCTTTTGCCAAACGATGGACCCGTCAACGCCCGCATTCTGGGCGATCTGCTTGATCGGCGCGCTCAATGCCCGGCGCACAATGTCCACACCCGTCTTTTGGTCGCCCTTGACTTTCTTTGCGGCTTCGTCCAGAAGCTTGGCCGCACGAAGCACAGCCACGCCGCCCCCGGGCAGGATGCCCTCCTCGACGGCTGCCCGACAGGCGTGCAGGGCGTCTTCGACACGGGCCTTCTTTTCCTTCATTTCCACCTCGGTGGCCGCCCCGACGTTGATCTGTGCGACGCCGCCCGCGAGCTTGGCCAATCGCTCCTCCAGCTTTTCACGATCGTAGTCGCTGGTGGTGGCATCCAGCTCGCTTCGTATTTGCTCAATGCGTCCCTTGATCGCCGCCGACGTGCCCGCGCCCTCGATGATGGTCGTGTTGTCCTTATCGACCGACACTTTTTTGGCCTGACCCAGGTCCTTGATGGTCATATTCTCCAACTTCACGCCCAGGTCTTCAAACACGGGCTGCGCACCGGTCAGCACTGCCATGTCCTGCAACATCGCCTTGCGCCGATCACCAAAACCGGGGGCCTTCACCGCACAGCATTGAAACGTGCCACGCAGCTTGTTGACCACCAGCGTCGCCAGCGCTTCACCGTCCACGTCCTCGGCCACGATCAGCAGTGGCCGACCCGCCTGGGCGACCTTTTCCAGTAACGGAACGATCTCTTTGACGTTGGAAATCTTCTTCTCGTGAATCAGAATGAATGGCTTGTCGAGTTCGCAGGCCAGGCTCTCAAATTTGTTCATGAAATGCGGGGAGATGAAACCCTTGTCGAACTGCATCCCCTCGACCAGATCAACGGAGGTATCCAGCCCCTTGCCTTCTTCAACGGTGATCACGCCGTCTTTGCCCACCTTGCTCATGGCCTCGGCGATGATCTTGCCCACCGCGGCGTCGTGATTCGCGGCACTGGTGCCGACTTGGGCAATCTGCTCGTCACTCTTGACCTTGGTGCTCATCTCTTTGAGCCTGGCCACCACGGCCTCTACCGCCACGTCGATGCCCCGCTTGAGCTCCATCGGATTGGCCCCGGCGGCTACGTTCTTCAACCCTTCTTCGAAGATGGCCTCGGCATAGATGGTGGCGGTGGTTGTTCCGTCGCCGGCGAGCGAGCTGGTCTTGGAAGCGACTTCCTTCACCATCTGCGCCCCCATGTTCTCGTTGGGGTCTTCCAGTTCGATTTCCTTGGCCACCGTCACGCCGTCCTTGGTCACCGTGGGTGAACCGAACGACTTTTCAATGACCACGTTACGCCCGCAGGGGCCCAGGGTAATCTTGACGGCGCGGGCCAACTTGTTGACACCGCGTCGAATGGCCTCGCGGCCGTCCATGTTGTATGCAATCGCTTTCGCTGCCATAAGAGTTTTGTCTCCAGAGTTTCAGTCGGTCAGCCCGACCGATTTCGCAGGTTTTCGTGTGAACGCAGGGAGATAAAAGATTTTCCGGATCTCGTTAACCGACGACTCCCAAGACGTCAGATTCGTCCATGATCAGATAGTCTTCACCATCGATCTTGATATCCGTGCCCGAATAGCTGGTAAAGACGACTTCGTCCTCCTTTTTGAGTTGCATCTTACCGCGCGTGCCGTCGTCCAACAGTCGGCCTGTGCCCACGGCCTGTACCTTGCCGCGCTTCGGTTTTTCTCGCGCCGAATCCGGTAAAACGATGCCGCCCTTGGTGACATCCATTGCCACGACTCGCTTGACGATGACCTTGTCTCCCAGCGGCCTGATGTTCAACTTTGCCATGCTCGACGACTCCTTTTCGCTTTCACTGCCGTAGCTTCACTACGGAAGCCCCATGAATTCCGTGATCGGGTGAGCCTCGGAAAACAGCCGTTCCGTGCAATCACCGCCCAAACCACGAGCGCACAACGCTACACGTGCCACTGACTCGCAATAATGATGCCATTCGCTAATCTAAACGCTTGTGATGTGTCGTGTTCGTAACCTTATTTAATAAATGATGTTATAGTTGTTTCGGCACGCAGGGAAATACATCGCACGATTCGAATTCAACTGCGTTGGCTGCCAAATCGCCGAATTCCGGAACCGTTCCTGCCAGTTTGGCAGCGACCAAACGATGTCGGCAATGGTTGGCTTGCATTACGCTCTGATGGTTTGGACCATCTTGCGATGAACCGATTCTCGCGGATTCCAGCACCGGCAGCAATTTGTTTGGAAGCGACGGATTTTCGTTTTTGGCTTTCAAACGGCGCTGAATGCGGTTATGTTACAAGCCGTGCTCTGGTACGTCGTGGGATGAAGTATCACGTCAAAATTGCCAGGAATTGGCCGGAGCGAGGTTTGGACTGAATCAGTTCGAAGCGAGGTGCCACGTGACTTATTACCCTAGCGATCGAGAACGGATTTCAGCAGCCGTGATTCAGGCAGCGGCGGCTGGATTGTTGTGCGTCCCGCCGCTGATTGCGTGGCGGGTTGCGAAGCTTCGGCGGTCACCTTATCTGCGATATTGGATGAAGGTCTGCCTGGTGTGGTCGCTGATAAACACGTTGCTCGTCGTGGCCAGTATGGTTGCAGGCGTCCTGCTCGAGTTCACAGCCCCTGTGATTCTGCCCTTCGTCGTTCATTTCGTGTTCTGCGTGGTGGGAGCGTTGTCGTCGTATTTCAATACCCCATTTCGATACTGGTTTATCGCCAACAAGTTTTGCGAGGCCGAGTTGGGCGACGTGTATGGCCAACTGGTGGGACCGGCAGAATTCAGCCACTCCGAACATTCATCTTGATTCAGCGGGCGTTGTGCCTTGCCTACGTGATCCTACTCGCCGCCGAAATATCGGTGACCCTGGGTTAAGCGCGCCTAGCACAATGGCCGACCTGCCATTCGAATAGACAGGAAGACCGCTCCCGCACGGTCGCGGCTCTGAAAAGATGCAAACAACGTGGCTAATAACGTGCTTCAGGAGCCGTTTGGAGGTCAAGCACAGCGGTTCGAGATCTTTGCCATTTGAAGAAAGACCGCTCCCTCACGGTCGCGGCTCTGATAAGATGTCAACCGCGTGACTCACTACACTGGACGCCGCTGCAACAGGGTTGATCCCTGCGCCACTCTTGCGTCGGAATTCGCGTGCGGGTAGGGATGCCGCGTTCGTCGGGTTTTCCGCGACCGGTATTGGGAGATTGTCATGATCAGCGTTTATGGAGCGGCGCTGCTGTGCGCCCTGGTGCTCAATGCATCGGCGAATTTGTTGATGAAAGTCGGAATGACGCGCATCGATGAAAACGGCGGGTTGCTGGCCGACGGCGTGCCGGCGGGCGTTTTGAAGATTCTATCAAGTCCCGTCTTACTGATCGGACTGGTGTGTTTTGCCATGAATGCAGCCTTCTACATGTTCGCGTTACAGAGCAAAGCCATGAAAATCAGCTTGGCCTATCCGCTGATGGTCGGTGGTGGATATGCGATCATTGCGCTGGTGGGGTATGGGGCGCTGGGTGAACGATTGGGCCCCACGCAGTTGATCGGCGTGGGATTGATTCTGCTGGGCGTGTGCTTCGTGGCAGGAACGTTTCAGGGTGCGCCGGCGGAGTGACGCGGCATCAACACGGCATGTAGTTTGGGGCTGGGCGGTGGCGGCTGTCATTCGGCTTGGTCCAATTGTCGGCCAACCGCGCATCGCCGCAGGTCGTAGTCAGATTGGCCACGGGTGATGATATCGGTCATGACTTGCGCGGTTACCGGGGCTAAGGTCAGGCCGGAACGATAGTGCCCGGTGGCTGCATACAGTCCGTTGAATTGCGGGATCGGACCGATGTAGGGTCTCAAATCCGGCGTGCCCGGCCGAAGCCCCGCCCAACTGCAAACGACTGCCGCGTTGGCCAATTCGGGAACCATGCACAGGGCATCGTCGATCAGGCCGGCGACCCCCCGGGCGGTGTTTCGTTTTTCGAATCCCGCGTCGGTTTCGTGGGTCGAACCGATCAAGATCAATCCGTCTTGGCGGGGTACGACGTAGTTTTGCTTTTTTTGAATGATGCGGGTGACGACGGCATCCGACGTCTGCACGAGGACGATCTGCCCACGAACGGGGGACACGGGCAGGAGTTGGCCTATCGTCGTCGGTCCGATGGTCGCGGACCACGCTCCCGCACAGATTACGACCTTGTGTCCGGCAAGCAGTTCATTTGCAGTCCACACGCCACCGACTCGATCGTCGGCCCATTCGACGGCGATGACCGTTGCCTGCTCTCGAATCTCGACGCCGAACCGTTCACACGTGCGTTTCAACGCTGACAGGAGGCGAGGATTTCGCACTTGCGCGGTTCGCCGGCAATGCAGTCCGCCCAAAACGTCACCTGTGACGCGCGGTTCCAAATCGCGAATTTCCGCCGGCGATAGCAGTTCGAGGGCGGGGTCACCGGTCTGCACGTTCGCTTGTGCGACGGCCCGAACGTCCGATTGGGCCATTTGCAATCGCTGTTCCGTCACCAGAAGCTCGATGGCTCCGCATCGCAGGTATTGCGGATCGATGCCGGAGTGTTCCTGAATTTCAGCGCAAAACGCGGGGTACAGGGCGAGTGAAGCATCGTTCATGGTATGCAGTGGGTCGGTGCGATGTGGGTTCGTGGGCGACAGGATGCCCGCGCCCGCCCATGACGCCTCCCGACCGCACGCTCCACGTTCGACAAGCGTGACGCTCAGCCCCGCTTGTCGCAGGCGAAGCGCCACCGACAATCCCACGACGCCGCCACCGACCACGATCACGTCCGCCACCGCGCTCATGGGCGACGTTTCCCCAGCGGTCGATGGGTCCGCAACAGGTCGATGACCGATTGGAGCTTGGCTGATAGGGGCGCTTCCAGCGTCTGGCTATGTTCCCGAATCGGATGGGTAAATTCGATGCGATAGGCGTGAAGACACTGATGGTCATATAGCGGTTCACTTGATCCGCTGCCGGAAATGTCCCGTTCGCTGACAAGATGGCCGCCGTACAGGGTGTCGCCCAAAATGGGGTGGCCTATGCTGGACATGTGCACGCGGAGTTGATGGGTTCGCCCGGTCTTGGGGTGCAAGCCCATCAATGCGAAGCCGCTGAACCGTTCCATCACTTCGAATCTCGTGACGGCCTCCTTGGTGATCATGTCGTTCAGTGGTCGATTGGCCACCATGTATCGATCCTTGATAACGGGATGTCCCGCCAAGGGTTGATCGACGATGTCGCCGTCGAGATGGGGCACGCCCTCCACGATGGCCAGATACGTTTTTTGAATGGTCCGCCGCTCGAATTGCAGCGACAGCCGCCAATGCGCTTCATCCGTCTTGGCCACGAGCATGACACCCGTGGTGTTCTTGTCCAAACGATGGACGATGCCGGGTCGAAACGGGTCGCCGCCTTTGCTCAACGAATTCGCATGATGGGCCAGGGCATTCACGATGGTTCCGGTTTGCGTGAACCGAGCCGGGTGACAGATGATCCCGGCTGGTTTGTTAATGGCCAGCATGAAATCGTCTTCGTACAGGATTTCGAGCGGAATATCTTCCGGGATGACGTCCGTGGGTATGGGCGGGGGCAGGATGACTTCGACGAGGTCACCTGCATCGGGTTCATAGCTGGCTTTGGTGGGCAGGCCGTTGACGGTGATGCCGCCCCCCTTGATCAGACGTTGCAATACGGTGCGAGACATGCGGGGGAATCGGCCACGGAGGTACTTGTCGAGCCGGGTTCCGGGCTTTCGTCGGCGGATTTTGAGTTGCGTGACGCGCAGCTCGCGATCATCGTCCGTCAGCTCCGTTTCATCTATCGGGTCCACTTCGCCGGCCATCGCTATCATTCGCCTTCGGTCACGGTGTGCATTGTACGACCATCAGTTTATGACACTATTCGCGGAACGTACAGATGGGGTCGCACGTCCAACGGGGCCGGTGACGGAATCCGCGGATGGTTTTTGGCCGCGGCAGCGACGACGATTATCACTCGCGGAGGACAACCGAGCATGGCGGGTACATGACAGTCTCGGCGGGTAGGTTTTCGCCCCGCAAGGGGCGACGGAAGGTAGCCACCGGTGGAGCCGCCGCAGGCGGCGGAACCCGTGGCTACAGTCCTGCGCCCCATTCGGGGCGGCGGAATGCCCCGCCTGAAGTGTCAGGCACCCGGGCATGGCTCGGGTGTCATTCTCGCCTTGATGCCAACGTGATCCAACGCTTAAAATGCGCAGGGCACGGCGACGTCTGCGAAGCGTCGGAAGGCAGACGGGAGCAGGAACGAATCGTCAGGCTGAACGCATCGGTTCATTGATCAGGGTCAAACCGTTTTGGGAACCATGCCACGATTTAGCGATTTAGCCGAAATCGTTCCCTACGCGAAATCATTGCGGGCGGGGCATGTTCCCACCGGGCGATGGTCGTTGGCGCAGATTTGCCGTCATTTGGCCGACAGCTTTACCGGGTCGATGGACGGCTTCGGTGTGGATCATCATCGGGTGATGCGCGGATTGTTCGGACGGCGAGCGTTGAAAGATGTGTTTCAAAACGGGCTTTCGCCGGGTTTCACAGTGACGGAGCGATTGAACCCGCCGCCCGATGCTGATTTCGGCGCGTCCGTCGAGGACCTCGAAACCGCGATCGAACGGTTTCAGCGATCCGACGGCCCATTGCACATGCACCCGTTCTTCGGTCGATTGGACCGAAGCGAATGGGAACGTCTGCACTTGATTCACTGCGCCCATCATCTCGGCTACATGAAACCGCAATCGGCGTTGACCGAAACTGTCGCCCATGCGGAAACGAGGTCCACGTGATCGCGCGGACCGGCACTTCGACGGTGGGTGTTTTTGGACTCGTTCCGGGATCAGCAGACGTTCGCGATTCATCACTCGGAAAACACCCCGACTATCGATTCGGGCAGATTCTGGATTGGATCTATCGTAAGGGCGCCGGCACGTTTGACGAGATGACGAATCTGCCGTTGGAGCTACGGCGGGCGCTGGCGGCGGAGTTCCATATTTTCGAATCACTGGTGCTGCGTGATGACCATTCGACCGACGGAACGCGGAAACTGCTGCTGCGCTGGTCGGATGGGGCGACTTCCGAATGCGTGTTGATCCCCGACGGGTCCCGGCGAACAGCCTGCATTTCGACGCAGGTGGGCTGCCCAGCCGGGTGTGTCTTTTGCGCCAGCGGGATCGGCGGATTGGAAAGGCAGTTGACGGCCGGGCAGATCATGGAACAGGCGGTTCGGATTGCGTCGTTGTGCGGCGACCGTGGATTGACGCACGTGGTGTTCATGGGATTGGGCGAGCCGCTGCACAATTACGACGCGACGGTCCACGCCGTTCGCGCCATCAACGCGGGATGGGGGCTGAACGTGGGCGCCCGGCACATCACCGTCAGCACGGTGGGGCTGCCCAAACAAATCCGGCGGCTGGCGACGGAGAAGTTGCAAATCACGCTGGCCATTTCGCTGCACGCGCCCAACGACGAACTTCGACGAGAGATCGTTCCCTGGGCGCGATCCATCGGGCTGGCGGAATTGATCAGCGCCGGTGATGAATATTTCGATCAAACGGGCCGGGAGGTTACGCTGGAATACGTCTTGTTGGGCGGCGTGAATGATCAGGCGGGCCATGCCCGCGAACTGGCGGATTTGGTGCGACGCATGCGCTGTCACGTGAATCTCATTCGATACAATCCGGTGCCGGGGCTGCCGTTTGAGCGACCCACGGGCGAGTCGGCGGCGACGTTTCAACGAATCTTGCGGGAAAAGGGCATCAATGTTCACATGCGGCGCAGTCGTGGATTGGACATCGACGGAGCCTGCGGGCAATTGCGACGTCGGAATCAACCCTCGCCGTAACATCGGCGGCCAAGGTTGGGACGAGGCCAGGGGTCTTGCGAAGATCGGTTTGAATCGCCTGCCGGGTCGCCAACGTGCAATTTCCATTCAATCATCACCGAAAGGGGACTGACGATGCAACCGCTGGAAATTGGCGTCTGTTCGTGGTCCGTGGATCGAGAAGACTCGATTCGGGCGATTCAAACAGCCCATCGAGAATTGGGCGTTCGAGTGGTCCATTTGGGGTTGTTCGGCCAATCGGCATTCGACCGGGCGAGCGCGGCGGCGGTTCGATCGGCAGCGACGGAGTGTGGCGTGCATTTGAGCGGCCTGTTCGTCGGGTTCGACGGTGAAGATTTTTCGTCACCTGCGCGGGCCCGTGCCACGACGGGAATAGGGAACGACGATTGGTTCGATGCCCGTGCAAGCGTGCTGGCTCGTGCGGGTGAATGGGCCCAACAGGTGGGGATTGATGCGATCACGATTCACGGCGGCGTTCTACCAAGTGAAGACGAGGGGGCGAAATGGGTTGTGGCGATTGAGCGGATTCGTGGCCTAGCCGACGAATTGGCGGAAAAGGACGTGTCGCTGTTGTTGGAGACCGGATCGGAACCTGCGGAGCGAATGGCGAGGTTCCTGGAAGCACTGGATCGATCCGGCGTGGGGGTGAATTTCGACGCGGGAAACTTCGTGACCTATGCGAGCGATGACGCGGTTCGAGCGGTGACCACGTTGGCCCGATGGATTCGACACGTTCATTTGAAGGACTATTGCCCGCCGACGGAGGCTGGGGCATCGTGGGGCAGCGAGGTTCCCCTGGGATCGGGAGAGGCACAGATTCCGCGCGTGATCAGCAAACTGCGTGCCCGCGGTTACGCAGGTCCGCTGGTGGTGGAACATTCTTCGTCAGCCGGCGTTGCGAGTTTGCGATCGGACGTGGACTATTTGCGGTCGATGTTTGCGTAACCAACAATTGAATAAGGGCGAATCGATGAATTGTAGGAATCAACGTCTATCCAGCCCGCGAGCGGGTTTTTCGGCGACGGATGACGCAGGCGGCGATGATCAGCAGCGCGGTGGCTGGTTCGGGTACGACGTTATCGAGATCGGTGACTTCCGTCGCGGAAAGGGCCCGGTTGAGTATCGCCACTTCATCCAAGAAGACGAGCTGGTCTTCCGGCTTCGGGGGGATAATGTTGTTCGGTGATCGGGAGGCAGCTAGCCAGATCGAATTGGTGTTCGACGTCAGGCCACCGGTGAAGGGATTGGACGCGACAAGCGATCCATCGAGATAGAGGCGCATGCCTTGTGGCCCGAAGGTGAAAGTCAAGAAATGCCACGTATTGGGTTGAACAAGTGACGGGGATGCGGCGATGTGCTCGTCGGACCGTCCACTGAATCGAGTGTGAACCCTTCCATCACGGGATGTCAAAACGTCCAGCATACTGGGTGCGCCCGCGCCGGTGACCGAATCCTTGGAAAAAAGCGCGGCGTCACCGACGGTGTCCTGCTCATTGAACAGGAAGAGAATGGTGCCTTCGTTGAGGAGGTATTCGCTTTGGTGGGCAAATTCCGTCCGGGTGAAAAAGCTTTGGAAACGGGCGGACGTGTCGGCGTCGTTTTCGATGCCGCCCGGATGCCCCAGCGTCGCACCGATATAGGTTCCGGGATTCAGCCCGGTTGCGTCGGCGGCGGTGGTGCCCGCGGTGTCTCCCAGTCGCCAATAGGAAATGGGATTGTGGGCCATTATCGAATCAAAAAAGGCGGATCCGGCTCGCGTGGGCGCGGCCATTGAAAACAGAACGAGTACCGTAATGGCACCTGTCGTACAGAATTGAACCGAATAACGGATCACAAACCCCTTCCAACCCCCCGACATGCCGACGCTGACGTCGCTCGCCCGGTTTAGGCGGCAGCTTCCCGTCCCGCTCGTTCGACCCTCTCCTAGTAGAATAGTAGGCAATCGGTATTGGCAGGGTCAAGCGATAACGGATGGAGCGAAGGACGATGGATATTACCGGACGCTGCGGTCCGGGAAACGATGGATAGTGACGGCGCGGTTCAATGCGCGGAACGGGCGAGGAGGTCAAAAAGGAGATCGGCGGTGCGTCGCGTCGCGCCGGTGGCTCGTAATGGTTCGATGGTCTGGGCGATGGCCTGGCGCATCCGGGCACGTCTTTCATCGTCGTTGAGCAGACCCATTGCGCAGGTCGCGATGGGTGCGGATGATCGATAGTAGGGCATGAACTCGGGCACGATTTCGCGGTCGGCGATGATGTTCACCAGCGAATACCGCGGTATATGAAGGAGCCAGCGGGCGAGCAAGTGGTACATCCAGCGCGACCCGTTGTACATCACGATCATGGGCGAACCATAGTAGGCGACTTCCAGCGTGGCGGTTCCGGAGGCCACCAGCGTCAAGTCGGCAGATGAAAGGAGGCTGGCGTTTTCGTTGCGGTGAATGGTGGGGTTCAGGGCGCTGCGCTTCAGGATGGGCACGATTTCGCGCTCGGCCACTTCGTTCGCAATTGAAACGCCTATATGCGCGGCGGGGAAACGAGTTCGAATGCACCGTGCGACTTCCAATTGAGTTGGAAGGTTTTCGCGGATGACGTGCGCGCGGGAGCCGGGGAGCACGGCGACCACGGGACCGCCCGAAGACTTGATCGCACGGCAGCGATCCTTGTCTGGCGGCTGATCGATCAGGGCGTCCGCCAAGGGATGACCGACGAAGGTGGCGGGTAGTCCAAGCTCGCGAAAAAACGCTTCTTCGAATGGTAGGATGACAGCCAACTCGTCGATGCAGGCGCGAATTTTGTACTGCCGCCATCTGCCCCACGCCCAAAGCTGGGGAGCGACGTAATACAGGACGGGGATTCCGCGAGCCTTGGCGCGACGTGCGATCGGAATGTGCAGCACGGGGGAATCCACTACGACGAGCGCATCGACTCGATTTCGAGAGAAGTAGTCGGAGGTCTTGGCGATGATGGTCGCAGCCCGACCCGCGTTGCCCAAGGCGCCCAGCAGCATTCCGGCGTGTCCGCTGAGGTCCGCGATGGCCTGACAGCCTGCCGATCTGAGCCGTGGCCCGGCGATGCCGACGAAATCAACATCGGGTTGGCGACGACGGATTTCCTGCGCCAGCAAGGCGGTGTACAAATCGCCGCTGGGTTCGGCGGCACTGAGGAAAATGCGCAGGGGTCGTTTCAAAGCGATTCCATGGCCACTGAATGGGATTTTGAGCCAAACGCAAATCTGCGCCAAACGCGTAGCAGATAGATGATAGATAGGGTTTTCGGCGATTGTTGTCGAATCTTGGCCGGGCGTGACGATCCCAATATTGCCATAACTTGTTTTCAGTAAGCTGGTTACGAACGGTTAGCGACGTTTTCGGATCGACGGTCATGTTCGAGATCGGCGTGCGAAGAGAACCAGCGATGGGCAATCGCGATGGAAATTCGGATCGACTGAAGGATTTGGCAGGGCAAGAAATTGAGGGTTGGGGTTGATTTTGGCTGGAATCCTGTTAAGTTCGCAGGTTCGGAATTGTGATGAATTTCTGCCCTCGGGCGCTCGAGGAGGTGAGGCTTGGCATCGGAGTTGGTTCGTAAACTGATTGATTCGGGAATTCACTTCGGGCATCGTTCCAGTCGGTGGAACCCGAAGATGCGACCTTACATATACACCAAGCGAAATTCCATTCATATTGTGGACATTCGCGAGACGGTGAAGGGTCTCCTGCGGGCGAAGCGCTTGGTTTCGATGTTGGTGGCCAAGGGCGGCGAGATTCTGTTCGTGGGCACCAAGCGTCAGGCGAAGGATTCGGTCGTGCAATGGGCGACGAGTTCGGGCATGCCCTATGTTTGCGAACGCTGGCTGGGTGGAACGTTGACGAATTTTCGGACGATTCGGTTGCGGTTGACTCGATTGGCCGAGTTGGAAACGGTCGAATCCGAGGGGCGGATGCATGAATACAGCAAGAAGCAGCAATCGCGTTTGACTCGGGAGCGGAAGAAGATCCATCGCAACCTGTCGGGGATTCGGGAGATGACGCGGTTGCCGACGGGACTTGTGGTGATAGACGTCCAGCGCGAGCATTTGGCGGTTCGTGAAGCGCGGGCCATGAATATTCCGACGATCTGTCTGATCGATACCGATTCAGATCCTGATTTTGCGGACATTCCCATTCCCGGCAATGATGATGCCATGCGGGCGATCGAAGTGGTCCTTTCGGAATTGGCTGCGGCGATCCAGGAAGGCAAACGAGCCCGAACGTCGGAACCGGCGGAACCTGCCGGCGACGGTCCTCGGCGCCGATCGCGGCGTGAAACCACGGCGCGGGCGGATGGCGCTGGCGACACGTCAGGGACGGCGGATGCGGTCGAAGCGGGCTCGAACGTCGGAACGGGTCGATTGACCGCGGAGCCGGCGGTTGGGGAATCATGACGCGGGGTTTACGCCCACGAGCCACTGCCCCGCGTCGTCACATGGCTGTTCAACGATCATCGAATCACCTTTTCCGTCGATTTACTACTCGGAGCATGAATCATTGAACATCCAGCGACGGGCTACGCCCGTCTACGCACTGGATTGCGGCTTGCGCCGGAATGACGATGTTCACTATTTGCTGCTTTCCGCAGTATTTGATTGAGGCCAGTTGCGGGCGACAACGGTCCGCATTGATTGAGGAGATAGGCGAAGATGTCGATTACGGCTGCCCAGGTCAAGTCATTGCGAGATGAGACGGGCCTACCCATGATGGAATGCAAGAGCGCCTTGGCGGAAGCCAACGGCGACACGGAGCAGGCGAAAGACATCCTGCAAAAGAAATACAAAGGGAAGATGGAATCCCGGTCCGGGAACGAGACCGGTGAAGGACGTATTTCCATCCATTTGTCAGCGGACGGACAAACCGGCGCCATTGTGGACCTGCGTTGCGAAACGGCGCCGGTGGCTAAGACCGATCGATTCATCGCGCTTTCGAACACGTTCGCGAAGACCGCGGCGAGTCAGCGGGAGTCGTCCCCGACGGTTGATTCGGTTCTGGCCTTGCGCAGCGTCGATCATGCGAGTCGAACGCTGTCGGACGAGATTACCGAAGCGTTCGGCGTCATTCGAGAGAACATCAAGTTCGCGGGCTGTCGGCGCCTGACGGGGGGATACGTCTGTGGATACGTGCATCATGACGGCAAATCGGGCGTGCTGGTGGCGCTGGACGCCAAGCCGAATCCGGAGAGCGTGGCGACGGACCTGTGTCATCACGTGACGTTCAGCCAGCCGGTAGCGATCGAGCGGGACGGTGTCCCGGCAGCGGCGATTGAGCGGGTTCGCCGGACGGCTCGTGAGATTGCCGAAAGCGAAGGCAAGCCTCCGCAGATCGCGGAAAAGATCGTGGAGGGGAAGGTCAACGCCTATTGCGCCGAGAACGCGTTGATGGAACAGGAGCACGTCAAAGTTTCCAAGACGAAAGTTCGCGACGTTTTGAGCCAAGCCGGCGTGAAAAAGGTCATTGACTTCGCGGTTTTCAAGATCGGCTGACGTGGCGAGGATCCATGGGGAAGACCTTGCGATTGGCCTGCGAGTTCGGTATTTAATCCTGCATGTCGAAACTGAAATACGAGCGCGTCGTCCTGAAAATCAGCGGCGAGGCATTGTGCCGTCGGGGAGAAAAGGGGATTGACGCGGGCGAGCTGGAACGCATCGCGCTGGAAATCAAGTCCGTCGCCGATGCGGGGGCGCAGTTATGTGTGGTCATGGGCGGCGGGAACATCATCCGCGGCGACCAGCTCGCACAACGACTGAAGATCGAGCCTACCGCGGCCCATTACATGGGTATGATCGCGACGGTGATCAACGCCTTGGCCATGCAGGAAGCGCTGGAATCGATGGGGTTGGACACGCGCGTGCAGTCGGCCATCGCCATTGACCGGGTGTGCGAGCCGTTCATTCGGCGGCGGGCCATTCATCATCTGGACAGGGGTCGGGTGGTGTTGTTCGCGGCGGGCACGGGCAACCCGTTCGTCACCACGGACACCTGTGCATCGTTGCGGGCGTCCGAAGTTCGGGCCAACGCGCTTTTGAAAGCGACCAAGGTAGACGGCGTTTACACGGCTGATCCAGCCAGTGATCCCACGGCTGAGCTGCGGCGTTCCATCAGTTACAACGAAATGATCGATCGGCGATTGGGCGTGATGGATTTGTCGGCGGTGATGATGTGCCAGCAGAATCACGTGCCGATCATCGTATTCAACCTTGGCCAAGCCGGTCACATGCGTGGGATCGTGGAGGGCGAGCGACTGGGAACTCTGGTGAGCGATCAATCGGAGAGTTGAAAGGGTGATCGATGAGCGTGGCGGATCTGGAAAAGCGTTGTGAGTCTGCGATGGTCAAGTCCGTGGAGTACCTGAAAGACGAGCTGCGCGGCGTGCGAACGGGACACGCGTCACCGGGACTGGTGGATCATATTCGAATTGAGGTGGCCTCCTACGGCAGCACGATGACGCTGCGGGAGTTGGCGTCGATCAGCGCGCCCGATCCGTCGACGATCATGGTCAAGCCGTTCGATCCCAGTACGGCCAAGGATATCGAGCGCGGGCTTCAGTCGTCGGATCTGGGTATCACGCCGGTTTCGGACGGCAAGATCATCCGCCTGCCGATTCCGCCGCTTTCCGGTGAGCGTCGTCAACAATTGGCTGCACGGGTCCGAAAGATGGGCGAGGAGCAGAAGATCGCGGTGCGTAACATTCGGCGGGACTATAACAAGAATATCGACACGGATAAGAAGGACAGCAAGATGAGCGAGGACGAAGCCGAGAGCGCCAAGGACGCCATCCAGAAAATCACCAAGAAGCACGAGGACTTGATTGAAAAATTGGTGACCGAGAAATCCAAGGAAATCGAGTCCACGTAGGCGCCAACGTCGACGTGGAATGATGGAAGATCGATGGCTGCATCATGTCAGCGCAGAAACCCGGGGTGACCATGAACGATCAACGCGACGTGTCGAAGATTCTCGACGCGGACTTTTTGGCCATTCGCCATGCGATTCTCGACGTCGCCGCCGGATTGGACCGGTTGGATCGCGGGTTGAATTCCAATTCGCTGGCGGCCGAACCGCGACGGCAGCAACTGCTGCTGGCGTTGGAAGTGTTGAGCGAGAAAGAAGCGGGGCGGACGGAACAGGTCCAAATGGTGTTTTCCAGGCCCTACGACTCGCGATGGCGAGATCGTGTGGCGACTGCCTGATTTTTGGAGATGCGGTCTGCCGACGATCATCGGCTCCCCCACCTCCAAAGGAGGTGGGCCACCCAGCCGCGATGGCGAGATCGTGTGGCGACTGCCTGATTCTTGGAGATGCGGTCTGCCGACGATCATCGGCTCCCCCACCTCCAAAGGAGGTGGGCCACCCGTCTCGGAAGACCGCTCGCTTTGCGCTCGCGGCTCGTAAAGGGGCGGGTGAAACACGGACAAATGAAGACCGCTCCCTGACGGGCGGGACGTCCATGCGATTTTCATTCGTGGGGATTCAATGAATTATATCGACCCACACATTCATATGGTTTCGCGGATCACGGACGATTATGACCGTCTGGCCCGGTGCGGTTGCGTGGCCGTTTCCGAGCCGGCGTTTTGGGCAGGGTTTGACCGGGGATCGATTGATGGGTTTCGTGATTATTTTCGCCAATTGACGCAGTATGAACCGAAGCGGGCGGCGGCGTTCGGCATCGAGCACTACTGTTGGCTGTGCATCAATTCCAAGGAGGCTGAAAACGTCTCGCTGGCCCGTGAGGTGATCGGGATGATCCCCGAATTTCTCGATGCACCCAACGTGTTGGGTATCGGGGAAATCGGGCTGAACAAGAACACGCCCAACGAGATCGCGATTCTGGAAGAGCAAATTGACCTTGCTGCCACGCGCGACGAGTTGATACTGGTCCATACTCCGCACCTGGAAGACAAGTACATGGGCACGCGGATGATTTTGGATCTGTTCGCGTCGGATCGTCGAGTGAAGCCGGAACGCGTACTGATCGATCACGTCGAGGAGCACACCATTGGCTTGGCACTGAGCGCGGGCTACTGGTGCGGCATGACGCTGTATCCGCTGACCAAGTGCACGCCGGCGCGGGCGGCGGACATGGTGGAGACGTTCGGCGCGGAACGCGTGATGGTGAACTCAGCGGGAGATTGGGGCGTCAGCGATCCGATGGCGGTGCCGAAATTCATTGCGGAGATGCGGCGGCGAGGGCACGATGACGGGCTGATTCGAAAGATCGTGTTTGAAAATCCGCGGTCGTTTTTCTCGCAATCCAGGCATTTTCAAATGAACGACCGTTAAACGGACATGGTGTATCGCGGCATTGACTGCCATCGGCGCAATGGATGGGCACCCCCGCGGTTTGGGGGCAAGAATCGAGTCCCCCACCGCTGAGGCGATGGGCCACCCAGCCGTTTCGTCATGATCATCGCAACCCCACCCATCGCTGCGCGATGGATGGGGCACCCCCGCGCGAGGTGGGTCAAGGTTTGATTCCGCCTGTAGGCTTTTTTTTCTGATGAGCAGCGCCGACGACGATAGCGTCGAGGGCTTGGTTCAGCGATTCCTGGGACGATGAACGGTTGGGTCGTTTTGGAACGGGCGTGCCCTGGATGCGATCCAAGGCCTCCTTCACGCGATCCACGCCGGCTGATGGAACAGCGGCTTTTGCTCCGTGTCGAATATTGGGCCGTTTGCGTCGAGTCCTGGCCCCGCGTACCGGGCGATTCCTGGGAACGGCCGGTCCATCGGGTGGATCGTCTGCGGTTATGTTTGCGGCAAGCTGGTCGACGGCATTTTCCTCGTCATCGACTGACTCCTCGTCTTGGTGGCGAGCCGGTGAGTTGAGTGGGCCATCTGCGGGCGCGTGGTGGAGCGAGTCATGTGCGTTCGGGGTGGAATTCGCGGAACCGCGTACATCGTTCCAATCAGTCGATTCATGTGCGTCGGCCTCTGCATTTTGAGAATCGTCCTGTTCTGTTCCGATGGGCATGCCGGGGCTTGTCGCTGATCGTTCAACGCGGGCTTCGTTCGGCAAACTCGGATTCGTCGCTACGGATCGAGCCGGCCGTCGGTCGTTAGACCTTGAATTCGCGGGTTCGACGGGATTCGTTTCTTGACACAATTGTCTGAGCGCCTGGTCCATGGCATTCATGCGCTCCAGAACCTGTGGACCAATGTCACGGACGGAATCGTCAGCGTGAGGAGGGGTGGTTCGCGCCGTGCGTCGATTCACCGCTGATTCGAGCTTGTCTAGTCGATCGATAATGGGTTGAAAATCGGTGGCCGGCGGTGTTGCGGGCGTTGATTCCTTGTTTCGCGAGACTTCGCGACGCAGTTCATTCACTTGTTTGACAAGATCCGCTATGCCGGAATCCGAACGCCCGGCGGCCTGCGTGGGTGGACTTTGCGGTGCGCGTTGCATGGAATCAAGCCGGCGGCGCGGTTCGCTGGACTCCGGCTTTCGCCGGAGTGACGGAGATTGCGGTTCGCTGGACTCCGGCTTTCGCCGGAGTGACGGAGATTGCGGTTCGCTGGACTCCGGCTTTCGCCGGAGTGACGGAGATTGCGGTGTGTCGGTCACGGGCTTCTCTCCGCGCGGGCCGACGCTGTCGAGGCGATTTTCTATGGCCTGAAGTCTGGCCAACAAGCTTGCATCGGCTGGCGGTGTTGCGGGCTGGATTCCGGCCTGCGCCGGAATGACGGGCATGGGATAGGTCATTGTCCAAGGCGGCACTGACGGCTGGATTCCGGCCTGCGCCGGAATGACAGCCAGCGCCGAAATGGGCGTGGGGTACGGAAACATCCATGGCATGATGGGAGGCGGCTGAAAGTTTTGAGGATAGGGACCCGGTTGAGCGGGCGGCGCGGTTCCCTGGACTCCGGCATTCGCCGGAGTGACGGAGTTTTCGGCGACTTTCTTGACGTCGGGCTCTTCCGAATGGAATCGTAGATCAGGCAGCGAGCGAATGAGCGAGGCGTCGACGCGGTCGAGGTTGCGGGAAAACGCGCTCAGCAGCGTGCTGTCGGCGATGGTGTTGATGATTCGCGGCACTCCGCGAGATAGTTCATGAATGACGTCCAGGGCAGCCGGTTCGAAAATCTGTTGCCCATCCCCGCCCGCGGCTTGCAGCCGATGTTCCACGTAGTCGCCGGTTTGTTGGCGGGTCAGTGGCCGCAACGTCATGACCCGGAAGAGCCGCTGGCGGAGTTGTCGCGATGCGGGCATCAGTAGCAGCTCGTCCAAGCCCGGTCGGCCCATCAATATCACCTGCACGAGCTTGTTCGTTCCGCACTCCAAATTCGTCAGCAGACTAACTTCGTCGACGCTGGGGCCGGCCAACGCATCGGCGTCATCGAGAATCACTATGACGGGCTGGCGTTCGCGCTGTTTTCCTGCGGCGAATTCCGCCAGCGCGTTCATCATGCGAACGGATGGTGCGTTCGGCTCAATTTCCAGGTCGAACGCGTGGCACACGGCTGGAAGCAGCGAGGTGGGGGTCCATTGAGACCGTCCGAGCCAGGCCGCTGACACCCGGCTTCCGAAGTGGTTCAGCATGAGGCGAGCCAGAAGCGATTTTCCAGTCCCACACTCGCCGCCGAGCATGGTCAGGCCTTTCAGCTCGCCGGCGGAGTAGATGAGCGTCGCCAGGGCTTCTTCATGATCGGGAGTTGAAAAGAAAAAGCGCGGATCGTGCGTGTTGTTGAAGGGCAGTTGGCGCAGTCCGAAGGCTTCGGCGTACATTCATTCGCTCGCAATCGAGTGGACGGTGCGGCCGGGCCGCTTGGCTGTGTCCCAACGACGCAGACTATCGGTCTTTCGATTCAATCACTGAAGATGGGTTACGAGTTTTTCGGACCCAAGTCAGAACCGGGCGAGACCCAGGCCCCAGAAAATCGGCGGATTGATTTCAGAATTTGGCCCATTAGTTCCAGCGGGCCGGGCGTAAACCCGATACACGTCGTGGATTTGCTTGACTGGTTTATCTGACGAAGGAACCGCAGGAACCCCAGGAAACGATGGTTTCGCGGCGGTTCTTGGACCCGCAAGCGTTCTGTATTAAATTCGCACGGATGCGAGACAAATGAAAATCCACGTTTCAGTTTGCACGGTGTTCGGATGCTGGGTCGCCGGTTGCACGGCCCCACCGACACATGTGGACTTGGCGGCATTCCAACGAGCACACGAGCACACAGCCTCCGCGACCGAGATTCGTCTGAACGCGGGCGACACGATCGCTTTCCATTCCTCACGTGTATATGAACTCGACGGCGAGACCCTGCGGATACGTCCGGACGGCAAGGTGTCGCTGGACCTGTTGGGCGAAGTCAAGGTCGCCGGCCTGACCGCGTCCGAAGTTGAGACGAAAGTCGAGTCATTGCTGTCGCCCTATTACACCACGCCGCGCGTTCGCGTGCAGGTCGCGAAGCAACCCAACAATGTGTTCTATGTCCTGGGGCAGGTCGGTTCGCCGGGTCCCTATGAACACACCGGACGAGATTCCGTCCTGCACGTTCTGGCCATGGCCCATCCCAATCATATTGCCTGGCGAAGTCGTGTGAAAATCATTCGGCCATCGCCCATCGACGGCGAGCGCCGGGAGATGGAAGTTAATTTGGATACCATGGTCGAAGGCGGAGATACGCGAGCGAACATTCTGCTGGAACCGGGCGACGTGGTATACGTGCCACCCACGCCACTGGGTTGGATCGGTCTGCGCGTGCGTGAATTGCTGTTCCCGGTGGGGCCTGTGGTGCAGGCCTACAGCACACCGCTTCGTTTCGAGTCGGTCCAGGAACACTACGACAATCCCGAGCTTCGACGGGGACAGGGAACGGCTGAAGGGGAGTAGGAGATGGCTCAACCAACCGGATTGGACAATTGGCCGGCGGTTTCGGATCCCCAGACCATGGCGGGAGGCGAGTCGCTGGAGCGAACGTCTTTTTCGGAGCTGCGCGGATCGGTCGGGGAGGTTCTACGCGTTCTATCCGTTCGCCGATGGATGCTGTGCCTGCCGTTCTGCGTGATCACGAGCGGCGCTTTTATTATCAGTCTTACCATTCCACGACGTTACGAGGCCGTAGCCACTTTTGAGCGGCGGGACGATCCGGTGTTGATGAACCTGCCGCGAAGCCACGGCGCCGGCGTCTTCGAGGTCTTCCGTCAAACCCTGATTCAGGATTTTACGAATCCGCAATACATGGTGGGCGTCGTCAAGGCGCTTGGCTTGTTGCCGGAATCGTCAGGCGGGGCCGATGCGGCAGCCTATGAAAACCAGGTGATGGCTGCGGCCGGCAAAATTGCGTCCGGCATGAAGGTTTCGTTTCGGCAGCGGAATCCGCATTTGGACGTGGTGGAACTTCGGTACGCGACGAACAAGCCGGATACGATGGTGGCGATTTTGGACGGCGTTTTGAAAAACTACTTTGAAATGACACAATCGCGAATCGGCGCGTATCTGCGCGATACGAAGGATTGGTTTGACCAGGAAGTGGACAAGCGGCAGGAAGTCGTTCAGTCGTTGGAAGATGAAAAAGTCCGATTCAAGAAAGAGCATCGGGGCATCGATCCGCTCAACCCCGATGCTTCGTTTGTCGAATTGGCGACCCTGCGCTCGGATCTGACGGAGTTGGAGCGCCGCGGACGCGAGTTGGCCATTCGGCTGGACAGTCGAGTCCGCCTGTTGGATTTCCGATCATCGTCAGAACAGGCACAGGAATTCGAAGATCCATCCACCGGCCCGTACCGCAGCCCGGAAGCTTCGCGCATCATCGGCGAGATGAATCGCGTGGAAGCCCGGATTCACGACTTGAAGTCGGCTCACGGAATGACCGAGGTTCACCCAGACGTCGTCGCCATTCGAGCCGACTGGAGTCGTCTTTCCCGTGAACTCGAAAGCCGGAAAGCACTCGACGCGAACCTGACCATGGTCAACGGCCTCGGATGGTTGCCCAGCGGTGAGCAACCCAGGGGTCGAGGTTGGCGATCGTGGGACGCCGCCAGCGTGCAGGCGGAAAGCGAAGCCACGGTTTTGAGGCAGTTGGTGGCGGATAACGAGGCTGAGATTTCCCGGCAGCGAAAATCCGTGCGCGAACTGGAGCAGGCGCAGGAGTTGGCCGTTCAACATCACCGGCGTTTCGCGGAGAAGCAGGCCCAGATCGACCACGCCCGAAATGACGTCGTCACCTATCAGCGTTACGCCGACGAAGTCGGTCGGTTGCTGGCCGCGGAACGCGACCAACGGGGCATCTTGTTTGATGTCATCAGCCCGGCCAAAGGCATGGCCCATCCCGTATCGCCGCGGGCTTCGACGGTTCTGCTGTTGACGTTGTTGGCCGGCGTGATTTGTAGCGTCATCATGGTGCTGTTGAGTGAAATTCTGGACCGGACCATACGGACCCGTCGCCAGGTTTCTCGAGTCCTGGGTTTGCCCATTCTGGAATCCATCGATGAAATCGTCTCGTCGGCTGTTCGCCGAAAACGGATGGTCCATCAATTGGTCGTGATACCGTTGATGGCCTTGGCATTGGGGGGTCTGGTCGCTGCCAGCGGCTCGTTGGCCTACGTGAGCCTCCATCACCAATCTTTCTATCACCGACTTCTTTCACGCGCGGGTTGGACCTCGGCCGCGGGAGAATCGGCATCAACCGCGGACCCCGTCATGAACACAGTCAACCAGCCCCTGGAGCAATCCGAAAGATGGGACGAATCGCTGACGCCCTAGATCGAGCACGGCGCGAAGGTACGCAACGCGCGGACGTGAGCGATCCGCCGAGGCGACCGTCCACCGGGCAGAAGTGGTCCGATTGGTACGGTGCCGCCGCGTTGGACGCGGGGCCACCCGTCATTCAAACGGTCGCCGAGCCCCTGGGCGCACCGGTCGACGGGCTTTCGGAACAGATCGCCACGTATTACGCGCGTTCCAGCGTGGTCAGCGAACAGTATCGCTCGCTGCGCACGCGATTGCAGACGCTGAATCCCCGCCAAGAACATCGAATGTACGCCATCAGCAGCGCCATCCCCAGGGAGGGAAAAAGCGTCACCACCGTCAACTTGGCGTTTTCCATGGCGGAAATCAGACACCTGAAAATCATCATGGTCGACGCCGACTTGCGACATTCATCCATGGGCAGGCTGCTGGGCGGCCAATCGTCACCCGGACTGGCGGATGTCCTTGCCGGCGAAGCGACCCTGGAACAGGTCATTCGAGCCACGCCCGTCCCCAATCTGTACTACCTGGCCGCTGGTCGGACGCACGGTCGATCCGCAACGGAATTGTTGAGCGCCCAGACGGCGAGATCGGTGTTCACGAGACTCAAAAAAGAGTTTCACTATTCGATTGTCGATACGCCCGCGGCCACGTCCGTCGCGGACGTGGGCATACTCGGCCCCTGGACTTCGGGCGTCATCATGGTCATCCGCATGCACCGTACGCCCGAACCATTGGCCCGACGAGCGATCAAGCATTTGTCCAACAATAACATTCCCATCATGGGTTGCATTGTTATAGGAGACAACGACCCCACCAGCGCGTATGGCCGACGGTACAATTATCATTGCTACTACGGCAGCGACGGGCCATAGGAAACAACATGGAAACTTCGGCGCTGGAACTACAAGATCCGCGAACGGTCACACTGGGCGACACATTGTCGGTTAGACCGCAGTCTTCCCCACCGATCATTCAGGGGCGAGCGATCGTTTGCGTGGCCAGCAGTTGGGACCAGGATCCAACCAGCAAACATCACGTGATGCGCGTTCTGGCTGGCCACAACGACGTCATCTGGGTGAACTATCACGGCACCCGCCGCCCGACGCTGAGCCTGGCGGACATGCGCTCGTCGATCAGCACGCTGAGCCGGATCCTTCGCGGACCGCGCCCCGTCAGCCCCACCATGATTCAGACGACGCCGTTCGTTCTTCCCGCCGTGGGCGACGGCATCGTCGGCGACTGGAATCATCGATCGCTGATCTGGCAGATTCGACGCGTCTTGACTCGACGAAACGGCGTTGCTGGTCATCCGGTTCAAGTATGGACGTTCGCACCAGACGTCGCCTTTCTCGCGGGCCAACTGAACGAAGAACGATTCGTTTACTATTGCGTGGACGAATTCGCCGAGTTTCAAGGCATTGACGCCCGGATGATGGCCGCACGCGAAAGGCTTCTCCTGGCGAAATCTGACGTTGTGATCACGAGTTCCCAAGCGCTTTACGAAGCCAAGCAGCAACTTCACGAAAACGTCCACCTCGTTCGCCACGGCGTCAACCTGGAACATTTTGCTGCCGCCATGTCGCCGCACGTTGACATCCCGGCGTCCGTAGCCCAACTACAGGGGCCCGTCGTGGGGTTTTTTGGCCTGCTTCACCACTGGGTTGACGTTGAACTGATCGCGGACGTAGCTCGACGTTTGCCGGACTGGAACTTGGTGTTGATCGGTCAAGTGTTCACCAACGTCAAGCCGCTCCGACGACTCAAAAACGTCCACCTGCTGGGGCGAGTGTCCTATGACGATCTGCCTCGGTATTGCGCCCGGTTCGACGTGGCCATGCTGCCGTTCAAGCGGGACGCCTTCACGCGTTACATCAATCCCATCAAGCTGCTTGAATATCTCGCCGCCGGATTGCCCGTCGTTTCAACCTCGATTCCCGAAGCCGCCTATTACGTCCCCGAAGTCACCTTGGCTGACACCGCCGACGAATTCGCCCGGGCGTGTCGCGATGCCGTGGGAAAAGGTTCCATTCAACAGCGCGTCCGCCGCAGTCAATGCGCCGTCCACGCCGGTTGGGACGCCGTCGTCGCACGAATCAGCCGCATCGTGATGCAAGCCCAACCGCGGTCCGAGAAATCACACCCCGGCCATGCCGATCCACCCTCGCCGATTTCACGCGGACACTGACTCCTTCACCCGCTTGTTTTTGACAAGGACCGCTCTTAGGATTCTCCAAATCGAATGTTCGCGATGCCGATTCGCAACAATCAGCCGCAATAGCCCGCACGGAGTATCATGATGACGGCACCGGAATCCCTGGACATCGTCTTCACCGCGCCGCATCCGGACGATTTGGAAATCGGCATGGGAGGAACCATCGCCAAGCTCGTCGATCAGGGTTATCGCGTGGGCATGCTGCATATGACCAGCGGCGAGCCGACTCCGCGCGGATCCCCCGAAACACGGGCCAAGGAGTCCGCACGCGCGGCGGAGATTCTCGGCGTCGCAATCTGCGAAACGCTCCATCTGCCCAACCGCGAGCTGATGGACGGTCCGCCCGCTCGCTACGCCGTGGCTACGTTTCTGCGAAAGCACAAGCCTCGCGTGCTCGTGGGCATGGCGGGCAGGACGCCCGCTGCCTCGCCGGACCACTATCAAGCCCAACTAATCACCGAAGCTTCACGATTCTATTCGCAGTTGACCAAATGGGATGATCGATTTGCAGGGACCAAGCCGCACGCCATTGAGCACCTCGTGTACCGTCCCGTCCCTTTTGCCGCGGAAGTGACCCATTGGCCCACGCGGTTCGTCGTGGACATCGGCGACACCATCGATCGCAAAATCGCTGCCGTCGAGTGTTACCAATCGCAATTCGACGACCAGCGCGTAAGCCGCGTGACTAATTACATCCGGGCCATGGCTGCCGCGGAAGGCGCCTACGCCGGATACGCCCACGGCGAAATGTATGCCCTGCCGCGACTTCTGGGTATGAGCGACATGATGCTGGCACTGGGGCAATGGCGCATCCCGCCGCCGTTTGACCCCAATGCCCCGCCGCCCTCCGAATAGTGGGCATTGGGAGATGATGCGTCCTTGACTGGTTTTTTCACTGACCCGCGACCGCGGCTTTCCGACCCGCGACCGCCGGCATGCGTCATTCCGGCGGAAGCCGGAATCCAGGGATGTAGACGGGAACCCGTGCAGCAAAACGAGCGAACGTGAATTGACATCCTATCCGAGCCGCGGCCGCCTGCCCTTTACGACGCGCAGCGTTGTCAAGGGTCAGGGAGCGGTCTTCGGCGGAACGTGAACCAGTCATGTTGGAGCGCCTTGATGCAGGCGTCGTCGTAACGGCCCGGAGATCATCACAGAATGCCCACGCTGGACAACGGCTCAACAACCTCGAAATGGCCTCCCGGGCGACACGCCTTAGCCGTCGTCGTGCTGACCGTGCTCGCTGCCGGCGTACGACTGTATCAACTCAACGAACCCAGTTTGTGGTACGACGAGCTGCGGACCATTCACGGCGCCATCACCGGTCAGGAAGCCTGGTCGAAGCGCCTGGGATATTGGCCCAACCGGCTGTGGTTGCAGTTGCAAGGAACGGAACTGTCCGTTGAATTCGCGGACCAACAGCATCGCTGGCGGGAACTCGGCATCGACGAACGATCGGGCCGCATGCCCTCCGCCTGGTTGGGAATCGTAGCCGTGCCCGCGCTGTACCTCGCCGGCATCGGCGTGTTGGGCGCCCGCGTGTCCTTCGCGGCTTCGTTGTTGTTGGCCTTCGCCGTCTGGCACGTCTACTGGTCGCAAACCGCGAGGTTCTACGCACTCCAATTCTTATTCTACAATCTGTCCTTGTTATATTACGTGAAATGGTACCAATCGCGACGACTGGCCTCCGGGCTGTTTTCGATGGCCATGCTCGTACTCGCGTCGCTCAGCCAACCGACCGGCGCGGTGCTGTACGGCGTCATTCTGACCGATCTAGCCGTCAAGTCGGTGTGGGGCGGGCAACGGCGGGTTGCCCTGCGCACGTTGGCGGCCATTCTGATTCCCGTTCTGTTGGTGGGAATGGTCGTGGGTTTTGACGCAGCCCGGAAACCGGAACAATGGGGACATTTCTTTCAAAAAGCCAACCTGGCTCCAGGACGTTTGATTTTCTCCGGCGGGTATTCGATCGGACCAGCCATCGTGCTGGCGGCCATGTTGCACGGGTGGCAATCCATTCGCAAACGCGATGAAACCGGCGTCACTCTGCTCCTTGCCGCCGTCGTTCCATTCCTCGCCTTTTCAATCGTGGGCCTGTTCGGACGCGTGGAATTGCGCTATTGCCTGGTGGCCCTGCACGCCTGGTTGTGCCTGGCCGCGCTGCTCGCGGTCAATGCGCTGGACAGGGGTAACGGTCGAAACACCAAACTCGTGACAGCCGCACTGTTCTTGTGCCTCGTCGGCAGCCAAGCCGCACCGCTGTACGACTACATGAAAGCGAACGGTTGGCGGCCCGAAATCCGACAGGCCGTCAACTTCGTCAACCGCCACCGCAAACCCGGCGACCTGATTTTCATGAACCCCGACGAGGGATCCTATTATTTTCGAGAACCCGTCGCCGGCGATGCGCCGCAGGTCGCAGCCGATCCATTTACCGATAAACCTCGCTGGGTGATTTATCGAGAAGACGAACGCGGAACGCTGGCTCCCCGGCGAGATTGGCTCGAATCCAATGCCCAACTCCGCGCCGTGTTCGGACGCGACGGAATCGCCCGAATGGCAAAAGTCTACGTGCAATTTATCCCGTAGTCGCATCGGTCATCGTGATCGATCACGGGACGACCCCAAAAAAGAGAAACGATGGCTTTCATGCGGGTCGCCTTGGACATTCGATACCACACAGCCAGCGGAGCATCAAACTACATCTCCAATCTGGTCCCCCAGCTTCAAAAATCAGGCTCCCCCTACGAACTCGTCCTGATCCGCTTTGCGGACCAAAAAGATTTCAGCAATACCACGCTGGAAACCGTCGACTGTCCCCACCTGCACGTAGCCTTCCAAGTCATCTGGGACCAGACGGTCCTGCCGTCCGTTTTACATCGGCGGGGTATCGATTTATACCATCCCCTGAAATTCCTGGGCTGTTTGCGCCGGCGCTGCCAACAAATCGCCGTGGGACATTCCATCACTTCACGATTTCGCGGTGATTTTCCGTCGTCCAGAAAAGCGCTGGCCTACTGGAGCGTGCTGGGCAATCGGCTCTATCGCCGAAGTTCGCATGTCATCGCGGTCAGTTCCTACGTGCGCGAATTCCTCATGGAAGTGCTGGCCATTCCCTCGAATCGCATCACCGTCGTCTACAACGGAAAGGACGAGCAATTTCAACCGCGCGACCATCTCCCCAAGCCGCCGCATCTGCCGCTCGACCTCGTCGGCCCGTTTGTGCTCGGCGTCGGCAATCTGTTTCCGGTCAAGAACCAACTGACCACCGTCCGGGCATTCGAGCGCGTCGCAGATCAACTCCCCGATCATGCGCTGGTGTTGGCCGGCGGAACCCATCACGCCTACTTCCGCGAAGTACAACAGGCCGTCCAAGACGCCCGTCTCCAACATCGCGTACGATTCCCAGGTTTCGTTGACCGAGAGTCGCTTCTGTACCTTTACAACCGGGCGGACGCGCTGTTCATGCCCTCCCTGACCGAGG
>CAYRHJ010000037.1:0-25942 GCA_964424105.1 uncultured Phycisphaeraceae bacterium | reverse complement strand
GGCCGCGGATCGTGAGAAGGGCCGGCAGCGTGAACCAGTACCGAGGCCTGGAAACGGCGACAGGAGGAATAACGGAAACGGCGACAGGAGGAATAACGGAAACGGCGACAGGAGGAATAACGGAAACGTCGGATTCAACATAACCAGCGGTTCCGACGGCCGGATGAAAACGAGCACCGGCGAATCCCAAGAAGCCCCGTGCCGTTGAAAAAGATTCTCAAGCTCGTCAGGGAGCGGACAGGCTTTTCACGATCCAACCGCGTCCTGACGGGCGCGGCTCGGTTGCGATATGATGCGTCATTTATGATCAACTACACTATCTCGCGATTCATCCGCGCTGTCGCCGGACAACAAACCATTCAGAATCTTCCGCGCGCCTTCCACGTTATGATAGGGACCAGCCTCTTGCAGTGCACGGGCCGCAGCCCGATCTTCGTCCCTCGCCAGACGTAGCGCCCGGACCAGCAACGGCTCCAACTCCTGCTTCCATCGACCCAGCATCCCTTCAAAACGCTCCGGGTCGTCGTCATGACAGTCCATGCACACCGCCTCCATGTCCGCCGTCGCCACGGGCATCGAAACGTCATGACAACCTTCACATCCCACCACCGTAGCCATCGAGTCAGGCTCAATCTTGAATCGGGCGAATTCCACCGCGCTGGCATCTCGGAATCCGCTGACCTCCGAATGGCAACCCTCGCACGTCGGTGACGGCGACATGCCGCCCGCGTGGCATTGATCGCAGCGCACCCCCGCATGGACCCCCGTCAGCTCGAACGGGTGTTGATACGCACCGGGCTGAATCGCCCGCTCGTTACCATGTGGTACGGGATTCAGAAACGAATGACAGACGCCGCAGTCATGACTGATGGCCGCTCCGTTTTCATCCACGTGTCGTCCGTCGTGACACCGAAAGCAGCCGGGCGAATTCAGATGCCCGATGTTGTCGGGATACGTCCGCCAATCGACCTTCATCCCCGGAAAAGCCGACCTCTGATAAATGTCGCGCGTCACCAGGATGGCTTGTTCGATCGAGGCTCGCCGCGTGTCCCACAATTGCGGATACTCGTTCTTGTAGAACGTCTCCAGGTGCGACCCGATGCGCTTCAACGCCTGCGTTTCGTCCGCATATTCCCCCAGCAACGATCGCACCGCCTCGCGTTTGATGTACGGCAGTGTCTGATCGATCTTCCCGATATCCAACGCGATGTTCACCGCCTCGGAAGGCGAACGGAAAGGATGCGCCGCCCGGTTGTGACAGTCCATGCAGTCCAACTTGCGGCGAACCCCGTCCGGGGGCGGTTCCGCGCTGGGCTTCCCGTCCGAACGATAAACGATTTCACTGCCGTCCTCGCGCAGCAGCCTCACCCAGGGTATCACCTGCAACTGCTCGTCCGTCGCCACGAATTCCAAATCGGTCAGGGCCATATGCAGGTGGATGCCCTCCAGTCTGCCGGTGGCTTCATCTCCCCCGCCCGTCTTGACCAGCATGGAAATCTCGTGCCGCGTATTTTGCTCGTCCGAGCGAAAGTGCACGCGCTCCACGAGTTGAGCGCCGTAAAACTTCTGCGGCCAATGGCATTGTTCACACGTCTCGCGCGCCGGGCGCAGGTTATGGATGGCCGGCGGAATCGGTCGGGAATACGTGTCTCGCAACACCGCGAACACCTGCCGCGTTCCCGATAATTTCGATTTCACGAACCAACTGGCCCCCGATCCGATGTGACAATCCGCACAAGCCACTCGCGCGTGGGGCGAATGCACGTGCGCCGTCGCCTGCGGCTTCATCACCGCGTGACACGCCCGCGCGCAAAACTCCGTCGAATCCGTGTAATGATAGCCATGATATCCCGTCACCCCCATCACCGGCAGCAACAGAAACGTACTGAACATCACAATCTTCACCGACCGGCGCTGCGCCGCGTCATTCAAGTCGATCCGCGGATAACTAAACGTCAGCCGCTGTTCGGGATGACGACGACGAATCCACCAACTCTTGATCAGAATTCCCAACGGCGTGATCACCAACCCCGCCAACAGAATTCCCGGCAAGATCAAAAATCCGACAATATCCACATACGGATTCGCGCCCTGCGTGATGGCGCTGAACAACGCGAACGTCATCAGCAAAATGACAGCCGACACCACCATAAACAACCCCAGCATCGATACCGGGTTGTTCCACAAAGGCAGCGATCGTTGCCCCGCCGCAACGCCTGTTTCCAATGCCCCTTGTTGCGATGACCTGTCCTGCCCCGTTGACTCCGCCGCCATGTCCGCCGTCCTCTCGCCACCGCCGTCGTCGAATTCAATATCACTGCAACGTTTGTATCACAGCGCCACGTCATTGCCATTCTTTCGCCAAACAACCCGCCGGCCTCGGTTTACGGAAACGATTCACCGTACCGGGTACCGGCAGTCACCGGCAAATGCTGCGCGGAAAACGGTCATGCAATCAACGTTCCATCCTCGAAACTCTTGACAGGAAGTTCGCAACCAATTCTGCAACGCCAAGTACCTCGCCACGCCTGAACGTACGCGCGCCGTCGTGCCTCGTCGTGCTATCCGATCCGGTATCCGGTGCGCTGCGCGAAATGCCCCTATTCGATTCACATTGACCGGGCAAAACTGTGGCCTTAACCTATCCGAGATTGATAACGATGTTGCATAAACGTGGAAATGCGCAGATCCGGATCGAAATCGGCAGGCGATTAGTAAAGGAAGACTTGAATGGCAATCCAGGTGGGCATTAACGGTTTCGGTAGAATCGGGCGACTCGTTTTTCGCGCGTTGGCTGCAAGCCCCGAAAAGTTTAACGTCGTGGTCATCAATGATCTGGGAAGCCCAGCCAATCTGGCTTTGCTGCTTAAGTACGACTCCGTGCATGGTCGTTTTCGTGGAACGGTCTCGACTGGGTCCGATAATACGCTGATTGTCAACGGGCGGCCTATTAAAGTGCTCTCCGAACGATCGCCGGCCAAGTTGCCATGGAAATCGCTGGGAGTGGACGTAGCCGTGGAATCCACGGGGGTTTTTACCTCCCGAACGTCGGAAAAGGGCGGATACGGTGACCACCTGACGGCTGGGGCGAAAAAAGTCATTCTTTCGGCGCCGGCAAACGATGATCCCGACCTGACCGTGGTGCTGGGGGTCAACGATCACCTGCTCAAATCGGAGCACCACTGCGTGTCAAACGCCAGTTGCACGACCAATTGTCTGGCCCCGATGGCCATGGTGCTCAATGACACGTTTGGTCTGGCCTGCGGATTCATGACCACGGTGCACGCCTACACCAACGACCAGGTGACGGCAGATCAGTTGCACAAGGACCCCCGCCGCGCCCGCGCCGCGGCAATCAACGTTATTCCCACTTCCACCGGTGCGGCCAAGGCTGTCGGCAAGGTGATTCCTGAACTGAATGGCAAGCTGAACGGGATGGCGCTTCGGGTGCCGGTGGCGGACGGTTCGTTTACCGACCTGGTGGCGACTCTCGAAAAGTCGGCCAGCGTGCAAGACATCAACGCTGCGCTTCGGCAAGCAGCGGAAGGGCCGCTCAAGGGCATCATGGAATATTCCGAGGAGCCGCTGGTCAGCACCGACATCATCGGCAATCCCCATTCGTGCGTGGTGGACGGACTTTCGACCATGACCATGCCGGCGGACGGCGGCAAGCTCGTCAAGGTCTGCGGCTGGTACGACAATGAATGGGGATACTCGATGCGAACCGTCGATCTGATTGAACGTATGGCGGGTTTGTAGCAACGGCTGACGCGTCATCCCGATCGGTGGCCTACGTCTTCTGAAATGCGGGATCCGCTAATCGACATTTGTTCGACGCAGGATCGGAAAAACTGGTCGAGCCGATCGCGCCCCGGTTGTTCACGCATCGAGTCCGTATGCCCGCCGCCTTCGATGATCCACAGCGATTTGGGCTTGCCCGCGGCTTCGTGCAATGCCACAGTCTGTCGATAGTCGACAATTCGGTCGTTAATGCCACAGATGAACAGGATGGGCGTCGGGGCGATGCGACCCACCCAATCGATGGGATCGTCACCCGGCGAAATCAGAATGCGGGTGACGAGACCGGCCACGGGCGCTAACAAGAGATTCTGTTTGCCGACGAACAATGCTTCGGTGCGATAGCTGGAAAACGCACCCTCGACGGCCAATCCGCAGATTCCGTCCTGCTGTGCGGTCACTACGATCGCGACGGCGCCGCCCAGCGATTGTCCAAACACGACCAGGCGATTTGAATCGACGTCGGAGCGGCTTTTTACGTATTTGATGGCCGCGCGCCCATCGGCAATGGTCCCGGATCGCGTGGTCTGTCCGGTGGATTGTCCGTAACCTCGATAATCGAAACAGAAAACGTTCCAATGTGACGCGGGCAGCCAACGCACCTGTTCAAAATGCCCGGAAATATTTCCGGCGTTGCCGTGGAAATGAACCAACGTTCCAATTGCTTCTCCCATCGCCGGGAAGAACCAACCATGCAGCGATTCGCCTTCGGAATCGACGTTGACGGATTCATAGGATAGGCCGTACGTTTCCGGACCGCCGTAAACGTCTTTTGTTGGAAAGTAAAACAGCCGGTCGCCCGCGGCCATCGCTCGTAAACTCCTGATGTCAGCAAATTTTCGCGAACTGGTATTTCTCGTAGCATGTCTCGTGGCCGTCAAGTATGTCAGCAGCCGTTTCCAGGTCTTGTCGCCGTCAGTCCCAACGTTGACCATAAACGGCGGAAGTTGCAGCGGTTGATGCTGACGCTTTGCTGGGATAACTGGTGTTGCGATTCCGTTGTAATTGCGAGCGGGAGTCGGATACTTTCCCCGCTCCCTGACGGTCGCGGCTCTGATAAGATGCAAACTGCGTGAAAGACTACACTGGCCCTCTTGGAATAACAGGATCGAATATGGCGTGGCTGTTGACGTTCAAATCAACAACTTCGTATCCAACGAATGTTGGCAATTGTGGAGACTCCGAACCATGATCTTCAAAACCGAGACCGCTCGCATCCAACGAACGTTGTGGGGATTGCGAACTGAAGGCCAGCACGTGATTTATCGCGGCG
The DNA here is from genome assembly GCA_964424105.1 of uncultured Phycisphaeraceae bacterium. Taxonomy (GTDB): domain Bacteria; phylum Planctomycetota; class Phycisphaerae; order UBA1845; family UBA1845; genus CAYRHJ01. The sequence continues at coordinate 20,871 of CAYRHJ010000037.1, read as the reverse complement.
AAGAGATCGAAGAGATTTCGCTCTTGAATCGATTTACCGAGGATGGATGGCGATTGATCGGTGTGACGGCCATTGCGACCGACGTTCTCGGCGGAACAAGCGAAGTGGTCATTCGTTACTATTTGGGACACGATTGATTAAATCAGTCGTACCGAAAGTAGGGATTTTAGCGATTATGTCGGTATTATCGAGACTGCCGATTGAAACTCGACGATTGCGTCCCGGACCCTCGCTAAACTCACAGGCCAGGGTCTTTCAATTGTTGGCCGCCCTTCACGTCCTCGCAAACGGGCGGCGATGAATGGACTTCTGGATTCCGGGTTTCGCCGGAATGACGGTCAACGTGGATAGCGCGGTTGCAATGGGTAAGGCGGCCCCCGCTCCCTGACCTGTCTGCGTGCGTGCACGGATGCACAGGCAGGCGGTCGCGGCTCTGTTAGGTTGCCAACAGCATGACTGACTACAGTGACGCAGGAATCGATGGGATTTAATCGCGAAAACTCACAGACGACATGGGGGGACAATCGACTGCTGTTTGTGATAGAATGCCGGCTCGTGGAGGTGGACAGGATGGTGGCCGGTCGGGAAGGAAAGAAGCGTGCGGGTGGGGTCTATTTTCGGTATTGGACGGGGCCGACTGCGGTTCATCTGCAAAATTGCAGTTGCCCGGTCGGGGTTTTGCTGTCGACTGGCTTTCAGATTATGGGCGGTTTGGGTTTGTGGCGTACCGGCAGCATATGCCGGCGGCGGGCCTCAGAACGCCGTTTTGATCATACACCCCGATCAACCCAATTCACTGTGGGTGGGCAATCATTACAAGTCGATGCGATCGATTCCGGACCGGAACGTTTTCTACATGAACGCCGCGGCGAATGACTATCCACAAATCGTCGCGAACCAACTTGACGTGTTCATGGGCATGTTGGCCCAACGGGGAATCGACGACCATGTCGACTATGTGATCATCGCACCCGGTTCGGATTATCGAATCAGCGCCACCGGGTTAGTAGCCGATTCGTGCGTTTCGGTTCGGAATTTTTCGGTATCGAGCGCTTATACGCTGGCGCATCTTGCGGACCAGATCCTCGCGGGGCAGGTTGTGACGCGGCGCAACGAGTATTTCACGTCGACGGGCAACGCCATGGAATTCGACGGCGGGGTGCTATGGAAGAATGGCGCCGTGGGGACATCGGGCGATCGATATTTCATAGGTGCCCAGTTGGGATACGACGGCGAGCGTGGCAACACCGTTGCTGAAACGTTGGCCATGATCGATCGCAGCGTGGCCGTCGACGGCACCAGGCCGGATGGCACTTTTTATTTCATGCGAACGACGGATTCGGCGCGTAGTTCACCTCGACACGGCGAATACGCGTCAACCGTATCGGAGCTGCGGTCGCTCGGCGCCGGGGCGGAAGAGCTTTCGGCGGTCCTGCCGTTGGGCCAGCACGATTGTCTGGGAATCATGACCGGGGTGGCCAGCACCGGGGTAGGTCAGGCGGATCTGACGATTCTGGCCGGTGCGTTCGGTGACCATTTGACCAGCTTCGCGGCGATGTTTGGGACGTCGTCGCAGGAAAAGGTTTCGTCGTGGATCGCGGCGGGGGCCAGCGGGTCCTGGGGGGCGGTGGAAGAGCCTTGCAACTACGCCGGAAAATTCCCGCGATCCCGCCTGCATGTTTACTACTACGAGGGTTCCTCGCTCGGCGAGGCTGTTTTGCGAAGCGTGAATTACCTTCCGTTTCAACTGTTGTTGTACGGCGATCCGTTGACCCAACCGTTTGCGTACATTCCGGAGGTCAGCGTCGTCGATGCACCGGTAGGTCCCGTTTCGGGGGTCATCATGCTGACACCGACGGCGACATCGCCTAGACCGGGGGGGACGATCGATGGATACGATTTGTACATTGATGGGCGGTGGCATTCTGATTTGGCAATCGGCGGTCAGTTTACCGTTGATGTTTCCGGGCTGGCGGATGGTTGGCACGAGTTGCGGGTTGTCGCGTACGAAGCGTCGGCTGTACGAGCGCAGGGGCAATGGCTGGGTTCGATGGTTGTGGACGAACGCGGCTTGGAAGCCGGATTGGACGTCGAGGCGGTCGCTGACGCGGGGGGGAATGTTTACACGGCACATGTCACATCCAGCGGAGGTTCGGTGGCTGAGATTCGCGTGTTGCACAATGGACGGGTCATCGCAGCGACCGATCAGTCGAGCGATGCGTTGGCCATTGGTGCGCGCCAATTGGGCGCCGGCTTGGTGACGCTTTCAGCCGTGGCGGAGTTCGCGGACGGCGGATCGGCGAACAGTCCGCCGGTGACGATCGAGGTCAGCCCGGCGGCGGCGGGTTGGCAGGTTGGGGCCACCAACCAGGGACCAATCGCCTATTCGTACACGGCTGACGTTCCGGTGAATCGACCGTTCCTGCTTGATTTGCCCGGCGTCGACCCTGATGGTGACGCGTTGAACGTTCAGATCGTGCAAGGTCCGGCACAAGCCGGTGTTGAATTGGCGGCTGACGCCGTTTTGCTGCGGCCTGTCGCCGAGGCGACGGGGACGGATAGGATCCGTTTCACGCTCCGCGACGGTTCGTCAACCAGCAACGAGGCTGTCGTGACGGTCCGCTACGGACATGTGGCTTGCGATGCCGTTAAAATTGACAATGCGCCGCCGCGGCAAGATGTGTGTTGGGAAGAACCCGTCACGTTGCAAGTTGAGGCCAGCGGCACGGAACCGATTGAATATCGATGGCGAAAAAATGGCAGCCCGATGCCCGGCGCCGACGATGCCGTGTGGGGAATCGCGGTGGCTGACTATTCGGACGGCGGAATCTATGACTGCGTCGTCAGCAACGCTTGCAGTGAAGTCGTGACGGACCCCGTCGTTGTGATGGTTCACGGCGAGCCGGACGTTACCATCGTTGCGGACCCGGCGACGTCGGTTTGCGCGGGGCAGGTGGTTTCGCTGGACGCGGGACCGTTTGAACAATTTGAGTGGTCAACGGGCGAGACGACTCGGACGATTCAAGCGGCAAGCGGTGGTAGGTATTCGGTCTCCGTGGTCGATGAATTTGGATGTCGGGGTGCGGGCGAAATCGAATTGGAATTCGGTTCGTTTGTGATCTGGGTTGACGTGGAGCTGGAGGCGGTGCGATCGGCTGTCAGCAGAACGGTGCAGGTTTCGTACGGCGGGTGCAAACGGGATACCGAATCGTTCGAGTCGGCGCTTGAAGTCGATGCATCGGGCGCGGGGCGATTGATGCTGGAGACCCCGGAGCCGGGCATCGAATGGATCGCCGTGCAGGAAGGGCACACGTTGAAGCGTCGCCGGCCGATTGTTTTCGATGAATGCGGTTTCGGTCAAGTGGACATGACGGGCCCCCATCGTCTGCTGGCGGGTGATCTGCAATCGGAGACGTTTGCCCAGGATAACCGCATTGACGTCAATGACTATGCGATACTTTCGGCACGCTGGGGCCAAAAGGTCAACCCGGCCGACGGGTTGGGTGGTGACGTGAACGGAGACGGCGTGCAGGATACGTCGGATTTCACGGCCATTCTGATTAATCAGTTGGCCGTGGGCGACGAAGACGGAACTTGCGAATAATCGTCGCGTCATGAGCCGCCGCGGACGCGGCGATCGAGCGTGGCTTGTGCGAGGGGCACGGCTTGAGCGGGCGGGGGATCCTTCTTTCGTCCCAACAGGAACACCAGAATGACAATGATGACGCCGCCGAAGATCAGCGCCACGTACGGTGGAGCATGGAACCTGGCGCAGTAGAGGTTGCCGGCCGCCATGGCGACGATCGCGGTGACGACTGCGTAGGGCATTTGCGTCCACACGTGCTCTTCCAATCTGCAACTGGAGGCTACGGAAGACAAGACGGTGGTGTCGCTGATGGGGGAACAATGATCGCCGAAGATGGAGCCGGCCAGTACGCTGCCCACGGAGGCGTAGAACATTTCCCTCGCATCGACGATGGCCATGGATTCGCCCAATCCGGCGGTAATCTGGATGGCCACAGGGGTCAGGATGCCCATCGTTGCCCAGGAAGAGCCGGTGGCGAAGGAGACGGCGGCGGCACAGAGGAAAATGATCAGCGGCATGAACATATGCAGCGGAAGCCAGGAGGGTGCGATATCCGCGCGGATCAACTTTTCCTGTAGCACGTCGCCGAGTTTCAATTCCTGTGATGCGGATGATAACGCCCAGGCCAACACCAGAATGACGATGGCGGGAAACATGCGGGCCATTCCGTCGATGGCTCCGTCCACCGCGTTTCGAATGGAACAGGCGCGGGCGATTAAGGTAAGAAGCAGCGCGACGGTGATCGAGCTGACGGCGCCGTAGAATATAGACACATACGAATCGGCGTTTTTCAAGATGTTGCTCGGCGAGGGTTCATTACCGGGGGGCAGACCGGCCCTTCCGGTGATGTACAGCAGCAGAACGGTAACACCGATCAAGACAAGGATAGGCAACGCGCCGAGCCAGGCGGTGGCCTTTCTTTCGTTTTCGGTTGGGCCTGTTTGATTCCAATCGTGGGGGGTTTCGATCAGAGCGCGTTGTTCCGCCTTTCGCATGGGTCCGAAATCCCTGCCGGTGATGGCCAGGACGAGAACCATCCACAGCGCAAACAGCGCATAGAAGCGATAGGGGATGCTGTAGAGAAAAGCGTCCCAATCGGTGGTGCCCGCCAAAAAGAGCGGTGTGCCGGTCGGTCCGCGTGCGACCAGATCCAAACCTGACTGGATGTAGCCTAGCTCGGCACCGAGCCAGGTTCCGATCAGGGCGACGGAGGCGATGGGTGCGGAAGTGGAATCGACAATGAAGGCCAACTTGGCCCGCGAAATTTTGAGCTTGTCGAAGATGGGACGCAGGGTGGGCCCGACGATCATGGAGTTGGCGTAATCGTCGAAGAATACGATCATGCCCGCGCACCAGCCTACGACCTGCCCGCTGCGAGACGTTTTCGCGAAACGGGCGATTTTCTTGACCAGCGCCTGCGTGCCACCATTGACCGTGATAATGCCGACCATTCCGCCGATGGTAAGCGTGAACAACACGATGAGCAGGTGTTCCTTGGCGGCCTGGTTGGATTGAATGATGGCGTCGACCACGTAGCGCTCGAAGGCGACGCGGCAGGCGGCGATCAGGGAATGGTCGGAAAATCGATCGGCGGGTTGCAGGCAGGGAACCATCATGTAGGCGCCGACCAGCACGCCGATGATGAGCGCGGGGACGGCGCTTCGGAACAGGATGGCCAACACGATCGCAACGAACGGAGGCAGCAAGACCCACCATCCGTATAGAATTGGGTCCATGACGCCCGCGGGGAGTGGTTGATTCGTCAACGCATCCGTCGGCACGAAATCGTCGGACGGCGAATCGGGCTTGATGATGGCGCCGGAGCCGGCGGGTTGTTTTCCGTCCAATTCGGATGGGTTGAGGGCGGGCCTGACATCGGAGGACTCGTTGGCATTGGATTGCGCCCGGACGGATTGAATGGCTGTGAGCGCCAGCAAGATGGCCGCGCAAGTGTAAACGGCCCGGGTGGAACGAGATGGGCGTGAAATCAAAGAATTCATCAGCGGTCACATCCTTCGCAGCGCGCGTGGCACAAGGTTACGCCGTCAAGGGCGGTGCCGTCAATTCATTCGATCCCGCAGTAACGATATTGGGTGTCATTCGGGTCTATGGCGGTCGTCATTTCGAACCCGATGCGTTTGTAGTGGACGGAGGACAACGGCAGGCTGCTGTGCGGCTTGGTTGCAGGGCAGACCGGGTTTCGGCATGCGTGAGCGGGCCAAGCCGTTGCCCATGCGGGACCGCGTGCTTACGCACGCGGTTCTGATCGGTCACCACCGTGCGATAGCCGCTGGGACGACCTTGGCCTGGTCCGCCATTGCCACGATCCAACGCTGGGGCTAATTTGACGCGCCATTTCGGGAAACTGGAAGGAGCTTCGGTGGATTTATTTGGTCTTGGCCGCGTGCCGTATCTCTCCCGCCGGAATTACTACTATGAATTCTGTCATTTGTGGGGCTGGGGTCTGCTGGCGGGAGTTGTAGAAGGGAATCTGGCGTCGATCGTCGTCGTGAAGACGTTCAACGGCGGTGATTTCCTGGTCGCGACCGCGTCGGCGACGCCCATGGGCGCGTTGCTGTTCAGTGCGGTGTGGGGGCTGCTGTGTGTCGGGCGACCGAAACTGCGCTTGGCGACGATGTTCGGTGCGGGCACGGCGTTGATGGTGGCGACGGTGGGGCTGACACCGCACAGCAGGTGGGGTGGGGTGCTGTTCGTGGTGCAGATGGCCTTGGCTCAATTGTTTCTTTCGGGCGTGGTCACGCTGCGGGCGGCCATGTGGAAGCACAATTATCCGCCCGACAAGCGCGGGGTGATTACCGCTCGGCTGCAAGCTTTGCGAATGATGACGGCGTTGACAAGCGTCTGGGCGGCATCGGTCTTGTTCGATTACAAGCCCGAATCCTATCGATGGGTGTATCCTGCGATCGCGGGATTCGGGGCTGTGGGGCTTGTTGTGTTGCAGCGATTGCATGTTCGGCGGGAACGATCGGAATTGCGGTCGGCGTACATCATGAACGGATCGGGCGAGGTGTCGACGATTCGGTACGATCTGCGGGCGCTCGTTTCACCGCGACAGGTGACGAATCGAATGTGGGAATTGTTGCGGACGGATCGTCGCTATACGCGTTTCCTGGGAGCGCAGATGTTGCTGGGAGTGGGTACGCAAATGGTTTTGCCTGTGCTGGTCATCACGCTGGACAAGGCGTTTGCGCTGTATTGGATCAATACGATGATCATGGAAGTCCTGCCGAAGTTGCTGAGTTTCGGGAGCTTGCGGCGATGGGGCTGCTATTTCGACCGCGTCAACGTCTCGCGATTTCGCGTCTTGATCGGGCTGTGTGCCGTCGTCGCGGTCTGCCTGGGGTTGGCGGGTACGCTGACGATCGAACTTGGCTGGTGGCGGGAATCGTTCGGGGCGGTGGTGGCGCTGGGCTTGTTCGCGGGGCGGTCTGTCATGTTGGGATTGCAACATGGGGGCGGGACGTTGGCCTGGAATCTGGGACACTTGCATTTTGCAAAAAGGGAAGACGCGGAATTGTATTTGGGCGTGCATGTATCCCTGACGGGCGTTCGCGGGCTGATTGCGCCGTTTGTCGGGGTCGCGCTGGCCGGCGTCATGGGCTGGGGGGTCTGGTGTGTGGCCTGCGCGCTTTGCGGGCTGAGTGTCATCGGGTTCTATCGCCTGGCTCGGGAGGACTCCCCGGAGCGGCGGTCCGTTTGATAAGTGACCGCGACGTCGCGACCCATCAAGCGCGGTTGCCGTGGTCGAGCGGCTGAATCTTGCGCCCGAAGACAAACGTGGGCGATGGGGAAAGGTTGGAAGTCAGAAGGTTTTCGATGGGATCGCTGGGACCCGACGCGTCAAGCGGAACCACGGCGAGGTCGGCGTGTTTTCCAGCCGTCAACGTTCCGGTCTGTCGAATACAACCCAGCGCCAGCGCACCGCGGCGAGTCGCCAGATCCAGCAGACTCGCGCCGCCCATTTCGGGATGGAGTCGATGTACATGCCGCACCTCGTCGAGCACGGACAGGGACGGATTGGAAGCGAGGCTATCGGTGCCGATGCAGACGTTGATGTTCGCGGCCAACAATCGCCGAAAGGGATGTTCATCGTGCCCAAACGCACTGTGGGTTCTGGGGCAGTAGGCCACATGAGCGCTTCCGGCGGCGAGCATCTCGATATCGGATTCATCGACGTAATTGCAATGGGCCAGCACCGATCTGGGCGTCAGCAAGCCGCAGCTATGGGCGAGTGCAACCGGTGACATCTTCGGACAGGGTAACAATCCGTCATCGAGTCCCAATTCCACCAATAGATCATGAAGGGGGCCTCGGCCGCTTTCGGTGAACACCGATTCGTCTCGTGTTTCCGCGAGATGCATGCAGATCGGCAGGTCGTGCTCGTTGGCTTCGTTCGCGCAAGCGCGGATGCCGTCTGGCTCGATCGAATACGGCGCGTGGGGTGAAAGGCCAATGGTCAGGTGTTCGGATTGGTGCGTGTCTTCCATGGCGGCGAGTAATCGGGATCGCAGCAGGTGTCGGCGAGTGCCGATCGCGGTCACTTCGCCAAATGATATGACGCGTAGCGGACCGTGTTTCAGGACGGCGCGGACTGACCGCGGAAACGCGGTGACGTCGCCGACGGTGGCTACGCCGTGATGCAAGGATTGGGCCAGTCCTGATCGCGCAGCCTCCGCCGCCGTATTGGCCGCGTCATCGTGGGCACCTCGCGCCGCGATCACGCTTCGCAGCCAATCGGCAAATGACCGTCCGGGCGGCGTTGCGGCCTTGCAAAAACTCAAATCGAGGTGCGTATGTGCGTTGACGAAGGCGGGCAGAATCACCGCGTCGCCGAAGTCGATCCGCGGGTTGCCGTCCAGCATCTTGGCGGGGCCGACTTCCCGGATTCTACCGTGTTCGATGCGGACGGCGCCGTTCTTGATCATCGGGCCATCGATGGGCAATACGAATCGGGCACGTAGAAGCATGGCACTCATCAGGTCGGGATCAGCCGTCGAAAAGCGTGACCCCGGGCGTGACGAATTCGGCGATCGAACCGTCTGGGCGTAGGCCACAACTCGCGAACAATTTGAGCGCCGGGGCGTTGTCGGCAGCGACGGGGGCGCAGACCACGCGCAGGAGCAGACGTTTGGCCAAGCGGAGGACCTGCCCGACCAATGCCCTGCCAACAGCCCGCCGCCTGTCTCCTTTGCAGACGTACAAATCACAGATTCGGCCTATGTCACCGATCTCGAACAGTGTGCAACAGCCTGCGGGCTGATCATCCAACATGGCTACGAACGCGTCCATCCTCGGATCGTTGAGGCGTTCCTGTGCGGCCTGGCATAACAGGTCCTTTGCGGCCGCATCCGCACTTTCAAAGCGCTCGGTATGAATGGCGGCCAGCGCTTTTCGCATGGCCCGGGCGGGCAGGATGCGCACGCCGTCTGGAATGGGAACGTCGATCCATTCGGTGAGGAGCAACGCGCGAACCTCTCGATAGGTGTACCCCTGTGCGGTCAAATGGCGGTGCAGGTCCGCATCATCGACGTTTGCGGCAGAAACCCATTTGCAGCAGCGGCGAGCGCGACTTTCAAAAAAGGCGTTGACGGCGGCCAATGCGTCGGCAGCGCTGGTTCCCGGCTCCAGCATCACCTCACGAAACTGATTCGCGTTGGGATCCAGCGGAAAGGTGTTGCTGACGAACGCGATTCCCCAGTCCAATGCATGTGTTTCGGCGAGTTGGGCGTAATAGGCTTGATCGGCACGGAGCAACGATGAAACGGTGGAGCTGGACACGGCGCATTCATAGATGAGTGTCGGAGTCTCGTCAATCGATGGCGAATCGCTTGTCGGGATATAGATGGAACGGAATGGCGCGAAGCTGCGTCGTTTGGTTTCAATCTCCGCGCGGAGAATTCCGCTCCCTGACGGTCGCGGCTCTGTTAAGAGGCGAATTCCCGCCCTGTCGATCGCGGCTCGGATAGAATGCAAATAATGTGGCAAACTATGCTAGGGAGGCGGGCGTGGGGTGTGGAAATCCGTGCGTTGTTGAAACTGATGCGCCACGGCCAACATAACGCCCTCGGCAAACCAGGGTGCCTGTAATTGCAAACCGATGGGCAGTCTCGCCGAATCGAAACCGCAAGGCAGACTCATCGCCGGGATGCCCGCGAGGTTGGCTGACACGGTGTAAACATCCTGCAAATACATGGTCAAGGGATCCGTCGATTTTTTTCCCAATTGAAAGGCTGTCGTCGGTGTCACGGGTGACGCGATCAGATCGACTTTTTCGAAGGCCGTTTCAAAATCCCTCCTGATAAGCGTTCGCACTTTCAGTGCCGTCACGTAGTAGGCGTCGTAGTAACCGCTCGACAGAACGTATGTGCCCAGCATGATTCGGCGCTTGACTTCATATCCAAAACCCTCGTTTCGTGTAGCTGCATACAGGTCCAGCAGGCCTTCGGGTTCTGCCGTTCGATGTCCATAGCGGACGCCGTCGAAGCGGGCGAGATTGCTGGACGCTTCCGCCGTGGCGATGACATAGTAACACGCGATGGCGTACTTCAAGTGCGGCAGATGAACCTCGATAAGCTCAGCGCCGTTGTCACGAAGAAGATTCAGCGCCGACCGAACCGCGCGGTGAACGTCGTCAGCCAACCCTTCGCCGAAATATTCTGCCGCAACACCAATCTTGAGTCCCTTGAGGGGCTTGTCCAACTCGGATTCAAAACTCGGAACGGGCGCGTCAACGCTGGTGGAGTCTCGTTCATCTCGGCCCGAAATCACCGAGAGAACGAGCGCGGCGTCTTGGGCCGTATGCGTCATCGGCCCGATCTGATCCAGACTGCTACCGAAGGCGACCAGGCCGTATCGCGACACCCGGCCATAGGTAGGCTTAAGCCCGACGACGCCGGTGAAGGCGGCAGGTTGTCGGATGGACCCGCCGGTGTCGCTTCCGAGCGCCAAGGGGACCATGCCCGCGCTGACGGCGGCTGCGGAACCTCCCGACGATCCACCGGCCACTCTGCTCGTGTCCCAGGGATTTCGAGTCTCGCCAAAAATGCTGTTTTCCGTGCTGCTTCCCATGGCGAATTCGTCGAGATTGGACTTTCCGATGATGACCGCGTCGGCTGATCGCAGACGGGAGACGACATGGGCGTCGTAGGGCGAGCGGTAGTGTCGAAGGATGTTGGAGCCGCAGGTGGTGGCACCGGCGATGTCGCACATGTTGTCCTTGACGACGACGGGCACGCCGGCCAATTTCCCGACAACATCACCGCGGGACAACCGCCGATCAATCTCCTCGGCGGCTTCGAAAGCCTGACCGGCGTCCACGCGGACGATGGCCTGAATCTTTGAATGGCCGGTATCGACGGCCTGAAGCGCGAGCGCGACGGATTCTCGCGCGGATAGCTCCTTTCGCAGGATGGCTTGCGTCAATTGAAAGGCGTCGTCGTTCATCACTGGCCGGTTCCGATCGGTTCATGGGTCCATCGGCTACGCGGTCCGATGAATCTCCCGAGCAGTCTAGCCGACGGAACGCCGTTGGGAAGTTAGAAGGTTGAAGGTTGGGAGGTTAGAAGGCGGTTGAAGGTTGGAAAGTTGGTTAGGTTGGGAACTCGAACCTTCTAACCTTCTAACCTTTGAACCTTGAACCTTCCAACCGCTCATACGTGGACGACCCGTTTGGACGTGGGTATGAAAGGCACATGGCGTTGGCAGACATGACATCATTGACGCGACAGCCTGTGCCCGCACGGCAGACAGGTCAGCCGTCGGAGTCGAATGCCGCGACGTTGGAAGAAATCTACCGTCGGCTTTCCGTGGCGTTCGGTCCACAGCATTGGTGGCCTGGGGAAACGCGAACGGAGGTGATCGTCGGTGCGATCCTGACGCAGCACACAGCCTGGGCGAACGTGGAACAGGCGCTCGCCCGGCTGAAGGCGGCGAGGGCGTTGGATTTTGCCGCGATCCATTCCATCGCGGCCGAATCGCTGGCGGAACTCATCAAGCCGGCGGGCACGTTTCGCGTCAAGGCTCGGCGACTGAAAGCGTTCGCGGCACGGATCATGGAACGGTTTGATGGTGACCTGGACAGATTGTTCGACGGTGACACGGACGACATTCGCCGCGAATTGCTGGGCGTAAAAGGGATTGGGCCTGAAACGGCGGACGCGATCCTGCTGTACGCGGGTGGGCGAGCGAAGTTCGTCGTCGATGCGTACACGCAACGGATACTGCGGCGTCATTTCATCGTCGGGGAAAATTCGTCATACCCAGAAACGCAGGCGATGTTCGAATTCAGTCTGCCGGCCAGCGTCGAACGGTTCGGCGAGTATCACGCCCTGCTCGTACGACTGGGCAAGGAATTCTGTCGCCCCCGAGCGCGTTGCCAAGGGTGTCCGCTGGACGACCTGCGGCACGATGCGACTCGCTAGCCAACGGGCGCGACCGTTGTATATCAGCCCTGCTGTTTCTTCCTGATGACCAGCAGGACGACCAGCACGATCACGATAACGCTGATGAGCCAGATGTTCACCTTTCTCTCCTTTCGAAACTCACCTCGGGCAACCGGAAGCGTATCGATAACAATGTATCAAAAATCGGTCAAGGGTTTATCGTCCCTGCCCCGCACTTGCAAGAAAAGACGTCCGGCTGCACCGCAAGCCGGGTTCAAAACCGTGCCGGTCGATTCAGTCGGGTGTCAGCCGGAGCGAATCGCCGGCCGCCCCGCCACCGATGATCCATTCCAAAATGTCCTGCACCGCCTGTCGTTGTCCGGGCCAATGAAACGTCGCCCGCGCTTGATCCGGCGGTAACCAGCGGAACGCTGCGTGTTCTGAATTCAGGACCGGATCGTCATCGGCGGCCACGCGGGCTGCGAATCCCGGGCTGAGGTGAATCTCGTCTCGACGGGCGATGAAGAACGTGTTCACGCGTTCGAGCTGATACCATTCTGCAGCCAACAACCCGGTTTCTTCTTTCAACTCGCGCTGGGCGGTTTCGAAGGCCGTTTCGCCACCCTCGCCATGTCCGTGCACAGCCTGCCAGGTTCCCCCCAGTATGGAATGGGCCGCCCTTTGCAGCAAGAGAAACTCCACACCGCCGGGAGCGTCGCGATATACGTAAACATCCACAATGTCGCTGACGATTTCGGGCATTCTAAAGTCCGACGGGGCGACGGCGTGAAAAGTAGTTCCCCGGACGTTGCACAACTGCCCCTTTCATTTGAAGGCGGGTCAAACCAGCGGCCACCGCGGCCGCGGAAAGCCCGGAACGTTGGCAAATGTGCTCCAACGACGTGTCCTCGTCTTCAATGGCGTCAAGAACAGCCTGTTCGCTCGGGTCGAGTCGAATGGGTAGTAGCGTGGAATCCGCGATGGTCGAAGCGGTCGAGGTTGTCGTCTGGCGGAGCAGGTTGCCCGCCTCCCCCAGCTCGTCGAGTAAGTCATCCAGACACGTGACCAGCTTGGCTGCTCCATCGCGAATCAAGGCGTTGGTTCCTTGTGCGGTTGGATTGTTGATCAGACCGGGGATGGCAAACACCTCGCGATTGTATTCATTGCCCAGTCTGGCGGAGATGAGTGCGCCGCTCTTCAGGCCGGCCTCAACGACCAGCACGCCGAGCGACAGCCCCACAATGATGCGATTCCTGGGCGGAAAATTGGCGGCATCGGGCGCGGTGGTCAGCGGCAATTCGGAAATCAGCGCGCCGCTGGACGTTATCCGTTCGGCGAGATCTGCATGCTCGGGCGGATAGATATGCGCCAAACCGCACCCCTGAACCGCCAGCGTCCGCCCGCCGGCTTGCAGCGCTCCGCGATGGGCGGCTGCATCAGCGCCCCGGGCCATTCCCGACACGACGGTGATGCCCGCCTGACCGAGCAGCGCGCCGAATCGTTCTGCTTGTTCCACGGCATACCGCGTGCATCGCCTCGAACCCACGACAGCGACGGCTAACCCATCGGTCTCCTCGATGGTCCCACGGTACCCGATACAGACGGGCGGATCAGGAATGTGCCGCAGCGATTGGGGGTAGTTTTTATCTTCCAGGCAGATGATACGGCAGCCCAGTTCGGCTGTGTGGGCGAGTTCATCGTCCAGTGATTCATTTTCCCGCGCTCGACGGATGGATTCTGCGCGGTGTCTTCCCACGTCGGAAACGCGTTCCAACTCCTGTGTGGACGCTTCAAACACGGCATCGATCGAACCAAAATGTGCGATCAGTTTGCGCGTGCACACCGGGCCGACGTTTGGTGCGCGTTGCAGACGCAGATATTTTCTTGCGACCGGTGAGGCAACGTCGATGAGTTCACCCGACATGAACTGTGTCCAAAAACACCGAACCAGGAACCGCCTGTCTGCCGTGCCGGCACAGGCAGGGCGGAAACCCTACAGCCTCCCGCCTACAGCCTCCCGCCTTCCGTCGTTACCGGCTGGTTGGACGATTGACGACGGTCATTCCCAGGACGCTGAAAAACACCAGCGCGGGCGGCCCGATCACCCAGAAGAACATATTGGTACCTTCGCGCATCGACCAGGGCCAATCAAGAAAATACTGCTCGCCGATCTTGTGTACGCGGGACGTGTAGGATTCCGCCCGCCCCCTGGGGACGGCCATCTGCCCGATCAGGCTGACATTGAAACTCCGTCCGCCCTGCCCCGCACCGCGGGCCCCTCGGCCAAAATGGTCCTCGGCAAACTCCGGCACGCTCATGGCCTGAAAACCGATCTCATAGATGGCGACCGGGGGGATCGGGTCAGCCACCAGCCCGGAATCCGCCCAAACCGATTCGTGCTTGAGCAACGCTTCCATCTCTTGCCACCACAACTCCCATTCCGCACGCTCGGCTTCGTCAAGAAACATCAGCGGATCATCAAACCGTCCGTGTACGCGGAAGTCGCCGTCGCCGTTGTTCGATTCGTTCGCCTCGCCGCGATCTTGCCCCAGGCTAAACGTTGCGATTGTCCATCGCCACGCCTCATCAGGCGAATTCGCGGGCGAGGCTTGTTTTTCAGGTGAATGTTCGAGGGAGTCAATCGATTCAATCAGTTGACGGCCATCGGGCGTGAGCATGCAAAGGTCGGCCCATACCAGCCGCGCACCCACGACCCAAACCGCTCCCAGAATCCAGACGAAGCGTCGGAACTGCGTCGTTCGTCGGACACCGATGACCTTCATCATGACGAGCCTTCCGCGATAACGTTCGATGGAAAGTGTGTGGCGGCTGAAGCCGCTACTACAAGCTTACCAGCACCGACCGGGCAAATTCAAGCCGCAAATCGATTCCCCCGTCATTCCCATGGCCAATCTGCGTCTAATAACCGCAGGATGGCTGTATCGGCACGAGCCTTTCTATAAAAAATTTTTATTCCAATGCGAGAATCAAGCGTTTGGGCGACCGTCAACGCGGCACCGTCAACGCGGCGAAGATCGGACGTCATTCCCGGAACACCCTGCGCCGCTGGAATTCAAGCAGATAGCACCGTGCTTCCAGCATGTAAAGCACGCCTGATGCCGTAACGGGTAGCCGCCCAGAGCGTTGGAAACGCTATCGGACATCCTCGCCTCCGGCGCGTCGGGCAGAATCGGGCAGACCCAGACCCCGCGGTCGGTCAGCAATCGGGCATGGCTGCAAATCAACTTCGACAGGTCGAAGCCGCACATCATCTCGTGCGTGACGCGTTCGCAATCCGAATAACCCCGCGTCCGCCGAGCTTCCGCTCCCAGTTTGATGGACGGGAGGATTTTGAGCCGCGGTTCCGCATATCCCACGGCACGGAGAGTTTCTGTGAAGCCGGAAAGGACCTCTTCGTCGCAACCCGCCCACGAACGCATGATGGTGATGATCGGGTTGAATTCACTTTGCACCAATCGACCGATCCCCTCCATGGCGCGGTCGAAAGTCCCTTGGCCACGGATGGGATCGTTCATGGCGGACGTGTAACCATCGATGCTGACGCGCAGTTCGAGGACGTGAGCCGACGCTTGTCGCATCCGCCGCAACCGGGCCATCGTCGTGTCTCGAAAGAGCGTGGCGTTGGTTAAAACGGTCGACGGTCCGTATCGCAGCGCGTCCTCCAGAATGTCACAAAGGTCCGGATTGGCGAACGGTTCGCCGCCCGTGAAATAGAATTCCTTGGCGCCCAGGGCCACGCCCTCCCGCAGGTACCGCGAGCACAATTCCAAGGACATGAAGCCAAACGTGTCATTCTCCGGTGAACAACTGATGAAACAGTGGTGACATCGAAGGTTGCAGATGGTACCGCCGACTTGAAACCACAAGATGTCGAGGGATTGGAGCGGCACCCACGGCGCTTCAGCGAGATGAGTGGGCGACGGCGCATTCATACATCTATGGTAACGTCAATCGATGCGCGACGCATCCCCGAATTGTGGAACGATTGCAGGCTCAGGTGCGGACGCGGTCGATCATGACCACCGCCACCGGGGCGAAAACAATCAAGGGCAGCCAGGAAGGAAGCGCCGAAAGTCGCTGCGTGACGACAAAGTTTTCCCCGACGGCTGCCAGGAAGAAACACAACCCGCAGACGGCGAGACATTTACCGGCGTCCGTCAGAATGTTGGCGGGTTCGCGGCTCAAGAAAAACGGCAACCCCAACAGGAGCATGAGCAGATGTATCAGCGGGGTGGCGAATCGGCCATGCTGGATTTGCCGGATGCGCGGCAGGATCGTGGGGTCGCGTTCCGCCAACTCGGAAAGCTTGCCGGCGGAAGTGTAATTCAGCCACTGCTGAGCTTGGCGGACTTCGATTTCTTCCGGTGACAAGGAGCTTTCGAATCGATCGACGGGGACGGCTTCAACGCGGTCCCGCGGACCGAGGTCGGCCTCGCTGACCCGGCGAAATCTTTCCACACCCCGCACGAGTTTCCACAGGCCGCCGTTGGGATGGGCTGGAATCGGCACCCAGTTGGCCTTCTCCGCCTCGAGAATGCTCTCCGCCGACCCGTCCTTCGCACGTCGCAGAACCAGCAACCTTTTCATTTCCGCGTCCGCGGGAATGAATTCCAGCGCGGACAGGAGTGATCCATCCAGGTCCTTGACGAACCACACCCCGCGAGCCTTCGTGCCGGCGGCGTCTTCGTGACTGCGGGCCAGACGATGCGCGACGCGGGGAATGATCCATTCGGTGTCGACGTACCAGAAAAGCGAGGTGGCCAATCCGAATCCCATCACCGGGACCGCGACTCGATACAAGCTGACCCCCGACGCAAGCATAGCCGTCAGCTCGTTGGCTTTTCGCATGCGGGCCAGCGTGGTCATGCAGGCGAACAGGGTAATGACCCCGGAAAGTTGCGAGAAGTACAGGAACAGATGCGCGCCGTAATAACCGCCGACGCCGGCGATCACCGCCGAAATCGTCTCGTCCGTTTCGGTGAATTCGTCGATGTTGAAAAAAAGGTCGAGCAACATGTACAGGCTGATCATGATGATCAACGCCACGCAGTAATTGAACGCCAAGGAACGCAGAATGTAGCGGTCCAGCAAGGTCATCTTCGAATCACCCGTCGCAACGTCCAGATGTCGATCATGCCCACCAGCCCAATCGTTCCCCAGATCACGGCGATGCCCACCATGGAAAGTCCGGCCTTTTCGGCCAACTGTCGGCCCATGATGTTCATCACGGTCACCAGTAACGCGGGCACGAAGCTGATTCCGAACGCGGACATGATCTGCGAACCGCGCAACATCGTACCCAGCGTCGCCCCCAACAAGACGAGCACGAAGGCGCTCACGCTGAACGCCAATCGCGAATGCAGCTCGGATGTGACCTCGCGCACGAAGCCGGCCTGTTCTTCGGTGGCCTCCGCGCGAAGATCGAAGATGGTCGACAGCCAACTGGGTTCGGGCGGCAATTGCAGCAGTTCATCATGCGGCACGTCGGCTATGGACGCGCGGATGTCTTCCGGGACGGCGATGTCCCCAAATCGCTCCCGCGCCTTGCGCATCGGCGCAAGACCGCTCCCTGACGGTCGCGGCTCTGTTAAGAGGTGTTCGCGAACAGCCACCTCGCCGGTGATTTCCAAAATGGCCTGCGTCAGCCGACCGTCATCGTCCGATTCCACCCATAAATGCGCCTGCTCCCCGGTAACGGATCGAGTGATCGAATGGCGTTCGTCGGTGACGGAAAGGTGTTCAAACTTGACGGCGTCTTCGCGGACCGTATCACGATAACAGGTTTGGGCGTGAAGTTGGATCGTTCCACCCGCCGTCACAAGTTTCAACGACCCCTGCCGATCGAATTGCTCCTGAACCGACGCGCAATAACGACCCTTGGCAATCTCGCCGCGCAGCTTGTTGAGCACGGACCGGACACGAGGCCAATTTTCCGGCTCGCTGCGAAGTCTAATTAGCTCCGCAAGGTTGAGCCATTTGACTCGCTGGCGGATGCGCATCGGGATTCGGTTGGGGCGCGCCTGCTGATGCTCCGCCTGCAACCAGCGACCGTCCCGCCAATCGTAATAGGTCACGTCGTACAAATCCGCCGACAACAGCGGAGCGTCGTCGCGCTCGTCGGATTCGAAGCGAATGACGATTTCCCCCCCCGTCCCCACCGCATCCCAGCTTTGCGGGCCATGCTTGACGAAGGCGAACCCCCGCAGCACGACGGCGTCACCATCTTCCGATCGATCGGCGCCGTCCGCATAAATCCGATAGCGCCCGCCCGGCAGCGCCAAACGTTGCGGCGAACTCACCTGTTGCTGAACGAACTGCCGAATCCCCGTTCGGGCAAATGTGTTCAAATCGCGGATCAAACCGGGAATCATGAAACAGGTGAAATAAAAAGTACACGCGGCGGAAAACAGGCTGATGATCGCCGTGGGGAAAAAAAGTCGCAGCACGTTGATTCCGCTCGCCCGGCAGGCCAGGAACTCGTTATCCGCGCTCAGTCGTCCGTAGGTCACGGTCGCGCTGTACAGAGCTGCGATGGGGATGGTTAGCGTGCCCGCGACGGGCAAGACCAGGAGCATCAGGCGCAAAAGCTGCGATGGCGTGACGCGCTCGATATCGAGCAGGTTCATCGCCCCGCCGCCCAAGCCGATCACCACCGTCAGCCCGACCGCCGTCAGCAGGAACGTCTTACCCATCTCGCGAAATATGTACCACTGCAACGTCGGAAGCATGGTTCCCGCATTAGGACCGCGGCGATTCGTCGATTCAATCGCCGGCGATGTCCGAGGGTGTCGAAAAAGTGTACCTGGACCGTCGTCCGCGCCGATCGCACTACATTCCAGGCGGATGAGAAGGTCATCATACGAACACCGGGCGGAAAATCAACTTGGCTGACCCCGGGCGGAGCCTGGACCTTTCCGTTTAGCCGGTGGACCCTCGATGCCGATATCAGGCTGGACAAGATTCGATCGGAGTATCCAAACCGCTAATCATGAACGTCCCACTCAGTTTTCAACACAAGATCGTCTCGCGGGCACGCCTGCTCGAAATCACCGCCCGGGCCAAGCGAGAACGACGCACCGTCGTGCAGTGTCACGGCTGTTTCGACATTGTTCATCCGGGCCACATCCGCTATCTCGAATTCGCCCGCCGGCAAGGCGACGTTCTCCTGGCCTCGTTGACCGGTGATGCCAACGTTACCAAGGGCAACCAGCGAC
This sequence comes from uncultured Phycisphaeraceae bacterium, assembly GCA_964424105.1. Lineage (GTDB taxonomy): Bacteria > Planctomycetota > Phycisphaerae > UBA1845 > UBA1845 > CAYRHJ01. Next base: position 1,648 of record CAYRHJ010000037.1, on the reverse strand, counting down.
CCTACATCCCGCAAGAGCTTCGCGCTGAAAATCTGGCGGCTTTGGAATGCGTGGACCTGGTTTACATAGATCCAAACCCAACCGCGGAGCGGATTCTGGGCGAGGTCAAGCCTGACATCTACGTCAAGGGTCGCGAATACGAGCTATCGGAAGACCCCCGCTTCCTGGCCGAACGGCAGATCGTCGAACGGAACGGCGGGCGGGTCATTTTTTCCAGCGGCGAGATCGTTTTCAGTTCCACCAAAATCATCGATGCCATAACCGAGCAGCCGGCCATCGAGCTGGAACGCGGACGGGTCTTCTGTCGTCGCCACGATCTGTCCGTCGAATCGTTATCCAATACCGTGGACGGGTTTCAAAGCCTACGCGTTTTGGTCGTCGGCGATACCGTCATGGATCAATACGTCTTTTGCGACGCAGTCGACGTGGCCAGCGAAGCGCCGATGTTGGCGCTCAAGCAAATCGATCGACGGGAGTTCGTGGGGGGAGCGGCCATCGTGGCGCGTCATGTCGCAGCCATGGGGGCCAGCGCAGCCCTGCTGACGGCCGCGGGGACGGATGCCGCTTCGACCTCGTTGGAAAACGTGCTGCACGCCGAAGGCGTCCGATCGCACATGATTCGCTGCCGCCCATCGTTGGTGCAAAAAACCCGTTATCTCGTAGACGATGCCAAGCTCCTGAAGGTAGAGCAGGGCGATCGCGTGCCGCTCGATTCGTTGGCTGAACGGCAGGCATTGTCGGTTGTCGCAGACCACGCCCCCAGCGTCGACGTCGTTATTTTCTGCGATTTCGGATTCGGCATGATCTCCGAATCGTTCGTCGACAAAATTATGGCGCTTTGGGGCCGCCGCCGACCCGTCCTGACCGCCGACGTGAGCGGGGCCCGCGCGAACCTGCTGGCCTTTCGCAACGCCGACCTGCTGTGTCCTACGGAGCGCGAACTCCGCTCCAATTTGAACGACTACGACAGCGGACTGTCCGCGGCTGCGTATGACCTGCTCACCCAAACGCAGGCCCGACACCTCATCGTCACGCTGGAAAAGAAAGGACTGGTCACGTTTGCTCGACAGGGGCAAGCCCCCGGTTTGAGCGACTGGAACGCACGTTTGATCAGCGAGCACCTGCCCAGCTTTGCGAATCTCCGCGTCGATCGTCTGGGCGCGGGCGATGCCCTGTTGGCGGCTGCGTCGCTGGCATTGGGCGGCGGGCGGAGCCTGACCCACGCCGCCTACATCGGGAATGCCGCAGCCGCGTTGGAGATCGAACGTTTGGGCAACATTCCCGTCTCACGCGACGATCTTCGCCGCTGGATCGATTCCCGGTCGGAGCTTCGTCGCCCGCGTCAAAAAGAGATTCGCGACAGCCTCGTCGACTCCGATCCACCGACGACCACCGACCCCCGCCTCCTTCCCACGGCTTGACCGCCGGTCCATTTGATTGTCTGGTATGACGTCCATGGGTGTCGTAATTGGCCGCAGCGCGATATTTGGTGTAGTGTGTCAGAATTGGAATCACCTATCTGAACCGAGCCGCGACCCTGGACGCGACCAAGGCGGGAGCGTCCAGTATGGCAAACGGACGACGCAGTCCATGGCACCCGAACCGCGCCACTAACTCCAGAAACCACCTATTCAGGGAGCGGTCTTCA
>CAYRHJ010000036.1:0-140568 GCA_964424105.1 uncultured Phycisphaeraceae bacterium | reverse complement strand
GCCCCAGCCATTCTGTGGATGACCTTTGCCAACGGCACGGTGCTGGGCACCACGCCGGACCACGAGGTCTGGACGCACGAGGACGGCTGGACGTCGGCCAAGCGGGTCGAGGTGGGCGACAGCTTCGCCACCCGCGACGGCGCCTGCGTCGTTGTCACCCACCTCCGCCTCGATCCCACCCCCACCGAAGTCTTCAACCTCGAAATCGACGGAACGTACACCTATTTCGTTAGCGATGTTTGGGTTCATAATTGTCCCCGTGGCCCTCGCGGGAAATCCCCAGGTAAAGGAGGAGGCCGCCGGAAACCCGATATCAAGGAGATAGATGGCATCGTAAAAGAACTAGAGCTGTCACCGGGGCAGAGAAGGATTCTGCACCAAGAGATAAGTGGTCAAAATTTCTCAATCGACGAGATTCATGCAATCGCAGAGGATGTTAGGTTTCTATACCCCAATAAGTAACGCACAAAAACATGATGCAAGAATCAGGGGTCGGTTCGTTTCTAAATAATGCGATCGGAGCAAGCTGTTGGCATGTTTGCGCCGGTGGAAATACCTGGCCTCATTTCTCTTTGGCACTGGGCGACAAGATAGCCAGGGAACACCCGTTGTCGAACGATAAGGTGGGCGAGGCGTTCCGTAACTTCGACGGGGAGATAGATATTTACGTGCGCTGTTGCTGGAGGTTACTTTTGGAGGGCGGAATCGTCGCAACTAGCCAAAGCGAAGAGCAGGAGGGATCCAGTCAACTTCAATTACTTCATGGGAAAAAACTGGAAGCGATCAATCTCCGATCAGGATTCGATTTGCGTCTGACGTTTGAATCCGGGATATTGTGTGAGGCCTTTTGTGATAAGGTCGGAGGAGACCCAGAACTAAACAACAATTGGGAAGTCAGAATAAGAAATACGGACCTATATTGTGGACCGGGTGGCAATATGAAGTTCGCGGACAGCACATAAGAATCAAAAGGGGGTCAGAATCTGTAGTGCTTCAGACGGGAGAAAAAGGGGGTCAGGCCAATACTGTTCGGCACGTGGATTGCGTTGGGGTTTTCGGGGTGTGACGGGGTCTTGTCATTGCTTGCTGGAAGCCCGGCCATCGATCACGTGCCGCCGGTCGATTGTGTCTTGAGCACTGACCAGCGGGGTGTGCTCCGTCCACAGGGTCTCGGCTGTGACGTCGGGGCGTATGAGACAGCCCACGCGTGCGCCCCGCCTCCGCCGAACATGGTCGCCTGGTGGCCCCTCGATGAGCAGGCTGGGGCGACCGTGGTCGAGGACATCGCCGGAGGCCATCATGGAACGCCCAGTCCCGGACCGATCGCCGGTGCCGCACAGTGCGGTATTCCGTCACTCGGACCTGAATCTACCAGCACGTGGTCTCCGGTGGTCAACGCCGGAGGTGGCAAAGTGTCGGATGGGATGTATTTCTGTGCCCAATCCCAGAATCGCTACGTCCAGGTGCTCGATGACCCTCGGCTGGATTTCGATACCAGTGACATGACCATCGATGCCTGGGTTTTCATTACCCAGTATAACCTCAATAGCATCCAACCCATCGTTGAAAAAATGGAGTACGTTGGAACCACGCCGCATACAGGCTACAGACTGTACCTCGACAACGGAGAGCCGAAATTCCAAATATACAGCGCTGGGACGGGATTCACCCTTTCCTCCGGCGGATCGCTACAGTTGTCTCAGAATGTCTGGCATTACATCGCCGTGACCGTGGATCGGGACTTCCCCTCTCCGGGGGCGGGGGACGTGAACATTTATGTGGACGGCTCGCAGAATCTGACCTTCGTCGCTGTACCTGACCCCGGAAACATCGCCAGCTCCGCCGATCTGCTCATTGGCGGAAGCGCACTGGGGCTTTCAGGGAATTATCTGAACATCGGGATCGATGAAGTCGAGATCTTCGACCGTGCCCTCAGTTCCGCTGAAATCCTGGGCATCTTCGCGGCGGACACCTCGGGCAAGTGCAGATGCACGCCGCCACCCCCCGACATGGTCGCCTGGTACACGGGCGACGATACCACGCCAATCGACCACCTTGGGCAACACGACGGCACGTTCGTCGGATTTCCCATTAGCGCTTTTGATTGGAAGGTCGGTGGCGGTGCTTTGGAAACGCACGCTCCGGATACTTATGTGATCGCAGAGTGTGGTACCGGTCTCTTGAGTTTCGGGAATCCAGGGCAGAGTTATTCGATAGACGCTTGGATCAACACGGTGGACAGTTCCGGGATTCGACCGATTGTCGACAAGCGACTGATGCAGGGCAACAAGGTGTTTGGATATCGGCTCTTCCTTAACAATGGTCTGTTAGCCTTCACGATGGCCGACGGGGCAGCCGCCAATCCCATCTGTGACCTCGGACCGCCTACGGCTGGCTCTTCCTGTACGGACTACTTCTCCAGCGCAAACGTTGCCGACGGCCTGTGGCATCTCGTTGCAGTAACGGTTCAAAGGACGGGGACTCCTGAAGTGAAGCTCTATGTTGGTGGCGCGCTAGTACTTACCGGAGTGCCTAGATTGCTAAACGCCAACAACAGCGCGTGTCTACAAATCGGGGGCGGCTATCCAATTCCAACTGGGCCTCAGACTTATTTGACGGGATTGATTGACGAGTTGGAGTTCTTCAACCGGGCTTTGACGCCTGACGAGATTCAGGCCATCCACTTCGCCGACGTCGCCGGCAAATGCAAGTGCGCCGAACCTCCATCTGACATGGTGGCTTGGTGGCCATTGGATGAAACTGTCGCCTGTAACGGGTGTCCGGTGCGGGATATCGTCGCCGGGCTGAATGACGGGGCACAGTTTTGTACGGTCACTCCGGGTCCAGGAGAAGTCGGTGGCGCTTTTCAGATGACCGGCGCGGGCTATCCTGGGTTTTCCTGTCCCCGTGGCTTCGTGACCGCGCCGCCGGGCCCACAGCCCGGACTTGGGGCGGGGGGTTTCACCATAGACGCGTGGATTAAACCCAATCCTTGTACTTCCTGCTTCCCTTCGAACATCCTTTGCCATCCGCGGCCGATTGTAAGCAACCGAGCGGGTATATATAACTTCACCGCCACGAATGTGGATGGTTTCGAGTTCTTTGTTGCCGGCCCCGCCCCTCCCGGGCCTGCTTGGGGTCCGATTTATTCCAAACCCACACCCGGTTGGTTGGGCATAAGTCTGCCGCCGACAGTCGTATCAGGACCGCCGCAGACATTTTTTTCCAGCTCCAACCCCATCGTCGACGACGTATGGCAGCACGTCGCGGTCACAGTGGATACCAGCGGTCCCAGTGTCAAGTTCTTCCATAACGGCGTGCTCATTGGCAGTTCTTCATACGTTCCCGTGTCGGTCAATACTGCCGCCAATGTAGCACTCGGTCATATGCCTGTGTACAGCGGGAGTGATTGCAGTAGCGGGTGTGGAGTTGAACGTTATTTCAACGGATGGTTGGACGAAATTGAAGTCTTCAGCCGCCCGTTGAACAACGCCGAGATCGCGGCCATCTATGGCGCCGGTCCCCACGGTAAGTGCAAACCGGCGACTTTGATGTTGAGTACGCCGGGAGAAGGGGAGATGGCGGATCCGACTTCGTTCAGCCTTCTTCCTACGAGCGAGCAGTGGGAAGCCATCGGTGATGTCTGTCAGTGCACTGAGTCGATCGACTGCGACGACGGATACGTGTGCTCCTTCGATAAATGCCTTGATGGGGCATGTTTCTATTCGCCCAACGGCTTCGGCGACGTGGACCACAACGGCACCATCAACCTGGCCGACCTGTTCTGTGTTCTGGACGGCTTCAGTGACGACTTCTCGACCTGCCCCAAGAGCAGCATCGACATCGAGCCCTGTGAGGGCAACGGCACTATTAATCTTGCGGACCTGTTCGCGGTGCTCGATGCCTTCAGTGACGTCGATCCCTGCTGCGGCACCAATCCGGCGCCCATGTTGGACGACGGTTACGATCTGTCCGCACGTGAGATTGAAACGAACAACGTAATCTTGACGTTGGCGGCTGGCGAGCATCGGATGCGCCCCGGTCATTCCAATTATGTCGACGTGTTCGCCGAAGGCCTTTCCAGCTTGCGCGGCTATGAATTCGCCGTGGAGGTAACAGGCGGTCGTCGCGGGCAAGTGACGGTCGAATCAATCGAAATTGACACGACTCGGGCGGACTATGTATTCGCGGGTGACGACAGCTACGTCGCGTCCGACGTGACCAAGGGTCGAGCAATGTCTGCGGTGTACGATGCGCGCGAGCGTATTCGAGGTCGCGTCTATCTCGGCACGGTCGAGCTGTTGGCGTCGAAGGATGCGCGCGGCACGTTCAAGGTCTCGTTGGTCACGGACGGCGATAAGACGTTTCTTGCCGGCCCGAACGACGCATTGTATTCGCCGCGCGTCATCGGTACCGTGGACTTGAGCGTTCGGTAGCCCAAACGCAGTCAAGAGAATTACGCCTAGGTGGCAAACCGGCGGTGGTCCAAGTGGCCCCGCCGGTTTTCTTTGTTGCTAACAAGAAAGTCCGACGGCCCACCGCAACACCACACGTGAGGATGTCAGCGTCGGAAGCGTGTCGCCCTCGATCATCTTCGTACGTCTGTTTTCCCAGAACGCGGGCATCGCCAGATGACCAATTGAACATCATTTCCGTCAATTGCGCGGTGTACACCGCGCAATGGCGTACAACCCGCCGCAAACAGGTGCAATCCGGCGTACTCCTTGCCATCTCTAACCCTTGTTTATAGCGTGGTTTAGGCGTTCTTGGCGGGAGAGGGGTAGCTTCCCAAGCTGGACGTCGGCGGTTCGAATCCGCTCGCCCGCTGTAAACCGTAAGTGCTGGAAAGGCCGTAGCTTAGACGCTTCGGCCTTCTTTTTTGAGCCGACGGGAATCGCATGAAAACCGCCGTTTTTGACCGAGTGGGTCAAAAGTGGGTCAGTTGGTATCAGCCTGTACATTTCAGCATCTCCTCGACTGCCCGACGCGCCGCATCGACCAACTCCGGCTGCACCTGCAAGTAGTGCTTCTGCGTCGTACGGATGTCCGCATGACCAGCGAGCTGCTGCACGACGTGCAACGGAGTCGCCTGTGCGATGTTCGTGCAGTAGCTCTTCCGCAGGTCGTGGAACTTGCACTTCGGCACGCCTGCTCTGCGCCGGATCGCCTGGAAGTCGCGGGTGATGTTCTGACGTTTGATCCGGTCGGCGGCAGCGGGCCCCTTCGCATTGACAACGACGTAGTGTTGCCCGTCCGTCGCTGCAAGCTGATCGCCGCCAAAGGCCAGGGCGAAGGACATCGTCGACCTTGTGCTGCTGATCGAGCGCGGCGAACTTGATCCCGATCAGGTGGCCGCTGCCATTCGTGAGACGTTCGCACGGCGCAACACGCACGGGGTTCCGAGTAAGCTGACGGTCCCGCCCAGCTCCTGGGCGTCAGAGTTTCCATCGTTAGCACGACAGGCGGAATTGACCACGCCGGAACTGGACGAGGCGTTCGATATCCTGAGGGAGTATTTCAATCGGCTCAAACTGTGATGCAACGGCACCTTGACGACGATTGGCGGGAACCAGAACCGCCGCAGAGGCGCCCTACGCCGGCCTCAGGTACCCTCGCGAAACGGTCGTCGCGGAGAAGCTCCAGCCACCACGAGATGACGCGAACAGTAATCCCATGAAAGGCTGTCTCCTGCCGGACGGTACAGTGTCCGGTGGTTTTCAGGAAGGAGACAGCCATGAAGACGACGGATCGGACGGCGGTGGCCATCGGCGTGGACGTCCATCGCCGGTTCAGCACGGTAACCGCGCGGAACGCGGAAGGGAAGATTGCCTGGCGACAGCGTCTCGAGCACGGGGATCGCCGGTAGCTTCGGAGGTCCTTGGAGGACTGGCCGGGAGGGATACCGGTCATTCTCGAATCGAACTTCGGATGGGAGTGGATGGAGGGCAACGCCGAGGTTATGCATCAGGGCTGTTGTCCGTATTGCGGATCGGCGCGAGTTTGTCCGAAGAAAGAAGGTCACCCAACCGGAGTTGCTTTCGCCGCAGGGCGAGGTGGCACGCTGAAGCGTCCACCGATTCCCGCTCATAGCTGGTGAGAACATCGCAATTCAAAGCGGCCCACCTCGACTGGTCGAGCACTTTCGCGTCATATCCAAATCCGCTCAAAGGCCGCGGAACAGCGCCTTGTGATTCGACGCCAGTGCATCCCACCCAGTTCCGGGGCGGGTTGGACTGCGCCGCCGAAAGCCCAAACTGCTCGCTCGTCCGTGTCGAGTGGCCGGCGATCTTGAGCGCCGCGGCAAGCTACACTGTCAACCCAAATCTATCATGTTTGCATCTTTGCCAACGCGTTCACTTGTGCTCTACGCTCAGAGCTTCGAAGCCGGAGATGACGTCGAACAGCTCCTCGTCGATACTACTCTGGCGCAAACGATGGAATGTCCTGTTGAGGTCCTCCACCAATTCCTCGATGTTTTTCTCGGCGCGCTGCATCGCCGCCAGGCGGCTTGCGTTCTCGCTCGCGAGCGATTCGGCGCATGCCCGGAACAGCGAAACGAAAAGATATTCGCGGATAAGCGTCCGCAATGTTGCGGTGCCGCCACCCATGATCTCGGGTAGGTTCCCCGTCGGCCAGGGAAGTTCGGCCAGCTTGCGTCGCCAGGTGTCGTCCAGCGGCAGCAGTCGCTGACTGACGGGCGCATACACCGCCCCGGACGTGGGACGGTTGTAGAAGAGGTGGAGTTGGGTGACTTCACCCTGGCTTTGGCGCGTCTCGCTCTCCACGAGAATCTGCCCAACGAGCGGGGTGATGGCCTTGACGGAATTCGGAACGGGGAAGAGCCCTATCATCGGGAGGCCCGCGTCCGCCAGGCGCGAATGAACGCGCTCACCGACGGCCCAGACCTCGGGTTTAGCTGGCAGAGCCGCCAGTGTCTTGACCGCATGATCGGCCACCACATCATTAAACTGGCCCACCAGTCCCTGGTCCGATCCGAACACGACAGCGCCGATCGCAGCCGCATCTGTCTGTCTTGTCTCTCCAGTCGCCCATGCCGTTGAACCGGCACTCCGGAAACAAACGCCCAATCCCAGCTCCACGGCATGATAGTAGTCACCCAACGCACGCACCGATTGCTCGTATTGGCCGATACTCGAAGCGGCCACGGCCTTCATGGTGCGGACTACGGATTGGAGATCTCCGGCGCTACTGATCTTTCGGCGCAGACTTGCTGTGGTGTCGCTCATGGCTCCTCCTCGAGTTCCGGTTCAGGTGGGGATGGGTCAGGGTCTGTGCGGTGACTCTGTTGCTCGCGCAACCGCCCGAGGGTGTGCTCAATCAATCTGGTCAACTTACCTGCGGCGTCGTCGACGGCTTGTTCTAAGGTAGCTGCCTGGTACGTGACCGCGACGGGCTGGCGGCCTTCGAGACGGGCTTCCATCATGCAACGTATGGCGTCATGGCCGCGCTTTTTGTCGCTGTTTTCGTCGCTCAGGTGGACCTCCACTCGTGTGATGTGATCGCCGAATCGGCCCAGGACACCTTCCACTACGCCACTGATTTCAGCGGCGAGCGCCTCGTGAACCTCGATGTTGTGACCGGTGTTGATTTGGATCTGCATGGTTATTCTCCTTCCGTGAATGTGTTTGGTTCAGTAACGGTAGATAGCGGCCAGTCCCGTCTGTCCGGGCATCTGCTTGGCCGGAACGACCAGGGTCCGCCCGCCCATCCTCCCGACCAGCTCACCCAGATCGTCGAGTAGATCATCGACTTGCGGGTGGCTCAGGTCAGCAAATTCGACCTGTCCCGTCGAGCCGTCGAGCCGGCCGGCAATTTGGCGATCGGCCTCGATCAGCAGCGTGGCGACGCGTCCGGTGGCCGCCGCTTGAGCAACCTCCGCTAGGTCGTCACTGCCAAGCCCTTTGGACTTCGCTACGACGAACTCGTTGGCCAGTGTAGCCAGCCGCGACTGATACTGCGGCTCGACAACTTGCCAGGCGCGTTCCCGAAGTTCATCCAACGGCAGGGCATCGGGATTGATCGAGAGTCCATCTGCCAGCAAAAAGGGGTTATGGCTGACACGGTGGAAAAGTTGATGATGCTCCGGCAACGCCGCCAGAATCAACGGCAGTCCCGACGGCCGGGAATGGTGCTGGAGCACCGCGCGGTCGATGGCACGAAAAAACCGCTCCGCGTCGATTTGCACCTCGTCCTTCTTCCCGCCGTGGCCGTGGTGCATGGGCGCACCGAACCGACCGGCGCCCCCATAAGAGGCGACGGTCGAATGCGGATCGGTCAGATCATCACCCAGCGCTTCGGCAATCGTCCGCGGGACACCCGGTGTCGGATCAATCTCGTCGAGCACATTGCGGTCCCCCTCGAAGAGTTGGATCTCGCGTAGGCTTAGCCCGAGAACCTGATAGCGACCGACCGATTGCAGAATGCGTCGCAAGGGCTTGGTGTGAAAGCTGTCGGCCACAACGGCCAATTCGGCGACCGGCCGCTGAAGCTGGAACACTTGAAACAAGCCAGGCCCGCCCAGCACGGCCAGGCCATCCAGTGTGTGGGTCCAAAAGTCATGATCGTGGGCGAGGGCTTGGAAAGGTTCCAGCAGGAGCCGGGTCTCGGCGTCCGGATACTTCTGCTGGAGCGATGCCTCCAGCTCCTTTACGAGATTGCCAAACCGGATCGGGTCCTGCTGATTCTCGGGATGGCGCCGATGGGTGGGCTGGTAGAGCGAGAGACATGGCGGCTGCTGAACCGATGTCAGCTCGGCCAGTGATTTGATGTTGAGTAACGGACTCCTCTGTGTCATTTTTCGCTTCCTTTCGTGATTTAGTCAGACCCAGTTTCATGCTTGGGCCCGGGCTTTGGTTCAGCCTTGGATTCAGATTTCGGTTGCTCTTTGGACTTTGGTTCAGGCTCGGACCCGGAGCCTGGCTCCAGCGAGAACTCTTCGAGCGATTTGCGGGCGCGTTCAATAATAGCCTTCCGATCCCCATCGCTCAGCTTGTCCGCGGTTTCGAATCGGGCGCACACGTCCGCCGGAATGTTCGCCGCCGCCTCATGCACGGCATGCTCGGCATGCGGCATCTGGTCGATGGGAACGGCGTCGAAGAGTCCCTCGGTCAACGCCAGCAGTACGGCGATTTGTGCCGCCACGGACACGGGCGCGAATTCCGGCTGTTTGAGGCAGGCGCGGATTCGCTGTCCGTGTTCGATGATCTTGTGGGTGTCTTCGTCGAGGCGGGCGCCGAACCGGGCAAAGGATTCAAGTTCTTCAAACTGCGAGTAGGAGAGTTTGAGGTCGCCCGTCACTGCCCGGTAGGCCGCCAGTTGGGCTTTGCCGCCAACGCGCGACACGGATTTTCCCACATCGACGGCGGGCAGCACGCCCAATTGGAACAGAGACGGCGAGAGGTAGATCTGCCCATCGGTGATGGAGATCAGATTGGTCGGAATGTAGGCGGAAATGTTCTGCGCTTCTGTTTCGACGATGGGCAGCGCCGTGAGGGAGCCGCCGCCGAGCTCCTTGCGCAGGTGCGTTGATCGCTCCAGCAGCCGCGAGTGGATATAGAAGATGTCACCGGGGAACGCTTCGCGACCGGGCGGACGACGCAGCAACAAAGATAGCTCGCGATAGGCGCGGGCGTGATGGGTGAGATCGTCATAAACGATCAGCACATCGCGGCCTCGCTCCATGTAATGCTCCGCGATACTGGTGGCGGCGTAAGGAGCGATATAGGCGAGACCCGGCGGGTCATTGCCTTCGGTGACAACCACAACGGTGTAATCCATCGCGTCCTCTTCCACAAAGGTGGCCACAGCCTTCGCCACGGCGGAAGCGCGCTGACCAATAGCACAATAGACGCACAGAACGTTCTGGCCGCGCTGGCTAAGGATGGTGTCGATCGCAATGGCGGTCTTGCCCGTTTGCCTGTCGCCGAGGATCAACTCACGCTGGCCGCGTCCGATGGGAATAAGTGCATCGATGACTTTAAGTCCGGTGTGGAGCGGCACCGAGACGGGCGCGCGGTCCATGATGGGCGCGGCGGGTCGTTCGATGGGCAGGCGCTCGCTGGATGCCACCGGCCCGTTGCCATCGAGTGGCCGACCGAGCGGGTCGATGACGCGTCCCAGCAATCCGTCACCTACGGCCACGTCCATGACCCGGCCCGTGCGCTCGACTTCATCGCCTGTGTGGAGATGCCAGTATTCACCAAACAGCACGACTCCGATTTCGTCCTCGTCCACGTTGAATGCGATGCCGAACACGTCGCCGGGAAACTTGACCAGCTCGTCAAAGCCCACGCCGGGAAGGCCGGACACCCGAGCGATGCCCGTAGAGATGCTGGTGATCGTTCCCACTTCCCGTGGTGTCAGTTGCGGCCTGAAGGTTTCGCGCCCCTGGCTTAGGCTGGCGAACGCGCGGTCGAAGACACTTTGTAGCCCGCTCATTTCGCCTCCTCGGGAGCATCAAGTTCGGTCCCGGATTTCGGTTTGCGATCGGCTTTGGCGCTTGGTTTGGGCCCAGGTTTGGCTCGGCGGTTGAACTGCTCAGTCAGCAGTTCACCGACGCTCTTTTCCAGTGACGCGAGGTAATCCGCGATGGTCCACGCTACTTTTTGTCCATTCGTTGTAAGTTCGATGCCGCTGACCAGGTCCGGAGCGGTCTCGAACCGCACATGGATTTCAGCCGAGAAGGTCTCGTTGATGGCATTCTGTATCGTCGCGCGTTGCTCCGTAGGCAGGTCAAACGCGCTGCGCACGAGCGCGGGCCCAGACGCTGCGTTAAGGGCCTCGGCGAGGCCTTCTTTTGCCTTGCCGTCCATTTCCCGCAAGCGGCGAGTGAACACCTCGCTCATGCGTTCTTCCAGACTCGCCGTGGCGAGATCCGTCAAGGCCTTTCGCGCGATGGCAAACACTTCCTGCTGGGTTCGTCGACTGATGGCCTGATTCAGGTAATGGACATCGTTTCTCAGCGTTTCCTGTTGCTTGTCACGCAAGGCATCGGCCGCGTTCCGCGCTTCGTCCAGAAGCCGCTGACGTTCGGTCTTCGCTTCGTCCGTCGCCTTGCTCAGGAGTGCGGCGCGCTGCTGGTCGAACTCCTTGTTCTTGTGCTCGAATTCGTCACGTTCCTTTTGTGCTTCGGCCCTGGTGGCGTCAGCAGTCGCGATTTCCGCGGCGATCCGGTTCTCCCGGGCGTCGATGGCGTTGACAATAGGCTTATAGAGAAAGCGCTTCATCAACCATACGAGGATGAGGAAGTTAAGCACTTGCGCGCCGACGGTGAACCAGTCAATCAGCATAGGTCTACTTTCCTGCTACCTCGGTGGTTGCGGCGATGACGTGATTCCAAAACGGGTTTGCGAAAATGAGAATCATCGAGACCACAAAGCAGTAGATAGCCGTGGACTCGATCATCGCAAGTCCGACGAAGAGGGTCCGCGTGATGGTAGCGGAGGCATCAGGCTGCTGGGCCAGAGAGCTCAGAGCGGTCGAGACCGCCTTCCCCTCGCCAAGCGCAGGTGCCATCGTACCGAAAGCGGTCGTGATGCCGGCGGTGACAATGGATGCCACTGCGATGATTGTCATGTTATCCATAGTTTCTCCTCTTTTTGTCGCGGTTCATGTCTCAGCGTTTTTCATCGGATTCGGGTCTGGGTATACGGACGCGCGTAGCGGCCGCGATGTAAACCGTGGCCAGGATAAAGAAGATGTAGGCCTGCACCATGCCGGTGAGCAGGCCGAGAGCCGTCATGACGATCGGGAAGATGAAGGGCGTGATAGTCAGCAGAATTCCGATAATCATCGCCCCGCTCATCATGTTGCCGAACAAACGGACGGCCAGGGCCAGCGTGCGCGACAGCTCGCTGATGATGTTAAACGGCAGCATGATGAACGTCGGCTTCACATAGGACTTGAGATAGTTGCCCACGCCTCGCTCCTCGCTGCCGAATAACGGCACGGCCACAAACACGCACATCGCCAGTGCAGCGGTGGTCGAGAGCGATCCGGTGGGCGGCTCGTAGCCGGGAATGATCGTGCAGAGACTGGCGGCGGCGACAAACAGAAAGAGCGTGCCCAGGAAGCCGAGGTATTTCCGCGGCTGACTTAAGCCAACTTCTTCGATTTGTTTCTCGATAGCAGTGACGACAATTTCCAGAAGGTTCTGCCAGCGGGATCGCTTCAGGCCGATGGAAAGTTTGCGCGTGATGAGTTTTGAACCGACGGCCAGCACGAGCATCAATCCCCACGTGAACATTATGGTGGCGTTGAGTTTGAAAACACCTTGTTGCCAGAAAATGATCTCGTCAGGACTAAGTCGCATGGCTGGCCTCCTGTGACCAGGAAGTTGGCTCTTCCGCTGTTCGGGTGAGCCGCGTCACCATAAGGCGTGCCATAACAAATCCGAATAGACACGCCAGCAGCCTCTCCCAATGCCCCCCGGAGACAAAGTAAAACCCAGCTAGAGCAACGCTCATGCGTAGGAACAGGCTGCTGAAAAACCACCAACCCGGCCGTTTCGACGAAAGGCCCCTTCGCACTGTCCACCAAAGGCCGCCGAAAAACATTGCACCGAGCCCGCCTCCTACTCCCAATGCCAGCACCAGTTTCAGAGTCTCAATCATCGTCATCTTCCTGTTCCTCGCGCATGGCCTTGTCTTCCCTGGCAACCCAATGCCACGCATTCAGACAGCCGACGAGCAGACCGATGACCAGCAGCATGAGCGTCCAGGAATGGCTTCCTCGATGGCGATTGTCCAGCCAGATACCTAGCGCCGCGCCGAGCAGCGTCGGAATCGCCACTGACCAGCCGATCAGTCCCATCATGCCCAAGCCAAACCAGACGGTGCGCGTGACGTGGCGTCGCGCCTTGAGCTTGCGCGCGGCCTTGGCACCGACCACATGACTGAGCGGCGACTTCGGCTTCAATGGTCGATTCCCAAGTTCGTCACTCATGATGCAATTCCACGAGGCGGCGAATGAAACCGCTCTCCATCTTCGTCATCACTGAGCGGACGCTCTGCTCCCATTCGTTCAGGTTCAGGAACTCCCGCACCACCGCCTCGCGCAGTTGGCCGAGGTCTGTTCCGGCAATTGCGTTGCGCACGGAGACGAGCACGTCCAAGCCGGTCTTGATCAGTACGCCCTCATCGACGGCCACGTAGACCTCGCCCTCCGCTTCGTTTTCATAGATCAGAATCCCGGGCGCGAGCGCCGCTACGCAATCGAGTCGGCGCGGCAGGAGTCCGAACGAACCCTCGCGAGTCTCCGTGACAATGCGCGAAACGCCGGTTTTTTCGGCGAATATTTGGAACGGAAGCAAGATCTTAAGGTTCATGAGTATCGGTGGCGGCATGTTAGACCACTGTTTGAGGGTTGGGTTGTTGTTTCGACTTGGCCTTCGTCTTCGCCTCCTCCACCGTCCCGATCATGTAGAGCGCGCTCTCGGGATAGTCTTTCAATTCATCGCGCAGGATTCGTTCGCAGCCGTCCAGCGCGTCCTTCAAGCTGACGAGCTTTCCCTTGAGGCCGGTGAACTGTTCGGTGGTGTAAAAGGGCTGGGTGAGAAACCGCTCCAACCGGCGGGCGCGGGCGACTACGTTGCGGTCCTCCGGCGAAAGCTGCTCAAGACCGAGCATGGCGATGATGTCCCTGAGTTCAGCGTATTGCGCGAGCGTCCGCCGGATTTCCTGTGCCAGGAGATAATGCCGTTCACCAACGATGCCCGGTGTGGCCATCTTGGAACTGGATTGCAGCGGATCAATGGCCGGGTAAAGGCCTTCGCTTGCCCGCTTGCGCGAGAGCACGATCGACGCGGAGAGATGCGAGAAAGTATGCACCGCCGCAGGATCGGTGAAATCGTCCGCTGGAACGTACACCGCCTGGATTGAGGTGATGGCGCCAGTGTCGGTATTGGCGATACGTTCCTCCAGTCGCGACAACTCGGTGCCCATCGTGGGCTGATAACCAAGGCGTGACGGCATCTGCCCCATCAAACCGGACACCTCAGAACCGGCCTGGATGAAGCGGAAAATATTGTCGATCAGCAGTAGCACATCGCGCCGCTCGTCGTCCCGAAAATACTCAGCCATCGTCAGCGCGGCGTGACCCACGCGGAAACGGCTGCCGGGGGGCTCGTTCATCTGGCCGAAAACCATCACCATGTGCGGCAGCACGCCGGCTTCCTTCATCTCACGGTAAAGTTCCTCGCCCTCGCGACAGCGTTCGCCTATGCCACAAAACAGACTGACCCCCTCGTGCTGGCCAATCATGTTGTGGATCATTTCGGTGAGCAATACTGTCTTACCCACGCCCGCGCCGCCGAACAGGCCCGCCTTGCCGCCGCGCTCCAGCGGCAAGAGCACATCGATGACCTTGATGCCCGTTTCGAAGACTTCGGATTTGGTGGAGCGCCGTGCCAGCGGCGGCGGGGCTCGATGGACGGTGCGCCATTGGACATCTGTCGGCGCCGCTTGGCGGTCGATGGCGTTCCCGAAAACGTCAAACATTCGCGACAGAACTCCCTTGCCGACCGGCGCCTTCAACGGCCCGCCCGAGTCTTCCACCGCCATGCCGCGGGCGAGGCCCTGCGTCGGAGTCAACGCGATGCCGCGCACGCGACGCGCATCGAGTTGTGCCAAAACCTCGATGGCGATTTTCCCCTCCTTCGCGTGCAGCAACGAGTAGATGGGTGGTAAACGCGCATCGAACCGTATGTCTACAACACTGCCGCGCACAGAGACCACCGTACCAAGGTTTGAGGGACTGGGGTTTTTCTTCATGGTTGCTCCCGCCTATCCATCGCCTGTTTTCCTTCCCTTCCCTCGGAACTATGCCGGCTCGGCTTGGAGCGATTCGCACACGCGCGCCGACTTCGTGTCGATTCTCGCACGGTCATGGGTGGACTCGACGGCACGCTCGGCCAACTCGGCGATCCATTGCACTTGTTTGCCAATCGCCCGCCGGCGGTGTGGGCTGGCCGTCAAAGTGGCAATGGTTTGAAGGGCGTCGAGCATCCGCGACATAATCGCGACATCGCCTTTGGCGTTGGTTCGAATCTGGTCGAACGATTCGGCCAGCAAGTGTTCGAAGCTCGGGCCTTTGGCGATCACGCGCAGTACCCCTTCCTCGTAGCGGCGCGATGAGGGGATTTGGCGAGGCGCTAGTCGCGCCAGAATCACCGTCAGATAATCCACGCACGTCACGGCCGTGGTTGTGTCGTTGATGCCGGGGGAGAGTGCTTTCAACGCCACATCCACGATCTGCCTGATGCCGAAGGCCGCGTCCTGTTCCACCGTGCGGTGGCGGCTGATGCTGAAAATTGCCTGAAGGGCGGCTATCGTCTCCTGATCCGGCGGGTCTTCCAAAGCGAGTGAGGCCAGCGGCGTGTTCTCGACAACGAACTCGCCGATGCCGTGCTGCATCCGCACGATGGTTTTGTTATCTCGCGCCAAGCGCAGGAGGGCTGCGTCATTCACGCTCTGGATATAGCCGCTCCTCCTGGCCGGGACGGCTCGCCACTTCCGCTCGGCTGAAGGGCCTAACGGCTGCTCATCATCGTCTTCGCCCGGCCCTTGTCCAAGTTGTTCCGGAAACAGCCGGTCAATGGCCGCGATGGTTTCCTGAGCGACCGAGGCGATGATGCTGGAGGCCTGGATCGAGGAGGCGATGTGATGAATGAAGAACATGAGGGCGCCAACACCTCCGAGCGCCAGCACGAAACCGAAGAATACCGCCAAGCTTGGAACAAATGCGCCCTCGTCACCGCTACGAATGGTGCGCAATACGATCAGGCTATAAGTGAAAACGCCGGCGAAGATCCCGAGCACGACCTGCGTGACGCGGCTGCGCATGAAGTTCCGCAGGATGCGCGAGGTGTATTGGCTCGAAGCCAGCGCCAGCACCACCAGGATCATGGAGAACGTGACGCCCACCACGGTCATCATCGAACCGGCAATCGTGGACATCATCCCGCGCGCGCCTTCCGCCCCGGCCCCAAACAGGCGCGGCCACCGGGCGAGCCATCGGTCGCTTTCGGTGGAGTCTGCTTCGATCAACGCTACCGCAAGAGCAATACTGAACCCGACAATCAGCGAGGGCAAGAACCAAAAGCTCGACCGCAGATTGCTCCAGAGTTGCATGAACTTATTCATGGGGCAGATCCCACTTCCAGCTACGGATCTCCGGCATGTCCTCGCCATGCTTTTCGATGTACTGCTTGTGTTCGATGAGTTTGTCCCGGATGAATTGTTTGACATAGGCGGCGCGTCGACCCGGAGCAGGCACGCGATCTATCACGTCGGCGACGAGGTGGAAGCGGTCCATGTCGTTGTGCACCACCATATCAAACGGCGTCGTGGTCGTGCCTTCTTCCTTAAAACCGCGCACATGAAGATTCCGGTGATTGGTGCGGCGATATGTAAGCCGATGAATCAGGGTCGGATAGCCGTGAAAAGCGAAGATGATCGGTTTATCCTTGGTGAAGAGCACATCGAATTCATTGTCATTTATTCCGTGGGGGTGTTCGCTTTGCGGCTGTAGTTTCATCAAATCGACTACGTTGATCACCCGGACCTTTAACTCGGGACAATGCTGTCGCAACAAATCGACAGCGGCCAGGGTTTCCAGCGTGGGCGTGTCTCCGCAGCACGCCATCACGACATCCGGCTGGCCGCCCAGGTCGTTGCTTGCCCATGGCCAGATTCCGATGCCCGCGGTGCAATGCCGAACCGCCGCATCCATGTCGAGCCACTGCGGAGTGGGTTGCTTCCCGGCCACGATCACGTTCACATAGTCCTGGCTTCGAAGGCAGTGGTCCGTTACGGACAGCAACGTATTCGCATCGGGCGGCAAATAGATGCGAACAACTGACGCTTTCTTGTTGGCTACGACATCAATGAAGCCAGGGTCCTGATGACTGAAGCCGTTGTGATCCTGCCGCCACACGTGCGACGACAGCAGGTAGTTCAGCGAAGCAATGGGCCGACGCCACGGAATCCCACGCGCGACGTCCAGCCACTTGGCGTGCTGGTTGAACATCGAGTCCACGATGTGGATAAACGCCTCGTAGCATGAGAAGAAGCCGTGACGGCCGGTCAGCAGATACCCTTCGAGCCAGCCCTCGCATTGATGCTCGCTCAATATCTCCATCACGCGGCCATCAGGTGCGACGTGATCATCACCGGGAAGAATTTCCGCGGTCGAACAACGATTCGTTACTTCAAACAAGGCGCCCCAACGGTTTGAATTCACCTCGTCCGGACTGAACACACGAAAGTTCGTGGGATTGAGTTTGACGACGTCGCGGATGAACTGGCCTTGAACGCGCGTTGCCTCGCCGTTCACCGCTCCGGGCGATGCGACTTCCATTGCGAATTCGCGGAAATCCGGCAGACGCAGGTCCTCTAACAAGCGGCCGCCGTTGGCGTGGGGATTGGCGCTCATGCGACGCTCGCCTTTGGGGGCGAGTTCCGCGAGTTCGGAACATAGCTTGCCTGTCTGGTCGAACAACTCTTGCGGGCGATAGCTCTGAAGCCATTCTTCCAGGATCTTCACGTGGCCCGGATGGCTCATATCGCCCATCGGCACCTGATGCGAACGGAACGTGCCCTCGGTCGGTTTGCCATCGATCACTTTCGGGCCAGTCCATCCCTTCGGTGAACGCAAGATGATCATCGGCCAGAGCGGCCGTGTCTTGAATCCGTTGGCGCGGGCGTTGGTTTGGATGCGTCCAATCTCGGCGACCACCGCATCGAGTGTGGCGGCCATGCCAAGGCCAAGTACGTGGGACACCATCGTGGCAATCATGCGTCCTTCGTCCGTGTGAATGACGCGGACCGCTGCGCCGCCGGTAGCCGCCGAAATCACGCCTTCGTTCGCTGCGTTTCGCTCTTCTTCGAGTTGGATGCCAAGAAATCCAAGCCCATCGCAAATTCGGGTGCGAATGATTGGCGCGTTCTCTCCGATTCCGCCGGCGAACACAAGCGTGTCCAATCCGCCCAATGCCGCTGCGAAGGAACCGATCCATTTCTTGACCTGATAACAAAACAGCTCGACCGCCTCGGCCGCCCGCATGTCCTGCGCTTCGCACTTCAACAAGTCGCGCATGTCTGAACTGGTTTCAGATATCCCGAGCAGCCCGGACTGGGAATTGACCATCTCGTTGAATTGCTTCGCGCTCATTTGTTCCGTGTACGCCAGATACCAAACCAGCCCAGGATCGAGATCGCCGGACCGAGTGCTCATGGGTACCCCGGCGGTCGGGGTGAAACTCATGCTCGTGTCTACAGGCTTACCGCGATGGACCGCCGCCAGGCTCGCGCCGTTGCCGAGGTGGGCGAGGATGACCCGGCCCTGCGCGGCTTCCGTTCCGACCTGGCGGTCCAGCTCTTCCATGAGAAACGCATACGATAACCCGTGAAAGCCGTATCGCCTCACCCCCAGAGCTTCGTAGCGACGCGGAATTGGCAATATCCGGGCCACGCGCGGCAGGTCGTGATGAAATGCCGTGTCAAAACACGCAACCTGAGGCAAGCCAGGAAATCGGCGATCAAACGCCTCGACCAAAAGGATCTCCGCTGGCAGGTGTTCAGGATCGAAGGGACTGAGCCGGTGAAGCTCCTTTACCAGTTCCGCTGTGATTCGCTGCGGCTTGCAATACTTCGGCCCGCCGTGCACAACGCGATGTCCCACCGCGGTCAATACATCACGTCCGCTGCGTTCCTCAATCCAATCCATCAGAGCGTTCACCGCCGCCGTGTGATCCGGCGCCGTCACTGATTGCGAAGAGTTGTCCGCCCCGTTCAAACCCTTTGCCCGTAAGGCGGCCTCCGGCTGTGCGATTCGCTCGATGCCGCCCTCCAGAATGCATCGAAACGAGTCGCCGGCCTCGAACAGCGCGAACTTGATGCTCGACGATCCGCAATTGATCGTCAGAATGCGTGGGTTAGCTGGCTTCAAGGTTTCCGCCTTCGTCACTTTGACCGCACGACGGGTGCAATCGTCGTGGTATGATAACCGGACGACGGGGATCGGGCGATTGGGTTTGATGCTTGAAGGCGGATGGCGAGGGATTGCAATGGAGACGCAGGACTACGATGTGGGCATGGTCGGTCTCGGCATCATGGGGCGAAACGTGCTGCTGAACATGCTGGACCGCGGCTACTCGGCGGTCGGGCTGGACACCGACGCGGCAAAGGTCAAGGCGTTCGTGGACGAGGCGAAGGGCCAAAGCGCTGATGCGACGACGGACCCGATGGCATTTGTCACCATGCTTCGCAAGCCTCGAGTGATCATGCTGCTCTTGCCGGCTGGGGCGCCGGTCGATGCGGTGATCCGCGAACTGGTGCCGCTCCTGTCGTCAGGCGACCTACTAGTCGACGCGGGGAACTCGCACTTCACGGAAACCGATCAGCGTTACAAGGCGCTTGCGGGCAAGAGCATTCACTTTTTCGGCATGGGCGTCTCCGGCGGCGAGTCAGGCGCGCGGCATGGACCAAGCATGATGCCCGGCGGGCCGAAGGATGCATACGAACGGGTGCGGCCCATCCTGGAGGCGATCGCGGCCAAGGTCGGCGGTGAGCCGTGCGTGGCGTATCTCGGACCAGGGTCAGCCGGACACTACGTGAAGATGGTGCACAATGGAATCGAATACGCCCTGATGCAACTGATCTCCGAGACGTACGATTTGATGAAGCGCGGCATGGGCCTGTCGAACGAGGAGCAGGTAGACCTAAACGCGGTTCGCGGACAATATGATTCCGGCTCGGTCCGTGGCAATCAGGTGCTCGCGTATCGAGCTGAAAAGAGAGTCAGCCCCGAATCGAACGTTGAAACCTTCGCGGCGGTGCGGCTCCAGATAGACAACTGGCGCTGGCACGGCGTACCGTTCTACCTGCGATCGGGCAAGCGGATGCCCGCGCGGGTGTCGGAGGTCGTGATTCAGTTTCGTCCGGTTCCGCATCTGGCGTTCCCTCCCGATACGGTTCCAGACATTCAGCCCAATCGCATCGTCTTGCGGATTCAGCCGGATGAGGGGATCGACGTCAAGATTCAGGCCAAGCAACCCGGCTCGCCGATGCGCTTGCAATCGGTCGCGATGGACTTTCTCTACAAAGAGGCGTTTCGAATCCCTGAGCCCGAGGCGTACGAGACGCTGCTGTTGGATGTGATCCTCGGCGATGCGACGCAGTTTATGCGCGCGGACCATGTGGAGGCGGCGTGGACCGCATTGATGCCCATTCTCACCGCGTGGGAGGACGATCCGCCGACAGATTTTCCGAACTATGCCGCTGGGTCCTGGGGACCGGACTCGGCCGTGATGTTGCTGGCGCGAGACGGCCGGAAGTGGTGGGTTCCCGAACTTCATGACATTGAAGGAGGGAAACGCACGACGTGATTCAGACGTTTCTCGATGCTGATGCGTTGATGCGCGGTGCCGCCGAGTTGTTCGTGGATCAAGCACACCGGGCGGTGTCTGCGCGCGAGCGGTTCAGTGTCGCGCTGGCCGGCGGCCATACGCCGAAGCGGGCCTATCAGTTGCTTGCCGCGGAGCCCTATTGTTCCCAAGTCGAGTGGAGACGCGTCCACATCTTCTGGACCGACGAGCGTTGCGTACGACCGGACGACGTACGGAGCAACTTTCACATGACCCGCGAGGCGCTACTGGATCACGTGCCGATT
Source organism: uncultured Phycisphaeraceae bacterium (assembly GCA_964424105.1). Lineage (GTDB taxonomy): Bacteria > Planctomycetota > Phycisphaerae > UBA1845 > UBA1845 > CAYRHJ01. The sequence continues at coordinate 119,880 of CAYRHJ010000036.1, read as the reverse complement.
CCGACCGGCCAGGTGCATCGCATTCACGGCGAGATAAGCCCTGCGGATGCGGCGAGGGATTATGAAGCAGTGCTAACTCAATATTTCGGCAGCGAGCTCGCTCGGTTCGATTTGATACTTCTTGGGTTGGGTATGGATGGACACACGGCCTCGCTGTTCCCGGGGACGCCTGTAATTCACGAGCGGGCGCGACATGTGTCCGAAGTTTACGTGGCCGAGCAGGACCTGTGGCGCGTAACGCTGACGGTGCCCGTGCTCAACGCAGCGGAGGTGGTTGCCTTTCTCGTGTCCGGGGCGGAAAAGTCGGACATTCTGCACGAAGTTCTCTTCGGACCGCGAGATCCGGACCGCCTGCTGGCGCAGCTCGTTCAGCCAGCCGCGAGTGAGGTTCGATGGCTCGTCGATCGTGAGGCCGCGTCGCATCTGCCTGCGTCCTTTCGGGCGTGAGGATCGGTCTGTGGATTGCCGTGAGGATTCGCGCAGCGACCACGTCCAGTCGCAAACAGGTGATTGACTGTTAACTTTCCTGGCCGTGTCAGCCGATGTCGACTTCCACATCATGCTCTTGCCGATCACCGAGAAGCGGGATCGTCCTTTCGGGGCGATCGACGCCATCGAAGACGACGCGTGTTACAGTCTTGCCTCCGCTGTTGCGCAACCTGATACGGTAAAGCGTCTCCCGGTAACAGTAGTGGATCTTGAGTGATTTCCATGCGCCCGGCAGGACAGGCTCTAGACGAAGATGGTCCACTTCCAACCGCAAACCTAAGAGCGATTCGATCAAGAGACGGTACATCCAGCCGGCGCTGCCACCAGTGTTGCACATCTCCCTCGCGGAATTGGTGTGCTGCACAGTGAAGCAGATGCGCACGGACCACGCTTGGTTCAGCATGTACAAGGGCCATGACATCCTGGAGCTGGTCACGAAAGCCGAACGCACCGCCGGACTGGTAGAAGCCGCTCCGGGCCCACATGCGCCAGCGGTACCAAGGCCTGGATCATCGCCACTCGGCTGTTCAATCCCAGCAACTCCGCATCCATCTGGCGGCTCGGCTCACCCGCTCTACTTCGTCCCTTGCCCCTCGATCCGATCCGAACGATACTCTGTCACATCGCACGGCTCCTTGCTTGATGGACCTTGAACAACCATCATTAAGCCGTTCGTCTTAGAATTCAACTAAGCGTAGCACTCCCCCGTTGTGCCCAGCAAAGTAGCTAGGCAATTGAGAAGAGTACCCGAACAGTACCCGATAAGACCGGTTTTCGATGGTTCCGAAGAGTCTCAATGGGGCAGAAGTGGTCATTCAAAACCCGCTTTAATCTCGCAAAATCCGCGATTCTGGCTCAAAAACGCAGATTCTTGGCGGGTTGGAATGGACATTCGATTCTCCCCGCCTCCATTCGTAAGTTATTGTTTTACAATGACTTACGACACGCAAAATCGAGTACCCGATTAGATTAGTACCCGATAAAACGGGGTCGCCAGACCCCAAATCTTTCCCGATCAAGCGGTCGTCCAAGCCGCTGTCGAACTTCGCGTATTCCTCGTGGAAGGCGAAGGCGTCCACGCTACGGTAGTGGTCGTGAAACGGCTGCCCTGAACGAACCCCTGCGTTTGCCGGTGTGATGGGAAACAGGCCGCGAGGGCGTTGATCGCGTGATTCCGGCGCCACAGGGCGCAGCGGTGCTTTGCAACCAGAGCGGGTACTCGGTTGGAGCGATAATCACGGTGCCCGGTTCGCCCCCGTGTTGACAGCCAGCCGGGGCGTAAACCTTCAAATAATTTGAAGGTGTGCGCATGGCCTATCGCGATACCCAGCAAGCGCTGCGGAGGATCACGTCAGCTGGGATTGATCGATGAGTACGAGTTCGTCGTGCACCCCAGGCTCGCGGGCCACGGGCCGACGTTGTTCGCGGGCTTATCGAAGCATCTCGACTTGAAGCTCGTGAGCCGGCTGGAATTTCGCTCGGGGGCGGTGGCGATGAGGTACGAACCGAGAAGGTAGCCATCGGGACACAAGGGGCCTTTCATGGTTACCCGATGAGTACCCGATGCCGGGCCGAACGAGCCTGCGGGAATCGGTCGGCAAGCGTGTTTCTGCGCCCTCGGCGGGGGCCAGAATCACCCCCGCCCCCAAGCGGTCGTGGGCCTGCCCCGATGGAATGAACCCCTTTTAGGCGGGCGGGGGGGCATACATCCCGACTCCTCCATTGTGCATTCCTCTATCCCGAATAGGACGAAATTCCTTCAACCCCGGTTGAATCCTCAAACGCCGCGAGTAATCCGAACTGCGACTGGTTGTAGTGTTCGACAGCCTTCGCGAACGGTCACGCGTTGTTGTTCAACCGCCGAGCGCGCCACGAATGGCGTCAGACGTAACCGTATTGATCAGTGCGTTGACAAACGAGATGAACTGGCCCTGGGCGATACTTTGCACATCCGAGGGCGTAAGACACCCCGCCTGAAAGACCAGAAGCATGCACACGAGTACGAGGAACCGACGCTTGTTTCTCATGTTGCAGCCTTTCAATCATGTGGGATTCGCGGGCGACTGATGGGTCGGCCAAAATGCCTTTCCCTCCCAGTGCAATTCCGAGAACCGCTTGTAGACAAAGTAGATCGCCGGAAACACCAGCAACTCGCCGAAGAAACTCGTGGCCAGCCCGCCGATCATCGGGGCCGCCAGGCGGCGCATGGTATCCGCACCGGTTCCGTCTGCCCACATCAGTGGCACCAAACCCAGGAACGTCGTGGCCACAGTCATGGTCTTGGGTCGAATGCGCATGACAGCCCCTTCGTGAATCGCATCCCACAAATCGCCGAAGTGGCGCATGCGTCCTTGCGACTTATAGGCATCGTAGGTGTTGTCCAGGTAGAGGAGCATGACCAGGTTGGTCTCGGCATCCAGGCCGGCCAGTGCGATCAAGCCCACGACCACGGCCAGAGACATGTCATAGTCCAGCATGTAAAGGAACCAGAACGCGCCGCTGAGCGTGTAGGTGAACGTAAGCAACGTAAGCACGGTGCGGAACCATGAGCGCGTGCCGACATACAGGAGAAAGATGATCGCCACCAGAGCCGCGGGGACCGCCACCATGAGCCGGCGGTTGGCCGACTGGATGTACTCGTACTGGCCCGACCAGACGATGTTGTAGCCGGGCGGCAGTTCAACGGTCTCAAAAACCCGTGGCTTGGCGCGGTTGATCCAGCCGACAATGTCGGAGGTGGTCAAGTCTACATAGATCCAGGCAGTCTTGCGCGAGTTCTCACTCTTGACCATCGGAGGACCCTTGACGATTCGTATGTCAGCGACTTGAACGAGGGGCACCTGTGCACCTGATGGAGTAGAAACGAGGGTTCGTTTCAGTGCCGCGAGGTTGTCGCGCAATTCACGCTTATAGCGGAGATTGACGGGATATCGCTCCAATCCCTCGACAGTCCAGGTAACGTTCATGCCGCCTAGTGCCGACAGAATGACATCGTTGACATCCTCGATGCGCAGCCCGTAGCGCGCGACCTCATCACGATCGATGTTGAAGTCGACGTACAGGCCGCCGACGGTCTTTTCCGGATAGGCACTCAGGGTGCCGGGCAGCGTCCGGACTTCCGCGGCGATGCGCTCGGCGAGATCGGCGAGTACGTCCAGATCCTCGCCCATGATCTTGATGCCCACCGGTGTCTTGATGCCGGTGGACAGCATGTCGATGCGAGTCTTGATCGGCATGGTCCAGGCGTTGGTCACGCCCGGAAAACTGACGACCTCATTCAAGCCGGGGATGTGTTGGCCACGGTCTTCGTAGCCGTAGGAAAGCTCGTCGATCGTGATGGGTCGCAGGTCGGGAAAGAGCCAACGCATCCCAGTCCAATCCGCCAGCCACGCCGGCCAAGAGTCATAGAATCGCTGGACGTGTCGCTTGCGCCACTTTTCGCGGTCGGGTTCAAGCATGATCGTCGTCTCGATCATCGAAAGCGGCGCCGGATCCGTGGCGGTCTCGGCACGGCCGATCTTGCCGAACACGTGGTGCACTTCCGGAAAGCTGGCGATGAGCGCGTCGGTTTGCTGTAGGAGCTCGCGAGCCTTGGTGATACTGATGGCCGGATCGGTGGTGGGCATGTAGAGCAGGTCGCCCTCGTCCAAGGGGGGCATGAACTCGCGTCCAAGACCTGGAAACACAGATACGAGTTGCGGGAAGGCTCTCGCCAATGGATGGCCGATCCACGGGACGTTTCGCGTTCCCAGGAGAGGGAAAAGACCACTAATGGCGAACATGATCGCAAGCAGAATGAGCTTCTTGCGGTGTCGCATCGCGAGGGAAAAGAAAGGGCCGTACAGCCATTGGAGCGCCTTGCTGATCGGATTCACCCGCTCGTGGAAGATCTTCTGAGGCACCAGCAACATGCCGAGCAGAACGACCCATGCCAGGATGAACCAGTACCGGTGCGGCTCGTAGGCGCCCAACGGTATCACGGCGAGCATGGCGGCGGGCACGAACATCGCAGCCAGCGTAATCGCCAGGTTCCATTTCCACCCCCATTGCTTCGGGAGCACCCGTGCAGTGATGAGCGAGAGCATGAGGACCGGGATGATGGTAATGGCCAGGACTGACGCAGCGGCCATGGCGAACGTCTTTGTGTACGCCAGTGGCTTGAAGAGCCGGCCGCTTTGTTCACCCAGCACGAAGATGGGCAGGAAGCTGACGGTAATGATCAGCAGGGAGAAGAAGAGGGTCGGGCCCACTTCTTTCGCGGCCTCGGTGATCAGTTCGACCCGCGGCCGTGGCACAGGCGTTCCGCCGGCGGCAAGTTCCGCGTGGATGCGGTCCTCCTCACGGTCAAGGTGTTTGTGTGAGTTCTCGACCATGACGATGGAACTATCGACCATGACGCCAATGGAAATGGCCAATCCACCCAGGCTCATGATGTTGGCGTTGAACCCCAAGTAATGCATCACGATCAGTGCGCACAGCAGGCCGGTTGGCAGGACGAATATGGCCACCAACTCGCTCCGGGCGTGCAACAGGAACAGGATGCACACGAGTCCGACGACGATCATTTCCTTGATCAACGTATCGGTGAGTGTTAGCACCGCGCGCTCGATAAGGCCGGAACGGTCGTATTCGGTGACAATATCCACACCAGGCGGCAGGCCTTGCTTGAGCTGGTCGAGCTTCTGCTTGACGTTGCGGATGACCTGCAGGGCATTCTCGCCAAAGCGCATGACAACGATGCCGCCGACGACCTCTCCTTTTCCGTCGGCCTCGGCCAGTCCGCGGCGCAGTTCCGGACCGAGTTGAACGTCGGCGATGTCGCGCAGGTAGACCGGTGTGCCCGTCGAGGTGGCGCGGACCACGATCTTGCGCAGATCTTCAAGTCCCTGTTCGGACCGGACGCGCCAAATCGGAGTGCCTGCTTTCTTAGCATCCTGGATTTGTTCCGGTGTCAGCGCAGCCAGATACCCGCGGCCACGAACCATGTACTCGGTTTCTGACATCTCCAGGACCCGGCCTCCAACGTCGTTGTTGGAGGCCCGGATGGCCATCTTGATCTGATTGAGCGGGATGTTGTAGGCCAGCAGACGATCAGGGTCGACGACAACCTGATACTGCCGCACGAAACCGCCCACGGCGGCGACCTCGGATACGCCGTCCACCGCCGTGAGTTCGTAGCGTAGGTACCAATCCTGCAAGCTGCGAAGCTCGGAGAGGTCGTACTCGGCCAGGACGAGGTCCGTCTTGCCATCCCACGGACACTTGCCCCCGTGTTCGAACATGCGAACGCGTTCGAGCTTCTCGCGCATCGGCTCGGGGGCGTCTTCGAGTGTGGCAAACCAGATACCGGGCTCGTTCGAATGACGATACATTCCGTCGGGGTGATCGGGACAGTAATAACCGTTGCGCAGAGAGAACTCATAAACCCAGCCTACACCCGTCGCATCCGGACCGAGTTGGGGCGTTATTCCCTTGGGCAGTCTGCTGGATACATAGTTGAGAGACTCCAGGACGCGCGAACGCGCCCAGTACATATCCGTGCCATCCTCGAAGATGATGTAGACGAATGAGTAGCCGAACATGGAGTAGCCGCGCACGACCTTCGCGTACGGCACTGCCAGCATCGCTGTTGTCAGCGGATACGTCACCTGATCTTCGACGACCTGCGGCGCCTGGCCGGGATACTCGGTGAAGACGATGACCTGAACGTCGGAAAGATCGGGGATGGCATCGAGTCGGATGTTGTAGATGGTCCAGATGCCGCCCAGAACGATGAAAAACGTAAGAATCAGAACCAACAAACGGTTCCGACAGCAGTATTCGATGATCTTGGCGATCATGGGTTCAAGGGTTCCAAGGTTGGAAAGTTGGAAGGTTGGAAAGTTGGAAAGTTAAGAAGTTGAAGTCGTGTGGTTCGCATATTCCGCCGAAATCTTGTGTTTCTTGCTGCTCTTCAGGCAGTTGATTTCAAATACGTGATGAACGCCGCAATACGTCGCGAAACCGTTTCTACAAGCGCAATAAGTACATCGGTCTGTTGTCTTGTTACGTAACCAAGATCGGCGGCGGCGTAGTGCTGCGAGCGAACCTCACCGGCGGAGCCTTTTGCCATATAGAGAAATCGGACAAACTCCTTCTTGCCTGAACGCTCGAAGCCTTCTGCGATATTGGACATAACCGAAATCGAAGCGCGCCGAATCTGGTCTCGTAAGCCGAAGTCTCTCGAAAACTCACCTTCACCCGTATGTTCGTAGATTCTCTTGACGAGAATTCTCGCATCTCGCCATGCCTCGATTTCTTCAAAACGCTCAATCGTCGCCATCTTCAACCTTTCAACCTTTCCACCCGCAACCTTCAAACTCGTTTACTTCACATCCTTCAATTCGCCACACGTGAGCATCTTGAAGCCGTAGTAGGGATTCCGCTTTTCCTGGCTACTCTGAATCCAATCGCCCTTGCTCATGGGGCAGTGGTAAATGTAAAGCTTGGGCCAGCGGTCACGGCTTGGGCGGGCAAGCTCAATCACCCCATTCATGGCGGCGCTGAGTTCCACGAAGGTGATCCGGTCCTGCTCAAGGTCCTTGCCCCTGATCTTGAGCGCGCCCGCCCGTAGGCGCTCGGCCGCTGTCCTGAGCTTCTGGGATTCAGTGACATTCGAATCCTCGATGTGTTTTGCAAGTTCGTCGCTTGCCGAAACAAGAGCCAAGGCCTGTCGCGCGACGTCCGTAATGCGATCCGAAGCGAGCAGCGATTGCAATTCGAGATAATGCTCGATGAGGTAGTTTACTTGCGCGGCGACATGCTCGGGAGCCTCCTTGGGCCACGAGAACGTGGCGGCGTGAACGAGCTGCATGCCGCAGATCGAGCAACTTCCGGCCTTGCTCGCCTTGATCTGCTCCGGATGCATGGGGCAAACGTACCCAAGTTGATTCTCGGGTTGCCGGCGGTCTTGCATCGCCTTGGCCCAGGCCACTTCGTCGATCGGCTTGAGACGCATGCCGCAAACGGAGCACTCGCCGGGCTGGTCAGAGAACTGCCGACACTCTTGCATGGGGCAGGTGTACTTGGCATCCGGCGGAATCGTCAAGTCCTCGGTCGTGGCTACCGGACGGATGCTCTCCATTGCCCGGGCACAGATGGTGCACGAGCCGGGCGTTTCGCTGTGCACGAGGGGATGAAGCGGGCAGCGGAACGCGGCGGCCTCTGCGAGGCCGGGCGAGGGCGGGACATTCGCGTCTGCCATGCTCTCGTCAAGCCATACTCCGCGATAGGCGGCGAGGCCGCGGCCACAATGCGGGCAGTTTCCGGAGAATGTTCGAATCACACCGGCGTGCTTCGGATCGGGACACGTATACATCACCTTGAAGGGCATCAAGCCGCGTCCGCAACGCGGGCACTCACCACTGCTTTTCGAGAGGACATGCTGGTGATCCGGACAGGTGTGCGCGACATCCGCCCCTTGCGCTGCCTGTCGGAGGCGAACCCAGGCGAGTTCCTCCACCGGCTTCAATCCCATTCCGCAAATGGGGCACCGTCCCGTCGCAGGGGCGAAGTACGCGCCTTGCTTGGAGGGATCGGATTCGTCGGGGTGAGTTTCCATCGGACAGGCATACTTGGCGTCCGCGGGAATGCCGCCATTCGATGCGGATCCGACTTCCTGCGGCTCCGCGTAGCGTCCGCACAGGAAAAGAACGGCCAGGAAAACAATGGATCGTTGCATGGGCGTCTCCAACGTTACTCTTCATGCGTGTACTGCTTCGTCCACAGAAGCTGGTCCAGCGGCTTTAACTTCATTCCGCAGCGAGGGCATTCACCGGCCTGCGCGGAAAAGTACGGGCCTTGGTTGGCCGCATCGCTCTCGTCGGGGTGCTCCTCCATGGGACAGGCGTACGCGGCGTCGTGGGGCATGATCTTGCGCTCGGCCACACCCGGTGCGGTGGCTTGGTCGGGAGAGATGGCGTGATCCGGCGCCTTCTCGGCATCCGGTGCGCGCTTGGTTGTCTTGGCGCGCTCGGCCTCCATCATCTTGGCCACGGCCTCCTTGAGCTTACTCTCGCCGTCAAGAAGGAATTGGCCGCTGGTGACGACGACCTCGCCTTCGTCGAGTCCGTAGAGCACTTCGACCATCCCGTCTTCCGCTTCGACGCCGGTCTGAATGTCGCGAGGTTCGAACTTCCCGCCGCCGCGATCCACGAACGCGACCTTTCGTTCGCCGCTGTCGATGTAGGCCTCGCGGGGAATGAGCAGGGCCTGGCGGGACAGCTCGGATTCGAGCTTGACGTTGGCGTACATGCCGGGCTTGAGCTCAAGATCAGGGTTCTCGAATTCAAGGCGGACCTTGATGACCCGTGTCTGCGGTTCCAGATACGGATAGACGTAGACTACTTTCCCCACAAATTCCCGCCCGGCGACGTACGGAAGCGTCATCCGCGCCGGTTGGCCGACGTACACCCACGGCAATTGATATTCATAGATATCCACATACACCCAGATTCGTGACAGATCCGCGACTGTGAACAGACGCATGCCGGGCATGACGTACATGCCTTCGATGGCCATCTTCTCCGTGACGATCCCTTCGGCGGGCGAGTGAATGGTCAGCGTTTTCTCGACTTTTTTCGCGTCCCGAATGCCAGCAATTTGCTCGTCCGACACGTCCATGTACTTGAGCTTCGTAACCGCGGCGTCCACGAGCCGGGCTGCATCTTCTATCGCCGGCGGGAACGTACTTCCTTCCATCAAGGGCAAGTTGCGAGTGGCCGCCAGGTATTCTTCCTGGGCGGCGTACAGCTCAGGCGAATAGATTTCGAAGAGCTCTTGACCCTTGGCAATGTGCTGGCCGGTTTGATCGACATAGAGCCGCTCGATCCATCCCTTGAACTTCGTATTGATGAAAGCGACCGATTGCTCATTGTAATCGATGCGACCGACGGTGCGAATCACTTTGACGAGCGGGCCTCGCCTGATGACCCCGGTGCGGATGCCCATGTTCTGAATCGTCACCGGATCGATCCGGATGGTATGCGCGGAAGGCGATTCGTCGTCGTCGGCATAAACCGGCACGAGATCCATGCCCATAGGACTCTTCCCGGGCGTTTCCGAAATGTAGTTGGGATCCATGGGCGCGCGCCAGTAGAGCACCCGGCGCTCTGTGGTCCTGCCGCCCGAAGCCTGCCCGCCCTCGTCCGCCTTCTTGAGGGGGGTCAGCTTCATGTGACAGATCGGGCAATCGCCGGGCTGTTTCTGAAGAACGTTTGGGTGCATCCCGCAGGTGTACCACTGCTCATCGCCGCCGGCCGACGCGTCCCCCGCGGCAGTCGGTTGGCCGCTCGCTGCGTCGCTGGATCGATTAAGCCACCAACGCCCCCCCGCGAGTCCGACTATCAGCGCTACCACGCCAACGAGAACGGTCGTCAGAACGCGTGCCTCACGTCGCCCGGATCGACGTTTCAAGCCTAGTCTGCGCCGCAGAGATTCTTGTCTCGCCAGATTCATTTACGGCTCTCCCAACTCGGGCAGGCTTAGCCCGATGGCCTCCTCCAGGTCGGCGACGCTTCGCTCCAGCTCGCCCAAGGAGCGATGGTATTGAATCGTGAAGGCCAGCCACTTGCGCCAATTATCGATAACGTAGAGAAAATCGCTCGATCCCGCGGTGTACGAAGCCTGGGAGACCCGGTACGTTTGATGCGCCTGCGGGATGATCGTGCTGTCGAAAAGCAGGGCAAGTTCCCGCTGTGCGCGGACTCGCTCCAGGGCATCCGTGATTTGGAACTCAACTCTGTTTTGTGTGGCGGCGTACTCCTGACGGGTTGCCATGAGCCTGTGTTTCGACTCGTTGATTCCGCCCTTGATTTTGTCGAACCAGATGGGAAGCGAAAACCCGAAGGTGATGGCCCAATTGTCCGTGCCGTCCTCGCTCATGGTCGAGACGACCGGACGCTGACCGGTCATCGGATTCGGCGGTGGCCGGAACGCGTCCCGCGGCTCCATGTACATCCACTCGAAGCCCAGCGTGAAATCTGGCCAGTACGCAAGTTTGGCGAGTTCCACAGCGTGCTTTTCTCGCTCAATCTGATGCTGAAGACGCTTCAGCGCCGGATTGGCATCGGCGGCCTTGGCGAGAAGCTGATCGAGGCGAAGGTCGGCGTGGCGAACATCAAAGCCATCGGGCGATGGCACCTCCGTGGTTGCGGATCGATTGAGCAGCTGGTTGAGCCGCGCGGCGAAGGTGACCCGGCGCTGCCGGAGCCCGATGAGTTCGGCCTCGAGGCTGCTGAGTTCGACTTGGGCGCGCAACACGTCATCCTGTGGGCGACGGCCGGCGGCCACCTGGGCGCGAGCGACGTCGATAAGTCCTCGCACCAGCCGTTGGTTCTCCTGCGTGATGTCGAGGCTTCTATCCAATACATATAACTGAAAATAGGCCCGCTTGACCTCGGCGATGACTTGAAGACGCGCCTCTTGCAAGCGCTGCAACGCGGCGCGGGTTTCTTCGAGGGCGATGCGTCCGGCCCGGTCGAGCTTCTCAGGCACCGGAAACCGTTCACTGATTCCGAGTATGAAGAAGTTGTCCCCTTCGGCCGTTCGCACCGGTTCGGGAAGCGTCTTCGTCGTGATCATCGGGTCGGGCAGGGCCGTCGCCTGAACGATACGCTCCGCCTTGGATCGTGCCATCTCCTCGGCCGCTTTGATGTCCGGGTTATTTTCCAGAGCGACCACGATGAAATCACGGAGGGTGTCGAGTACCCCATGGCTGGTCGAATGATCTTGAGTCGCCCCCGGTTGTTGCACGTTTGCCGGCGCCCGCGCATAGACGTCAGCACTCGATGGCTGCTCCGCGGCCCGTCTCTGAACGTACGTCGCAACTTCTCGCGTACCTTCCATATGCAGCGCGCAGCCCTGAACGAACAAGAGGACCGCCGTTGTACTCCACGAACGAGCCAACTTCGCCCCAATTTGCGACACGGTTTTAATCATGCGTGATCTCGACGCGCAGCCTCCGAAAAAGAACTCCGGCCAGCAATGGCGATCTCGGGACTATGAAAACTCCCTCCATGGGGTATTCGCACCTCGTGTCACAGCGTTGTGCGCCTAAGTCGTAACGCGTTGCCGATTACTGACACAGAACTCAGGCTCATCGCCGCGCCGGCAATGATCGGGCTGAGTAGCAAACCGAAGAACGGGTAGAGCACCCCCGCGGCCACCGGTATCCCCAGCGCGTTGTATAGAAAAGCGAAGAACAGGTTCTGGCGGATGTTCCGCATGGTGGCGCGACTGAGTCGGATAGCCTTGGCGATGCCGCGTAGGTCGCCTTTCAGGAGGGTGATGCCCGCGCTTTGCATGGCCACGTCGGTGCCGGTGCCCATGGCAATTCCCACTTCCGCTTCACTGAGGGCAGGTGCATCGTTTATGCCGTCGCCGGCCATCGCAACATGTTTGCCTTCTGCCCGCATTTTTTTGACGTAGGCAACCTTCCCGGCTGGTTCAATCTCCGCTTCCAACGCATCAAGCCCCAGTTGTTTGGCCACCACGGCGGCAGTGCGGCGATTATCGCCCGTAAGCATGACGATTTCCAGCCCGAGCGCGTGAAGCGCTCCGATGGCTTCGGCTGTCGTAGATTTGATCGGGTCTGCTACGGCGAGGATTCCGGCTGGTTTGCCGTCGATAGCCACAAACATCGCGGTCTTACCGTCTTCCTGGAGTTTGACGGCTGAGGCTTGCAGCGGCTCCAGGCCGGTGATTTTTTCGTTTCGCAGGAAATCCGGTTTGCCGACCATCAGCGCTCGACCGGCGACTGTACCGACAACACCACCCGCCGTCACCGAACGAAAGTCTTTCACGTCGTCGAAAGCGATATCTTTCTCCTTTGCGCCCTGCACAATCGCGGCGGCAAGCGGATGTTCGCTGTTCTGCTCCAGTGATGCGACCAGACGCAGGAACTCCTTTTCGTCGAAGCCGTCGACGGGAAGGACATCCATGAGCTTGGGTTTGCCTTCCGTGAGCGTGCCCGTCTTGTCCACGACGAGCGTGTCAACTTTCTCCAAGCGCTCAAGCGCCTCGGCGTTTTTGACCAGCACGCCTTCCTGCGCGCCGCGTCCGACGCCGACCATGATGGACATGGGCGTAGCCAGACCGAGGGCGCACGGGCACGCGATGATGAGGACCGCGACGGCGTTGACGATGGCGTGCGCGAGCTTGGGCTCCGGCCCCAACCACATCCAAATGACGAACGTGAGCACCGCAACCGCTAGAACTGCCGGCACAAAGATACCGGCGACCTTATCGGCGAGCCCCTGAATGGGCGCTCGGCTGCGCTGGGCATCAGCAACCATGTTTACAATCTGCCCGAGCAATGTGTCGCTACCCACTCGGTCGGCGCGCATAACGAAACTGCCGGGGCCATTGACGGTACCGCCCGTCACCTTGTCGCCAACAGCTTTCTCCACCGGGAGCGGTTCCCCGGTGATCATGGACTCTTCGACGCTGGAGTGACCTTCGACCACCTCGCCATCGACGGGCACTTTGTCGCCTGGAACTACGCGCAGCCAATCGCCTACTTTGACCTCGCCGAGCGGGACCTCATGATCGCCCTCCGGTGCGACTTGTCGCGCGGTCGGCGGTGCGAGGTTCAGCAGCGCCTTAATTGCGCTACCGGTGCGGCTGCGGGCCCGCAGTTCGAGCACCTGTCCCAGGAGTACCAATACGACGATCACCGCCGCAGCTTCAAAATAGATGGCGACCTTGCCCCCGTGTTGCATCGAGTGTGGAAATAGTCCGGGCACGAGCATCGCCACGGCGCTGAAAATGAATGCGGCACCCACGCCGATGGCGATCAACGTGAACATGTTCAAGTGACGAGTCACAATGGAGCGCCACCCACGGCGGAAGAACGTCCACCCCGCCCACCAGACTACAGGTGTGGCGAGCACGAATTGCAGCCAGCGCGAAAGGTGGCCATCCACCCAAGCCGGCCTCGCCGTCGCCGGAATCAGGTGCGCCATGGCCAGTAGGAAGACCGGTAATGTCAGCGCCGCGCCGATCCAGAATCGCCGCGTCATGACATGCAGATAGGAGCTTTCTTCCTCAGCGGTGCCCGCGGTCATCGCCATCGATTCGAGCGCCATGCCGCACTTGGGGCAATCGCCGGGATGATCCTGCTGTACTTCCGGGTGCATCGGGCATGTGTAAAGGGCCTTGCCGGGCTGCCTGTCTTCGTGCGTTACGCTGGCGCCCGCAGACAGAAACGATTTCCGGCAGTGATCGCTACAGAAGTAAAAGGATTGTCCGTCACGATCGGCATGTAGCGCCGAAGCTTCGTCCACCTTCATACCGCAAATCGGGTCCCTGGTCATGATCGTCGTCGTTTCTTCAGCGACAAGTTGTAAATGGCGGCCACTGCCGCGCCTGATAACCAGCCCAGAACAAACGTCTCAACGAGACCCATCAACGCCTCCCACAGCGGCATGTCGGTGCGGATAATGCTGGTGACATCAATGCCGTGAAGCAGGCTATTGAAGAACAGAATTGTCGCTGCATTTCCAGCCGTCGCCATGACAAGCATACAGCCCAGATACAGCAATGCCAGCGTAGTGCCGACGGCTAGCCCGAAACGCTTCACATCAATGGGAGTCATGCTCTACGCTCCTTCCGTGAGCTGGCGATAAACGCGGGCATTCGCTGCTCGTCATGGACAAACGCATCGCCAACGCGTCCGTTTCACTCTTATTTTAAGCTCCCGACTCCAATACTTCCAAAAACTAGAAAGAGCAGCGCCGCCAACGCCAACGCCGTGAAATTATAGGGATTGGCGTATTTCAGGTATTCCACCTGGTCAGCATCAACTGCATGCGACGCCATATTCGTCATTCCAGCGACCGGCGAAGTAACATCTCCAAATGTTCCGCCAGTAATTACCGCTGCCACGCAGATTGGAATTCCTGAACCACCGGACACTGACAGGGAAATCGCAAAAGGCATAATCAAGGCAGAGGCAGCCCAGCCTGAGCCTAAAAAATAGGTGACCGCAGACGCTGTGATGAAAAGCGATACCGGAATGCTCCATCCGGGCAGAGAATTGCCAATCTGCTGCTGAATAAAATCACTCAGCCTCAAGTCTTGTGAAACAGCACCCAAGGACCATGCCAATACAAGAATGGCCAAGATCTCCATGAGTCTATTCCCGCCAGAAATCAGGTCTGCGGTCATTGTTTTTACCGGATATTTCTGCAAATAATAAATGACGCCGGTAATGATCATCGAAATAAACAAGGCCACTAACATTGCTTTGTTGGGGTCGGCGGCGGCAATGATAGATGAAAGCGTTCCGCCTGTGCCGTCCTTCGATTTTCCAAAATACCAGAAGAAAAAGAAGCTGGAAAAAATTACCGCCAGCATCGGAGTGGCCAAATTGAGCATCCGTGGTTTTATTTCCGGCTTGTCGTCTTCCATGTCCATTCCCTTCGCGGCTTCCGTTGTTGCGGACTGCTTCTGTTTTTCTGCGGAAGGCTTTTTCCACTGAAAAAATATGGAGATGAAAGTGATGAGCAGAACCACGATGCTGAAAAATTGCAAAGGAATGGAATGCAGCAAAATGCTGTAGGCAGATTGGTCTTCGGTGGCTCCTGCCGCTTTCAAGCCTTGACTGATATTGGCTATATTGAATCCCACGAAAGTGGTGGCAATGGGAATCATCTCCACAATCGGGCTGGCGGTATTGTTGAGCATAAAAGCCAGGCGGTCCTTCGCGATTTTATGTTTGTCGGCCAGCGGACGTATAATGGAGCCTGCGCCTATAATCCTGAAGGCACAGTCAATAAAAGTAACCGGGATCAAGGCCCACAAAGTGTAAAAGACTCCTTTTTCACTCTTAACGAATTTGCCGACCCACGCAGAAAACGCAGTGATGCCCCCCGCTTTTCTTACCAGCGCAATTAAACCGCTGAACAGATACAGAAACAGAAGCACCTGCAAATTGCCTTTATCTGAAATTGTGTTTACTGCTTTTGCGATGGCGGTTTCCAACCCTCCGATGACTGAATGGTTCAGCAGGTAGCTGCCAACCAGCAGGCCCAAAAGCAACGAAGGCAAAACCTTTTTTGACCAAATTGCGACCGCAATGGTGATGGTGGCAGGTAGAATCGAAAGCCAGGTGTTATCCACAACAGCCTCCAGAATTAGCCTCCGGCCTGGCCCCGGCGGGCGTGGACAGAAACTTCTGCCGGCAGTGCTCGTCGCAAAAGTAAAACGACTGTCCGTCGCGCTCCGCACGCAGCCGCGACGCTTCATTCACTGTCATTCCGCAAATGGGGTCTCTTGCCATAGGATATTGACCATCTCATTGAAGTGCGTCACGCTCGTTTGTTCCGTTCGCGCCGGATGCCAAAGCAGCACGCGCTCGAGATCGCCGGAGCAAGTGCTCTCGGGCACCCCGGCGGTCGGGGGAAACTCATATTTGCATCAACCGCTTTGCCGTGATGAATCGCCGCCAGGCTCGCACCACTGCCGAGGTGCGCGAGGGTGACCCGGCCCTATGCGGCTTCTGCTCCGGCTAGGCGGCCCAATTCTCCCATGAGATACGCATAGCACAACCAGTGAGACCTCTAACCGCCGTACTCCTTTCGCTTAATTGCCGGGGGATCGGCAACAGCCGTGCCACACACGGCAGGTCCTGGTGAAAGGCCGTGTCGAAACACGCATGTGCATCCTGAAAACGTCATCGGCCTCCCAAAAATAACGAAAAACTTGGCGCAATAAGGAGTACCCGATTGGTACCCGATAAAACCGGTTTTCGACGGTGCCGAAGAGTTTCAACGAGGCAAGAGTGGTCATTAAAGACCCGCTTTATTATCGCATAATCCGCGATTTTGGCTCAAAATCGTAGATTTTGGGCGGGTCGGCGCTTGTGCACGCACCAGACGGTCCGCCCCGGCGATCCTCCGATCCCGGGTGATTACGCGCGAGGACCTCCGCCAAGAACGTGTTGGACTCGAATTGGCGGTGGTACAATCCGTCCGATGCGGATAGGCGCTTACCGGGATCGGCATGATTGGGTTGTCGCGTAGGAGCAATTGGTGGCACCTGCTGAATCGGACGGACACTTTAAAGCCACCGAGAATCGGTACCGGGCCTTGCTCGCCGTTTCCGGAGCAATCATCTCGCACCGGGAATTGCCGGCGCTGTTCCACGAGTTGGCCGGCCAGCTTGTTCAGGTTGTGCACTTTGATGCCCTATCGTTGGTTCTGCACGACGATGCGGCCGACACTATGCACCTGCATGTTTTGGAGACCGCGGAACCTATTCCGGCCGGCTTGGCGATCGTCTTACGTCCGGAAGATGATCCGGCGGGATTGGTTTGGCGGACCCAGCAGCCGCTCATCACCTCGAACGTGGACGAGCTAAGGCGCTGGCCACGGTTGCTGGAACGGGTCGAGGCGTTGGGGGTCCATAGCTACTGTTGGCTGCCGCTGACCACGGCCCGGCGGCGGCTGGGTGCGCTGGTGTTTGCGTCCAAGCAGCCGGGGACCTACGACGGATCGGACACAAACTTTCTACAACTCGTGGCAAACCAAGTAGCTGTCGCCGTAGAAAGCGCTCTGGCCTTTGAGGAGATCGAGGCGCTGCGTGACAAACTCGCGAAGGAGAAGGCATATCTGGAGGAGGAAGTTCGCACCGTGCACCATTTCGGCGACATCGTCGGTGAGAACGCGGCGCTGCGCGCCGTGCTCAAGCAAGTCGAAACGGTTGCTCCCACGGAGTCCACCGTCCTTATTCGCGGCGAAACCGGCACGGGCAAGGAACTGATCGCCCGAGCCGTGCACGATTTGAGCCAGCGCAACAGCCGCACGTTCGTGAACCTGAATTGCGCGGCGATTCCCACGGGTCTGCTCGAAAGCGAGTTGTTCGGCCACGAGCGAGGTGCCTTCACCGGCGCGATCAGCCAGCGAATCGGACGTTTTGAGTTGGCGCATCAGGGGACGCTGTTCCTTGATGAGATAGGCGACATTCCGTTGGAGCTCCAACCGAAGCTGCTGCGCGTATTGCAAGAGAACGAATTCGAGCGTCTCGGGGGATCGAGAACGATTCGAGTAAGCGTGCGCCTCGTGGCCGCTACCAACCGCGACCTCTCAGCGATGAATTCCGAAGGCCGCTTCCGCAGCGATTTGTACTACCGCCTGAATGTCTTCCCGATCGCCTTGCCGCCATTGCGCGAGCGCGCCGATGACATCCCGCGTCTCGTACGCCATTTCACCCAGGGTTTCGCCCGCCGCATGGGCCGGCGGATCGAAACGATCCCGAGCTCGGTCATGGATGCACTGGTTCATTACCCCTGGCCCGGCAACGTGCGTGAGCTTCAAAACGTCATCGAGCGCGCGGTGATCCTCTCTAATGGCTCGACGCTTCAGGTGCCCGTGGCCGACCTGCAACCGGCGGCCTCTACGGACAAGGTGCCGAGTGCGGCTGCTTCCGTCACGCTGACTGACGCGGAGCGAGAGCACATCCTGCGTGTGGTGCGAGAAACCGATTGGGTTCTCGGCGGCCCGAAGGGGGCGGCGGCCCGCCTGGGTATGAAGCGTTCGACGTTGCATTGGAAAATGAAGAAGCTCGGCATCTCCCGTCCCGAATAGCGCGCCAACCCGTCGGCGCACGCGCCAAACCGCTGGCGCTCTGGCTCTGACACGTCGCGAGGTGCTCCACAACGCTGCAATCCGTAAGTGCTGAATCCTGCATTTCTTGGGTGACAGACGTCCCGCAATTCCGTCACTGGTATGGCCTTTGCATTAGGAGACGCAGATTAAGGAAACGAAATGGGACTAGCTAGACAGCCGGCCAGGGACGAAAGCGAGTCGGCGACCTCCGCTCATATAGGTACGAGACAATGTGTTGCGAGGTCGCGAGTGACGGCGAAGCACTCGACGGTTCGGATCAGGGTCCGGCATGTAACCAACGGTCTTCCTCGTCGCGGACGCGTACGGCAACGTCGGCGTGGAACGGTAGACGCGAAAAGAGGCGACGATCATGAAACAGGCGACCACTAAAGCAAACGAATCGAATGGACAACACGACGCATACGAGCGAGTGCTACAACGCTGCCGGGACTTGGAGCCGGTGACGGCCGCGGTGGCGTACCCTTGCGAGCGGACGGCGCTGTCCGGCGCGATTGAGGCGGCCGAGGCGGGCTTGATTTTGCCCATCCTGGTCGGCCCGCGCCAGAAGATCAGGCAGGTGGCCGAGGAGGCGAGCCTCAACATCGATTCTTACCCGATCGAGGACGTGCAGGAGAGTCATTCCGCGGCGGTCAGGACCGTCGAATTAGTGCGTGCGGCGAAGGCAGAGGTGCTGATGACCGCCGCAGTCAAGCGCTTCATTGAGGTGGGACAGAACGTGTTTCAAGAGCCGTTTGGAAGTCGAGCGCAGTGGTTCGAGATCTTTGCCATTTGAAGAAAGACCGCTCCCTTACGAGCCTGGGAAAAAATCAAAAGAATCGTTCGGGCAACCCGCGTGGCGCTATCAAGAATGCGGGTCGCTGCCATCGAAAATCGATTTTTTCTCAGGCTCTTTACGGTCGCGGCTCGGAAAGAAAAGACACTTTCGAAACACGCTCTTGGATTCTGAATGGCACTGGCATCCAATCGAGATGGAATGGAGATTGAAGGCCGGCGTTATTAACAGATGCGATCGATGATCTTGGCGCCGACGGCGTCGCCCCAGACGTTGACCACCGTTCGAAACATGTCCAGGATGCGATCCACTCCAATGATCAATCCCACCGCCGCGATGGGAATGGCTTGAATCGTCGGATCGGCGGCGATGACGCTGTTGTTGACGGCGTCCAAAACGATGACCATGGTGACCAAGCCCGCTGAGGGGATGCCCGCCGCTCCCACGGCCGCGAGTGTGGCGGTGAGGGCGATCAATACCATCGTCGTGAAATCCAGACTCAATCCGTAGGCCTGTGCCAGGAATACGACCGCGACGGCTTCGTACAACGCCGTCCCGTCCATATTGATGGTCGAACCGAGCGGTAAGACGAACCCGGCCGCTCGCTTGCTCACTCCGCCCAATTCCGTGGCGCACTCGATCGTCACCGGAAGGGTAGCCGACGAGGAATCGGTCCCCAGGGCGGTCATGAGGGCCTGCCGCATCTGGTGCAAAAAAGTGAACGGGTTGAACCTCCGGCCCTCCTTGTTGCGACCGAACAGCCACAAGATCAAGGGCAGCACGATCAGGCCGTGCACGCCCAGGCCGCCGAGTACGACGGCCATATACGAACCAATCGCGGGGCCGAAATCGGACAGCCCAATCCGTGCGACCGTCCATGCCAATAGGGCGAAGACGCCGACGGGTGCAAGCCAGATGACGGCTTGCACCATAATCATGAGCACGTCGAACACAGCCTCGAAAAACTCGATGATGATGCGGTTTTTCGGTCCGATCATGGTCACGACGACCCCGAAGAAAATCGAAAAGAAGATGATGGGCAGCGGTTGCCCCGCGCTGGATACCTCCATCTTCGGCGCATAGGACACCCCCGCGGCAGCTCCGATGATGTTCAGGGGAATGATCTGTTCAGCCAGGCCCTTGGCCACGCCCAGAAGCCCCTCGCGTTGTTTGGCTTCGAGCTGTTCCACGCTGCCGGAATCCTGCGAATAGGCGGCTACCGTACTGTTTCGTTGGGCGGCGTCGATGCGTGTTCCCGGCTTGAAAACGCTGACCAGAATCAGCCCCATGGTGACCG
The DNA here is from genome assembly GCA_964424105.1 of uncultured Phycisphaeraceae bacterium. GTDB lineage: Bacteria > Planctomycetota > Phycisphaerae > UBA1845 > UBA1845 > CAYRHJ01. The sequence goes on along the minus strand of CAYRHJ010000036.1, from coordinate 99,656 downwards.
CGATGGCCATGGTGCCGAAGTAGTATAGAAGGGTCCACGCCCCGATTTTGCCCAGCCGTCGAAAATCGCCGACGCTGGTGACGCCCACGATCACGCTGACCGCCACCAGCGGGATAATCATCATTCGCAGCAGACCCATGAAGACGGTGTTGCCCAGGAACGTGAATACGGACAACGCGGAGGCATGGGCGTGGGTGGAATCAGACTGGCGGAGATCGAAATTCGGATCGAAAAGAAGTTGCCCGACGACGGCTCCGAGCAGCAGACCGGCCAATATCAGTACGGTAAGCAGTTTGTGACTCATGGTGTCATCGAGTTTCTACATTTCGATCGGTTTCTTGCGGGATATTGGAATAGATTTGGAAATCCTAATCGGTCGGTTGACCGACTACAAGCAGTCGCCGTTTGACGTGTCGCCGAGTCGTTGATAAGATCATCATGTGATACGTCACGGTTCGCAAACACATGCTGGAGGTACGGGTTGAAATCCGTCGCGGTGATTCCCGCCCGATACGAATCCACGCGATTCCCCGGAAAGCCTCTCCTCAAAGAAACCGGAAAATACCTCGTCCAACATGTGTACGAGCGAGCTGCTGAGGCGGCGGGCGTCGATCGTGTCATCGTGGCCACCGACGACGATCGTATATTGGCCGCTGTTCGATCGTTCGGCGGTGAATGCGTCATGACCGGAGCGGATCACGCCACCGGTTCCGATCGGGTGGCTGAGGTGGCTGGACAGCTTGATTGCGACGTGGTGGTCAACGTTCAAGGCGACGAACCGGAGATCGAGCCGGACGCCCTCTCGCGGGTGATTTCGCTGCTGGCGGACGAAGCGTTCTCGGCTTCAACCCTTGCCTGCCCATTTGACGCCTTGAATCGTCAAGGGGTGGTAGCCGATCCGCATGATCCGGGTTGTGTCAAGGTCGTTCGTGCAGGCCGGCGGGCCCTCTATTTTTCTCGTTCGCTCATTCCGTTTGCCCGCAACCATGAAGCGGATGCGCCAGGCCCGCTGCTGCATTTGGGCATCTATGCCTACCGGCGTGAGTTTCTTCTGGAGATGGCCTCCTGGGAACCGACGCCGCTGGAAAAACTCGAGGGACTTGAGCAACTGCGAATCCTGGAGCATGGACGATCGATCGCGGTCGGGTTGGTGGAGCGGGCGAGTGTAGGGATCGATACGCCGGCGGATTATGCCGCCTTCCTGGTTCGCGATCGATCAACCCAACGCCAACGAATGAACTCCATTGTGGAAGCGTAAACGGCGGTAATGAATCATGTTTTCTGACGACTTGCTCTCACCTCTTGGCGACCAATCTGATGACACGGAATTCTACGTAAATTTGCCGGCTGGGTATCAAATCGGTCAGTGCAAGTATGTCGTCGTCTTCGGAACGGTCATGAGCGGCCTGGGTAAGGGCATCTTTTCCAGTTCGCTGGCCAAAGTTTTGCAGGATAAGGGCTTCCGCGTCGCGCCCATCAAGCTGGAAGGATACCTCAACCGCGACAGCGGGACGCTGAATCCATTTCGTCATGGCGAGGTCTTTGTGTTGGACGACGGCATGGAATGCGACATGGATCTGGGCACCTATGAGCGCATGCTCAACCAGAACCTGAGCCGCCTGAATTTCTGCACCAGTGGTCAGATCTTTTCCCGCGTGCTCGAAAAGGAGCGTCGCGGCGGTTATTTGGGCCGAGACGTTCAGATGATTCCCCACGTCACCGGCGAGGTCAAAACCCGATTGCGCGAGTTGGCGGTCACCAGTGAAGCCGACATCCTGTTTGTCGAGATCGGCGGCACGGTGGGTGACGTGGAAAACGCCTATCTCATTGAAGCCATCAAGGAGTTGGCGTTTGAGGAGGGCCAGGGCAGCGTCTGCGCCGTTGCGCTGACCTACATTGTCGAACCGGCGATGCTGGGCGAACAGAAATCCAAGCCCGCCCAGCTCAACCTCCGTCAACTGATGGCCGCCGGCATTCACCCGCACGTCATCGCCTGCCGAGCGCGCAATCCGGTAACCAAGAAAGTACGCGAAAAGATCGCGGTTTATTCCAATGTCCCCATGAGTCGCATTTTTTCCATGCACGACTGCGACAGTGTGTACGTCATTCCCGAAATGCTGCGCGGCGCCGGCATCGACGATGCAGTCTTGGAAGTGTTCGGAATGAGCGATCGTGTGGATATTGAGAGCGAGGAAAGTCACCGGGCGCAATGGAACGACTATATTGCGAGATTCCGACAGTCCGGCCACCCAGTCACCATCGGTATCACTGGCAAGTATACGTCGCTTCGCGATAGCTATGCGAGCGTCATTCAAGCGCTGGAGCATGCCGGCGTTCATCTCGGTGCAAAAGTTCAAATCGAGTGGCTCGACAGCAACGAACTGACGGAAAGCAATGTGGCTGAGCGCCTCGCCCACGTGCACGGCGTCATCGTGCCCGGTGGGTTTGGTATCCGCGGTGTGGACGGAAAGCTGGTCTGCGTCCGCTACGTCCGTGAAAACCGCATTCCCTACCTGGGCCTGTGCTACGGATTCCAAATTGCGGTCATTGAATTCGCCCGGCACGTATGCGGACTTGAACTCGCCAACAGCACGGAAATCGAAGTCAATACGCCCCACCCGGTCATCGATGTGCTTCCTGAGCAAAAGGCCATCGAACAACTCGGCGGCACGATGCGACTCGGCGGGCAGGACGTGCGGGTCTCTCCGGGATCGACGCTATCGACCATCTACGGCGGATCGGAACACATCCGTCTGCGATTCAGACATCGCTACGAGGTTAATCCTGACTATGTCGAAGTGCTCGAAAAGGGCGGCTTGGTCTTTTCAGGACGCGCGCCACGACATTCCATCATGCAGGTTCTGGAGTTGCCTGCGACGACTCATCCCTGTTTCATCGGCACCCAAGCCCATTGCGAACTGACCAGCCGCCCGCTCGACCCGGAACCCATGTTCGTCCATTTCGTTCGATCAGCCATGACCGCATCGGGATACGACGAACTCAGTGACAAGTCTCAAGCCCGGGGCGATTGCGAACTTCCCAACCATATTCGTGATAGCGATGCCGAAAAAAAGACTGCCAATGCGGACAGTCGTCCTTGATCATATCAATGCCATTGATGTAGTCGCCTTCCACTGGTGCGAAGCTGTTCCCTGGGACCAACGCTCGTATACTGCGCTCCGAAGGGATCTAGAACAATGCGTGTACGTACCAACTCGTCGGCCACCCATTCCACCGCTCAGCTCGCCAGCAAGGCGGGTATACGCTCGACGCTGATCGGAATCGTCATCAATGCCCTGTTGGCGATCGTGAAGGGGGCCGCCGGTTACTTCGGGCACTCGCATGCCCTGATCGCCGATGCGGTCGAGTCAACCTCGGACATCTTCTGCTCACTGACAGTCTGGATCGGTCTGCGGATGGCGGGCAAACCCGCCGACGAGAATCACCCGTACGGTCATGGCAAATTTGAACCCATTGCGGCGGCCACTGTTTCCCTGACGTTGATGGCTGCGGCCATCCTGATCGCGGTCGAAAGCGTTCATGAAATCATCACACCGCACCACGCTCCCGCTCCATTCACGCTGGCGGTTCTCGTTCTCGTCGTGTTGACGAAAGAGGGTCTATTCCGATTCTTGATAAGGGTGGGGACAGAGGTGAAGAGCACAGCCGTCAGGACCGATGCCTGGCACCATCGCAGCGACGCGATCACGTCTGCGGCGGTGTTTGTCGGAATCCTCGTTGCACTGGTCGGTGGGCGTGGGTATGAGAGCGCAGACGATTTCGCCGCGTTAATTGCGGCAGGGATCATCACATACAATGCCGTCAGGCTGTTGCGTCCGGCACTCGCAGAATTGCTTGATACGGCTCCGCCCAAGGAGATCGAGGAGGGTGTACGGCGTTCCGCGGCTGGCGTGGATGGGGTGCTCGGTCTCCACAAGTGCCGGGTGCGGAAAGTCGGTTTCGACCTCTTCGTTGATATGCACCTTGAGGTCGATCCACGGATTACCGTCGCCGACGGTCATGCCATCTCACATGCCGTCAAGGACCGCATCCGGCTTGAAAACCCGTCGATTGCTGACGTCTTGATCCATGTCGAGCCTGCCCTGCTGTGCTTGCAGGCTGTACAACCACTTCCAAGTTTCATGCTCAGCCAAGGAACAGGACAACCCGGGCTCGCGTCGGACTCGGACCAATCCAACGGGAGTACGGGGCTAGCTCCGCCGCCCGCCACGTAACCAGGAAGCTGGCGACGATGATCGCTGCCGCCATGACATCCACGTGAACCGTCGCCGTCGAATCGCGCGGCCGCTCACGCATCGACGCCAGGCTTCGGTTCAGTCCCGACGCATGGGTCGCTCGACTCGCGAAGGGCCAGCGTTGATAAAGCCGCCGTGCGTCGGCTTCCAGCACCATCCCGACGCGGTGTCGCCGCGGCATTTTAGTCACGGGATGGCAGTAGGAGACGTGCCGACCAATGCCACGGAGCTTCGTGCACCGGAGCTTCGTGAATTGGAGCTTCGTGAACTGGAGCTTCGGGGACTGGAGCCTCGTGGATTGGAGCTTCGTGGACTGGAGCTTCGTGAATTGGAGCTTCGGGGTTCGCCGTTTTACGTGCTTGGCCAGGCGATCGCCCGCGGGTAGAATCCGGGCTGAAGGCGTCTCCGCCGCCGCTCCTCCCGATGAATTGTAGTGCAAGGCGGCGGAGATTTGTATTGCAAAACCGCCTTTGCGGGCGTAATTCAGTGGTAGAATGCCAGCTTCCCAAGACGATCTGAAGACGACTTGACGCCAGCCTGAGATTTTGTAACTCACTTTTGGACATGTATTTATGGCAAATTTGGTCGGGATCGATCAGGGGCAAAGACGGCCCTAAGTCGCCCTGGTTTGCCCTCTTAAGTCGTCTAACAAGTGGCCCCGGGATGCGCAGCTCGCTTCATCAGCAGTCCACCTTGCAAAATGCACGTTGCCAAAACCGGACAACTCTCTACCTAACGCCCCACAAAACGGGCCTTGGCGCTATCAGGAACGCGGTTTTTCAGACATCGTCCGGTCGATGAATCGCCCCAAGTAGAGCTCGATCGACCACTTAAGTAGAGCAAGTCCATTCATCAACAAAACCTAAACATCGTATTTCCCTGAGTCCTCAATGAATCATAGGCTTGCGTCAGGGCAGCAAGCTTCGATTGCGTCGGCCAATACGCGCTTGCGAGCAATCTCGGAATAGCGTACCGAGTAGAACATGTGGCGACCTTCCTTCCCTCACGTTGACGATGCCGGTGTCGCGCAGGATTCCAAGATGGCGCGACACGACAGACAAATCCACTGAACAGTCCGCGGAGGCTTGCGTGAACGTCTGCGGACCGCAGCACTGGACCAAGCGAATCAGGAATTGAATCCGCGTCGGGTCATCCCCGCCGCGTCGCAATGGGCCCTGCCGGCCATGTCGTTGCTGGTCTGCATCGCGGGGTCGGTGGCCGCCCGGTCGCACACGGCACATGCCCAGTGAACTGATCGCCGCCGGCGCGACCCGCCCGCACCATTTAGGCGGCGGAATACACGGCTCGATCAGCTTCCACTGGCCAGCCGTCACGTTGGTAGGGTATGGCTTCCGTTCCATGTCATTCTATATCGCCGCGCGAAGCCGGCGGAACCATACGAGCTTGTCGCAACCGTAAACGCATTAGCAAATCTGAACCGGGTGGTGGGGGACTGGAGATTCTTGTAAACCATCCGCCGTGCATAGACATGGTCGTCAGCGACCGGTCAATTGGTAGCGCTGTATATTTCACTTCAAGACCAGAACACTGTGGTTTTCACGGCGAATTGGGCCTCGAGCGAATCAAGACACGGCAATCGCAACCAACGAGCGGTGGGCGCCGACTTCAAGCGTTTGCGTTACAGTAAGCGCAGCATGGACAAAACGAATGTAAAGTAAGTCCGCTTGGCGACGTCGTGGTAAGTGGTCCGTAGGGAAAGGTGCTGGAAATTGACATTCGCTCGCGATAACACGGTGAGAGAATCTGCTCTCCGCCGGATACTGACGCGTCGTCTATTGGGGCAACAGCCAATGGATGGTGACTCGCCGCTTTGCGCCGAGCTGTTCAACATCGAACAACTTTGTTTGCACGCCAAGGATCTGGCCGCTCGCCACGGCGTCGACGGTCGACACCGCCGCGATCGGCTCCTGTCCCGCCTGGACGACAACGAGTCGGTCCTATCGAACGCTTACAGTCGAATCACCAGCGCCGTCCACGCCAAGCGGGAGATTACGCCGGCTGGCGAGTGGTTACTCGACAATTTTCACTTGATCGAAGAGCAAATCGCCACGACGCGGCGCCACTTTCCGAAGACGTATAGCCGCGAGTTACCCCGACTCGTCGGCGGTCCGAACGCCGGCCTCCCACGGGTGTATGAAATCGCCTTGGAACTGATTTCGCACGTCGACGGCCGTGTCGACGCCGAGAGCCTCACTGCATTTGTTAGCGCCTACCAAACCGTCGCGACGCTCCATCTCGGCGAATTATGGGCCATCGCGATCATGCTTCGGCTCGCCCTCATAGAGAATCTTCGGCGCGTCGCCGCTCAGCTCGCGGGCCATCGTCGGAGCCGCGACCAGGCAATCGGCTGGGCCGAACGCATGGTGGCCGTTGCGGAACAGGGCCCCAGCAATCTGATCATTGTCGCGGCTGAGATGGTACGGGAGAACCCCGCTCTCACGCCCGCGTTTGTGGCAGAACTGACGTGGCGGCTGCAAGGCCACGGCCTCGCCGCCTCCGTCCCAATGGTCTGGCTCGAACATCGCTTGGCCGAACAGGGGCATTCGGTCGAACAGATCGTCCAGCAGGAGGCCCAGTCCCAGGCGGCCGACCAAGTCTCGATCGGTAACAGCATCGGCAGTCTGCGGTTTCTGGCCGCGATGGACTGGCGCGAGTTTGTCGAGACGCTCAGCGTGGTCGAGCAAAGACTGCGCGACGATCCCGCCGGCGCCTACGCCGACATGGACTTCGCGACGCGCGATTCCTATCGCCATGCGGTCGAAAAGATCGCCCGTCGCTCACCGCTATCTGAGGAGCAAGTCGCCCATAAGGCGGTCGAACTCGCAGGCCAACGCGTTGAGAAGAATCATGGCGATGTTCGCTCCTACCACGTCGGGTATTACCTCGTCGACAAGGGCCGCCGCCGGCTCGAGCAGGCCGTCAGGCTGCGCGTGTCGCCGCGGATCTTCCTCCAGCGGCTGGGCGGGCGCATCCCGTTGCTCGGCTACATCGGTGCCTTTACCCTGGTTACGGCTGCCGCCACGCTGTGCATACTCGGACCCGCATCACCGCGGGGTGCCCCGAATTGGCAGCTTTGGTTGATCGCATTGCCGCTGCTACTTTCTGTCAGTCATCTGAGTGTTGCCCTCATCAACTGGATTTGTACGCTTTGCTTTCCACCGCGCATGTTGCCCAAGTTGGACTTTTCCGACGGTATTCCACCTGACCGCAGGACCGTGTGCGTTGTGCCCACTATCATCACGGGCGCGAAGACGCTCAAAGACCTGCTCGACGCGATGGAAGTGCGATTCCTGGCCAATCGTGACTCAAATCTATTTTGGGCGCTCCTCACTGACTTCCGCGACGCACCGCAGGAGGTGATGCCGGAAGACGGTGAACTCCTGCGCATGGCAAGGGACTCCATCGACGGACTCAACGCAAAGTACACCACCGGGAATGCGGGCCCCTTCTTTCTTTTACACCGGCCCCGTCGATGGAACGCCCAGGAAGGTGTTTGGATGGGATGGGAGCGAAAGCGCGGCAAGCTGGCCGACTTCAATGCCCTGCTGCGTGGTGGCGCCTCCGATCGCTTCAACCTCGTCGTCGGCCAGACCGACCTTCTCCCAGAGATCAAATACGTCATTACGCTCGACTCGGATACACAGCTCCCACGCGACGCAGGACGGGCGCTTGTCGGTGCGATGGCTCATCCTCTCAATCAAGCGCGTTACGATCCCAAGCGAGGCCGCGTGGTCGACGGATACAGCATCTTGCAGCCGCGCGTCGGGGTTGCGTTGCCCAGCGCAGGTCGGTCGCTCTTCGCTCGACTGTTTGCCGGTGATGCCGGCATCGACCCATACACCCGCGCGGTGTCAGACGTGTACCAGGACGTATTCGGCGAAGGCTCGTTCATCGGCAAAGGCATCTACGACGTTGACAGCTTCGAACTGGCACTCAAAGGGCGCTTCCCGGAAAACCGTATTCTGAGTCACGATTTGCTGGAAGGCTGTTTCGCGCGCGCCGGGCTAGTCAGCGACGTGCTTTTGTACGATGAATATCCGTCCCGCTACACCAGCGACATCAGCCGGCGACATCGCTGGATCCGCGGCGATTGGCAGATCGCGCCTTGGCTGCTGCCGCGGGTGCCCGGGGGTGATGGCCACAAGGTACGCAACCTCATTTCTGGTCTATCGCGTTGGAAGATCTTCGATAACCTGCGACGCAGTCTGGTGCCGGCAGCGATGATGGGGCTGCTCCTGTTGGGCTGGCTTCTTCCAGGTCCGGCCGGATTACTGACCCTGGTCGTTTTGTTGATCCTTGTCATCCCGCCGCTTATGGGCACTATCGCCGACTTCATGGGCAAGCCGCCCGATCTGCCGCTTTGGATACACCTTCGCGGCGCGGCGCAGACAGCCGGCAAGCACCTTGGCCAAACGGCGTTTATGCTGGTCTGCCTGCCCTACGAGGCGTACATCGGTCTCGATGCCATCCTTCGCACGGCCTGGCGGCTCCTGGTGAGCCACCGCCGGCTGATGCAGTGGCAAACAGCCTCGGAATCGGAACTCAACTCCGGCAGCAGCTTGATCGCGTTTTCACGCGCGATGTGGATGTCACCCGCGCTTGCGGTCGCGGCGGCAGTCATACTGATGTTCGAAGGCGTGCCGGCTCTTCGAACGGCCGCTTTGATTCTGATATTTTGGTTTTTGTCACCGCTCGTGGCGTGGTGGATGAGCCGCCCGATCCGGCGGCGTGCGCCTCGAATGACCGCTGAGGACCTTGCCTTCCTGCATCGCGTCGCGCGACGTACGTGGCGATACTTCGAGACGTTCATGACCCCGGACGACAACGAGTTGCCGCCGGACAACTACCAGGAACATCCCGCCGAGTTGGTGGCCCATCGCACGTCACCGACGAACATGGGCATATCTCTATTGGCTCATCTCGGCGCGTACGACTTCGGCTATCTTTCGGCGGGCCAGCTTCTCCATCGCATCGACAAGTCCCTCACGACCATGGAAAAGCTGCCGCGCTTTCGTGGACACCTCTATAACTGGTACGAGACCCGTACGCTCGAGCCATTACTGCCGCTCTATGTCTCAACGGTTGACAGCGGCAACCTCGCCGGGCACATTCTCGTCCTGCGCAGCGGCATCCTCGAGATTGAGACCCGGCGGATTCTGGCGCCGCAACTATGGAGCGGTCTGTCCGATACGCTCGGCGTCTTGCAGGACGTCATCAGCGAACGGCACATCGTGCGAAAACACGTGCCGCGCGACGCCGCAGCAAACGTAGAAGAACGTGCCGTGCACCTGCAAGTCGAATTGCAGGCGGCTCCCGACTCGCTCGCATCTGCGTACCTGCTCCTTCAGCGCTCGGCACTCGCCGCGGCGGATCTGATCGAGGCCGTCTCCAGCAGCACCGATGAGGTGAAATGGTGGGTCGCAGCCTTTGAGCGCCAGTGCCGCGATGCGCTGGACGACCTGACCCATCTCGCTCCGTGGGTGATGCTCTCACCGCTGCCGGAGTCGATTTGGGCCGGCGAAACCGGCGACCGCGCTCGATCCGCGGTTGAGTTGCGAGATGCGCTCGACGGCGTGGCCACGCTTCGCGCGCTCGCTGATTTCGAGTCGCAGCAATTACCCATCCTCGATGTCATACTCGAGGATCGTCGGCGCCAGGGCACGCTGCTATCCGAGGAGGAGGTCGGATGGTCGCGCTGGCGGGACTCACTCGTGCAAGGCGCCCGTCGCGCCCGGGAACGCCTTAGCGAAGTGGCGCAGCTTGCCGCGCGCTGCGGCGCTTTGGCCGACGTCGACTTGGACTTCCTCTACGATAAAACCCGACGCCTGCTTTCGATCGGCTACAACGTTACGAATCACCGGCTCGACGCGAGCTTTTACGATCTGCTGGCGTCGGAAGCACGATTCGGCAGTTATATCGCCATCTCGCAAAACAAACTCCCCCAGGAACATTGGTTCGCTATGTCGCGCTCGCTCACCGCTACGGACGGCGGCATCGCTTTGCTGTCCTGGAGCGGCTCCATGTTCGAATACCTGATGCCGCTATTGGTCATGCCCACGGTCGAAAAGACGTTGCTCGACGAAACCTGCCACGCCATCGTGCGACGGCAAATCAGATACGGCCGACAGCGGTCCGTTCCTTGGGGAATTTCCGAATCCGGATTCTACCTGACCGATACGCATCTGGTGTATCAATACCGCGCCTTCGGAGTACCCGGCCTGGGCCTGATGCGCGGTCTGGGCGACGACTTGGTCATCGCCCCGTACGCCAGTTGTCTGGCCCTGATGATCGCGCCGGAACAAGCCTGCGCGAATCTGCGGCGTCTTGCCGATGATGGATATCTTGGTCCCTATGGCTTCTACGAAGCCATCGACTACACCCCCGCGAGGCTGCCGCGCGGGCAGACCAGCGCAACCGTCCGCTCTTTCATGGCCCACCATCAGGGCATGAGCCTGCTGTCCTGCGCGCACCTATTGCTCAACCAGCCCATGCAGCGGCGATTCGAATCGGACCCGCTGTTTCGCTCGACCGAGTTGCTCTTGCACGAGCGAATCCCCAAAACGGCGCCGTTACTTCAGCACACCGACGAAGCGGCCGAGTTCCGTTCAGACGTCGCTGAGCCCGCAACCCGGCTCCGCAGCTATCGCAAGCCGGCCACCGCAGCGCCGGAAGTTCATCTCCTTTCCAATGGCCGCTATCACGTCATGGTCACTGAATCGGGCGGCGGATATAGCCGCTACAAGGATTTTGCCGTCACTCGTTGGCGCGAGGATTCCACGCGGGACTGCTGGGGGCTGTTCGCCTATGTACGCGACCTCGACTCCGGCCGATTCTGGTCGGTGACGCACCAGCCCACGGTCAAATTGAACAAAAGCTATGAGGCCGTGTTCTCTCAAGGTCGCGCCGACTTCCGACGCCGCGATGAGAACCTTGACACGCATATGGAAATCGCGGTTTCGCCCGAAGACGACATCGAGGTGCGCCGCATCAGCATCGCCAACAATGGCCACGAGCGCCGCCGTGTCGAGCTGACCAGCTATGCCGAGGTCGTCCTTGCACCGTCTGCCGCCGAGGCGGCTCACCCGGTCTTTGCAAACCTGTTCGTCCAGACCGAAATCGTGCCAGAACGCCAGGCGCTGCTGTGCACGCGACGCCCTCGCTCCGCTGCCGAGCGACCGCCCTGGATGTTGCACCTGATGGCCGTCAGTGCTGTGAATGCCGGCGAAGCTTCATATGAGACCGATCGTGCGGCATTCATCGGCCGCGGCCGGGCGCTTGACGACCCCGCCGCCATGTACGTCACCCATCTTCAGAACAGTCAAGGCGCCGTCCTCGACCCGATCGTGGCGATCCGCCGCGCATTCACCATCGAGCCAGACGAAACAGTCATCATCGACATCGTGACCGGCGTCACCGAAACGCGCGAGGCTGCCCAGGCGCTGATTGGGAAGTACCACGATCGGCGGCTGACCGAGCGCGTCTTCGAGCTGGCTTGGACCCACAGCCAAGTCGTACTTCGACAGCTCGATGCCACCGAAGCTGAGGCCCAGGTTTACGGGCGACTGGCTAGCTCCTTAGTGTACGCAAGCCCAATTCGTCGCGCCCCCGCCGACGTACTGGCCCGCAACCGCCGCGGCCAGCCGGGGCTTTGGGGTTACGGCATCTCCGGCGATTTCCCGATCGTACTGGTGCGCGTCTCCGATGTTTCGAAGATCGAGTTCGTCAGGCAATGCGTACGTGCTTATGCCTACTGGAGAATGAAAGGCCTCGCCGCTGATCTGGTGATTCTGAACGAGGACACGTCCGGATACCGCCAGAACCTCCACGATCAGATCATCGGGATGATCGCCGGCGGCACGGAAGTCCACATGATCGACCGGCCCAGTGGCATATTCGTTCGCCGCGCCGATCAGATTACCGACGATGACAAGGGCCTGCTCCAAACCGCGGCCCGCGTCATCCTATCGGATAGCGGCGGCAGCCTGTCCGAACAGGCGGAGCCGCGTCGCCGCATCGTTGCGCAGCCTCCGCGATTCACACCGCTGCCGGTACGCCGCCCCGAGGTGCAGACGGCGGTCGTATGGCCCACGCGCGAGCTTGTGTTTTTCAACGGCCTGGGGGGGTTCACGCACGACGGCTGCGAGTACATCATCGCGCTCAGGCCCCAGGACGTGACGCCGGCCCCCTGGAGCAACGTGTTGGCCAATGCCGATTTCGGGACCGTCGTGACGGAAAGCGGAGGCGGGTACACCTGGGCCGAGAATGCCCATGAATTCCGCCTGACGCCTTGGTACAACGATGCCGTCACCGACGTCTCCGGCGAGGCCTTTTACATCCGTGACGAGGAGACGGGACGCTTCTGGTCCCCAACGCCGCTGCCCGCACGGGGGTCCAATGCCTACACGATACGTCACGGGTTTGGTTACACGATCTTCGAGTACGCCGAAAACGGGATTTCTTCGGAGATGAGCTGCTACGTCGCTACGGACGCGCCCGTAAAGTTCATCGCCTTCAAAATCCGCAATCACTCCAACCACGCCCGACGACTGTCCCTCACCGGTTTCGTCGAGTGGGTGCTGGGCGAGCAACGCGCCAAGACCATGTTGCACGTCATCACCGAAATCGATTCCGCCACGGGCGCCATGCTGGCCCGAAACCCATACAACGCCGAGTTCCCAGAACGCGTCGCGTTCCTTGATGTCAGTGAGTCGAGCCGAGCGGTGGCCGGCTCGCGCACCGAATTCCTGGGACGCACGGGTTCCCCCGCGCAGCCGGCCGCCATGTTTCGAACCCAGCTCTCCGGCCAGGTTGGCGCCGGTTTGGATCCCTGTGGGGCGATGCAGGTGATACTACCACTGGCCGGCGGGCAGGAGCGCGAGGTTGTTTTCATGCTGGGCGCCGGTCGCAGCCTTGACGAGGCCCGCGGTTTCATTCAGCGCTTCAAGGGCGTTGCCGCCGCCAAGGCCGCACTCGGAGGAGTGCGTGACTATTGGAATCGCACGCTTGGCACCGTCCACGTTGAGACGCCCGATCCGTCCGTTGATATCCTGGTCAACGGATGGCTTGTTTATCAAGTTCTAGCCTGCCGGTTGTGGGCTCGCAGCGGCTTCTACCAGTCCGGCGGAGCGTTCGGGTTCCGCGATCAGCTTCAGGACGTGATGGCTCTGTTGCATACCGAGCCGCGCCTGGCCCGCAGCCAGTTGCTCCTCTGCGCATCGCGCCAATTCCGCGAAGGCGACGTACAGCACTGGTGGCATCCTCCCATGGGACGTGGCGTGCGAACCCGTATCTCGGACGACTACCTTTGGCTGCCCTATGCCACAAGCCAATACGTCCACGACGTTGGCGATACGGGTGTCCTGGACGAGATAGTACATTTTCTGGACGGTCGGCCCCTGCGCCCAGGCGAGGAGGGCTATTACGACCTGCCCGCGCGCTCCGAGGAGTCCGCCACACTCTATGAGCACTGCGTCCGAGCCATCCGGCATGGATTGACTCTCGGCCCGAACGGGTTACCGCTCATGGGTACGGGTGATTGGAATGACGGCATGAATCTCGTTGGTGCACAAGGCACGGGCGAGAGCGTTTGGCTGGCACTATTCCTGTACGATGTGCTGACGCGATTCGCCGAAATCGCCGCGGGTCGCGACGACTCCGACTTCGCGCAGGTTTGCCTTACGCATGCCGCGAATCTTCGACAGAACATCGAGCAGAACGCATGGGATGGCCAATGGTATCGCCGCGCGTACTTCGACAACGGTGAACCCCTCGGCTCGACGCTCAGTCCCGAATGCCAAATCGACTCCCTCCCGCAAAGCTGGGCCGTGCTTTCCGGCGCGGGCGACCCCGCTCGCGCACGATCAGCCATGGAAGCGGTCGACGCGCGGCTCGTGCGCCGAGACGCCGGTCTGATCAAGCTCTTCGATCCACCGTTCGATCAGTCGCACTTGGATCCCGGATACATCAAGGGCTATATCCCGGGCGTTCGCGAAAACGGCGGGCAATATACACACGCAGCGGCTTGGACTGTAATGGCTTTCGCTGCCCTGGGCGACGCGAAAAAAGCCTGGGAGCTCCTTTCGCTGCTCAATCCGGTCAACCATGGATCAAGCCGCGACGCCATCAACGTGTACAGGGTCGAGCCTTACGTCATCTCCGCCGATGTGTACGCCAATCCACAACATCTCGGACGCGGCGGCTGGACTTGGTACACCGGCTCCGCCGGCTGGATGTATCGGCTGATCATCGAGGCGCTGCTCGGCTTGCGCCTCGAAGTAGATCATCTGAGGTTACAGCCCCTGCTGCCCATGCAATGGAAGTCGCTCAAGATTCGCTATCGCTATCGCGAGACGTTCCATCATATCTTGATCCGCAACAATGGCGGAAAGGCCGTCACGCGGGTGATTGTTGACGGCGTTGAGCGGCCCGATGAAACAATCCCGCTCATCGACGATCGACAGGAGCACCATGCGGAAGTTGATATTGGCTGATGCAAAATGACCTTTCCCCCGCAAACGGATTCACCCGTCGGATTCCACTTCGGCGGTCGATCAGCTCGATCTTCTCGCCTGTCCTACAGAGTTCTGCGAACATTTTCGGTTGGATGGTTGCAACGCTCATCGACTTCACCTCCGGCCCGGCGGTTTATGGCACCCGGCCTTTCAAGGCCGGGAAAACTGCGGGTTGCTAGGGGCTCATTCGATGGCGATTGGTTTCCGCTTCGAGCAATCGGCGTTCCTTGGGCGTCAGCGATGTCAGGCCGTGCTGATGAACCTTATCCAGAATAAGATCGATGCGTCGGCGTAGTTCTTCGCGTTCTCGTACTTCGCGCTGCTCCCGGGCGATGGCCCGCCGAATGCGCCATCGCTGGAGCAGGGACGGGCGGCTTGCGGTTTCAACCTCATGGCCTTGATCCAACGACGCATACCCCCGCGAGAAGTCGTAACCGAAGGGGTTGTCCGTTTCATACATACCGGATTTGAGCACCTGCCGTTGATGCCAACAAGTGAAGTACCCAAAGAACGCGATGGCGAAAAAGAGCACTTGCTGTGTAAACAGCCCCAAAACGCCGATTACGATGGCCCCGATCATTCCCACGCCGGTGGCGATCAGCGTCGCAGCCGCGAAGCCTTTGCGTTTCCACAAGACACATTGCAGAATCCGACCACCGTCGAAAGGAAAGACCGGCGCGAGATTAAACAGCAGGATGATGAGATTGAGTGTGAAGAAAATGACCAGCCATTCCTGCCACGCGGACGTGATCGACAACGCCGTTTCAAATGGAGCGAACGGATTCCACGGAAGCGCGTTTATCGAGCCTTTCCAGCCTATCAGAACCGCCGACGTGATGATGAGGAACGCGACGTTCACCAGCGGACCGGCCAGAACGGTGATAAGGTGTGCTCGCGGCTTGTGCGGGGGATTCGTGTAAGCGAGTCCGCCCAACGGCCAAAGCAGAATCTCGTCCGCCTCGCCGCCGACATAACGTGCGCCGAAGCAGTGTCCGAATTCATGGGCCAATACGATAATGAAGAGCAGAGCCATCTGGCCGCACCCATAAACCAGGCCCCGCCATCCCCCGCCGTCACCGACGGAATGGGCGATCAGCACCAACCCGCCGAGGAGGAATAACAGGTGCAATCGAATCGTGATGCCGGCAATGCGGCCAACGCGAAACGACCAGTTGATGGGGTTGTCCAATTGTCCTGTCATAGATTATTGGCCACGTCAATCCGGCGAAAGCCGGAGTCCAAGGCGGCGAGCAGGGGCCAAGATTCCGGCCTGCGCCGGAATGTCGGCCAAGGTCCAAATTCAATAAAACCGGTCACGCATGGAACGGCTCGACGCGTCATCCGAGGTGGCCCCGCTCGATGTGCTCTTCATCGGCCCGTTGACGCTCCGTGGCTTGATGGAGGATCCGTCGTTCCGATTCCGTCAACGACGTGATCCCTTCTGATCGGACCTTGGCGAGTAATTGATCGACATTGCGGGCGTCGTCCTTCCGTTGACGCATGCGCTCGCGAAAACCCAAGGGCGGTCCAGGCTTCGACGACGACCGCCCGCGAAAAGGGGCCGACAACAGGCGTCGCCCTTTTAGTTCCCACCAGCGATCGCCTTGCAAGGCGTACCACACGCCAAAGCCCAAGCCGGCCAGGTGGCAGGCGTCGCCGCCGGCGTTGACACCGTTTTGCCAGATGTTGAGCGTGTACGCGACTGCGAAAACGACCGCCACCACGCGAATCTTGACCGGAAAAAGGAAATAAATGTACACCTCCGCTTTTGGGAAGAGCACAGCCGCCACGCCCAGCAAGCCCAATACACAACCGGATGCCCCAGCCGCTACCCCCGAATGCACCCATTCAAGCCTGGAAAGGATGAGGTAAAACAGACTGCCCAAAATGCCGGCAGCGGCATACACAGCGAAGAATTTTCGCGAGCCCCAGACGCGTTCGATGGCCGGTCCGAGGAAATACAACCCCAGCATATTCATGAATATGTGCCCGAAACTCCAATGGAGATAATCGCTGGTGAACAGCCGCCAGACCTGCCCGTTCAGTACCAAGCTGCTTTCCATCGCCCCATACTGGAACAACGGACTAGCAGAAATCGGAGCGCGGGGTCCAGCCGTCAACGCGCAGACGATGTAGACGGCTGCGTTAATCCAGATCAATAGGATAGACACGGACCGCGAACCGAGTAATCGCCCGCCGAATCCGAAGCCACCCCCGCCGCGGTATACCGTCTCCTTCGCATAATCCCGATCTTGCCAACCCATGTTTACCTTTTCATCAAGCGGAAATTACGTACCCTGTTTAACGGTCCATTCGCCCCGCGTGAAATACGCCCCCAACGACGCCAGCGTTTTTCCATCGCGGATGGAACCATCGGTCAGAGCGCTTCTCAATTTCGACATTTCCATCAATTCAACACTGATATTCTCGTCGGGTTCTAGACGCTGCGGAACAGCCGTTAATTCCGTGGCAACAAAACAGCGCATCAGTTCCGTGCATATTCCTGGAGTTGTAAAAAATTCAATGAACGGTTCAAGATGACCGGCACGGTAGCCGGTCTCCTCCTCCAATTCCCGCGCTGCCGTTTGGATCGGTTCTTCCGGCGGTTCCAGCGTTCCGGCGGGCAGTTCCAGCAGGACTTGTCCGGCTGCAAAACGCTCATTTCGAATCATAACGATGCGATCGACGTCAATTCTAGGGATAATGACCACCGCGCCGGGGTGTACGATGATGTCGCGCTGCAAGGACCGGCCGGTCCGATCCGTGTACGTGCGTCGCTCCACGCTGAAGAGCCGCGTTTGAAGACGTGTTTCCAGCATGAAATTGTCTTTTGGCAGGATTCGAAGTTCCGAGTCGATTTGGTTGGATTATATAAGTTTTCCCTGCCCACGGCAATGCATTGTAGGGCAACAACCACCAGAATCGAGCCGCCGTCGGTCGATGCCGGCTTGAGCAATTCCACGAGGGGGTCTAACATGCGAAACTTGAAAGTTTCGATAATCCCCAAAATAGGGCCATCGTAAACTCGAATGCGTGAATGATCCTGAAGACGGGACGATGATGAAACGGCAGCGCGTCTTGATATTGGGTTCCACCGGGTCCATCGGTCGGAACAGTCTGGAAGTTCTTGCGGACCTCCGCGATCAGTTCATCGTCGCGGGTTTGTCGGGCGGGTCTCGGTGGAAGGAATTGGCCAACCAGGTCATGATCTGGGGGCCCGAATACACCGCCATTACCAGCGATGAGCACACGGACGAGTTTTCCACCGCGGTCCGCGGGCATACGAAAGTGTTATCCGGTCCTGACGCACTTTTGCAATTGGTGGACCAGAGCGACTTTGATTGCGTCATCGTCGGCGTGGTGGGGAATGCAGCCTTGCCGGCGACGCTGCGGGCGGTGGAGCGTGGCAAACGCATCGCGATTGCCAATAAGGAAACATTGGTTGCCGCCGGGGCCGTCCTGGCTCCATTGGCTTGTCAGACCGGAGCGCAGTTGATCCCCGTCGACAGCGAGCATTCGGCGGTCTTTCAAGCGATGCACGCGGGACGCACGTGCGACGTCCGGCGAATCATTCTGACGGCCTCGGGCGGGCCTTTCTGGAATTGGTCCATGGAGCGGATGGAGGGGGCAACGGTCAGCGACGCCCTCAACCACCCCACCTGGGACATGGGTCCGAAAATCAGCATTGATTCAGCCACGATGATGAACAAAGCCCTGGAGATCGTCGAAGCGCGCTGGCTTTTCGGACTGAACCACGATCAGATCGGCGTTATGGTTCATCCGGAATCTGTGGTTCATTCGCTCGTCGAATTTCTCGATGGTTCCATGGTGGCCCAATTGGGCTCGCCGGATATGCGAACACCGATTCAATATGCGCTGACCTATCCCGCCCGAATGCGATGTCCGTCATCGCGGCTTGATCTGACAGCCATCGAACGGTTGCATTTTTACGAACCGGATGCGGAGCGGTTTCCCGCGTTGCGCCTGGGGCACGAGGTGGCCGCTCGCGGCGGGACGTTGGGCGCCGTGCTCAACGCCGCCAACGAGTCGGCGGTACAATTGTTTCGAGACGGTGCGATTGGGTTTAACGACATTACGCGCGTGACGGAGCGGGCGTTGGAAAATCACCAATGGAATCCCGAACCCACGCTGGCGGAGTTGATGGAAGCCGACCACTGGGCGCGAGATGAAGTGATGCGATGCACGATATGTTAAGTTCCTCAACCACCGATCTATTGGCCGTTTTCAGCCCCCTGGCGCTTTGGAACGGAATCTGGCCCTATCTTCTGATATTCTTGGGTTTCAGTGCGGTCATTTTCGTCCACGAGTTGGGTCACTTTCTGGCGGCGAAATGGGCGGGCGTTCGAGTGGAGCGATTCGCCATCGGTTTTTTCCGCGAGTTGGTCGGGTTCACCTGGGGCGAGACACGCTATTCGTTCAACATTCTGCCGCTGGGCGGTTACGTCAAGATGCTCGGACAAGAGGATTTTGATGACAAGGAAAACGAGTGGAAGGTCAAGGACGATCCCCGCGCGTTCACCAACAAGCCGGTTGGCAAGCGGATGGTGATCGTTTCCGCCGGCGTAGTCATGAACATTATTTTCGCGGCGATGCTGTTCGTTGTCGTATTCATGCGGGGGCAGGAGGAATACGTTACGACGGTCGGCCAAGTCATTCCTGAGTCGCCCGCGGCCCGGGCGGGCGTGCTGCCGGGCGACACCATCGTTCGCATCAACGGCGAAACCATTCGCGAATACAACGAGATCAAGGTGGCCGTCATTCTGGCGGATCCCCATACGCCCATCGAATTTGAGGTCGATCGCAACGGAAAAATCGAATCGCTTTCCATCATGCCCGAACCCAGTCAGCAGCAGGATTTGCTGTACATCGGCATCACGCCCGCCACCGCCAACACCGTCGTCGCGACGTTCGGGCACCGATTTGACGAGAGCAATCCCAGCCACCTGCAACCGGGCGACACCGTTGTGGGAATCGATGGGCGAGTGGTATCCGACGATGAACTGAAAAGCGGGATCGAGCGTTTCCTGCGCTCCGCGGACGGTTCTCCGGTTCGCGTCGCGGTCGAGCGGCCAAACTCGAAATCACCAAACGCCGACGGCGACGCCGACGCCGACGCCAAGCGAATCGAAGAGGTCATGGTGTTCAATGACATGTTCATCGACCCAGCCGATCCGTTCGAGGACCAGGATACGCGCAGTCTCCTCGGCCTGCTGCCCCTGGTGCGTGTCAGTGGTCTTGATTCAACCGGACCGGCTGCGCTGGGCGGAATTCGCGAGAACGACGTGATCACGAAATGGGGGCCGCATAAATATCCGACGCAGCGGCAGATAACGGAAGTCATTCGCGGCAGCGCCAAGTCAATTTCGGAAACGGAGACGTGGCGAAGTCGTTGGTATCGAGAGTGGACCGGCCGTGACGTTCAAAGTTTCCCCGTTCGCGTCGAACGGGCCGGTCAAGCCAAACCCGTGTGGTTGGAAGTGCTACCCAAGATCAAGAAGAAAGGACAGCATCCCTACGTCGGTTTCGGGTTGTCAGCCTTCGCCGACGATGACATGCGGGTGTCTGGCACGCTGGAGCAGGTTCACGGTCGAGTGACGCCCGCCCATACCGCGGGGATTCGGAAGGGCGATCGGATTCTCGCTGTGAACGGTTCACCGGTCGCGCTCTGGCATGAACTGGCTGAACGGTTTCGCCTGCTTGCCGGTCAAAGTGTATCCATCGATTACACGGACGCGAAAGGGCAACCGCGTTCAACCACGCTGGCCGTACCCGAGTCCCTATACACCATGCTTGGCTTGAACTCGCTGGCCAACATCATCTCCATCGACAATGAGCGGTTCGTCACCGTGGACGGACCAAAGCGACGATTGAAAATATCCGCCGGTTTCTCCTACGGGTTGTTCCGCCTGCTGCAAAAGCGGCTGGAACAAAACGGCGGTCAACCCACCACCGTGACGGTCCGATATCAAGCCGAGTTGAACGGGCCGGAAAAAGAAGCCGACGTCACCATCACGCCCGAAAACGTCGATCCCTGGGTCGCCCGCATCAAGTATGCGCCGAACGTGTTCTTCGAAATGCGTATGCAGATGCTTAAAGCCACCGGCCCGGTCGACGCCCTGCGCATCGGCATCGACAAGACGGTCTATTTTGTATTGCAAGTCTACACCATGTTGGAGCGCATGATCGTCTCGCGAAGCGTGGGGGCGGAGAACATGTCAGGCCCCGTCGGAATCGTCAAGCTGGGCAGCGACGCCGCACGGGCGAGTTTCACGCGGCTGCTGTTTTTCCTGGCCATCATTTCAGCCAACCTCGCCGTCATTAACTTCCTGCCCTTGCCCATCATGGACGGCGGCTTGATGGTCTTTCTGATCATCGAAAAAATCAAAGGTTCCCCGGTCAGCCTGAAGGTGCAGGTCGTCACGCAGATGATAGGCCTGGTGCTGATCGGTGCAGCGTTCCTGTTCGTCACCTTCAACGACGTCCTCCGCCTGGCGGGGTAGAGTCTTCAAACGCGAGACACAACAACCTTTTGCTACCGAGAGCAGCGAATAGTGGACATCGTCATTCCGGCGCAAGCCGGAATCCAGCGCGTAGACGGGCGTGGCCCGTTGCTGGATGTTCAATGGTTCATGTTCCGAGTAGTAACAGCGCGATCGGCTGGAATTGTTTATTCAATAGCGTCGCAAAACCGCTTGATCAAGACGCTTCGATGGACGTCCTCGATACGCAGTATTTTGATGGCGGTTGATTGGCCTCGGGCGACCGTGACATTACGCTTGGGGATGCCCAATTGCTTGGCGATAAAGGCGGTCAGTTCGGCGTTGGCTTTTCCTTTTTCCGGCGGCGCGGCGACGGCGACCTTCAATCGACCATCCAGCACACCCATCGATCGCGTTCTGGAAGCGCCGGGCACGACCTTGACGGGCAGCAGCAGGTAGCCGTCTTTTTCCTCAATTAACAACACGAGCGGATTATAGCAGACCGTGCTTGCGTCGCCGGTTGACGATCGATGACAGTTCGTCAAGCGAGTCGATCACGTGTTCGGGTCGTCCGTCAGGTGCCGCCTGAGATGCGACATAGAGGGCCGCGGGGCGGCGGATGAAGACCGTTTGCCAACCCAGGGCGTTTGGGGCGATGAAATCCTTGGAAAGGTTGTCGGCGACGTAAGTGCACTGGGCGTGGGGCACGTTGAGTCGGCGGGCCATCTCCTCGTAGGCACGCGGGTGCGGCTTTCGGAATTCACTGCCCCCCAGATCGTCCGTCACGATGATTTCGTCCAACCGACCGCGCAGGCAAAGGGCGTCAATCTTGCGATGTTGGACGTGGGTGAATCCGTCGGTGATCAGGCCTATCTTGTATTGACCCTGCAATCGCGTGATGGCGCGATCCGCGTCCGGGTGGAGCGTGATGGAGGGGGCATGGTGGCGATAGACGTAGATCATGGCTGGTACAAGCTTGTCCGCGTCAGACTGATTCAATGGTTCAAGCAACGCGTTGAAGACGCGAGCGCGATTGGGTGAATCGAAGAGGACTAACATTCGGGCCAACGCATCCGCCGGAGGGCCGAGCTGATCTTGAAAGGCTTGCGCAACGGCACGAAAGCCGGATTCCGCGAACTGCCGTTCGGGATAAAGCGTGTCATCCAGGTCAAACACGACGGCGTGGGAGAGTTTCGCGTCAACCATGTTCCCCGGCGCACAGGTCATGGTCATTTCGTCGCCCGCGAGTTGAGCTTGCAAAAGACGGACGAATCATATCGAAGCATTGCCACGCCAGCCTGAAACGAATCCGCCGTGATGCGGACGCGCCGGCCCAGATGTTCAGCCAAGAGCCAACGGGGAAAATCCGCGCCGGCGTGAATCGCCAAGGGCACCCCGCCGCCGAATCGCGGATTGATCTCGATGACGCGAATGCGCCCCCGCGGCGTAACGATGCATTGAACGGTAATGACGCCACGGCAGCCCCGGAGCACGTCTGCCACCGCCCGCCCCATGGCGACGATTTTCTTGTCCTTGACGATCAACCCCTTGGAAACCTCTCCGCCGCGAATCTCGAGTCGTTTTCGAGGGACCACGCAACGCGTCAGGCCATCAAATCCCGTGTAAACGTCCAAGGTGTGTTCAAGGCCCTCGACGAATTCCTGAACGATGGCCTGCGGAACCCGACCCCCCAAAACGCGAAGCTCGTCGAGATTCGTGACCTTGTAGCTGCTCGTTCCAGCGCTGCCGTAACGCGGTTTGAGAAAATATGGAAATCGGTGTCGACGTTTGGCCAAGGATGATTCCAGGGTCCAGGTTTCGGGCGTATCTATCCCGCCGGCGCGAAGAGCTTGGAAAGTCAACAACTTGTCGCGACACGCCAGGATGACGTCCGGACTGGATATGACGAGTCGACAACCACAATCTTCAAAGCGCGATCGTGCGTCCGCAAGTGCGGGCAATTCGGAATCGAGTAGTGGAAAGGCCAGCGCGATGGAGTGGCTGCGTACCAGTCCGACGAGTTCATTCATGTATTGGGCGTGAAGCAATGGCGGCAAGATGTGTGCGTGATCCACTACGTGCATGGCCGGCGCGGTGTGTGATTTGTCCGCGCCGTGGATCGTCAGATCGATTTTGAGGCGGTTGGCTGCGGTTCGAAACGCCTGAATGAGTTCGATCCGCCGTCCGACGCAAGTGAATAGGATGGATAGCTTTTTCCGCCGAGATGGGGAAGGTCTGGGGTGGGATAAGCTGTCTGACTGACGACGTTTCAAACTGCCGACACTCCCGAATACGAGGCGAATCGTTCATTTGACGAATCAACGTTGGTTTGGTGACTATATCGGCGCAGGGCGCGGGCATCTAGCATGCAATGGGTGTTCCGGGAAGGCCGGGATACGGCGGGAGGCAGTTGTGATCGCAGAGACGGTCAGTATCGGCACGGAGCTGACGTTGGGGTTTACCGTGGATACCAACGCGAGTTGGTTGGCCAGCCGCCTGGCGGAGCTTGGCGCGCCGGTTACCCGTCATACGACGGTGGCGGATGATACCGGGGCGATTCATGACGCGGTTCTGTCGGCGGCTGGGCGAGCGGCCATCGTCATTGTCAACGGTGGGTTAGGGCCCACGGAAGATGATCGGACGCGCGAGGCGTTGGCGCGGGCCATGAATGTATCGCTCGTCGAGGATGCGGCGTCGCTGGAGGAGTTGCGAAGCTTTTTCAAGCGACTGGGCCGACCCCTGTTGCCGGGCAATGAACGACAGGCCTGGATTCCAAAGGGTGCCACGGCCCTGGCGAATCTGTGGGGCACGGCGCCGGGCATTCGGGCAAGATTAGACGGGGCCATGGTTTACGTATTGCCCGGCGTGCCCAAGGAGATGTTCGCCATGTTTGACTATCATGTGCGACCGGAATTGGCAGCGATACCGGGGCGGGCGGGGACGTTGGCCGCGATAACGGTGAACTGTTTCGGGGCGACCGAGTCAGCAATTGGTTTGCGGATCGCCGAACGAATGGCGGTCGGTCGTGAGCCGACGGTAGGGATTACGGCTGAGGAGGCTGTAATACGTGTACGCGTGATGGCACGGGCGGCTGATGAAGCTAATGCTGTGGCGGCGGCGGAAGCGGAGGCCAACGAGATCCGGGAGATTCTGGGACGTGTGGTTTTCGGGGCGGACGGGCAAACGCTTGCGGATGCGGTGGCCGGGCTGTTGATGGCTCGTGAATTCACCGTGGCGACGGCGGAATCGTGCACTGGAGGGTGGCTAGGGAAGGTATTAACGGACGTTCCCGGCAGCAGTCGTTACTACCTGGGCGGATTCGTGACCTATTCGAACGCGGCGAAGGTTTCGCAACTGGGCATTCCCATCGAGCTGATCGACGAACACGGAGCGGTATCAGCGGAGGTCGCGGCCGCGATGGCCTGCGGGTGTCGGCGGGTGATGGGATCGGACGTAGCCCTGTCGATTACCGGGGTGGCTGGTCCCAGCGGCGGGACGGTGAATAAGCCGGTGGGGTTGGTTTACGCGGGGTTGTCGGATCGTCGTGGCAGCGAAGTTCAGCGTTGCGTGTTTGGCGAGCATTTAGATCGATCGTCCATCCGTGAGCGAAGTTGGAAGACCGCGCTCAACATGTTGCGTTTGCGGTTGCATTCCGATTGATACGAGGGTGGCAAGATACGGTATGAGATTGTGACCGCTGGTTTCGTTTTATTGCATTAAAACGGCTTGCCAACTAGAATTCCTACAATCGTCGTTAGGCCATTTAATGAGCGATGCGCTGCGGGAATCCGGGTGCATCGGTGGTCCGGGTCGGATTTTGGAGTTCATTCGAGTCGTCGAAAAAGGAGGCAGCCGGGGGAAGAAAATTCCACCGGCTGATTTTGAGCGACCATGCGTGAATATTTTCACAATGTTTACATGACCGTAAAGACCATCATGATTGGGATGCGCATTACGTTAAAGTATTGCTTTGCGCGGACCATTACCCTTCAATACCCAGACGTTGCACCGGCACTTCAAAAACGATATCGCGGGTTTCACTTTTTTGAGATTGAGAAGTGCATCGCGTGCGATTTGTGTGCCAAAGCCTGCCCGGTGGACTGCATTTATATCGAAAAGACCGGGGCGCGGAAGATTGAGAAGGAGAGCGGCATCGCCAAGGGCGGAGCGTTGACGCGATACGCGATCGATTATGCCAAGTGTATGTTTTGTGCGTTGTGCGTGGACCCGTGTCCGACGGATTGCATTCACATGGGCAATCTCCATGATCTGTCGGGCTATGACCGGGCCAGCATGATCGTGGAGTTCACGGATTTGGCCAAGGAAGGTCTTCAGACTCCGCAGCCCCTGTGGATGCAAAAGGAGAAGCTTCCTGATTGGGCGGCGGACACGAAGAGGCAGTGGATCGAGCGAGGCATTCCATTACGCGAGGAGATGTTGAAAGCGTTGGAGGAGCAGCCGGCGAAGTAGATTTGCGCGAACGCTGATCAAGCTGATCAATTGGAAAGGCGAAATGATGGGGACGTCGTCGAGCACGGAGTGGTCCGGGATCCTGTTGGCGCAGGCGGACGCGGTTCGCGGTGACACCAACATCGAATTGGTTGTCGGCGTCCTGCTGTTCATCATCGCGGGGTTCATGATGGCGTTTGCGGCTTTGGTCGTCGGGAAGTTCGTCCGACCTACGCTTTCGCATCCTGAAAAGGCGGCGGCATACGAATGCGGCGAGCCGGCGGTGGGCAAGAGCTGGGTGCAATTCGATCTGCGGTTTTACGTCGTCGCGCTGGTGTTCATTATTTTCGACGTGGAGATCGCGCTGTTTTGGCCGTGGGCGGTGGTGTTCGGACAGGCGGACGCAGCCACACCGGAAGGCGCGGCGATCAAGACGATGGCGGTGTACGACATGCTGTTCTTTTTCGGTGTGGTCGTGGTCGGGTTCCTGTATCTGTGGCGATTTGGATATCTGGATTGGGTGCGAGCGGCGACGGGGCAGCGTCGAATGACGCGAAGCGAATCGAGCGCGATGGCGACGAGTTGATCGACTGGCATGGCTGAAACTGCCGGCCCGTTGCACACGACTCTTGTAACGATGAGGCGGTTGGAGTGAGGCTATGGTGGGGCGCGAATTGCACAGGATCATCAAACGCAAGCCGTTCATGCTGTTGCGTATGAGATTGACTGATGGGCGATCGGTGCTGATTCGACATCCTGATCTGGTGATCGTCTCCGAACGCGACGTCTACATCGGGTTGGCTCGGCTGGAAGAGGACCCGCCGTTGGAGACGCCGGCCAAGGACAGCGTTGTGAAAGATTGGCTTTGGATCAGCATCCTGCACGTCGCGACGGTCGAGCCTGCGAACGGTCCGCAAGAGAACGGAAAGGCCCGCAGCCGTCGAAAAGGCAAGACGTGAACTGATGAGCTGGATTGAGAATCGATTCGAAGAGGGCGTGATCGTGACGTGGCTCGATCGGGCGATCGACTGGGGCTGGAGGGCTGAATCATGACGATGGAGCAGCTTCGCCAAGCCGTTTCGGGGCCTGCGTTTCGCCCATTCTCGGTTTCATTGGCGGATGGGCGTCGGTTTTTTGTGCCGCATCCGGAGTTCGTGTGGATTCCGCCGGAGGCTTCACGGACGTTTCACGTCGCGGGCAAGGGCGACTTCTATAGCGTGGTCGATTTGTTGTTGGTGACGTCGATCGACTTTGGGAACGGGATGGGCGGTCGGGGTAAACGACCGGGAAAATCGAAGAAATGATTGTTGAGCCATGACTGAGTCGGCGGGATCAATGGTGCGAGTGCAGACCTCGCGTTTTGGACGCCTGTTGGATCGCCACGGGAAGCGATGGAAAGTGAAACATGAGCTGGATTGAAAATCGATTTGAAGAGGGCTTGATCGTCACGTCGCTGGATTGGGCGATCAACTGGGGTCGTGCCAACAGCGTCTGGCCGCTGACGTTTGGGCTGGCGTGTTGCGCGATCGAGATGATGGCCGTCGGCGCGTCGCGGTTTGACATCGATCGATTCGGAGCCGGCGCGTTTCGAGCGACGCCGCGTCAGGCGGATTTGATGATCGTAGCCGGCACGGTGACATACAAGATGGCCAGCCGTCTGAAACGACTTTACAACCAGATGCCCGATCCGAAGTACGTGATCGCCATGGGGGCGTGCACGGTCGGCGGCGGTCCCTATTTCAAACACGGATATCACGTGGTCAAGGGCGTAGACCTGGTGGTGCCGGTGGACGTGTACGTGCCGGGCTGCCCGCCGAGGCCGGAGTCGCTGCTGGAAGGGTTGATGCGTTTGCAGGACAAGATCAAACATCAGACCCGTGCCAAGGACCCCATGACGCGGGTGAAGGAGCGGGTGCTGGCGAATTGAGGTCAGTCGTTTTCCGAGCAATCTTTGAAGCGTGTTGACGATCGATTGAAACGACCTGGTGAAGTGATGATTCGTGACAATCTTCGCGAGCTTTTGGCCGTTGAGCCGTTCCTGCCGTTTCGGCTGATCATGAGCAGCGGGAAGATGTACGACGTGCGCAGCCCTGATTCGGCGATGGTGCTCAAGTCGGAGGTGTTCGTCGTGTTTCCGGACGGGGAGCGATGGGCGCATGTTCCTTTCCTGCACATCGCGTCGATCGAGACCCTGTCCAACGGGCGAGGACGCAAGGATGGTCGGCGGAAGCGAACGTAAGGAGCCGGTTATTGAAGCGTCTACGAATCTACGCGGACACGTCGGTGTTTGGCGGGTGCTTCGACAAATAGTTTTCCGAAATCAGCCGCGAGTTGTTTGCGGAGATTCGTTCCGGACGGTTTGTTCTGGTCCTGTCCGCCACCACGTTGCGGGAACTGGCTCGCGCCCCGGAGCAGGTCAGGCAATTGCTGGCCGACTTGTCGAATGAGCACGTGGAAGTGTTGGGCCAGTCGGCGGAGGTGGAGACTCTGCGGGATGCGTACGTGGAGTCGGAGGTCGTGGGTCGTTCGGCGCTGCTAGACGCTGAACACATCGCTGCTGCGTCCGTAGCCGAGGTCGATCTGATCGTGAGTTGGAACTTCAAACACATTGTGCATTTCGATAAGATTCGAGGGTATCACGGCGTGAACATGGTTCATGGTTATCGGGCGATTCCCATTCACTCGCCCAGTGAGGTCATCGCATGGTGAAAAAGAAGGAATTCGACTGCGTCCGCATGAAGCATGAGATCCAAGAGCAGATTCTGCGCGAATTCGCCGGGATGTCGCCGGACCAACAACGGCGACGAACGCGAGAGATGATCGAGTCCGAACCCGTGCTGGGCAAGTGGTGGAAACGGGCGACGGTGGGCATTCCCGACAAGGAGTACGCGATTGATGAGGAATCTGCCGAATGAAGCCGAGGATTTCTCGTTCGACTGCATGGCCTACAAGCGGCAAGTTCAGCAGCGGATGTTTGAGGTCACCAAGGACATGAGCACGGCCGAGGAGTTGGCCTACTACCGACACTGCGCAGAAACAGGGTTGTTGGGTGATTGGTGGCGATCGGTCCGGGGGCGCGAGGAGGCGGTCGGAGACAGAGGCACGTGAACGTGAAAGAGAGCACGGGAATCCCGACGCTCTACATCTGACCTTTGGCAAGCCGCGACCGGCGGTGGCGTTCGCGGATCGGATGAATTTGCGTTGTAGTTGCAGGTCGATCATCGGGACCCCACCCATCGCTGCGCGATGGATGGGGCACCCCGGCGCCGGCGAAAAAGAGGAGACGCGTTTGGAAGCCATCAAAGTCCTAGAACGAAAAAATGCACGGCTCGATTGGGAGTACGATGGCGAAGCCGACGCTCTATATCTGAGCTTCGGGAAGCCGCGACCGGCGGTGGCTATGGACGTCGGCGACGGAGTCATCATTCGCTACGATGAGCGGTCCAGCGAGGTGGTGGGCTTGACCATCATTGGACTGGCCGGTCGATTGCAACATGGACTGAGGAAGAGTCGCCCCAAACGTGGAACGAAACGATCATGAGCGAGAAAGTCAACATCCCGACGGAGAAGGAAATCGGTCAACTGCCTAGATGGGCGCAGGTGGCGTTCGCGGCCCGCTGCGCCCGGCGGGTGCAGCCGCTGTTCAAGGCCGATCGAGTTGGCGGATCGATGGATTGAGTTAGAGTAGTTCTCGAAGGCGATCGGTTTTGCATGATGGGGCTAGACGGCATGGAATTCGCGAGCGGCCAGTAAGCAGCGGGTCGTCGTATCGGGTTCTTACCGGCGACGATCGAACTCAATAAGTGGGTTCCGATGAGCACTCAGAAACCGACGGCAGAAGAAGTGCTAGACGCGATCAGACGATGCGCCCGAGAATTGGGACGAGTGCCATCTAGGCATGAATTCAAGTCCCAAAGCGGAATAACGGAGTATTGGGTGGTTCAGCACTACGGTTCTTGGCGCGACGCTCAACGAGCGGCAGGTCTTGAGCCGCACACAAGCAACATCAAATTAACAGACGAAGAGTTATTGGTCGATTGGGCTGGAGTCGTCCGGGAGCATCGGAGGATTCCGACGCGCGACCATTACCGTCGAGACGGCAAATTCAGCCCAGGGGTATTCGAGAAGCGCTTTGGCCCATGGTCGGGTTTGCCAAGGAAGTTTCGGGAGTTTGCCAAGGATAAGCCGGAATGGATCGACGTGGTGACACTCTTGCCTGAGACAACCGCCCATCGGCAATTGCTAATGAGGTCTGCGATGTCCGGGAATGGACCTGCGGGGGACTCAAACTCTTCTGTACATCATCAGTACGCCAGGCTCGGAGGTCGCCCAACGTACGGCAATCCGATTGACTTTCGGGGTCTTCGACACGAGCCGGTCAATGAGCAAGGTGTTGTATTCCTATTTGGCATGGTGGCAAAAGAACTCGGCTACATGCTCGAAGCAATGCAAACCGGGTATCCGGACTGTGAGGCTAAGCGGCAAGTGAGGCCAGGCCATTGGCAACGCGTCCGGATTGAATTTGAGTTTGAGAGCCGAAATTTCCGGGATCATGGGCATCCACCGGAAGATTGTGACGTGATTGTTTGTTGGCGTCACAATTGGCCTGAATGTCCGGAGCATCTTGAGGTCGTAGAGTTAGCGTCCATAATCAGTACTTTGGGTAAGAGTGACGACTAGCAAGGGAGGAAAAATGCGAATAGAGCCGTGATCCGGGCGGGTGGCGAATCCGCTCGCTCACGCTTGTGGCTCGGATGGTCCGTCGATTGGACCGCTCCCTCACGGTCGCGGCTCGGATAAGAGGGGATCGCGCGTCGGATGGATGGCTGACGGCGTGATGATTGGCATTGGAGGAATCGGCTGATGACGATTGAACAGCTACGGAATATTCACAGCGCTCGGCCTTTCAAGCCCTTTCTCGTTCGGATGGCGGATGGGAACGAATACGCCGTCGGTCATCCAGAGCATCTAGCCTATTTCGGCAGCGGTCGCACGATTGCCGTGGCGCCGGGTGAGGACGTGGTTGAAGTGATCGACCTGTTGCTCGTGGCCTCGATCCATCTGGGTAATGGCAAGAGACGGAACGGGCGGCGACGGTGAGGCCCATAGAGCAATGCTGGGGGGACGGAGGATCGGAGGCGTAAGATGACGGGCGAGCAGTTGTTGAAACACATGAAAGGGCAGCCGTTTAAGCCGTTTGACATTCATCTAGCGGATGGTCGCGTATTGGAGGTCAAGCACCCGGAGTTCGTGCTCTATGTTCCCGGGATGCGCACCTGCGTCGTCGCCGATCCGAAGGGCGGCGGGTACGATGCGGTCGATCTGCTGCTGGTGACTTCCATTCATGTTCGCGAACGCGACGGAAACGGCAAGCCGCGGCGGAAGCGGCGGTAATGGCGGATGATTGCGGTGGGCGATGTGGGCATGATGACGCGAATTGCGGAGCGAGCACATGACGATTGATCCAGTTCGAGATGCGTTGCAGGCGAAGCCTTTTCAGCCGTTTCGATTGCAGCTTGCGGATGTAACGGTGGTGCAGGTGACGCATCCGGAAAGCGTGGCGTTTCACCCGCGATCGCCGCGGAATATCGTGATCGCCACGCCCACCGGCGGATTCAAGACGGTTGAACTTCTGTTGGTGGCCGCCCTGCACGTGGGGAACGGTCGGCGCAAGAATGGCCGGGGGTGGCGGGCGTGAGGATTGACAGCGCTGAGTTGGAGATTGCGGGATGACCACGGAGCAAATCCGAAAGTGCCATCTAGCAAGGCCTTTCAAGCCGTTCTCGCTTCGCCTCTCTGATGGGAGAGAGTATGGGGTGTCGCATCCGGAATCAATGATCTTCTTCCAGAGCGGGCGTACGATCGTCGTGGCAGCGCCGGACGATACCCTTGAAGTGATCGACCTGTTGCTGGTGGCGTCGCTTCACCTGGAGGGTGGGAATCGCAAGGGTGGCCGGGGTGACGGTCGGACGAAATGAGGAGAATCGTCTACGATCCGAGCGTGGAACTTGCGATGTGGATGTTGAACGGCGCGAGTTGAAGCTCGCGGCTGGCGTGAAACCAAGATACGAGATCAGGACATGACACCGGAAGCCATTTGTGACGTTTTGAAGACTGGGTTCGCAGATGCCGTCAGGGACGTTTCGCTGACGAGTCGTCGGCCTTTCGCGGTGGTCGCGGCGGAGCGTTGGCCTGAGGTGGCGAAGTTTTTGCGTGATGACGGGCGTATGCAATTCAATATGCTGGAGAGCATCACGTCGCTGGATTTGTTGGAGGATAACAAGCTCGCAGCGATATACGATTTTTTTTCCGTACCGGTCGTGGGCGGTGGGAAGGTCTGTCCCAAGCTTCGGCATCAATTCGCGGTGCGGGTGTTGGTCGATCGGGAGGACCCGCGGATTCCGACGGTGTCGCATCTTTGGCCTGCGGCGGATTGGCATGAGCGCGAGGCGTTCGACGTGATGGGGATCGTGTTTGAGGGTCATCCGAATCTGGAGCGGATTCTGCTGCCGGAGGATTGGGAGGGTCACCCGTTGCGGAAGGATTACGAGTTCCCCATCGAGTATCACGGGATACCTGCGACAACGGAGTATGAGCTGACGAATCCGAGGCATTAGAGGTAACACTTTGGCGACCATTTCCAAAACATTGATCATCGATCGTGAAGTGTTAGAACGCCTTGGTGACGCACGACTGTCCGAGGCGCGGGCGCTTCAAGACCGGCACTTTGCGGGGTGTATCTACTTGGCTGGCTATGCGATAGAATGTTGGCTTAAGGTGGCGATTTGCAAGACGTTGGAGTGCGATAGATTGCCAGGAGCATTCAAGGTACACGACTTGGAGGCTCTGCTTCTGTATAGCGGATTGAAGCGTCGGCTCGAAGCGGAAATTAACGTGCATCGGTGTTGGCGCCAGATCGTTGGCATGTGGGTTCTTGAAGGTGATGAAGCCTTTCGGTACAGGGACCCTCTGACAATCACCCAAGGCGACGCGACGGATTTCTTGGAGTGGGTTTCGGGAACACACGGAGTTTTGACGTGGCTCAAAGGGCGGATTTAAGAAAGGCCGCGGGTGACATCCGCGCAGCGCTGGAGAAGTTTGTGAATGCGGAGGAGCGCGGTAATATTCACGTGTTTGAGTCCTCCGCCGGCAGTCTCCGCGTTTTTATTGGAAGTGATAAATTCAAAGGCGTCGGTCTGACAGACCGGCAGAAGCGTGTCTGGTCTCATTTGGATCAGCACGTTGATTCCGTGGTTCTTCGGTCTTGCTCTGGCGTGCACCCGATGGATATAGACGAATACGACCGGTCGAGCTTCTCAGAGGCCCATGACCCCGAATCCGTCGTCGGAGGGATGAAACCGCTGGATGGAAACCATGGGCCAAGGCAAATCTAATCTACAATCGGATTGGTTCGATCGATGCCGACCGTGACTCACCACGTGAAATAGGAACTGATAAGGTCCGTCCCTGCCTGGAATAGAGTAGTCGAATCCAAGTTGTGAATGGGCGAGGGGATACGCAAATGGGTGAAACGATTCTTGAATCTCAGGCGGACGTTTTGATCGATTGGGACAGTTCCGAGCAGGGCGACGTTCGCACGGAGGAGATGCTGGTCAACATGGGGCCTCAGCATCCGGCCACGCATGGCGTGCTGCGCGTGGTGCTGCGGACCGACGGGGAGATGATCTTGGAGGCCATTCCGCACATCGGCTATCTGCATCGCTGTGCAGAGAAGATAGGGGAGAACGTCGCTCCGTACCAATTCATCCCCTACACGGACCGGATGGATTATCTGGCTGGGATGAACAACAACCAGGCGTTTGCCATCGCGGTAGAACAATTGTGCGGCATCGAGATTCCGGAACGGGCCAAGTACATCCGCGTCATTTTCGCGGAGTTGAATCGCATCGCGTCGCACCTGGTCGCGTTCGGGACGTACGGATTGGACATGGGCGCGTTCACGCCGTTCCTGTACGCCTTCCGCGAGCGGGAGATGATCCTGGATTTGTTCGAAAGTGCGTGCGGGGCCCGATTGACATACAGCTATATTACAGTCGGCGGCGTGCATGATGACCTGCCGGAGCGTTTTCTGGACGTCTTGGGCGAGTTCATGGACTATTTTGAGCCCAAGGTTCCCGAGTACAACCAGCTTCTCAGTTACAATCACATCTTCGTGAAGCGGACGGCCAAGGTGGGCGTGATTTCGGCTGCGGACGCGATCGCCTGGGGGTTGACGGGTCCCTGTCTGCGCGGGAGCGGCGTGCTGTGGGACTTGCGAAAGAGCACGCCCTACGAGATTTACGATCGATTCGATTTTGATGTTCCCATCGGCCTGCCCGGCGGCAGCGATGGCATTCCGCGTTCGGTCGTGGTGGGTGACTGCTGGAGCAGATACTTCGTCCGCGTCTGCGAGATGCAACAGTCCTGCCGCATCATTCGCCAGGCCATGAATGAGATGCCCGACGGCCCGTTTCAGGCGGACAAGCTCAAGAACCTGAAGCTCCCTGATGACGAGACCTACGTGGAAATCGAAAACCCCCGCGGCCAGCTTGGCTTCTACATTCGCGGGGATGGGTCAGCCATTCCCTATCGCGTCAAGGCTCGTGGTCCGAGCTTTTGTAATATCTCGATCCTGAATCACGTGGGCAAGGGTTGCCTGTTGGCGGACATCCCAGCCATCGTCGGCAGTATCGACATCGTGATGGGCGAGGTGGATCGATAGCAACTTTCGCAAGCCCCATCCGGCCCGTTTTCGGTATCGTTGATGTTCGGGTCTTTGCAAGAATCGACGGACGGATAGAATACGAACCGTTGGCGCGCGGTTGACGTAAGACCCCGGATTTGTCGCGCAACACGCGTCGAGGTCAGCCCCGCCTGCGGCCATCGCGCTGTGAACCACCGTTTGGCAGATTTTCTACGGCGGCGACGTGCAGGTAGGGGACGAACGTCCAGCGGTCGGAGCGTGGCCAAGCGAGGAAGAACTGGCTCCGCATGGCGATGGCGAGGTTCGGATCGCGGATGTCGTACTGGTCGCCTCGGCTGAGCTTGACCCGAAAAGGCTGGAACGGCTCGCGGTCCAACAGCTCTTGGATTTCACGCGCATTCATAACCCAATCCTATGACGAGTCCCGATTCGATTGCAAGGCGATTTGCGAGACGCTTTGTTGCGGGTCCGTGACAGTCCAGGCGGGTAGGTTTTCGCCCCGCAAGGGGCGACGGAACGTAGCCACGGGTGAAGCGAATCCGCCGTCAGGCGGACGCGGCGGAACCCGTGGAAACCGGACCCTATGAACCCGTCCCGCCCCGGCAGGGGCGGAGGATGCCGACGCAATCTCCTCCGCCCCTTGTGGGGCGGTGATCGTGGGGCGGGCCGGCAACCCACGGGTTGCGCTTCGCCTCACCCGTGGCTACTGTCCTGCGCCCCGTTCGGGGCGGCGAATTCGTCTCGCGCATAGTGTCATGGACCCTTGTTGCCGGGGTGGGCTTTGCAAGTTGAATCCACCGGCTAGAATGCGGGCCTGCGGTGCGCGGACCGCGGTATCGCAAGCTTTCGGAGTAACGATGTGACGCAAACGTGGGTACCCTGGCCGAACAGGGCGAAGACACCGTATCGAGGCTTGGCGGCTGTGGGCGCTGCCTTGGGCCGAGCGGTGTACGGCATTTCTTCGCCGATCTTCCGCCGATTCGCGGGGATGATTCTGATCAGCGCGATCGTGGCCGTCATTCTGCTGGTGTGGGCCCATTATCTGCTGTTCGAGTTTGTGGACGAGAAGCTGATTCACGTGGCCACAAACTTTCCTGCGCAGCTTGGGCTTTTGGGAGGCGCGTTGACGCTGGACGAAATTCGCAACGGGCTTGCCGTCGCGAACGTTCCATTGCGGAACCTTCTCGCCTACGCGCTATACCCGATTCAATATTCGTTGGTTCGCGACGTCGTGGGCATGTCCGGCATTTTGGGGTTCATTTCGATTATTCCGCTGTACACCATCTGGTGGGAGCGAAAGGTCGCGGGGCGGATCCAGTCTCGTTCCGGTCCCATGCGCGTGGGCGGGTGGCACGGTTGGTCGCAGTCGATGGCCGATGGCATCAAGTTGATTTGCAAGGAAGATTTGTGTCCGGAGGACGCCGACAGGCCGCTGTTCAAGCTGGCGCCCTATTTGGCCTTCGTGCCGGCGATTTTGGCATTCTTCGCGTTGCCGTTCGGCGCTTATTGGATGTTTCGCGAGTTGGACGTGGCCCTCGTTTTCATCCTGGCCATGCTGGGGATCGAGGTGCTGGGAGTCATCATCGCGGGCTGGGCCAGCAATAATAAATGGAGTGTGTACGGGGCGATGCGCGAAGCCTGCCAAATGGTGGCCTATGAAATCCCCATGGGGATGGCGCTTTTGATTCCCGTGATGGCCGTGGGGACGCTAAGCCTATCTGCCGTGGGCGACGTTCAATCGGGCGGTTGGTCGACGTGGATCATTTTTCGCAATCCGTTTACGTTCGCCGCGGGTCTGGCGTACTACGTGGCCTCGCTGGCGAGTTGCAAGCGTGCGCCGTTTGATTTACCTGAATCGGAGAGCGAGCTGGTCGCGGGGTTCCACACCGAGTATTCCGGTTTTCGCTGGTCGCTGTTTTTCTTTGCCGAGTACGCAGCTATGTTCGTGGTGAGCGGGCTGTTCGTCATTTTGTTTTTTGGGGCTTGGTACTCGCCGCTGCCTGTCGAATGGGGCGCCGGTTTGGGCGATTCGCTTTGGGAGCGCGCCGTGAAGGGTCTGCTGTTCGCCAGTCCCCTATGGTTTGTAACGAAGTGCGTCTTCTTCCTGTATGTGCAGATTTGGCTTCGTTGGACGTTGCCGCGCATTCGAATTGATCAGGTGCTGTACGCCTGTGTACAAGTGATGTTGCCCATGATGATGGTGATCCTGCTAGGCCACACGCTGTACGAATTGCTGATTCCGACCGGCGGGACGATTTGGCGATTGGCCAACCTGTTCCTTTCGACCGTCGGGGCGATCCTGGCCATCGGAATGATTGCGATTGCAGGCTATGGCTATTGGAATCGGCGCCGATTGGTCGGATACCTAGGCCGGGATCTGCTTCCCGGTTCATAGTTTGATCCAGGCTAAACGCTTGCGTCGCAGTGATTGAACCGTTCAGGGATTATGAAGAAGGCATCGATGTCACCGAAGTTGGCTATGTTCGTGGTTACGGTGCTGGCGAGTTCGCCCGCGCTGGCTCAGCAAGGGGCGAGCGGCGATTTCGGCGGCGTGCCCAACGCGGTTCAAGGCGGCTGGGTCGAGGGGCTGCTGTTTTACATTTTCGGCGGTGCCGTTTTGGCGTCAGCCCTCGGCATCTGTTTCAGCAAGAGCATCGTGCGGATGGCCACTTGGTTATTCGGAACGCTGGGCGCCGTGGCTATTCTGTATCTTTTGTTGGGCGCCTTTTTTCTGGGCGCGATCCAATTGATCGTTTACGCGGGCGGAACGCTCATTCTGCTGGTTTTCGGAGTGATGCTGACGAGCAAGTCGCCCTGGGTGCGGTTCGAACCCAAGCGGATCGAAATGGTTGCCGGAGCCGGCGTCGCGATCGTGTTCTTTGTGGGGTTGACGGCTGTTCTCGTCAACGCGAGTTGGCCGCCGTCCATCGCGGAAGCGTCGGGTGCCAGCGTGTGGGACCTGGGCCGCTTGTTGTTAACGACCTACCTGGTACCGTTCGAGGTAGCCAGCGTCGTACTGCTCGTGGTGATGATCGCAGCCGCCTATTTGGCAAGGCAGGAGCGCTAGGTGATGCTCGACGGTTTTGATCCTTTTGCCATTGGCTTGATGCATTATTTGATTCTCGGCGCTGCCGTGTTTTGTTGCGGTCTTTACGTCATGATGACCAAGCGGAACGCGATCGGCATCTTGATCGGTGTGGAGTTGCTGCTCAACAGCGTCAATATAAACTTCGTAGCCTTCGATCGATATCACCCGACGGGCGAATTCGGCGGGCAGATAACAGCCTTGTTCGTGATCGTGTTGGCCGCCGCGGAGGCAGCGGTGGCGGTGGCCATCTGCATGAACCTGTACAAGAACCTGAACTCGATCGACGTGGATCGGGGCGACGCGCTGCACGGGTAATAAGAGGGTAAGAAGGCCCCATAGACATGGCAAAGGATACAACCAGTCCGTTTACTCCTGGCCGTCCGGTTCCATTTGAGTTCTTTGTCGGTCGGATCGAAGAAATCGAGCGGTTGCACCGCAAGATTCGTGACTCCCTTGCCGCCACGCGCGTTGAAGTCGCTTTCGTCACGGGTGAACGCGGGATCGGAAAGAGTTCGCTTGCGTCGTTTGCGCGTTTCCTTGGCGAACGTGATCGCTCCGTCGTGGGGATACACGCGCTCCTAGGTGGAGTGGACACGGTCGAAGGCGCGGTGAAGCGGGTTTTCGATCAGTTGCTAAAAGAGCAGGCAACCGGAACGTATTTCGAAAAAGTGAAGGAGTTATTCAGCAAGAACATCAAGAAGGTCGGTCTGTTTGGGAACACCGTAGAGTTCGATGCATCGGCGCCAGAGTTGCGGAGTTTGGCTGACCATTTTGGCGATGCCCTGCGTGGTCTGTTGAGCAAGTTTGAAAAGACCGGATTTGTCCTGATTCTGGATGACATCAACGGGTTGGCTCAGTCACGTACCTTTGCGGACTGGTTCAAAAGCCTTGTCGACGGAATCAGCGTTTCAAAAGGAAAAGGGAAATTTCCACTGGCTGTTATCTTGGTCGGGCTAGAGGAGCGGCGCCGCGCCATGATCGAGAGCCAGCCATCCGTCGCCCGCATTTTCGACGTCGTTGAGATTCGACCATGGACCGAGGGCGAAACGCGTGATTTTTTCAGCAAGACTTTTCAGAAAGCGGAAATGACCTGTTCCCAGGAGGCGGTGGACTACATGACGCGCTACGCCGGCGGCCTGCCGGTTCTGGCGCATGAAATCGGAGACGCCGCATTCGCAGCCGACAATGACGGCGCAATCGGAATGGACGACGCCATGTCCGGAACACTGGCCGCCGCCGATCGTGTGGGGAGCCGTTACCTCGATCCGGTCGTGTACCGATCGATGCGAAGTCTGAGATATCGGGCGATTCTGCGTCGGATGGCCCGCGAGCTTTCGCATCAGCAATTCACGCGATCGTCGGTGCGAGGCTCGCTTCCGGAAGCAGAACGGAAGGTGTTTGACAATTTCCTCGGCAAAATGAAAAGGCTTGGCGTGGTCGTCGAAGACCCGGAAGGAGGGCGGGGAGCATACAAGTTTGGGACCTCGCTGCATTATCTCTACTTCTTTCTTGAAGCCGTTCGCGCCGAAAAGGCAGACTCATGAGCGGGCTTAGCCAATACGAAACCTATCTGTTGGCCGGGACTATCGTCCCGTTCATCAGCTTTCTGATCCTGATGCTGTTCGGGCCTCGGATCGGCAAGCCGTTGTCCGGCTGGGTTGCGGTGGCGGCGATGGCCGGCAGTTGCGTGTTGGCCACCATGACGCTGGTCGGGTGGATGGGCGAGATTGAATCGGGCAATGCAGCGAACCTGACGCGATTAGCCGCCCAGAACCAATATAACTGGGCGGCGCTCGGCTCGATCCCCGTCGAGATCGGCGTCAAGCTCGACTCCCTGACCGTGATCATGTTCTTCATGGTCACGTTCATCTCCACGTGGATCTTCGTCTTCAGTGTCGGGTACATGCGTGGCCACAGCGATGAAGTCGCCGGTCAAAGCAAGTATCACCGCTTCTTCTGCTACCTGTCGCTGTTTGGTTTCAGCATGCTGGGACTCGTCTGTAACAACAATCTGCTGTTCCTGTTCATCTTCTGGGAATTGGTCGGTCTGTGCAGCTATCTGTTGATCGGGTTCTACTTCGACAGAAAGTATGCTTCCGATGCAGCCATGAAAGCGTTTATCACCAACCGCGTCGGCGACTTCGGTTTCTTGTTCGGCCTGATGATGGTGTTCTTTTTCCTGGAGACGCTCGACCTGGACCAAGCCGCACAAAAATTCGCCGGTCAATACAGCAACCAATCCGGGTTGTTTGACCCCGCCTATACGATCAACCTGTTGGGGTGGGAGCTGTCGGGCGGCTTGCTGGCGACCATGATGGGCATCGGATTGTTCTGCGGTGCCATGGGAAAAAGCGCCCAGTTTCCATTACAGGTCTGGCTGCCCGACGCGATGGCGGGTCCCACGCCGGTCAGCGCCTTGATTCACGCCGCGACGATGGTGGCCGCCGGCGTGTTTCTGGTCGCGAGAATCTTTCGACTGCTTACCCCCGACGCCCAACTCTTCATCGCGATCATCGGCTGCATCACGCTGACGCTGATGGCCCTGGTCGCCATCGTGCAAGTGGACATCAAGAAATGCCTGGCCTACTCCACCCTGTCGCAACTGGGTTACATGATTTTTGGTTTGGGATGTGGGGCCTGGATCGCCGCATTATTCCATTTGATGACGCACGCCTTTTTCAAGGCCATGCTGTTCCTGGGTTCGGGGCAGGTCATTGAAGGCTGTCATCACGAGCAGGACATGCGGAAGATGGGCGGCTTGATCCGCAAGATGCCCGTCACCGCGCTGACCTTTCTCGTCGGCGTGCTGGCCATTGCTGGCTTCGGCATTCCCAAGGCCCACATCGGATTGGGCGGTTATTTCAGCAAGGACGAGATACTGGCCGTCGCCTGGGATCGGGCGTACATGTTCAACGAACCCCTCGAACACCACGGCGACCATGCGAGCGCGTCATTGAACAAATCCAACGAAACGGCATCGGTCTCCAACGTCGCGCCGCGAATCAAGCTGGCCTCCGACGTTCCATCCGACGTGCACGCGTCCGATTCGCATTCGGACCGCGCCGTGCATGCCGGACAGTACCGGCGCGCCGGAAGCGACGGCGTGTGGCGGTTGCTGTTTTGGTGTGCGTTGATCACTGCCTACGTGACGCCGTTTTATATGATGCGGGCCTGGTGGATGACCTTCATGGGCAAGCCTCGCGACCATCACGTGCACGATCACGCCCACGAGTCCCCGCTGATGTGGGTGCCGCTGGTCGTGTTGGCCATTTTTACCTTCGTTTCAAGCTACTCCATTTTCCGACCCTTGATCGCCCACGCAGCCCCGCTGGCCAGTGATGGCGTGTTGGTCGCGGGATACGACGGCGTGGCTGAAACGGAAACGGAATCCCATGGTCAGCTCATTCACGTCCACGAGGCCCACGATTGGCTGGCGGTCGGCGTGGGCGGGTCATGGTTGATCGCGTTCATCGTCGCCATTGTCATCTATCGCAACGGATTGGATACGGGCGCCCGTTTGAAGTCGATGTTTGGGCCGATCGCCACCCTATTGGAGAAGAAGTACTATTTCGACGAGTTCTACGACTTCCTTTTCGTTCGCGGCTGTCGGTTACTAGCCACCCTGTGCCGGCTGTTTGATACCTATGTGATCGACATGTTCGCCAACTTGTCGGCATCGATCACGGAGCGGTTTTCGGTGTTTTCCGGACGAGGTATCGATGCCCATGTTGTCGACGGCTTGTTCAACGGAGTGGCCGTGACCTCGATGGATTTGTCCAATGTATTCCGCCGACCGCAGACCGGTCGGATTCGCAATTACGTCCTGTTTACCGCCGGTGCAGCCGCTGTCGTTGTGCTGGTCTTGTTGTTGATGGAATCAATGTCGGATGAGCCGGCGCAATTGGCGTCGACCAACCTGATTACATGGATAGGGTGACCTGCCGTGGATAGCACACTGCTGAGCTGGATCGTGTTCTTGCCAACCCTGGGCGCATTGGCCTGTCTCTTCGTTCCAAAAGAGATGTGCCGGGTCGTGGCCCTGTTGGCTGCCACCCTCGCTTTCGTGGCATCTTTGTGGCTGATTCCACCGTTCCTGGGCGGCGGGGAGGCCGCCAACGCGTTGCAAGTATTCGGGAGTGCCTACGGTGACAAACTCCATTTCGTCCAACGCTTGCCCTGGATCGAGGGGAGTTCGTTTCGCATCGAGTATTTCCTGGGCCTTGACGGGTTAAACCTGCCGCTGGTCATCTTGACCACGTTCGTCTCGTTGCTCGCCTGCGTAGCCAGTTGGAACATGCATCAATGGAAGATTAACAAGGGTGTGCGGGGCTATTTCTTTCTGTTCCTGTTGCTGGAAACGGGCATGCTGGGCACCTTCGTGTCCCTGGATTTCTTCCTGTTTTACATATTCTGGGAAATCATGCTCCTGCCCATGTATTTCCTCATTGGCGTCTGGGGCGGGTCTCGAAAAGAATACGCCGCCATCAAGTTCTTCCTGTTCACATTGGCCGGATCAGTGTTGATGCTCGTCGCCCTGGTGGCCATGTTTTTCTACAGCGCAGAAGCCGTCACGGCGTTCCCCAGCTTGGCAGCGAGTTACAATCCTAACGTCGGGATCCTGTCCCAAGGCACGTTCGATCTGATCGAGCTGTCCACCAACCAAGCCATCCAGCAGCATTTCCAGGCTTCCACGACGCTTCTGCTTACAAAAGCCTTTGCGCCCATGATGTTCATGTTCCTGTTCGTAGGCTTCGCCGTGAAACTGCCAGCCGTCCCGCTGCACACCTGGCTGCCCGACGCCCACGTCGAAGCCCCCACGCCCATCAGCATGATACTGGCCGGCGTGTTGCTCAAAATGGGTGGCTACGGTTTTCTGCGACTGTGCTACCCCATCTTCCCGACCGGCGGGCAATACTGGGCGTTCTTCCTCGCCGTCATTGGCGTGGTGAGCATCTTGTACGGGGCCTTGTGTGCCATGGCCCAAACCGACTTCAAAAAACTGGTGGCCTACAGTTCTGTTTCGCACATGGGATACGTCATGCTGGGGATCGCCGTCATGACCGACACTGGTTTCCAAGGCGCGATGTTCCAGATGATCGCCCACGGGATTTCCTCACCCATGTGCTTTTTCCTGGTCGGCGTGATTTACGACCGGGCCCACCATCGCGAGATCAATCGCTTCGGCGGGCTGTGGCTGACCATGCCCCGATACGGCACCATGGCCACCATCGGTTTCTTCGCCTCGCTCGGTCTGCCCGGCCTATGCGGATTCATCGGCGAGGTCTGGGTGTTGATCGGCACGTTTCAAGCGCGATCCATGTTCACCTGGGCCGTGCCCTGTGCGGTTCTGGCCGCCGCGGGCGTGATTCTGACGGCAGGTTATGTATTGTGGTTGATTCAACGGGTCTATCTGGGCAAGGAAAGACCCGAGTACGCCGGGTTTCCCGAAGCATCGGCCCGCGAAATGCTCATTCTGGCGCCCATGGCCATCCTGTGCATCGTCCTGGGGATTCTACCCCGGCTGGTCTTCGATCACATGAACGGCACGCTGGACCAGATCATGGAATTGTTCATGCGGGCCGGCACCTAGCCGTCGCGCGAGATGGAATCGATGACAGAACCCTTTTGGCTTCCTTCACTGACGGACCTGTACCGCTTCTCGCCGGA
This sequence comes from uncultured Phycisphaeraceae bacterium, assembly GCA_964424105.1. GTDB lineage: Bacteria > Planctomycetota > Phycisphaerae > UBA1845 > UBA1845 > CAYRHJ01. The sequence goes on along the minus strand of CAYRHJ010000036.1, from coordinate 56,460 downwards.
ATTGGCCATCGTGGGAACGATGTGCCTGGTGCTGATCGTCCCGTTGATCATGGGCCGTTCCAGCATCACCGCCGGGCGCATCTCGCAGATCGGCGCCGCGCTCGCCCTGGTCCTGACGGTGGCCGTTTCCGCCGGTGCCGGACCGCGCGGTGTCAGTGGTTTGGCACCATCCGCAGCCGCGGGCATGCTGATTCTTGACGACGTGACCGTGTTCTTCAAAATTCTGCTGCTGTTGTTCATGATCGGCGTCATCACGCTTTGGTTCATCGGGTCCGCCGATCGCGAATCCCATGGCTCGGAATTCTTCATCCTGCTGCTGGGCAGCGCCCTGGGCATGATGCTCATGACCGCCACCTTGAACCTGTTGATGATCGGCATCGCCATCGAGTTGGCCTCCCTGCCGAGCTATGCCATCGTCGGGTTCGATAAACGCAACCGCAAAGCCTCCGAAGCGTCGTTGAAATACGCCGTCTTCGGCGCCGTCTCCGCCGCCATCATGCTGTACGGCATCAGCTTGCTCTATGGCCTGTACGGCACGCTGAACGTCGACCAAATCGCAAACGCCTTGACGCGACATCTGGCCGCCGGCCAGAACACCGCCTTGATTGGCATAGCCTTGCTTTTCCTGCTGGGTGGCATCGCTTTCAAAATCGCAGCCGTGCCATTTCACTTCTGGTGCCCAGATGCGTTCGAGGGCGCCAAAATCGAAGTCACAACCTGGTTAAGTGTGGCCAGCAAAGCGGCTGCACTCGTGCTCTTGCTTCGATTGGTTGACATGTTCGCCGGCGCCGCAGCCGCCCAACATTTACCCGCAACGACCCTCGACGGCTTGGCTTGGGGCATCGGCATCATGGCCGCCGTGACCTGTACCTGGGGAAACTTCGCCGCCTATCGACAGACCAACGTGAAACGACTGCTGGGCTATTCTTCCATCGCACACGCCGGATACATGATGATGGCGGCGGCCATCTTCGTTGCAACCAACGCTGCCGGCGCCGAACATTCCCCCATGGCCGCCGTTCTCGTCTACCTGATTATCTACGCGCTCATGAACCTGGGTGCGTTCGGCGTGGCAGCCATGGTGTCGTGGCAAACGGGCGACGAATCCATCGACGCGTTCACGGGATTGGGGCGACGAGCCCCCGCCATAGCCGTTGCGATGGTCTGCTGCCTGGTGTCCCTGGTGGGGCTGCCGCCCTTCGGCGGGTTTATTGGCAAGCTGTGGCTTCTCCTGGCCCTGGGTGAACAGGGTTCCACGCTGCATTGGATCTTGATCATCGTCGCCGTGGTTAACACCTTGATCAGCCTGTTCTTCTACTTCCGAATCGTCAAGGCCATGTATCTGACCGACGACGGCCGGCCCGCGTTCCTTCCGCCCGTTGCGGGGATGATCGCGGTCAATCTGTGTGCCGCGGCCCTCTTGGCACTGGGTGTCCTTTTCATCGACGGACCAAAAAATGCCGCCCACCGATTTGCGCGACGGATGTTCGATCCCTCCCCACGGCGGGTCATGACCACCACCGCCCATCCGGACACGGTGGCCCAAATCGTTGACGGATCAACGATCGTCGACGCCGAACGAGCCACTCAACCATGAAAAGCGACGATTCGGTTGTTGTCTTGAATGAACTGCTGGCCTACGAAAGTCGAAGCCTACTGCCGCGACTGCGCGAATCGGCCTTGTTTGTGTCATGGGCCGGCGCCGACGAACAACGAATCGTTACCCGGATAATCGACGAAGGACTCGAGCATCAGGCCTGGCTGGTCGACGCCATTGAAGACTTGGGCGGTGGGTTGCTACCCGTCACCGCCGACATCCGCTCCTGTAATCTACACTTCCTGGAATTCAACTACTTGCTTCCGAACATCTTGAAAGACGTCGAAGCAAGGTTGGCTGCGTACGAATCCGCGTCCTCCCAGTTGGCCGGCAACGCCCGCGCCGCCGAGCTTGTCTCGCGAATCACCGAACGGGTTCGCGATCACGCCCTTCGACTCCGCAAACTTCGCCAAAACGTCCAACTGAAGCCGGTCTAGCCGACCACCGCCTCGCACCAACCGCTCGGATTCCGTTCGGAATCCGAGGCCCCCGCGTGTCCGCCCGTTCTCCTTGCCTCGCGATGGAAACAGCCACAGTCGAAAACCGTTTCCTGCATCGCCTAGGGCAACGTGCACACTTCCGGCGGAAACACCAGAACGGTCGTGGCCAGCGAACTGGAGCACCCGGTCGAATCGTCCGTCAGTGTTAACGTGCAAACTGCGAGTTCATTGGGAGCGTAGTCCGTCGGACTCTGCTCGTTGCTGGTAAACGTTTCAACCCCGGTCTCAAGGCATGACCACGCATAACTCAAGCCCGGCCCGGAAGGCCCGCCGATCAACGGCACAATCGTGCCGGGACACACAAAAACGGGTTCCGGATCGACCGTCGGGTTCGTGGCCGTCGCCTGCGGCGGCGGGGGATTCACCAGCACCGTCGTGGCGGACTGCCCCGTGCAACCCGTATCGGGGTCGATCACGTCGACGGCGCAGAATGCAGATTCCGTCGGTGCGTAATCGGTCGGGTTCTGATCGTTGCTGGTAAACACCAGGTTTCCGCTTTCGATGCAAGCCCAGCTAAACTGCTGATTGGGCCCGCCGTCCGCGGTACTCGTTAAAGTGATCGGCACACCCGGACACCCCTGCGCGATCACCGGATCCACCGTGCTGTTCGACGACGTCACCGTCAAAGCCGGCGGATGCGTACAACTGTCGGTCGGTTCGTCGCACACGTCCGTCGTACACACATCACCGTCATCGCACGGGTCCGTGCCGGGCTGACAATCGAAATTGACATCACACGTTTCATCCCCGTCGCAGAACAGGCCATTATCACAAAGGGCATCATTCGGCGAATGGTCGCAGGAGTCCGTAATTTCGTTGCAGGAGTCATCCGTGCAACCAACCCCGTCGTCGCAGTCAACGTCGATTCCCGCTTGGCAATCCAGCACGGGATCACAAGTCTCGTCGCCGTTGCAGAAATCGCCGTCTGCACAGTTCTCGTCGTTGGCGATGTGGTCGCAAGTGTCCGTATCTTCGTTGCAGGAATCGTCCGTGCAACCCACCAGGTCGTCACAATCCACCAGGCTGCCGGGCAAGCACCCACTAACCGAATCGCACGTCTCAGGACCGTCGCAGAACAGTCCGTTGTCACAGTTTGCGTCGTTGGTGACATTATCGCACGAGTCGGTCGTCTCGTTGCAGGAGTCGTCCGTACAGGCCACGAAGTCGTCGCAATCCACGTCTTTGCCCGACTGACAAACACCGGCCACGCACACTTCGCTTCCGTTGCAGAACAGGCCGTCATCGCAATCCACGGGGTTGTTGGAACAGCTACCGGTTAGACAGGTGTCATCCGTGCACGAATCGCCGTCGTCACAATCAGCGTCGACGAGACATTCCACACACGCATCGGTCACCTCGTCACACAACTGACCCGGACAGGGATCCTTACCCGAAATACAGCCGCCGAACTCATCACAGAATTCGACGCCGTTGCAGAACAGGCCGTCATCGCAATCCACGGGGTTGTTGGAACAGCTACCGGTTAGACAGGTGTCATCAGTGCACGGATCGCTGTCGTCACAATCGTTATCGACGACACAATCCACACAAGCGTCCGTGCCTTCGTCGCACAATTGCCCTGGGCAGGGGTCCGATCCCGAAACGCAGCCGTCGGAGTCGTCACACGTCTCGACGCCGTTGCAGAATACGCCGTCGTCGCAGTCCACAGCCACATTGGAACAAATACCGGATTCGCAGGTGTCATCAGTGCACGGATCGCTGTCGTCACAATCGTCATCGACGAAACAATCCATACAAGCGTCCGTGCCCTCGTCACACACCTGCCCCGGACAGGGATCCGATCCCGAAACGCAGCCGTCGAGGTCGATACACGTCTCGACGCCGTTGCAGAACACGCCGTCGTCGCAGTCCACCGGCGACCCGACGCACGTACCGTCGTCGCAGGAATCATTCTCCGTACACACGTCCGAATCATCACAAGCCCCGCCCTGATTGGCCGACTGCGGTTCGCAGAGACCCGTACCCGGATCGCAGACATTCGCCAGGCAGACGTCGCCCGAGGGCGGACAGACAACGGGGGAATGGAAGCAGACCGCCGACGAGCATAGGTCGGTGGTGCAGAAATCGCCATCGTCGCAATCGGCGTTGAGCTTACATTCACCTTGGGGTTCCTCGCATTCGTCCGGAACGCCGTTATCATTCTCGTCATCGCTCGTCCCATCGGTAATGTCACATTCGTCCGGCAGGCCGTTTTCGTTGCAGTCACTTCCACCGCTGGCGAATACGAGTCCATCGATGCTGCAAAGTTCCGGGTCGCCGGAAAACAGATTGATCAAAGTGCCAACTCCGGTCACCGGATCAATCTCGATCAGTTCCAGATCGCGCGCCGTCGCGCCCAATAGACGACCCCCGGGCAACGCAGCTAAGGCCGCTACCCGCTCGAATCCCGTCCCGGTGCCGATGGGCGTAAGCACACAATCATTGTTCCCGTTTGGGGTAGGATTGACGATGAACAGTCCGCCGCTCGCGACACTGTCAGAGCCGCTGTTCCCGCCGGTCGACCCATACAAAACCCCCAACGGGGATAGCGTCAAGCCGCTTACACGCACCGGATCGAAACCTCCCCCGTCCAGCGGGAACACCGTGTTGCAACGGAAGCTGTCCGCTCCGGTGGCGGGATCGACGTTGTACAACATCTTGTCGCGAGGATCCGAAATGACCAGCGTGCTCCCATCGGCCAGAAAGGCGACGTCGCTTGGGGAGGCGTCCTCGAAGTGGCCCACCAATCTGGTCAGGCCCGTTTCCAGGTCATGCTCAAGGATCGCATCCTCAAAATTGAGCACGATGAAGAGTTTCCGTCGATCCGGTGAGATCGTCACGCCGGACGGACCACAGAGATCCATTGTTGGAAAGAGCGTCTCCAAATCCGCTAGCAAAGTCACCGTTGCACTCGGCAGTTCGATCTCGTACAGGCGTCCGCCGCAGCAATCGCCGCCCTGCACGCCGTACAGAGTGGCCACCGCCGCAACATCGTCGACGTCGCATCCGTCGGGCACGCCGTTCTCGTTGCAATCCCCGCAGGCAATCTCGCCCGGGCATTCGGCAATGTCACACTCATCGGGTACGCCGTTTACGTTGCAATCCCGCCCGCATTCAATCGTGATGTTGTCCAAGTACCGCTGTTCATGTGTGCCCTCGCCGTCATCATCCTGCTCGAAATAAAACGTAACCGTTCGCCCCGCAAACGGCGCCAGGCTCGCACTTCGCGACATCCACACGAATTCCTCTTCCGCCCCGGCGATGACCTCCCAATCCAGCAACGTGTGCGACTCGCCCGCGCTGTCCACCAGACGCACGCGTAGCGCCGAATCCGCGCCATCGCGATCCTGGGCGCTGGTATCGAAACGCAGCGTCCGCGCTCCCGGCGGCAATCGCAGCGTCATGAAAATCCATGAATTGGGCTCGGTGTCCGGCACATCGAAGTCCGACCCGTCCAGCTTGATCGATCCGGGCGGATTTCCCGTGCCATCCAGGTGCACGGCTGAGTCCAACGCACCACCGGCTGTGTCACCGATCCAACCCTCAAAATCATGCGCAAATCCAAACCGAATGTCGTCGCACGCGATTTCGCACACGTCCGCCAGATTGTTGTCGTTGCAATCCGCTTGGCAACCATCCGGCACACCATTACCGTCGCAATCGTTTTCAAATACATCAACCGCAAACTGCAATCCGTCGATGCCGCATACCTCATCCGGGTGGTTGAACAGGGCGATCAACGTCCCTACACCCGTCGTCGTGTCGATTTCGATAAATTGATGATCACTCGCGGTTGAACCGACCAGCCTCCCGTCCGGCAGAAATGCCAAGCCGCTGACCTTGTCAAACCCCGTGCCCACGCCCACCGGCGTGCAAAGGCAATCTCCCGCATCCGGTTCTGTATTGATGGTAAACAGCGTCCCCGGCGGTTCGTCCCCGCCGGTTGATCCGTAAAGCGTCCCGTCCGGCGCCAACGCCAAACCGCTGATTTTCAGTTCGTCGCGAAAAAATCCGCCATCGTTATCGTCCACCTCTCGCACCGTTCGGCAACGCGTCTCAAACTCCGCCGTTTCCGGATTGATGTTGACCAGGTCCCGCAACTGAGGCGCCGACCCCACCAACGTACCATCCGGTAGGAAGGCCAGGTCGCTCATATTGAAATCATCTCCCACCGGAGCATTCACAGGCCCGTGCACAACGGGCAGGAACTGCCCCACGTGTTTCGCTTCGCCCGTGGCGATGTCATAGGAGAAAAGATCATCGCCGAATCGCGTGGAAATCAACAACGTCCTCCCATCAGGGTGCAGCGTCAGCCCCGGCGCACTGTCGACGCTCAGGCCAGGGAATCGTTCCCCCAAATCCAGTATGAGCGTCAGCGCAGCCGTTTCCAAATCGACGGTGAAGATACGCGCCCGACATTCATTCGCCTCGCTCGCGAACAGAATCCCCTCGCCGCGAATCAGCAACTCGTCTTCATCAGGAATCCCGTTGCCGTTGCAATCGATGAATTCGCATTCATCCGGAATCCCGTTGCCGTTCACGTCTAGACTGACCCCGATAATGATGTCCACGGCGTCCGGGATGACATTGCCGTTACAATCAATCAAATTATCGCCGCCGCCCCCCCCGCCGCCGCCGCCGCCGGGCGGGGCCTGACAAGCATCGCCGACACCGTTTCCGTCGGTGTCCGCCTGGTCCGCATTGGATACACCGGGACAGTTGTCGTTGGCGTTCGGCACGCCGTCGCCGTCCAGGTCAGAATCACATACGTCACCCGTCCCATCCCCGTCCAAATCTCCCTGACCGGGATTCGGGATTTCAGGACAATTGTCATTTCCATCAGTAATTCCGTCCCCGTCCTGGTCATCCGACGGGTCACATGCATCCCCGATTCCGTCGCCATCCTCATCAGCCTGATCGGAGTTGGCATCCACCGGGCAGTTATCCGCCACGTCCGGCACGCCGTCGCCGTCTACGTCGTCGCTGACGTCACACGCATCTCCGATTCCATCACCGTCGGAATCCTCCTGGTTCGGGTTGGGATTCAGCGGGCAATTGTCGTTACCGTCCGGTACGCCGTCGCCGTCCAAGTCACCGTCACCGCCGCCGGCACCCACTATCACGACCTCTTGAATGAAGGGCGATTCGAAGAAATCTACATTGAATTGCGCTGAGATGGTCTCGGTCGCCTGACCGTCCGCCAGCACGCCGGTAACCAGGAGCGCGCTCGCGCGCTGCGGGCCGATATCGATCGGAGCCGAATTCGTCGTCAACCTGCGAACACTCCGCCGCACCAACACGCCGTTCAGCGAAAGCTCCACCGTCAGCACCACCGGCTGATTCGCCTGATTGGATAATCGAACCGTAATGAGCGCCGTGGGAATCGACTGTCCGGGCGCAGTGCCCCCTTGGATCACCAGCGCAGGTACGTTGGGCGGGAACGGGTTACCGAACATCCCCGAACCAGACTGTTCAGAGAGCGGTGTTTCCGTGACCGGGCCATCGTTAACGATGGGAGCCGGACGCCCCACGAATTGAAAAAACTCGATACATCCCAAGGGACAGGCCAGCGCCGCAACAACAATCACGATTCCGATTCTCTTCATCAGAATGCCACCTCATATGGAATTGAAAAAGACTGTCTTACTGGCTCGCACCGGACGCGTTGTCGGCAATCACGACGCCCTCCGCCGGCCCACTCGATAACTCAACGAAGGTTTTCCGAAAAAGGAATCCCCTCGGACAAGGTTACCACCGTTAGGAGGGCGAATCAACATCCAGCCGCGCAACTGCCGATAATTTGCGGAGTTATCGTTTTTGAGAAAGTGACAAATACGATGTTAATTGTCGTGGCGGGAAAAAAAGGTAATGGGTCGTGTCCCCGCGCGTTATGGCCCCATACCCGGGCGGCTACCCATCTCCCAACGCCGCCGACCTGTAAAAATAGAGAAGCCCGCCTGCGGTCTCGCACACCGCAAACGGGCTGAATCCTAGAAACCCTGACTTACCAATACCGCCAAATCACCTATTCGGACGTCGGCTTCGCATTCGCGTGGACGGTCGGCGGTGCCCCGCCTGCATCGGCACGGTCCTTCTTGACCAATGCCTCGATATCTTTCTTGAGCGAACCGTCCATCGCCGCCTGACCGCCGATATAAACCTTGCTGATCTTCGAATCCTTGTCGATCAAAAACATCGTAGGATAGCTTCGTACACCAAACTGCTTATTGCCAGCCCCCTCCGGATCAAACGCCTGGGCATACGATAGTCCGAACTCCTCAAACTGTTTGACGACAAATTCCTTGGTCTTCGCTCGGCGGTCCTTTGGATCCGCACCATGCTCCACCAGGCTGTCCATGCTGACAGCCAGAATGTCCACGTCGCCATTCAATTCCTTGTTGATGGTTTCCAGGATCGGCAGCGCCTTCTTGCAAAACCCGCACCAACTGGCATAGAACATCGCCAGCGTCACCTTGCCGGAGTCCTTCAAATCTCGGCTCTCGCCCTGTGCCGTCACGAACGTCGCCGCCGGCACGGGCTTGCCCGCCAATTCCAGCGTCGGGTTCGGGGCAGGGGTCGCTGCCACGGGGACGTTTTGGGCCGCCAGCGCCTTGCCCTCAATCAACGCCGTCATGTCCGTTTTCAATTCGCCGCTCGTCACGGCCCCGATGCCCGAATAAACCCGTTGGATCTTCTTGTCCTTGTCAGCCAGGAACAGCGTCGGGAATCCTCGCACGTTGAACTGCTGCGAGCCAGCCGCATTCTTATCCAGAGCTTGCGTGAATACGATCCCCAGGTCCTTCCACTGCTGGGACACTTCCTCCTTCGTCTTGGCCCTGCCCTTGTTCGGGCTGGCTTCCTCGACGATGGTGTCCATGCTCACGCCCACGAAGCGAATGCCCTTGCCGTCCATATCCTTGGCCCACTCGTTCAGCGTCGGCAATGCCTTCTTGCAGTATCCGCACCAACTCGCGTAGAAAAAGTAAAAAGTCGGAAGTTCCGTTTCCGTCGTGCTGAACGTCCCGCCGTCGAACTCGTCAAATGTCACACTCGGGATGGTCTTGCCCAACAGCGCCGTTGCGGGCTGTGCCTGCGGCGGGGCGTTGCTCCGCGACTGATTGATCGGCACCGTCACGGTCGATTTCTCCGGATGATCCGTCTTGATCGTCAACGTATGGCCCGTCAACGGGGGCATATAGTTTTCCGGCAACTGCAACGTGACCATGAACATGTTCGGACGGGTTTCGTTGACCGTGACCGCGATGTCCTTGTTGTCAGTCTCGGCGGAAACAATCTTGTACGAACTATCTGAGTTGAACGTGACCCGCACCGGCTGGCTACGCGACGTCGGATCCGCCTTGGGAATCACCACAATGGCCGGCGTCACTTCTACCTCCGGAAGCACGTAAACGCTGACCGGAACTTCCATGGTCGGTTCTTCCGGCGACGATGTCTTGATACTGATCGTCCCGCGATTGTAACCCTCGGCATAAGGACCATTTGTTTCCAGTTTCAGCTCGTATTTCTGACCCGGCTCGGTGACCGTCAACTCCGCCTGGAACACGCCCGCCTTCGCACTCGTCAACGTCAATTCCATGGGAATGTCGGTGTTGTTGGACAACGTCAGCGTCCGTTTGACCGTCTCGTTGGGCTTGATGCGACCAAACGTGCCGCCCTTGGCTGGGTCTACCTCCATCCGTTGCTTCACCGTTCCACCGATCGACAGTCGTAGCGTCGGCGACTCCGGGTCATTCGAAGTGACCGTCACAGACTTGGTCACCTTGGCGCTGAGTCGCTTCGTGTCAATCGAAACAGGGATCTTGCCGGTTTCACCCGGGAGTATCTCCCGATCGTAATTCTTCGCCACCGTGCAGCCGCAACTGGGCTTGACACCGTCGATCTTGAGAATCGTCGTCCCCTCATTGCGCACAACCCACTCGTGTTCAATCTTCGCGCCGGCCCAAACTTCGCCAAACTCGTACGAGGGCGCCTCAATCACGATCTTCGGACTGCCCCCCGCGGTCTTGGGCGCCTCCTTCTCCGGTGCGAGCTGCCCCCAAGCCGTCACGCCGCTCAACAACATCACACCGGCAGCCGCCACCATCGATCGGCCAACCGCCTTACCTGTCAAACCCCGAAACGTCGCATGTGAATCCATGTTTACCTCCGAATTCGCTAGTGTGCACTCATCCGTTCATTTCCAATATCTAAATGGCTGAACACGCAGCCATCTCTTGTCGGCTGATGGTACGACCTTCATTGCGATCGCTTCAAGCCCGCAGCCAGCCTGGTTACCACACCGTTACACATCCCCAGCCATTTCATGGACATCCCCTTGGCATTCGATTCGCGATTGCAATTCTTGAACTGCGAAGAGTTTGTCAACCATACCGTGGGTTCATCGGCGAACGACTATCGTTCATCGGATGTCGCGAAATCGCCGCGTCGTCGATTACTAATCTCGACCATCCGCCGTTCGTCACATAGGTGCGCCAACGCCAAAATCGCGTTCCTGATGCACCCGACCGACGATCGATTGTTCGTGTTTTCGGAACCCAAACGAATTGGAAGACCTCCGATAAAACATTCAGGCCTACTCCCAACCCGCTGATTCCGAGCTTGTTTTCCGGAAGTTCCCCAAAACATCGCACGAAACGCCGGGGGTGCCCCATCCATCACGCAGTGATGGGTGGGATCCCGATGATCGGCGTTCGGGGTTGTTGACCCAGGTTCTTCCTTGCAATTCACAAACGGATTTGATACAAACGGGAAGGTCGGCGGACCGGGGGGGCCGTCGCCGCGTCATCTGTCGCAACGCCGCGCGGTGCCGGTCCGCGTGGCGCTGGCGAGTACGCGGAGCGGGTGTGTGAGGGAAAGAAGCACCACCTCAATTTTTGAATTTTAGCTGTTTTGACCTGCTGTTCATGACAGCGCGTTCGATTCAGGTGTGCCAGCGCCTGGGGTTGCCATGGAAATTGTCTCGCTAAGATTCCTTGAAGGCAACAGCGATTTGCTAAGCGAAGCAGGACCATTCGCCGTGCGCATCGACCGATAAATGGCTCGGGTCTGATTGTTTACGTCGATCTGGGGGAAATTATCCTATTATGACCATTCATCGCAATAACGTACGGTTCGTTTCTTCCCGGCTCAGCCAAGCCTGCCTTTGGAGCGCTATTTTCGCATTCCTTCATCAACCATTCGCGGCACCCGCGCACGCTTCTCCCTTCGGAAACTGCACCGTAAGCTGCGGTCCCGCCAAGACGTTGGAACCGGAAGCCGTCTGTACCGTTTTCGACGTGGCCTGCGAGTCTTCCAACGATTGCCCAGCCAACGAGCCTTGCGACAATGGCCTATGCACCTACGTCGACCACGTAAACGGCGGATGTGACGAATCCACCGCTCAATTCATCCCCATCGAATGTGGCCAATCCATCTGCGGAACATCGGGAACTTTCTGCGGCGGCAACTGCACCTGCGAATTGCCGGAAGACGTGAATCGAGACGGCGACGTCAACCTGCTCGACTTGTTGTGCGTCGTGGACGGCATCACCGGTCTGTTCGATAACTGCACGTTCGAGCAGGACGATATTTCGCCGTGCGGCGGCGATGGCCATCTGAATCTGCTGGATGCCGTAGCCGTCGCGCGAGTTTTCTCCGGGCTACCGGGTTGTTGCGGGCCGATCCCCGAACTGCGTGATACCGATTGGTATCATCTCGAACTCCCCGAAGATCGCCTGCTCATGCTCAGCGGAGCCGCCGAGTTTGAAGCGCGTTATCGCCTGTTCCATGTCCCCGATGTCACTGATCACTGCGCCAACCTTCAGCTTATTACCGAAATCCTTGTGGATCCTTGTGAATCCATCAACTGGTCCGATTGTCTGCCGGCTGGAAACTACTACGTTTCCGTCGAGCCGGTGCAGACCACGGACGTTCCCTGCGGTGCCCAATACACGCTGACCGTCGACTGTGACTCCTGCGCCCAACTCTGTGGCCCCGGTGAGGGCGATTGCTGCCAGGATGGTGGTAACGGCACCGCGCTATGCGAGGATGTGTCCTGTTGCGAAATCGTATGCGACATCGATTCTACGTGCTGCTCCGGAACATGGGATTCGGATTGTGCGGCCCTCGCCCGCAATAAATGCGAAGTCTGCCCGCCGCCCGCGTCGGACGAATGCGAAACCGCCACCTTGATCGATGTGCCCATCACCATCGAAGGAACGACTCTCGGATCCCAAACCAAAATTCTTCCCACGTGCAGCAACGTTCAGAACACCGCACCCGGCGTCTGGTACAAGGTCATCGGCACCGGCAACAGGTTGGCCGCCCACACCTGCCTGACCGATCCGTCCTTCGACACGAAACTCACCGTCTTTTGTTCGGATTGCGACACCCCGCGATGTGTAACAGCCAATGACAACATCCCCGGATGTGGCTTCCGTTCGCGAGTGGAATGGTGCACGGACATCGGGGCTGAATACTTGATCTTCGTTCATGGTGAATTCAGCGAAAAGGGCGATTTCGTCCTCGTTGTCTCGGACAACAATACACCCTGCACCAATCCCCCCGATTGCGGAGTGGCCATCTGCGGCGACAACGTCGTCGGAGGCGGCGAAGAGTGTGACGATGGAAATCGCAACCCCGGCGACGGCTGTGACGAAAACTGCATGCTGGAAGCACCGCTCAACGACTCCTGCTCCGATGCGCTGGCCATTCTCGCTTCAAACACGCCGCTGGCCTTCGACACCCGCGCCGCCACCACCGATGGCCCACCGCACCCCACCTGCCTCTTTTCAGGCAACAATCAGGTCAATAACGACATCTGGTTCAACTATACCGCCGAGTGCAACGGCACCGCCTTCATCGAGACCTGCGGCTCAACTTATGACACCAAACTAACGGTCTATGACCGTTGCGATGTTTGTCCCGTCGCCGACAACATCAAACTTGATTGCGATGACGATACCTGCGGTTTCCAGTCGAGAACCGTCATCGCAGCCACACAAGGCCAATGCTACAAGATTCGCGTCGGCGCAGATCAGCCGACAGGCGGCGGGCTGGGCACCCTGACCGTCACCTGCCAAAGCGTTGTTCCGCAAGGAGCCTGTTGCGTGGATCAGATCTGCGTCGGTACGACCTCGCAGGAAGACTGCCTAGCCCAAGACGGGCTTTGGAGCATCGGTGAGACTTGTCCGCTGTTTGCCTGTAGACCTCCCAACGACGAATGCACCGGCAGAATCTCCGTAAGCTGTGGCCAAACACTCATTGTAGACAATACCAACGCCACCAACGCGGGCGATGACCCCGAAGGCAGTTGTTGGCTCGGAAACGGAAGCGGCACTGTATTTTTGGAATTTGTAGCCGCTGGGACCAGCATGCGTTTCCGCACCGACACGGTCGTCACGCCTCCGGCAACGGATTCCGAATTTGCCGTGTATTCCGTCAACCAATCCAACGTCTGTGACAAGTCTGCATGGGTCGAGGTGGGCTGTAGTGAGGACGAAGGCACAGGTGCGGGGTTCTTTATGGGTAATATTTGCGTTCAGAATTTAATTGTAGGAAATATTTACATAATTGAGCTTGGGGCCTTTGCACAGGGGACCCAAGGTCGTTATACTCTGGCTATTCAGTGCCCGTGCCCATAATGAGTGCGTGCCTGAAACGGCTGGCAGTGAAGATCATTTTGACGTGCAGTCCGAATCCAAGTTGGCTATACGGAGAAAGGAGGGTGACCCGTAGGCCGCACAATTCTGTGATCGGCGATCGCACGTACGCGACCTAAGCGTCGCTAAACGCCCCCTTTCTGGGGGTTTGAAAAAGTTTCTGAACGTTGGTGTGGCGGAGCGAAAATGTCACACGGCGCCTCGCGCTGAGCGGGGTGAGGTCGTCGGGTGATGTCTGAACAAAGCGGCATCAACATGACGCAAACGGACGTTGTTGTTTTTTTGTTCGCAGAGCGGACGCAAGAGTTCTCGATTCCGCCGACGGGTTGATCGAGATGGACGAGTCAATGGGTGCGTGGTTTATTCAAGCAAGAGGAGGGTTCGTAAAAGCCAGGTACATGACATTTGGAATCGGTCGTTTTAACGTCTTGGGCGAGCTTCGCTTGCCTATTCTCGTTAGAAAGATTTTGGAGGAAGAGCTCGGTGCGAGTTAGTCCAAAAGGAAGGAACGAGGCATGAGTAAAGTTTTCAAAGGTATTGTTTGTTCTTGTTTTGTAGGCGCATTGTGCGCCTCAGTTTCAGCCCAGCCGGTCGCCCGAACATTTTGGGTGCCCGCGGGCGACAGCCCGGCGTCTTATCCGTCGGGTCCGACGATTGTTTACGCCGGCCAGGGTGACACCGTCTCCATGGTCCTTTTTGTTCAAGGATTGGGCGCCAATCTCACAAGTGCCGGTCTCCAGGTGCGTACGAATGATGACTCCTGTCTGGACGGCGGCGCCGTCGGTGGTGTGCAAGTGGATTGCAGCAGCGCCATGATCGTCACCGGTGGTACCCACCCCGGGTGGACGATCAACACGGTTCAGAACGCCGGGACGCAGTGCAGCCCGCTCGATCAGAACAGCGGCGGCACTTGCGGCATCGCGACACAACCAGGGTCGCCGGCCGGTTTCTTCGGATTTGTTACGTCCGACCTGCCCGGTAATGGTCCTCGTACCATCACCACAGCCGGTAACCACCAGGGTCAGATCGATTTCGTGGTTTCCGCTGATGCCTGCGGTGACCACCGCTTCGGTGCCTTGGACACCCCCGCGGTGAACCCGGGCGCTCCGAACAGTATCGTGTTCGATGCCAACCAGAATCCGGTCGACACGTCGTTCGAGAACCTGATCATTCGTATCGCTCCGCAGAATGACGATTGTGCCGATGCGGAGTCCGTCGGTGACGGTACGCATCCGTACGACACCACCTGCGGAACGTCGGACGGCCCCACGCCGGTGACGGCCTGCGGTCCGGGCAACGTTCTGCCTGATGTGTGGTTCGAGTATACCGCGAGCTGCACGGGCAACTTGACCGTGGACGCGAGTGCGGGTAATGCGGTCATTTACGGCGCCGGCATTGGCTGCACGCCGGGCGACGGTGATGCGATCGATTGCGGGAGCAATTACTCCGTAGTCGTGGCTCAGGGCAGCACCTACCTGATTCAGGTCGGTGGTGACGGCGTTGAGGTTTCTGGTAATTTGGAACTCAACTGTGCGGCGTTCTGCAATGCAGCTCTGCCTGCGGGCGACCCCCTCCATGACGCTGATTGCGGTCCCAACAGCAGCGTCTGCCTGATGTGGGATTGCCAGCCGGCCAATGGCGGCTGCGTTGAGGTCTTCACTGATCCCGACGACGCCAATAACACCACAAATGGCGTGCCCTGTAATGACGGTTTGTTCTGCACGGTCGGCGATACTTGCGGATCGGGCACCTGCTCGGTCAGCAGTCCGCGCAATTGCAGTGACGGCGCCGTTTGCACGACCGATGCGTGCAACGAAGCCGGCGACGTCTGTGTGAACACGGACATCAACAGCATTCCGTGTCCGGCTGGGCTTGGTGATTGCCCGGCTGCTGCTGCCGATTGCATCGACGACGGCGCCGGTCCTTTCTGTGTTTGCATTGAGAACCCAGAGCTGTGCTTGAATGCGGCTCCGGCTGGTCCGGCTCCTTCAGCCGGTGCCTGTGGTTACACCGAGGGCGGCCAGGTTGAGGTGACGGTCGATATGGCCTTCTCGACTCAACTGGTCTGTGCGGCCCAGTTCTTCCTTTCGTACGACACCAGTGGCTTGGACTTCAAGAGCATCACGCCTGGCGGCGGGGTGTTCAACACGGTCCTGGTAGAGTTCGTGGATGAAGTGGCTGGCACGATTGACTACGTGGTGGGCGAAAATCCCGGCGCGATCTGCCTGGGAACCAGTGGTCCTGCCACGGTGGCGACGATCTTGTTCAACGCCTCCGGCGAGTGCAAGAACCAGGGTGTGAGCTTCCGTTCGCACAATCCGCCCACGCGTTTGGGTGGTGCGGAAGGACAGGAAATCTGCCCAGCCGGTCACTTCGGTCCCGACGGTATCTGCGGCAATCTGGTCCTGCCCTGCAACTCGGGCAAGATCAACGTCGACAGCACGGGTCCGGAAGTCAACTGTCCTGATATTGATATCAAGGCTTTCGGCAATGCCGATTGCGGTGGCGTGGTTCGTTGCGTGAATTGGGATCCGATCACGGCGACCGACAATTGCGACGGCGATCTGCCGGTCAACTGCCAGATCTCGCACAATGCCGGCGCGGCGGTCGGTCATCTGCTGAACAGCGGTGGCTGCTTCCCGCCGGGCGTGACCACGATCGATTGCAGTGGTATCGCTGATAGCTGCGGAAACAGCAGCGACTGCGTGTTCCAGATCGGCAACAGCGGGCAGAACGGCCTGCATGTCGAAGTGGAACTGTCGCCGACGATGCAGGCAGGCCCGATCGTCCGCGGTATCGAGTTCGAGGTGACCGATTGCGGCAACATCGCCAATCCGGTGACCATCGGCACGTGCGCGGATACGACCTTCGGGTTCCCGTACAACATCCCCGGCCACGGTGTGTCTCAGTCCAAGGTCCCGCCCGGCAACTATGCCTGCGTGACGGCCCGTGACCCGCTTCACACGCTGAATGCGGTGTGTGACGTGACCTGCCAGAATGTTCCTGGCAAGGGTGATGTGTGGTTCGCGTCGTTCAAGGGTGCCAAGGACCTGAGCGATGAGTGCCACTGGCTGGTGAATGGTAACCTCAACGGTCTGGACGGCGACGGGATCGGTCGAATCGATGTTATCGACTTCGTCGCTTACCTGGCCGCAGTGGCCAACAACCCGCTTCCGGGCGCCAATACACCTTGCGGCACTCCGTTGACGCACGGTGACATCAATGGCGACGGAAAGGTCAGTCTGTTGGACTTCTCCTTCATTCTGATCAACCTGTTCAATAACGACAAAGCCGGTTGCGAACCCGTTTGCAACCCGGCACCGGCCCCGCCGATCAATCCGGGCCGCGAGTCAATCTCCGTCGACGAATTGGTGGAGATGGGCTTTGGTCGTGAAGCCATTACGGCTGACGTGAATCGGGACGGGGTGGTTGACCTGACCGACATGGCGCTGCACCTCCAGAACGGTGGCGTGGATTCGGGTTCGGATGACGCTCGCGACCTGAAGAACGGTCGCGACATCCGTGGCTCGCGCTCCGTCCGAGGATTGCGCTAAACCGACCACGAATCGAACCCGGAGCGAATAGCTCCAACGGTTTGATGAGAGGTCAATTTTGAAGTTAGCCGGCGTGCGGTTCTTCGGGCCGCACGCCGGTTTTTTCATGGTCTGCAAAAAACTCTGCCAATATATTCGGCGGCTTCTTTTTCGTTCCAGGATTATCGCACCGAGATACATTCATCACCAATGCGCAAACTAAATTGACGGTGTATGCGCAAGAATTATAGATTGTTGACTATCAACGTGTTTCACGTTACACTCGTTAGATGATCGGCCGCACTCTATTGCGGTCCGGCTCGGACTCATTGACATGGTCAGCAGGGGAGAAGGTGCGATCGGCTGCGGTGCGCATTGGCATCGGGCCGACGGATTTGGTTCGTAGAGGAAGGAAGCAAGAAGACATGTCCTGCACAAGAAATCAAATGTTTGGTCGCATCATTGGTTGCCTGATGTTCGCGCTGGCGTTTTCGCACGAGGCCCGAGGCCAGATTTTAGTGGACCTCACATTCAGTCCGGGTTCGCACACTCGTGAGGTTGGCGATATCTTCAACGTTCAACTGAGGTGCGTTTCGTCGTCTCCCACGTCGAGTTCTGCCATCGCGGCCATTCAGGTCATTCTTAATTGGAATTCGACCAAGCTCGAGTTTTTGGGCATCACGAATGACGGTCCGTACAGTTGGCTTTCTTCATCACTTCCTGGCACGAACAGCTTGAATACGTCATTGTTGGATGGCGATGCGTATTACGAGGCCCTTTCGCGGTTTCCACCGAGTCCGATAGCGCAGGCGACTCCTACGCCCGGTTTGCACGTCACTACGTTACGTTTCAAAGCGCTGGCGACGACCACCAGCCCTACCTTGATCACGATGCCTTTGACACAAGGAACCAATCAGACTCTGGTGGCTTCGGGAACCTCCGCCGGCGTGGACATCTTGCGAGTCCGCGGTACGGCTTCGGTCACCATCACGATCGATTGTAATAACAACAACGTCGCGGATGCGACCGACATAGCGCTCGGAACGTCGCAGGATTGCAATTCAAATACCATTCCGGACGAATGTGAAATCGCCGGCCCATTCTGCTCGGTCGGTTGCGGCCCGGATTGCAACAGCAACGGCATACCCGACGCATGCGACGCGGATTGCAACGGCAACGGCACACCTGACGCATGTGAAGCATTCGTGGATTGTCAACCGAACGGCGTGCCGGATTCGTGTGACATTGCATCGGGAACGGCGCTGGACTGTAATGGAAACACAATTCCGGATTCGTGTGACATTGCATCGGGAACGGCGTTGGACTGTAATGGAAACGGCCGTCCCGACGTCTGCGATATTGCTTCCGGAACAGATCCGGATTGCAACAGCAATAACATTCCTGATTCGTGTGACATCGCTGCCGGTACCGTGCAGGATTGCCAGCCAAACGGGATACCCGATCTTTGCGAGTCTGATTGCAACGGCAACGGCATCGCTGATACGTGCGACATCGCCCTGGGGACCAGCACCGACTGTCAAGCGAACGGTGTTCCGGACATTTGTGATATCGCAAGCGGGACAAGCATCGATTGTCAATTCAACGGTGTGCCGGACGAATGCGAGGCTGATTGCAATCTGAACGGCGTCGCCGACGAATGTGAAATTGGTTCGGGGGCGGAGGACGATTGTCAACCCAACGGCGTGCCCGATTCGTGTGAAATCTCATCCGCATCGTCCGACGATTGCAACGGGAACGGCATTCCGGATGAATGCGACGGCGGCGGCAGTTGTTTCGCCACTCGCGATCTGACCCAACCTCGCGTCGGATACTGTCAGGGCTTGGTCAAAACCGTTCGAATAGCCTTGAACATACCGCCCGGAACGTTCGCCATTGGACTGGAAGATTCGCCTCCAGCCGGTTGGACCCTGATCAGCAACGTTAGCAACTCCGGAGGATATGACGCGATCAACGACAAGGTGAAATGGGGGCCATTCTTTGCACCGTTCCCCGCCGAGGTGTCTTATGATGTCATGGTTCCGGTGAGCGCCACGGGGCAACATTGCTTCTGTGGCCAGATTTCAATCAACGGAATCAACAGCCTGTTTTGTAATGCCGGCGACCGCTGCGTGGACGAGAGTTGTTTCCCGCAGCTTCCTGCTGACGACGTTCAGCCAGGTTGCTCGCCGTGCGTTGGCTGCGGCTGCGGCGCTTCATCTTGTCAGGATGGCCGGGTCGAGCTTTGTGAGGTCATCGGGTATGCTTGTTCGTGGCGAACGGGGTGTAATGACGATCTTGCAGGTATGGTTCGAGCAGCGTTCCTTTACCAGGGCGGTGAATGCTATTGCTTCGATGACACGATCAGTAATTGGTCGCCGAACGGCTCGTGTCCATCTCCTGCCACGGGGGCATGTTCTTCTCCCGCACCCGCCTCGGCCGGTCTGATGGGTGAGGTCGGCGAGGGATTGAATGCATCGTTTGCCGAGCTCCGCACCGTTCGGCGTGGTCGATACGACAAGCGCAGTTTGGCGAGTATCCCTATCATGGTGGAACCGCCGGCGGGAACGTTGGCCACAGCCTTTGAATTTCATGTGCCGGAAGGTTGGGTGTTCTTATCCGCCAGTGACGGCGGCGTGTGGGACTCGGTGAATCGAAAAGCCAAATGGGGCCTGTATTTTGACGACCTCCCGCGTACAGTCTATCTGAGAGCTGCGGGTGTGTCCCAGGATTCCTCGCTTGAAGGTTTCGCCGGCCGAGCGTCATTTGATGGTATCGTAACACCGATCGAGATCGAATAGCGTTTTTTGCGGCGCGGTTCACGAAAACGCGGAGATCCGATGCAACGGTTGGCTTCTAAGCCCTTAGTCAGTCTGCTCACAACACTCGTTGGCGTATTGGTGATAATGACGCCCGTGTTTGCCGGCGGCGCTGTCGCTCAACGGGTTCTTCCGCCGGAGTTTTGCAGCGGCGAACCGCTCCAGATATCGATTTCGCTTGAATTCCCAACCGAAACGGTTGCGGCGGGCGTTCAGGAGGATCTACCTGAAGACTGGGTCGTAGGTTCCATCAGTCATGGCGGCGTATACGACGAAATCACCCACTCCGTTAAGTGGCTGTTCTTCTTCAGTCCGTTCCCCACGGAAGTCAGCTATGAGGGAACGCCGGGCGAGGAAGCTGTCGCCCCGAGTTGCTTCGATGGAAAAGTTTCGGTGAACGGCAATGATGAGCCGATCGGCGGTGAGATTTGCCTGCCGCGCAAACTTTATGGCGACGCCGACAGGAACGGAAGTGTGACGCTGTTCGACCTCTTCTGCGTCATGGATGGATTCTCCGACACGTTTGAAGACTGCCTGTTCGAAGATGTGGATCTCGAACCGTGCGGTGGGAACGGCGCCATTAATCTGTCCGACTTTTTCGCTATCATAGAGGCGTTTAACGATGTTGATCCCTGTTGCGGGGGTTGACGATCGGTGTCGAATTCAACGAGCCTCGCTTGGGCGGTGCACTACGGGACGTTTCGAGGCGATCGTCAATTCGGAGCGCCGTTGGGCATGTTTCAAATCTCGGCATCACTCTTAATACGGTGGATGGCCTCGTATCGTGCAGGCGCGGCTCGCTCGCTTGTACCGGCGGTGGTGGGTCTATGCTCGCTGGCGTGGAGCGCCTCGGATGCCCTTGCCCAGTTTGGGGCGTGCTGCATTCGCGGCAGTTGCAACGGCACACTGACGCAGTCGGAATGCATGGGTCAGGGGGGGATATTTGACGGGTCGCGTACCTGCGCGACCATGTCGTGCCCGGGCGTCCATGTGGAGTTCGTTCCCAGCGAGATCCTGGTGACACCGGGAACGGAATTCAACGTTGGGATCCGCGTCAAGTCGATCAGCACCTCGAGCGTGCAGATGGCGGGTATCCAATTGATTTTCACTTGGGATCCGACGCTCATGGAGTTGATTCCGCCGGCGATGGAGAACACCACGGCCTACGACTGGGTCGGATTTGGATTTACGGGGTCGGGCGTGGGCGGCCAGACGCTCAACGGCAGTTTCACCGACGGGAACGCGTATTTCGAGGCCTTGTCACAGATTAATCCCGGCTCACCCAAACCGTTTGCAACTTCCGCGGGGCTTTTGATCGGCTGGGCGAAATTCAGGGCGTTGGACATCTCGCGGGAAGGGCCTCTGAACGTCCCGTTGACTATGCAGGTGGTTTTCAATGCGCAGCCGACATCGGTGGATTCGCTGGTGGCGTGGGGTGGCGCGGCGGGTATCGACGTCCTGAACGGCGTGGGATCGTTCCGCATGATGGCGGATTGCAACGGAAACGGCGTCGACGATGCGCTAGAGCTGGCGCAGGGTCAAGCCACGGATTGCAATTCCAACGGCGTTCTCGATGAATGCGAAAACGACTGTAACTGCAACAACATTCCCGATCCATGCGACCTTAGCTGTGGTTCGCCGGGGGGCGTTTGTGATGTTCCCGGCTGCGGGTTGAGCGTTGATGTTTTGTGCACGCCCAACGGCGTATTGGATGAATGTGAACCGGATTGCGACGAAAACGGTTTGGCCGACGTCTGCGATCTTCAAAACGACCCGGGTCTGGACGCCGACGGGAATGGCGTTCTGGACAGTTGCGAGCTTTGTGGGAACGTCGATTTCCGCGATCAGACGATTAATCTCTTCGACGTGTTTTGCATCATCAATGCGTTTTTTGATGAATACAGCTCACCCACTTGTAGTTTTCAAACCGCGGATTTGGAGCCTTGCGGCGGCGGTAACGGCACCATCAATCTGCTGGACTTGTTCGCGGTGTTGGAGGCCCTCGCCGGCTGCGAAGATTGTTGCAACTCCGTCGCGTGGGCCGGCTGTTCCGCGGCTTTCCCGCCATGGTTGCCCCCGTTCTAGACAATCGTCCCACGGCAACGAGAACCCTATGTATGGGGGCGATCGTCTAGTTGATTATCGCCCCTTGTTCTTGAACTCACGTCATTCGTCTGCGATCGCGAACGTCAGCCAAGGGTGTCAGAAGCTCTTTCGGACGGGTCAAGGTGTGGCCTATCGCCTCGATTTTGAGCCGTATTGTCCCTATGATGCGGGTATGGGGGCGGATTGGATGTCCCCCCAAACCTAGACGGTTTGAGCGCATCAATGGCCGGCAAACGCGTGGTGGTAATCGAAGACGAAGAGCCCATTCGCCGGGGGATCGTGGATTGCCTTTCGATGGCAGGCTATGACCCGGAGGAGGCCGCCGATGGCGAGAAGGGGTTTCAAGCCGCCCAAACGGATGATACGGAGCTGGTATTATTGGACCTTCAGCTACCGGGCGCGGACGGATTGGAGATTCTGAAGCACATCCGCCGACGCAGGCCAACCTTGCCGGTCATAATCTTGACGGCCCGGGGATCAGAAGACGATCGTGTTCGGGGGCTTAAGTTGGGGGCCGATGATTACGTCGTGAAGCCCTTCTCCGCCCGCGAATTGTTAGCTCGAGTGGAGGCTGTGTTACGCCGATCGCCCGATCGCCCGCACCCCATCCATGCATTGAGTTGTCAAGGTCAAACGGTGGATTTGGACCGCTGTGAAATCCGACACGCAGACGGCAACGTGACGGCACTGTCCGACATGGAAACGGAGATTCTGAAGCACCTCGGTCACAACGCGGGCCGGGTGATCTCGCGAGAGGAATTGCTCGCCCGAGTCTGGGGGATCGATCATCACCGGCTGGAAACGCGTGCCGTGGACATGCACATCACCCGCTTGCGCAACAAGCTGGTCAGTCAGGAAGGCGCATCAGCCGACGAGTGGATCACGACCGTCCGCGGAAAGGGATACATGCTGGGACGGGATTTGCAGATTGAACGGCGCGATGGCGAGGGACAGTCATGAGGCTCACCGGGCGCAGCATGCAGGCGGCCTTGCTGATTTACGCGTTGCTGGCTGCGTTGATCCTCGGCGGAGTTACATGGGGAACCTATGCGACACTGCAACTCGAACACGAGCGATCCGCCGCCCGGGCCAACGCGGAGCACGACTCCCGCGTGACGTTGGCCCTTTCCCGGATCGATCGAATCCTGATGCGTGTGATTTACCGGGAAGCCGCCCGCGAATACTGGGAATACAACGCCTGTGCGATACCGGCTCGCTGGCAATTTCAACCCAACATAGACGCGGAAGAAACCGTCGTCCCTTCGCCGCTGTATGACGAAAAGCTGCTTCCTTGGATGAAGCTGCATTTTCAGGTTTCACCCAACAACATCTGGCTCAGCCCGCAAGTGCCGGAAGATTGTCCCTGGATGCCGGCGGTTTTTCCCGGCGTGGAACGTCGTCTGTTGGCGGAGCGCCAGGAAATCCTTCATCAACTGCGCGGTGATTGCATCTCGTACGACAGCCTGTCGGGACAGGTGGCAGAAGCACTCCAATTAGCCCGCGAATACGAGTGCTTGGCCACGGGAACGATTTCGCCGCAGCCCAGCCCAGGAGCATCGACGGCGCCGGGTGAAGCACAGGCCCCGGAAGTATGCCTGGATCAAGGAGGCGAGTGGACCTTGGCCCAGCGGACACAATTGCCCAACGAGGTGTGCGAACCGGCCAGTTCGGCGCTGCATAACTTCGGCCAGGCGACGGGCGACATGGACGAGGAATATGAAGTCGGGATCAGTCAGTCCATCATGACGCCCGTCTGGTTGGATTGCGTGGGACATCGATTGCACCGCTTGGCGTTCGTGCGTTCGGCGGACATGAACGGTGTGAAGTATTACCAAGGGATTCTGGTTGATTGGCCACAGTTGAAGCGCGAGTTGCTGGATGAAATCCAGGATTTGCTGCCTGACGCGGATTTGGCGGCAGTGGCCCACGGGCAAGCGATCGAGCGTACTCGACCCATCGCCTTGCCCAACGCTGCGCTGGTTTCCAACCCCCTTGTGGCTGCGACGCTGCCATGGACGTCGACCCACCTGCTTTTGATCATCGCCTGGGCGGCGGCGTTGGCCATCCTGGGAAGCGTGGGCCTGGGAATTCACGGACTTCTATCGCTGACGGAGCGTCGAACTCAGTTTGCGTACGCGGTCACCCATGAACTGCGGACGCCGCTGACCACCTTGCGCCTATACACCGATATGCTCGCATCGGGAATGGTCAAACCGGTGGATCACGATTCCTATTTTCGCACGTTGAGTGCTGAAGCGGAACGCCTGGCTGACATGGTGAACGGAGTTTTGGAGTATTCGCGAATCGAGAATCGCGCGGTCAAGCTGAATCTGCAAAGCGTCACGGTCAGCGAATTGCTCGAATCCATTCGCCGGAATTGCGAACGCCATTGCGAAAGTGCCGGCAAAAAGCTCGTAGTCGAAGTGAACGGATTGGGACCTGACACCTTGTCAACCGATCCGCAGCTCGTTCGGCAGCTCATCGCCAACCTGATCGACAACGCTTGCAAGTACACGCGGGATGCGGACGACCCGCGAATCACGATCCGGGCCAGCGGTTGCCACGGCGACAAGATCGCGCTCGACGTGGAAGACCGAGGCCCAGGAATTCCCGTCGCGGATCGGGCCATGGTTTTTTTGCCCTTCCGGCGGGGAAAGAACTCCGCGACCACGAGCACGGGCGGCATTGGCTTGGGATTAGCACTGGCCCGAAGCTGGTCCCATTTGCTGCACGGACACCTGGAACTCGCCGCCGATCATCGGGCGGAATCCGGCACCTGCTTTCGATTGACCGTTCCCCGATCCCTGAAAAATTGACGATTCGTCAAGATCGACGCGCCTGGCGGTGTAGAAAATCGGGGTTTTTCAGTCATTTTTTTGTCCTGATTCAAGCAAGAATGCATTCCAGGAATGCGTGTATTTACGTGCAGAATGTTGGGACAGGCACACGAGAATGCTATAGTATGGTGGTGTCCAAAACGAGGTGTCTGCCATGCTCGACAGGGAGCCGATTTGTACTGAACCGATAAAGAACCCATGGGAGGCTCAGAATAGAGGCTGCAAAGACATGCCCGTTTCGACGGGACTTCCGCGCACCTTGCGAGCCACCCCCGTTGGATAAGGGTTCTGCAAGTTTCTTCCATCGGCATTGCGGTGGTACCTCGAGTTTGGACCTATGGGCGGGCTTTCCTTTCGGCAAGCCCGTTCTTTTTTGCGCCGCGGTGGCCAGCGACCGGAACTTTCCAGCCCCCCATGGGTTATCAACCGGGCCCTGTTTTGGTGGTGATGGCGATTCTGCGTGCATGGGGCGAGTCCGGATAACCATTCCAAGAACGCGGGCGGTCAACCTGCTGGAATGACGGGACTTGTTTCTACCGTTATATTGTGGTGACCATGACGCGTATCGTGCTTTTTGAAGATGCGGCCTTTGCGAACTTCCTCCCGCTGACGTATTGGCGGGCTGTTTGGGAATTGCGCTGTGGGCGGGAAACGCTCGCGTCGCGCATCGAGCGACTTTGCGGCAGCAAGCCCGCGGAGTTGTGGACGCGTGCATGGATGGCCCGGGTCGCGGCTGAACGAGCCTTGTTGCCCATTAACCAGAAACTTTCCGCCGGTGACGTCTTGGTAAACGGCCGGTGGCTACCGGACGGTGCGATCCGCTTCGAAGCACCCCCATTCATCGGAACCTGCCAAGGATCGATCGCCTACGTTGCCTGCGATGAAAAGCTCGCGGCCACGCTGGGTCCGGAGGATTTTCTGGACCGCAAGCGCTGGTCGCAGTTGTTGGATCTCGCCCCGCACCGCCAGACAACCGGCCACATGATCGAATATCCGTGGGATCTCGTCAGCCGCACGGCAGATCTGCTGGTCAAGGATTGGTTGGACGATGACGCGCTCGCGGAGGGCGACGTTCACGAAGCGGCCGTCTTGATCAATGAACGTTTCATTCGCATCGAACCTGGGGCGCGGGTGTCGCCGTTGGCTGTGCTGGATGCGGAGCAGGGGCCCGTGGTGGTGGTGTCCGGGGCGACGATCGGGAGTCATGCCGTGATCCGAGGCCCGGCATTCATCGGTTCGCGTACGGTGGTTCATCCGCACGCCTACGTTCACGGCGGGACGTCGCTGGGGCCACGGTGCAAGGTCGGCGGTGAAATCGACGCGTGCGTGTTTCAGGGTTATTCGAACAAGGCCCACAGTGGTTTCCTGGGTCATGCTTATGTCGGCAGTTGGGTGAACATCGGCGCGGGAACGACGAACTCCGATTTGAAGAACACCTACGGTACGGTCCGCGTGCCGATCAACGGGCAGGACGTGGACTCGGATCTGATGTTTTTCGGATGCGTCATCGGCGATCACGTCAAGATGGGCATCTTGCAGGCGATTTCCACGGGCACGGTGATTGGATTCGCTGCCAACGTCGCGGCTTCACCTATCCTGCCTCGATTCGTCCGATCGTTCACTTGGATGACCGATCGGGGCATCGAACAGGGCGATGCCCGGCGGCTGGGGCAAACGGCGGAAAAGGCCATGCGTCGCCGGGAGATCATCCTTACCGAAGCCGAGCACGATCTGTTCGAAAAGCTGGCGGAAATCGTGGATTTTTTCGAGCCGCTGGCCCCCATCGATCCGCCGACCCGACGTGGAATGGAACCCCTGATCCCCGTCGCCCAGCACGATCGCGGGAGGCCATAGGCGCGGTCATTTTGGTTATGGCCGGTGACGATCGGCGTCCGATATTGGGCACAGGCAGGGGCATGGATTGATTCGGAGTTCGCCGCACGGATTTTGCTCCGGACGGCGGGAAACAGAATTCACCACCAACGGGCGACGTGATGATTGCACGTGTTGCGAATCCTATTGCGATGGACCGACGGCTGATTCGCTGCGCACAGACAACGGGGAATTTGTTCGTGCTGGCAATTTTGCTGGTGGGAATCGCGGGGTGTTCGATTGAAACGCTGCTCAACCAGATTGCGCCGTTCGGTCCCAGCGGCAGCGATGCGACGGCTGGCGCTCCGATCGGTTCCGGGGGGCGGGGTCGATTTCGAGTCGTTTTTGAAAACAATACGCCGTTTCGGGCCTTGTTTACGTATGGAAGCTTCGACAACACCGACGAACGATCGACGCCCGTGTTTTTCCAGTTCAGTCCGGACAGCCGGATTATCGCATTCGGCAGCCCGGTGACACTGGAAGGTTTTTCCAATTCAGGCGTCGTATCACTTCCCTGTGCCCGCGTTTTTTCGGTGGGCAGCCGCTCGCTTATCAACCTCGTCGCCGAAAACCCCGGACCGCGTGTAGACGACATCGACCGGCTGGCCTTGCTGGACGGCGTCGGATTCAGCGAAGCCGCGCTGGACGAGGCGGGAGACGCGGACCCGGATCAGGGGTTCGCCCGTGGATTTGAAGCGCTATTGGGTGTCGATTTCAACTGCGGTTCGCTGCTGCACGTGTCGCTGGAATTCAATGACCGGGGTCCCGATGCCTTTCGCGTCGTCATGGGCGTCTTCCCCGCGTCCACGTTGCCATGATGCATCGATTCGCGTGGTCAACAGGATCGGTATCGAACGACGGTTTGATCATGGTCCGCAGCAGGGGTCGATGTCAGAAAAAGCGCCCAGCACCGCAAAAAGGTCCGACAGATTGATCGTGTCGTTACCGCCGCAAGGTTCGATATCGATGTCAACCTTGGGGCACTGCGAATAGTCGTCGGCGAAGCCGTCAATCACACAAAACAGATCGAACAGATTGATGGCGCCATTGTGATCCACGTCGCCGAACAGGTTGGGCGAATACCCGCACGTCCCCACGGTACATTGATCAAACGTGCACACGTCTCCGTCATAGCAATCGACGTTTAGCACACAATCGCATTCCGCGACGGCCGGCACGAACACCGGCCACTGTCGTGTTTCGGTCATCCAGTTGGCCCGGGCGGCCTCGTCTCGCACGCGCGAGGTGGGGTCCGTCACGGTCACGCTCACTTGATGGTTTCCAGGTGTCGCGGAGCCCAGATCGACGGCGAACAGTGGTCCGTTTTCGCCCGGGACGGGAACGCTGTCGAAGGACCATTGAATCGTCAGAAGATGATCCGCCGGCGATACACGGGTGACGAAGAAGGGTGTGCAGGGTGATAGCGGATCAACGGACGGCGGCGTGGCATCGTCAATGGGTGAAACCGTCTGATAGGCTGACAACACGAATTGTTCCACGTTGACTTCTTGGAATGGGCGTCCGAGATTTCGCATTTTTGAATTTGACGTGGGGCGATAGATGCCGAATTCGCTGTACATCGCTCCTTCAAACACGTCCACATGAGGCAGGTCCAACCAGCGGAACCATTTCGTTTCAAGACTGCTCAACTGTGCCGCGGAATAAATGGTAACGTTGGCGTCGCCCGGTTCCGGGCCCGTATACGTTTGCGGGCCGCCGTAGTCGTATTCGTCAGCCAGATCGGCGAACGAGTGGCCGAACTCGTGCAGGGCAATTTCGACGGCCGATCCGTTATTTCCCGCCAGCGTGCCCAGATTGTTCGACGGATAGCCCGCGCCGCCGTATCGAGATGAATTCGCCAGCACGAGGATTTGATCCACGTCCGGAGCGCTGGCCGCCGCCGCTATGGCCTTGGACACGTTGACGCACAACAGCCGATCGATCCCCGCGCAGTCGTAGGTCATGTCCAGCGCGGTGTCGACGAAAATTCCGTTCCCCGGTTCATCCACGCCCGATTCGTTGGAAATCACGTCCACGCGATGAACGTTGAACAGCGGGGCATAGGCGGCCAGGGGTTCATCAGCGAAGAACGATCCGATCACGTTGTCGACGTGGGCCGCGTAGACACCCATTTCCGCGGCCGTGTACCCGTCGCCCAGCATCACAATATCCACGCGGTTTTCCACCGGCCCGTTGTCCATAATGGTTGTGACTGACCATCCCGCCGATGCGCGGGTCGTGTCCCCGCCGATCAGGCCGACCGCGGTTGCAAACTCGACGTCGGTGGTGTCGATCACCAGTCGTCCACCCGCAAGCCGGCCTTCCTCGACGTAGTCGTAATAGATGACAACCTTTTCCGCGTACGCGGTTCCCGCGAACAGCAACGTCAGCAACAACCGGCTACGCATGATTCAAATCCTCCGTGTCAGTTACAACAGGGATCGATGTCGGGAAAAGCGCCCCACACCGCTGCTCGTCGTCTACCACCCCCGATGATCGCCAAGCGCGTCGTGACCGGTTTCGCTCTCGATGCATCAGCTACTTTCTCCCGTCGGACGCGATTCGAATCATCATGGATTCACCGATCCTTTTCGGATCGTACCAGAATTGGGGGTCACGTCACAACCCCATACCCGACGATGAATGCGTTATGACGACGCGGTGGGGTCGTAACCATGGCTGGCGACGCGTTGACCAGCCTGCTCGTA
Source organism: uncultured Phycisphaeraceae bacterium (assembly GCA_964424105.1). Taxonomy (GTDB): domain Bacteria; phylum Planctomycetota; class Phycisphaerae; order UBA1845; family UBA1845; genus CAYRHJ01. Next base: position 26,831 of record CAYRHJ010000036.1, on the reverse strand, counting down.
GAATTCGGCCGGCATGGCCCGAACGCCCATGGCATCCGTCCAGGTGTTAAAAAACTGAAAAAGCGCGCACACCGTGACGGCGTCAAATATCTCCTCGTCGGAACAACCGGCAGACCGGGCGAGGTCGATGTCCGGCTGTGCGATGGCGGCTGCGTTGCGATTGGCACTGTCGACGATCTTCAGAATCGCCCGTTCCTTCGACGACAGGGATGCCGAGTCGCCGTCGGTCAGCACTTCCTGCACGAGTTTCCGGTTACCCAGCAATTGGGCCGCGACCGCGGCGTGCGTTCCCTCTCAGTAGACACACTCGTTTCCCCGTGACACGAACGCGGCGATCAACTCCCGAAATCCCGCGGACAAGGGCGATGGACCTCTCATCACCGCCTGCGCCAGCCGGCATAGATGCATCGATCGGTCCGGCTTGAACGCCGTCAACCTGAATAGCTGCGGCACCGGCACCTGCATCTTCTCAAATTGGCTGATTACGTCGCCGTGCGGTCCGCCTCGGGCCTGTTCAACCTCCGGCAGGTACATGGGATTCATCGATTCATCTCCTTCACCGGCATGTCACGGCTGAAACGGATCAGCACGAAGTCGGCATTTCGCAACCACGTGAACCGGTCAGCTATTATCCTTGCTCCAGCTTGGCCAGCCGCTCCTCGAGTTCGCGAATGCGTTCCAGCAGCTTGGGCAGTTTGCGAACCGCCACCTGCTGTTGCAGGAATTTCTTGTTCAACACCGCGGGGCTTCCTCGCAAGGTTTGCCCCGCCGATGTGTTCTTCAAAACGATGGACCCAGCCGCCACACGGCAGCCGTCGCCTAAATGACAGTGATCTCCGACGCCCACGTGACCCGCGAGAATCACCCCCCGCCCCAGCGACGTCGATCCGCCGATGGCCGTGTGTGCCACGATGATGCTGTGTTCACCGATGGTGACGTTGTGGGCGATTTGCACCAGATTATCGATCTTGCAGCCCTTGCCGATGAAAGTCGCGCCGCTGCGTCCGCGATCCACAGCGCTGCCCGCGCCGATTTCTACGTCGTCATCGATCACCACCGTCCCGATCTGCGGAATCTTCATCTGCCGACCCTGGCGAGGCAGGTAGCCAAACCCATCGGACCCGATCGTCACGTTTGGATGAATGATCACGTGTCGGCCTATCGTCACCCGTTCACGGACCACCACGTTAGGCCACAGCACGCAATCCGCACCGATCTTCGTTTGCCGACCGACGTAGACGCCGGGGTACAGAACGGTTCCCGCTCCGATGATCGCATCGCGCCCCACGTAGGCGTGGGGACCGATCGACGCGCCGTCCACCATCGCGCTTTCGCACACGATCGCGGTCGGATGTACACCGCGGGGGATCATGTCCCCTTGCGGGGCAAAAGCCTGCAACAGTATGCAGGCCGCCAACTCGGGATCCATCACTCGTATATTGACGCGACCGGCCAAGGGCGTGACGTCAGGTGGAATGATCAGCACGCCGGCCCGAGACGACACGGCGCGATTCATGAAGTCGGCTGATGCTAGCCACGAGACCGAGTCCGCGTCGGCATGTTCCAAGTCCGCAATTCGCGCGACCGGTTGACTCGCTTCGCCAATAACGAGGCCGTCTACAAGCTTCGCCAACTCGCCGGCGGTATAGGTCTTGTGTTCTTCCACAATTCCGTCCAGAACCTACAATGCCCGATTCATCGAACTTCCAAACTACGACCGCCAGCCGATAGGTGCACGTACGCAGACTGGCAAGCGAGCGTGAATCTGCATCTTATCAGAGCCGCGACCGTCAGGGAGCGGTATTCCGCTTCTTAACCAACCCGAAACGGAGCACGCGAACCATGCGGGAGCGTGCAGCGCTTGTCGCGTGCCCCGGCGAATGATCCGCAACGCTGAATGACCCGGTTTCCAACATGCGCTTGCTTGTGATCCGCGTGCTGGAACGATACGCTACCATCCATATCACGTATTATGGCCCATGTCCCGCCGACGGGAAACCAGTCAACGCAAACTTGAACCATGGACGTCACTCCGCTCATCTTCAACCCCATATTCAAGCCCAGAATTTGGGGCGGTCGTCGCTTGCACACCGTCATGGGAAAATCGATTCAGCCGGACATTCCCATCGGCGAGTCTTGGGAAATTGCCGACCTGGAAGACGACCAAACCGTCGTACGTGACGGCCCATCCGCCGGCAAATCGATTGGCGAATTGGTCAGAACCTGGGGCGCGGATCTGCTGGGCGGTGCGAAGCTTTTGGACGGGCGGTTCCCACTGCTTCTGAAATACCTCGACACGGAGCAAAACCTCAGCGTCCAAGTGCACCCCGACCAGAAGATGGCACAACGGCTGGGCGGAAATGTTCGCGTCAAGAACGAGGCTTGGTATGTATTGCACGCCGAGCCGAACGCCGTGATCTATCGGGGGCTGCACCCGCGGGTGACTCGTGATTCATTTATGGAGCTTGTTCAAAAAGGCCAGGTCGTCCAGGCTATGCGGCGCATTCCGGTCAAACCTGGGCAGTGCTTTTTCCTGCCGAGCGGAACGCTGCACGCGCTGGGCGCCGGCATCACCGTCGCGGAGATTCAGACCCCTTCCGACATCACCTATCGCGTGTACGACTGGGGTCGTAGCCAGGATGATCCGTCCGTCGCCCGGCCACTGCACCTGTCGGAGGCGCTGGAATGTATCCGTTTCGGCGACGATACCGCACCACAGCCACAACGTTCGCACGTGGCCAGCTTGTGGACGTCCGTGACGCAGTTGGTGAAATGTGATTCGTTCGTCATCGAGCGGGTTCGCATGATCGATGGCGTGGAGCAGGATATTCCCGTTGGTGATATGTACGTGTGGATGGTTATTTCCGGTCGTGCGGAAATCGTCTATGACCGTGAAAGACAGGTCATGCCGTTTTCGGGCGGCGATACGGTGCTGATCCCGGCTGGTTTGCCCCATGCACGTCTGCGAACGCTCGATGATTGTGTTTGGTTGGAGGTAACCGTTCCCTTGGAAAGCGATTTGAAGAACTTTCCGCGACCCCGTCCCGCGGACCTTGTCACACCGGAAGATCGCGGTTACGTTCAAATCAACGTGCCGCGGCCTGGTGAGCCGTCTGCTGGTTAGGACGACGTCCGCGGCACGCATGTGACGATTCTGATTACCCCATGTTTGAAAATGGCATCACGCCGCAGTGGCTTCGCAGAGCCGCCTGGTCGGTTTATTCATTTTTCGGACTGTTCGCGCTCCTGGCGCTGGGCTACGTATGGTATGCAGCCGCGGGCGGCGCCGTCTTCAAGGCGTTGATCGGCGCGGGCTGCGCCATCGGGTCCATTGGCCTGGGTGTGGGCATGCACTGCATCGTGCAGTTAGCTGCCGTCGTTGCGGGCCATGTTCGCGCCGTGGAAATGTTGACCCGGCGTGCCGAAGCGGCTGAATCTTTGCTGGAAGCGCTCCAACCCGAATCGAGTTTTTTGGCGGCACCGAACCGGGCTTCGACGCTCGTCGCCGGGAACGTTGGATCGGCAGGCTATCCCCGGCTGGTTTCGCATGGCGAGAGCGACGCCCCGCCGTCCGTCGAGGATTCAGCCATTGATCCGGGTGCGCTGTTTGAACCCAATCCAGTCAATCGACACGGTTGCGATTTGTCCGGCGGCGAGCTGCGGGCCGTCTTTCGGGAATCCGTATTCTCGAATGATTTTTCATCTGCACTTGAAGTTGGGCAAGCAATTGTAGCTTCATTTCCTGAAAGCGAGATGGCCAGCCAGTTCCAATCGTTGCGGCCCGCCTTGGAACGTCGCGCCTGTGCCCTGGCAGGACAAACAAGAAAGTCATTTTCCCGCTGAATTCATGGCGGCTACTTGGCGTTCGGCCTGAATCTGACCCGATAAACAGGCGATTGGCCACGTTGGCCGTTTGATGACGACGTTTGACCCTGCCGTCCGACGATGACTATGATCCATCGAAAAGTATTGGGGTCTATTCGACGGACAGGTCCTCGATCGCTCGAAAACGCGCCAATCCGGCACCCATAGGCCACAATGGGGGGCATACCGCGCACAAACAATGGCCAAAAGGGGCGGAGGGCGGCTCCGATAATCACATTCTACGATCTATGATTCAAACTACTACGCGATGTGCGAGTTGGCTGATCTTGTGCGGCCTGTTCATGGGGACGGCCCATTTCATTTACGGCTGCGCGGCGAATGGGCGTATTTCTGACGTCGCGTCGAACAAGCCCGCACAATCGCTCGCGAAATCGAGCCGAATCAATACCGACCGATACGATCGCAGCGACGCGCAAGTCAACGTATTTACCGACAGTAGCCAGGACGCTGTGGCGGCTGCGGTGGATTCCAATGGGCGGACGATCGCCGTATGGCAAAGCCGGCGTCAGGAAAATGGGACGTATGGTATTTTCGCACGCATCATCGACGCATCCGGTCAGCCCGTGGGTGACGAACGGCATATCAATGAATACACCGAAAACATGCAAATGCGGCCGTCCCTGGCCATCACGGAAACGAATGACGTTTGGTTCGTTTGGGAGTCGTTTGGACAGGATGGCGATCAGGGCGGCGTTATTGCCAGAAAATTCGACTCGCGTCTAGCCAGCCTGACGTCGGAGATTCAGGTCCATTCGTCGGGTTTGGGGCATCAGACGCAGTCGTCGGTCGCAGTATTGCCCGGCGGTGGGGCGGTGGTGGTCTGGTCGGAAAGCCACGCGGGCCATACACAGCGGGCGATGGGGCGATTGCTTGATTCGGACGGGAATTTTTCTGGGAATGATTTCCGGGTTGGGCAATTGGATGGTTGTGATGAACAACTGCCGAGGGTGGCGACCGATCGGGCGGGCCGGTTTGCCGTCGTTTGGGCGCGGTCGAACCAAAATGGATTCCCGACTGCGATCCTGGGGCGGCGGTTCAATTCTGACGCATCGCCAATGGATAACGAATTTCAGGTCAATTGGCCGGATTCATCTGCCAACATGGAACCGTCCCTTTCGATGGATGAATCGGGGGCGTTTATGGTGACATGGCTTTCGTCCGCGGGACAGGTTCAATCCATTTGCTGGCGGCGCTTCGATTCCGACGGTCAACCGGAACGCGTCGTCAGGAGCATTCCGCAGCCGGCGGATTGGCGCATCACCGGGCTGGCGGGCGCGTTGGGCGGAAGACGTGGCCTAGCCTTGGTTTGGAGCACCTACCGTGTCGACGGTGGCGAAACGGATTTGATGGCCCAGGTTTTTGATGGTGATGGGCAGCCGCTGGGCGACCCGTTTCGGGCCACGGCCTCTTGGGAAGGAACCCAGCAGCTTGAATCCGGATCGGGCTGGCCGCAGGTCGTGTTCGGCGGCGACGAGTCGCTGACGGTGGCATGGTCGGGATATTCGGGCGCCGACAAGAGCGGGGCTCACGTTTCGCGTTTGATGCCGAACGGCAGAACGGGTGTACCGAATGATGATGAATCGCCGCGTTCCCCAGTCATCGTGGCGGCTGATGCGATCGATGCGCATGCCGCGCCGCATCGACCGCCCGTATTTGATCCGAACGAGGTGGCCGTCGAGCCGCCGGATGTAGCGTCGCCCGATGCGGTGGCATCACCAGGTGGCGGATTCTTGGGTATTGCGTCAACGGGATGGAACCCGCCCGACCCACACTTGGCCGTTGGGCTTGAACATCTGGTGCTGATCGTCAATGGCAAAATTGCATTTTTTCAGAAGAACGGCACGCCGACGTTTCAGACGCAGATTGAAGGGCTTTTCGGCTTTTGGGGTGAACTTGGCGCGGGCGGGTTCGTTTTTGATCCCGAAGTTATATTCGATCCGTATTCGGGCCGGTTCATGGCCATGGCCAACGAACGATTCGAGACGCCCGCACCGGGTGAACCGGACCGGTCGTACTTTCTGTTGGCGGTCTCGGACGACGGTGATCCCAACGGAAGTTGGCACAAGTATCGCATCGACGTAACGGGGATTTCCGGCGGCGATATTTGGATCGACTCGCCCAACATCGGCGTCGATGAACAGGTCGTTTATCTGTCCGCGGACATGCTGGCTACGAATCAGCACCTGGTTTTGACGGTCGACAAGGCCCCCCTGTTGATCGGTGATCCGATCAGCTTTGAAACATTGAGCATCGTGGGAACGCATTCGCCGGGGCTGCCGATCATGCATGACGCGGCGCCGGCGTTTTACATGGCCCACGTGGAAACGGTTGGGAACTTCGACAGTCAATCGATCACGCTTCACGCGGTCACCGACCCGTTGGGCACGCCGCAACGCCAGACGTTCAACCTGGCGGCGCCGAGATTCCGAAGCCCGGCCAAGGTTCCGCAATTAGGCACGCCGGGTCAGATTGAAACCTTTGACGCGCGTTTCTGGAGCTGCACCTATCGCAACGGATCGCTGTGGGCCGCCCACCACATTCGCCCGCAGGCCAGCACCGGTGACAACCGCACCATCGTCCGCTGGTACGAAATCGCCATGAACGATTGGCCTGTTGAGCCGGGGGCGACGCCGGAACTCGTCCAATGGGGGAACGTCGATCCCGGGGGGACCGGCTATGCTTTTTTCGTGGCCATCGCGGTCGATCCGCAGGGGAACATGGGTTTGGTGTTTTCGAAATCCAGTTCATCGCAATTTGTTTCCATCAATCGGACGGGTCGATATGTCGACGATCCGCCGGGCACCACGCACCCCATGGTGACGGTTCAGACCAGCTCATCTGCCACCAACACTTCGCCGCATCGCTGGGGTGATTACGCGGGGCTGGTGGTCGATCCGGCGGACGACGAGACTTTCTGGTTGCACCATCAGTACCGTACGTCTAATTGGCGAACCTGGGTGGATACGTTTGATTTGCAGTCGCCTCAATTGGTGGAAGCCGTCCCGTTTGACGGTTACATCGATCCGCGAATGGAAAGTACGGACGGCTCGACCCTGAACCTGGGTCTTGATCGTCTTCAGATGACGCTAACGGAGCCGGCGTTGGGGGCGGGTTCGTCGCCGTTATCAGCGGCACACTGCAATGTGAGCGTCACCGGCGGTTTGAAGCCCGGAATCTTGTCCGTGGATGCGACCAACAACCCCATCATTGAAATCACGCTGGACGGAATCATCCCGGTTCAGCAGTACACGACGATCGAATGCAACGTGGAGGACCTCGCCGGCAACGCGGGCACGGTCTCGGTGGAATACGGATTCCTGCCGGGGGATACCAATCAGGATGGGGTTACCTCGCCGGTGGACCTGACCCGTTTTCGGCAGTTGCTGCTGGGGCTTGAAACCCCGCCCATCGGCTCGTTGGATTTGTACCTCGACGTTAATCGGGACGGTTTCAACAGCCCCGTGGATCTGACCCGCAATCGGCAGTTGCTGCTGGGCGCGTCCATCGCGACCAAGCGATGGCTCGACGAATCCTTGCCGTAATCCCAGCCACCATGCGTCATTCCGGCGAACGCCGGAATCCAGGGTTCGTTGGGCGGGTTTCACCCCGTTAACCGTGTTTCGGGAATGTGTCCTACAGACCCGGTGGCGACCCAGTGATTGAACCGATGAAAAATCCCTACGACTTGCTCGTCCGCCATACGGGGTCGACGGCGTCACGCGTCGCGGGTTCGGGCCAGCGCGTCATGGTCATGCGCTGTTGCGTGTAGAATATCATTCCCTCCTTGCCCTGAATGTGCAGGTCGCCGAAAAAGGATGAATTCCAACCGGTGAACGGGAACCAAGCCATCGGCGCCGGCACGCCCAGGTTTATGCCGATCATGCCCGCGTTGAATCGCATTTTGAACTCGCGAGCAGCCCGGCCTGACTGCGTGAAAATGACCGCACCGTTTCCATATTCGCAGCGATCGCCCAGGGCGATGGCTTCTTCCAGCGACGCGACGCGCGAAACGGACAGCACAGGCCCGAAAACCTCCTGGCGTCCGATCGACATGTTGTCGGCGACTCGATCGACCACGGTCGGGCCGACGAAGAAACCCTCCCGGCCATCGGCGACGGAAACGGATCGGCCGTCCAGTGCAATCGATGCTCCTTCGGACGCGGCCTGATCGATGTGACCGCGAACGCGCTGCATGTGTTCGTGACTGATCACCGGCCCCATGTCTACGTCCGCCCCTTCATCCGTTCGCCCGACTCGCATGGCGCCGGCCAATTCACACAGTCGCTCCACCAGCGGATCGGCGATTCCGCCCACCGGCACTGCCAAGCTGCCGGCCATGCATCGTTCGCCCGCGCAGCCGAACGCGGAATTCATCAGGCTGTGGGCCGTGGAATCGAGATCGGCGTCGGGCATGATGATCAGGTGGTTCTTGGCTCCGCCGGCTGCCTGCACGCGTTTTCCGTTGGCGGTTGCGGTGGTGTAGATGTAGCGAGCCACGGGCGTTGATCCGACGAATGAAACGGCCCGGATGTCGGGGTGTGTCAAGATCGCGTCGACCGCGGCTTTGTCACCATGGACGATGGAAAAGACGCCCTGGGGCACGCCGGCTTCGACGAGCAATTCGCCGATGCGCATGGCCGACAATGGAACGCGCGGGGATGGCTTCAAAATGAAACAATTCCCGCAGGTCAGTGCAACCGGATACATCCACAAGGGCACCATCGCGGGGAAATTGAACGGCGTGATGCCGGCGACGACGCCCAGCGGGTGGCGAAGCGTTTCGCAGTCGACGTTGGGGGCGATGTTTTGCAGAATCTCGCCGGGCAGCAGGGAGGGCAAACCGCAAGCGAATTCAACCATCTCCAGGCCGCGTTGCACCGACGCTTTCGACTCCGCCAACGTCTTGCCATGTTCGCGTGACACGATCCGGGCGATTTCGTCGGCGTGTTTCAGAAGCAACGCATGAAACCGGAACATCAGATGTGCGCGATCGACGGCCGGCGTGTTTCGCCACGCGGGAAACGCTTTCTTGGCGGCCTGGACGGCACGGTCTACGTCGCGGTCCTGACACAGCGGAACGTTGGCGATGACCTGTCCGGTTGACGGGTTCCAAACCTCGCCCAGGCGATCCGTTTGTCCATCTATCCATGAACCGCCGATCAGGCACTGACATGTTTCAACCGTGGGCATTCGAATCCGGCTCCTTTCCAAACCATGACGCGGACGATGAACGCGGTAACACGAATGGCGTCATTCGTCCAATGGGATGATAGCCCAAATCTGCCGATTTGCGGCGCGAAGTCTTTTATCCCTCTTTGCAGAATCCAGCGACTCTATTACACTCGCCGGTCTCGAATTTGTCGATTCTTTCATTGCAATACGAGGAAGCTGCCACATGGCTCGAATCGTTCGCGGAGGCCTGATCCAGGCGGTGCTGAGTGAACCCGCCACCTCACCCATCGAAACGATCAAGAAATCGATGGTGGACAAGCATGTCCACCTCATCAAACAGGCCGCCGAAAAGGGCGTGCAGGTCGTCTGCCTTCAGGAGCTATTCTACGGCCCCTATTTTTGCGCGGAACAGGACGCCCGCTGGTATTCCATGACCGAGCGCGTGCCGGAAGGCCCCACCACGCGGCTGATGTGTGATTTGGCCAGGAAACACGAGATGGTCATGGTGATCCCGGTTTACGAGGAGGACATCACCGGCGTTTATTACAACACGGCGTCGGTCATAGACGCGGATGGCACCTACCTCGGCAAATACCGCAAGACGCACATTCCGCATTGCGAACCGGGTTTTTGGGAAAAATTTTATTTTCGTCCGGGCAATTTGGGTTACCCGGTTTTTGACACTCGCGTCGGCAAGGTGGCGGTCTACATTTGCTACGACCGGCATTTCCCCGAAGGCGCGCGGTGTTTCGGGCTGGGCGGCGCGGAGATCGTGTTCAATCCGTCGGCAACGGTCGCGGGTCTGTCCGAATACCTGTGGAAGCTCGAGCAGCCGGCCCACGCCGTCGCGAATCAGTATTACGTCGGTGCGATCAATCGCCCCGGAACGGAGCCGCCGTGGAACATCGGCGAATTTTATGGACAAAGCTATTTCTGCGACCCGCGCGGGCAGATCATGGCCCAGGGCAGCCGCAACACGGATGATCTTGTGGTGGCTGACCTGGACCTCGACGCGATTCGCGACGTGCGAAACGTCTGGCAGTTTTTCCGCGATCGGCGTCCCGATTCCTATGATGCCATCGTCGCGGGCTAGGCGCGCCGTGCGAACCTGCCGAGCCGTGGACTTCCGTTCGCGCGGTGTTCGTTCGCGGGCGGCCATAACCTGACCCGGTCTAATCGCCATCGAGACAGCCGATGCCCGGCAGCGACATTATCTATTCACTCGACTCCCGACCGCCGCTGCCGCGCACGCTCGTCCTGTCCTTGCAGCACGTGCTGACCATGTTCGGTGCTACGGTGTCGGTTCCGCTGCTACTAGGCCCGCTGATGGGGATGTCACAGCCCGAAATTGCCCGGCTGATCAGCTCGGTCATGCTCTGTTCGGGTTTGGCGACGATTCTCCAGTCGACGTTCGGATCACGATTGCCGATTATCCAGGGCGTTTCATTTGCGTTTCTGGCGGTGTTCTTCGCCATCATCACGCAGGGAAAGTCGGTGGGCGCGTCGCCGGCACACATGATGCAACTGATCGCCGGGGCCATCATCGTCGGCGCCATCGTTGAAATGGTCGTTGGTTTTAGCGGCATCATCGGTTATTTCAGGCGTTGGCTTTCACCGGTGGTCATCGGTCCGGTGATCATGCTGATTGGTCTGGCGCTGTTTCAACACGGCGCTCCCAAGGCCGGCACCTACTGGCCGATTTCCGGCTTGACGATTTTGCTGGTGATTGTCTTTTCGCTCGTTTTCGCGCGGCGCTCGCGATTTTTCCGCATCTTTCCCATCCTTAGCGCCGTTGTGTTGGCCTGTACCGTGGCTGGTCTGTGCTCGGCGACGGGCGTTTTCAAGCCTGGTCATCCTGCGCACGTCGACCTGACGGTCATTGACGCATCGCCCTGGTTTCGCGTCAGCCCCGCGGAGATCGTCCTGCCATGGGGGCCGCCCGTGTTTGAAATCGGATTTATTGTCGCGGCGCTCGCCGCCTACCTGGCCTCCATGATTGAATCTTTTGGTGATTACCACGCCTGCTCGTATATGGCTGGCGCGGGTCAACCGACGTCGAAACAGATTTCGCGGGGGATTGGATGTGAAGGCATCGGCTGTCTGGTTACGGGGCTTCTGGGCGGATTCAGTTCGACGTCGTATTCGGAAAACATCGGCTTGATCGGACTGACCAAGGTCGGTTCGCGCTACGTGGTGCAGGTTGCGGGGGTGATTCTGGTGCTGCTGGGGCTGTTTGCCAAGTTCGGCGCTTTCGCAGCCACGATTCCGGGGCCGGTGGTTGGCGGGCTTTATTGTGCGTTGTTCGGGTTAATCGCCGCGGTGGGCATCCAACAGCTCGCCAAGGCTGACCTTTCCAGCGATCGCAATTTATTTATCGCCGGGTTCAGCCTGTTCATGGGCCTGTCGCTGCCTGCCTACTTCGACGGGTCGGTTGGGATGTATGCACCGGGGGCATCGGACCTGCTCGCCAACCTTCCGCCGTCAATTCGTGGTATCATAGAATCGATCGGCAAGACCGGCATGGCCGTGGCGGCCATCATCGGTGTGACGTTGGACAATTTAGTTCCCGGAACGCCTCACGAGCGCGGACTGTTGAGCGCTCACGCCGGCGAGCCCGAAGCGCCGTTCATCCACGAAACGGCTGACCCATCGAAGGACGTATAAATGGCCACCCAAGCAACGACCGAAACCCGAATTTCATTGCCCGTGTGCAACCACACACCATCGCCCTACACGGGTCCCAGCCGCGACGAAATCCTGGCGCTGCGGCGTGAATATGTGAACCCCGGCGTCTTTACGTATTACAAAGAGCCGCTTTGCATCGTCGAAGGACACATGCAATATCTGTGGGATGAAAAGGGCAGACGTTATCTCGACGCCATCGCCGGCATCGTCACGGTTTCTGTAGGCCATTGTCATCCCAAGATCACGCAGCGTGTCCGCGAACAGGTCGGCAAGCTGGTTCACTCCACCACGATCTATCTGCACCCCAACCTCGTGCTATTCGCCGAAGCGCTGGCCAAGCGCATGCCCGCCGGCTCCGGGCTGCAATCCACCTACGCGACCAATTCCGGCTCCGAAGCCAACGAGCTGGCCATTCACATGGCCCGGTTGCACACCGGCCGGCACGACGTGCTGACGCTTCGCAACTGCTACCACGGCGGATCGCAGACCACGATGAGCATGACGGCGGTCGGTACCTGGAAGTATCCGCTGCCCAGCGCGTCGGGCATCAAGCACGTGGTTCCGGGCTACTGCTATCGCTGCCCGTTCAATCTCGAATACCCGTCCTGCGAGATGAAGTGCGCCAAGAGCGCCGAGGACGTTATTCGATATGAAACCAGCGGAGAGATCGCCGCCTTTATCGCCGAACCGATGCAGGGCGTGGGCGGCACGGTCGACCCACCGCCCGAATACTTCAAGATTGTCTACGACATCGTGCGGAAGTACGGCGGGCTGTGCATCGCCGACGAGGTGCAGACCGGGTTTGGCCGGACCGGCGATCATTATTGGGGGTTCCAGAATTGGGACGTCGTACCTGACATGGTGACCATGGCCAAAGGAATCGGCAACGGTGCCCCGCTCGGGGCCTGCACCACCCGCAAGGAGATCGCCCGGCACATGGCCAGCCGGTTGCATTTTAACACGTTCGGCGGCAACCCCGTTTCCGTCCTACAGGGCCTATCTGTGCTGGAGATTATCGACGAGGAAAACATTCAGCAGCGGGCCCGCGAGGTGGGCCAATATCTGAAAGACAAGCTGATTGAATTGCAGGACAAGCACGAATTGATCGGCGAGGTGCGCGGCAAGGGCTTGATGTTGGGCGTGGAATTGGTCAAGAACCGACAGACAAAGGAGCCGGCGACCGCCGAAACGGCCAATCTCGTGGAATTGGCCAAGCAGCGCTCGCTGCTTATCGGCAAGGGCGGACTATACGGCAACGTTTTGCGCATCAAACCGCCGATGTGCATCAGCAAGGACGATTGTGATTTCTTGGCGGATTGTCTGGATGCTTGTTTGTCGGAATCGGATCGAATTCGTTAGCGAATCCGCGAATTCCCTATGTGCCTCCGTGGCCGCGTTCGGCTGCGAGTTGGCGTTCCTGCCATGCGAAGTCTACCTTTTCGTCGGAATAAAATCGCGCGGCGTGTTCGATGGCCCAGATTTGTTTGCGGATCAAGAAGTTGTCCGGGTCAGCTTCTAATGCACGGCGGAGCACTGCGGCTGCGTCGGCTTTGTTGCGGTCCGAAAGGTAGGCCGACGCCATCAGCATGGCCGCTTCCGACGACCCGCGGTCCAACTTGAACGCCCTGCCCAAATACACGACCGCCTTCGGAAGATCGCCCGCTCGCAGACAAGCCCGACCCGCCGCCAACAGCGCGTCCAAGTCGTGCAGGTTCGCGTCCGCGCGGGCACACAAGTCGGCCACTGCCGCCGTGGGAACCGCTTCCCGCAAGCGCTGGGCGTCATCGTCCGTCAGTGTCGATGCGACAGGCTTGCCGACTTCAGCCAGAAATCTGCTCGTCGGATCGTCACCCGCTTGGCCGGCGTCGGACGTATCCGACGAATTTTTCGCCATCGCCGCCTGCAACCGCTTTCGATTCAGTTGGCCTCGGAATACGCCGAACTCGTCCACGTAGAACAGGTTGGGCACAACCTTGAACCCGATGGCGTCACCCAAGGCGTTGCCCGGATCGACCCACGCGGGATAGGTCACCTTGTGCTTTTCGTAATAGGTTTTGGCCAGTTCGGGTCCCTGCACGTCCATGGCCACCCCGACGACCGTAAAACCTTCACCGGCGAGCCGATCATGAATTTCCTGCCACCCGGGCAGGTCGTCGCGGCACGCTCACCAACTGGCCCAGGTGCAGATCAGCATTCGCTTGCCCAGAAACCGCGACAAGCGGACGTGTTGGCCTTCCAGGTCAGTCAGCTCGACGTCGGGCAACATTGACCCTTCCGACAATCGACCGTCGCCCTTGTCATCCGATCGATCACGCGATTCAATCTGGATCATCGTACTCCCATCATCTTGATGAACCATTTTCACCCGCATGCCGCACGCGTCGGCCAACACGCGAAGATCGACCAACGTTTTGCCAGCCGAGACGCGAACGGAGTCCGGATTCAGATGCACCGGCCTGCACCAGGTCGGCTTGCACAACACCAGCAACCGCCCCGGCTTGATCGATTTGACGTCCAATTCGGCGACCATTGCGAACGCCTCGGTCGAAACGAAAGCCTCGAGCGCACCGTTTTCGTGCTGTTCGACCATTGGCGGCGGATCTAACGTCACGGCGCGCCCGTTCCATTGCACGGAAACATGGCCGGCGGCTTGCATCGGCACGTTCATCAGAAACGCGAGCAGCAGATACATGAATTCATTCTCCCCGAAGGTTTCCGTACAGCGTTCTACGTCATTGTCGGCTTGGATATCAAGTCTTCTAGACCATGTTTCTTTTCCGACCCGGAATATGCTACAATCGCGGACGTGATGGTACCACGGATCACTGGTCGATCCGCGGAAAATTGAGTCCTGCTGCGGTTCGGCCTGCCGCAGCCCAAAACCCTCCAATGCGAGAACTGCTATGAAACGTATTGACCGAATTGCGTGTGCGCTGATTCTTGTGTCCATTTCCAATTTGGCGTTGGCCGAGGAGGTCATGCGATTTCCGGCTGATCGGCCGTTGGATTGCATTCACATCAAGCTTGAATTGAACGTGAATCTGGAACGTGAATACGTGGAGGGGACGGCCACGCTGGACCTGACGGCCTTGCGCGACGTCAAGACGATTAGATTGAACGCCGTGGACTTCGCGACGCACAACGTGACCTTGGCGCGAAATGACGGGCCGGCGAACACCGTGGAATACACCAACGACGGCGAGCACATCGAAATACTTCTTGATGAACCGTTGCGTATGGGCGACATGGCCACCGTTGCGATCCGATACGCCGTGGACCATCCCAAGGATGGGTTGCGTTTTTTCAAGCCCAGCGAATACGAACCCGACGCGGACACGGTGGTCTGGTCGCAGGGCGAGAGCATCACCAATCGATATTGGTTTCCCTGTTTCGATCATCCCAACGAGCGACAAACCACGGAGTTGATTGTAACCAGCGATGTCCGCTACAAGGTCAGCTCCAATGGCCGGCTGGTGTCGAGGCGCGAGGACAAGGCGGCTGGTACGGTGACGTATCATTGGCTACAGGACAAACCGCACGTAGCCTACCTGGTAAGCATGATTGTGGGCGAGTTTCACGTGGAACAGGAGACTTGGCGGGGCAAGCCGGTCGAGTATTGGGTCCATCCGCCGTACAAGGATTTGGCGGCTGGCACGTTCAAGAACACCAAGCGAATGCTGGATTATTTCAGCGACGTGACTGGGATCGAATATCCGTGGGATCGCTACGCCCAGATCTGTTGCGAGGGTTTCGGCGGAGGGATGGAAAACACGGCTGCTACCACGCTGGGAACGCGGTCGCTGCACGACGAGCGCTCGCTGATCGATTCTGATTCGGACGGGTTGATCGCGCACGAGTTGGCCCATCAGTGGTGGGGCGACCTGTTGACCTGTAGCGATTGGGCACACATCTGGCTGAACGAGGGCTTCGCCAGTTATTTCGAGGCCTTGTGGGACGAGCACGACCTGGGGGACGACGAATACCGTTACAACATGTATCGCAAGGCCGAGCGGGCGATGAGTGGGGGCACCAAGCGGCCGATCGTGGATCGATCGTACGCGTCGCCGGGTGACATGTTTGACGCGCGGGCTTATCCCAAGGGTGCATGGGTGTTGCACATGCTTCGTCGTCATTTGGGAGACGATGCATTCTGGAAAGCGATCCATCATTACGGCACGAAGCATGCGAACTCGACGGTGGAGACGGCGGATTTTCGCAAGGCGGCGGAGGAGGTCACCGGTCTGTCGTTGGGGCGATTTTTCTATGACTGGACGGAACGACCGGGCCACCCGGAACTGTCCGTTTCATTTGATTGGCTGGGCGACGAGAAGATGGCCCACATTTCCGTGAATCAAAAGCAGGAGGCGGAGGCCTTTCACGTTCCATTGACGATGGAGTTCCGATTTGAGGGCGATGCCGAACCCGTGACGTTGACGCGCGAGATCACGCAGAAGGAAACGAGTTTTTATTATCCGCTTTCGGCCAAGCCGACGATGTTCCGCGTCGATCCGGAATACGCGGTGTTGACTTCCATGGAGGAGAAGAAGGGGCGAGACCTTTGGGAAGCGCAGTTGTTGCACGATCCCGATCCGATCGCTCGCATACGGGCGGCGGAGTATTTCGGCAAGGGCAAGTCGCCCAGCGGGTATCGATTGTTAGCGAAGGCCATGGAGACTGAAGGGTATTGGGGCGTTCTACATGAAATCGCCGGCCAGTTTTCGAAGGCGGGAGACGACATCGCCCGCGATGCGCTGATCGCGGGGCTGAAGCATGATCATCCCAAGGTGCGGCGGGCCTGCGCGGACGGATTGTCGACGTATCTGGAGGACGAGTCGGCCATCAACGCCCTGCGACCCGTCGTGGAGAACGGCGACGCGAGCTATTCGGTGGAGGCTGCGGCCATTCGATCATTCGGCCAGCTCGAACCGGAGGATGCGGTGGAAGTGCTGACCGGCGTCTTGAGTCGCGACTCGCACAGGGAGACCATCCGCAGCGCCGCGCTCGATGCATTGGGATACGTTCGCAGCGCGTCGGTCATTCCCGTGCTGGCGGATTGGACGGGAATCAAGCGGCCGCGTGAGGTTCGCGCGGCGGCTATTTCATCGTTGGTCCGCGTCACCCAACGGACGCATGTAGATGACGAAACCTATACGACGATCGTGGAGGCGTTGACGGCGGCACTGAACGACACGGGCCGGTTTACGCGGGCGTCGGCCATCCGGGCGCTGGGCGGGTTGGACCGTCCCGCGTTGGCCAAGGCGGCGCTTTCCAAGCTGGAATCTTTGTTGGCGAGCGAGGGAAATGAACGAACGACCAAGGCCCTGGAAAGCGCGATCAAGTCCATCCGTTCGGGCGAGCCGGCGCAGGTTCAGTTGGCTGATCTTCGCGATGAACTGAAAGAGACACACAAGCACAACGAGGAGTTGATCGATCGGATCGAGAAGCTCGAAGCCCGTTTGAGCGCCGCGCCCGATGAATCGGAAAGTAAGAAGGTGGCTGCCTCCGAGGGTTTGGACGTGAACAAGAAGACGGAGTAGTCGACGAGGCGGTATCCGCAAACCATCGATGATTAAGCTTTTGATGATCGCAGCCGGCGGGGCGGTGGGGGCGACGGCGCGTTACGCGCTGTCGGGTCTGTGCCAACCTTCGGGCAGTTCGTTCCCCATCGGCACGCTGGCGGTGAACGTCGTCGGATGTCTGGGAATGGGATTGGCCATGGCTTTTTTCGCAGGCCCCCAACTGGTGCGCGAAGAAATGCGCGTGGCCCTGCTGATCGGCGTGTTGGGCGGATTCACGACGTTTTCCACTTTTGCCTGGGAAACGTACGCCGGGTCTCGTTGGAATGGACTGGCCAACGTCTTGTTGAGCAATGTACTGGGTCTGACGGCGGTGTGGATCGGGTATCGAGTGGGCCAGAAGCTGTTCGGAGTTTCCTGACGTGAAGATTCCCGAAGAGGGTTGTCTGCTTCGCGTATTCGTCGGCGAAAGCGACGTGTGGCAGGGCGTGCCGCTGTATGAAGCCATCGTGCGCAAGGCACGCGAGTTGCACCTCGCGGGTGCAACGGTGTTGCGTGGGCCGATGGGTTTCGGCGCCCACAGTCGCCTTCACACCACCAAAGTCCTGCGACTTTCGGAGGACTTGCCGATGGTGATCGAGATTATTGATTCCCAGCCGAAGATTGATGAACTGCTGATCCACGTTGACGAAATGGTGACGGAAGGACTGGTGACCGTCGAAAAAGTCCGCGTGATCAAGTATCGCGCCGATGGGCCGGTATCAGCATGAATCTTGTCCCGGCGGTTGCCTCCGCTTCGCCGAGCGGGGCGGTGATACGTCGACGCTGAATGGGCAAGTGACATCGACGTGTCGTCCATTCTGTTTCATCGGCTCCCCCGCCTCCAAAGGAGGTGGGCCACCGGACAGTGTCCGCTCCCTGACGAGCCTGAGAAAAAATCGATTTTCGATGGCAGCGACCCGCATTCTTGATAGCGCCACGCGGGTTGCCCGAACGATTCTTTTGATTTTTTCCCAGGCTCTGACGGTCGCGGCTCTGAAAGAGGCGGGCCAATCGAATGACGTGGGCCACCGGACACGGTCAAGGATCGGATAAGGTTGGACGAGAAGACCGCTCGCTTCGCGCTCGGGGGTCGGAAAGACCGCTCGCTTCGCGCTCGCGGCTCGTAAGAGACTTGGTCGCGGCTCTGAAAGAGGCGGGCCAATCGAATGACGTGGGCCACCGGGCCACGTTTTGAGCTTGGAGTCATAACTTGACGAACGGGTCCGGGGGGCGGATCGTATCAGCGTATGACGCCACCGGGTCGGTCCCGGATCAGGGCGACGGTGTGTATGGAGGGGAGATGGAATGGGTCTACAGGAGTCACGATCAATGTCGAAGAAGTCTTGGTTGTCAGTAATGGTGATGACGGGTTTGGCCTGTTGGGGTTCGTCGGCGGTCAGGGCGCATGAGGGAGACGATCAGAAGGCTGAGATCGGCAAGAAGGCGCCCGATTTCACGTTGAAGTCGACGAAAGGCGAAGAGGTGACGCTTTCGTCTTTCAACGGCAAAATCGTGGTGCTGGAATGGATCAATCATGAATGTCCGTTCGTGAGGCGGCATCACTTGAAAGCCCCCACGATGCGGCGGGTCAACGCGGTGTTGGGGCCTGAAGATTCCGTTTGGCTGGCGATTGATTCGAGCTATTTCTGCGAGGAGAAGGTCGAGGAGATTCGCGGCTTCTGCAAAGAAGCGAAGATCGACCATCCCTACCTGCTCGACCCGACGGGCAAGGTTGGCAAGATGTATGATGCCAAGACGACGCCGCACATGTTCGTGATCGATCGCGAAGGTGTGTTGGTCTATTCGGGGGCCATCGATGATGACAAAGCCGGCGAGAAATCCATGTCTGAATCGAGGAACTACGTCGAAGAAGCAGGCATGGCGCTCATCAACGGGACCAAGGTCAAAATGAGCAAAACGGACCCGTATGGCTGTAGTGTGAAGTACAAAGAGTAGTCCATGGGGTGACGCGGGTTTGGCGGAATCACGTTCGGCCCCAATGTGGCGTTCAACGAACGGGCCGGCTTGTTGACCGCACGAGCCGCAGAAACCCGCCGCCCCGGAATGCACCGGGGCGGCCTTGTTATTGGGCGGCGACAGCGATTTTCCTTTACACGTGTCTGAAACCCGGAAAGACAATGAAGATGCAAAAAAGGCCCGCCGCCGGCGGCAGTTCGGGTTGATGCGCTACACCCTGCGCGGACTGCCCGAAATGGAGTTGTTCGATTCGGAGGAGCAACGTGCGGAGGTCGTACGCGAGATCGAGACCGAGGCGGGTCGACCGACTAACCTTTGGTATTGGCTGGCCGTCGCCATCTTGGTCTCGGCCACGCTCGTGACGAATCGAATCATGAAGTGGCTGCTTGCTCGATTGGTGGTCTGGCCCGAGGAGATTGAGGACGCTTTGCAATGGCTGGTGATGATATTGATGATCGTCGTTGTGCTGCGTTGGCTGCATCGGTGGGGAGCCGCGGTTGATTTGCGAAGAAAACTGTTGATACGCGGCGTGCCTGTCTGTCTGGGCTGTGGGTATTCGCTTCGGGGCCATTCCGAAGCGGCGACTCGATGCCCGGAATGTGGTCGATCGTTCGACGAAGCCGTACGTCGCATCCTGATCGACGAAACTCGAAATGCATCCGACTGATATTATAAGTCTCCCTCCGCCGGGGTTGGCAGCATTGCCCCGCCGCTCCGGGGCGGAATCGGTTCATGATGTCAACGGGTCCACGGATCCCGCTTCGCTCCTCCCATGGCTACGGTCCTCGGCCCGTCCGGGGCCTCTGCCGGAGCAACGCCTGTCTTCGGATTCAGCGTTGTAGTGTTAAACCCACCCCCGCAGCTTGCAGGCCTCGGCCACTCGCGACACCGCCACCAAGTAGGCAGCCAAGCGCATGTGCACTTTGTCCTTTTGCGACATGGCGTGAACGGCTGCGAATGCGTTGGTCATGCGACGATCGAGTTGCTGATGCACGTCTTCCAGGGTCCAGTAATAGTTATAGGTGTTCTGAACTTGCTCGAAATAGGAAACCGTGACTCCGCCCGCGTTGGCCAAGAAGTCAGGCAAAACAAAAATGCCCTTTTGATGCAAAATCTTGTCGGCATCGGGTGTCGTGGGTCCGTTGGCCAATTCACAAATGACCTTGGCTTTGATCCGCTCGGCATTGTCCTTGGTAATGACGTTTTCCAACGCGGAGGGATACAACACGTCCACTTCCAATTCGAGCAGGTCTTCGTTGGTGATCGGTTTGGTCCCCGGAAAACCCGACACCTTGCCGGTTTCCAGCTTGTGGTGGACCAGCAGTTTGGGGTCGATCCCGTTTGAGCAGTAGACCCCACCGCTCGAATCGCTGGCAGCGACCATGGTACCCCCGCCCAGAATCTCCGGGTGAAGGGTGGCAGCGAACTGACCGGCGTTGCCGAACCCCTGGACCGCGTAACTCGCTTTCGTAGCGTTCACGCCGCGGGCCTTGGCCGCTTCGCGAACGACGTAAACGCCGCCCCTGGCCGTCGCGTCGCCCCGACCCTGACTTCCGCCCAACGGGAGCGGCTTTCCGGTGATGACGCCCGGATGCGAGTGCCCACGAATGGTCTCGTATTCGTCCATCATCCAAGCCATGATCTGCGGCGTTGTATAAACGTCCGGCGCGGGCACGTCCTTATCGACCGCCAAGAGGCCGGCTGCGGCACGGATGTAGGCGCGAGCCAATCGCTCCTTCTCCGTGACGGAAAGCTCCTTGGGATTGCAAGTGACCCCTCCCTTGCCGCCGCCCAGTGGAATGTCCACCACCGATGTTTTCCAGGTCATCCATGCCGCCAGCGCTCGAACCGTGTCGATGGTCTCGTCCGGGTGCCAGCGGAGACCGCCCTTGGTGGGTCCGCGGGCGGCGTTGTACTGCACGCGGTAGGCGTGAAAAATTCGCGTCTCGCCCGTATCCATCTTCACCGGAAGCAGAAACCGATGTTCGCGCATGGGCCAGCGCAGCAGATCGTGCGTCGCGCGGTCCAGACCGAGAATCGACGCGGCTTCATCAAGCTGCGCCTGGGCGATCTTGAACGGATTCAACTGTGACGTAGACATCGTTGTTGGGTCTCCCTGCGGCCCATGCTCGGCCGATCTTAAATACCGTGATCCATCTTGGGCGGTATTCTAACCGAGCGCCGAACGGAATGGGAAGGGGCATGAACGCTTCGCCCCATGGGCCCGTGATGGAATCGGCGGGTTGCAAGCGGCGGCTGGCGGTTGACTGTTCTTGGGTCGGCCGTGTCCATCCTGCCTGGGCTTGACGATGACCATCGCCGCCAGACGACGACTTGACGGGAGATGTATCTGCTGCTGACGGGGGGCGTGGTCATTGACATGCCCGGGACCCGGGAAGTTCAATTGTGGGCCGACGAATTGTCGTTGGGAGTGGCCTTCGCCGGCGAATAGGAGGGACGATCGTCGCGCGGTTCGGTACCGGGGCGCACGCCGCGGCCTGCTGACGGCCCGGTTTGTTACGGGTGTGCCAAACGTGTGGTCTTAAGTCGCATGAAACGGTTGCGGATTCAAATGGCGTGCCCAGCCCCGACCGGCTCGCGTTACGGCAACCGCATCAGTGCGAATCGTTGGTCCCGCGTGCTCCGCGACCTCGGACACGCGGTCAGCGTGGTTGATTCATCGACCGCAGCCGACGAATGGCGCGGCGACGTATTGATCGCGCTGCACGCCGGGCGGAGCAGTGCAGCGGTGCGAGATTTCCGCAAGAAGTTTCCACATCGATTCATCATCGTTGTGTTGACGGGAACGGACCTCTATCGCGAAATTCGCTGCAACCGAACTGCGCAGCGGTCACTTCAATGGGCGGATCGACTGGTCGTTTTGCAGGACAAGGGACCGCAGGAGCTGGACAGACGCCTCCGCGAACGGACGCGCGTCATCTATCAATCGGCCTTGCCGACGCCCGTCGCTCGTCCGGTCAGGCCGCGATACTTTCGCGTCATGGTGGTCGGGCATCTGCGGCACGAAAAGGATCCGTTTCGGGCGGCGATGGCGGTTCGCTCCCTGCCGCCCGCATCACGCATCCGCGTGGAACATTTCGGCGCTGCGCGACAACCATCAATGGCCGACGACGCGCGACGGGAGATGGCCCGTAACGTCCGCTATCGATGGTACGGCGATCGCCCTCGGTGGTACGTGCGCAGGCGGCTGGCCCAATCGCAACTGTTCGTCATCAGTTCTCGACTGGAGGGCGGGGCGGGAGTCGTATCCGAGGCGCTGGCCGACGGCGTCCCAATTCTGGCCTCCCGAATTCCCGGCAACGTGGGAATGCTCGGCCAGGATTACGCGGGCTACTACCCCCGCGGCGACACACGTGTGCTTCGCGACATGCTGCTTCGCGCGGAATCCGACGCTCGCTTTTTGAAGGCGCTTGCCCGACAATGTAGGCGCCGTGCCACGCTAGTGACACCCGAACGTGAAATCCGCGCCTGGCGAGAATTGCTGCAAGAAATGACAGGAAGCCCAGGCTTCAATCGGCCATGACCGATTACAGCCGTTCATTTTCGGCCATGGCCTTCAGACGCGCCCAGCGCCGGTCCACTTCCTCTTGAACCGCCCGCACCAGCGCTTCGCCGGCAGGTGTGGTCAAGTGCCGGTACGCTCCTCCCATCTTCTTGAAGGCTTCGGTCACCGCAATGCGCTTATGAGTCTTGTCAGGATCGACGGTGATATGCGTCAGGCCGTTCTCGATCTCGTAGAGCGGATGCATGCAGGCGTTGACCAAGGCCTCCACCGCCGACGGGCCGACGTGCTCGTCCATGCCCCAGTTCAGCGGGCACACCGAAATCGCCTTGACAAACGCGAATCCGCCCGCCCGCACCGTCGCCTGTGCCTTGCGAGCTTTGCGAATCATGTCGATGGCGTGCGACTCCGACGCCGTAGCCAGGTACGGCGCGAACGTGCCTCGCAGAATTTCCACGATGTCTTTGTGATGGGTTGTTTTGCCCTGCTGATGCCGCCCGACGTGGGCATTGCTGTTCCGTTGGCCTTTGAAGCCGGTGTAGCATAGTTGCGAGCCGGTGTTCATGTAACCTTTGTTGTCGTACTCGAACAGGATCACCGGATCGTTGCGAAGCGCCGCCCCGATGACCTGATCCATGCCGATGTCGTTTCCGCCGTCGCCCGAAACGACGATGACCGTGATTTCCTCGGGAAGCTCGCCGCGGGACTGATAACGCTTGATCATTTCCACGACCCCGGTGGCTGTGGAAACCCCGTTGTGGAACAGATTATGAAAATACGGCACCTTGAAGCTGGTCAGCGGGTAACCCGTCGTCACCACCATTCCGCAACCCGTGTTGAACAAGAATACCACGTGCCCATCGATGCCCCGCAGGAACAGATTCAGGCTGGTGAAGATGCCGCATCCCGGACAGGCGCTGTGCTTGTCGAACCGCGTTGGCATGGCTGACAGCGCCCGCAAGTTGACCTTGCCGTCGCAGCCCGCGTTCAACGTACACTCCTGCGCATTCAGCGGTGTTAAGATTGGCAAGGGTGCATAGGTTTCATCGCCCGCCCAAGCCCCGTGATAACGATCCTCGGCCGCCTCGCGGACGTTCCCGTCCTTCGACCAGGTTCTTGCCACCTCGTACATGGCCGACGCGTCTTCCGCCGTGAAATTCAACCCGCCGATGCCGTAGATGCGTTGAATGATCGCCGCCCGATTGCTCTTGCGTTGCAAAGCCGCCCCGATCTCGTTGGCGAGGTAGTTGTTTGCGCCGTATTGACTGGCCCGCTCGGCCACGACGATCCGCGTCGCAGCACCCAGCGCTTCCACGAATTCCTCCTCGGGCCAGGGACGCAGCACCGTGGGGATCACCAGGTTGACCGGATCGCCGGCTTGTTCCAGATGGTCCACGGCATCCTTGGCCGCCTCACCCGCACTGTTCAACGCTACCAGACACCGCGATGCGGTTCGATCGCCGTATTGCTCAACGAAGCCATATTGACGACCCGTTAGCGCCGCGAACTCGTCGAACACGTCCGGCAGCATCGCGCGGGCCCGCTCGAATTTCTGATCCAACTGCACTTTCGAATTGATCAGATCGTCATTCATGTACGGTCCGAACGTCCGCGGATGATGCACGTCCAACAAATTGAAACGCCCATTCGCCCCTTCCAGCGTCCGCTTGAACGGCGGCGGGCCGGTGAACGCACGAACGTCGTCGCGATTCTGAAACACCAGAATCCGGCGATTGGCGTGTGACGTGTGGAAACCGTCGTAGGCGACAATGGCCGGCAGATTGACCGCTTCAGCCACCTTGATGGCGATGATGTTCAAATCGTAGGCAGCCTGCACCGTCGGCGCCAACAAGATCACCCATCCCCAACCCAGCGACGCATACAGGTCGGAATGTCCGTTCTTGATATTCAACGGGCCTGAAACCTCGCGCGTGGACAAGTTCAGCACCATGGGCAGACCCAGCCCCGCGATGGCGGGCATCTGTTCAGCCTTCAGCAGCAGACCGTTTGCACTGGTCACGTCGACCGCTCGCCCGCCCGCGACAGCCACGCCGGCGCAAATGGAAAGCGCCGCCAACTCACTCGTCCCCACGATGAAGGCAATGTCGGTCTCGCCGTCCGCGAAGGCCTTGGAAACGATCTCGCCCACGTCCGACGAAGGGGTGATCGGATAGTAACCTTCCGCGTCATAACCAATGTCGATGATCGCCTGCGCTACGGCTTCGTTACCATTTCCCAGCCAGGTCTTTTGCGGCGCCGTTCCCGTTTGGCGGGACTGTTCCATCACCATTGACATGCCGTCACCTTCCTTGCGTGAAGCCCGACCACGTTAACGCGTGGCCCCGCTTCGTTTCCGGGCACGATTCCACGCAACGCATACATCCCTTGCAGAACCGGTCGTCGATGCCCACCATACGTCCGTCACGCCACATCAGACCGCCCGGATCGGAGCAGACCGTCAGACAGATGCCGCACGAATTGCAGCTCTCCGGATGGAATTCCGGCACCTTGCCACGACCGGCCAGCCGGTTATCACGACCCATCGTATTGTGTGTCAGTGCGTCGACCGTGCCGCCGTTCAACATGTTCCGCCAACCGATCGACCCCCGAACCGTAGCCGGCGGCATCAACCCATAGGTCGCCGCCGCGAACGATTCGCTGACCGAAAAGTCGAGCGCTCGGGAAAAGGCCGACGTGTTCACTTCCGCCATTCGGGGCCATTGTCGGGCGATGCGCGACGACACCGTTTCAACCGGAAATCCAAGCTCGCGGGTCAGGACTGCCAACAGGGGCATGTTCAGACGACTTCGGGAATCGAAGGCGATCTTCGTGGCGTCGACGCAGACGATACGACCGCTGTGCATGCCCAAGCCATCGCGAATCGTCCCCGGCGATTCGGTCGTGTTGACCACACAGATCGCATCTGGCTGTAGACCTCGATTCAAATGCAAGGGTCTGATCAGGTCTGCGTGAAACACGACCAATAGATGCGGGGTGCTCGTGGGGCCGGCCTGACGAACCGGCGTGCCCCATTCGCAAAACCGGACGGACACGTCCGTCGGCGTTCCCTTCTTTTCCGACCCGTACCGAGCGTCATATCCCCCGTCCAACCCTAACTCTTCGCAGCCGATTTTGAACAGAAGCTTGGCGGCCATGTTGGCGCCGTCGCCCCCCAGCGCGGAGATCAATACATTGCAAAAACCAAGTTCGTCTTGATAGGGTAGTTTCAGTTTTTGCACGAATGGTCCTCCGGCGCCCAGTTGGCAGGGGTTCATCCGCACGTTTCATGCCAAATCCGTTTGAATGGCGTTTTCTGATCAAACGCCCAGGAGCCGGCGAAATCGAAACGAAATGGGTGAATTCACCCGGCGATCGCGCGATATGACGCGTCTTCAATACGCCAATCAAAATCGGGGACACGAATGAAGGCGAATGAAGCCGTGGAGATTTCATGCAGAGCGATCATCGCCACTACGCGATGCTATCGGTCCCTGTTGTAATGGCTCAAACGGACTGCGACGCGTTTCCGAAGATCACGGGTATTCTTGTAGCAGTAACGGGTACGTGAATTGCCAGATCTATATATGATTCCTACGGGCGTACTCGCACCAACCGTCCAAGTAGGTATGTCGCCAACGGTGGCCTGGAATCCTCCTTTTTCAGGCACAAACAAGGGCTGCCGTTGGCACGGCTTTTAACAACGAGGCCAAGTCTCCGCGAATCCCATTCCCTGAACGTGCATTCCCGTTTTCATTTGACCTGTTGCACGAAAATAAGTAGCTGCGAGTGCATGCAACCTGCGCAACACGGGTGCAGTTAGTCGTGCGCGGGTGCCCCATCCATCGCGCGGCGATGGGTGGGGTCCCGATGATCACTGTTCGTAGGGCTGCTCTCATCCACCAATTTACAGAGTCGCAATCCGGTCTTGTACGAGCCGCGAGCGCGAAGCGAGCGGCCTTCCGTGTCGGGTGGCCCACCTCCTTTGGAGGTGGGGGAGCCGATGACTTACGTTCCCCATCATGGCCGCGTAT
>CAYRHJ010000035.1:0-111579 GCA_964424105.1 uncultured Phycisphaeraceae bacterium | reverse complement strand
TTCGGGCGAGGCATCGCTGCGGCCGTGGCCGCGGAGGTCCGGAACGATGACGCGGTGCGTGGCCGACAGGGCTTTAGCCGTTTCCGTCCAGAGCTGGGACGACAACGGAAAGCCGTGCACCAGCAGGATCGGATCGCCGGTACCGAACACTTCGTAGAACAGGCTTGCGCCGTCATGCTTGACGAGCATGGGAAGAACTCCGTGAAGTTGAAGGAACGCAGGGGCGTGTCCGCCGTCGAGCGGCCCGCCGCCGCGGCCCGGGCGGCCCGTGAACGGGCGCCCCACGGCCGAGATGGACAGCCACCGGTCGGATTCGAACCGACGACCTGCGGTTTACAAAACCGCTGCTCTGCCAACTGAGCTACGGTGGCTTGGGCGGGCAGGGTGATCATTATCTGCGGGATCGGGGGTTTGGCCAAGGGGCGCGGCAGGGCCACTCGGGGTTGTGAGATGGGCAAGGGCAGGCCCGTTCCGATCGGTGCCTTGGCCATCGTCCAGCAGTCCGGCGGTTGGCAGCGATATCCTGACTTCCGCCCCTCACCATCGCGGCTTTGATAAGATGTCAACATTTTGAATGACAACACGAGTGTAGTGTATCAGAATTGGAATCACCCCTCTGAATCGAGCCGCGACCGCGAGGGAGCGAATTTTAGCCGGTAACGCCCGCCGCGTCCTGAACTTTCAGCGTGCGTACACGCACAGGCAGGCGGCCGCGGCGCGGATCATGCGCCATCGATCCGATACCCGACACTAGCACGCACCGCGAACGAACACCCCTATCGTTCGCAGCAGAATCATCACATCGAGTTCGAGACTCATGTTCTTGAGATAATACAGATCGAATTGCAGTTTCCGCTTGGCGTCGGCAATACTCGAGCCGTAGCGAAAGTTGATCTGGGCCCATCCGGTGAGTCCGGGTTTGACGAGGTGCCGTTCGTTGAAATAGGCAATTTTCTCGGAAAGCGTCGTGACGAAGTCGGGCCTCTCCGGCCGAGGGCCTACCAGGGACATGTCGCCCTTGAGCACGTTCACAAACTGTGGAAGTTCGTCGAGCCGGGAACGGCGCAACCAGCGACCGGCTCGCGTCGCTCGGGGATCATTCTGCACGGCCCAGACGGCTCCGTCGGCTTCTGCTCCGAGCCTCATCGTTCTAAACTTGTAAAGCCTGAACGGGCGTCCGTTTTGCCCGACGCGCTGCTGGGCATACAAGACGGGGCCACGGTCGTCGAGCTTGATGATAAGTGCGATGCACGCGGCCAGCGGGAGCGAGAAAATGATCCCGAAGAGGCTGGCGACGATGTCGAAGGCCCGCTTGGCTGCGTGACGGCGTTGACAGTGAACTTGCAGATCGGCAAACAGGAACCAATGGGGCGTGATGTCATCGACCAATATCTGCCCCGTCGCCTTTTCGTAGAACGTGGCTTCGTTGGTGACTCGCGCTCCCCGCCGGAGGCAGGGCAAGACGGTTTCCATGATTCCAGAGCGGACGGCGGCTTCGGTGCCCACCACGATTTCCTGAACCTGCTCGCGATCGCAGATTTGTGGCAGGACTGAAATCGACCCCAATCGCCTGATGCCCTCGATGGTCCGCTGCGACGGAGCACGATCGTCGACGTATCCCACGAGTTGATACTCGCTGAGAAACCCGTCCTCGATGGCTCGCATCATGGAATTGGAGACGGCACCGGGTCCAACGAGGACCAATCGCCTGCGGATCGAATGCAGCGCCCAACAGGCGAACAGTCGCGCGGCCCCGCCCGTCGCAACCAGCAATCCGATCGACAGACCCATGACCCGCCGGCTTAGCGTGGTGTAGAGAACGGCGTAAACAACGGCGTAGGTGATAATGGCGGCGGTGATGGTGGTAGCCATCATTCGCGTCAGAATGCGAGATCGACTGTAAACCGTCTCGCGCTCGTATAGGCCGAATACCAGGCTGGAGAAAAAGAACGATGCCGCCAATATGGCGAACGCGGGCCAAGAACGAACGTGCAGATAGGGGAGGATGTGTCCATCGACAAAAAGATTGAACCCGGCGTGAATTCCGACAAGCAGCAAGGCCAAGTCCAACAGGACCCACGTCGCCATGGGCAGCGACTGAAATATCGAACCCAGGGAACGAAGGGCTCCGACGGAGCCCGTCGCGCGATTGGTCTGTTTGGACGCGGTGCGCGAGGGGCGACGAAAAACGCCCGCGGAGCCGAGAACTGCGTGTGAACCCATGTCAGACTCCGAAAATAGACGGCTATCCAATGGCACCCATCGGACAGGAGGTGCACCAACCTGAATAGGACGTAAAGGCAATCGTTACAATCGCGGCGGGCGACCAGGGGCCGATAATGTGCGAAGCGGTTTACGCGGCGGAACACCGTACAATGCATCCAAGGCCGCGTGTCGCAAACTCGAATTAGACAAAGCCGATGCCCGGACGTTCCGATAACGAACCCGCGGACGATGCGGCCGTCGTCCGCGCCGTTCAAAGGCCCGGGGAGCGATGAACGCATCGCGAGATATCCAGGGGTTGCCATGATCCGACACCCGTTGTGCGCCTTCCTGTTGATGTTCGCCTGTCTTGAAATCCCGGGCTGCGCGACCTCGAAGAAGCCCGAGCCTGTGATTCAAGTGAACGAAGCGGATTGGGGCTGGGTCGGCCTGGCGCCGGGATTCTCCGTAGCGGTTCAACAAGGATACGTACTTCTTGTGCCCCCCGAGGCCGTCGACGTGTTCCCCACGTCGTTGGCCATCGCCCGAGTCGGGCATGTGGCTGGGCAATTTGCCGGGCCGTCCGCCGGACACTCCGCCGGACACTCGACCGGGTACGGGCAACCGCGCAGCGAGACTGCCCGCTTGTCAATGCAGCCGGGCAATGAGCTACAGAGCCTGCTGGAGCTGTTTGACGACGTTTGGTTGGTCTCGTCGGTGTTCCCGGTGACCTACGCTCGCGACAACACGAGGCTGGTCGACGCGGAGAATCTTTTGAATCGGGCGCGGGAGCGCGATGCCGGGCTTTGTCTTATCTACCGGGAGGCGATGTCGCGCTCCTGGCGTGCGGAGATTCGCGGTGTGGTTTTCGATGTCCGCCGCGGAACGCCCGTCGCAGCCATTCGTGCCGAGGCGGAATCGTTTGACTGGCAGAAATCAGACGATCCGCCCCCGCCCGGGCGATTGAAGCAGGATTTTCGGCATGTCGATCCGCTCTTTCAGGCTCGCGAACGATTTGTCGACGACGTTCGCCAATGTGTGTTGGTCTGGATCGAAGCCCATAAAAACGCGACACCCGGTCAACCGCAGTTAACAGCCGATCCTGACGCTCCGCGGGCCAATACGGCCCTGCGTTTGGGCGCCAACGATGCGCCATAATCAGTAGTCAAGCCCGACGGGAATCATCCTCGCTTGCTGCGCTTCGCTTTCTTTCTTCGCCGATTGATCGCTGGCCGCTTGTCATCCATGGGCTGTTGATCATCGGTAAACAGCGCCCCGTCGAGCGCATCCGTTGCTTCGCGCTCAATGATGATGGTGTTAGCGTCTTGCGGCCCCTCGCGCTTCGACTTGACGAATCGGCCATGTTCATCCATTTCGCGGTCGGCCAATTCCGTACGATTCTGGGCAATCGCGGACAGTTGC
Source organism: uncultured Phycisphaeraceae bacterium (assembly GCA_964424105.1). Taxonomy (GTDB): domain Bacteria; phylum Planctomycetota; class Phycisphaerae; order UBA1845; family UBA1845; genus CAYRHJ01. The sequence continues at coordinate 107,955 of CAYRHJ010000035.1, read as the reverse complement.
TCGTATATTTTCTTGGCACTGACTCCGCACACCGCAGACAGTGCGTTGCTCACTTCCGGGATATACCGCACAAATACGCTGCGACGCTCGCCTTCCCGTTCCGTCTTCTTGCGGCGCCGAATGAACGTCTGAAGCTTGCGGCAACACTCGCGAACGCCCAGCAGTATCTCCTTGCGAATCTCGTCATAGTCCGCGATGGCCTCTTTCGATTCCGAAGTGAACGGCACCCACACGCTGGCAAAATGCACCATAATCACCAACGGCCCAGCGGGCAGCGCGCCCGAACTCTGGGCCACGCCATACTGTCGCCAGTTGTTTTCGAGGACGGCTTTATAGACACTGCAATGGGACTGCTGATACAACAGCGGCACGCGGTTCGCGAAACGAATCAACCGCGCCGACTGGTCCGCCGGCAAATCCCCACCGAAGGCCATCCCGACTTCCACCTGAAACGGATTCCCCCGATAGATGGCCGGGCTACGAGTCGCAGCCGTGTAGAACTCCGCTTTCACGCCCTTCAATAGCCCCGCCAGGATTTGCTCCGTTCCGATGGGGGCCACGCTGTCCGTCGACGGGGCCATGATCCGCGCCTTTTGCAGCGCGTTGTAAATTCGCTCCGCAGCCTGCGAATCAATCTGCTTGACCCAGGTCAGCGGCGTCACACCCGATGCGGCGCAAACGCTCTTGCACACCCCCGGGCTGACCCGCGAAAACTCCTTCTGCAAAAAACCGCCCAGCTTGGTGCTCTCCGTCTCCTTCAACATCTTCATCAGAATGCCCAGCTCGATTCCGTGCGGATGCGGCTTGATCTCACGCGATTCAACGGGCAATTCATCGACCGCCCGGGCGTAATGAATCCGCTCACCGGCGGGATTGACGTATACGAGGTCCGCGTGTGGATTGACGATGGCCGTCTCGTCCAAATACTCGTCAACGCTTTGCCGGCCTTTCGTATAGCTGGCCACCAGTTCAATCTCGACGCGCGTCCCATGCGGCCAATCTACGTCCACCTCCTCGTCGTGGACGATGTCAGGCCGATTTTTCTTGGTATCGATGGCCAGTTTGTAATGATGGGCCTTGGCCTTCGATGAAACCCGACTGATCACGCTGACGGGCTTTCCGGTCGTGATCAGCCCGTACATCCCCGCGGCACTGATGCCAATCCCCTGTTGCCCCCGGCACATCTTCAACCGATGGAATTTCGACCCATACAGCAGCTTGCCGAAAATGTTGGGGATTTGGTTCTTGACGATCCCCGGCCCATTATCCGTAACGATCACCCGGAAGCGGTCCTCCGCGGTTTGCGTCAATTCCACGCGAAGGTCCGGCAGGATTCTTGCTTCCTCGCACGCGTCAAGACTGTTATCCACCGCCTCTTTCACCGTCGTCAGCAACGCTTTTCGCTTGTTGTCGAAGCCCAGCAGATGCCGGTTCTTGGCGAAGAACTCGGAAATGGAAATCTCGCGCTGTTGCAAGGCCATGCGCTCCGCCGTTACCGGTCCGGCGGCGGACTTGTTCCCTTTCGTCGCACGCGATGCCCCGCCGGTGGAAGCTCGTCGGCCATTCTTGGAAGTCGAATCGCGTTTCGCGCTGGCTGCCGGCAGGGTCGCAACGGACGCGCTCGCCACGGCGCTGGACGCGACCACGGCGCCAGCCGACGGCGCCCCGCCGAACGCGAAGGCGAGCTGCTCCGTATCACGCGGATTGTTCTTGACTGCAACGATGTGTGATCGAGCCATCCCTGACGCCCCCCTGATCAAGACTCCATTCTCATACGCCCATCATACTTCGCCGACCACCCGTTTCAAGAATCCGCCCCCCACCAATCGGTCAGGCTAGCCAGCACCATCATACGCCGGAAATCTTCGAAAACTGCATCATGTCCATACAATAATGAACGGGGAAGAACCACCAGATGTCTCGAGAGCGCTGCACGGTCAATAGAATTCCCACTCCCAATCCGAAATCCAGCAACAGGCTGCCCAATTCCGCCCACTCCGCCCCGCTGCCCCGCGCTCAGCCAATCGCCGAATCTTGCAAATTTGAGACCCAACAATGAATCTTTCCATTTCCGCCGGGCGAGCATAGGATACCTCGGCCCTACGGAATGAACCGAGTCATAACATGCAAGATGACAACGTTTTCAGATTCATGATGATCCTGGGCTTTGTGGTTATCCTGCCCATCGGCCTTCATCATCGAATCAGGTCGCAGGCCAGCCGGGAAAAGCTCGATCGTCGACAGGAAGGCCCGTTCATCCTCTATACGTTGCGCCCCATCGCGGGCGTCAACATGTTGGGCCTGTTGGCGTTCATGCTCCATCCGCCGTGGATGTCGTGGTCATCCGTTGCCATCCCCGGACCGGTGCGGTGGGCCGGAGTTGCCATTGGCGCCTTGACGATTCTGCTGACGACCTGGGTCTTTCGAAGCCTGGGCACCAACCTCACGGACACCGTCGTCACCCGCGAAAAGCACCAGCTTGTCACCGCCGGTCCCTACAAATGGGTGCGACATCCGTTCTACGTGGCCTTCGCCATGAGCGTTGTGGCCGGCTCGCTGGTGACGGCGAACTGGTTCATCGCGATCACAGGCGGGGCTGCGTTTTGCCTGGTCGTCTTGCGAACGAGAATTGAGGAACGCAAACTGATCGAACGGTTCGGCGATGCGTATCTAAGCTACACGGAACGAACGGGCCGCTTCTTCCCTCGCCGCCCAGGGCGTTAATTGAATCACCGCCGGCCCATACCATCGCGCAGCCGTTCGCGAGGTCGGCGACACTCCGGTCCACCAATGCCATCAAACGAAAGGGTCTGCCCGTGCTCGACACCTACAAGCAAATCATCGGCCATCAATACGAAGCCTCGCTGTGCACGCTAAACGCGTGTATCGTCCGATGTCCTGATTCAGCCTGGGATATGCCCATCGGAATTTATCCGTTCAACCGGGTGGTTTTTCACACGCTGTTCTATGCCGACTTCTATCTGGAATCAAACGACCGATCCATTCGTCAGCAACCCTTTCACCACGACCATCCCGATTTCTTCGCCGACTACGAGCAGCTCGAAGATCGTGAACCCGTCGGCGTCTACGATCGACCGTCTCTTCAGAAATACATGGAACATTGTCGGCGAAAAGTGCAGCCGGTCATCGCGTCCGAGACGCAGACTTCCCTGACCGCAAAGGCTGATTTTGCACGGCGGGACTTTTCGCGGGCGGAACTGCACGTCTATAACATCCGCCACATCCAACACCACGCGGCCCAATTGATCCTGCGATTGCGTATCGACGCCGAGCAGGACGTCCCCTGGTTCCATTCAGGCTGGCGCGAAATCTAGTGCATCGATTCACCCGGATCGACGGGTCTGTACGCAAGTCTTTCAGAGCCGCGACCATGTCTTTTACGAGCCGCGAGCGCAAAGCGAGCGGTCTTACGGTCCATTCGAATGGCAGGTCGACCATCGTGTTGGGCGCTCTAAACAAGAATCGCCCCGATGAGGCCCCCGCCAACCCGCGCCCGTACAACTGGCGGACGAATATCAAGACGCGTCCGCTACGGTCTAAACGACTCCAACGCAACCTCCGGAAAATAACGCCCTCTCGGTTCACGCTTCCACCAGGCTCCGGTCTCGCGACGCTCCGCCCGCGTCGTGAAATGGTAATCATACCGAGTGGCCCGCAGATACTTCGGCGGCTTGTCCCCAAATGGATTCGACCCCAGCAGGGCCATCACCTCCTCCCTTCCTTCCAGAAGGCGTTTCATCAGGCTGACAAACCACGGGCTGCTGCGATAGGAGCCCAGGGCCGCGAACCACATCTGCCAGTCAAGTCGTGGCTGATGCGGCGCGACCTGCGCCGGCCCGCGCATCGGGTCCCCCGGCTTCCATCGAAACTCGTACGCCAACCATGTCACCCCGTCGTCGCTCCCTTCGATCACGATCTCCGGGCGCTCAATGGTCATATTGCGAAACAATCCATACGTATTCACGCAGGCCAGCGGTCGCGAAATCTGAAAAAGCTTCGCGCCCGCATCCACGATAAACTGACCCGCCCGGGCGACGACCCCTCGACCATCGGGCTTAAGCGACTGAACATAGGCTGCAAACCCTTGCGCCCGATCACTACGCAACGAATACCCCATCCACATCGCGCTGACCCAGACAATCGCCACACCCAAACACGCAGTGACCACTCGCTGAATCCACCCCGGCCTCGGCAATGGCCAACGCAGTGCTCGCTCCGACCAGGACCGCGGAAAAAACCCGCGCAAGAACGCATCGTCGAGCAAACAAACGCACAGCGCAATCGTCAACAAATTGAAAAAATTGTAATTGCCGGTCGCAATGATCAGCAACATAAAGAACACCAACGGAAAGAACGCCAAAATCCGCAACCGCCGCGGCAGAAAAATCATGAACGGCACGCCCAGTTCAATCGCGAACATCCCCGCCACTGAAATCTTCTGAAACCATTCCGGCAACTGATGGGCATACCACGCCGCCACATTGGGAATGCACTGCGTCTCGTAGTGGTAGTTCAGTGCGGTCAGTTCATGCCACGCCCGGTTCACCGGATGATCATCCAGCAGTTTCACGACGCCCGACGTGAACATCAATCGAAACAGTAGCCACCAGACAAGCCAAATCGCCAAACGCGGCGGCGGCTTTTCCCCGCCCAGCCGAGGCCAAAGCTTCCAAGAACTGACCAGGACCGCCAAAAAGCCCGCTTCCAATAGAAGCAGGTCCCACTGAAAACTGAGAAAAGACTGACCGACGTGATACAACGACAAATAGAGCACCCACGCGACCACAAGACATATCGCCGGGGCAACGCGAAAGAATGCCAATACAGAAACGGCTGCGCCCGCCCAACACGACCACTTCAGTGCGCGATCTGAGCAATCAAACCACGCCAGAGTCGGCAACCGCCAATAGGCCTCGCTCCCGTGAAGCTCGCGAACACGATTGAGGTATTCATCCGCCGGCAGGATCCCATCTGCGCCAATGAGGCCAATCGCCTGTACGCCCAATGACACAAAGGCGATCAGATAGACCAGCGCGACCAACCGAATGAACAGCCAGCGCGTCAGAAGATTGCTGCTGGGACCGGGGTCCGATCCGTAAAGAAATTGCGTGATTCGTTCCAGCCCGCCTCGATGCTCCGCAACAAATCGATAGCCGCGCTCCGTGATCCAACGCACGCCTGCAACGCGGTTGTAGAAAATCAACGGCCAACGTCGATAGCCGGCGACCGCTTGACTTCGAAACACGGCTTCGGCCCCCGACGAAACATGGCCGTCCGGTTCAATGAAGTGCACCGCCCGTTCAAAGCGCTCGCGTGGTATCTCGGAAAAGCGTTCCGACGTGTCCTGAAACGGCTGATAATCGATCCGCTCGCCGACGGTTCGTTGCCAACGTCTGACCCGGCGTCGGCAAAAACCGCACTGGCCATCGAATACGAGCACCGGCTTGGGGGGCGGATGGGTGATTTCCACGACGCGTCAATTGTGCCGTGCGGCGCCGCAAGGGGCAATACAACGATGGCTGACTCGTATTCGGGGCGGGGGATTCTATTCAGAACGAACGTAACGGTCAGGCGGCGATGCGTGATTTTGTGTGCCGCCGAAACAACGATAGGCCAACAAAAATCATCAGGGCCGTTCCGGGTTCCGGCAGGAGCAGGAACTGATTCATCGATCCGTAAATCGTCGTGTTCTGAGCTGATGGCGGATTCAGAAAGTTGTTGATGTTGACCGGCTGGGTCAATTGCGGATCAAGGAACCACGTGACCAGGCCCGTGTTGATTTCACCGGACGTCGGATCGGTTACGCTGGCAAAATCTCCGGCGTAGGTCGCGCCGCTGAAAGTCCCCAATCCGAGAAAAGAACCATCGTTGGAGCTGCTTTCAACCATTGAAAACCCGTCCACCAGCGCCTGAAACACGTTGATATCCGGACCGCCGGAGCTGTCCTCCATGGTCAATACGCCGCTTCCAAAAATGCCATGCGCCAACGAGTCCGCGGGGTTACTCCCCTCGCCCACAAGCTCCAAACTCAGCGACACGTCCACGATCGGCACCGCCGGGAAGTTACCGCCCCCCAGAAGTGTGGCCAAGACCACGATGTTTTGATCTTCAACGACCAATTGGCCCGCATCGGGACCGCTGGGATACGTATAACGAACCGCGACTTCCGAAGCCCGGATCAATTCCAACTGATCGGCTTGCCCGGTGGATCCAAATTGCAACAGTAAAAACAAGGATAGACTTGCTGTCAGCGCTGGACGCATCACTTCCGCCTCCCTCCCGACATCTTTCAAGGCAACCCGACGCCCACGCCGTCAGGCCCATGGCTCATTCCCGGCCCGCGCAATAGCGCCAGCCTTGGATACTACGTTATCTTCGTTAACCCCTGCAATTTGCAGCCGCCCTGCCGCTTCGAGAATGATACCCGATGAAGCCGGCGAAAACAAATAAATCCCATCACCGCCAGCAGCGCCGTTCCCGGCTCGGGTACATTTATCAGACTCAACGCCACCGCGGCGGTGTGGTCCCTATCCAGTCGATCAAAGTTACTGATTCCCGGACTGACGCTGTATCCAAACCCAAACAGTTGAGCCGCAACGTCAAATTCTGAAGCGAGCGTTCCGCCGGTGATCGGTATCGAAACGCCGTTGAGAAACATTCGCTGATCCGGAACGAAAGTCTCTTCATAGGCAAGGCCGACGGGAATACTCCGCTGACCGCTCAACAGCGTATCGCCGGACCCGTTTTGCGTCAGCGCGAAAGACACCTGTGAAAACTCGCCTGACGCATGTTGACCGCTGGATGTGTCGGTCAAGGCGCTCGCCTGAACGCTCAACGAAACATCAATCAGCGCAGATTGCACATCGTTGCCCGATACGTCGCGAGTCACGATGGCGATGGCACTGGGAATTATGATGCTGAGTTCACCCGTTTGCGTCTGGGGATCAAAAACATAAACTAACGGACGACTTTGCGAGGATCCCGCGAAATCGATGAAAATGCTTCGAATCGAATCCGCCTTCGCCGGCAAACAGAATCCCAAACCTCCGAAGCCGATGACCAATGCCGCAACAGCCCTGATCCGCGAATGGCTGCGAGGACCGCGTCCGGCTGTGCAAAATGAGTTCAGTGAATTAAACACGCGCGAATATGACCCCATCCTACGACGCACCATATTGTTACGGCGCGTCTGCCCACCAACTCACACGCTATATCATAGCCGCTTCCCAGCTTCCGACAAATCAATTGTTAGAACAGTGATGTTCCCGGCCCTGGCCAACGATCGGACGATTGTGTTGGCATGTTTGACAAGACTTGATACAATGGGGTCGATCGCACGGCGCCGTCGCTTCGATTCTTAAGTGCATTATTGAGAATAGTTTACGAAAATACAAAGATCGCTGAATCCCGCCCGGCGGTTGATCGGCGGATGCGGTTCGGCAGACTCCCTCGGTGATCTTATGGGACGCTTTGTGGCCATTTGGAACGATATTTTACAGCACGTGCGTCTGCAATTCGCTCCGGTGACGCGAGATTGGTTTGATCGACTTCAACTTGGCGGCATGAGCAACGGCGTCATTACGGTTGTAGCTGAAAATATTCCGCAGGTACGTTATCTGGAAGAGCATTGCCGTCGCGCGTTCGCCGATTCGGCCCAAGCCGCCACGGGAAGGTTGGTAACCGTGCGATTCGAAAGCGCGATTGATTTGCCTGAATCGGCGCCGCTTTCCTTCGAAAATGACCAGTTCGGCTTGCCGCTGGTGCCTGATTTGAGCTTCGAGAATTTCATCACGGGGCCTTGCAATCGCATGGCCCACGCCGCTTCGCTGGCGGTTTCCCAGCAACCCGGGAAGTCCTATAACCCACTATTCATCCATGGCGACGTAGGGCTGGGGAAGACCCACCTATTACAGGCGATTTGCCAGTCCATTCAGGATTCGTCTCAAAACCACCAGTTGCTGTATATTTCGTGTGAAACGTTTTCCAACCACTTTCTGGAGGCTGTGGAGCGTGGAGCGCTCAACCAGTTTCGATATCGATATCGCCACATCGACACCCTGGTGATTGACGACATTCAGTTTCTTGCCAACCGGGAGCGAAGCCAGGAGGAATTCTTTCACACCTTCAACACGCTGCATCAAGGCCAACGGCAAATCGTGCTGTCAGCGGACTGCTGCCCGGAGGAGATTCCGAAGCTGGAAGAGCGTCTGATCAGCCGTTTCAAGTCCGGCTTGGTTACCCTGGTTGACCGTCCCTGTCTGGAGACGCGCATCGCCATCGTCCGGGCCAAGGCCAAACTCCGCGGAATCGAAATGCCGGAGGACGTAGCCACGCTGGTGGCAACGCGAATCGAATCCAACGTGCGTGAGTTGGAGGGAGCGTTATCCAAGATCGACCTGTTCAGCCAAACCGAGGGCGCGACGATCACGTTGCCCTTGGCTATGGAGGCGTTGGGGGTGCACCCGCCGGGGCGTATGATCGCCGTTCCTGACATCCTCAACCTTGTATCCAAGCGGTACAATGTGCGGCCGGCGGAGATCCTCAGCAAGAGGCGAATGCGATCGATCGTTTTGCCTCGGCAGGTGTCGATGTACTTAGCACGGGAGATGACGCCACTGAGTTATGAAGAGATCGGCGTGCATTTTGGCGGCAGGGACCATACGACGGTCATGTACGCCCATCGGTTGATTGCGGATCGTTGCGGGCGCGAGCCGGAGCTGTCCGCGAGCCTGGACGATTTGGCATCGACGCTTCGAAACGGAATTCATGAACAAACTTGATGCGATGCTGTTGCATCCTGTTCGGAGGTTGGCCGTTTCCAACAGAAGGCTTTGCATGGGACAGCGATGTTCCCTGTTCGACAGTCGGAAGCCGAGTCATGGTCGCAGGTAAAACACAGCTTTTCCACGGTGGCGATTCCTGTTGTTTGATGCTTAAGGACTTTGTGATAACGTGTTTACCAGATTGTCTTCCTGAAACCGAACACTTTTCACAATGAATAATAGTGAAGATAAAAAGTAACTGAATAGTTAATACAAAAGATACACAATCGTTTGGGGTCAACGGGAGCCGATCCCCAGAAACTCTTGCTGCATGTATGCCGGAGCATACACTTGTGGCTCGCGTTTGATTAAATACGCTTTCTGAGTCGAGAATCGAGAACCATCCCATGAAAGTTTCGCTTGACCGTCATGAGCTAGCCGAAGCCATCAACGTTGCCAAGGTTGTCGTTTTGGCCCGAACGCCGAAAGCCATCTTGCAATGCGTGCTCCTCGATGCTCACAAGGATTTTGTGCTGATTTCGGCCACGGACCTGGAAATCAGCGTACGGTGCAGCTTGACTCAAGTGCAAGTGGATCGCACCGGGGCGGCTGTCGTTCCGATGGAAAAGTTGAGCCAGATCGTTCAAGAATCGGCGGACGACGTACTGACGATGGAAATTCAGGACGACGCCTGCCATATCCGTGGTCGCGACAGTCACTTCAAGATTTTCACGCGGCCTGCGGACGAGTTTCCCCCGGTGCCGGAGGCGGAAGAATCGGGGGATTTTGAGGTGGGTGTTCAAGAATTGCGACGGCTGGGCGATTGGACGGTGTTCGCAGCCGCGCGGGAGAATACTCGGTACGCGATCAACGGAGTGCTTTGGGAAAAGGGGGCTACGGGTTTGACGATGGTGGCTACGGACGGCAGGAGACTTTCGAAGGCGGAAACGACTTTGAAGAAAAGCAAAGGAGAATCCCGAGCGATCGTCCCGAGCAAGGCGATGAAAGTCTTGGCGCAGGTGCTGACGGATCCGGAAGGCGTGGTCAGCGTTAAGATGGCCAAGAACCAGGTTTTGTTTCGGTCAGCGCAAGCCATCATCAGTTCCGCGGTGCTGGAAGGTCATTTCCCGAATTACACCGACGTGATTCCATCCGGGTGTGAACGAACGGCCAACTTCGCCACGCAGGAGCTTCTCAGCGCGGTTCGACGGGCGGGGTTGTTGAGCACGGAAGAATCGAAAGGGGTCAAGCTGTCGTTTTCGAAGGGCCAAGTCACGTTGTCCAGCCGGACCCCGGAGCAGGGCGAAGCCGTCATTCAACTTCCGGTGGAGTATGAGCAGGGCGACGTCAGCATCGGGTTCAATCCGAAGTTTCTAGAAGACGTGTTGCGGGTGACGAAAGGCGAGACCGTTCGTTTTGAATTCTCGGAGCCGAATCGGCCTGGCGTGTTTAAGGACGGGGATTCGTTTGTGTACGTGGTGATGCCGGTGAATTTGTCGTAGGGCCTGGACGCACCTACGCATGTGGGTCGGTCGTTGATTGAACGCCGGCAGTGGTCGAGGATCGCTCCCTGAATAGGTGGTTTCTGGCAGGAGCGGCGCGGTTCGAGTGCAATGGACTGCGTCGTCCGTTTGCCATACTGGACGCTCCCGCCTTGGTCGCGTCCAGGGTCGCGGCTCTGTTCAGAGGCGGGTGAAACCCGTCGTACGATCTGGATTCCGGCGTTCGCCGGAATGACGGATGCTGGTGGTCGTGGCTGGGAAGGTGGGAGTGGCGGGTTGGAAGAACTGGTCTCGAACCCGTCATTTTGGCTGCATTGGACCGCTGGCTCTGGGAACGAGAGGACCGCTGGCCATGGGAATGAGACAACTACTTTGGGCACAGCGTAACGCTCGGCGCCGGGATCGTGGGGGTCGGGGCCAGAATTTGGGTCTCGGGGGTCACGCTCAGCAGGTTTTGCACCGGTTGCAGGGTCGCAGGACGATCGACGTGGGCCAACTGGAGGAGTCGATCAAGGGCTTGGTCGATGCGACGTTTCTACGGCAATGCAGGGTGGAGGGATTGCATCGAGGGGTTTTGACGTTTGGGGTTGATGATGAGTTTACCGCAGGTGTTTTACGGGCCCGCTGGTCTTGGGAATTGATGGAACGGCTCCATCGCGGCCGAGGCGAATTTGGGGTACAATCGGTGGTCTTTCGCGTACGACCGCAGCCTGAGCGCTAGGCGTCGCGATATTTGAGCGCCCTATTTCGAGAGACGAAGTTGAGCGAGAACGTTCACACAACCGTAAGCGACGAGCCGTTGCCGTCCGATGCGTTGGACAGGCCCGCGAACGTGTATGACGAGTCGGCCATCACCGTCCTGGAGGGGCTGTCGGCTGTTCGCCATCGTCCGGCGATGTACATCGGTGGAACGGGCGCGAGCGGTCTGCACCATCTGGTCTACGAGGTCGTGGATAACGCGATCGACGAGGCTATGGGCGGTTACTGCCGCAGGATACTGGTGAAACTAGGGGCGGACGGTGCCTGTACGGTGGTGGATGACGGGCGGGGTATTCCCGTCGGTCCAATGGAGCACGACAATCCGCAATTGGACGGCAAGCCGGCGTTGGAAATCGTGCTGACCGTTCTGCATTCCGGGGGAAAATTCAATCGAAGCAGTTACAAAGTTTCGGGCGGACTGCACGGCGTGGGTGTGAGCGTGGTCAATGCGCTGAGCGAGTGGCTATCCGTTATCGTGGACCGTGACGGAAAGTCCCACACCATGCGGTTTGCACGGGGCGACGTGGTCGAGCCACTCAGGGTTGTGGGTCGTTCGGATCGAACAGGGACGCGAATTGAGTTTAAGCCTGACAGCAAGATTTTTCCGGATTGCGAGTTCAAGTTTGAGACGCTTTTGACTCGCCTGCGGGAGTTGGCTTATCTGAACGAAGGGCTGACGATCGAGCTGGTGGACGAGCGGATCGGTCGCGAGGTCACGCTTCATTTCGAGGACGGCTTGCGGGAGTTCGTGCGTTATCTGAGCGTGGGCGGCGAGATTATTCATCGCGACGTAGTGTCTTTGCGGGCGAGTTCCGCGGAAACGGGGCTTTCGGCGGACATTTCGTTTTGTTACACGGACACCTACACCGAGAACATTCTGTGCTTCGCGAACAACATCCACAATGTTTTCGGAGGCGTGCACCTATCTGCTTTCAAATCCGCGTTGACGCGGGTGATGAACGCCTATGCCAAGAAAACGGGCCTGCTGAAGGGCAGCCTGGCGCCGATCGGCGAGGATTTTCGCGAGGGTTTGACCGCGGTCGTTTCGGTGAAGGTGCCGGAGCCGCAATTCGAGGGTCAAACCAAGGTGAAGCTCCTGAATCCGGAAGTGGAGAGCTTTGTCCAGCAGACGGTGAACGAGCAGTTGGCCAATTTCCTGGAAGAGAATCCGGCTGACGCCAAGAAGATCGTGGAGAAGGGGATTCAAGCCGCCCAAGCCCGCGAGGCTTCGCGAAAAGCGCGAGACCTGGCCAGGAAAAGCGTTCTGAGCGGGGCTGGGCTGCCTGGAAAGCTGTGGGATTGTCGCAGCAAGAATGCGGACGAAACGGAGCTGTACCTGGTGGAGGGGGATTCTGCCGGCGGCATTGCCAAGCAAGGTCGAGATTCGCAAACGCAGGCTATTCTGCCGCTGAAGGGCAAGATCCTGAACGTGGAAAAGGCCCGTGTGGACAAGATGCTGTCGCACGATGAAATCACCAAGCTGATCTCCGCGGTGGGTTGCGGTATCGGCAACGACGAGTTTGACCTGGCCAAGCGTCGATACGGCAAGATCATCATCATGACGGACGCCGACGTGGACGGGAGCCACATTCGCACGCTGCTGCTGACGTTTCTTTTTCGGCACATGCGGCCACTGGTGGACGATGGTCGGATTTATGTGGCCCAACCGCCGTTGTATCAGGTGAGCAAGGGTAAGCGAGCGGAATATCTTCTGAACGACGGGGAGCTGAACGCGAAGCTGATGCAACTGGGGTTGGTCGAGACGGAGTTGATCATTCGCGAGTCGTCGGGCGATCGATCCATCAAAGGGGAGGATCTGCGAGCCTTGGCTGCCGACTTGGACGCGGTTGAATCTCAAGCCCGTGTGTTGGGTCGGCGCGGTGTCGAGCTTCAAGAGGTCATGGACACGCACCGGGATGCGAAGTTGGGGCTGCCGACGATTCTGGCGTTGGTTTGTCGGCCCGGGGCGGAACTACCGGAGCGGCGGTTTTTTCATCATGAAGACCAATTGCTGCGTTTTCGTGAGGCGGAGTCGAGGGACGGGCAACAGGTGGATATCGTGGAGTCGCGTCACGTCTACGTATCGGACAGTGATACGAACGGCGACGAAGGCGACGAAGGGGTCCGGCCGGTGCGGATCGTCCGTCACGAATTGAGCGAGTGCAAAGCCCTGTCTGAGCTGGTAAGTCGCATCGAGGCGATGGGCCTGCGTTTGAGCGACTATTTCTTGAAGCGGGTGGAAGAGGTTACCGGGGAGTTGCCGCCGGCCAAGTATGTTTTGCAGCGTAAATCGAGCGAGGCGCTGGACCTGGACAATTTGGGTCAGGTTGCGGCGGGCATTCGCAAGATCGGCAGCGCCGGCCTGAACATCAAGCGATTCAAGGGTTTGGGCGAAATGAACGCCGACGAGTTATGGGAAACGACAATGGATCGAAGCCAACGCGTGTTGCTTCGCGTCGTGGTTTCGGAGGAAACGAACGACGCCGAACAGGCTGACCTCGATGCCCGGGAGGCGGACCGCATTTTCCGTGTTTTGATGGGCGGTGACGTGGAGCAGCGGCGTCGGTTTATCGAAGACCATGCCTTGTCCGTGAAGAATCTCGACGTGTAGTGCATGGGGGCACCCCGCGCCGCCGTCTGACGAATTTCATCCGTCGCCGCGCGGGTTCCGCAATGTGTCACAGATGCTCTTCTTGGCCGCCGATAATGGTATTGAAGTCAATGCCGATCCGGCGGACACGTTGCCCCCGGCAAGACCGGAACCTCAATAGGGTGATCCACTTATGGATGGAATCAAGCCGGCAAAAAGAACGAACGCTTCGAATTCCTGGGAACCGCGGGAAAACGGTCGTTCCGCGCCTTGGCCGCCGATCGACACGGTGTTTGGGTCGGACGTTTTCAGCCTGAAGACCATGCGGCAGCGATTGCCCAAGGATGTTCTTGCGCGGTTGCTGGAGACCATCCAACGCGGCCGCCCGCTGGATATGCAGGTGGCGGACGTGGTGGCGGCCACGATGAAAGATTGGGCGGTCGAGCGAGGGGCGACACATTACACGCACTGGTTTCAGCCGTTGACCGGCTCGACGGCGGAGAAGCACGATTCGCTGATCGTTCCCGACGGCGAAGGGGGCATGATCTACTCGTTAAGCGGCGAGGAGTTGTGCCAGGGCGAGCCGGATGCGTCGAGCTTTCCATCGGGCGGTTTGCGGGCGACGTTTGAGGCTCGAGGTTACACGGCCTGGGACGCGACGAGTCCGGCTTTCTTGAATCGCGGCGACAATTACGTCACGCTTTGCATTCCGACGGCCTTCGTTTCCTGGACGGGCGCGGCGTTGGACAAGAAGACGCCATTGCTGCGTTCGATGGACGCACTGTCGCGGCAAGCCCTGCGCATTTTGAAAGTGTTTGGTACGGACGCAGGTGTCAGCCGGGTGCACACCACCGTGGGAGCGGAGCAGGAGTATTTCCTGATCGATCGCGAATTGTACTACGCCCGCCCGGACCTGGTGGTCTGCGATCGAACGCTGTTCGGTGCGCAGCCGCCCAAGGGGCAGCAATTGGAAGATCATTACTTTGGAGCGATCCCGCCGCGGGTTATGTCATACATGGTCGACGTGGAGCGGGAGTTGTATCGGATGGGCGTGCCGGTGAAAACGCGTCATAATGAGGTGGCGCCCGGGCAGTATGAAATCGCGCCGCTGTTCGAAAACTCCAACGTCGCCTGCGATCACCAAATGTTGTTGATGGAAACGCTGAAGCGGGTGGCGCCGCGATATGGTCTACAAGCCGTCTTGCACGAAAAGCCCTTCGCGGGCGTGAACGGGTCCGGGAAACACAACAATTGGTCGATGTGCACGGACACGGGGGTGAACCTTTTGGATCCTCGTGATGAGACGCACACCAACATGCAGTTTCTCGTTTGCCTGTGCGCCGTGGTGCGGGCCGTTGATCTGCACGCGGACCTGTTGCGGGCATCGATCGCGTCGGCGGGCAACGATCATCGACTGGGAGCGAACGAAGCCCCACCGGCGATCATCTCCATCTTCCTGGGCGACATGCTGACGGACATCATCGAGCAGATCGAGACGGACTCGCCCAAGCGGACGCTTCGGGGCGGGGCCATCGATCTGGGGGCCTTGAGCCTGCCGCAGATTCCTCGACATTCCAGCGATCGCAATCGAACCAGCCCCTTCGCTTTTACCGGCAACAAGTTCGAGTTTCGGGCGGTGGGCGCGTCGGCGACTTCGGCCTGGCCCAACACGGTGATGAACACGATCGTCGCCGAGTCATTGGATGTATTGGCGACTCAGCTTGAAAGCGCTGCGGGTAAAAACCCGTCGGCGGAGAAATTCGAGAAGGCCGTTCGCGGCATATTGAGAGACGTGGTCAAGGCCCACAAGCGGGTGATTTTCAACGGCGATAATTACACGGCCGAATGGCACACCGAAGCCGCAAATCGCGGCCTGCCCATGTTGCGGGACACGGTCGAATCCATTCCGGTGTTCAAATCAAAGAAATCCCTGGCCCTGTTTCGCAAGTATGGGGTCTTGTCGCGGGAGGAGTTGGAAAGTCGGGCCAACATCTTCCTGGAAAAGTACATCAAGCAGGTGCAAATCGAATTCGAGGTGATGACGCAGTTGGGGCGGCAGATGATTTGGCCGGCGGTGATGGAACACCAGCGACGAATGGCTGCGGCCATCAACGCGACGACCGAGGCGGGCGTGGAGTGTCAGGAACAACGGAACATGCTCCGCGGGTTCACCGAGTTGGCGTTACGGTTCAAGGCGGAGTTGGATCGGTTGGCCGACACGAATCATGAAGACGAGGAGAATCCGACGGCGCACGCCAAGTCGCTGCGCTCGCGCGTCCGGCCACAAATGGAATCCGTTCGCGCGCTGGCAGACGAATTGGAATCGCACGTGGCCGCCGACCTGTGGCCATTGCCGGGCTACCGTGAATTGCTTTTCCTGAAGTAATCGGTCGCGTTGCGCCGGTCTGTTCGGCTTTAGTCGCGCTTTTTGCGGCGATTGCGCCGTTCCGCGCGCCGAAAGACTGTTTCATTCCAGCCGCTATCACGATATGATCGATCTGTGGATATGGTGATCCCCTCGGTCACCGACGAACCAGATTTTCGACACCTCATCGACCGGCTTGATGGCCCCAGGGGGATCATCGAGATCACCGGCCTGTGGGGTTCGTCCGCGCCCTTGGTCTGCGCATCGCTCGCGAACGCCACGCAAAGCCCGTTGTTGTACGTAACGGCCCATCTCGACGAGGCGGACGAGGTTCAGGACGATCTGGAAACTTTTGCGGGGCGTTCGGTCAAACTCCTGCCAGCCTGGGAAGCCCTGCCGGGCGAAGGCTCCGCGGGCGGCGAAATTCACGGTGATCGCTTGCGACTTTGTTCGGAACTTCGAACACCGGGACGCGAGATCATCGTCGCACCTATTCAAGCGATTCTTCAGCCCGTTCCCACGTCGTCGACGCTCGACGCCAATACGCTTCGCCTGGCGCCGGGCCACCGACTGACCCCGGAACATTTCGTCGATTGGCTTGTGCAGCGCGGATTTGAACGGCTGGATCGAGTGGAGTCGCCGGGCGATTTCGCCCGCCGCGGGGACATCATCGACGTTTTCCCGCCGAGTCAGGACAACCCCGTGCGGCTCGAATTTTTCGACGACACCGTCGAGGCGATTCGCGAGATCGACCTGAGCACACAACGATCCACCGGGTCGCTGAAATCCTGGTACCTGCCCGCGATCCCCATAAACGACAGGCTGGAGATCGAGCTGTCCGCCACGTTCTTGTCGTACCTGCCGGCTGACACGATCATCGTTTTGGATCGTGCGGGGGACGTTCAGGAAGCCGCCCAAACCTTTTTCAAGCGTGTGAAACAACCCGACCGCCTGGTTGAGCCGGCTTCGTTGTTTCGGGCGATGTCGGATTTCCACCAACTTCACGTGACCCGGGTCGGTGGATCATCGAGCGCCCCCGGCGATACGCATTCGTTCCACGTCGGCTCGCTGACTCGATTTGAAGGTCGTACCGAAGGAGCGGTGGACGAGCTTTGCCGAGCGGCTGACGATCATCGCATCGTCGTCTACTGTCACGCCGACGGCGAACGAACGCGATTGCGCGAGCTGATCGTCGAATACAACGGCGCCATTCCTGATTCCGTCGAGTTCGTGACCGGCATCGTGCACCACGGGTTCGAGTGGCTGCCGTCTCGGACGATCGTCGTTCCCCATCACGAGATATTTCATCGCCAGCCGCCGCGAAAGCTCCGCCGCACGCACGCCATGCGTCCCATCGAGTCGGCGTTGGAGCTTGTGCCCGGCGATTACGTCGTTCACGTGGTGCACGGCATCGCCCGATTCCGCGGCATGCGGACCATCAAGAAGGGCGAGTCCAACAAGAGCGGCGAGTTCATGACCCTGGAATTCGCCGACCGTGCTGCGCTGCACGTTCCCACCACCCAAGTGGACCTGGTGCAGAAGTACATCGGCGCCGGCGGAATCAAGCCGACCTTGACCAAGCTGGGCGGCTCTCGTTGGGCCAAGACGAAGGACAAAGTCGCGGACGCGGTTTCGGAATTGGCTGAATCGTTGCTAAGAGTCCAAGCCGCCCGCGCGGAGCACGAGGGCGTAGCCTACCCGGCGGACACCGCCTGGCAGCGAGAGTTCGAGGAATCGTTCCCATACGAGGACACGGAGGATCAAACGACGGTGTCCGCGGAGGTCAAATCCGATCTGTGCCGTCGCCGACCTATGGACAGGCTGATCTGCGGCGACGTGGGCTATGGAAAAACGGAGTTGGCCATCCGAGCGGCATTCAAGGTCGTTGAATACGGCAAGCAGGTGGCCGTTCTGGTTCCAACGACCGTGCTGGCGGAGCAGCATTTCAGGACATTCAGCGAACGGCTGGCGGACTATCCGTTCACCGTGGGCTGTCTGTCACGGTTTCGTTCCGGCGCGGAGCAGAAAAAACTGATCGAGCGCGTCAAAAAGGGTCAAGTGGACGTGCTGATCGGCACGCATCGGCTGCTCAGCAAGGACGTCGGCTTCGCTGATCTGGGATTGGTCATCGTTGACGAGGAGCAGCGCTTCGGCGTCGAACACAAGGAGCGGCTTAAATACATGCGCGAGACGGTGGACGTCCTGACCATGTCAGCCACCCCCATCCCCCGCACGCTGCACATGTCCATGGTGGGCCTGCGAGATATCAGCTCGTTGCAATCCCCGCCCATGGACCGCCGAGCCATCGCCACGCGGGTCTGCTCTTTTTCCGGCGACGTCATCCGCTCGGCCATCGTTCGCGAACTCAACCGCGACGGCCAAGTCTATTTCATTCACAATATTGTGCGGTCCATCGAGTCCATAGCCGACCGTGTTCGCCTGCTGGTTCCAGAAGCCCGCGTCATCGTGGGGCATGGGCAAATGCGCGAAGGCCAGCTCGAAAAAGTCATGCACGCCTTCGTCAATCGTAAAGCGGACATCCTCGTCGCGACGACCATTATCGAAAGCGGCATCGACATTCCCTCGGTGAACACCATTTTCATCAACAACGCCGACCGGTTCGGATTGGCCGACCTGCACCAGCTTCGCGGGCGCGTCGGTCGATCCACGCACCGCGGCTACTGCTATTTCCTTCTGTCGGCAGACCGGCCCGTCTTGCCCAAGGCGGCCAAGCGCCTGAAAGCCATCGAGGAGTTCAGCGATCTGGGCGCGGGGTTTCGCATCGCCATGCGCGATCTGGAAATCCGCGGCGCCGGCAATTTGTTGGGGCCGGAACAGAGCGGCAACATCGCCGCCGTCGGCTACGAAATGTATTGCCAGCTTTTGGAGCGGACCGTGCGGCGGCTTCGAGGGGACCCCGACACGGCGCCGCTGCCGGTGCATCTGGAATTGGACATCGCCGCGCACATTCCGCGTTCATACATATCCGCCGAGCGGACCCGCATCGACGTCTATCGTCGTATCGCCGCGTGCGCGACGGCTACGGACGTCGAACAAATGGAAACGGATCTCCGCGATGCGTTCGGCAAGTATCCAGCCGCCGTCCAGCGATTGATCGAGCTGGCTGAGATTCGCGTGCTGGCGGCGGCCTGGGGCATCCGGTCGATCATCATGCACAAGCCCGATCTGGTTTTTGCGGTGCCGAATTTGAAATGCGTCGACGCGCTGTTCAGCCAGGCGCCCGGCTCGGTGCGCGCCCCGGATGGTCAAACGATCCATTGGCGCCTGCCGCCGAACTATCTCGAATCGGGAACGCTGTTGGCCACCTTGCGACAGCTCCTGTCTCGAAGAGCCGTGGAAGCAACGGTGGCCTGCGGGTGATCTACGGGCGACAGGGCGCCATATCGGGGTGAAGTCGAAGTGCTGGGCGGAAGTAACGGCGGCTTTAGGGTGATCTACGGGCGACGTGGCACGGGGTTCAAAAGGGGGCCCGCGACAGTTCAGGCGTTTAGATTCTCGCCCCGCGAGGGCAACGGAAGGTAGCCACAGGTGGAGCCGCCGCAGGCGGCGGAACCCGCGAAAACCTGGCCCAATGAACCCGTCCAGCCCCGGCAGGGGCGGAGGATGCCGACGCAACGTCCTCCGCCCCTTGCGGGACGAGAACCTGCCCCCCCCCAACGTGTGATGTATTCCCGCGAAAAGAGTTTGTCGGGTCCGTGACACAACCGGCGACCGGGTCCGTGACACAATCGGTGGCTGGTGGTACGTACGTTCTGCGTCCCGGAGGGACGGTGCGAAAGTAGCCCGGCGAGTCATCGCCGGGAACCCCATCAATCAGCCGAGGAGAAGTCCCGTAGGGACGGCTGAAACTCCGGCCGTGGGTCAGTCGTCCCTACGGGACTCGTTCACCTGACCGGACGCACACCCGGTGATAAATCGCCGGGCTATTCTCGATGGCCCCGCCGGGGGCCGGCCTTGGGCAACGTCTCGACGACGCCGTACGCCCGTTGTGGCGCCACCGATTTCGTCGCGGACCCGAGTTCGTCCACAAAGTGTTGGCCTGCGTTGGTCGATTCCATACAATACGGTGTCGGGATGTGACGCAATGCGTTACGGCTTAGCGGGCAATCGGAATCAGGAAAGCGATTTCACCCATATGATCAATTTTCGACGGTTTACCTTCTGTTTGGGTATGTCATTGTTCGTGATGGCCAATACGGCCTTGCGGGCCCAGGACGGCGTCCCGCTAACGGGTCCGCCTGAAACCGCACAGAAAGGCATGCGCACCGTGGAAGCGCTGGGAATGGAGATTCGCAAGCTGGGGGATTGGTCGGCACAGGCGGATAACATCGAGCGATTCATCGACGGCATGTGGGAGAAGAACGGCTGGACTGACGAGTCGGACCAATTCACCAAGAAAGTCAACCAAGAGGTGGCCCGAATCCCGCCGTGGAATTTCACAGCCCGCGTTGACAAGATGACGGAACTGGTTTCGCAGCGCTACGAGCTGGATGCGCGGCAGAGACTGCGGTTTCAGTCGACACTTTATCGCGAAGTATTCGGGCTGATGATCACCAACGCCGACACGATTACCGACCAGGTGCGCGAATACGTTGGCGGCCGGATTGAGGGTCGCCCAATACTCGCCGAGGATGTTCAACGTTGGACGCGAGAAAGTGAACCCCTGATGGCTGATGTGCAGAATCGACTCGATCGAATCACGGCGGAAATGTCTCGAAACATGAAAGACAAACAGCGCGAAATCCTCGATCGGGATCGCAAGGCCATTCAGCGGCAATTGAAGTTCATCGAGGGCCGCCGAGCGGAGTGGGCCAAGGGAAAATGGAGTCCCGAAGAATGGGGCATGGGCGATGCGCCCAATCAGCCGGACGCGGCTGGTGGCGATCAGCAGCCAAGTGCGGATCCCAGTGCGATCGCGGACGGCCGGTCGAAACCGATTTCGCCGTTCGAAGCGCAACTATTCGACCGCAATAAAGTTGCATCAATCGCGGTGGCGGAAGACGAAAACACGTGGAAGTCCTGGGTCCGCGAGTTCATCAAGGCGAACAAACTTGATATGGGTCAACAGGAAACGGTCTGGTCCATCCTCGCGGAATTGGAGGAGCGTGCGGTGCGGTTTCGTTCTCGTCATAGCGAGGCGCTAGGGGCGGTTCCGCTGGCCACTCGCAGTGAATCGCCCGTTTTCGACCCGCTGCGCGATCTCTTTTGGGAGCTTCAGCGCCGATCGTTGGCCCTGCTGACGGAGGTGCAGCGCCTTCCAGCCGACGACGAAGCTGAATGATTGTGCCCGCTATTGCCCAATAAGCGACGATCGTGGCCTGTGGGGGTGTACGCGGCTGGGTTGATTTGCATGCAGGCCTTGTTCAGCATCGGTCGAAATATCGATAGTACAAGAAGTTGAACGCGCCGCGCAAAGCAATAGGCGAAAAAGTTCACCATGGCAGAAATTGTTGATTGTTCAAACATTTCACGATGCCGTCCGATGCGGTGGCTGAAATGGCAACTTGTGTGGATTGGGATTTTCGCGGTAGGCATGTCGCCCATGTCGGCACGGGGTCAGTTCGGTCCGCAGGCCGGTCCGGCGCCGCGGACGACGCAGACGGGCCGAGCGCCAAATTATGGGCTTGCCATCGATTCTGGGGCCTTGTCCCCCCGGTTGGTGCTTCCGACGCTGCGGAACGCCCGGAGCCTGCCGGGCCAAAATGCACCCCTGCGGGCGAACCTTGGTCAGGCGGGCACCCGTCATTCGTCGCTGATGCATCAAGATTCTTTGCTGATGCAGAACAGTTACGCAGGGACGATCTTTCGCCTTAATTCGGGGATCACCGCGGCTCGTTATCGTACGAATCTACGACAGGCGGACGTGGATCGTTCGCTGGAGGAGCTGTCGATCGATCCGCCGGAGCCGACGCGTTCGATCTCGGAGTTCATGTCCGATCGCTTGGCGGCCACCTATGGTCAGCGCATGAGTGACGGCTGGTCGTATTTTGGATCAGGGGACTACCTGCGGGCCATGCACGCTTTCAAGATGGCGGAAAGCGTGGACCGCGACGTGCTGTCGGCGCGGTTCGGTCAGTTCATGTGCGCGATCGCGGATTTACATATTCGTCAGGCTTCGAATCGATTGGAGCACCTGCTCAAATATCACGTCGCCCGGCGGGCCGACGAACCGGGCATGTTCGATCTCAAATTCTCGCTAGCTGATGCGATGCCAGACGATCGGGAACGGGAACGCCTGCTGGTTACCATCGGCCAGTTGGCGGAAACGGCAGGCTACAGTGATCGTATCCTGGCCCTTTACAGTTATCTTTTATGGTACGGCGGAGATGAGGATAGTATGGCGCGGGCCGGCGGAGTCGCGGAAAGGATTCAGCGGCTTCATCCATCATCACCCTGGGCTTCGTTCGCCGGAATGATTCGTGAGGCCCGGTCAACGCCCGCCGCAGCAGACGTTTCCTCCCAAGCCAAGGAACCCGGCGAGGAATCGGCGCCCTCGTCCACCAGTGGTCACGATCGGCCAGGGGGCTGATTCCATTGGTTCGTCGTGGACCCGCCGGGACGACAGAACGATCAGGTTAATGGTTTCGCGGATTCGGCGGATCGGGGATCTCGAGGTATGGCATTGGATGTTTTTTCGACCAAGCCGCCGACGAACGACGACGTCGTTTCGCCTTCCGGCACGATGAGCGCATCGGCAGGCTGGGTCGATCGATATCGCACGCTGGCCAACGTCGCGGTGCACGCGGTGATTTTCGCGATCGCCCTGCTGGTGGCGTTTGCGCTGGCCTACAATTTCCACCGTTTCGGGAAATGGTTCACCGAGCTGTATCTGCCGCTTCTGGTCTTGGCATTACCTATCAAGCTGCTCGTGTTCGGATGGGAGAGGCAGTATCGCGGAACGTGGCGATACGCAGGAATGTATGACGTTCTCGGAATTATTCGGGCGTCGCACATCAGCGCTTTCATTTTCATCGGCGCGTTTTTCCTGGTCGAGAACCTGTGGGATCGGTGGTTCGGCCATCGGCTCATCGATCGGGACCTGGAGAATCGTCTCCGCCAATCGGTGTTTCTATTGGATTGGGCGGGAACGATCGGCCTGGTGAGCCTGGTCCGGGTGGGCGCCAGGCTATACGTCGAAGAAGTTCACGCCGAGCCGTTCGAAAAACATTCCCGCGCCATCATCGTCGGTGCCGGCAACGCCGGGGAGGCGGTCCTTCGCGAACTCCTGCGAATGCCCACCCAGCGGCATCAGGTTGTCGGTTTTTTGGATGACCGGCCCGGGCAACTGAATCGAACCATTCACGGCGTCGAGGTGTTAGGGACGTTGGACCAGGCTGGGGAGATATGCGAGCAACATCTCGTGGATGAGCTGCTGATCGCCCTGCCCAATCCGACGCCGAAAGAAATACGCCGTGTTATTGAGATTTGCGAGGGCAGCCATCTGCGTTTTCGCATGATGCCGGGCGTGGCGGATTTGATCGCCGGGCGGTTGCACGTCACACATCTTCGGGACGTGCACATCGAGGATCTTTTGGGGCGGGCGCCCGTGCAACTCGATTCGGACGCGATCGCGCGCGAATTGAAGGGTCAAAGCGTTGTGGTCACCGGGGCTGGGGGGAGCATCGGTGCAGAAATGTGCCGCCAAGCGGCTCGATTCGCTCCCAACACGCTGGTTCTGGTGGAACAGGCTGAAAACAACCTGTTCGAAATCGACCGGGAACTCAAGAAGAGCTTCCCAGAGGTGACCGTCATCCCATATGTGGCTGACATCTGTGATGCCGCCCGCATGCGCTGGATCTTTCAGCGCCAAAAGCCCACCGTGCTGTTTCACGCCGCGGCACATAAGCACGTTCCCATGATGGAATGGAATCCCGGTGAAGCCGTTAAGAACAACGTCTTGGGGACCCAAACGGTCGCCGATCTCGCGGCCGATCACGGCGTGGCGAAGATGGTCTTGATTTCGACCGACAAGGCTGTGAACCCCACGAGCGTGATGGGCTGCACGAAGCGCGTGGCCGAACTTTATGTGCAACATCTGAGCGCCCGAACGGGGACGCAATTCATCACGGTTCGCTTCGGGAACGTTCTGGGCAGCAGCGGGAGCGTCGTGCCGATCTTTCAGGAGCAAATCGCGGCTGGTGGACCGGTCACCGTCACCCACCCAGAAATGGTACGATACTTTATGACCATTCCTGAAGCCGCCCAACTCGTCCTACAAGCGGGGGCGATGGGATCGGGCGGGGAAATCTACGTTCTCGACATGGGCGAGCCGGTCAAGATTGTCGATCTGGCCCGGGACATGATCACGCTTTCCGGACTTCGCCCCGGCAGGGACATCGAAGTTGTTTTCACCGGCCTGAGGCCGGGCGAAAAGCTGTTCGAAGAGTTGTCCATTGAGGGCGAGGACGTCGCCCGTACGGGCCATCCGAAGATCGGCATCTGGAAACACAAGCCGGGAGATTTCGAGCAAATCTGCCGGGGCATCGACGAGTTGATCAAATTGTCGTTGGCCGATGACGTAGACGCGATTCGACGGTCATTACGGGCGCTGGTGCCGGAATTTTCGCAGTCGCCGACCTTGGCTGAATCCGTTTAGAATTTGGTTCAGAAGCAAACTTTCAGTGCCATGTCGCGACTGTTATGGTGCGGTCTCTTGCCGTCGGGCGTCACCGCTCCCTCACGGTCGCGGCTCTGTTGAGAAGCGAATTCCCGCCCTGATGGTCGCGGCTCTGTTGAGAAGCGAATTCCCGCCCTGATGGCCGCGGCTTTGTTTTAAGAAGGCTTCGCGGCGGCAAATGACAGTCAACCGTCTTAACCGCGCCCCTCGGTAATGTCGGCGACCGAAGCCTGTTTGCACAGGTCCGCCAGTTGATGGATTTGGTGTTGAATGCTGGCGAGTTCGCCGGCCAGCGGATCCAGGTGAATGTCTTGTGTCGCCCGCTTGACGTAATCCGCCCGTCGGCGGCTGTCCATGGAAGCGTCATCGTCGGCTAGTTGCGCCGCGAGCAGCGCGAACTCGTGTTCCTTGACCACGAACGCGTCGACGATCACCGAATCGAAATGTGAGCCGGATGTTTCCCGGATGATGTGGATGGCTTGGTCGTGTGATAGGCCTTCCTTGTAGGGGCGGCGGGTGGTGAGGGCGTCGTAGACGTCGGCGACGGAGGTAATCCGGGCGGCCAAGGGAATGTCGGTCCCGGATGTTCCGCTGGGGTATCCGGAGCCGTCGAATTTCTCGTGATGTCCCCAGGCGATATCCGCGGCCATTTTCAGGAAGTGTGCACCGGGGACGCGTTGGGCCACCGATTGAATCGTCTCCGTGCCGATCTTGGTGTGCGTTTTCATGATGGCCATTTCTTCGTCGGTGAGCTTGCCGGATTTCAGCAGAATGCGATCGGGAATTCCGACCTTGCCGATGTCGTGCAGCGGGACGGCGCGCTCGAGGTCCGCGATGAACGGACCATCGATGCTGTCCTTGTACGGCCCGCTGGCGCGAAGCTCCTGGGCCAGGAGAACGGCGAATCGGGTGACACGGTCCAGGTGATGGCCGGTGGAGCCGTCGCGATGTTCGGCAAGTTTGGCCAGGGCCACGACGATGGAGTCGCGAGCTTCGTCGCAGGCCTGCCGAGCGCTGATCTCTTCGATGGTTGATGCGGCGATGTTGCCGATTAAATGGATGTATTCGAGATCCCGCGTAACGAAGGGCTGGCCGCCCAATCGCTCCGCGGCCAGCAGTGCCCCCACGGAGCGCTCGCCGGTCATTAGTGGGACGATTACCAGCGGCGGTCGGGCGCCGAAAAGGTCGGGATCGATACCATGGCCCAGGCGCTCGTCGTTCGTGTCGTTGATGACCAACGATT
This sequence comes from uncultured Phycisphaeraceae bacterium, assembly GCA_964424105.1. Taxonomy (GTDB): domain Bacteria; phylum Planctomycetota; class Phycisphaerae; order UBA1845; family UBA1845; genus CAYRHJ01. The sequence goes on along the minus strand of CAYRHJ010000035.1, from coordinate 82,075 downwards.
CACGTTGGGCGGAAATATCGCCGAACAAGGCCCCCGCTGTGGGGATTCGCAAATACGAAATTTTCTCGTTCGCGAAACCCGCGGCGTGTGCGACTTGAAGCGTTTCGCCCGTTTCATCGGGCAACAGAACGGCAACACAGGTGCAGCAGGTAAGTTCGGCCGTGACGTGCACGACGCGCTCCAAGACCGCCGGCAGGGAGGATGCGGTGGAAATGCTTTGCGCCAATTCGAGCAGCAAAGTCATGGTGCGGGCTTGCTCGCCCAGGTTTTCGTTGGCCTGAATCAGCTCTTTTCTCCCGCGGCGCAGGCTCAACATGGACCGAATCTGTGCGAGGAATTCATGGGGACGGATTCCCTGCATGGTCAATCCATCCGCGCCGGCATCCCAAGCCGCGACCGCGTCCCGTTCGTCATCCCTTCGTTGGCTGGCCAGTAGAACCGGCAGGTGCCAGAAATCCGGATCGCGCTTCAGGCGGCGCGTGCATTCGACCCCGTCCAAGACGGGCAAGTCGCGTGAAAAAATGACGATGTCCGGTTGGGCATGCTGTATGCACCCCAGCGCGTCAGCGCCGTTGGGGGATTCAATCACGTTGAACCCCCCTTGCTGTAGCAATTGCACATACCAGGCTCGTGCGGATTCATCGCCGTCGGCAACAAGAACGGTTCTCGCGTTTCGGGCGAGTTCACCCGGCGCTGGAATTCGCGCCAGGTCGGTGGGGAGCCGAAGTGTCGAAACTTGATTTTCGCCGCCGCTCCATTCCTCCCCTGCGATGACGACGCGGTTTCTGCCGCCATGTTTCGCGGCATACAAAGCGCGGTCCGCGGCTCGCAACAGCGCATCGGGGTCCGGCATCGACGCGGTCCTTTCTGCCACGCCGATGCTCGCCGTGACCTTGACCGGGAAACCTCGAACCTGACTGGTGATGCCTTCGACGGTCGCGCGCAGCCGCCGGGCGGCGACGGCGGCCATGCTCGCGTCAGAAGCGGAACAAATGACCATGAACTCTTCACCGCCGAAACGGCAGACGACTTCGCCCAGGCGGCAGGAGCGACGCAAGGCGTCGGCGACCTCCTTGAGCACCAGATCTCCCACGTCGTGGCCATAGGTGTCGTTGATGACTTTGAAATGATCCACGTCCAGGATCATGACGGCAAGACTATCCCCATTGCGCGACGCGACCGACCAACATTCCGTCAGCCGATTCATGCCCGCCCGGCGATTCACGGCGCCGGTTAGCTCGTCTGTTGTCGCGGCTTGATGAAGGCGGTCGTTGACGATGGCCAGCTTGGCGTTGTATTTGAAGACCTGCCTGTTTTGACGAGTCAGTTCACGATGCAACGCCACCACTCGATCTCCAGCCACCATGTGTGCCAGCAACCGTTCGGCGTCGATTTCTGTCGGAATGACGGCGTCCGCCCCGTGTTGGAGCGCCGTTGCGGTATGACGAGTCTCCTCTGCGGTCAGGGACATCATGAAATAGACAAACCCCACGCCCTCGTGGGAGCGCAGGTCCTGACACAAACCCAAACCGTCGAACCGAGGCCCCGTTAATCGACAGAGAACCGCGGGTGGAGCCTCAGCCAGCATGATTCGCATGGCGTCCACGCCGGAATCCACGACCGACGGCTCGTAGCCGGCCCCGGCCAGGATGGCTCGCACGGCGTTGCGTCTATGGTGGTCGGCATCAACCACAAGTATTCGCCGGTCCATTCGTACCTCTTATCCGTCGGCGAGGGCCTCCCGCCGATGATGTTTCGCGATCGCGATTATCGGGCCAAGTTTCATTGCGTGGCCGATCTGATTCGTCTGGTCGCCGCGCGCACGGTATACGCAGCATCGGCATTCCTTGCGGGGACCATTGTGTGTCGCGGTTTGTGGCGAAGTTCCCAAAAACGCCGCTTGAGCGGCATGTTCGGGCGGGTGGTGACGAACCGGGCGGCGTCCGCATACGTAATCAAGTGGTTAGAGGGTTAACTCGGACGAAGCGAGAACAGGATGATTTGGTTATCGGTGGTTTGGCAGCAGCCGGCAAGCGTTGGCGGATGGTCAAACGCGGTGTGACCCCTGGTGGCTGAGTGGGACCGTTGCCATGACATGGTTGGCGCCAGATGCTAAGATGGTAGGCCGGTGTAGCGTGTCAGGTTGATTGCGAGCGATCTAAGCCGCGACCGGTTGGGAGCGTAACGATGTTGAGACGGATTTTTGCGTTTTGCTGTGTTTTGGTCGCATTGCCCGTTTCCGCAACGGCTGATCAGCAGCCGGATGCAGCGGAGCCTTCACCGCGAACGCGGCTGATCGAGGATGACCTGCGACAGGCTGTTGATCAGCGGCGGTATTTGTTGGTGGCCGTCAGCCGAGACGATTGTCCCGATTGCGAGAAATTCGAAACCGAAGCCCTGCAAATCCAGACGGTGCGAGACTGGGTCGACCGATTTGGAATACTTGTACGGGTTAACTCGAACGACCCAGACGCGCAAGAATTCGTCAAGGCGCACCAGATCTTCGAATTCCCCACGTTGCTAATTATGGCCTCTGACGCCAGTGAGCTGGGGCGGCGCGAGGGTTTCACCGCCGCGTCCCACCTGCTCACCGTCATTTACGCGGCGATCAACGGTGAACACATCCGCGGAGCGACGATGTGGGAGCCTTGGGCGGGCGACGATGTGGTTTTGGGCGTGATGGAGCGGGCCGCCAAGAACACCGCCGGTAGATTATTCGAGGAGGCGTTGGCTGATTACAAATGGTGCCTCGACCACAACGCCGCCCGGTCGTCAATCTTCGTGCAGAAGCAGCTTCCCAAGCTTATCACGGGGTTATTGCATCTGGCTGAACGTTACCCCCCCGCACGAAAGGAGCTGTCCGACCGAGCCATGGTGGCCGAGCACGAGATCGCGCAGAGTCGATTCAAGGCGTTCAATTTTTACGTCGTGAAGTTGGCATACGAAGCCCTCGGACAACCAGAAAAAATCATCGCTTTCTACGACTTTCTGAATCGTCAAACTCCCGAAGGCTCCGCGGTCAAAGCCTTCCGCCGCATCATCTTTGAGCACCTCCTGAACGCGGACCGCTACAAGGATATTCGCTATGCCGTCGAGGACCCCGACGAGATTGACCAATACGAAGAACAGTGGGGTGAAAAGGGGCCGAATAAGAATGAAGTTCGCCTTTTGTATTCCACGAGATATCGAATCTTTTTGGGGCTTGGCAAGGATTCCGAAGCCACTGAAATCGCCAACCGGCTGATTTCGATTGATCCCGGGGCACAAACCTATCAGGCGCTGGCTGAAGCCGGTTTCGATTCAGGCAGATTCACCGACGAGATTCTACAATACGCCCGCGCCGCCCATCGCATGACCGGCGGTCTCGACGCGAAAGCGGTGATGGTCTTGGCGCGATTGCTGGCTCGGCAATCGCCGAACAGCCCTGAAGCCATTCGTATTATAAACAAGGGGATTGAACAGGCCGCCACCGAAAACAGCAAGAAAGCTTTGCAGGAGTGTTTGGCGGAGATTGACGCCCCGCCCGAAACGAAGAAACGTGACGTCACCCCCACCGAATTACTACGGGATCGAAACGAGTAGCGCGGAAAGGCTCTCGTGAGGCGAGGTCGGGTGCAACGGGATAAAACCGATTGCCTCCGGGCCGTTTACGAACAAGTCAAGACGAGACCTCGCGGGCGCCTCTTTGTTTCGCGTATTCGCACCCGACGGGTAACAGTGAAAATCGAAGTCTCGGCGCATGAAAACAGCCGCATTAAGCGGCTGAATTCAAAAAAAATGCGGCAATAACCTACTCTCGCCTTTCGACTACCATTGGCCGCGCGAGCTTCACTTCCGTGTTCGGAATGGGAACGGGTGTTTCCCCGCACGTATGGTCACCGCGCTGAGATTCTGTGCTGAAGCACGGCAAGCGTCAAGCCCCCATTTTTGTTTTCGTGAAATTTTTCCGACATTCGCTCGGCCACTCGAACGAATCGAGCCGAGGAATCGATTGAGCGCTTGGGCCATCAGGGCGCGGGGATTTCTGGTGATATTGCATTCTGATTTCGCCGAATCAAGCGAATCTCAAATCGGTCGAAGCTCTGTTCCGGTGCGAGTTTAACACCGGGAGGCAGGCGAAATTCCGGCTCGAAGAACTGAAAACTCGCCCCGCTCCCGGCGTCTGGAGTGGTTAACTTTATGACCGCAAACAATTTATGTTGGCCTGCGGCGAGACCGTCCACCTCATCGGCAGGACCGATAATATCGACCCGAAGGGTCTCGGGCGTGTCTGGTCGACGGAACTCGATATCATAGTCGTTCCATAAGCTATGACTGCCCATGAACTTAACGGGAACAGCCTGGATCGTGGCCGTCTTCATGCGTTTTCGTACGGTGGCACGAACGGTCACCGTGCGGGGCTTCAATTCCAGTGCGTCCAGGTTGCCTAGTTCGGTCGTGATCAGGTCTGGCAGTGGGACGTTGATTTCAACCGGCTGGTCCTCGGGTTGGTTGGCCAAGTCGCTTTCCACGTTTAGGAGCAGTCGAGGCTGTGCGTCGGCGACGCGAGCCCAATCGGTTTCAAGGAGGGTGGCGCTGACCGAGTTCGGGTCGATTCGCGGTTCGACGGTGAATTCCAGTCGTCCCGCGCGTGCGACGACGGGTATGACTTTTTCCAATCGCCGATCAACGTGGATCACGAGCGAGGCGGGTGAAACTGAAAGTGGGGTGCAGTTCGCAAATTCGGAGCGTTTTTCGAGCAGCTCAGCCAGCAGCGGAATGCTTTGCGGTCCCAAGCGTTTGTCCACGAGGCCCGAATCGGAGATGGTCAGCGTCATTCTCGGTGAACCCGTCTCGCGGAGTCGGGCGACGTCGGCCTGTCGGCCTCGGAGCGTCACGCGAAATCTTTGCGACGGTTTGGCCAACGACGTAACCACCCATTCGCTGTCGGGTTCCGCCTCGACGGTCAGCGCGACGGAAACTTCCGTCACTTCGGTGATCAGTTGATCCGCGGACGCCCAGACAAGCAGGGTGAGCGCGAGCGTGGCGGATATCAGCGACAATTGTTGCATGTTCGCTATGGCTCCAAAGTCGGCGTTGTGCCCACGTGGGCGGAAGTGGCTGCGACCCGCCTTTCATCGACGTTCTTTTCCGGTCCCGTTGCGACGACATCGTCCGAAGTCTCGTCAGGCTCGACCTTTCTGTCCGATGTGAGGCGGGCGGTAAGCAGGTCTCGAAGCTGATCGGGGGTCAGGCCTCGCTGGAACACGTCGTGTTCCACGACGGAGATGGTACCGGTTTCCTCGCTCACGACGATGATGAGCGCATCGGAATCCTGACTGAGTCCCAGCGCGGCCCGGTGGCGGCTGCCCATCGTCAGGGCTAATTCACCGGATTCGGCAACGGGAAACTGGCAGGCGGCGGCGGCGATTCGGGAGTTTTGAATCAGGACGCCCAGGTCATGCAGAACGGTGCCCGGGTAGAAAATGGTTTCCAGCAACTCGGCGCTGACTTCGGCGTCGAGCGCCACGCCGGTTTCAGCCAGCGCATCCAAGCCCACGCTTCCTTGAATGGCGATCAGCGCGCCGATTTTCTTTTGGCTCAGTCGCTCGGCCACGGTGACCAGCGGTTCGATGATGGGATCGTTGGACTTGGACCATATTCGCAGCCAGCGGGCACTGCCCAGCCGGAGAAGCCCTCGGCGAATTTCCGGCTGAAAGGCAACAATGGTCACGAGCACCAATCCGCCAACGAAGTACGGATACAGAAAAACGATCCGTTCCAGGTGAAGCCTTTCGGCGATCAACCTCATCACGAGAAAACTCGAAACCAAAATGAAACCGAGCGATTTGAGGAGCCGCGCGCCGCGCGTTCCCTGCAAGAAGCGAAGGGCTGCGTAAATGACGCCTCCGATGAGGAGCAGCTCGACGGCCACGCCCCACAATCCGAAAGCGCCGCGGCTGAGGCCTCGCAGATAGGTTTCGATGGATTCCAGCATGAGCGTTCGGACCAGCCGAGGGGCGTTGTCGCCAACAAGCGATCGAGGATCGAGTGCAACGCCCCCATGCACCGATGGCCTCGGGATCCCTGCGATCAGGGATCTCGCGACATGCTTCAGGTAACTATACGGCTATCGACGCAAGCTGCCAAGTTGGCGAGCGGTGTTGTCGTCGCCGGATTGCGAGGCGGCGACAACTGGTGCGACGCCGGTGTAGGTCACCTGAAAATAGGCCCAGTCTGCCAGGTCGATTTTTCCATCCGCGTTGACGTCGTGGACGGAGCATTCACCGACCGGATTGGCAGCGGCACAAGCCCACAATTGGAGATGGTCGTCAAGGTCAATGTCGCCGTCGCAATCGGCATCGCCGAAGGTGCCGCAAGCGAAGGCCATGCCGGTGATCTCGACGGTGCCATTGGGGGGCGTCCAGTTTCCGACCAGCGTGGCCTGAAAATCGGATCGATCGATTGACCAAAGTTGGGTGGTGGATTGCAGGGGGTGGCGTTGAGTGGCCCATATCGCGTCGGGGCCGAAGGTCATTGCGGTCCACTCCGGGCCAGGATTTTGTTCGAGCAATACTTCGGGGGCGGCAGTTGATTGAAGATCCGCGCGTACCAGTCTGGATAGGCCGGCTGACAGTTGACCATGGTGGTACAGCCTACCGGTCTCGTCGAATGCGATCGCGTGACCAGCCTGGCTGGCGAACGTGCGGGGGATGTCGAGCGGTAAAAGGGCGGCGGTACCAAGATCGACGATGAACATCTGGCCTGGTTGCCCCTTGCCCGGGCAGGCGGGGCAGGTGTTGTTTCCGCGAATCGCATACATGTGTTGCCCCGCCGGATCGAAGGCGAGGTCGGCGATGGGTTCACCCATGGTGCCGATTATGGTGGCCAAGCTGGTGAAAGGATCGATCGAGGCCAACGACGTCTCCGCGCTCGCCGGGGAGGTTCGAAGGGCGGCGTAGAGCGAGCGATTCGGGCCTGCGGCCAGCCCGTTGGCCTGGATGGCGACGCTGTCAAACGAGCCGCGCGTGGCGAGATTGACCGATGGGCGACAATCGGTGTTGGCTGCGACGCGGAGTTGGGCGTCCTTGGCGACGACGAATAGCGTCGAGGGAAAGGGTGATACGGACAGGGTTGCCATATCGCTGTCGACGTGGCCACAAGCGTTGGAGGCGCGGCAACGATATTCGCCGGCATGGGAGAATCGCAAGGGATGCAGGGTTATGGTGGCTGCGGATTCGCCGGGCAGGTCGGCGTCGTTATACCGCCACTGATAATCAATACCCTGGCCCTGTGCCGATACGGAAAGGCTAACCGAATCGCCCAAGCAGGCTTGTTGCGACGTCGGTTGCCCGTTGACGTTGAAAGACGGGGGCAGTCCGGGGACGTCTACGTCGACGGTGCCCGTGATGTCGGGCAGGACGCCGTCCAGGTCCGTAGCGGTGACCTGCACGGTGTATGAACCGGCCAGGGTTGGCGTAAAAGCGGGTGATTCGGCTGCGGGGTCGTTGAATTGGGAAATGTTGGCGTTGGGTCCATCGAGAACGAGCCAAGCGAAACGATAGGGACCGAAGTCGCCGTTTACGTTGGGCGTCAGGGTCGCGGAGTTTCCCACGCAAACGGCGGGTGGGTTGGCTTTGGGTTCCGCGGAAAACACCACAACATCAACATCGATCGACGTTACACGGGTGTCGCAGCTATCGTCGCTGCCGGTGACGGTTAATCGATAGGTTCCGACGCAGCTTGGCGTAAAGATGGGATCGGCAAGAGTGGGATCATCCAGCGGGTCGTCGTTGTCACAGTTGGCCGGCAGCGAGGCGATGCTCCAGGTGACGTTCGGTGATGTTCCGCCGGAGAGGTTGGCACGGAGCTGCGTCGGTTGGCCGAGCACGGCGGGCGCGGTGTCCGGTTGGGGGTCCAAATCAAGTGCGGGCACGACGGGCAGGGCCAGTTGGTAAAACGGTTGGGTGGTCAGGCACGAGGCATCTGTAAGGACGAGGATGATGAAATAGGTGCCGGGCCCGCCCTGGGGGGTGAAGGTCGGTGTGGCCATTTGTGTATCATTGAATTGCGCGGCGGAAGTCGACGGACCGGCAGCTATGGACCAGCGGTAGGTGTATGTGCCCGCGCCGCCTGCGGCGTTGGCAGTCAGGGCGAGGGGTTCGGCCTCGCAGCCGGCGGCGGGGATTGCCGACGGGGCTGCGGTTGCCAATGAACGTACGTTCACGGAAACGTTTCCGCCGGCAAGGGTGCCGCAGACGAGATCCGTCGTCTCGACGTGCAACACGTAGGGCGTGTTTTGCGGCGTGGAGGCCAAGGGAGTGAAGATCGGGTTGGCGATGAAACGGTTGGACCATTGGGCGGCGTTCAAGCTTGGCCCGCTGCTGATGGACCAGGCGTATTTCTGGTTTTTGGGGCCGCTGCCGAGTGCGCCGGCGTCGAGTTGAACGCCCGCCCCCAAACAAACAGTGGCGGGTGTCGCGAGGGGTGTGACAGTCAGTGCCGGAGCGACGGTGATTTGAACGTCTGATTGGGTGGATGCGCAGATGCCGCTGGTGCCGACGACGCGCAAGACGTAATCGCCCGCGGCGGTGGGGGTGAACAGGGGTGTAGAAACGGCGGTGTTCGAAAACTGGGCGGAGCTGAGGTTTGGTCCGGCGGAGACGGTCCAGAGGTAGTTGACGTTGGCTAGGCCTGACGTTGCCCGCACGAGTGTGTCGTCGCCGAGGCAGAATTCGGGATTCAGGGCGATGGCTTGGACGGCGAACGTGTCAGAAACGTCGATGGTCATGGTGCCGGAGGCGTGATCGTTGCAATCTGCGTGTTTTAGGAGCAGTTGTATCTGATAGCTTCCCGCGGCGGTCGGCAGGAAGGTGGGGTTGCGGGCGAACTCGTCGGGCGAAAAAGTGAAACCTGTTCCCGAAGGATGGGACGGGACGGACCATTCGAATGAATAGAGTCCGGTTCCACCCGTTGGATTGGAAGCCAGTTGAACGGCTGAGCCGATGCACGTCTCGTTGGCAGCGGTTGTCGGCGATGCTTGTAGTTCGCCGTGGACGCCGAACATCAGGTTTGCACTGGCGAAGGTGTCGCAGGTTACGTCGAAGGTTTCGGCGCGGAGGGTGTAGGTTCCGGGGGAGCGCGGAGTGAATGACGGGTCGGCGATGATGGGGGGAAAGGGCGTGAATTGCATGCCGTTGAGGTCGGGGCCGGAGATGATGGTCCACAAGATGGATTGGTTGGCTGGGTCGCTGCCCGTGGGATAGGCTCGCAACTGTATGGGAAAGCCTTCGCAGGCAGACGGGGGCTTGGCGATGGGGCCGACGGAGGCGGCGTTGAAGAAGACGGGGATTGCGGTGTTTGAGATTGTGCTGCCGTTGTTGGCTGTGCCGGCGATGACGCGATAGTTCCCGGTGTCGATCAGCGGATCGGAATCGACAATGGTCAGGGTGCTGGTGCCGTTGGCGACGTTAGTGTTGATGGAGACGCGGCCGCCCCGCGCGTTGTGGTCCAGATTGGAGCCGTCAAACTGCCATTGGATCGTCTGGGCGGTGCCGTCGAAGAAGTCGATTGTAACGCCGGTCATCAACGTGGAGCCGACACATCGGGTACCCGGGAAGGACGGTTGTTGGAGGAACAGGGGCGGTGCGGCGGTTCCGACGGCGGTGAAAACGCCGATCAACGTGAACGCGGTGCCGCCGGTAGAACGAATACGGCGTGGCGCGTGCGGCGAAGCAATCCGCCACGGGCTGGTTTTGGCGCCGTCGAGCGTCAAACCCCGCGTGCCAAGCGCATCATGGTCGTCAATCGTACGCATGTTACCAATCGTTTATCGTCCAGTCGCGACGTTTTTCTGCATGGCAGTGATTTCGCGATTCCACGTGCGGCGTGATCGGTGGGTGTTGATTTGAATCCTTGCGGCGTCGACGCGTAACGAAATGGCACCGTCGTCGGCGGTATTGAAAACCTCGCGGTCCCCGAGGAACTCGCGCTGTTTCGTAGACATGGTTCGCAGGGATTGATGGCTCGATCGGATGCAAATGGCGGGGTTGACGGCGTTTATGAACGCCGCGGCGTCAGCGTCGAGACCGCCGCCGGGCAGAACCAATACATCGGCTTGCACGTCGTCTTCGAGAAGCCAAGACTGGGCGTTAGAGGACAGATCGCCGCAAAGCAGAACCGATGAACCCAGATAGCTGATTCGAAGGACGGTGGAGGTGTCGTCTGCGGCCCATTCATCGGGAATTGCCTGGGGCGGCCAAAGGTATTCCACGTGGGCGCCTCCGAATTCGGATTGTCGGTTCAGATGGTCATCGACGAGGGCAAGCTCCCGTCGGCGATTGGCCATTTCGATGGACATATACCGAGCGGGTCCATCCGGCGCGGAATAGAATTCGAAATGGCGATTGATCGAAACGGAGCCTACGTCGAGGACGTCCATGATGGAGAATAGGCCACTGAAGTGTTCGCGGTCGGGGTGGCTGATGAGCAGTTGGTCGATGCGTCGGATGCCGCGGTGTCGACAATAGGGAACGACGACATTGGCGCCTACGTCGCCGGGATGGCCGTTTCCACAATCGAAGATCCAGGTCGTTCCGTCCGGAAACTCGATGACCGTGGCTGACCCGCGGCCGACGGAAAGCTGGCATATCGTCAGTGATTCGGGTCGCGGTCGGGCGAGGAAAAAATGCGCGGCTGCGAACAGGCCGGCCAGGGCGGCGACGGCCAGGGCGGCGACGGCCAGCGCGGTTCCTGCGGGGCGGCTGCTGGTGCGGTCTTTTATCCAAGCCCGGGTACGTTGGGCCGCGAGTCTTGCCGTTGAAGAGGTGTTGATGAAGGTCATCAGGATCGCGATGCCCGCCAGGATGAAGTAGGCGATTCGGACAAACGAGGCGGCTAGCCCGTGCAGCGGAGGGTTGAAGCCATCGAGCGTGGATGACACGATCAAGAGCAGGTCGGCGGAGAAGGTGACCAGTTGGCTGATGAAAGCGGCCAGCACCGGTGCCAGCGCTTGGGCGCAGATGTTCAGTACGCCGAGAAAGAGGGTGAGCGCGAAGAACGGGGATAGGATGAGCGAGTTGATCGGCGCCAGCGGTGCGAGGTAGTCGAAGTGATAGACGATGAACGGCGCGGTGGCCAGGCTGGCGCCGATGCCGACGGCGGCTGCGAGTCGCAGGGCATGGCCGGCGCGAAACGTGAGCCGGAGGAGCGGATGGGTGGTCGATCGACGCTTGACGACCGGGATTTTCAGGAAATCGCGGTTGGGATTTGGCCAGCGAAGGTTTCGCGCGATGGGATGGGTCAGGAGCAGGATTCCGAGGACGCCCGCGAAGGACATTTGAAACCCCGGCTCGAATAGGGCGGTCGGACGGATGCAGAGCAGGATGATGGCGGCTAAGGACAGCGAATTGAGCGAGACCGCGGCGCGACCGATTAACATTCCGACGCACGCCACCACGCCGATGATGGTGGCGCGGAAGACGGGTGGGCGCGGATCGACCAGGCCGGCGTAGAGCGTTACGGCGATCATCACGAGCAGAGCGACACGCCGTCGGGGCATGCCCACCAATCGCCCCGCCGCCCAAACGAACCAGGCGACCACGCCGACGTGCAGGCCGCTGACGGCCAAGAAGTGCGACGTTCCGGTGCGCCGAAACATGTCTTCGACGCGGCGGTCGATGGTTTGTCTTCGCCCCAGGACCATGGTTTCGATCAGGCCGCCGGTTTCGGCATCTCGATCTACGTCGGAATCCATCAGGGCGGATCGTGCGAAGGATCGCAGTCGATGCAGAATCGCAGAGCCGCTCCGACGGCCATCTTGGATTTTTTGGATCGAGTTCGAACCGCTGCAACGGAGGGAGGCGTGTACACCGTGTCGCCGCAACCAGAGGCTGTAGTCGAATTGGCCCGGGTTTGAGGGCGGTCCGGGCCTGTAGAGCATTCCCAGAATTGAAACGCGATCGCCCGCTTCGATGCCCGCGAGTCGTCCATTGGCGCGAACGTCCACCGCACCGCGCACGAAGACGGGGCCTTGTGCGCCATCGAGGGACGTGGCGGAGAGTCGAAAGCGGGTGGTTTCAGGCTGGTAGGCCCAGCGGTCGAAGAACCCGGCGCGGGGGTTGGAGGGTGATGGTGCGGTGTCGACGGTCCCCGTGATGTGGACGAGCACGGGTTCGATGGAAACATACCGAGCGATTGCGTCGTCGGGCAGGCGGCGCATGAACCCATCGTGAAGGACGCTGCCCAGACATGCTGTGGACAGCGGAACAAGCCATCGGACGATTTTGGTGCGAACTCGGCGAAGGAGCAGCGAGAGCAGCGTCAAGGCGCACACAGTCACGTTGAGCCAAGAAGGAATGGCTACGGCGTTATCCAGAATGATTCCGAACATCATGCCGATCGCGGGGGCGAGAAGCGGTGCGGGGCCGCGCCGAAAGGCCGGCTGATCGCCGGGGAATGGGCTGAGCGGGGTTGAAGACAAGGTCACCGACGAAGATGATAGCGAGCTGCGCTGTTCGACGCATCGGGGAACTAGCCTGCCCTTGACATTTCGCCCCTGGCGAGGCGAGGCTCGAAGGGCTTTGCCCTTGCGAAATGTCGAGGGCCTGCCCGGACCATCAGTCATGGCTGAAGGCGCGATTAATTTTGACTTGGATGGGACGTTGACCGAACCGATTCTTGATTTCGATGCGATCCGCGCGGGAAGATTGGACAGGATTTACAAGATTGACGGGATGAATGCGGACCGGTCGGCGGTCCGCACGTTTGTAAAATCCGCGACATTCGGTCACGCGGCGTAGTCATCGGCTCCCCCACCTCCAAAGGAGGTGGGCCACCCGGCCTGGACCCCGGCTTTCGCCGGGGTGACGGCTTTACGGCAGGGACGAACCAACTACCTCCAAAGGAGGTGGGTCACCCATGCAGGTCATCGGGCCACCCATGCGGGTCATCGAGACCCCACCCATGCTGGATTCCGGCGTGCGCCGGAATGACGGAGCGCGGGGGAATGACGGGTTGGCCACGCTCGCATGGATTGCGCTGGTTGGGGACCGCTCGCTTTGCGCTCGCGGCTCGTAAAAGACTTGGTCGCGTCCAGGGTCAAGGATCGGATTTCGTTGGACAAGAAGACCGCTCCCTGACGAGCCTGGGAAAAAATCAAAAGAATCGTTCGGGCAACCCGCGTGGCGCTATCAAGAATGCGGGTCGCTGCCATCGAAAATCGATTTTTTCTCAGGCTCTGACGGTGGCGAGTCAGCAAGAATTGATCCGAACCCGCGGAACACGCGTTGACGGTACGCTAGGTGAGCTTGTCGGTCAGGCGAACAAGTTCATGCCAAAAAGTTCGCAGCGAGTGTGAACAGAGCAGGTATGCGATCAGGCCGGCGGTCGCGAGGGCCAGCCAGACGTCGATTCGCGTGGGCGTGTTCGTCTTTGTCTTATTCACTGCACAATCTCAAATCTGTCACGAATCTACGATGGTGGTTGATCTTTGTTGTTCATCGGCTTCGACGGTCGTCCGGTTTACGAGACACCAAGCCCGATGCCTTCGGCAGCGATTGGTTCGGCCTGTAGGGAAGATCGGCGAGAATGGCTGCTCGAATTGCCGGCTTGGGCCAGAAAGGGACCGATGGCCAGGTAATCCAGTCGCCCGTCCTGAAAGGTCCGCACGGCATCGAGCGGCGTACGAACGATGGGTGATTCGTGCATGTTGAAACTGGTGTTCACGATGGACGGAATCCCGGTGATCTTTCGGTACTCATCGATGATCTCGTAGAACCCCGGGTTGGCTTCTTGCGTGACGAGCTGGGCGCGGGCGGTTCCGTCCACGTGGACGACGGCGGGGCTTTGGGTTTTCATGCGAGCGGTGCAATCAAACGTAATGGTCATGAATTCGGCGGCATGTCGGCAGCCGTCCAGACCTTGGTAGCATTCGTCGGCGCGGTCGGCCAACGTCGCCGGTGCGAAGGGCATGAATTCCGTTCGATGGAGTCGCTTGTTCAGCCATTGGTTGACCGAGGGGTCGCGGGTGTCGTATAGGATTGAACGATTGCCCAGCGCCCGTGGCCCAAATTCCATTCGACCGTCAAACCTGCCGACCACGCAGCCATCCGCGATCAGCTTGGCCACCGTCGCGGAGATATTGCTGACGCGTTCGTACGTGGTCCCTTCGCGTTCTAGAACGTCCCGCAGTTCCTCGTCCGCATAGCCCGGCCCGAGGAACATGTCGGGAACGCGATGCGGTTTCAAGGTTCGGGTTCGCGACAGTTGCCACAAGGCGGCGCCGACGGACAGGCCGCCGTCATCCATGGGCGGGGCGATGAAGATGTTCGCAAAACCGAGTTGCTTGATTTTCTGGTTGATCCGCACGTTCGCGAACACGCCGCCGGCCAATGCGATGTTTGTTTGATTGGCGCGGGGTATGTGCTCCCGAAGGAGGTTTAACAATCGATCTTCAGCCAAGTGTTGAATCGCATAGGCGAGATCCTCCCGCGAGAATGGGCTGAAGAGTTCCTCGCGGATGGCTCGAAGCTCGTCTAGCGTGTGTTCCGCGCTCGAGCCATGCATGCGGTCGAAAAAGTTTTTCGATCCCCGCTTCCACGATGATTCAAAGAACCGTGACAACGCGGCGATGCAGGCGTGGTTGTGGGTTCCGAATGCGGCCAATCCGGTGACTTTGCCGCAATGTCGATCGGGATTGAAACCCAACATGGCCGTTAGGGTTTCGTAATCCGCCCCGACGGTCAGCTCGTTGTAGTAGAATTGGTGGATCGGGTGTAGTTGGCCATCAACGCCGCGAAAAATCGTACCGGAAAGGCAATCGCCCACGCCGTCGACGGTCACGACGTAGGCCGATTCGAATCCGGATAGATAGTACGCGGACGCGGCGTGGGCGGTGTGGTGCTCGCACAGCGAATGATGCGATGCGGCGAATTCTTGGCGCTGCTCGCCCCGTGAAGGAACTCCCACGACGCCGTCGTAATGCCCGGCTCGGACGCGATGCCACATGGTGCCGACGAGCGAGCCGATGCTTTTTTCACAGTTCAGTCCATTGCGGCGGGACGACCACAGCAGGCCTAGATTTCGCTTCCATTTGGCCATTGGCGGCTGATCGACGTAGCAGCGATCGGCCTGTTCGATATTGAATCGCGATTGAAGGTCGGTCAGGGCGTGGCCGGGGTGACCTTTTTGCAATTTTTTCTTGGTGTAACGCTCCTCGGCTGCGGCGAAAAGAATGTGCCCCTGCGATGTGACGGCAGCGACACTGGCGGAATGACTATCGTGCCAGCCGATCGCAGCGGGTTTTGATTCAAGCGGATGGGCAGCGGTCACCGTTGTCACCTTCATTCATCAGAATTGCGTCGATTAAGAACTTGGCTCCCCAACTGACGAGGCAATATCGCTCGTAGGGGCCGTTGATGGGAACCGACCCGCTGATGCCGCCCAACAGATCAGGGTGGGATGTGTTCATCAATTGCGTGGCCATTATTTCTTGGAGCAGGGCGGCGGTGGCTTCGCGATAAATCGGTTTCTTGCGAATTTGATCCAGTCGGGTCCATGCGATGGCCAGTTGCGCCTCCCCGGGCACACACCGCCAATCGCCCATCGGGTGCCATTCGCTGGCATACGCGCCGGCGACTCGTCGGTCTCGTTGCCAGAAGTAGTGAACTGCCGCCGCCGCCCGGTCCGCGGCGTTCAAGAATTCGTTCGTATCGGTTGCGTGTCCGATCTCAAGTAGGCCACGTATGGTGTAAACGATGGTGTGGAGCGTGGCTGACGTGTCGCCGGCCCGAAACGTGTTATTTCGGAACCAACCGCTCTCGTCCTGCTGACGGACGGTCCAGTTGGCGTTGGCAATTGCGGCTTGGCGATATTCGTGCTTTCCGGTTTCGTGGGCCAACTGAAGCAACGCCCAACCGGTACGCACGTTGTACGCGTGGGCGATGTTGTTGAGTGTCGATCGGCGCCAGGCGCCGTCGTTGTCGAGTTGAGATAGGAGCCAGTCGCCGCCGGCGCTGGCTGCGGTCAGGAATTGTGCACGATCGGTTTCCGCGAACATTCGCCGTAATCCGAACAACGCCTGTCCCGTGTTAAAAACGCGAGCTTCCGACAGTTGACCGACGAACGAACCAGGAAACGCGCCATTAGCGAGCTGGCAGGTGAGCAACCACCGTCCCATCTCGATCGCCCGCTCGCGATATTCCGGCGTTCCCAATCGATCCGCGGCGTCAAACATCGTCGGAATGATGTAGCCGGTAGTTTCGGGGTAGGACCCCATCCACCCTTCAACCATCGAATACATGGCAGCTACGCCGTCGTCCGCGCCCATGTCGTGGGCACGGCAAATCCAACTCAGCGCAGCCAAGGCATGTTCGCAGGGTTTTGCGGCACGGCAGCGATCCTCGTTTCGTACATCGAGGGCACGAAGACGCCGGGCGTCGGCGCCACATAATGTTACGTAAGCTTCTACTGCCGCGCTCTTTACGAGTTCATGGGTGCCGGCCATGGACGCTCCAGCGAATCTCAGATTCGGTTCGGTTACGCAATTAGACGAACACCTGTCGTTATCGGTCAAAAAACTGCATGGGCGAAGCGGATTCAGCCGGACCTGTTGACCGCCGCTCCGACAGCGGTACATTTGAAATCAAAGTCTCCGTGGCACAATTGGATAGCGCGTCGGCCTCCGGAGCCGAAGGTTGCAGGTTCGAATCCTGCCGGGGACGTTTGATTGAGACGGCTTATTCATCGCCGTCGCGGGGCGAAGCGGCCGTTGCGATCGCGACCAAGGCTTGCAACCTTGCGGATCGGCATCAAGGAACCTTCGCCGAAGCTCCTACTGCCCCCGCCCGGTTGTCCTTGGACGAGTTCGATTCACTCCGCTCGAAGGTCAACCCAGTTCACATGGTCGCACGCCACTCCATCCGCAGTTGATTCACTCAGCAACTCGATTACCCTTGCTCCGCTTGCGGGAATATTGAACCACTCTGCGCGGCCACCCTTTCGGAACAAGGGACTTGCAAATACCACTTCGTGGTCCACCCGAATGAAACACCTGGCCGTGGCCGACTCACAGGCCTGGTCATCGATTCCGCAGCCACCGATCAGTCGCGTGGCACCGTCATTCAGGTTCAAGACAATTATCGAGTTAGCGTGAGTGCCAATTCCATAGGCAAAACGCTGACCCCCGATCGATAACACCTCGCCTGATACGCTGCGACCCGCGTTCAGCGTGCCCCAATCCTGGGCGCTATACACGATCTCGAACCCCTCTCCCGGAGCCGAGGTGTTCACAAGAGGCACATTTTCCTCTGTCAGCGGCAAAGAACGTCGGATCATTAGTCGAAAATGTTTTCCTAGATACGCAGTGCGGTATTCACGAGGATCGCAACCCTGCGGTCCGCTCGTCAAGTCGACGTTGTATTCGCTACACGCCGGTAGCTCTCTGATGGTCCACCTTCCCGAGAACATTCCGCTGATTTCGCGAATAGTCGACACTTCGGCACTCGCGGGAATCGATTCGTAAAGGTGTGCCAATTCATCAAACATCGCTGATGGCTGCGGCCACCGCGACCATAGACCGACGACAGTGTTGTAACGATATTCAGCGTTCGTCAATAAATTAGAAAGGACATATTCTATCTTCAGGGTGCGGGCACAAACGGACCCGTAATAATAGTTTGAAACGACTGCAAGCAAGAGCAGCGCGCAAATGAGATATCGTCGGGCATGAGTGCTTGCGTTTCTGAGGGTTCTGGAGATACCTTCGACCTGAAGCAGCGCCACGGCTGTGACGAGAGGAGCGCTATATTGGTATCCCAATGTGTAATTCACGCTGTTCCATGCGCCCACCGTCATGAGCAGGCCGGGGACGAGTATGCACCAGAATTTCCATGGAGTATTCAAGAACACTCCTCCGAAGGGAAGGGCAAATAAGACCAAGAACTCAATTTTCTTCTCGTCAAGCAGATATCTCATGGCGAATAGCGGCTTGAAAACCCCCGCCAAGAAAGCAGACCAAAGGCTCTTTTGGCCGTCACCCCACCAAAGGCCGAAATGACCGTAATTGACGCCTCCTCCGCACGCCGGCATGACAACGAAGGTATTTATGGAAAACAGCAAGATCAAGGCGGCGAACGAGTAGAGCAATACGCGGTCACGATAGAGAAGATGACAGTAAAGACAGACGGCAGATGCGGCTAGAAACATTTCCTCACGAGCAATAGCCCCACAGAGAAAGAACAATACCGCGCAGATTACCTTGCGGCGTTCACAAAAATAGGCGCCCCAAAACAGAAATGGAATGCCCAAAGGAGCGCTGTGTAAATCAAAGAGCATGAACCCGTGGACGGAAGGGTGCAGCAGGTACGCAGCCCCGACAAGGAGTCCAATTGTGGTGTCTTTGGTTCGGCGCCCCGCCCAGAGATAGAGCGGTATGGCCGCTGACATTATGAACACCGTCTGGAGAATAAAGAACGATTCAATCCTAGGAAACAAGCGATAGATCGGTGCAATGAAGTAGTAAATATAAGGTGTGTGGTTGCGCCAGTAGAGTCCATCAAACCAGCCGATGGTCACCCGCGGAGCGCCATGCATCGCAATGGACCACATCGCCTGATGTTCCCACGTCGTGTCATAGGCGTTCATATTCATGGCTTTGTAGCGTGACAATACTAACAGTACAAAGTAGACGGTCATTGTAGCGAGAAGAATGAAAACTAAACGTCTCGTCGCGATCTGGGTCGAAGAAGTTGGTTGGCCGAAGCGCCACAACCAAGTTGTGATCCGACTGAAGAGTACGCACGACAATAGAATGAGAGCGCTGGCCGTAATCGGAAACTCGTATTCCAGAAATCGCCCTCGGTTGGCCGGGAGGAGTGCGGCCACATAAAGGCATCCCGTCAAGGCAACGGTCAGAGCACGCGAGCTCTTGCGATCAAAGTGAAGCCGCGCAAGAGAGAAGTTCGATAAACCCATCCAGACAAGGGCGGCCATGATGGCCATAATCGCCGCCGAAAGCGTAGCCATGCGCTGCGGAGTGCTAACTTCGGCGGTGGTCAAGAATGCAAAATAGGACTCCGGATCCGATCGCCAAATACAGAGGTTGAAGAACGCAGAGACTGCGACAAGGAAGGCCATGAAGTAACAAGTGCGCGACTGGAGCACCACGTCTCCATAGTGCAGTGCCGCGTCTAGGGTGCTTCTCGACTTACAGTCGGTATGCGAGTCGAAGTTACTTGTCACGGAGTGAGCCGGCCTCAAGAGTAAATATCGAAGATCTCACTCGTTGGCCCGCGCTGATTGCCGTCACGACCCAACGCCCTGGCGCCCGAAGTTGGGGTGCGAGTTGCAGGATGGACCAAACGCCTTCTTGGCCGATTGCAACGGTGTAAGGCTCACTGAGATATGCGATCGTGCCATCGGGCGCGAGCCATTCGAAGAACACGGGGGTAGCTGTCTCGAGTGGAGCAAAGATGCACTCGACCATGATATCGTCATCAAGCACAAAGTGACTGCTGACGCTCTTTTGTTCAGTATTCAGTGACAATCCGGTGTACATTTGGGTTACCGGAAGCGCGGCTCTGTTCCTGGTGTTCGCTTGGACAATCTCGAAGATCCAGCGAGTTTCATCCAGTTTGAATTGCCGGGTTTCATACCCGGCGACGCTCAATGCGCCAAGAAAATCGTGATAGGGATGTCCGTCAGACAGAACGAACACTCGGCCCGGGTAGTTCGTGACGACATCGAAGAATCCATTTTGATCCAACCCCCAATTGGAAAATCCCCACGAATTGATCAGATCGATTCGCAAATCCGGCCGACGGCCGAGATGTCGCTGGTAGTACTCAGCTAAAGGAGAGTAGGTTCTTGAGTCGTCGTCGATGAGGAGTGCGCCCGCAGGCAGTTGGGAAAAAACCAGCTCCGCGAATTCGGCGACACTTGTGAAGCTTCGCTTGTTCGGGTTGGCGATGTATTCGGCACAATCATGTGTGTTGTGCGTGTATTCGTTATCGAAACGAAATCCGATGGCCGTCGCCTTTGCACGATCCGAGGTAGTTAATTTGGAATAGAGAATCGGTGGCATGGGTATGGACAGCGCAAGCAGGGCAATCAGAATTGGACGTCCGCGGCGGGGACGGCACCAAACATAGACACTATGCACACCCAAAGATCCCAGCCACGCGAAAACGACGAAACTTGGAAGATAAAACGCAAACTGATCCCATGTTACGAAATGCATGAAGAAAAAAATGTTGATGGCGGCGGCAAGCCCCATTGAAGTGGCTGTGACGCGCGTGTCCTTGCGATATAGCGATACTCCGAAGCCCAGAGGTAAGAATACGAGAAAAAACGAAGGGAATTGCAATACAATCCACTCCACGTACACGAATAGTGGAGAATGTTGTGACTGGAACATGAGTTCCGTGAAGTCGCCACCAATAGCCCATCGCAGAGTTTCCATTGGATCACTTGATCGGTACAGGTCTTTGGCGAGTATCAAGAGCCAAGGAGACCATCCGATTATGAATGCAAGAGCGCCGCGAACGATTCGCCGCTCCACACCACCCACATCTCTAATCGCCGAGGCGATGAGAACCGCCGCGGCGCCGGCGGCGAGGATTCCCATGGACGCATGATTGAAAACAGAGAGTCCGGCCAGCGCGCACAGGGCATAAAAGTAGCGATCCAATTGCGATCGCACGAACTCCTGGATCAACAGAATCGCGAGGACGGTGAACAGGGCATTGAATGCGTAGTTCTCGACGATCGTACTGTGCCACCACATGGAATGCGATACCATGAACACGGTGCTTAAGAGAAAGGAAAGTAGGCGTCGCTCGGAGGTTCGCAGCAGTGTGTAGTAGAATAAAGCGACTGTTGCGCCCCCCACGGCGACAGACATCAGATTGCAGCGATGGGCCAGCTCGAGAAACGGCAAGCGCGAGAACAAATGGCCGACGAGAACGGTGAGGTTATGAACATTGACGTGGGAGCCGAGATGAAGGCGAACGAGCTGATCGATCAAGATGGCATTATCGCCGAGGCCAATGTGTCGGCAGCACGTTGCGAAATAAAAAACCGGTGGCGTGACGTAGGGGATCGCGCGGGCAAGGTTGTGAACAAAGGACCGCATGGGGTGAGCGTCGCGTCGCGAAAAAGCGGCCCGACGTGGTACCGCGGGACGCGCCGGGTCCAATTCGAATAAAGGAGTTGAGTCAACAGCCATGTTGGGGGATTGCGAGGTCGCCAAGATTCCTCGAATTGGATGTGGCCGTTCGTGAATCGCTCTTGGCCAACAGCACGGGTACGACGAGAACGAATTCGCCTATTGATCCACCGGAGCGATTGGTTTCTTTGGTGTGCTGGGGGTACCGGCTTTGGTGCGTTCCAACACCCATTCGCAATACAAACGCGTTTCCGCAGCCTTTTCGCGCACTTCTGATTCGTCGTCTATCGCCAATTCGTTCAGCTTCGTATCGACAACCGGATTGATTTGCAAGGTACCGACAGGTCCGGTGACAACGACAGCGAAGATCGTTCGCAATGCGTCCATCGCCGCGAGTCGAATCTCGGTTTGTTCCGAGGTCAATTGTTCCCAAACAAAGTCTCGAACGGCTGACCGCGTAGCGTCAGAAGTTGATATCCAAGACTTGCCTGCTCCGAATTTATGAAGTGCTTGCAATACCCCTATCTGCGCGTCGTTGCTTAGCGTTAGCTGCTGCAATTCGCCCCAAGCACCATCAGCGCCTTTGATTGCCAAAAACGCATCGGCAGCCGGCCAATAGAGGCTCTTGTCGGAAGCACTATCAGCAATGACAACGCGAATGGCGTCGCACGTCGCGATTGCGTTGCTCGCAAAGCTTGCGAGCGTGTTCAGAACCGCCGATTTCAACCCTGGTGATACGGCTGGATCGCTTAGGCATTCACCCAAGGCCTGTGCCACGCTTGGTTGTAAATCGTCAGGTGTCAACAGGAGGCCTCGGGCGCTGAGAAGCTGAATCGGCAATACGGAATCAGACAGTCCCGCCACCAATTGCGAGGGTCCGCTCGGCCACTGTGCCGCCTGACGATCAACGAGCGTTTTGTACGCGAGATAACGCACGTGCTCGCTTTGAAAATGGGGATTCTTCTTCACCGCGTTCGCCAATGCGGCGACGACGTCTCCGGCTGGAAAATCCTCAAGCAACGCGCGTTGGGCACCCGCGCGGTCACCCGTGGCCAGCGATTGAACCGCTTCTTCGAGAGTCGCCTGTGCGAGAACGCTGGACGAACTCGTCGCCAGCAAGGCAGTTGCCACAAGGAGTTTAATTGACATCGGCATTCGATTCATAGATTACGGTTCGCTCAAGCAAACTAGGGCAGCTCACTCCAATTCACCCAAACGGTCTCGAAGTATTGCATCGGCCCCATGAGTGAGAATCCGTCCGTCAGCAACATGCAAGGATCAATTGTAAAGACAACGCGACCGTTGATTATAATCTCGTGCCAGGGGAACAGATCCGCGTTTCCTTGAATCTTGATGAACAGATCGCCCACTTGGCCACTCGTGCAAGATTGTTTTAGGAGAATCTTCATATTGGCGTCGATGGTCGGCGTCAATGGAGCGGAGCAGCCAGCTTGGCCGTCGACCACGATCTGTAGATGGACCTCGCCCGGCGAAATCCGCGTCGGCGTCATGGTCAACGTACCGCTTCCCGCCCCCGTGCAATTGGGTTGCTGGCCCGGTGAGGGGTAGAAACGGCACATGATGTTGCACCAATCCGGCGGATTGGGCACGCCTTCGTTCAGCGTGATGTAACCCTTGGAAACTCCGAAGGACTGGGCGGGAGTTCCAACCATTCCGTTGGCATTGGACGGGTCGACCGTCATCTGGCAGGTTTGGCTGGTACGGCTGGTGCCCCCCTGGTTGAACACACGACCGTCGCCCGAATAGAAAGGCCAGAACGGTCCGGGGAAGACCGCGGCTACGTAACCACAATGAATAAAAGTCTTATATGAGATGGTCAAGACATCGTATTGCCCGCAGCAACCGCTATCGCAGGCGTCTCCCGCACCATCGCCATCACAATCAGACTGTGTCGGATTCGGATCGTTGGGGCAATTGTCGCAAATGTTGCCAACTCCGTCGCCGTCGGAGTCCTGCTGACCGGAGTTCGGATCACTTGGACAGTTGTCACATTGATCCCCCCAACCGTCCATATCGGTGTCGACAAATATCGTTTGCCAGTGGCAAGGACAGTCGTCGCAATTATCCAGGACGCCGTCACCGTCATAATCTTGTTCGCAACCGAATGGTGGCTGACAATCTCCAGCCCCCGCCCCGGCGGCGCCGCCACCCCCCCCCAAGCTCTCCTTAGGAAAGGTGCTTAACATTTTCTCTGTGTTGACCAACTCGGCATCAAGGCCAAAGCGCACATGATTCTGGTACCAATCGGCGACGTATACGAACGCAGGCGGATGGGCAAGGTCCAACGGAACGGCTGCGTCTGGACAGCCAGGATCGCCACCAACGGACATCATGAGCAGAAGGTAAAGCAAGAGCCAAATGAGAAACTTCAAGATGAGCCGCGCAATAAAGGTGTTGTGCACAAGGACGCGGTGCTTACCGACGTAAAAGTTATGATCTGAACTGACGCCGAGGCTATAGACCGGAATGGGGTGTTCGTGTTGGCGATGAACCACCGAAGCTACTTGTCGCCAACCTTCCGCACAGGCCAACAATTCCCCGGTCTTCAAGAATTCCGCCGGCGTCCAGCCTCGATCACGAGAGTAATAGCTGTGTTTGGGAGTAGATTCGTGTTCGGCGCCGTCGATGACAAGAACCACAGTCTTCGAACTGTAGGAAACACTCTTGTCGACGACTTTCGCCGTTCGGGGTTCGCTTGATTGGCCAAAGCTCCGGGCATAAACGGCATCGTTGACGGAAATGGACTCGATCGGACGAGGTCCATCCGGCGTTGCAACCATGGTGCCGGCTGTAAAGCAGAATCCTCCACCACCTGAGCCCGATCCGCTGCCTGATCCAGAACCACTACCTGATCCAGAACCACTACCTGAGCCGGAACCAGTGCCTGAGCCGGAACCAGTGCCCGTTCCGCTGCCTGTTCCAGTTCCTGTTCCTGTTCCAGTTCCCGTGCCCGTACCAGTGCCAGTGCCAGTACCAGTACCTGTGCCAGTACCTGTGCCAGTTCCCGTACCCGTTCCAGTGCCTGTGCCAGTACCAGTGCCGGTACCAGTGCCGGTACCCGTTCCAGTGCCCGTTCCAGTGCCCGTTCCAGTTCCCGTACCAGTTCCCGTACCAGTTCCAGTACCAGTTCCAGTACCTGTTCCAGTACCTGTTCCAGTACCCGTGCCCGTTCCAGTGCCTGTTCCAGTGCCTGTTCCAGTGCCTGTACCGGTTCCAGTACCAGTGCCAGTGCCAGTTCCCGTGCCAGTGCCGGTTCCAGTGCCAGTGCCAGTACCGGAACCCGTACCAGTGCCGGAACCTGTTCCAGTGCCGGAACCTGTTCCACTCCCCGATCCCGAACCGCTGCCGGAACCGCTGCCGGAACCGCTTCCAGAACCGCTTCCAGAACCGCTGCCAGAACCGCTGCCAGAACCGCTTCCAGATCCGGAGCCGCTTCCACTGCCCGTGCCGGTGCCACAGCCAGCGTAGCAACCACGGGTCTGGGCTGTGTTTTCGCAGCAAGGCTCGCCGCTGCCCATTTGCTGAGATGTTTCCCCGGACGATTCCTCAGCCATCGCAAACTGAACTATGGAAGGTATTTGAACCTGGCGCCTCAGCAGGTTCTCCGACTCTTTCAACTGAAAATCGACAATCTGACAATTGAATGCCTGAATTGCTGGAATGGCGTCCACCAGGGACCAAGGGACCAAATTAACCACCGTACCGCCGTCGTCCTTGACCAACGTGAAGAGGTCAAAATTACCCCGGTCTGTAATCGTCGCGGAAACGGGCAATTCGCCGCGCTCCAAGACGTCTTGGAGAACATCGAAATCGTCCGGCTGAACAATTCCGTCACCATTGAAATCTGCGAAGAGTGTGTCCAACGAGCCGGGAAAATCCTCGCCGCCGATCGCGACATCAGAAAGCAGATTGCCAAGACTGGCCTGTTGCCATCCCGAATGTGCGGGGTCGAAGGCATCCCCATTCCTCGAAGCGCCATAGGCCTCTGCGAGCCGTGAATCTTCTGCCAACAATGTCGCGAGGATCTGTTCGTTTCCGAAACCGGCATCGGGTAGCGCGACCAGCGCTTGCCCGATTGTCTGAAGCTGCCACGCGAAGACATTTCCTTTGGCGGCGTCGAACCAAAGAGCCGATACCGCTTCCAGCCCGTCCCAAACCTGATCAGGAAACTCCGTTCGCCAGAGCAAGACACCGTCAGGCGCAGAAGTCGCGTTCCATGCGCTTTGCCCCAGGCCCTCAAAACTGCTCAGTACTTGGCGTGCGGACGCCAGGTGGGCGTCCAAATAAGTCTCGATGGAGGAAACGTCGGCTTCGGAAAAATATCCGTCCCCGTCGAGGTCGCCGATCATCCTTGACGCGTCCAAGCCCGAAATGAACGGGAAATGGTGATTGGTTAGTGTAATCCAGTTCCCGGACTCCAAGGCTTGGCTACGACTAATCGCTGAATTGTATGCAATTTCGGTTGATCGATAGGATAGAACGGATGAAACATCGTAACCGCGCGACTGCGCGAGGGAATGGATCGCCTCTCCGAGATCGGCTCCGGAATAACCAACCACCCGCAATGCACCGAGTCCACCAGAATCGATCCGTCCGGATTCGGGCTCCAGCAGAAAGGCCACCAAAGGCACATTGTCTGTTACGGATCGATCGGGCGGACGCCAAACGAAAACAGCCAGATTGTCCCGATTGGACAATTGCTCGACGATCTCAAAATTCCAATCGCCCACTCGGTTCTCGAGGGCGATTTGATCATCAAAGTTGACGGCGCTGGCTGGGCTTGACTCGTCGGCGCTTGCAGAGCCGCCGTCGAAGAAAACATAAATGCCAGAAAGCAAAACGCAGGTTATGACGCAAGACCATAACCCGCACAGGGCTATCGTCGATCCGAGTTGGCCGTATCGGGCCTGTCGTCGTGCCATGGGCGTGCCTTGAAATTCGACCACGTCAGGATAGGCGAATGACGTTACTATCCCCCACGCTAGCAGGTTCTTTGGTTGCCGTCAATCACTTTCTTTGGAGATTAAAGGCGCGGGGTCCGTGACACAATCGGCGGCACCACAACGGGCGTACGCCGTCGTCGAGACGTTGCCCAAGAAAGGCCCCGGCGGGGCCATCGAGAATAGCCCGGCGATTTATCGCCGGATGTTCGTCCGGTGAGGTGAACGAGTCCCGTAGGGACGACTGACCCACCGCCGGAGTTTCAGCCGTCCCTCCGGGACTTCTCGTCGGCGAATCGATGGGGTTCCCGGCGATGAATCGCCGGGCTATTTTCATACCGTCCCTACGGGACGACCGGGTCGCCGATTGTGTCACGGTCCCAAACGCGCGGGCCTATTCAGTCAGGGGAGCGGGAAACCGTCTTTTGGACTGAAGGATGGCGGCGTCGACGGAGTAAATGAGCAGGGCGGTCCAAATGAAGGAGAAGCTCACCACGTGCGAGGCGGTGAATGGTTCGTTGTAAACAAGGATGGCCAGCAGAACTTGGCCACTGGGGGAGATGTATTGAAGGAAGCCGATGGTGGCGAGTCGCAGTCGGCGGGCGGCGTTGGCGAACCAAAGCAGCGGGATGGAGGTCATGGCGCCGGCGGCGATGAGCAGTGCATCCATGGATGGCGATACGTTGGCGAACGTCGATTCACCACGATTGGCGAGCCACACGAGATAGGCGATTGCCGGCAACAGAAGAAGCCCGGTTTCGAACGTCAGGCCCGTGATGGCGTCTGCGCGTACGGTCTTCCGCAGCAGGGCGTAGAGTGCGAAGGAGACCGCCAGCACGATCGCAATGAAGACTCCGGCTGTATCGAGTTGCTGCCTGTTCAGGGTCATGTAGGTGACGCCGGCGAACGCCAGGGCTACGCTGAGCCATTGAAGGCGTCTTAAACGTTCGCGGAGGAAGACGAATCCCAAGGCGACGTTGACCAAGGGGTTGATGAAGTAGCCCAGGCCGGCGTAGACGAGCAGGTTGTGCTCGATGGCCCAGATGAAGGTGTACCAGTTGATGGCGATCAGGACGGTTGAGGCGGTGAGTGTGCGGAAGGTCGGCCCGTCGCGGAGGGGTGCGAGGAGGTTGCGGAGTCGGCCGCTGAAGTGGAGGATTCCGACGAGCAGCAGGACGGACCAAACGACGCGATGAGCGAGCACTTCGAGAGGTGGGACGGAGGCGATGGCTTTGAAGTAGATCGGGCATAGGCCCCAGGCGACGTAGGCGGCCAGGCCATAGGCGACTCCGATGGCGTGTTGCGAGGCGTCCCCGTCGGGGGAAGTCGTTTTCGCCGTGATGGGGTGGGCGGTGCATCGTGTCATTCAATGTTTCGACAATGTTGTAGTCTTGGGGATGGCGTTTGAATCCGGGCCGTCGAGCGTATTGGTCGATCGCGCTGCGTCACCTGCTTGTGTGCGTACACGCACGGTCACTCGGTCGCGACTCGAAAAGGAAACATCGCTCGCTCGTTGACGGATTGATAGCGGCTGGCGAAGGAAAGGCAACGGGGTTTGGCGATAGGTGAGATGAAAAAGGGGTCAGGCTACTTTATTGGGGTTTCTGGTGGCCTTCCTTCGCATGGCCGTTGCCATGATTCAACAGGTGGTAGAAACCATCGGCCAGGGATGTAGGAACGGCCCGAGGCAGGCTCCGACCGTACGCCAACTTGGGTGACCGGTCAATAAAGTAGCCTGACCCCCTTTTCAATCCGGTTAGGACAATCGTCGCGATTTCTGAAACACTACAGTAAAAACCCTCGGCCACGGATGTACGAACGGAACGCGGCACGCTTCAACCTTACTCGGCCTCGTGCTCCGCGTCGATAAAGTAGCCTGACCCCCTTTTCAATTCCCTTTTCAATCGATTGAGTGGTAGATTACCTACCGGTATACTCACGACCCAAGGAATTCGACTCCCCAGCCGCTGAAGCGGTGGGCCACAAGGGCATGACTCAGGAATGATCGTATGTTGATTTCAAATGACTCGCCCTTGCGATTACTACCCAGTGGCATGAATAGTAGACAATGCGCCTACTTTGACGGTATTCGTGTTGCGATCGAGATGATCGACGTAGCTTATAATCGCTTAGCCAAGTCCCTATTAGCGATTAGCAGTCGGAGACCGAACGCCAGCACCAAAGTTCATATGGCTGGCCCATTTCTGGACGCTTGGTCGATGGTTGACTCGATGTACCGATTGCGCTTGCTTATACGACAACTTCCCGGTGTGAAGAAAAGGAGCTTTCCTGAAGCCGAAGTGTTCATTCGCGAGACAGGTTCCTACGAATCATTTCGTCATGCGATCCAACATCTCGACCAGGAACTTAAGAACATGCCCACCACGGGATTTCCAGTGTGGGGGACAATTACGTGGGTCACATTTACTACATCCAACTTCTCAGACGTTAGAGTGTACTCAATAACACCGGGTCAGCTTCAAACGAGAACGGACCCGTTTGACAATCCAGCAGGGGCGATGCTCAATCCCCCAATCGACCGAATCCGCCTCTTTCACAGAAAGATAGACATTTTGTTAACCGATGGGATTGGTCGAATATGTGACATCGTCCCAAATCTCGAGGATATGATCGCGAAAAACTTTACGGGAATGGGCGAACATCGAGGTTCGGACGTACTCGTACGTTTGGATATTGGTTTCCGTGATCCCGCCGACCCGCACGCCGGTGGCAAATCCACGGTATCCACCGGAGACGAGCTTTCAATTGGGATAGGCCCAGAACGGAAACACTCATCGACGGAAAGCGCCCAGGGGTCGCTTTCAAACTGATTTAGGTCCCGTCGCGAAAACAGCGAGCTTCCCATTCTGTAAGTCCACCGACACCGTGGCCCCGTCGGCAATGGTGCCGGCGATCAGCTCCCGGCCTACCTTGGTTTCCAATTCGCGTTGAATGAAGCGTTTCAGGGGTCTGGCGCCGTAGACGGGATCGTATCCTTGTTGGGCGATGAATTCCGTGGCGGCGTCGGTCATGTTCAGGGTGATATGGCGGTCGGCGAGCCTGCGGCGTAGTTGGTCCGTCAGCAGTCCGACGATGATCTGAATTTCGTCGAGTCGCAGTGGTTTGAATAGAACCGTCTCGTCGACGCGGTTGAGGAATTCAGGCCGGAAGTGCAAACGCATTTCGCGCATGACGGCGTCGCGAGCCTGGTCTGTGATGGTGCCGTCGGCGGAGATGCCTTCCAGAAGAAGCGGGGCGCCGATGTTGCTGGTCATGATGACGACGGTGTTTTTGAAATCGACGGTTCGTCCTTGGGAGTCGGTGGCCCGGCCGTCGTCGAGAATTTGCAGGAGCACGTTGAAGACGTCGTGGTGTGCCTTTTCGATTTCGTCGAAGAGGATGACGGAGTAGGGTTTTCGGCGGACGGCTTCGGTGAGTTGGCCGCCTTCTTCGTAGCCGACGTAGCCGGGCGGGGCGCCGATGAGTCGGGAGACGGAGTGCCGCTCCATGTACTCGGACATGTCGATGCGGATGATGTTTTCCTCGGTGTCGAAGAGCGCTTCGGCGAGGGCCTTGGCGAGTTCGGTTTTGCCCACACCGGTGGGGCCCAGGAAGATGAAGGAGCCGATGGGTCGTCGCGGGTCTTTGATTCCGGATCGGGCGCGAAGGACGGCGTCGGCGACGAGTTGCACGGCTTCGTTTTGCCCGACGACGCGTTGATGCAAGGTTTGGTCGAGCCGGAGGAGTTTGTCGCGTTCACCTTCGACGAGTCTTGTGACGGGGATTCCGGTCCATCGACTGACGATGTCCGCGATTTCGTTTTCAGTGACCTCTTCTCGAAGGATGCGATCGCCGCCATGCTTTTCGCGGAGTCGTTGCTCGGCGACTTGCAGGGCGCGTTCGAGGTCGGGGAGGTGGCCGTGGCGGAGTTCGGCGGCCTTGTTGAGGTCGTAGGCGCGTTCGGCGGTTTCGATGCCGTGTCGGACCTGTTCGATCTGTTCGCGGAGGTTTTGAACGGCGTGGAGGGAATCCTTTTCGGCGTTGTAGCGATCGCGCATGGCGTCGGCGTGTGAGCGCACGTCTTGAAGTTCTTTTTGCAGAGCGGCCAATCGATCCTTGCTGGGCTTGTCTTTTTCCTTCTTGAGGGCGGCCTCTTCTATTTCGAGCTGCATGACGCGGCGCATGGCGGCGTCGAGTTCGGCGGGCATGGAGTCGATTTCGGTGCGGATCATGGCGCAGGCTTCGTCGACGAGGTCGATGGCTTTGTCGGGCAGGAAGCGATCGGTGATGTAACGGTGGGAAAGCGTGGCGGCGGCGACGAGGGCGTTGTCGAGGATCTTGACGCCGTGATGGATTTCGTAGCGTTCGCGCAGGCCTCGCAGGATGGAGATGGTGGCTTCGACGTTTGGCTGATCGACCATGACGGGTTGGAAGCGGCGTTCGAGGGCGGCGTCTTTTTCGATGTGCTTTCGATATTCATCGAGGGTAGTGGCGCCGATGCAGTGGAGTTCGCCGCGGGCCAGCATGGGCTTGAGCATGTTGCCGGCGTCGAGGGCTCCTTCTGCTTTGCCGGCTCCGACGATGGTGTGCAACTCGTCGATGAAGAGGATGATGCGACCGTCGCTCTGTTTGACTTCGTTGAGGACGGCTTTGAGTCGTTCCTCGAATTCGCCACGGTACTTGGCCCCTGCCAGCACGGCGCCCATGTCGAGGGCGAAGAGGCTGCGGTCTTTGAGGCCTTCGGGCACGTCGCCGCGGACGATGCGATGGGCCAGCCCTTCGGCGATGGCGGTCTTGCCCACGCCGGGTTCGCCGATGAGGACGGGATTGTTTTTGGTTTTGCGAGAGAGGATTCGCACGACGCGGCGGATTTCCTCGTCGCGGCCTATCACGGGTTCGAGCTTGCCATCGCGGGCGGTTTTGACAAGGTCTCGGCCATAGCGTTCGAGGGCTTCGTAGGTCATTTCGGGATTGGCGCTTTGGACGCGTTGACTGCCGCGGACGTGGGTGAGGGCTTGGAGGAAGCGATCGCGGGTGACCTGATGTTGGGTGAGGATTTTCCCGGCGGCGGTTTGGGTGCCCTCGGCGATGAGGCCCATCAACAAGTGTTCGACGGAGACGTATTCGTCCTTGAGTCGGCGGGCTTCCTTTTCGGCTGCGATCATGAGTTCGGAGAGCCGTTGAGAAAGGTAGATTTTTCCGGGTTCGACGCCGGGGCCGGAAACGCGAGGTCGGCGTTGCAATTCGCTTTCGACGGCCTGTTGGAGGCCGTCCAAGTCGCATTCCATCCGGCGGAGGAGGCGGGGGACGAGGCCTTCAGCTTGCTCGATCATGGCGGCGAGAAGATGCTCTCCGTCGACTTCGTTGTGGCCGAAGTTGACGGCTTTGTTTTGTGCTTCCGAGAGCGCTTCCTGCGATTTTTGGGTCAGTCGATTCAAGTCCATGGTGCGTTGATTCCCGTCGGTTTAAGCGCGTGGTGTTATTGAAGCCGCCGGTCGACAACAATTCCGCAGGTTTTTTTGACACACATGAAACTATAGGTACGTCGTATTATTCGTCCAGTGTGATGTCGATGCGGTTGTCAGGGCTGGCGAGGGCGCGTACAGTAGGTAATCGTAATTGTCGCAACTTGAGAACCCGCGATCGTGAAGATGGGGAGATGATTTTGTGCGTCCGAGGCGGGTGAAATTCGCCTTACAATCTGGATTCCGGCGTTCGCCGGAATGACGCATGGCTGGCGTTCGCCGGAATGACGCATGGCTGGCGGTTGCGGCACGTGCGAACCCGGCGAAGACCGCTCCCTGGATCGGTGGTTTGTGGCAGGAGTGGCGCGGTTCGCGTACCAAGGACTGCGTCGTCCGTATGCCATACTGGACGCTCCCGCCTTGGTCGCGTCCAGGGTCGCGGCTCGGAAAGAAATTGAATGATGGTCGCCGTTTCCGCGAAAGGGTGGAACGGCAGCACGTTTGCCTGGACCCCGGCTTTCGCCGGGGTGACGGTTCTACGGCAAGAACGGATCAACTTCATTACGCCATTTTCATTATGCCATTTTCATTATGCCATTCAAACATCAATAGCATGGAGCGCATGGCGCCGAATAAGGGGGTGGAGAACGGATGACAAGACATTTCGCCGATCGACTTGTGGCGGCCATTCGCGAGAAACAGGCGCCCGTTTGCGTGGGGATCGACCCTGTCTATGACCGATTGCCGGCTGACATCGTCGCGCGGGAGGGGTTGAACGACCCGCATGATGCGGAATGCGCGGTGGACGCCATCGCGGAGTTTTGTAGACGAGTCATCAAGATTGTCGCGCCCATGGTCCCGGCGGTGAAGATCAATTCAGCGTTCTTCGAGTCCTATTACGAGAGCGGTGTCGAGGCGTATTATGACCTGGTGGCGGAAGCGCATGGGGCCGGCTTGATGGTGATCGGGGACGTGAAGCGGGCGGACGTAGGGCACTCAGCCGAGCGATACGCCCACGCACACGTGGCGGAACCGGTGCTGGACGAAGTGGATGCGGACATGATTCCCGATGCGGTGACGGTGAATCCGTATTTGGGGATCGACGGGGTTCGGCCATTCGTGGAGCAGGCGCGTCGTTCGGGGAAGGGCGTGTTTGTGTTGGTGCAGACAAGCAATGAATCTGCGGGGGAGTTTCAGGGGTTGCGTTTGGAGAGTGGGGAGACGGTGGCGGAGCGCGTGGCGTCGGCGGTCAATACCTGGGCGGGCGACGCGGGATTGGTGGGTTCGAGCGGATTTAGTAGTATTGGGGCCGTCGTTTCGCCGCGAGACGCGGAGGGACTGAGGCGGTTGCGTTCGCTGATGCCGCGGTGCATTTTTCTGGTGCCGGGATTTGGGGCGCAGGGGCGAGGTCCGGCGGACGTGGAGGCGTGTTTCAACGCCGATGGCGAGGGAGCGCTCATTTCGGCGTCGCGGAGCGTAATCTTCGCCTACGAAGATATGAACTATATTGAGAAGTATCCTTCCGAGTGGGACAAGTGCGTGGAACATGCCTGCCGAGATTTTATTCGGTCCGTATCGCCGGTCGTCGCGCGGTGATGGTGTCGCTGATGCGGCGTTGAATGATGATTGGCGCGGGCGGCGCGTCGTGGTCATGGGGTTGGGCCGATTCGGTGGCGGCATCGGGGCGGCGCGGTGGCTTGCGGAGCAGGGGGCGCGCGTGGTCGTGACCGATCAGGCCGGCGCGGACAGTCTGGCGGATTCGACACGTCTATTGGCTGATCTGGACATCGAGTTTCAGTTGGGCGGGCACGATGCGAGGCTGTTGAACGACGCGGAGGCGATGGTTGTCAGCCCGGCGGTCAATCAGTCGGCGTCGTCGTTTTTCACGGAAGCGACGGCGCGCGGAATTGCTTGGACGACGGAGATCCATTTGTTTCTGCATCGTTGTCGTGCTCGCGTCGTGGGGGTAACGGGTTCGGCGGGCAAGAGCACGACCTGCGGAATGATCGGTGAGTGTCTGAAAGATTGGAATGGCGTACGGCGGAGTTTCGTCGGGGGTAACTGGGGCGGGTCACTTCTTGGCGAATTGAAGGACATGACTGACGAGGACGTCGTCGTGCTGGAACTGTCGAGTTTTCAACTGTCGGGATTGCCGCGAATCTCCCGTCGACCCGACGTGGCGGTCATCACAAACGTTTGGCCCCAGCATCTTGATCGGCACGGGACGTTTGAGGCGTATTTCGATGCGAAGCTGAACATGCTGCGAAACGTGAAGCGTGCGACGCCGGTGGTGTTGGGATTCGATGATCCGGGGTTGGTCAAACAGGTTCGTACGGTGGCGACCGAATTCGGGGCGTCGGTGGTTGACCTGTCCGAGTTGCTGATTGTGGATGCATTGAATATTCCCGGGCGGCACAACGTGACCAATGCGCGTTGTGCGGCGGCGGCCTGTTCGCTGCTGGGAATGGATGACGCGATCATTCGTCATCGATTGGCGTCGTTTCGGGGACTGCCGCATCGGATGGAGGTTGTGGGAACGTGGGGCGGCGTGACGTATATCAACGATTCGAAGGCCACGAGTCCGCGGGCGGCGGTGGTGGGTTTGAAATCGCTCGATGCGAAGGTCGTCGCCCTGATCGGCGGGCGTGCCAAGGGCGATGATCTGGCAGAATTGGTGTCGGCGTTAGAAGATCGATGCCCGCTCGTGCTGTGTTTCGGGTCGGGCGGGAAGCTGGTGTTCGACACCATGGTCAAGGAATCGGGCGAGGCGGACCGGTGTCAACATTTTTCAACCATGTGCGATGCGATTGCGGCGGCACGGACAGTGGCCAAACCCGGCGACATCGTGCTGTTGAGTCCCGGATTCGACAGTTATGACGAGTTCGTCAATTTTGAGCACCGCGGCCAAGCCTTCATATCCGTACTGAAAACAAACAACAGCGATTCTCCGGCGGGGTAGCAGACTTGCTTCGCGGGCCGCAGGAATGTGCCTTCGGCGTGCAAATGCTGCGCGTCGATCGGAGGTATAACAGGTCGGTCGGCGACAATTCGTCAAAACCTGTCCGATCGTAACCGTCTTTCAATGAACAAGTTATGTGCCACGGGCGCCTTTGTTTAGCAACCGGTGTTGCTGTGTGAATGGGTTTGGCACGCGGAGTGTCTATGCACGGCGAGCGTCGTGGCGATGTTTGTGGTCGGGGCTCGTGCGAACCCGGCGAAGACCGCTCCCTGACGGTCGCGGCTCGGATACGGAGCAGTTGCGTTTGGTGTTGGACCTTGGGCATGGAGTACGAGCGGTGAAACCGTTTTTTCAGGCACGGTCACTGTTGACGGGGATGGATTGGGCCATGGATTGGGCGGAGCTTGGCCGGCGGATCGGGGAGGCTGCGGCAGTTGCAAATCCGCACGTTGATGACGCAGGGGTTGGCGAAGAAGTCATCGACGATGACACGATTGATCGGGGGCCTTGGGGATTTGAGATGGGATCAGACGAGGCGGAGTTTCGTGCCGTATGACCTACGGGTTGTGGTTATCTGCGGGTGGTTTGCAAACGAACGAGTATCGGCAGACGGTGCTGGCCAACAATTTAGCCAACGCAAACACGACGGGATTCAAGCACGACTTGGCGGTCATTCATGAGCGTCGGATGGAGAGCGCAACGGCGCCGGGTGGTGGCCGGTTTCGGCATCCGGTGATGGAGGGCTTGACGGGCGGGGCATGGGTCAGGCCAACGATTCATACGTTTGAACAGGGGAGTTTCGAGCGGACCGGCAGCCCGTTGGACTTGGCATTGGAAGGGGACGGTTTTCTGACGGTCACGGACGGCAAGGAAGTTCGTTACACGCGGGACGGACGTTTGAGCTTGAATGGTGAAGGGGAGTTGGTGATGGTGGCGGGTGCGGGCCGGTGGCGCGTGGCGGACGAGGCGGGTCGTCCGATTCTGGTCGATCCGTATTCGGGTGGACAGATTGCGATCGCCAACGACGGGACGGTTCGGCAGGGGGAGGACGTGGTATCGCGGTTGGGACTGAGGAGCTTCGACGACCGGACGGAGCTGACCAAGGAGGGGGCCAATCTTTATCGGCATCACGGGGCGACGTTCAAGACGTCGACGGCGAGGGTGCGCAGCGGTTTTCTGGAGCGTTCGACGTTCGATCCGATTCAGGGTCTGGCGAGCATGATCGAGGTTTCGCGGGCCTATCAGATGAATGCCAACTTGCTGTCACTACAGGATCAGACGATCGGGATGGCGGTCACGACGGTGGGGAGGATCGGTTAGCTGGGCTGACGGGGGATCGACAGGATAGAAGCGAGAGCGGAACTGGGATTGTTGAGCGCGTGGAAGCCGGCGTTCGCGACGCGCTGGACTCCGGCGTGCGCCGGAGTGACGGGGTTTTCGGGCAATTGGTTCGAGGGATAGATACGGGGATTTTCGATGGCGATTACGGCATTGCACTCCGCGGCTACTGGCATGAAGGCCCAGGACACGAAGTTGGACGTTCTGGCCAACAATCTGGCCAACGTGAACACGGTGGGATTCAAGCGTTCGCGGGCGAATTTTGAGGACTTGTTGTATCAAATCAAGCGCGAGCCGGGCATTCCCAATTCGGATGACGAACCGATACCGCACGGCATTCAGGTGGGCTTGGGCGTGGGGATCAGCGGGACGCAGATCAATTTCACGCAGGGATCGATCGATCGAACGGAGCAGCCGCTGGATCTGATTATTGACGGAGAGGGTTTTTTCCAGGTGCGGACGATTCAGGACGGCACGGAGATTACTGCGTACACACGTAACGGCAACTTCACGCGGAATTCGGTGGGTAACGTGGTGTTGGCCAACAGCGAAGGGGCGGTGTTGGAGCCGCCCATTTCCATCCCGGAAGACACGATCAGGATTTCCATCGGCACGAACGGCGAGGTGCAGGTTTTGCAGCAGGGATCTGAGGCGCTTTCGGTCGTCGGGCAGATCGAGTTGGCGCGATTCGTGAATCCGGAGGGTCTGAAGCAGATTGGCCAGAATCTGTTTGCCGAGACGGATGCATCGGGGGCGGCAGTACAGGGAACACCACAGCAAGACGGTTTGGGTTCGACGCAGCAGGGGATGTTGGAGATGAGCAACGTCGATCCGGTTCGAGAGTTGATACAACTGATTCTGACGCAGCGCGCTTTCGAGCTGAACAGTCAGTCGATTCAAGCGGCGGATGAGTCGTTGCAAGTGGTGGCGAATCTGAGGCGATTCTAGAAGGGACGAGTCAGCGGTGAGTGAACCGCCGGCGGGATAACCATGAACGGAGGATTGATGACTATTAAACGATCAGGCCAGCGGCAGGCGGTCGCCATTGATGGCTGGAGGCGGGTCGGCAGCGTGGTCGTCTTGCTGGCGTGTGTGTGCGGCGGGCGGACGCTGGCACAATCCGTGCGAGTCAAGGCGACGGCGGTCGTGTTTGGTGATCAGGTGACGCTTGCGGACGTTTGTGATTGTTCCGGATTGCGGGAGGGTGTCGTTGAGAAAGCAGAATCGGAGATCGTGATGAAGTCGCCGGCGGGTGGTGCGACTTGTGAGGCGTCCTATGAGGTCATCGAAAGTGCGTTGAGGCGGGTTGGCGTGAATTTGGCAACGACGGTGCTTCGCGGCGCCAGCACATGCACGGTCACTCGCGCGAGCAGGGAGCGCGACGGCGCATCCGTGCAGACGCTGGAAGCGGCATCGAAGGGTTTGGCTGGTCAAGCTGACTTGCGCGTCGGTTCGGGTGTTACGCTTCGCGACGTGATACGCCAGACGTTCGAATCCATGGTCGGGCCGAGCGGCGGGCGGGTCGAAGTTCAGTTCGGTCGAACCGATGAGCCTATTCTGGGTCTATCCGCCGATGATCATCGGTTTCATGTTCGCATTCCGGGGGAGCAATGGCTGGGGCGGATGTTGAACGTTGAGGTGGGGATCGCCCGCGCGGGGCAGCAATCGGTACAAACGGTGTCGTTGGTGGCGAGCGCGTCGCTGGTGCGGGAGGTCGTCGTGGCCAAGCGTGCCATCAATCAGAAGTCCACGATTGATCGGGCGGACGTGGAATTGGCTGAGGTGGTTCTTGAATCGATGGAGGACGGGGTGGCGTCGGAATTGGGCGCGGTCATTGGACAGCAGGCGAAGAAGTTCATCGCCGCGGGCAAATCGATTCGAATGGCGGACTTGGAAATGGTTCCGTTGGTTTATCGGGGGCAACTGGTGGACGTGACGTCGATGGTGGGGCCGATAGAAGTTCGATCGACGGCCAAGGCGATGAGCGAGGGACGATTGGGCGAGGCTGTCGAAGTTCGGGTTGGCGGACGACGTGGTGAATCGCTGTACGGCGTGGTCGTGGGTGAGCGGAAGGTTGTAGTGGGAAGTCCGCTGGCGAATCCTGCAAAGGACCGCGGTGCCCAGTTGGCTATGGTCATTGGAGCTTCGCGATGAAGTTTGGACGGTCGAAGACGCTGGATTGTTTAACGTGCGAAGGCTGGATTCCGGCATGCGCCGGAATGACGGGTGTTTGGGCGATCGCCATGACGACGCTGTTTGGCGCGAGTCTGACTTGGGCGCAGACGTCGTCCGTGGGCGTGCGTCGCGCTCGACAGGCCATATTGGAGCCCCACGGGGCCATTGTGTCGGGCGTCCGGTCTTCCGTAGAGTCGCCGGGCAACGTCCTATTGGAAAGACATTCGTTGTCTGCCGTCAAGGTCAAGGTGCCCAAGCAATACGCGGTGCATGACCTGGTGACGATCATTATCCGCGAGCAAAAGGATTACCAGAGCGAGGGCGAACTGGAGACGAAGAAGCGGTTTGACTTGAAATCGACGGTTGGCGCGTTCCTTAAAGTTGACGACGGCCGGCTGGGCGCTTCGACTTTTCCAAACGGGCGGCCCAACATCGATTTCAAATTTGACAACCGCGTCAAGAACGAATCCGACGCGGATCGGCAGGACCGATTTACGACGCGTATCACCGCGTCGGTCGTTGACGTGAAGCCCAACGGGAACCTGGTGTTGGAAGCCAGGGCCCGGATTCAGTTTGATGAAGAAGTCGGGGTGGTGACGTTGATCGGAACGGCTCGTCATGTCGACATCACGCCGGACAACACCGTCTTGAGCACGCAATTGGCGGACAAGAACATCGCTGTGTCACACGCCGGCGCGGTGCGCGACGGGAGTCGGCGAGGGTGGATTACGCAGTTTCTTGATGCGATTCGTCCGTTTTGAGTGGTACGGGGGGTGTGGTCCATTGTGCTAAGCATGATTCAACGGGGCGGACTGGATTCCGGCTTTCGCCGGAATGACGATCAGCGGCGGAATGACGGTCAGCGACGGACTGGATTCCGGCTTTCGCCGGAATGACGATCAAACGGGACGGGGAGGCGCGGTGATGAAAGGCGTTGAAATGCGATTCGTTGCGGGTTGGTTGGCCTTTGTGGCAGCGGTGTTGACTTGCCCCTGCTTCGTCGCTCGTGGAGAAGTCACCGTTCGTGTCGGGGACGTCAGCAAGCTGAAGGGCCACAGCGTCAATCGACTGGTGGGAACGGGTTTGGTGATCGGATTGAACGGGACGGGCGATGGCGATCAGTATGAAGTCACGATGCGTGCGTTGGCGCAGGCATTGGGGAACCTGGGTGCTCCGATCAGCGGCATGGAAGAGCTGAAGGAGACGAGCAACGTGGCCATCGTCATGGTTGACGCGGTCATCGCGGAGACCGGGGTGCGCGAAGGCGATCGTATCGACGTTCACGTCAGCGCGTTGGGGAACGCCAAGAGTCTCGCCGGCGGGCGCCTGTTGGTGACGCCGCTCTTGTACCACGATATGACCGTAGAATCCGTCTTCGCGTTCGCAGCCGGTCCTATTGACATCACCGATGCCGCCAACCCGACGGTGGGGGTCGTGCGTCAGGGGGCGACGGTGCGTGAAGATGTCTTGATGGGATTTGCGGCCATCGGTCGGACGCTGCCATTCGGAAACGACTGGGTGCAGCCGGAGGAAACCTATATCACGCTGGTGTTGGATGACTCGCACGCGGGCTGGGGTTTGGCGGTGGCCATCGCGGAAGCGGTCAATGCCGAATTGAGCCTCGCAGCCGACGTGGACCGGGTGGCGGTGGCGGTTGATCCGAAGAACGTCCTGGTGCTTGTTCCACCGTTTCAACGTGGGGATCCGGGGTCCTGGATACGTGACGTTCAAGAGTTGAGCGTGCTTATGCCGCATGAAGAAGCACGAGTCACGGTCAATCAATCGACCGGGACGATCGTTGTCAGCGGGGACGCCCGCATCTCGCCCGTCGTCGTTTCACAAAAGGGAATGACCGTGGCCGTGCGAGTGCCTCCGCCGCCCATTGATGAGCCGCGAATTGAAAATCGAGCGTTTGTGGGGTTGAGCACCGACGCAACGGACGGGGCAAACGTTTCCGACCTGTTGGATGCGTTGAACCAGTTGCAGGTGACCATCGAAGACAGGATCGCCATTCTGACGCAGATGCAACGGGCAGGCAAACTGCATGCCAAGCTGATTTTTCGAGAGTGATCAATGGAGATTCTTGCAACATCGGGTTGGCAGCCGGGTGGCCCACCTCCTTTGGAGGTGGGGGAGCCGATGACCGCCGCCCAAGCCTTGTCTCGACTTCTCACCACCATCGATCAAGCCATGGGTACGGTATTCTACGGCCCGGTGTTGCGGGCCGCTCGCAACAGCTCCTTGAAGGGCGAAGTTGGCCACGGGGGAAAAGGCGAGGACGTGTTTCAAAATCAATTGGATCAGATTTTGGCGGAACGGGTGGGACAGGCGACCCATCACGGTTTGAACGAGACATTGTTCGACCGATTTTCGCGTGCGGCCCGGGCTGCGGAATCGATTGCGGAGTAAATGAAACGTGACGGCCATCCATCAAAGTGTATCGCGGCGTGTGTCCGACCTTGTCGTCGTTCTTGACCGGTTGGCGGACTTGCACGGGGAGTTGCAAACCCTCTTGTGCGCCAAGCTGGAGGCCATGCGCCGGGCTGATCATGAAACCATCAACCGAAATCTGGCCGGCGAACAGGCCTGTATCAGGCGAATCGAAGAGCAAGACGGGCTTCGCAAACAACTGATGATGCTGGTGGGACACGCGCTGGGGCTCTCGGCGGAGGAATCTCGCATCCTATCGATTCGCCGGCTGGCCGAGCGCCTTTCGACGTCGAATGCTGAACGCTTGACGCCGGTCGCTGGGCGATTGCGCGAGGCTGTGGAGTCGGTGGCTGGATTGAACCGAATGATCGGCATCGTTTCTCGTGACTTACTGTCAACGCTCGGCGAGGTGTTTGACGCGTTGAAAACGAGCGGCGATTCGGTGGGGATATACGGGGAATCCGGACGTGTTGTCTTGTCTCGGCCTCGAGAACTTTTTGCGATGGTTGGATAGCAGCGATGGGACTGGTTAATACGGCATTGCAGATCGGGCGAAGCGCGCTGTTGAGCTATCAGAGCGCGTTGCAGGTGATTGGTAACAACATCAGCAACGCCGGCAGCACCGACTACACCCGGCAATCGCCGGGCTTGTCGAGCGTGGGCGGTCCGGCGCTTCCGGAGGGCATGCGTCCGGGGTCCGGCGTGGCGCTGACGTCCTTGCGGCGGAATCTGGACGAGGCGCTGGAAAATCGGTTACGGGCGTCGTTGGGAAGGAATCAGTCGGACCTGATGCAGCAGCAATCGATGGCCGAGGTCGAGACGCTGTTTGACCCGTTGACGGGGATTCAGCTTTCCGGGCGTATCACGGATTTTTTCAACAATATGAGCCAAGTGCAAAACGCACCCGAGGACCGTTCCGCTCGTCAGTTGGCCATCAGCAGTGCCTCCACGCTGGCGGGGACCCTGCGTCACATGCGAATGTCGCTGGGGGAACTCGGCGAGGGTTTCAATGATCAGATTGCGGCGCTGGTGGAATCGGCGAACGGTATTTCGGAACGGGTCGCGAATCTTAATGGGCAGATCGTCGCGGCCGAATCGTCCGGGGCGCCGGCCAGCGCACTACGCGATCAACGTGACGCCTTGTTGCGGGACCTGGGCGAGTTGATCGATGTTCGCGTGCAACAGCAACCGACGGGCGCGGTCATTGTGTACGTGGGCAATGAAACGCTGGTTGATGGAAACGTCTCGCGTGGCTTGGCTGTCACCAGCCGCTTGGATGGGGAGTTTCGACGTGACGAGGTGGCCTTTGCGGACAACGGAAGCCGGGTCGCAGTGAACGGTGGCAGGTTGAACGGGTTGATGGTCGCACGAGATCAAAGCGCCTTCGCCCGGATTTCAGATGTGGATCGGTTGGCTGCGGCGTTGATCATGGAAGTGAACACGGCTCATGGCGACGGACAGGGTCTGGAGGGAAT
This sequence comes from uncultured Phycisphaeraceae bacterium, assembly GCA_964424105.1. GTDB lineage: Bacteria > Planctomycetota > Phycisphaerae > UBA1845 > UBA1845 > CAYRHJ01. The sequence goes on along the minus strand of CAYRHJ010000035.1, from coordinate 40,130 downwards.
GACGACGGTGACGTCCGGCTACTCGGTGACGGATCCGACGGCTGCGTTGAACAGCAGTGAAGCCGGGCTGCCGTTTGAGCCTGTCAACGGAAGCTTTTACATCGCCACGCGGGACGAGACGACGGGTGCGCTGCTCAGTTATCAGATACAGGTGGATTTGGACGGAATCGGCGAGGAGACGTCACTGGAGTCGCTGATTGCGGAAATCAACGATCGCGTGGCGGGTGTGTCAGCATCCATCACGCCGGACGGTCGGCTTTCCATGACGTCGGATTCGCGGATGACCTTCACGTTCGGTTTTGACGGTCAGTCGCCCCGCACGGACACGTCCCACCTCCTCGCGTCGCTGGGGATGAATGGATTGTTCGTTGGGACCGACGCCACGAACATCGCGGTCAACGCATCCGTGCTGACGGATCCGTCTCGTCTGTCGGCGGCATCGTTTAACGCCGTGGGCGATGGTTCGAACGCGGGTCGGCTGGCGGGCGTAGGCCAGCAGGCGAGCGAACTTCTCGACGGGGCCTCCATCGTTGGATTCTACGGATTCATGGTCAACGAGGTCGCGGTGGCGACGGCGGCGGCGAGAGAAAACGCCCAAGCGGGGGCAACGGTCACGGACTCGCTGCTGGCCCAGAAGGAAAACGTGAGCGGCGTCAGTCTGGACGAGGAGGCGATCGAGCTGCTCAAATTTGAGCGCGCGTTTCAAGGTGCCAGCCGATTTGTCAGCGTCGTGGACCGGCTGACGGGCGAGCTTATCTCGCTGGTGAATTAAGAGTGCCTAACACAATGGCCGACCCGTCATTCCAATAGACAGCAAGACCGCTCCCTGACGGTCGCGGCTCTGAAAGAGGGTGGTCGCGGGTTGGAAAAAAGGCGGTCGCGGCTCTGAAATGGTTAGAAGTGCTAGGGTGTGAAAACGGTCGCCAGATCGCGTAGCGATAGGGCAAGCCGAACAAGAGGATTGAACAGGATACGAACGCCGATGGCTATTTCGCCGGTCAATTTTACTCGTGTTTCGCACAACTTGCGGACGCTCAACATGTTGCAATCGTTGCAACAGAACACGCGGGAGCTGTTCACGCAACAGACGCGTCTGGCGACGGGACGGAATTTCATTTCCGCCAGCGAGAACCCGGTCGGAGCGGCGCAGGCATTGAGAATGAACGAGACGATCGCCCGTCAGGATCAGATTCTCGATAACCTGCAACATGCCGACTTGATGTTGAGTTCGGCGGACGATGCGCTGGCGGAAGTGAATGGATTGATTCGGGAGGCGGAAGCGATCGCCATCAGCAGTAGCGGCACGCAATCCAGCGCCGAGGAGCGCATCGCCAACGCCACGTTGATTGCCCCGCTCCGCGAACGTCTAGCCGCCGTGGGAAATCGACAGGTCCAGGGCCGATTCATCTTCGCCGGGCAACAGACCCAGACGCAGCCTTTCATTTCAGCCCTGGGCGGCGTCGCATACCTCGGCGACAGCGGCCACGTGGGAACGCAAGTTTCATTGACCGAGTTGGAAAACTTTAACGTGCCGGGCGACGCAATTTTCGGCCACCTGGCCACCGCGACCATTTTGACGAACGAGCTTCGCCCGGCGCTGAGCCGCGACACGCGTCTGGAAGATTTGACCGGTGCGAATTCCGCGGGGATTCGCAAGGGATCCATCGTGTTGACGGACGACGAGGCCGTGACGGTTCAGGTGGACCTTTCCAAGGCGGACACCGTGGGCGACGTCGTGGACATGATCAATGACACCGCGGAATCGGCGGGGCTGAATCTGTCGGTGGACATTGAAGGCCGGGGGCTGCTTTTATCGTCGTCCGGCGCGGTGGTGCGGGACACGTCGACCGGGTTGACCGCATCGGATCTGGGTCTGGCGGCGACGTCAGAGGGAAACGCGCCGGTGGATGTCATCGACTTGTCACCGCGTTTGACGCCCCATTCAACCATCGACAGCCTGAACGAAGGGGCCGGCGTCGAGCTGGACGGCGGCATTCGAATTACGAACGGAAGTCGGTCGATCGAGATCGATCTTTCCCAGGCTGAGACGATTCAGGACGTTGTCAACCTCATCAACACGTCCGGCCTATACGTGAAGTCTCGCATCAATGACGCGGGAACCGGTCTGGAAATCACCAGCCAAGTGGCGGGCGTGACCATGAGTATTTCGGAGACGGGAGGAACGACGGCGGCCGATTTGGGCATCGTAACCTTCGGTCCGCAAACGCCGCTGGCGGAGCTGAATTTCGGCAAGGGCGTGCACGTGCTGGAAGGAGAGGCGGATCTGCGGATCGAATCCAAGGACGGAGACATTTTCGAGGTGAACCTGGACGGGGCCCAAACGCTCGGTGACGTAGTGGACCTGATCAACGAGGCTGCCGGCGAAGCGGGCGTGAGCATCGAAGCCGGTTTTCATCCCGATACGAACGGCATCGTGATCGAAGACAGCACAGGTGGAACGGGTGCGCTGACGGTTGGTCGATCGTCCATCGGTTCGTTCGCGGTCGATGACCTGGGATTGAGCGGTTCGGTGCAGGACCCGGAAACGCAGTTGGTGGGCCGTGACGTCGCAGTGGTCCGTGCGGACAACGTGTTTACGGCGCTGATTGACCTGGAACGCGCGTTGCGGTCGAACGACGAAGCCGGCATCGGCAACGCGGCGGAGCGACTGAAACTGACGGCTGATGATGTGTTGAAAATCCACGGCACGGTCGGTGCGCGGTCGCAGGCTATGCGGGCGCGGGTGGAGCAAACGGAAAACGCGGTGGTGGCCACGCGGGCCTTGCTGTCGAACATCGAGGATCTCGACTACACCGAGGCGGTCACGAAGTTTCAACAAGCGCAGACCGCGCTTCAAGCGAATCTGTTATCCGGATCGCAGCTCTTGAATTTGTCGCTGTTGGACTTCCTGCGCTAGGTTGAAACGAACGAGCGGTGATGCCCGGGTTTTCAAGGGGCTGACGATAATCAAAAGGGGACGGAAGGCAGCGGCCGAGCGATTGGTCAACTCGGAGGTTGCAGGGAGGAGTCACCCAGGCGGAGACCTGGGAGCCTGGGGGACGCGCACCGGGCGGTTTTTTCGCGGCGATGTACCGTCCCAAACGGGCGCGGGGGCGCGGGACGAACGAATCATCGGTTGCGTGGGCGACCGAAACGTCGCGAAGAAGGCTCATCAAGGACGACCAAAGGAGTGTGGCGGTGATAATTGAAACGTCGCGATTTGGACCACTGGAGGTGGATGATTCCCGGTTGATCACGTTTGGGCGTGGTGTGCTCGGGTTTCCCGACGCCAAGACCTACGCCCTGCTGCAAACCGGCGAGGAGAGTGCCTTTTATTGGCTACAGGCGGCGGATCGGGCGGATTTGGCTTTCGTCGTGTGCGATCCGCGGCTGTTCGTGCCGGACTATCGAGTCCCGGTCAAGGGCGAAGAATTGGAGCACATCGGGTTGGCCGACCCGAACAAGGCCCAAGTTTTCATCATTGTCAACAAGGTGGACGACGTGCTGACGGGCAATCTTCAGGGGCCCCTGGTCGTGAATGTCGCCAACCAGCAGGCACGACAGCTTGTTCTGAGCGAGAAGAAATTCTCGACGCGGCACCCGTTGATGCGGATGGGCCGGCCCTTGGCGATGAGTCGAACTGGATAGTACGAATGGGTGGCGAGCGCGGCGGCCTGTCGGCTATAATGCCTATATGCCGGGGTGCGGTGTTGAACCGCAAACAGGCCCGATGTACCGCGTGGTTATCCGCGTCTTTTGAAACGCGGTCCCTTCGTCACACAGGACCGGATCGGCCGCGTGGATTCGCGGACCGGTCAGGCATCGGCAGAGCCAAGGAAGGAGCCGAGGATGTTGGTGCTATCCAGGCAGCGAGATGAGACGATCATGATCGGTGATGAAATTGAAATCACCGTCGTTGACATACGAGGAGACAAGGTCCGGCTGGGCATTTCGGCGCCGCACTCGGTGCCCGTTCATCGCAAAGAGGTTTATGAGGCCATCAAGCGTGAAAACCTGGCGGCGGCCGGCATGAAGCCGGAAGACATCGCCAAGCCACCGGACAATCAGTCATCGGGATCGACACCGCGTCGTACCGAATAGACGCTCGATTCACAAGTCATCGCACGGATGGCGATGACTTGCCGGCGCCGTGGGGGCCGTCGGAAAAAAGCGGGGCGGCTTCGCAGCACAGGCTGATGCCGGAGCCGCACGCCAAAGTCAGGGAGGATTGACCATGGGACGAATCAATTCAAACATTCCCGCCGTAACCGCGGGGTTTCAGTTGGGCCGCAATCAGCGGTCACTTTCCGTTTCGCTGGAGAGGTTGTCCAGCGGTTTGAAGATCAACCGCGGTGCGGATGACCCCGCGGGCTTGATCGTGTCGGAGAGGCTGCGGTCGGAAATTTCCGCCGTCGGTCAAGCCATCAACAATTCACAGCGAGCCATCAACGTGATCGCCACGACGGAATCGGGGCTTGATGAAGTGTCCGCCTTGCTGAATGACATACAGGGATTGGTCGTTGAAGCCGCGAACCGGGGCGCGTTCTCCGACGAGGAAATTCAGGCGAATCAATTGCAGATTGATTCCGCCATCGATTCGATCACTCGAATCGCCAACACCGCGACGTTTGCCGGGCGGAAACTGCTGGACGGGAGCCTGGACTACGTTACCAGCGGCGTGAATACGACGATTCTGGCCGACGTCAGCGTTCAGGAAGCGAATTTCGGCGACCGGGTCTTCATTCCAGTGCAAGTGAACGTGTCGCAGTCGGCTTTGCAGGCTGAAATGCACTTCGAAGCCAGCGCCATCGGCAATCAACCGGTGACCATCGACGTGCAGGGAATCAACGGAATCATCAGCCTCACGTTTCCCGCATCGACCACGACCAACCAGATCGTGGAACAAATCAACGCGGTGTCTGATTCAACGGGCATCATCGCCTCGGCCAACGCCTACACAGCCGGTGGTCCGGCGGGAACGGCGTCGGGCGTCGTGTTGCTGAGTCGTGGCTACGGTTCGGACGACTTTGTCAGTGTCACGGTCCTGGCCAACAGCGCCGCGTTCTTCCTGGAAGATCGGGACGGTGTGGTGGTGAATCCCACCACGGGCGGGGGGCGTACGGTCGGACGTGACGCGGTGGGGACCATCAACGGAGCCTCCACGGTGGGCGATGGACTGAAGCTTTCGTTGACGTCCACGTTGTTGGACGTCGACGTGACGTTGGACACGACTTTCGGCGCGGGGACCACGTCGTTTGCCATCACCAGCGGCGGGTCACTCTATCAGCTCGGTCCACGCGTGAATGTGAACCAGCAAGAGAGCATCGGCGTCAAGAGCATGCAAGCCAACAAGCTCGGTAATCGATTGGTGGGATTCCTTTCGGAGCTTAAGAGCGGTGGGCCCAAGGCGTTGCGCACTAATAACTTCTCCGAAGCATCGGACGTGGTTGACGAGGTCATTACGCAGGTGGCGGTATTGCGAGGACGGCTGGGCGCGTTCGAGCGTAACAAGCTACAACCAAACATCAACCAATTGCAAATCTCGGTTGAAAACTTGACTTCGTCCGAATCCGTCATCCGCGACACCGACTTCGCATCCGAAACTACGGAATTGACGCGGGCACAGATTCTCGTCCAAGCCGGCACGAGTATTCTGGCGATTGCCAACGCACAACAGCAGAACGTTTTGTCGCTGCTGGGCGGATAGTTGCGTTCTGAATCGATGTTTTAAGCCGGAAGATTTCCGGATATGATTCGTGGTCGGGGGCATGGGTTTGATCGACCCGTGCCCCCTCTTCTTTCGACGACACCTTTCAAGGACGCTTTCCAGAATCCGAAGGTCGGTCGCCCACCATTCGCCAACGATTTGCACTTCGAGTAGGCTTTCGCCCCGGCTGATTCCGGTCGTACGAACCACGAGGGGCGTGGAAGATTCATGCTTCAACAATTCATCCGCCTTCCGCGAACCATTCATATTCTGTGCTTGGGAACGATGATCAATCGCGCCGGATCATTCGTGCTGATTTTCTTGGCCCTGTATCTCAATAACGAATTGAAGCTGGGTGCATCGTTTGCTACGTACGCCCTGTCCGCGTTCGGTGTGGGGTCATTGGGGGCGGCGATTGTGGGCGGGCACATGGCTGACCGGATCGGGCGCAAAACCGTTATGGTCTTCAGCTTGATCGGAGGCGCGACGATTCTGCTGCTTTTTCCATGGTTGGAGAATCGCTGGTCGATCATTCTTGCGGTGCTGGCGTTTTCGTTTGTGATGGACATGTACAGACCGGCTGCGTCTGCGATGATCGCCGACGTTTCCGAGCCTGAAACCCGTCCGCACGCGTTCGGGCTGATGTACATCGCCATCAACCTGGGTTTCAGCTTCGCGCCGTTCGTGGGCGGATGGCTGGCGAAGTTCTCCTATCGCTGGCTGTTCTGGGGAGACGCCGCGACCTCCGCGACATATGGCTTGATCATCTTGTTCACCATCCGCGAATCGTTGCCGCGTTTGTCACCCGCTGGGCCGATGGAGCCTTCCGATCGAGCCGGGCTGCCGAGTTCGCGAGGCACCCATACGACGCAGATTCCATTGCTGACGGCGCTCACGCGCATCGCCAAGGACGGCACGTTTGTGATGTTTTGCTTGGCGTCGCTCGGCTTGGCCTGCGTGTTTCAGCAGGCATTCACGACGTTTCCGCTGTATCTGAACGAGCTTGGAATTGACGCAGCCACGTATGGGCGCATCATTGCCATCAACGGCATCATGATTGTCATCCTTCAGGTCCCGTTCACGACCTGGATGTCGCGATTTGATCGGGCGGCGGTGCTGGTGGCTGCGGCGGTCGTGGTGGGTTTGGGGTTCGGATTGAAGAGCTTCGTCACCAGTCCTTGGCTGTTTGGGCTGACCGTAGCCGTCTGGACCTGTGGTGAAATGATGGACGCGCCGGTGAAATTCGCCGTGGCTGCGGACCTGGCGCCGGTGGAATTGCGTGCCCGGTACATGGGCGTCATGCAGTTGACTTTTTCAGCGGCGCTGGCCATTGGAGCCACGACCGGGGGGCTGGTGCTTGAGCACTTCGGAGGTCGCACCTTGTGGTACGCGAGTTTTGTCCTGGGCCTGGTCTCTGCCGGCTTGTATGCCTCGAATTATCGACGACTGTCGTCGCGCTCGCACCCCGTCCGGTCGAAGCAAGACGCTGGAGACCGATAAGACGATACGTCCGACCCGGCTTGATGTCTGCCGGAAGGCTTGATGACCGAAGCGGATTTGACGGCGAATCATGTTGAAGCAACCCAATCCATTGGCCACCTTGTCTGACCCGGGCATTCTCGACGCGCTGCGGTCCGTTTCGCTTCGCTGGGAAGACGTCGATGCGAACGCCTGTTCCGCGCTGCGGTTTCGCGAAGCACATCCGGAGTTCCCCCTTGTATGCGGTTTTCTCGGCGGAGCGTCATGCGGCAAGAGTACGCTGTTTAACACGATCCTGGGTCGCGAGGCCAGCCGAATCACCGCCCACGCACACGAGACGGTTGGACCCATTGCAGCGGTTCACGAGCGTCATGCGGACAAGTTCTTGGGCGACGTGCCCGACAACCTGATATTCACGTCGATGGACAGGGTGGCCGTCGATCGCTCCGAACCCACTTCGGGACGCAAGGATCGTGTAGAAATCATCTGCCACCGATGCCCGGAATTGGAACACGCCGTCATCGTCGATTTGCCCGACATCACGAGCACCCAATCGGCCAGCGAAGGCGGACTCGCGCTCAATCTGCTGCCCTGGTTGGATGTCATCGTCGTCGTGCTGGATGAAGAGCGATGGTTCGACGCGACGGTTCTGGGCCGACCCCTTTCGCTGGCGAGATTGCTCGGTCCCACCATAAACCTGGTCTTTAATTGCACGGAGATAAGTCCCGAGCTGGAGCCGAGTGGTCATCAAGAGCAGATCAAGTTGGCGGCTCGATTGGGTGTGGCCGATTGGGTGGAATGTCCATTCAAGCCCGGCACGGGTTACCGCCCCGTCGACGGCGAGATTCGGGATCGCCTGATCAAGTGGGTATGTCCGCCGATTTCCGTAGATCGGATCGGCCTACTTCATACCTGCGTTCGCCAAAGATGCAGTGAAATGCTTCGGGCCAATCTGGACCGCGTTCGTCAATTCGAGAACCTGTCGCGGGGGGTATCCGATCGATTGCGCCACGTGGCCGACGACACGCGTCTCACTGAAGACTTGCTCACTTCTGAAGAGCGGAGCCTGTTGGGCATCGGTCAGCGCATGCTGCCACTTTATTCGACCCTGCGCGGTGCCCGGCAGGTGATTGCTCGCTGGATGGGCCAGCCAAGCCGCGCGGCATCGATTGATTTCGAGAAGGAGGCGGCACGGTCGGCCGACGCACTGCGTCAGAATTATGAACAGCGCTTCCACGCCATGGCCAACGTGATCGATCGGTGGATCGCGGAGCACGAATACTGGGATGACGAGGGCCTGCGGCATCGCTGCCCATGGGAGATTCCTCCGTTTGACGCGGCGGCCTGGGGGCGGCGGGTCAGAACGCAAATCGATGCCTGGAAGGTCGAAGTCCAAAAACATTCGCGACAAGGCGATGCGGCGGCGCTGGCGATCGGCCTCCCCCTCCTCCTGGCGGATCTGCTGTTTTTCGCGGGATCGGGAACGACGGTGTTGTCGGCTACTGCCTGGATCGCGGGTATGGTAGGCGGCAAAGGCGTCGTGACGGCACTGCGTCGCTCGCCGGCGTTTGCCGATTATCGAACGACGGTGCAGGCCTATCAAGCACTGGTGAGAGAAGGACTGGAAACACAGTGCGAGCGCATCAAGGCCGCATTGCCGCGGCGACATTTGCCGATGAGTCACGCGGCCATTCAGGCGGCCATCGCCATGACTTCACAGGGTCGATCCACCGTGACACAAGACGTCCGTTAGCTATTCACGCTGCCTGGAATCTGGCTCTACAGCGGTTAAGAGCGGCGTCCGTCGCGACGACGGGTTCGATTGCCCCAGTTGTTCTTCCAGCTCGCTGAACACCTCGCGCACGCGCTTCTCGTGTTCGCCTCGACCGGTGATCCACCGCACGGTTCCATCTTCTTGAACCACTTGTCCGATGCGACGGCAAGCCAGCAGAACGGTCGAATGATTTTTATTGCCCATGAAGCGGCCGATTTCCGGAAAGCTCATGTCGGTAAGCTTTCGAGCCAGAAACATGGCCACACCCCGCGCCAGGGCGATGGTTCGCGATTTACGTGAAGTGTGCAAATCGGCGGCTGAAAGCCCGAAATAAATCGCCACAACCGTCTCGATATCGGAAAGCCGAACGATGCGCGTCGTTCGACGGATCAAATCCTTGAGGCCTTGAGCCGCGAGCGAAAGGCTGATCGGAGAGCGCGTGAATTCCGCCAGCGCCACCAAATTGAGCAAGGCGCCTTCCAGCTCGCGGATGTTCGATTGACAGGCCTCAGCGATGTATTCAACGACGGGTTCGGGAATCTGATGACCTATTTTAAGAGCACGGCGGCGCAACACTTCGCGGCGAAGTTCCAAATCCGGCGCGTCAATTTTTACCACCATGCCGGACACGAATCGAGTCATCAGTGATTCCGACAAATGGCTGATCATCTTGGGGTGCGCGTCGGAGGCCATGACCACCTGTTTTCCCGCGGCGTCAACGGCGTTAAACGTGTGTAGAAACTCCGTTTGCGTCCCCCGCTTGTTCGCGAAGAAATGGGCGTCATCAATGATCAAAAGGTCCGCGCCTCGATAGCGCTCCCGAAAGGACTCGATCGCCCGCGTTTTCAGTGCGAAGACATATTGGTTTGTAAAATCCTCCCCGCACAAATATCGAAACGTCCCCCGCGGGTGCGCCTCCTGAAATCGATTGCAAATGGCCTGCAACAGGTGGGTCTTGCCCAGGCCGCACCCGCCATGAACGAACAGCGGGTTGAACTGTGAGGCTGGACGAGCCGCGACCGACACGGCCATGGAATGCGCCAATCGATTGGATTCGCCAACCACAAAATCGTCAAAACTCCCGCGGGGAAGCGGCAGCGGCGGCGGCGCACCGATCCGCTTTTGTGCTCGGGCGACACGCTCCGGATTATTGGAGGCGAAATCAGCCTGCGTGTCAGGCTGCTTCTTGCGCACATTCTTTGAAAGATTGGGATCGATCGAAAATGAGACATCGATCGCCCGGCCCGTCACCTCGGCTGCGACATCACGAAGCACGTCCGAGAAGTGCCTCTCGATCCATCCGCCGACGAAAGTGTTGGCCACACCCACGTTAAGAAAGCCGTCGGCAAAGGCAAAGCTTGTCGATCCCTTAAACCAAACTTTGAATCGCCGCGGCCCGACGATTTCAGCGATTCTTTCAACCAGTCGATTTGATGCATCCTCACCGTGTGCGCGCACCTCCACCGCAAGCTCCTTCGCAGCAATCAAAAACTCGCGCTGCATCTTATAAAGTTTTCGAGGAATTTAGGAAACCAGAAGTTGCGTCCCTTTGTACGACTCCTGAAATTTCGTTCGAATGCCGATAAGCGAAATCTAACACCCGGCCACGGGTCAGTCAATGACATTTGCTAAGCGGAGTTCTTCACCGGCGCATTGTCTTCCGCAGATACGAAGCTTAAGCGCGCAAAAAAATTTTTACACACCAACCGATCACAGAGTGAATTCGACATGTGAAGAAGTTGTGGACAAGTGGTCGGCGTCGAGGCCCTCCCGCCGCACCCGAATCCAGACGTGTCGTCGAGCCATTTCGCGAAACCCCCACCGCGCATAAAGTTGCCGTGCAGGTGTGTTGTCGCAATCAACCGCCAGCGTGAGGCCCTGCCGGACGCGTTGACGTCCCAGGTCGATCGCTTTCGCGATCAGCGCATCACCCACCCGCTGACCTCGCATTTCACGAACCACCCCCATGTAGACCACTTCAAGTTGAGCTTGTCCCACCAGGCCGGATAAGAGCAAAACCCCTACTGGCCTATGATCCCTGCAAGCCAGCAACCACAGCGAATCATCGTGCAGGCCTGTATGTCGGTGTCCCAGGAGAACATCTTCGATTCGACGAATGCCGCAAATCTGCGGGCAATCCAAACTGTGTTCGTAGGTTTGGCTGATAACGGACAGGAAATCAGCATGCGTATGATGGGAATAGACAACATAGGATAGGTCGGTGCACGGGGAGGTTTTGGAGAAGTTCGCGTCAAAATTCAAGTTCAGGTAGGCCAATGCTGCCAGGAAACTGAATCCCGCTCGCTCCAAAACGACGGCTTGATCCGTAGTGTTCGGTTCCAAAAGTGTTTGCAGCAAAACGACGCCGCGTGTCCAAGCCCGATCCACTAGCATCTTGACCAGGGCGACTTGAATGCGAGAGTCGCCCGATCGCCTCTCGTCGTGACCCAGGAACAGCATGGCCGATCGACCGGGCACCAATACGTTGACCCCCGCAGCCGCGATTTGACGATCGATTCGGACCACTCCGAGCGATTCGTCATCGAGTTTCTGCTGTTGGATGGATTCGCAAAACGTCTCCAACTGCTGTCGAGATGATGGGTTAAGGTGCGCGCTGCCGGTAAGAATGAGAGCGAAAGCGGCTTGGCGATCCGCGTGGTTACCGTCGAGCCATTCAAAAGCGTGCTTGGAATCCATAGCGATTGACGACATAACGTTCTGCCACGAATATACTTTTGGCGCGCCAGGAATGCTACGCATCATAATCTCGGAATCTCTCCGGTGTTAGCTGAATGGATTTCCAACAGAACCTGTTTGCCCGGATTTACCAATCTTCCCGCTTCCGCTATACTCAGCGACCGTTTGGCGCGATGATGCGGTCTCCGGAACGGTCTCGTCAACAGCGGCGTTGTACCCGGTCGTTGAAAGGCTTGATCATTATCGTCCTGGCCAACGGATGCGTCGCGCCCAGAAACGATCCAATCGGTGAACTGAGTTCACAGGAGCCGGCTCGACGTGTCGCGGCGATCCGTCTAATGGCTGAACGCGGTGATGCCTCGGTCGTTGCCCTGCTCGTCGATCGATTGGACGACGAAGATCCAGCGGTTCGGTTCGCTGCCATTTTGGCACTGCAAGACCTGACCGATCGTCGTTTCGATTACCAACCCGGGGCGTCGGCTGTAGAACGTGCTGAATCGGTCAAGCGATGGCGACAGTTCGTGTCGAATCGGTGCCAAACCGTCCATGACCAAGGACGCTATGACAGCCAACAGGAGTAATCAAGAATTCGCCAGGAAAAGCTCGCCTCCGACGATGGATCCCATATCCCTTACCATCAAGTGCGATCCGTCCGAATTGGCCGCGGTTAGGGAACAAGTCGAAAAGGTTGCCCAGGCCATGGGATTCCCCGAACCCGACGTGGGCACGGTGATGCTGGCGGTGGACGAGGCGCTGACCAACGTCATTCGTCATAGCTACGGCGGCCCATGCGACGAGCCTATCGACATTTGCATTGAAAGGGATCAGGCTGTCAAGATGCCGGCCATCCGGATCACGATTCGGGACTATGGTGGACATGTCGATCCATCTCGAATCAAAAGCCGATCGCTGGAAGATGTACGTCCGGGTGGACTTGGTGTGCACATTATCCAAACCGTGATGGATGAAGTGACCTATACCCCGCTGAACGGAGGCGGCACACAATTGATCATGGTGAAAAAAAGATGTCCATGAGCCGGGTCATTAGACAGGTAGACCACGTCGACGACTCAACCATCGTCCGCCTGACCGGCGAAATCGATTTGCATCGATCGCCCGGCTTTCACGAGGACCTGCTGGAGGTCTGCGCCCAGACGTCTTCCAAGCTGATTGTGGACATGGCCGACGTGAATTACATAGACTCTTCCGGCGTGGGCACACTGGTCGATATTTTTCGTCGTTTACACCGAGACAAGAGGAAAATGATTCTCATGTCACCCAGCGTCCGCGTTTGTGGTGTACTCGAAATCACCAAGCTCGATCGGTTCTTCACCATCACAGCAACGGAACAAGAAGCGCGTCGGGCATGAGCGAGCAACCCGCGACACCGTCGCCTTCCGGCTCGAGCCGCCCATGGATACGCGGCGTGGAGTTGATCGGCGAGGCGGTCCATCACGCCGGCGGCTTCATCGCCGCGAGTGTGCGCTACGTCGGCGGGCTGGCCTATTTGCTGGGCGATACCTCGGTCTGGACCGTCCGCGGACTCATCACCCGAACGGTCCGATTCAACCACGCGACGCTGGTTAGCCAAATGGTCCGTGTGGGCGTTCGCAGCATTCCCATTGTCGCGATCGTGCAGGTCTTCATCGGAATCATTCTCGCCCTGCAAATGGCCCCGACGCTGCAAAGTTACGGGCAACTCCAGCGTGTGGCCGAGGTCGTGGGCATCGCCATTGTTCGCGAGCTGGGGCCCCTGTTGACGGCGGTGGTGCTGAGTGGATTCGCGGGAGCGTCCATCGCCGCAGAGATTGGGGCCATGGTCGAATCGGAAGAGGTCAAAGCCCTGCGGGCCCACGCCCTGAACCCGATACGCTTCCTGGTGGTTCCGCGGTTTCTGGCCACATCGGTGATGATCGTCCTGTTGACCGTGATCGCAGATTACATCGGAGTCGCCGGCGGTTTCATTGCCGGCGTCTTCGTGCTCGACGTACCGGCTCAAATCTATTTGAACTTGACGCAGGATGCGGTCAACGTGACGGATTTCATGACCGGGCTGTTCAAGGCCGGCGTGTTCGGCGGCGTGATTGCCCTGATCGCATGCTACGAGGGGTTTCACGTTCGAGGCGGCCCGGAGGGCGTGGGGCGTGCGACGACGGCCACCGTAGTGAAATCGATCGTCTCGCTGATTGGCATCGACGCGGTATTTACGGCGGTTTTCTATGCCTTTGGATTGTGATGACCCACCCCGCAGCGAGGATTCGCCTTCACTGGGGCCGGACGTGGCGATTTCCGTTCGCCGGCTGATTAAATCGTTCGTCAACACCCGAGGCGAGCGAATCCGCGTGCTGGACGGAGTCACGTTTGACATTCGACGCGGCGAAATGCTCGTCATCATGGGGGGAAGCGGGTGCGGCAAGAGCACGTTGCTCAACTGTCTGATCGGCGAATATCAGGTGGATGGAGGGGAGATTCTATTCCAGATCAAGTCGTCGTCCGACCCCATCGATGTCTGTTCCGTCGACGAGCCTCGTCTCAATGAATTACGCAAGACATTCGGCATTCTCTTTCAAAGCGGCGCCCTGTTCAATTCGATGACGGTGGCCGAAAACGTGGCGCTGCCTTTGATCGAGCATTCGTATGTTGACCCGTCGATCATTGACATCGTCGTCACGCTCAAGCTGCAACAGGTGCACATGCTTGAACACCGCCAGAAGATGCCTTCGCAGTTGTCCGGCGGCCAGAGAAAACGGGCCGGGCTGGCACGGGCCACCGCCTTGGACCCTGAAATTTTGTTTTACGATGAACCCTCCGCCGGGCTTGATCCGGTCACCAGCGCCGCCATTGACGAGCTGATGATCGGGCTGTCAAAGAAGCTCCGCGTGACAAGCGTTGTGGTCACGCACGAGATGGACTCGGCCTTTAGAATCGCGGACCGCATGGTGATGCTGGATCGAGGACGAGTCCTGAAGATCGGGACTCGCGAAGAATTCGAGGCGATACGGGACACGACGCCGCACGAATCCGATTCCGACGAGGTCAAGCTCATGCATCAATTCCTGAACGGGCTGTCCGACGGACCGCTGACACGGGGAGGCGGCATGAGTGAATTCGAAAAATTCATCATCGAAGGCGGCTAGAGGTCGCCCTTGGTTCAAAAATGAGTATGATGTCGGCCTCGGTTATGGACCCGGTCGTTTCGACCTATCGGGATCACTGAATGCCCCACGAACGTAACGTCTTTCGACTCGGTCTAACCGTCATCGTCGTCGCAGCCATGCTCTTCGGAGCGCTGCTGTTTATCGGCGGCACCAGTTTCGAAAAGCGCGACCCGATCGTCATCTTGATTCGTCACGATCAAGCCACGCCCCGCATCAAGCCCGGCGCTCCCATTGTCTGCGGGCCCCAACAGGTCGGCGCGGTGACTTCCGTCACGACGGCGGAACGCCCCTTGCCCGACGATCCCGCCGGCGAGAATTTCCTGTTCTTCGAAATCAAGGGGTCCGTGAACCGATCCATCAGCCTGCGCGAGGATTGTCGGCTCGCCGTGGAAGGTCAGCTCTTGGGTGATCAAGGCCAATTGATCGTCGAATTCCGAGGGCAATCAGCAAACCCCGCCACACCCCAGAAACCCATCTACGCCCACACTTCCGGATTCGCCACCGCATTGTCGAAATTGACCGATCAATTCGACGAGAGCGATCCCCAAAGCCTGCTGTCGCAGATCAAAATCCAGCTTGACCCGGAGTCATCCGTATCGCTGATGAACAAGTTTCATCTGATCTTGGGAGATTTTACGGACGTCGCCGCCGGTATCAAGCGATCGCTCGATCCCGCGGAGCAGGCCTCACTCATCGCGAAATTGAGCTTAATTCTCGACCACGTACATGACCTGACGGCGGCGGTGGCAGAACAGATGCGCACAGATCGTGATGACGCGCTGTTGACCAAGCTGCACCAAAACCTCGACTTGCTCGATCACGCCCTTTCAGACGTCGGAAACCTCATCGAAGAGAATCGGTCGGTCGTGCGATCCGCCCTGAGCGATGTGTCAGACGTCACCGCCACACTTCGCAAGCAACTGATTCCGTCGATCGAGCAGGAATTCGACCGCGGCGATGCAAAGAGCCTGTTGTCCAAAGTCCATCGGGCTTTTGACGAAATCAACGCATCGTTGGGCGATCTGCACGTCGTGGCGGGCAAGGTGCGAACCGTCACCACCTTGAGCGAAAACCGCCTCGTCTCTTTGATTCAAAACGTCGAACAGGCCAGTCAACATCTGAAGGCGGCCTCCAAAGAGCTGCGCCTGCAACCGTGGCGGCTCATCCACGAACCCAAGGAAAAGGAATCGCGCGAAGCCTATATTCTGGACGCCGTCCGCGAGTTTTCTGATGCTTCGTCCGAATTGGATGACGCGACGGCACAACTGAAAGCGCTATTCGAGCTGCGCGGCGGGGAGTTGGCCGCGGATGATCAGACGTTGCAAGCGGTGCGGGCGACGCTCGAGTCCGCAAGGTCTCGGTTTTCGCAAGCGGAAGACGCTCTGTGGAACCAGTTGGACGTGCCGTGAAGGATTCGCCATCGTTTCGATCGAACGGTAGATCCTGCAACGAGGCCATAAGTGGTTCGCCATGATCAAGCGAAAACACGCAACCGACAGATGATCGCCCGGGAGTTGCTTGCATGCCAAAATTGAAAGCCGCCGAGGGCTTCGACGCGGTCATCGTGGGGGCGGGTCCCGCAGGTGCGACCGCCGCGATGACGCTTGCCCAAGCGGGTCGCCGTGTCTGTGTGCTGGACGCGGCAAAATTTCCTCGGCCACGCCCCTGTGCGGGATGGGTCAGCGCCAGCGCCGCCGAATGGCTTTCACCCCTTGGCCTGTCGCTCTCCAAACTGGCTGAGCATGACTTGACGAACGTGCGGTTTTGGAATTCGGATTTTACAAAAAGCGCCACCCCCCGCTTCAAGGGAACGCCTGCTTTTCTTGTCGATCGCGCGTCCTTTGATCAAGCTTTGGTGAAAAAAGCCATCAAAGATGGGGCCGACGTTCGCCAACAATGGGAAGTGGCCGACATGGACATCGCCGAGCAGCAAGTCTCCGTCATATCGGTCGACGGCCGGCGAATCTCCGGTCGGTTGCTGATCTATGCAACCGGCCGCGACACCCGCCTGCTGGATCGTCTGGGGTTGAATCAGGAATGGTCGGGCGAATCGGCCTGGGTCGCCAGCGTTGAACAAGTCGGCAGCCGCAGCACCGATCCCCGCCTTTCGATTGCCATGGGTCTGGACCCGATGGGCGGTTTCGGGGCGATTCTTTCCAGGGACCGGGTTTCGTTTGTCAGCGTGCACCTATGGGGCGAGGCCAAGGACGTGGTTCCAACGTTGGTCGCGGTGTGCCGAGGAGCCCATCGAGCCTCGATCCTCGACAAAGACCTGTCAGACAAAGCCGCGACGGCAGCGGTGACACGCGTGCCTGCCGGCGTGGCCCTGACCATGGATACGCATGTGGGCAAACACACGCTGATCATCGGAGATGCCGGTGGGTTCGTTGCCGCAGTCAGCGGCGAGGGCATCTATCCGGGCATGCGATCCGGGAAAATTGCCGCCGAAGTCGTTCACAAAGCCCTGAACGCCCCAAGCCCGCAGGACGTGCTCATGGAATTCAACGGCAATTGGCGCAGGGCCATGGCGGAATATCTGCGGCCACCTAATACCGATACCCAGTATATCCTTCCGTTGATTTTCTCGAATCAGCCGATGGCGGATCGAATCGGCGCCGCGTTTTTCCTGGGCGAGAACATTTGACGGGTTCGCGGCTCAATCGTTCGACCAACTTCAGCCACCATTATTCCGGCGAACGCCGGAATCCAGGGCGGGTTTCGCCCGCCACCTAAACGAGCCGCGAGCGCAAGGCGAGCGGTCTTCTGACCATTCCGAGCGACCTTCCAAACACCATCCGCGACCGCGACCGCCTGACTTCGTCATTCCGGCGAACGCCGGAATCCCTTTTGATCAGGGCGCCGCCGGGCACTTGCACGGATCCGCCTCGCCGAAGGCATTCAAAACGGCGAACAGATCCAGCAGGTTGATCACGTCGTTGCCCTCGCAGGGCTCCATGTCGACGTTCGTGAGTGCACAGTTCGCAAAGTCATCCGCGAAACCGTTCAAGACGCAGAACAGATCAAACAGATTGATCGTCCCGTTGCCGTCCACGTCCCCGTATTTGCGTTGCACTTGGCTGCACGATTGGCCGTCGCACGAATCAAACGTGCAAGCATTGCCGTCATTGCATTCCGCGACACTCTCGCATCCGCATGAAGCCCCGCCGCCCTGGTTTGATGACAACGCGAAGGCTTGACCGGCCAATCCGCACGTTGAGTTCGTATCAAGCCAGACTCCAAACACCCACCCGCCGTCGTCCATGGGCGTCGCATCGGTCTCCATCGAAGACGCAGCCGATGCGGCGCTGAGCCATCCCCAGGTCGCCGAGTTCGCCATTCGCCCGGTGTTCGCGGCCACGCACTGAACGGTGGGAGTGGTAAGATCGACGGCGAAAAGCCCTTCCGACGTATCGGAAATCAGCAGAAGATCGTCGCCGAGAAATGGAAACACGCCTTGACTGCCTTCGCGGACGCCCGTGCCCGACCATGGCGAAGTGTCAAACCCACCCAACCATGACAGCATGCCGTTTGCAGGATCGACGTCGAATACCTGCAATCCCGCCTGGTTCCAAGCCGCGTACGCACGATGCCCATTGACGACGACCTGTTCGGCGCCTTGTGACAGATTGGGCAGCACAGCCTCATCTCGTAGAATCAAAATGACCCAGGTCGGGTGTTCCTCAATCTCGAACACTCGAATCCCACCACCCGGCAAGTCAACCGCAGCCACAATGAACCGCCCATCCCCCGTTGGCCAAGCCGACCGCACACCCCCACCGCCTGACACGCCCAGCAACGCGGGAGGCGCCGTGGACACATTGGACAAATCAAACGCGTAGACGCCCAGGTCCGACGTTGACGCGAACAATCGACCATTGGCCACCACCACATCGTGCACGCCGGCTCCGCCGACATTCCCCACGAGCCATTGGGCGGATGTATAAGGTTTTGATGGTGGATCGTCTGGGTCAAAAGCGCTCAAGTCCACCACCGCGAATCGCGGCGACACTCCATCAGCCATATAAACGCGCGATCCGTCGTATGCGAATCCCGAAACTTCGTCGAACGTCGGGACCTCGATCGTCGTCAACAACAACGGGGCTTGCGGCACGCGTACATCGACGATGGCGAGCCCCGCGTCACCGCTGCCCGACAATCCGACAAAAAGCAGTCCTTTGTACATTGCGACCCTGGAAGGTGTGGCTGCCCCGTGTGGCGTCGGCAATGAATAGCTTGTTACCAAAACCGGAACCGCCGGATCGCTGATGTCCAACACGTGAATGAAATTGGACTGACCCGACATGCCCGCCAGAAACGCGAATCCGCCATCCACCGAAACATCAACGTAGAACTCGCCCGCACTCCACCATCCGATGACCGTTCCAGCCGAGCGCGTCGACCATTCTTGGCCGATCACGGTGTTGATCGATAGGGCGTAGTTGACGCATTCTTCCGCCATAAATCCCGCCCACTGCGCAGGCTGCGTCCCGGTACGCAGATCCTGGCGCGTATGAACGAGACAGCAATCAGCCAGATTGGCCTGGTATTCGGCACCTTCCACGCCGTCACACGCAGGAGCCTGGAATGGTTGTTCCGCTACGTTCACAGTGTCGCAGTAATAGACACCCAGTGCCTCCGCCGGCAACGTGCCCGCTTCGATCGGTTCATGAAATCCGATCAGCCATCCATCATACTTGTTTGGCCCGGTATCGCAGACTGCACATTCGACCTGCGCTCGTTGCCGGCACGTTTCGTCCCAAAATGTATTGCAACAGTGCGGGTCAGTCGCACATACGGTTTCACAACAGGGCACATTCTGGCAACCGGCGGTTCCATTGGCGGTGCAACAATCTCCGCTCGTGGGCGTGCACGCATACCCCGACGGACCGCTTGTCGCGACGACGCGATCGTCGAGCGACGCGGGAAGATTCGCACCCCACCAATGAACCGAGTCGATCAGGCGACCGTCACCGGTGAACGCGTCTGCATGCAGTTGAAGCGGCTTGCCGTCGATCCAATCCACATTGGACGGCATAGCCTGCGGCGTTTGGCCGGGTACACGGCTGAAAACGACGAAAGCGGGGTCGCGCGACACAGTGCGTACGTCGTGGCGTGCATGTGTAACGCCCTGGCTCCAGCATGGCTGCGCATTCACCAGCGCCGCCGCGATTCCGACGCAAAGAAAATCTCGCAGAAGAATTGAATCGATCATGTTGCGTACTGATACTGAGCGATTCCAATCGGAAAGGCGCCACAGCCCAATCATATAGGAAGATTCGGTCCGATTCCATCAGCCAATTTGCGCCGAGAGACGCACCGTTGCGGCCAGGTTCACGCAAGTTCGTAGGGGGTTTTCACCCGCCTCTTTTCAGAGCCGCGACCGTGAGGCAGCGGAAGCCCTACCAAAGCGTATCAACTGCATTATCGCCGTTACAAAAATTTCGACAGTTCAAACTAACCACACTACGTCCCTTCTGCCGCCGTCATTGTCACATTCCCAGTCAACTCGACGCTGTCGAAGCCAATCGTGATTGATCAGCCAGATGTTAATCGGCGCGTAACGGACTATCTTGAACGCGTAATCGGGCTGCGATCCCATACCGCCGGCGAAAATCGTCGGGCGCCATCTTGGCGGCTTGTGCGAGCCTAGCCAACGCCTGCTCGTCTTCCATATCAGACTTTTCCAGGCGGATCATGTAGGCCCGGGCCACCCGATACTCGTCCGAATTCACGTCGACCATGCGGATGCGCGTGCGGTTCGTAACCGGATCGATCATGTCCGCGAAGGGCATGGGCACCAGGTTCTCGTTGACCAGCGTGGCCATGACGCCCTGTGCAGCCTGCTCCGGACGTTCCAGGATCAGTCGCACCGCCCCGTAACCCAGACTGCGGCAGTACGACATATCCGCAGGTGTGGGGTCGGCCGATCGCAATTCGTAACCCAGCACGTGACTGACAATGCCAATCCTGTCATTCCGTGCGGCGTAACGCTGTTCCAACTCCCGCCGCAACAGATAGCCCAACGGCACCTCCGATAGTCGAATGTGCCCGGCTGCGTCAACGGGAATCTCGCGGTCCAACAGATTGGCCAATTCCTCCCGATCGCCCAAACGATAGGCCAACCCCTCCGCAACCACAGCCACGCCGTCCGGCCGACCCATGGACTGACGCTTGATCATCGCCCCTTCGATCACGTCGGCCACACATTGCAACGATATCTTTTCACCGAATTCTTCGGGGATCAGCGTGACGGTGGCGCTGGCGGATCGACCGATGGCCAATGCAAGCCACCCCGCCGATCGACCCATGACGGTCACGATGTACCATCGCCCCGTGGTGAGCGAGTCTTGCATCAAGTTCTTGACAATTTGCGTGCCATGATATCGGGCCGTCGAAAATCCAAACGTGGGCGTGCCCAGCGGCAGGGGCAGGTCGTTGTCGATCGTCTTGGGAACGTGAACGCATCCGATCGATCCGCCCGATGCCTCGACGATCAAACGGGCGCTCAACGCCGTGTCATCCCCGCCGATCGTAATCAGATAACGGATACCATGTTCGCGGAGGCGGGCCACGACTCGATTCACTTTCACCGGGTCCGCGCGGACTTGAGGCTCCCGTATCGTCTTGGAATCGATCAACGATGCGCGGGATATCCGCAGAAACGACCCGCCGTCAAAATGAATTCGTGCGACCCTCTGTATATCCAGATTCGTGGTGTGTACGTTCGCGTCGAACCCCTCCGATGACAGCCACTTGAATCCATCGAAATATCCGCGGACGTCAAATCCCTGATTGATGGCCTCGATGGTGGCGGCGCCGATGACGGCATTGATGCCCGGTGCCGGGCCGCCGCCGACCAGAATCCCGATCCCGCGTTTGACTGATTGGGATGTTGAATAGCGAGCGGATGAAATAATGTCGCCTCGCGATCGATCGGATCGAACCGGCAGCCGTTATTTTCCACAGTAGTCGATAATGCGGGCGATTTCTCGGCGCAGATCGGCCCGTTTCACGATCCGATCCACGAAGCCATGCTGCATCATGAATTCCGCCGTTTGAAATCCGTCCGGCAATTCCGTCTTGATGGTGTTCTTGATCACCCGCGGGCCGGCAAATCCGATCATCGCGCCGGGTTCCGCCAAGATCACGTCTCCCAGGCTCGCAAAGCTCGCCGCGACACCCGCCGTCGTGGGGTCCGTCGCCACGACGATATAAAGCCCGCCCGCGTCGTCGAATCTCGCCAGCGCCGCCGCGGTCTTGGCCATCTGCATCAGTGAAACCATGCCCTCCTGCATGCGCGCACCACCCGACGCGGTTACGATCACCAGCGGCAAATCACCCTCCGTGGCCCGCTCGATCGCCCGCGTGACTTTTTCCCCGACAACGGCGCCCATCGACGCCATGATGAAATCCGGGTTCATCACGCACAAAATCACCTCCCGACCGCGAATGAACGCCCGACCGACGATCGCGGCGTCACGCTCGCCGGTCGCAGCCTGCACGCTCTTGAGCCGGTCCTTGTAGGGCACTCGGTCCTTGAATTTCAACGGATCCGAAGGACTCAAGTCCGCGTAAAGCTCCTCGAACGATTCCGGATCGACGATCTGAGCCACACGCACTCGGGCATTGATGCGACGATGATGCCCGCACTCCGGACAACAATGCAGGTTCTCTTCAACCTCTTTCTGATAGACCATATGTCCGCAGGCTTGACAACTATCCCAAATCCCAGCGGGCACTTCACGCCGTTCTCGCATCGTCGCACCCCCTAACGCACCTCGTCCGTGGCCCCGACGGCCGAAAGCTCCGCCAACCTGCGCAAGTCGGTCATCTCCGCCACCGGGTCGTCTTGCCCGAAGATCGCCGAGCCCGCCACGAGCGTATCCGCACCCGCCTGCGTGGCCAGGCCAATGGTCTGTGCATCGATGCCTCCGTCAATCTCCAGTCTCTGATGCGGGTCCAGAAGCGCGCGGATCTGCTGAACCTTCGGCAAAACATCATGAATGAACGTCTGACCGCCAAACCCTGGCCAGACGCTCATCACCAGGACCAGATCGACGTAACGCACGATCGGCTCAATAGCCGACACCGGCGTATCCGGATTGATACTGACTCCCACGGAAGCACCCAACAGGCGAATGTGTTCAATGACCTCCCGCGGCGATTCGGTCACCTCAACATGAAACGTGATCAGGTCGCTACCGGCTGCGACAAAAGCTTCAGCGTAGCGCTTGGGATCCTGTATCATCAGGTGAGTGTCGAAAAACAATCGCGAATGGGGCCGCAGCGAGGCAATGATCGCCGGGCCGAAGCTGATGTTAGGCACGAACAGACCGTCCATCACGTCCAGATGCAACAGGTCCGCCCCACCGCTTTCGATGACCGCCACTTCCTCGCGCAGCCGCGAAAAATCAGCAGCCAGCAGTGAAGGCGCCATCCGAATGACAGGAGCCGCTAACTTGAAGCATGAATTCATGGTACACCGTCCGCGTCCATCCGCTGTCGTCCGTCTGAGTCACGCGTCATCCAACACGTCAATCGCCGCAAATCGCTTGCCTTCCAGGAACTCCAAAGTTGCGCCGCCGCCCGTGGAAACATGGGTCACCTCAGCCGACAGGCCCGCAATCTCCACCGCCGCCGCACTGTCGCCGCCGCCCACAATCGTGATGGCACCGTTTCGGGTCGCTGCCGCCAACGCTCGGGCGACCGCAACCGTGCCCGCGTCAAAAGGCTGCGTCTCGAAAACGCCCATGGGTCCGTTCCAAACCACCGTGCCGGCCCCGCCCAACACCGCTTCGTACGCCGCCGTCGTCTTCGGGCCTATGTCCAAACCCATCATACCCTCGGGAATGTCCCGGTTGTAGATCGTGATTTCCTTCGCATCCACGAGGGAACGGGCACAAACGTAATCCCGC
Source organism: uncultured Phycisphaeraceae bacterium (assembly GCA_964424105.1). GTDB lineage: Bacteria > Planctomycetota > Phycisphaerae > UBA1845 > UBA1845 > CAYRHJ01. The sequence continues at coordinate 16,400 of CAYRHJ010000035.1, read as the reverse complement.
GGCAGGAACAGCTTTTCGCCCGCCTGCGACACGATTTCACGGGCCAATGCAAATCGATCCGCCTCGATTCGACTGTTTCCCACGCCCCTGCCGCTTGATGCCGCGAAAGTCAACGCCATCGCACCACCGATCAGTACGTGGTCACAACGCCCAAGAAGCGCCCGGATCGCGCCGACCTTATCCGAGACCTTCGCACCACCCAACACCACCACAAAAGGACGTTTCGGCTCTCGCAATGCGTCGCCCAGAAACCGAATCTCCCTAGCCACCAGGTACCCCATCACCCTCAGCCTGCCGACCATGCGCTGCGGAACAGTCAGCATGCTCGCATTATCGCGATGACACGTGCCGAACGCGTCATTCACATAGACATCACCCATCCCCGCCAACGCCGACGCAAAAGCGTCCTTGGCCGAGCGAAGTTGCGCATCGCCCGCGGCGGAAGAATCCTTAATCGTCTCCGCAGCCTCAAATCGCAGGTTTTCCAAAAGGCAACACGTTCCGTCTTCCAACCCTTCCGCCATCAGCCTCGCCTGTTCGCCGATGCACGACGATGCCAATGGAACGCGGGCGCCCAGATACTTCGAAAGTCGCTCCGCCACAGGCCGTAGCGACCATTTCCCGTCAACGCCTTCCGGACGACCGAGATGGCTCATCAGAATCAATCGCCCGCCGTCAGAAAGCAGTTTCCTGATGGTGGGAAGGGCCGACTCGATTCGTCGATCGTCGGTGATCTCGCCGGAACCATCGAGCGGCACGTTCAAGTCCAGCCGAACCAGCACGCGCTTCCCGCCCGCTTGGATGTCATCGATCGTCTTCTTCGCCATGATTCCCTTGGCGTGCAGTCCAAGCTTATGGTCGCCGTCATTCAGAACCCGATGCATCAGCATCGGGCCCCCGCGACCGGAGCGTGGAGCCGAACCAGCACGCGCTTCCCGCCTACTTGGATGTCATCGATCGTCTTCTTCGCCATGATTCCCTTGGCGTGCAGTCCAAGCTTATGGTCGCCGTCATTCAGAACCCGATGCATCAGCATCGGGCCCCCGCGACCGGAGCGTCGAATCGATGCGTCCGCGTGCTTACGCACGCGGTTCTGACCGATGGCTCCGCTGCCGGCCCCGGTACCATGAACTTGGACTACACGCCTCCCGTGCAACTCCGCCACTCACCCGCTGACGCCTTCCCGAACAGTAACCTCGCCCACCAGCCACAACTATCCCTCGCCCACCAGCCACAATGATTTCGTCCCACCCATGCTACGACTACCCGCCCCGGCCCGCAACGCATCGCGCAGACCTTCCGACCCGCGACCGCCCGCATACGGCATTCCGGCGAATGCCGGAATCCAGAAATGCAGTCAGTCTGCCCACCCCCTCTCAAAACGCAACTATCAATCAACCGCACCGCCCACAACAGATATGGCCCTGGCCAATTGAGGATCGACCGCCAACGAAAGCGTGCCCCGGCCCATGTCCAACGCATGACGATCGCGAAGTACAGCCGCCGTCTCTTCAGGTCCCAACAAGACCTCGACGTCGGGCACAACGCCCCAAACATCCGCCGGCCCATCGTTCGCCTGACGATGAATCAGTCGACCGCTCGGCAAACGGTAATAGGCCGTCGTAAGTCGCAAACCCGCCCGCCCATCTTGAATCTCAATGAAATCCTGTACGCTCCCTTTGCCAAACGATCGTTCGCCAATGATGACCGCACGACCATGGTCTTGAAGGGCCCCAGCCACGATTTCCGACGAACTCGCCGAACTACCGTTGATCAGTACCGCCAACGGAACCCCAGCCAACCTCTCACCAGGCGATGCCAGAAACGTCTGAACCGCGCCGTATCGATTCACCGTTGACAAAATCGTTCCCCTCGCCACAAACCGATCCGTCAACGCCACCGCCTCTGACATCAACCCGCCCGGATTGAAACGCAGGTCCAGAATCAACGCACCGACGTCATCGTCCATCAACCGACTCAATGCGTCGTCAATCTCGACCGTCACATCCTTCGAGAATTGCGATACGCGGATGTAGCCGATTCGCTTCTCGTGAACGAGCATGAAGCCCCATTTCCCGTTGCCATCCTGCCGGCACCCCTTGACCGAACGACGGCGCACCTTTTCGCGGCGCAATTGAAGCGTCTTCATCTCGCCGGTCTCGCGTCGCAATTTCAGCTCGACCGACGTACCAACCTCGCCGGACAATCGATGCTCAACGTCCAGCGGCGAAAGAAGTTCACCCGGCTGCTGATCGATGGCCACGATGTGATCACCCGCCCGTACGCCCGCCCGGGCCGCAGGACCGTCTTCGATCGGCGCGATGACACCAGCCCGGCCATCGATCAAACCAATTTCCACGCCGACACCAATGTATTCACCCGTATTGCTCTTTTGAAACGCTTCAATTTCTCCGGGCGCAACATAGGCGCAATACGGGTCGAGACCCTTCAAAATCCCCCGAACCGCGTCATCCACAACATCCGCCGGATTCACCGCCTCCACGTAGCGGCGCTGAATCAATGCGTGAACCTCCGCCAACGGCGAAAACGTCTCATAAACCGAATTCTGTCCAGCCAGCATGGGCGCCAAGCCATAGAACATCGTGGCAATCACCACCAGAATGCAAACCCACGCCGCGCCGCGCTGTGTCATCGAATCATCCTGACCAGTGGCCCGACGCAGCTAGTGCGACGGGTTCACGCCCACCATTTCCGACTCGCGCCCCCCAATTCCGTCATTCCGGCCAACGCCGGAACCCAGATCACCATCCCGTCATTCCGGCCAACGCCGGAACCCAGATCACCATCCCGTCATTCCGGCGAACGCCGGAATCCAGTGGGTGGCCCACCTCCTTTGCAGGTGGGGGAGCCGATGACCACAGCGGGTGCCCCATCCATCGCGAAGCGATGGGTGGGGTCGCGATGATCACCGTTCGTAGGGCTGGTTTCACCCACCAATTTACAGAACCGCAATCCGGTCGTGTACGAGCCGCGAGCGCGAAGCGAGCGGTCCCCCGCGAAGCGGGTGGCCCACCTCCTTTGCAGGTGGGGGAGCCGATGATTGCGGCTTGAACCCGACGATTAGAGTTCGATTGGCTCACTAACAACGCCAACGCCCGACCCCCTCTTTCAGAGCCGCGACGGCTTTGTTTCCGAGCCGCGACCGCTTCTTATCCGACCCGCGACTGTGAGGGAGCGGTCTTTTGCATCGCAACGTCGTAGTGCCATCAACGATCGACCCGTTATATCCCCTTCAGAAATGTCTATCGACCGACGCCACGAACGCCGTCACGCAGACGACACGCTTGCCCGGCGGATGGCAATTCGTTATCGGTACCGCTCCCAGCCTGAACCTCGATCACGGGGCGGGTGGCCCCAATACTGTTCGGAACAAGCTGTACGTTTCGGCGCCTGGCCCACCTCCTTTGGAGGTGGGGAGCCGATGATTAGGTTCCGCCTGAAAACCGCAGCGCTAATGTCATTAATCCGTGTGGTTGACGACCGGACCTGAATCATCCTGTTAATCTTGTAAATCCTGTCAATTCTTGCCGATGATCGGCGTTCGTAGGACGGGTTTCGCCCGCATCTTTACGAGCCGCGAGCGCAAAGCGAGCGGTCCCCCGACCTGCCCCCGCAACCCCGCACCGCGCCCGCAACAACCTACATCCGTCATTCCGGCGAACGCCGGAATCCAGAAGAACGCTGCCTGAACTCCGGCTTGCGCCGGAGTGACGATCGGGACGATCCCGCTCGCGCTACCCTGGCGAAAAACCTAAATCCGAAAGACCCTAGCTACTGCGTCAATCCCGTGCACCTTGCGCGTCATTCCGGCGTACGGGGCCTGCCTCGGGCAACGTCTCGACGACGGCGTACGCCCGTTGCGGTGCCGCCGATTTCGTCACGGACCCGGTCACCCTCGATCGACTTTCAACGACTGGAAAAAATGACCGATACACCCTATAACACCCTGATCGGCGATGGTCACCATTCCAGGAGGCTGCGACATGAAAGTCCTACCCATCGATTCGCACGAACAGAATCCCGTAGCCATGAATGGCGCGGACGGCGTCAAGATGCGCATGCTCATTGGCCCGGACGACCAAGCCCCAAACTTTCACATGCGCCACTTCGAAGTCCAACCGGGCGGGTTCACCCCGCACCACCAACATGACTACGAGCACGAAATCGTCGTATTGAAAGGCCAAGGCGTGGCCAAGAGCGAACGGGGCGATCGACCCATACAAGCCGGCGACGTCATCTACGTACCGGCCAACGAAAAACATCAATTCAACAACCCCAACGACACCCCACTGGAATTCATCTGCCTGATCCCCGCGCCGAAGAATTGCGCCATCTGATCCTGACCGGGCGAAACTATTTCTTCGCCGTGACGAATCGAAAAGCGCGTTCCAGTTCCGCCGCCTCATCCGCCGGATAATCATGCCCCACGTCTTCGAAGACGCTAAGCTTGCACGGTATCTTAAGAATCTCCAACGCCTTTTCCGCCGCCTGATTGAGCTTCAAGCCCCGATCGTTCTCGCCCACGATCAGATAAGCCTTCACCTGCGAATTCTCTTTCGCAACCTCCGTCGGAAAAAGCGATGGCTCAAACGTGCCGCCGACGGTAATCACACCGTCAAATATCTCCTTGTGCCGCAAACCCACGCCCATGGCCATGTACCCACCCTGGCCGAAACCGGCGATCACGATCGGTTGGCCCTCGATATTGACTCGCTCGCGGGCATACTCCAGAACGGTCATGATGACATATTCAGTTTCATCCAATTCGCGCCACCGAAATCCAGCGGCTCCGTCCCATTGCGGAGCGTGCGGAGCCACCAGCACGGCGCCGACTCTGTCCGCCGTCTCCGTCCATACCCGGACGATCTCCGCCGCACTGCCGCCGGCATCGTGTATCGCGAGAATGATCGGCAACGGCGCGTCGCCGTCGTAAGACGCGGGTAGTTGATACAACGGTTCCGGTTCCGCAGCCTCTCCAAATCGCACCTTCTCAGCCATCCGCACCGTGGCCAGAATCTCCTCATATTCACGATCGCCATGCAAGGATGCCAAGTCTTCGTCGCGCATCATGTCGCCGGCCCGGTCAAACCCGTTGCGGCGTGCCGTACGCAACCATTTGAACGCATCCGCTTTGTCGCCGTTGCGGGCATGGGCGCAGGCCAAGAAATAAGCCGCCGATGCGTCCGCCGGATTCGCACCCGTCCAGCGAAGACCCACCTCAATCGCCTTAGTCCAGTCCTTCGCGGCCCGCGCGGCTGCGAATTCGCGGGCGAACCGTTGCCCATCTGCACGCTCCGCGTCTTGTCCTGCAACGCCTGCCGACGCAATGATCAAAACCCCGACCAGAATAGCCCCTGCCGAAAATCTCATGGCCCCATCATCCTTCGTTTTCGCGGTCGCTACGGTCGGCGAGTCTGCGCCAACGGATTCGCGCCGCTGGCCCACATACCAACAACCTTGTATGGCTCACGCCCATTCCATTGCACTACAACGACTTCTCCATCGTGTACAAATACCACCGCCTCTTTGGCGAACCGCCGCGAGCCGGCCTTGACCGTCATTCCGGCAAAAGCCGGAATCCAGAGCGCCATTCATCGCCGCCCGTTTGCGAGGACCCAACGGGCGGCTGACGATTGAAACACCCCGGCACTACAACGACTTCTCCATCGAGTACAAATACCACCGCCTCTTCGGCGAACCGCCGCGAGCCGGCTGGCGAGTAAAGTACACCGTCCACTCGTTCCCATCCGACATTTGCAGCAGATAGCAATGCCGCCGCAGATACATCTCTCCGTCCGCGCGCCCTTTTTCACGCTCCGATTGCTTCCAACTCTTCTTACGCTCGATCACCTCAAATCGTTCGCTTCGCCATTTGAAACCGGCGGGCAGACCGGGCTCGCCCTTGGACATCGCATGCGCATCAAACCCACCCAAGGGCGTGATCGGTTCGCTGATGAATTCACCCCTGGTCAAATCCAAAAATTCCTCGTTTCCACCGATGCAGTTGTCCCCAACTAATCCCTGGGGTATTTTCTCGCGATGTTTGCATCTTATCAGAGCCGCGACCCTGGACGCGACCAAGGCGGGAGCGTCCAGCATGGCCAAGCAGCCCACGACCGCATCTTTCCGAGCTGCGACCGTGAGGGAGCGGTCTTCAACGACGGACGGGACCGCTTGCTCGCGGTCGCGGCTCGGTTTCAATATGATGCGTCATTTACGAACAACTACACTAGCCGCACCCGAGCCGACAATCGCGGTCAACGCTGTTCAGACCACAGCCTCGCCAATTCAACGAGCACTTTCACCGACGACTCCATTTCTTCCAAACAAGCAAATTCGAGCGGAGAATGAAAATTGTGCATGCCCGCCGAGATATTCGGCGTCGGCAATCCCATCTCGCTCAACCGCGAACCGTCCGTGCCCCCACGAATAATATGAAACCGCGGTTCGATTCCCGCCCGGCGCATCGCTTCCGCCGCCAGATCCGTCGCACGAGGCTCCTTTCGCAGAGCTTCCGCCATGTTCCGATATTGTCTTTTTGTCTCAACCTGCACCTTCGCGTTCACGTGTTCATGGACGATCGTCGCTGCCACGTCCCGCAAGATGTTCGCCTGGCGCTCCAGGTCGGCTGCATCGAAGCTGCGAAGCAGAATACGAAGCGCCACCCGCTCCACCCCACCCTCGATCGCATACGGATGCATGAATCCTTCGCGACCGCGCGTCGTCTCGGGCGCCAATCGCTGCCACGGCAGGCGCGTCACAAATTGGCCGGCCAACCGAATGGCATTAACCATCTTGCCCGTGCCCAACCCCGGGTGGATGTTCTTGCCCGTGATCGTCACCACCGCCAGATCCGCCGAAAAGGTCTCGTTCTCCACGATGCCCGCAGATTCGCCATCCAACGTGTAGGCTACAGCCGCCCCGATCTTCTCCAGATCGAGCTTGTCCGTGCCACGCCCAACTTCTTCGTCACACGTGAAGACGACCCGTATCGGGCCCCGCGGAACGTCCTTGCAACCCATCAACTCCGCGGCAGCCGTGACGATGATAGCCACACCGGCTTTGTCGTCCGCACCCAAAAGCGTGGTCCCGTCCGACGTGATAATCGTCTTGCCTTTCAAGTCAGCCAGCCCTTCCGTTTCATCAACGCGAATCACGCGTGATGGATCACCCGGAAGGACGAGGTCTCGCCCATCATATTCCCGATGAACAATGGGCTTGACGCCCTGGGCCGTGAATTCCGGCGACGTGTCCACGTGGGCCATCCATGCGATGGTCGGCGCGCCGGACACCGTCGCTGGTATCGTGCCCATCACGATGCCGAACTCGCTGACCTCGACGTCGGCCAATCCCAGTTCGCGCAGCTCCTCCGCCAGCAGCTTGGACAACTTCATTTGCCCGGGCGAGCTGGGGTAGGCTTCGGTCTGCTCGACCGCCGTGGTTTCGATCCGCGCATAACGACAAAACCGTTCCAGCAACTCGCTCATAGCCCAATCCCATCCAAATCCCTAGGCCAACGTTCACAATCATCCATCAAGTCATCATTTTCCACCGGGCATCTTCCGCCCAGCCGTTCGCACATGTCAACCCGCCACGACGGCCCCCGGCTTGCACGCAGAGCCTGCCAACATGGATTCAGACGTGTTTACGCCATCACCGGTGTACATGTTCCGCGACAACGGTGGTCCGATAGCCACCAAACGCCACGCACATCACCGGCTAAAAACCCCCATATTCTTGTGACAATGTAAAATTATACTATACACTGATCTCCACATCTTTGTTTTTTCCTTGACCCCCGGACTTCACGCACGATAGAGTGTCGTTGCGGTAAAAATTCTCCGCGTCACTTCGCACAAAAACGGGAGTGCGGGGTGCGAGGCGAATTCGCCGTCGAGCGCTCGGCAGTTTGCACCCTTGCCGAGCGGGCGAGGTTCCCGCGGGTGACGACTTGCGGGGTGGGTCAGACCGGCGTTCCGGAGTTTCATACTCCTGATCGCCGGACAGTCCCGCTTTCGAAAGGAGGTGGTCATTGGGCTATAACATAGGTAGGCTGCCGTAGGCAGCAGACGTTGCCGCTTACGGCAGCAAGACGAATTGGGCCCGCCCATCTCATATGCAGATGCGGCGGGCCTCTTTTTTTGAAACAAATCCGGCCCCCGTGTCCGGTATCACGGATTCCCCGCTTGACCCCTTGCCCATTCATCCCATACTGATTGGCCTCCGGAACGATGGCTACGGCTCAACGTGCGGTCACGGATGCGTACCATCGCCCATTCAGACTAAAAGGATGACATAGCATGTTTGCGAACCAGTTGAACTCTTGGCGCATGGGCACAGTTGTTTTCGCGGTGACGGTCTTGGTATGCATGACGGGCTGCCCCACCCCAGGCGGGGGCGGCAACACCAACACCAACACCAACGTGAACACCAACACCAACGACAATTCGAATGACAACGGCGACGACAATACCAACGGGAACGGAAACGATAACGTCAATGACAATTCCGACGATAACGGAAACGACAATTCGATTCCCGATAACGATTTGCCGACATTCGGCGTCGTCAAGACCTCCATCCCCGTTCACGTTCAAGCCCGGGTGGCCGCCGGCGATGACATCGTCGTATTCGGCAACAGCGGATTCGGCGGCGTCGATTTCATCATTCCCTCCGCCAACGACACCGTGGGACGCGGCATTCCCAACGCCTCAACTTTCCGCGCCAACAGTTTCGCCGTCTCCGGCAAGAAGATCGCCCTGGTCAGCAATTTCCAGGTGACCATCTTCGACACCGAGACCGATCGAATGGACGCCATCTCCACCGACGACGTTCGATTGACCAACGTTCCCGCAGGCCTGTATGACGCCGGACACATTCAAGCCGACGGTTCCTTCGTCATCGCCCGCAGCGATCCCACCGAAGTAACCGACGGGCATTTGATTCAAGTCATCGACATCAGCGGAAGCACGCCCCAAGTGATCAGCTTTACCCGCGACCCCAGCCCCGCCCACCAACACGTTCTGGTCGATGGCGAGACCGCCACCGCCGTCGCCGTCGCCAACGAAATCTTCTTCGTCTACGATATTGGCAGTCCGGACGACGAACCCGTGCAATTCGCCGCGCCGGGCGGAATCGGAAGCACCCCGCCGAAAATCGACGGCGGCTTCATCCTGTTCCACGACGATAGCAACATCACCACGCTGCTGAACTTGGCCGACGGTTCCTTCACCGCAGTGGCGCCCAATCCCAGCTTCAAACAACTCGCCTTGGCCGGCGGCTCGTTCGGCTACTTTGTGGACAACGAGCCGGACGATCGTCTGGGCGTCACCAACCGCAGCGCCGTGGGCATCGTCGCTACGCTCAGTATCGTCGTCGCAGCCCAGCGCGACTTCATCGATGGCTCCACAACCAACAACGGCGCGATCGGCTACGGCGAGACCATGGGCATCACCACGGACGGCCTGTTGTGGTTCATCGCCGGTTCGGAAGGCGTCGGATCCGGCGAGTTCTTGCAGGTTACCACCGGCGGCGATTTCGAAGTCGTCGCGGATCCGACCGGTGAAGACAGCCTCGGATGTCCCGCCACCGACGTCAGCGTCAGCGCCAACGTCGTCGCTTTCAAGACGGGAAATAACACCGCCACGGTTCTGGGATACGCCATCCTCGATAATTGATAGGGTGACGAGGGCGCAAGAACGATGGCCTGCGTCGCGTGGCCACACGCACGAGCAAACCACCAATGGAATGTCGAATACAATTCCTCGGCGCCGCCCGACAGGTGACCGGGTCGAGATACCTTCTGAACGCGGGCGGCTTGCGCCTCATGATCGACTGCGGCATGTTTCAGGAGCGAAAATTCCTGGAACGCAATTGGGAACCGCCGCCCGTGTCTCCCGACTCCGTCGACCACCTCATCTTGACCCATGCCCATCTGGACCACACAGGCTTGATTCCCAAATTCGTCAGTCATGGGTTCAGCGGACCCATCCTCTGCACCCCGCCCACGCGAGACCTCACCGAGATCATCTTGCTCGACGCCGCACACATCCAGGAGGAGGACGCCAAATTCAAAACGAAACGACACCAGCGGGAAGGTCGATCCGGACCCAGGCCGGTGACGCCCCTGTATGTAACCGCCGACGCCCAAGCCTCCATGGAACTCTTTCATTCCGCACCGTACAGCCAAAGCCATCGGCTCAACGACAACGTATCCGTCACCTTTCACGATGCCGGGCACATTCTGGGATCCGCCATTCTGGAATTCAAAATCGACGACCAAGGCCGGCGACGCACCATCGTCTTTTCCGGCGATATAGGCCAATGGAACAGACCCCTGATTCACGACCCAAGTCTGCTCGAACGAGCGGACTACTTGGTGATGGAATCCACGTACGGGAATCGCAACCATGCGCCCGGGGCAGACGTCGAAGCTCAGTTGGAGAAGGTCATCAATGAAACCGTGGCTGCCGGTGGCAACATCCTGATCCCCACGTTCGCCGTCGAACGGGCACAGGAGCTCCTGTATCACCTGGCCCGATTGCTGGAACAAGACCGCATCCCGAATCTGCTGGCCTTTCTAGACAGCCCGATGGCCGTCGACGTCACCGAGGTCTTTCGAAAGCACCGTGACTATCTGGACGCCGACGCCCAATCGATTCTCGATTCAAAAAATCCGCTGCTCCGATTTCCCGGACTCAAGCTGGTGCGCGATGTCAACGGATCAAAAGGCATCAACCGCATCAAGGGTTCCTGCATCATCCTAGCCGGTTCGGGCATGTGCACCGCCGGTCGCATCAAACACCATCTCGTGCAGAACATCTCGCGTCCGGAATCGACCGTCGTGTTCGTGGGATACCAGGCCGAGGGCACCCTGGGCCGGTTGATCGTGGATGGCGCTGACATCGTTCGAATTCACGGGCATAAGCGTCATGTCAAAGCCCGCATCACGCAGATCCAGGGCTTCTCCGCCCACGCGGACCAGGACGGACTATTGAAGTGGATCACGCATCTGAAATCCGCTCCCCGTCGAGTCTTTCTGACCCACGGCGAGCTTGACGCCGCCAACACCCTCGCCGAAATGATCCGCCACCGCCTCAACTGCCCGGTAGACGTTCCGGAGTATCAGTCGGAACATGAGTTGGACTGATGGCCACAGCAAGCCGCGCGCCCGCAAACAAGCCAGGTGCAATTTGCTGGTGTAGTTAGTCATGCTATTTGCATCTTTACAGGGCCGCGACCGTCAGGGAGCGGTCTTCTGCATGGGTGGCCCACCTCCTTTTGGAGGTGGGGGAGCCGATGATTATCGCGGGCGCCCCATCCATCGCGAAGGCGAGTTTGTCTTGGCTGGCCACGAGAGCACGGGCATTATAGTATTCCCATAACGGATGGAGCAATGGAATGTTGCGGCGACAAAAAATAATCTTGGCCCTCCTTGCGGAAACCGACATCCCGGTCGCCCGGACCGTGCTCGTCAAGTTGGCATTTTTGATTCGCAAAGAAACCGACATCGCGTTGGATACTTCTTTTTATGACTTCCTGCCGTACAAGTACGGTCCTTTTTCCTTCGCCCTCTATCGTGAGTTGGAGTCCTTACAAGAAAACGGCTACATCACCAATGGTGACGAACGTGTCCAGCTCACCCCGGCCATGCGACAAGTATCGCTTGAGAAGGTGGAACAGCTCACTCAGAATGAACGGTTGTCGGTCACGAATGTAGTTTTCGAATACGGCAAGATGCGTCAAAAGCACCTGCTACACGAGGTCTACAAGCGTTATCCGTATTTTGCTTGCAGAAGCGAAATCACTGATCTTCGCCGAGAATTGAAATCGGTTGCGCCGGTGGCCACACCCGCCGTTTACAGCATGGGTTACGAACGGAAGTCAATCGACGCATTCTTTGACAAACTGATCGAGACCGGAATTCGATCAGTCATCGATGTTCGGGCAAACCCGGTATCGCGCAAGTATGGCTTCGCAGGCTCCGTCCTCGCTCGAATTGCCATGAAACTGGGCATGCAATACACCCATGTGCCTAGTTTGGGAATCCCGAGCGAGTTGCGAGTTGCCCTCGAAAGTCGGGCCTCGTATCAGCGATTGTTCGATCGCTATGAACGACGCCTAACCGAACATGAAATGGAAATCGAGCTGCTTGCCAAGCAAATGCAAATAACTCCCAGTGTGCTGGTTTGTGTGGAACGCGATGTCGAATACTGTCACCGCTCTCGATTGGCGAAGCCTGTCGCGAGGTCCAGCGGCTTGCCTATTCTCCATCTCTGAAGGTGGCCATGGAATCCTTGGACGTTCTGATTACGGTCAAGACTTATCCGATTCCTTCAAAGAGATTCGACGAATTGGTATGCACCGCCGGCGTCAAGGAGGATGGAAGCTTTGTACGCCTGTACCCCATAAACTTTCGCGACTTGCCGTTCAGTCAGCAATACAAGAAATACCAATGGATAAGCGTCAACGCTGAACGGTACCAAGGACGCGATGTACGAAAGGAAAGCTATCGTCCTGATTGCGATAGCCTGGTGATCCGTGGTGAACCGATTCCCACGCGAAATGGTGATTGGTCCGAACGCGGCAAGTTTGTTCTGAGACAAAAATCCGAATCCATGGAACACTTGAAGGATCAGCAAGAAAGGGACCGAACCTCGCTTGGTATCTTCCAGCCTAAAAAAGTTCACGACCTTATTATAGCCGACGATGATCCTGACTGGTCGCCGAAATTCAAGGCCGAACTTGCGCAACACAGACTTTGGGATGACCGGAAGGTTACTATAGAGCCGCCGAGAAAGGTGCCATACAAGCTTCAATACTTGTTTACGTGCGATGACAGCCAGTGCAAATCGCATCGAATGATGATAGAGGACTGGGAAGTTGGAGCATTGTACTGGCGCTGTGTGGATCGAGGGGACAGTCCACGCGATGCGGCGAACGAAGTCAGGCGCAAGTTTCTAGGCGAATTGTGTGGTGAGACCAAGGACACCCACTTCTACGTCGGCACTGTATTGAATCATCCGAAGTCGTGGGTCGTGATCGGTGTTTTCTGGCCAACGACGTCAAAGCACCGCGACAATCGCACTCAACCGGCGCTCTTCGAATGAAGTCTACTTGCAAATCGTCGCCAACAACGTCAACTCGCAAATCGTCGCCAATGAAGTCTACTTGCGAATCGCCGTCAACTGGGATCTCGGGTTACCCATTCGGAAGGGATCAGACGGCGGGCGGGCGGGGTCGCGCATCCGCGCGGACCGGACGAACTCGTCAAAAGCGACCGCGTGTTGGGCCAGCAGCGTATCGGGGCCCAGCAACTTCACGGCATAGTCGCCCTGCGGACCGACAATATATGCGCCCATCAATCTGTAGTAGGCCTTGTCATGGCGAAGGTCGGCTCCGGGCCACGTTTCCGCAATGAATCGCCCCCGGACGTCGATGGTGTGAACCGGCAGGCCGTTGATCACGTATTCGCCGCGCAGCACCGTAGCCGATGACGCGTCCCCGTCGTCGCCCGAAAACTGGCCGGACCACTGCTCCATGGTCTTGTCGACGATTTGCCCGTCACCACCGTCCCGCAGTTGTGGAAAACTCCATACAATCAAATGGGCGTCTTCAACCTGCGGGTCGTTTGACGGGATGCAAAATTCCAATCGGCGTGATGGGTGCGAAGGCTCCTGCCTTTGCCAATGAATCGAAGCGTCAAACACAAGCGAATCCGACGCGACGATTCGTGTATTGGAACATCCCAGGCACCAGAACAAGACGCCAACAAGTCCCGCCCATAGCAACGTCGATCGAGTCATCATCGAATCTCCCACCATCTCCATTCCAGCAACCGCCGGGCGATGAGATGATATGGATATAGGGGCCGGTCAAATCCGGACCACGCGGTTCCGACGCATACCATCGCCCCGACCCGCACCAGGCGATTCGCAGGACACGGGTTACGTGAATATCGACCGGAAATCGCGACGGTTGCTATGGAATCGTCTTTACGCTTTTCAGAAATGCGAGGGCCGACCGCTGCCAGCGATCCACGCTCTCCGCCGGACCGGTCATCTTGAAAAAGTGCGGACCCTTGGCATGGTTGACGATCGCCGCCAACATCCGATAACCGGGCTTGTCCTCGCCCCCGCCCCCGCCCGACATCGCCCCCCCACCGGACATCACACCGGGAATGTCCACTACGGTGATCGCCGTCCCCCCGGCCTCGAAATCGCTTCGCAGGCTCACTTCCTTCGTTGGGCGACCGTCCGGCTGTTGAAACTGCCCAAACCACCGATCCAGATTGGCCTCGTCCATTCCACGCATTCCGGGAAAATGCGTGATGGCCACAATGACATCTTCGCCGACATTATCGGACCCTGAAAGCCGAAACTGCACCTTGCTGGACGACGAGAACATCCCTCCTTGTTCAATTTCCTCGCGGAGCCAACCTTCTGGTACGACGAAACTTACACCGTCCAACTCCGCGCGGTCGCCTGTCATGACAACATCGCTGGTGTCGATCGTCGGCATGGCCATCGGCCCCTTGGCGGGCTGGGAAGACGCAGTGGACTCGCGCGGCGGGGCGATCGGAGGATGACCCGGCGGCAGTCCGACGGCAGTCGAGGTCGAATTGCTGCCGGCGGAGTCCGATTTCGAAGTCGCCTGACCGGGCGGACGCGGTACGCCCTCCGGTTCTTTATTGCAGGCCAATCCAAGCAAAATAGCCGGCACAACAAACATCACCACCAATCGAATCCTCATTCCACACCTCGCTTGATCAACAGGTTTCCGGTGAAATTGAATCGACGCATCGACCATCGCCTGTTTCACATTACACTCGTTTCCAAATTATTCAAAGCAACTTGGCCATGGTCTCGCCGATGGTAGCCGGCGAATCAGCAACTCTGACGCCGGCTTCTTTGAACGCGGCGATTTTTGAGGCAGCCGTACCTTCGCCACCGCTGATAATCGCACCGGCGTGCCCCATTCGTTTGCCGGGGGGCGCGGTTTGGCCGGCCACAAACGCGACGACGGGCTTGGTGACATGTCGGTGAATGAAAGCCGCAGCCCGTTCCTCATCCGTGCCGCCGATCTCTCCGATGACCACCATCCCGTCCGTTTCCGGGTCGGCTTCGAACAACTGCAACAGTTCGATGAAATTCAACCCCTTGACCGGATCGCCACCGATGCCCACGCACGTCGATTGGGCGATGTCTCGCGTGGTGCATTGCCAGACGGCTTCGTAGGTCAGCGTACCGCTGCGCGAGATGATGCCCACCGCCCGCTCGCCATGGGTCTTGGGTTTGTGAATGTAGCCCGGCATGATTCCGATCTTGCACGCACCGGGCGTGATGACCCCGGGACAATTCGGACCGATCAATCGCACGCCGCGATCGTCCAGGTACTTTCGAGCACGAACCATATCCAGCGTAGGAATCCCCTCGGTGATCAGCACCACCAGCGAAACGCCCGCGTCCCCAGCCTCCATGGCTGCATCAGCCGCATACGGCGCCGGCACGAAAATCATGGACACCGTCGCCTGTGTGCTCTCGACCGCTTCGCGACAAGTGTCAAAAACCGGCAGGCCATGTTCCGACTGCGTCCCACCCTTGCCGGGCGATACGCCTCCAACCATCCTCGTGCCATACTTGATGCATTGAGCCACGTGAAATGCGCCGGCCTTGCCGGTAATGCCCTGGCAGATCACGCGGGTCTCGGCGTCGACCAATATGCTCATCAAATCATCCTATCGTTCTTCGAGCGTGTTTCGAAAGTGTCTCTTCTTTCCGAGCCGCGACCAGGTCTTTTACGAGCCGCGAGCGCAAAGCGAGCGGTCTTCCGAACAATTTCAGAGCCGCGACCGTCCAAACTATTCGGCGAACAGTTCGACCATCTTGTCAGACTCTCCTCCAACCCTCGCCGAACCAAATCGTGCCCGATGCGCAAGCGGCAGTATCCGCGCAGCCCCGCGGTTTGTCCAGACTTCCGCGCGACGGATTGATGAACATCATAATGCCGTTGGTCACCGCCGGCGCGTCCATCCGCCAACGGCTTCGCCGAACCAGCGGGCGGGTACACCACAGGAGGTCGATTCCTTCGCGCCAGCGGGATCGTCCCGATCGTCACTCCGGCGCAAACCGGAGTCCAGGCAGCGTTCTTCTGGATTCCGGCTTGCGCCGGAATGACGCGCCAGGTGCTGCGACTGCGCGGGATCGCCGGTTCTGAAGGAACGAACGCGAGTTATTGGCGTTTGAATGGTGTAATGAAGTTGATCCGTTCTTGCCGCCGAACCGTCACCCCGGCGAAAGCCGGGGTCCAGGCAAGCGTGCTGCCGTTCCACGCTTTCGCGGAAACGACAACCATCGTTCAATTGACCATTCAAAGATCAA
>CAYRHJ010000034.1:0-112098 GCA_964424105.1 uncultured Phycisphaeraceae bacterium | reverse complement strand
TTGTCTGAGACATGCCCACGCGAGCGTGGGCATGGCACCCAGGCAGGAGTTTCAGTTGGATTGAGACCGGCGAGTGTGATATACTAATCCCACATTCCGACTGACCTTTCTTTTGCACTGCGTAGCCGGTTCCGGCGGGCCGGGGAGGATCGTATGACGAACAAGGCGGCGAGGGTAGTGAGCGTGTGGACGTTGGTGGTGGCTTGGGCCGTTGCGGGCTTGGGGTCGGGGTCGGTGGCCCGGGGGCAGTTCAAGTGCGGCAACGTGTTCGTGGCGGAATCGTCCTTCAAGCTTTGCCACGAACCGCCGACGGCCTCCCCCGACCGTATCTGGGAGTTGAATCCGCACACAGGTGAAGCCAAGCTCTTCGCCGTCATCCCCGATGAGTTGTGCACCTTTCTGACCGGCTTGGCGTTCACACCGGACGGGACGCGGCTGCGTGCGTCGGCACTTCTGCGCAACGAGATATGGGAGTTCGATTCCGAAGGGAATTGGACCACGGTGCTGGGGCCGGCGGACGGGATCGCCTGCCCCATCGGGTTCAACAACCTGGCCTACGACGCGCAGGGGAACTTCTACGTAGCCAACGATTGTGGAGACAACATTCTCCGCTTTCCGGCTGACGGCGGACCGGGGACGCTCTTTACCAGCGGGACGGGTGTTTTATTGGCTATGGCATTCGCCGCAGATGGCGACTTGTACTTCACGACCTTGCTTAACAACTTCAACCGGCTGATGCGGGTCACGCCGGATGGAATCGCCACCGAGTTCGATAACTATGGAAGCATCATCACCGGTGAAACACTGACCGCTGACAAGAACGGATTCGTTTACGTCGCGCTCGAAAACGGCGAAATCCTTCGCTACCGGACCGGCAACCCGGCGTCGAGGCAAGTGTTCACGACGCTGATCTGCTCGCTTCAATGTTCCATGACGATGTCGCCGGATCAAAAGTTGATCTATTTTCATCGGGGAAAAGAGCTCTGGACTATCGACGTTGAGGACGGAACAACGACCCAACTGTTGTACTTTCTTCCCCCGCCTCCCCTGGGACCCAGCGGAGGAATCGCGGTGGCTCCCGCACCACCCTGTGTGTCCTTGAGTTCGCAAATTGCGCTAATTTTAACGGGAGTGGTGCTGCTCATCTGCGGAACGATCGCGATCGTCTATCGCAGCCGAACGGTTGGGTACCCGTGACTCCATCATTTCATTACATGTGACAAAGGTTCGTTTCAAAAGGAGAGGAAAGAATGAAACACAACAAGTGCATTGAGGCGGCGCTCTGCGTGTTCGTTGTCGCAACGCTCGGAGCTTTTTCACCCGTGAAGGGGCAAGATGAAGCTACGAAAGGGGATTGGAGCGATCCCCCAATGGACTGGCCCGGCGCAGCCCAGCATATGATCCTTCTCAAGACGGGGAAGGTATTGGTATTCACCAACGGGGATCAGCCACCGCCGCCGCAGACTGTCCCTACACCGGCTAGGTGCTGGATATTTGATCCCTTTGATGACAGTACCAGCAGCACGTTTCCCGGCCGGGTGGCATGGTCCACGCTTGCGTGGCCATGCGATGGCGAGGCATGCGCGATGGATGGGAGTTTCGTCTTGCAGGGTGACGACATGCACAGCAGGAAGCGGACGATGATCGGCCAACGTTCATCGGCGTTGTCTGAGACATGCCCACGCGAGCGTGGCCATGGCACCCAGGCAGGAGTTTCAGTTGGATTGAGACCGGCGAGTGTGATATACTAATCCCACATTCCTACTGACCTTTCTTTTGCACTGCGTAGCCGGTCCGGGCGGGCCGGGGAGGATCGTATGACGAACAAGGCGGCGAGGGTAGTGAGCGTGTGGACGTTGCTGGGGGCTTGGGCCGTTGTGGGCTGGGGATCGGCGGCGTGGGGGCAGTTCAAGTGCGGCAACGTGTTCGTGGCGGAATCGTCCAACCGATTCTGCCATGAGCCGCCCGACTATTCCCCAGACCGTATTTGGGAGCTGAATCCCGCGACGGGCGAGGTCAAGCTGATCGCCGAGATCCCCGTGAGTGATTGCACGTTTCTCACGGGACTGGCATTCACACCGGACGGGACGCGGCTGCGTGCGTCGGCACTTCTGCGCAACGAGATATGGGAGTTCGATTCCGAAGGGAATTGGACCACGGTGCTGGACGCGAGTGACGGGATCGCCTGCCCGTGGGGGTACAACAACCTGGCCTACGACGCGGAGGGGAACTTCTACGTGGCCAACGATTGCGGCGGCAATATTTTGAAATTTCCGGCCGACGGCGGACCGGGGACGGTGTTTACCAGCGGAACGGGGTCGCTTGACGCTTTGGCGTTCGCGGCGGATGGGGACTTGTATTTCACAACCATTCTTAACAACTCAGAACGATTGATGCGGGTGACGCCGGAAGGCACTGTGACAGAGTTTGATAACTACGGAAGCTTGACCCGTGCGGCGGCTCTTACAAGCGATAGGAGCGGTAACATCTATGTCGCGCTTACGCAAGGGGGGGGATTAGTAAAGTATGAAGCAGGCAATTCCGCGTCCAAAGAGACGATTGCAACAATTGCCTGTGGAACTCAGTGCTCCATGACGATGTCGCCGGACCAGTCCCAAATCTACTTTCACCGCGGTGGGAAACTGTTCGGAGTAAACCTGATCAACGGGACGAATACGTTACTGGCCAACTATGTTACCCCGCCGTTCGGGTTTACCGGCGGCATTGCCCTGCCCCCTGCATTGCCGTGTGTGCCCGTGAATTCACACTGGTGCTGGTGTATCGTGACCCTGGTTGTGCTCGCGGCCGGAACCATCGCGCTGGGCCCGTACAGGCGCGCCATGAATAACCCATTGCGTGTCACCAAAACCATTCGATAAAAGACAATTCTTTGTGAGAAGGAGAAGAAGGGCATGAAAACAGCGAAATTGGAATCGGTAGCGATGAACGTGTGTGTCCTTGTCACTCTTGGTGCTTCGTCGCCCGCGCTGGGGCAGGAATCGGTGATAGGAAAATGGGATCAAAACCTTTTGACCTGGCCGGCTGAGGCGGAACACTTGATATTGCTTAAGAACGGGAAGGTGTTGGGCTTTGACACCGGAGCAACTGATCCTGACGATCCCAGCGTATGTTGGTTGTTTGACCCGACCGATGAAGCAGATGAGATTACGGCCGTATTCGATGGTCCTGTCGAACTCAGTAATCCAAACCTTGCCGCACACAGGCTTGACTGCTCCGCGCACGTGACCCTCCCGGACGGCAAGGTCTTCATCGCAGGAGCCGCAGATGGCGCACGCACAACGACCCTCTTCGATCCCGACGTCTACCCGCCGGGACCAGACTCCTGGGACGAACAGGACATCGGACCGAGCCGGCGATTTTACCCGACATGCACGGTTCTGGGAAATGGAACCGTTTTGGTGACGGCGGGTAGAAATACTTTTACCGATGAGGGGTCGAACACGCCGGCGATCTTCGATTCCGACAAACCGGCCCATGAGAATCCCCCCATACAATGGACAGAGTTGACCAGCGCCACCTACAAGGAAGCAAATGGGAATTGTCCGGAACCATGCAATCCGGACAACGACTTCCATCTGGCCACTTATCCGCTCATGTATCAGCTTGGTTCGGGCAAGGTGGTGTACGTCGGCTCTGACGATGGAAATGCCGGCCCCCTACTGTCGTCTAAAGGAACCCGAACCCTGAATACTCAGGCCCCGGTAGGCTGGACGACTGTGATCGACGAACCCAACGACCCGATTCGCGGAGGGGCGGCGGCCATGTACCGTATCGATCCGATGGGCCCGTTCCTGATCATGAAAGCGGGCGGACGCGATCCTTCTCCGGTGACGAATCAAGTCTGGACAATTGATATGTCGGCCGGGACACCCGCGTGGGCAGCCGTGACGTCCATGACCCACCCCCGACAGAAACACTACCTGGTCCCTTTGCCGGACGGGAAAATCCTGGCCGTCGGTGGCAAGAATGCAAACGATCCACCCGATGACTTTGTACTTGAACCTGAGTTGTATGACCCGGTCAGCAATTCGTGGACGCGGATGGCGACTACGACCGAGGGGCGATCACAGCATTCGACGGCGCTGTTGCTCCCGGATGGACGCGTTGTCTGGGCGGGCGGGGGAGTCTATAACGCTCGAATTTATCGGCCCCCGTATCTGTTTCTGGGGACGCGGCCGACGATCACGAGCACGACGGGAGTAGTTCGGTATGGGTTGAGCTTTTCGGTGAACACTCCTGAGGCCCAACAGATCACGGCCGTCAGTCTGATTCGTCTTGGGAGTGTTACGCATTCAACTAACTTCGATACGCGATTCATGAATCTCTCGTTTGCCGCGTCTGACGCGAGTACATTGTGCGTCACGCCGCCGGCCAGCGGAAACGAGGCTCCGCCGGGGTACTACATGGTCTTTGTCCTGGTGAACGGCGTGCCGTCGGAGGCGGCCATCGTGCAAATCGTATCCGATTGCCCGTCGGGGGGTGGGGGTGGGCCGACGTGTGACGCGGACTGCAACGCGAACAACATCGGCGATGCCTGCGAGCTGGCCGCGGGGACGGCCAACGACTGCAACGTCAATACCATCCTTGACGAATGCGACATCGCCTCCCAGACCAGTCAAGACGCCAACGCGAACGGCATCCCCGACGAGTGCGACTGCACGGTCGACGCCGACTGCGACGATCTCGACCCCTGCACAACGGATACATGCGTCGGTGTGCTGTGCACATGGACGCCGGCGCAGGACGTCTACGGAGACGTGGACGGGAACGGAACGGTCAACTTGTTGGACCTGTTTTGCGTTCTCGACGGGTTCAGCGACAATTTCGATTGCGGGGGAAGCTCGCAGGCTGTGGACCTCCAACCCTGCGGAGGGAACGGGATCATCAACTTGTTCGATCTGTTCGCCATCCTCAAGGGCTTCGCCGACTTGGACTGCTGCTGCGACCCGCCGCCCACGGGCGAATGCGACGGGTACGGATTCCCCGGCGGACAGGGGCCGGTTGATCCTTCGGGAACGATCGACATGTTGGTGTCGGGGCCGTCGTCGAGCTTTCCCGGACAGACGTTCGACGTGCTGGTGTTCGGCGACGAATTCACGAATCTTAGCGCGTACGAGGTGGCGGTGGATATTACAGGTGGGACGCAAGGTTCGGTGTATTTGCAAGCCCTGTCGATCGACGATCAGCGTTCGGATTATGTGTTCAACGGGTTGTCGCCCAGCGAGGCATTTAATAACAACGACGCACGCATGGCGAACCTGCTGACCGGCGGAGGCGTCACGTCCACGTCACCGAAATACCTGGGCACATTCAAACTCAAAGCCAGCGGCAATGCAGCAGGAACATTTACGATTTCGTTGCGTCCCGGTCTGGGGACGTTGGCGGGAGATTCAAACGGCGGATTCTTCACGGTAACGGCGACGGCAGGCGTGGAGATCGAGATCATCGAGCCGGGCGGGGGATTGTAGACCCATTCCAGGAATCGACAAACGGGCCGTTGCGGCGTCACTCGTATCGAAGAGCTTCGACGGGGTCGAGACGTGAAGCGCGCACCGCGGGATAAATGCCGCTGACGATTCCAACGATGGCGGCCATCAGCAGGGCGAAGACGACGGCGGAGGGCGGCGTGAAGGTGTGCAGGATGCGAGTCCACTGTTCCAGCAAATCGGCGAAGGCCATCCCCACGACGACGCCGACCGCCCCACCGGTGACGCTGATGACGGCGGCTTCGATCAGAAATTGAATGCCGATATCGATGCGGCGGGCGCCCACGGCGATGCGAACTCCGATTTCGCGGGTCCGTTCCGTAACGGAAACCAGCATGATGTTCATGATGCCGATACCGCCGACGACGAGTGAAATCCCCGCGATGCTGTACAGAACCACTTCGAAAATCTTGGTGAAGTCAGCCACCTGTTCCTTGGCCTGCTCCTGCGTGAAAATCGTGAAATCATCCGGCGTGCCCGCCCGGATGCGATGTTGAGCACGCAGCGTCCGGCTGATCTGCAAGATGCCGGGTTCTACCATGGCCGCAGAGTTGACCTGTGCGGTGATCATGGTCACGAACCGCAGGCCAAAGATTTTCTTCATGCCCGTGGTCAGCGGAATGACCACCTGCGAATCGACCTCGCGAAAGCCGAGAAAGCCTTTTTTCTCCATCACGCCGATCACGGTGAATCCGTGGCCATTGATCTTGACGCGCTGGCCGACGGGCGGAAACTCGCCGAACAGGTCCTTGGCAACCTTGTAGCCGAGGACGCAATACTTTCGCTCCGCCCGATCATCCTCCGCGCTCACGAATCGACCTTCGATCGGATGGTAGTCGTTGATGCGTTGATAGGCTTCGGTGGTCGCCAGGATGGTGACGTCCGTGTTCTTGTGGAGATACTTGACCTGCTGCATGGGCTGTTGAATTTCGGGAGCGGTGTTGATAACCAGGGAGCATTGCTGGCGAATGGCGGCTGCGTCTTCCGGTTTGAGCGCGTCGAAGTTGGAATCGCGGGTGCGGCGCCGTTCGCTGTTTCCCGACACGATCATGATCTGATCGGCTCCCATCGATTCGAATCGTTCGCTGATGTCTTTCTGCGCGCCGGCGAGAATGGACATAGCCGACACCACGGCGGAAACCCCGATGATCACGCCCAGCATGGCCAGCAGCGAGCGCATCAGGTTGGTCTTCAGCCCCAGCAGTCCCGTCCAGATAAGTCGAAAAATGAACATGCGCTCAGCCCCTCTCGCGGACGGTCTCGGTCAGGACGTGCCCTTCAAAATGCGCCGCACCGAGGACGGCGCTTTGCAGCAGGTCTTGACGCAGGGCATCGGTGACCTCGATATCCGTGTCGATGACGCCGTCGGTCATGTGAATCAAACGTTGGGCCCGTGCAGCCACGTTCATTTCGTGCGTCACCAGCACGATGGTCGTGCCTTCCTGATGAAGCCGTTCGAATATCTGTAGGATTTGCTCGCCCGTTCGTGAATCGAGATTGCCGGTGGGTTCGTCGGCCAATATCAACGACGGGTGTTTAACGATGGCACGGGCGATGGCCACGCGTTGTCGCTCGCCGCCGGACATTTCAGCGGGCGTGTGTGAAGCACGGTGGGAAAGCCCCACGACCTCCAATGCCTGCATCGCCAACGTCCGCGTGTCGCGGTCCCGGCCATAGAAAAGCGGGACAGCCACGTTGTCGAGTGCGGACGTGCGATTGATCAGATTGAACGTCTGAAAAACAAAACCGATCTGGGCGTTGCGAATACGAGCCAATTGCGTGTTCGATAGACGGTTGACCAGTTGCCCGCCCAATTCATAGGTACCTGCCGTCGGTCGATCCAGACAGCCCAGCAGGTGCATGAGCGTGCTCTTGCCGCTTCCCGATGCCCCCGTGACGCTGACGAATTCGCCGGAGTCGATGTCCAGATTCACGCCAGCCAGGGCATGTACGGTTGCATCGCCCATTTGATACGTTTTTCTAAGTTGCCGGACCTTGATCAGCATGGTTTATGAACTCTTGCTGCTCGATCATATCAGGATCGGCGGAACTTGACACGGCAGACGGTCCCATCCCCGTGGAATGGCACGTGCGTCATGCGTTCAGCCACGTTGTAGGGTGTGAACGTCCGCGCTGCGTTGAAATAAACCGACGAGTTATTACCAGTTCTTGCCCGGCGCCCGTTCGATGGCACCGATCTCGCCGTGATCGAACCAGATGACCTTGCATCGCGGGCACGTATCAATGACGACGCTGCCAGGCCCATAGTATGGATGCACATCCATCTGATTCGAGCACACCGGGCAGGGGATCTGGCGCTTCAGGTCATCGCGATTCAGGGGCGTGGGGTCATCGGGCGGGCTTTGACGCGCGCGGCGGCGCTTGCGAATCACCACCAGGAAATCGTCGTGGGTGATCAACACCCCGCGACAGCGATCGCAAAAAAGGACGCTGTGAGTGTCCAGCAGCGCTTCGTTCAGCTTCAGCTCGCAGGCGGGGCAACACGTTTCGCTTGACGCATCGAAACGAATCACGCGGTCGGCGGAGTCTTCTGCCGGCGTCGGAAAATGAAGATTGAAACAATAGTCACAACGGAAGTAACCGCGCGACTCGACCAGCGTCATGGGCGCGCCGCAATAATCACACTGCATGATACGTCCGCGCCTCCCATGGATCGAGAATGGCGCGAATCACCAGCCTTCGTCGACCATCACCAGTCTGCGTCGACCATCACCGGCCTTCGCCGACCATCACCAGCCGCGATTTTGTGGCCGATTGGGTCCGCAGCCATTGTCAAAGGTTCATCGAGATGCTGCCGCATAGAAATATCGGCAGCAAACTTAAAATTCCCAACCCGACCAGGGCCAGCCTCCGTCGATGCCGGACACGGACCGCCAGAACGCAGCATACCACCCCAGCCAGCCAGATGGCCAACTCGGCCAGCAAGGCCACAGCCAACAGGATCGCCCAATCCGGCGGCATTCCACCTTGAATGTGCTCGTCGATGTATCGTTGCAGATTCTCGCGCGTAGGTTCCGCGCCCACAGCCTCAGTAATGCGATTCGTAAAAGCCGCCCCGATCACAAACCACGAAACCAGCCAAACGACCGCCAACCCCAATCCCCACGTCGCCAGCGCGTTTCCATCACGTTCGATCACCTGCGGTGGCGCGGGATCGTAGGACCGGGCCGTTCGAATCGGTTCTGGCGGCTGCAAGGTCGAGTGGGCCGGGGCGAGGACTGTATTCCGGCAATAGGGGCAGGCGACGCTGCGTCCGGACCACTCCTCGTCGACCTCGATGGGCTTGCCGCAACCGGGGCAATGGAACTGAATGGCCATGACGCGAAGTTAGCCCGTGCGCCGGATCGGGTCAACTGATCAGCCTCAACTCGCCCGCTCGGCGAATGGCTTTTAAGAACGCAGACGCTTTAACCGATACACCAGCGATTGCTGATCAAATTCAGGCGGTGAAAGTTGGAGCGTTCCGCAGATGACCAAGTCGGAAATGATGGACCGTATCGCGTCTTTCAATCGTAATGCCACGCGCGAATTCTTGGCTGAGTTTTCGGAGCGAGACTTGTCGGATTATCTTCAGCAGCTCCGCTCGCAGGATCCACACGCCCAGCGGCGCGACAAGTTGGACGCGATCGAACCCCATCCACCGGCAACCCGCCCCACGCCGGCAACGCTCGCCATGTGATGGCCCGCGACGGGAATCGTGACACGTCGACTCGCCGTTGCCCTCAATTCGGGGCCACCAGATTCAACCCCCGCAAATCGGTCGGCCGTCGCCCCGCACCCGTGGTGAATTCCGTCAGTTGCGCCCCCGGTTCCACCAAAAACAAATACACGAGCTGATAGTTCGATCCGCGCAGATGACTGTCCTTGATGCGGGCAAACTCGCGAATACCCCCGCGATTGGTGGCCGCCACCGCCTCCGGAAAATATTGAACCTCGATCACGTCGCTGCCGTTCACCGCGGCGATGGCATATTGCCCGATGACCGGGTACAGATTGCCGGCTGCATCATGAAGCTGGTAGTCCTTGAGTGAACGCACCGCGAAGCTCAGCGCCTGTCCCAGCGTACTTCCCGCTCGCAAGACTTCCACGTCCAGTTGAAACATCCGCTTGTCGGCGGGAACGTCGAATCGGCTGATCCCGCCGCTTCCTTGCTCGCTTACGTTCCCGTGGATGTGGCCGCTGACCAGCGCCCCGCCGTTTTGCTCCAGCTCGGTCTGTTGGTAGTTGGCCATCGACATGGGCAGGGCGTTGCTGAATTCGGCTTGACGCCCCGTTCCGCGTGATCCTGACACGCGCCCGCCGGAAGACGTATTGCCCGCGGGTGGTTCGTTCGATGTCGACGTTGTGCGGGCAGGTCCGCTCGGATCGGCGGCGGGCGCCCGGCTCGTGGCAGGCGACGGAGGTTCATCGCGCGTGCCGGCCAGCGTCACCGTGGTCAGATCGACGCGCCCCCCCAACTTGTATTCGATGTAGACCGGGGCGAACTCGTCCGGAACCTCAAATAGGAAATCGCATTCGCCGTCCGAACCCGTCTGATAGATGAACTCGTCCGAAATCCGCACCGCACGCGTGGGGTCATCGTTGTCGTTCAACCCCACCGGATAAAAATTCTTCAGCGGGCGATTGGGCGATTCGTACCCCAACAGTCGCACCTGCCGCCGTGTGAATCGATGCTGTTCATCGGCGTCCCATGCCTCGGCCATCAAACCGAGGCGGACAACGAACCAATACTTTCCCGGCGATGCACCACTGGGGTTATATGACGGCGGCGTGGCATTGCTTCCGAAACCTTCACCGGCCTTCTTATCAAACAGATATTCGCGAATCTCAGCCGAGACGAATCGAACCGAATCAGGCGGTGCATAACTCCGCATCTGCGGAAAAGGAGCCTGGGCATTGCGGATCTCAGAAATGAAATCCGGATGATCCTCCGACCAGCTTCGCCCGCCGCTGAACACGCCGGACGACATCATCGACGCGAAGCTCACCGCGAACCGATCCGGCGACATCCACAGGTTGTTCTCCTCGCCACTCTCGGGATCGAGCCCCTGGTGGCCCAGGAATGATCCACCCAACGGCAACATCTGCATACCCACCGCCAGCACCCCGGTCACCATCATGCCGGTAATAAACCCGGTGACCACACCGCATCCCCTGTCCAAAATCAACGGCAGCAGCATCGCCCGCGTACACCACATGTCCATCGCCACGCGCAGGCCAATCAGCGGCAAAACAAACGTCCCCATAAACGCGACCGGCAACGCCAAATCGCCCAGTTGCTTCATCAAAAAGCTGTAGGCCAGCCATTCAAAGCTGGCAAACGCCAGCACCGTGCATATCAGCACCAGCACGCACATGATGAGCGAACTGATGAATCCGTGGACCACTTGAATGTAGGCCACCGCGATCATCAAAATCACCAGAAACAGGCTCAGCCAATCCAACG
Source organism: uncultured Phycisphaeraceae bacterium (assembly GCA_964424105.1). Taxonomy (GTDB): domain Bacteria; phylum Planctomycetota; class Phycisphaerae; order UBA1845; family UBA1845; genus CAYRHJ01. The sequence continues at coordinate 101,124 of CAYRHJ010000034.1, read as the reverse complement.
AATCGTCTCCTCTTACTTCTTCTCGTCACGCAAGACGCGGATGATCTCGTCCAGGCTGGTGACGCCCTCAATCACCTTCAGCAATCCCTCTTCATCCAGATGATACATCTTGCCTTTGCGGGCCTGACCCTTGATCTGCTTGATCGGGGCGCCGGCCGCGATCAACTTCCGGCATTCGTCATCTACGATAAACACCTCAAACACGCCCGTCCGACCCACGTAGCCGCTCCCTTGGCAACTCTGACAGATAATCTCCCTGCCCTTGCGATCCAAGATCGGCTCCGTCGGAGGACGATGAAAATTCTCCACCTTGTTGGCCGGTATGTTCGCTTTGCGAAGCAGCTTCTCATCCGGCTTGAACGACTGCCTGCAGGCCGAGCACAAAATACGCACCAATCTCTGATTGACGATGGCCAGCAGCGCCTTGGCCGTCATCGCGTTGTCTTCGACCAGGCCCATCAAGCGGGCCAGCGTGTCGAACGCGCTCTTGCCCTCCAGCTCCAAATAAATCTTGCGATTCTCCGCTGCCGCCCGAACGGCGATCTTGGCCGTCTCCCGATCGTTACAATCCGCCACGCCCACCACGTCCGGCTCGCGACGCAAGACGCTTTGCAGTCGACGCGAATAGGCCACGTCTTCCTCCGGGTTGTGGATGGCCTGCGTGATGTTGTCCAATTCATAAATACGCTTCCGCTCCAGCGTGTGCACGTTCTGGATGAAGGCGTCGTGCTCCCGCAGCACCGCATACTGCGTCGTTGTCACACCGCTTTCCCGCGGACCGCTCAACACCACCAACCCCACCGGCAAACGAAGCACCGGCTTCAGCTTTTCCATTCGCTGCGGGAACATCCCCAGGTCCACCAGACGCTTCCGCGCCGCGGGCTGTTCCACCGTGATGCGCAATCGCTCACCGGCCGTCGAGCCGGATGTCAACACCTGAAGCTTATTCAAATCGCCAGAATCGATCAGCAACCCCGCGGCGATTCGCCCATCCTGTGGCCGGCGAACCTCCTCCGGATTCAAACCGGCCAGATGCTTCACGTATCGCAGCACCAAACTCGCATCCTCGGGCGTCAGCAAGTCGCTGCGATCAGCCACCACGCCGTCGATCTTGTACACCACCCGAACCTTTTCCTTCCCCGCGATCACCTCCGCCACCAAGGCGCGCCGCCAAAGAACGTCGAAAAGAAAATCCTGCCCCGCATCGTAGAGCGCAGCCTCCTCACGATCCGCAGGGCGGGTGACGATGTTATCCTCATGATCGGCCAGGTGTATGCGTTGCCCACGATCGAGCTTGGTCGACGGACCGGAGTCCTCGCGAGCCAAAAGCCGCTTAACGTGTCCCAGCGTCAACACGCGTTGGTCAAGGACCACTCGCCCGTTGCGATGCACGACGTAGGCCAACTGCCCGCCACCCGCCAACAACACCCAAAACGATAACCCCAGAAAAAACGCCGATCCCTGCCACGGCGGCAGGAACAGCAAGGCCAAACCCAGCAAGCCCGCCGCCAGAACAATGATGTTCCAACGCTCCCGTCGCGTTTTCACGACGTCCGTGTCCCGATCGACCCATTGGCAGCCGAAAAACCACGCGATGACCAGAACGGCGATCGCCAAAACCTTGAATGGATTGAAATGCGCGCCGAAAGCCGGCAACTCCGCTAGCGGTAGCTCGATCATCATGGGGGCATCTTAGCCCCACACCGTCGGGCCAGCAATTCCCATCGGCACGCCTCGATTCACCCCCGAATCCATCGCCCGCCGAGTCCGCGACCTTCGCACAGCCAACACCTCCGCCACACCGGCTGACTGAACGCCTGACAATTTCACAGCCGCGACCGCCCACATCCGTCATTCCGGCGAACGCCGGAATCCAGTCCGTCGTCCGTGTTTCATCCGCCTATTAACGAGCCGCGAGCGCGAAGCGAGCGGTCCCCTGTCGAGCGCACGCAACTCCAACCTACGACCGCATCTTCCCGAACGCCTCGTTTCTAACTTGCTGCGACCGCCTGCCTGTGCGTGCACGCACGCAGACAGGTCAGGGACCGGTCTTCCTATCTATTCGGCGGGCAGCTCGACCATCTTGCTAGACTCTCTCAACCAATGATGCCGCCACTGGACACCGAGATTCCTTTCAGACGCATCTTCAACTCTTCCGGGTTGGGAGCAACTTCATAAGCCGTCTGCGACGAAATAAATTCGCCTTCCACCAATTCCCGCAACGCCTCGGTAAAATCCTGCATCCCTTCGTTACGTGATCCTCGAATCACGCCCAACAGCTCGTTTTCACGCTTGTCGGCGATCAGCTTGCGAACTGCGGGAGTCGCCAACATGATCTCCACCGCCGGAATCCGCGGAATATCAGGCCGAATGCCCTTCAAAAGCTTCAAAGTGATTACGGCTTGCAGATTGAATACCAGCGACGAGCGGACCAGGTCTCGGCCCTCCGCCGGAAACAGTTCCAGAACGCGCGTGATCGTGCTCGGCCCATTGGACGCATGCACCGTGCCAAACACCAGGTGGCCCGATTCCGCCGCGTGTAGCGCCGCCTCAAACGTCTCCTGATCGCGCATCTCACCGATCAACACAACGTCCGGGTCCTCGCGCATCAAATACTTCAGCGCGTCGTGAAAGTCCGACACGTCCTGCCCGATCTCTCGCTGATTGATAAAAGCCTTCTTGTCTTCAAACATGAACTCGATGGGGTCTTCCAGCGTAACGATATGACACGTTCGCGTCTGGTTGATCCGTTCGATGATGGACGCGATGGTGGTGCTCTTTCCGCTGCCCGTGATGCCCGACACCAGCACCAACCCCTGGTGCACCGTCGACAATCTCTCCAACGCCGGCGGCAGATGAAGCTGATCGAAACTCATGATCTCCCGCGGAATGTGCCGGGCCGCCATCGACGTCAAGCCGCGCTGACGAAAAATGTTGATGCGGAATCGGTTGTTCTCGTCGAGCTGAAACGAAAAATCCACCGACCCCTTGTCGCGATATCGAGCAAGCTGGTCCTCGCTCATAATCTCGAACAGCATGCGCTCGATGCGATCGTTGCTCAACGCGTCGTTGGTGATGGCCTTTAACCCGCCGCGGCGCCGAACGCGAGGCGGGCTGTCCGCCTTCAAGTGAAGGTCCGACCCGCCGGCTTGCAGCATAGCCTCGAAAAACTTCGCGATCCGCGGACGACCGTTGCCTGATGAAGACTCGTTCGTTGAACTCACACGTCACTCCCTCCATACGGCAAATCAACACAGCCATCGTGTCGAACGCACGCCTCAAATCTCAGAACGCCTAACAATTTCAAACCCGCGCCCGCCCCGTCACCAGCCGCGAGCGCGAAGCGAGCGGTCCCTCGCATCCGTCATCCCAGCGCGCTCCGTCATTCCGGCGAAAGCCGGAATCCAGCATGGGTGGCCCACCTCCTTTGGAGGTGGGGGAGCCGATGACTTACATTCCCCGTCATGCTCGCAGTTTCACCCGCCACTTACTGCGCCGCACCCGCAAAGCGAGCGGTCTTCTCTTCCAACCTCACCCGCCCCTTCACGAGCCGCGAGCGCAAAGCGAGCGGTCCCTTCCCGAACGCACACAACACCGACCCACACCTCGGCGAGACCTCGGTTGGAAAACCTTGACTTCGGATCGTGACCGCGTTCAGCCGACGGCGAGATTCGCGGCTGACGGTCGGGCGGGCGACGTCGGCAACGTTCAATCGGTTCAGAAGGTCCGGCCCCGCCATCCACGGTCTTGAGATTCTACAATTACGCGGTCCCGCTAACGCGGGCGTGGGATGATTCCTGACCGCGGATACGACCAGAAAACCATTGTAATGTTCCGCGAGTTCCGTTCAAGCCCCCACCGGTGCAACCCCACCCCGTGGGGAAAAAATAAGTCCGCCTAATAGTATCAAAGCCGCGACCAGGTCTTTTACGAGCCGCGAGCGCGAAGCGAGCGGTCCCCCGCACGTTGCCGCCTCGGCGGGTGGCCCACCTCCTTTGGAGGTGGGGGAGCCGATGATCAGTACGGGTGCCCCATCCATCGCGCAGCGATGGGTGGGGTTGGAATGATCGGACTTCGCAGTCCGTCGGGCAGGTTTAACCCGCATCCCATTACGGAGAGCAGCAAATAGTGAACATCGTCACCCCGGCGAAAGCCGGGGTCCAGGCATGATCGTCGCGGTTCCCCGCTCGCACACAACGCCCGCCGGTCTCAATTGATAGAAGTTCCCGTCGATGACGCTTCAACGATCGGACACGGAGGCAACGCGTTGACAAACACACGACCATAGCTCCGCCGGGCGATTCGCGGATCGAGCACCACAATCGATCCCCGGTCGCTCTTCGATCGAATAAGCCGACCCACGCCCTGCTTGAATTTCAACACCGCTTCCGGCAACTGAAATTCGGAAAACGGATTCCCGCCCGACTCCCGTATCTGTTCGATTCTCGCCTCCACCTCAGGCCGATCCGGCACCGCGAAGGGCAGCTTGACCACCATCACGCAGGCCAACGATTCCCCCACCACGTCAACCCCTTCCCAAAAGCTATCCGTCCCGAACATCACGCTGCGAACGTCGGCTCGAAACCGCTCCAGAATAGCTGAACGCGTCCCGTCACGTCCTTGCACAAGCAACGTGATGCCCAACTCCTCAATCGCCGCCTCCAATCTTCGCGCGAAATCGTTCAACATCTCAAAACTGGTGAACAGCACCAGCGCCCGGCCATCCGTCCGACGAACGTGACGCTCGATGGCCAAGCACGCCGCCTGCGCAAACTCCACTCCCCGATCGGGATCAGGAAGCTCGCTCTCGAAGTAAACCGTCATTTGCTTGGCGTAGTCGAACGGAGATCCCAAACGCAATGCGTCACACGTCTCCAACCCCATCCGCCGCCGAATGTACCCGAAATCGCGAGAGTTCGTGCTCAACGTCGCCGACGTCAGAACCACGCTGCCGATGCGATCGAACATCCACTCCTTCAACATCGCACTGACGTCAATCGGCCGCCCGCACACCGTAGCCCGCGACGTCCGCCCCTCCGCGAATTCCAACCAGTAAACCCACCCCTCCAGCCGCTGTTCCAACAAAACCTCCAACTGGTCCGCCAACGTCAACGCCCGCTCCATGTAACTGGCCGCCGCAAATTTCCCATCGTCATCCGCGATGCTCGCTCGAACGGCTTTGAGCGCCGCGGACAACTGTCGCAATCCCTCGCTCAACCCGTTCCTGACGTCCATCTTTTGCACCAGCCGTCCGTTCGAACGACCGTGCTGTCGGTGCCAGGCACGCAACTCCGCGAAAAACTCCTCGCTCGTCGCCCGCACCTGCTCCACCGTTCGGACGGCGGACTTTCCTTCCGCATGGATCGTCAGAAACCCCCGCCTCGTCCGAGCGTTGTACAACGTATTCAACAGCAACCCCACCTGGAAATCCGAAACGCGAATCCCAAAATGATCCCCCGCCACGCCGTCTACCGAATGCGCTTCGTCCAGAACAACGTGGTCATAATCCGGCAGCAGCGATGCCCCATCCCGGCGCAACGCCAGGTCCGAAAAAAACAACGCATGATTCACGATCAGAATCTGCGCCCCCTCCGCTCGACGGCGCGCTCGCTGATAAAAGCAAGGCCGATAATGCGGACACCGCCGCCCCATGCAATTATCGTGCTCGCTGCGAACGTGCTCCCATACCGCCGCGGACGGCTGAAACGGCAGCTCCGCGAGCGATCCGTCCTGCGTATGAACCACCCAGTCCTCGATCCGCCACAGCTCGTCACGCGACTGCGGAGCGCTCAACAGGTTCGCCTGACGCTCGCTGGCCATCTGCAATCGACGAAGGCCGATGTAATTCGACCGACCCTTCACCAGCTCCGCCGTGAACTTGACCGGCAGCACCTCCGCCAGAAACGGAATATCCTTCGCGATCAACTGTTCCTGGAGGTTGATCGTTCGCGTACTGATCACCACCCGCTCGCCCTTTTCCACCGCTCGTTGTATCGCCGGTAGCAGATACGCAAACGACTTCCCCACCCCCGTCCCCGCTTCCACCAGCAAGTGGCGCCTTTCCTGAAACGCCCGACCCACCGCCTCAGCCATCGCCAACTGCTCAGGCCGACACTCATATCCCGGCAATCGTTGCGCGATCAATCCGCCGGGGTGTAGTATTTCAATGGCGTTCATGATCTAGTGTTCCGTCAACGGATATTCCGCGGGTTCGGAGCAATTCTTTCAGAACCGCAACGGCATTCGGTCAACGTGGCCCGCTTCGTCATTCCGGCGAAAGCCGGAATCCAGTTCGTACGGCGGGTCTAAACCGGCCGGGTCGCCCACCTCCTTTGGAGGTGGGGGACCCGATGATCGGCGTTCGTACGGCGAATCTCACCCGCCCCTTCACGACGCGCGACCAAGTCTTTTACGAGCCGCGAGCGCAAAGCGAGCGGTCCCCCGCACCTTTCCGCCTCGATCCCTTTTAACAAACTTTTCAAGACTCCATGCATAAAACCATTTATTCAGAACCGATCCGAACAGGCCGCCAACACTATCGGACGCTGCAACCCTTCATCACGCCCAACGCCGCAACGAGCCTTCCTCCAAGCAGTTAACGTCACACAAGGTAACCTCTCACCTGCACCAAGGCGAGCCGCGCCCCTTCGCCAACCACGGGTTTTCGGTCCCTCTCCACACGTAATCAGCTTCGCGGTCAAGCGCACCCGCAAGGCACACGATACTAGGTCCAGTGGAAAGTCTGTAGTCGCTTCGTGCGCGCTCAACCACAAGGCACCCGGGAAATGGTCACGTGAACGGTCGATGGCGGCGATTCAAAGCCTTCTGGACCGCGGAAGAAATTCCGCGTTGGTTCAGCGTCTCGCTGATCGGCATCATCTTGCTCGGCCTGTGCGCCGTCGGCTACCTCAACGTCCGCGAAGCACGCGATCGATATGCCCAGGGCGTCGTTCAACGATACGACGCGTCGCTAAGCGTACTGGCCAACACCCTCGGTTGCGCTGACCCCCACGATCGGGCCTTGCTGCAACAACTCCTTCGCTCCTACACCTTTGGCCACCCCTGCGAACGCCTTCGCGTCGTCGACGAAAACCGCGCCATCGTGGCATCGATTGACGTGCGCGAATTCGATTCCACCCGGCCCGACGATTTCGAACTGGACAACGCCTTTCCGGTTTCCAAGAAATACAAGATGCTCACCACCCGCAGGGACGGCGTGTGGCGCGTCGCTTTCGGCATGCCCATTCCCCGTCCTAACGTCTCCGATACCGCCGCAGCCCCCCGCCTCTTCGTCGAAGGGGTCTGGTTGGCCCAGTTCGATACCGGCTCTGGGCTGACCACCGCCGGAACCTACACCGTCATCATCATCGTCGTCGGTCTGTTCTTCATGCTGCACCGCATGATGCGAAGACACTTCAGCAGCATGTCACGCATCTCCGAAAACCTCATCGCCAGGGGCGACCAAATCGAGAACGACCTCCATGCCCTTCGACTTTCAGACTCCCAAACGCAGGTGGCGGAACAATGGAATCGCCTCATCGACCTGGTCGAGGATCTGTCCGCCACCCGGCATCGCGCCGACGCCACCGCCGAACTGACCCAAGCACTCGAAAAATCCAAACGCGGCGAATTGGCCGACGTCGTCGACCTCATCCCCCACGGATTGTTCCACGTCGGCGAAGGCGGCGTCTTGACCTACGCCAACCCCGTCGCCAAAACCATGCTCAGGCTTCCACCGGACCATTGCGAAAAACTCCCCCTCCAACAACTCGAAACCGACGAGACCGGAAAGGCCATCATCCAAATCGTTCAACGCACCATGCAGCCCGACGGCACCTTCGCCAACGCGTCCGAAAACGTGCAGGTCGACGCAGGACACACCACCTTTCGAGTCCGTGTGCTCCCCTTCCCCATCCGACATCGCAGACATGAATGCGTCGTCATGGTCTCGGACATCAGCCAGCAGATCCGGGCCGAACAAGCCAGCACCGAATTCGTCAGCCAGGTCACCCACGAACTCAGAACCCCGCTGACCAACATCCGCGCCTACGCCGAAACGCTCTCCAGCGGCGTCTTCGAAGACACCAAGACCATCACCGATTGCTACAACGTGATTACCAAGGAAACACGCAGATTGTCACGCTTGATCGAGGACATCTTGAGCATGTCCCAACTCGAAGTCGGCAGCTTGAGACTCCACCTCAACGACGTCGATCTCACCGCACTCCTCACCGAATCTGTGCGCGACATTCGCGGGCTAGCCGACGAAAAGCAGATCGACATGCAACTGTCCCTCCCCTCCAAACTACCCACCGTCAGGGGAGATCGAGACAAGCTGGCCGTCGTCATCAACAACCTCCTCGGAAACGCACTCAAGTACACGCCCAAAGGGGGGCAGGTCCTCGTCGGCTGCAAGCTCAGCGGCCAAGAAGTCATGATCACCGTCAAGGACAACGGCATCGGTATCGACGCCGAAGACCACGAACGAATCTTTCAAAAGTTTCAACGAGGCGCCAATCCAGAAGTCGGAGACATCGAAGGCACCGGCATCGGACTCACCACCGCTCGCGAAATCGCCCGGCAACATCGCGGCGACGTCGAAGTCATGAGCATCGTAGGCCAAGGCGCCACCTTTATCGTCAAGCTCCCCTTCGAAGCCGGAGCAGGAACCTTTTCCACCGCAAGCGGAGCCTGACATGCACCCGACCCAGTGGCCCACTACCTCTTTCAGACCCGCGACCGTCAGCGAGCGGTCCGTCAGCGAGCGGTCCTTTACGACCCGCGACCGCCTGCATCCGTCATTCCGGCGAACGCCGGAATCCAGAGGAACGGTGGCCCACCTCGTTAGACGTGGGGAACCCGATGGCTTGGATTTGTCTTAACAAGGGATGACTGACATGGCTCGAATCCTAATCGCCGAAGACGACGCCCACATGTTGCGCATCCTCTCCATCTGGCTGAAGCGAAACGGGCACGAAACCTTCGAAGCCCGAAACGGTCTATTAGCCAAGGAAGAACTCCTCCGCCGCGAATACGACCTGATCGTCTCCGACGTCAACATGCCCCTCCTCGACGGCCTGTCGCTCGCACGATGGCTCCGCCTGGAACACAAACGCTCCCTGCCCATGATCATTCTAAGTTCCCGCTGCGACCGGGAATCCATGGCCGAACAGTTGGACGCCCTCAACGTCCTCGTCATGCCCAAACCGTTCTCCCCCTCACGATTAGCCGCCGAGGTCGAACGAATGCTGACCAACGCGCCCCCCGCCAGCAGGTGCCCGCCAGTACCGGCACGACAGACAGGTACGCACGCAGTCGCGCGCACCACCGAGCTGCCCACTCCAGCCGTCGACAGTCATTCCGGCGAAAGCCGGAATCCAGCACGCAACTTCCGTCATTCCGGCGAAAGCCGGAATCCAGAACCTCAACCATGTCTGCCCGATTCGACACTCACAACGCAAGGGAAACTGCGCGATGGCTGATACAACCAACATATTCCAAAACGCCGACGCCCAAGCGCGCACCACCGAGCTGGCCGCCCCGCTCGACCAGGCTTTGCTTTCGCTTCGCACATTAGCACCCCTCGACCTCGCATTGGCCGATGGCATCGAACGCGCCTTCCGATCCGTGAAGGAAAACATCTCGCAACTGGTGATCGAGCACACCGGCCTAGCCGACGAACTGCTGCGAGTCTACGAGCACGTCGGCTTGGTATTCGACCTCACCCCTCGGCTGCTCGGTTTACGCAGCGAACGCGAGGTCGTCGAACATCTTATGATCAGCCTGCGAAGCGTCTTTCCAGACGTCACCTGTTCCCTAGCCACCCCCGTTTGGCCACCGTCCGGCGAAACCCGAACCGGTCCTTCCGCTCCCCAACCGATCGCGTGGACCGTCGAGGGCGAACTCACCGATGCACCCGATTGGATTCTCGCCGGGCTGCAAGCCTGCACCGAACGACAAGTCCGCGTGGTCCACGCCGACCCCACCGTCGACACCCAGCAGGATAAATCCGTTCTTCCCTGTGACCAAGCCATGATCGCCCCCCTGTTCGCAGGTGGAAACGACCCGGGCACACCGGACTTGGTGGCCGCGCTGATCCTTTGCAGGCACGCCGGCCACGACGGCTGGGAATCCGGCGAGATGTTACTGATCGATTCGCTCAGCAGCTTCTGTGGCGACGTGATTCGAAACTTCAGACTCGTCCAGCAACTTCAGCAGATGTCCATGGACACCGTCCGCACCCTCATCAGCGCCGTGGACCAGAAAGACCCCTACACCTCCGGACATTCCGAACGCGTCGGCTATTACGCCACCCTGCTCGCCAAGGAAATCGGCTTCGATGAAAGCCAACTTCGCACCTTGGAATGGTCCGCCCTGCTGCACGACGTCGGCAAGATCGGCATCCGCGACAACGTGCTCAAAAAACCCGGAAAGCTCACCCCCGACGAATTCGACCACATCAAGGAACATCCCCTGCGGGGCTATGAAGTCGTCCGCGAAAACCCCCACATGAAAGATGCCATGGACGGCGTCCTGTACCATCACGAACGTTGGGACGGAAAGGGCTACCCCACAGGCCTCGCCGCCGAACGAATTCCCTTGCAAGCACGAATCATTCAAATCGCCGACATATTCGACGCCCTCACCACCAACCGCGCCTACCGCGACGCCTTCTCCTGGCAACGTGCCCTGGAAATCCTTCACGAAGAAGCCGGCACCGTCGTCGATCCCAACCTCAGCGCCGCCTTCGTTCGCATGATCAATCGATTGTACGTGCGAAATCCCAAGGCCTTCAACGACATAGGCCAACCCGATGCCAAACTCCGTTTGACCGAAATCGCCGACGCACAGGGGGACGTGCTGGCATGAAAAATCGAACAGTCGGACCAACAAAAAATGAAAGGCAGTTGCCGGCACTTGCCCTCGCAGGTCGGTTACATCGAATGATCGGAGCGACATCATCATGCTGTTAAACATAATGCTTCCCTGGTTTCCCATCGTCCTCAGCGCCGCCATCGGCGCCCGGCTCATCGGTCTGCGAAAAGCCACCTGGTTGGGCATCACCTGTGCCATCTTCTGGATCATCGTCGTCCAGACCACCACCAACGTCCCCTTCTGGAACGACTCCATCACCTTCGCCACACTCCTCGCGGGATCAGCCGCCATCGTCGGGATGGCCCACTGGTCCGCAAGCCGCGAACTCGACCTGCACACAACCGACTCATCAGCAAATGGCCTCATCGCCCAAGCTTCCGTTGACCTCGACGCCATTCGACACACCATCATGCAATTCGACGACTGGCTCGAACGGCACCGCTTCAGCACCGATCCCTGGCCGGACTTCGACGAGTTCATTCGAAACTTGCTCTACACCCATTGCCTCGCCACACACGTCCGCACCTACCGCATCCTCAGCGAAGGCGAAACCATGGTCCCCATGCGGGCCATGGAACACCCCGACAACGAGACCGTCTTCTCCGCGCGAAAGGGTATCCTCGGACACGTCGCCACCACCGGACGGTCCTACTACGCCGGCGACGTCGCACAAGGCGAATTGATCTTGGCCCTCGCCGCCAATACCACCGCAAACGAATCGCCCCCAGCCGTCGACTGGTGCTTCCCCATCCGGCAAGGCACCCGTTCCATCGGTCTGGTCTGCGTCGGACGACTCGCCGAAGTCAACGCCCGCAGGGTCTGGCTCCAAACCTGGGAAAAATTGATCGCCCAATTCTGGACCTCGCTCAGCGAGGTCCGACGCAGCCGATCCGCTTCCACCACCGATCCCGTTTCCGGCTTGATGACACGCGATGCATTCCTCGATGAATGCGAACGCACCGCCGCGGAGTCCTTTCAACACGGCGAACCCGTCGCGCTCGCCGTCATCTCCGTCGAAGGCCTGCGACAACTACTCGACGACGGCCGCTGGGACGCTGCCGACGACCTCATCTATCAACTCAGCGCCGCCTTGCAGCAACGCCTCCGACCCGACGACCTGCTCGGACGTTTCGACGATTCTCGATTCCTGCTCATGCTCCGCCGCGTCGATTCCGAATTGGCCACACTCATCGCCTACCAACTCATGGACCGCTTGTCCAAGCTGCCCGCCGCACAAAGCCTCGTCTCCAAAGGCCTGGAGATTCGCTGCGGCGTCGCCGGCAGCGGAACCCAAACTCCGCCCGCCAGACAATTGGTCGCCCATGCCGTTCGACTGGTTCAATACGCCAGGCAACGAAACGAACGCGTAACCAGTGACGTCGCCGCCCCCCCGGCGCACACCGCCCCGCCAGCGCAAGCCGCCCCGCCGGCCAACGCCGCAATCCAGAACGCAACTTCCGTCATTCCGGCCAACGCCGCAATCCAGAACGCGAGCGATCCCTTACGAGCCGCGAACGCAAAGCGAGCGGTCTTTACGAACCACGACCGCACGGGAGCGGCCCCCCACGACTCGTCGGGTGGCCCACCTCCTTTGGAGGTGGGGGAGCCGATGATTAGCGCGGAGCGACGGGTCGATCGACCGACCATCGCCGATACCGCCTCGCAACCACCTCTTTCAGACCCGCGACCGTCAGGGAGCGGTCCGGCAGGAAGCGATTTCTTATCAGACCCGCGACCGCAAGCGGGCGATCCCTTACGAGCCGCGAGCGCAAAGCGAGCGGCCCCCCACGACTCGTCCGAGTCATCAGCAACAACACCGCAACCCGCCGCCAAGGAACCGACACCATGAAAATCGAACGACGCATCGTCGGAACCGCACAAGTTTGCGAACCGCAGGACGCTCTCGTAGAAGAGGGCGCCGCCGAATTCGCCGCCGTACTCCGCGAGTGCGTCAATGGCCACAACCCCCGCGTGGTCGTAGCCATGGAATCCGTGCCCTACATGGACAGCATCGCCCTGGAAACGCTCGTCCAGGTTTCCAATGAAATGGTCGCCCGCAGCCAGCAACTCAAACTCGCCGGCGTCACTCCCACCTGTCGCGAAATCATGGAGCTGACCGGGCTGTCAGGCCGCTTTCAGTTCTTCGAAGACGTCGACGCCGCCGTGCGGAGCTTCTTGTAAACCCAGATGGAAATCGTTCAAAAACCATGATCGGCAAGAACCTCAAAATCGGCGAACAGCTCCTCAAAGATCAACTGATCACCACCGACCAGTTGACCGAGGCCCTAGCCATGCAAGCCGCCGACGGCGGAAGGCTCGGCGCCAACCTCATCGACATCGGTGCCATCACCGCCACCTCACTCGTCAACGCCCTCGGCAAGCGACTCGGCGTCAAAGGGTGCGTCCTCCGACACGGACTCATCGATCCCGCTGCCGCCAAGAGCATCCCCAAAGAAGAAGCCGAACGGCTCAAGGTCCTCCCCATCTTCCGCGTCCTCGACGAACTCACCGTCGCCATGACCGATCCACAGTCACTGCCCACACTCGACCGGCTGCGAGACCTCACCGGCTGCCAGATCAGACCCGTCCTCGCACTCGAAAAAAACATCGACGAATTTCAACAGAAATACCTGACCAAGGAAGTCACCGTCGATGCCTTCATGGCCTCCATCGAAGAATCCGACGTCCAAATCGACGACAACGAAGCCGTCGACGAAGGGCCCGTCACCGACCTCGATCAACTCGTCGAAGGGTCACCCGTCATCAACCTCGTCAATCTCATCATCCTCACCGCCATGCGCGACGGCGCCTCCGACATCCACATCGAGCCGGACCGCGCCTCCACCCACATCCGCTACCGTGTCGACGGACAACTCCGCGAATTATTCAAACCCCCCAAGGGCATGCACGCCCAGATCGTCTCCCGTATCAAGGTCATCGGAAAAATGGACATCTCCGAACGACGACTGCCACAAGAAGGACGCGTCCACCTCGTCGCCGATGGCCGAGAAGTCGACCTCCGCGTTTCCAGCATGCCCACCGTACTCGGTGAAAAAATCGTCATCCGCATCCTCGACAAGGCCAACCTCAGCTTCGAACTCAGCGACCTAGGCCTGCGCGGTGAAGACCTGCGAATCGTTCAAAACATGCTCCGCACCCCCTACGGCCTACTCCTCGTCACCGGACCCACTGGCAGCGGAAAAACCACCACCCTCTATTCCGCACTCGAACTGCTCAACGACCGAACCAAGAACATCGTCACCGTCGAAGACCCCGTCGAATATCAACTCTCCATGATCACTCAGATTCAGGTCAACGATCAGGTCGGGCTGACCTTCTCCCGTGCCCTGCGATCCATCCTGCGACAAGACCCCGACATCGTCATGATCGGCGAAATGCGCGACGTCGACACCGCTCGCGTCGCCGTCCAAGCCGCACTCACCGGACACCTCGTCCTTTCCACCATGCACACCAACGACTGCCCCGGTGCCGTCGCCCGACTCCTCGACATGGGTATCGAGCCGTTCCTCATGGCCTCCTCCGTCATCGGCGTCGTCGCACAGCGACTCCCACGGCGAATCTGCTCATCCTGCAAAACCTCCTATTACCCATCCGCCGATCTGCTCGCCTCCGTCGGCTGGGAACACCGCGCCAATGAACTCTTCCAACGCGGCGAAGGCTGCCGCGAGTGCCACATGACCGGCTTCCGCGGACGAACCGGCATCTACGAAGTCCTACAGTTCGACGCCGAGCTGCAGCGAAAAATCCAAGGCCCCGAACCCGAATCAGACCTGCGCAAAACGCTCGTCAAACGCCATTGGAAAGGCCTGCGCGAAAAAGCGCTCGACGTCGTCGATCGCGGCGAATCCACACTCGAAGAAGTTCTCCGCGTCACCCGCGCCGAAGCCGCCGAGCCTATTCAAAAAACCAGCGCCACCGCCGCCGAAAACTCCGCCGCCCTAGGCCTGAAATCCCGAAACGTCGACGACCAACAACGCGCTCGAAGCACCGATGACCAACAACGCGCTCGAAACGCCGATCACCAGCAACGTGCTCGAAACGCCGATCCCCGCCACGCCCAAGCCCACGAGCTTGACCTCCTCACGGTCGCTTCGGAGCCAGACCACGCAACCATAGAACTGTCAAACTGAAAGGGCGTCGAACAATGCGCATGCGATCGGAAACATTCAAGCATTCCAACAATACTGGCCGGGTGGCACACCTTCTTTGGAGGTGGGGGAGCCGATGATGAACGCGGAGCGAGTTCGTAGGGCCGGGTGGCCAACCTCCTTTGGAGGTGGGGGACCCGATGATCGGCGTTCGTACGGCGGGTCTCACCCGCCAATTAACGAGCCGCGAACGCAAAGCGAGCGGTCCGTCCGGAAGCGGTCTTTACGAGCCGCGAGCGCAAAGCGAGCGGTCCGTCCGGAAGCGCTCTCTTTCAGAGCCGCGACCGTCAGGGAGCGGTCCCCCGCGGAGCGCGCGCAACTCCGCGCCGCGACCCCCTTCAGTCAACGTGCCGCGTTCCGTCATTCCGGCGTTCGCCGGAATTCAGAGCAACAGTGTCCCATCGCCTCAGCCGTGGGGAACTCGATTCTTGAACCTATAGTTAGCAAGAGGTAATCCCATGCTGCTCGAATACCAAGCCGTCGACCGAACAGGAAAGCAAGTCATCGATCGCATCGAGTCCGCCGACATGCGAACTGCCACCGACGTCCTCCGCAAAAAAGACCTCTTCGTCACCCAGATGAAACCCGCCTCCGATCCCACGCCCTTGAAACGCAAAAAGGAATCCGCCCGCGTCGACGACTCCCAAGTCAGGCTGCCCGTCAAGCAACTCGCACTCTTCACCAGGCAGATGGCCATGCTCCTCGCCTCCGGCAGCGGAGTCGTACCCGCCCTACAAGCCGTCGCCCGCCAATTCACCAAACCCCACCACAACCGCATGATCCGCAGGATCATCTCCGACATCGAGGAAGGAGCACCCCTCGGAAACGCCCTGCTCAGATTCCCCCGAACCTTCGACACCGCCTACGCCGCCATCATCGCCGCCGGCGAAGCCAGCGCAAACCTGCCCGAAATGTTCAACCGGCTCGCTAAAATGGTCGGGCAGCGCCGAGTCGTCCGAAACAAAATCATCGGCGCGACCGCCTACCCCACCCTCCTCACACTCCTATCCCTGGGAATCACCAGCTCCCTCCTCTTCTTCGTTCTCCCAAGATTCGGCGGAATGTTCCATACCCTCGGCGTCGAACTGCCCGCCTCCACCTCCTTTCTACTGGCCCTCGGCGAATGGACCAAGTCCTATTGGTACCTCCCACTAGCCGCCCTCCTGCTCGGCACCAGCGCCATCGTCTTCACCATCCGATCCGACACAGGCCGACAATGGATCAGTGATTGGACGCCACGCATTCCACTCGTCGGACGGCTCATATCGGCCCTCATCCAAGCCGAATCCTTTCGGGTGTTGGGCATGCTCATCGAAGCCCGCGTGGGAGTCATCGAAGCCATCGAATTGGCCCGCGGCGTGACCCGCAACCGGCAGTTCCAAAAACTCTATCGAGACATGGAAACCGAAGTGACATGCGGCGGCACTCTCAGCTCCGCGCTGGAAGCCTCAGGCCTCATTTCACCCCCCATCTGCCACGCCATTCGCACCGGGGAAAACTCCGGTCAACTGGGCACCGCCGCTTGCTACATCGCCGACGTACTCGACGAAGACAACGCCGAACTGATCAATGCCGTGACCAAGCTCCTCGAACCGGTCATCCTGATTATCATGGGCTTGGTTGTCGGAGCCGTCTCCATCAGCCTATTCATGCCCCTCTTCGACATGACCTCCGTGTTGTAACCCAATGAACGAACTGTGACGGAATGAAAGAACTGTAATTGAATGAACCAACTGTAACTGAATGTGCGAACTGTGACCAAATGTACGAACTGTGACTGAAGGTGCGAACTGTGACCAAATGGGCGAACTGTGACTGAAGGTGCGAACTGTGACCAAATGTACAAACTGTGACGGAATGAACGAGCCGCAAGCGGAATTGGGGTTGGAAGGTTCGAAGGTTAGAAGGTTCGAGGTTCAAGTTCCCAACCTTCCACCTTCCAACCTTCTAACTTTCCAACCTTCGACCCTGAGGGAGCGGTCCCTTACGAGCCGCGAGCGCAAAGCGAGCGGTCCGTCAGCGAGCGGTCCCCCGCGGAGCGCACCCAACGTCATTCCGGCCAACGCCGGAATCCAGAATGCGAGCGGTAACATCGAATACAAAACGCAATCTCGCATCGGCCAACCACCGATTCGACCTGCAAGCGGATAAGCTCCCGTGACCACGCTACTCAAAAAAATCAAACTCAGCGCCACGACCTGTTCCGCCATCGGGTTGGACGTCGGACCCACCACCATCCGCGCCGCCCAACTCGAACGCGACCAAAACCGCTGGGTCGTAACCAGACTCGCCCAATGGTCCCGCAGGGATTCGGAAGCCGGACTCCAATCGTCCGACGGCTTCGCCAAACGCATCCGCCGAGCCTTGATCCAAGCCGACTACCAAGGTCGACGAGTCCTCGCCGGCTTGAGCGTCCCCGAACTGGAAGTCCACGCCCTCGAAGTCCCCAACCGCGGCGACATGGAGTCCTCCGACCGATTTGGCGAAGCCCTCGCCTGGGAACTCCGCCGCGTCATGAACGTCGCCGCCGACGATTCCGCACTGAGCTACTGGCGAGTCCCCCCTTCGCAAACCACCCGAACCACCGCCATCGGAGTCGCCGCCAAGAAACAGCACGTCCAAGCCGTCAACACGCTCGTCGCCGCCATGGGCTTAGATTGCGAGTGCGTCGATGCCACCGCCTGCGCCCTGGCTCGCGTGGGCACCATGTTGCGAACCCGCGCCGACGTCGAGCCTAATTCCATTTGGGGCGTGCTCGACGTAGGCCAACGCATGATGAGACTAGCCGTCTGCGTCAATCACTCGCCCGTCTTAGTCCGCGCCCTGGGAAACGGCGGCGCTGCATGGACCCAGTCGATCGCCGCCGCCCTCGGCGTTTCCGAAGACGCCGCCGAGTTTCACAAACGCGATCACGGAATCGCCGCCAGCAATGCAATCTCCACTGCCGATTCTGCCAAAAACCAGAATCAACAGGCCGACGAAATCGCCGTCATGATCCAAAACATCCTAAGCCACGACCTGAACCAGACCGCCCAGGAGATCGAACGTTCCTACGAATACGTCATGCGCTGTTATCCCGAACGCAACGCCGACGAACTGATCCTGGTCGGCGGGGGAGCAGCCACCATCGGGCTGGATCGCTTCCTCGCCCAAAAACTCGGCATCAAAGTTCGCTCCCTGGATTCCATCATCCGCGACCAACCTTCCGCCTTAACCGTCGCTGCCCACATTCGTGAATCGCTCGACCCCTACGCCGCCGCCATCGGACTGGCCATCGAAGAGGAGATGATCTCGTGATCGGTATCAACCTCATCCCAGAACATCAAATCGCCGAGCGGCGAAAACGTCGACGCATCCGAGCGTGGACCTTCACGCTGCTCACCACCGCCGCGATCAGCGCCGCACCCGTCGGCCTGGAACTCTCCCGACAGCACCAGGTCATCCGCCTCCGCAACGAACGAAGTTCCGTGCTGGCCTCCATTCAAGAGTCCAGCGAAAAACTGAACCGCCTTCGCGAGGAAACACACTCCCTGCACGCCGAACTCGACCGCGCCGACGCACTCCGCGCCAAGCGACGATGGTCCGGCCTGTTGGCCATGATCTCCCGCGCACTCGCCGATGAAATCTGGCTCATCTCCGTCGCCACCGACCCACCCACTCCCCAACGCGGGGATCGCAGCCTCGTTCCCAAAAACACCCCCGCACCCGCGAAAGACAACGTCCAAACCACCGTCATCATGCTGGAAGCGCCCCGCAAGCTCACCCTCGAAGGCTTCGCCCTGGAGCATCGCGACCTGTACGAATTCAAAACCCGTCTCAGTCAGACCGGCATCTTCACCGACGTCAATGAAATTCAAGGAACCAAGGAACCCGTGGGAGACGGGTCAGCCGTCCGCTTCAAAATCGTTTGCCATTGGTGATCGAATCAAATGTTAACCGTCATTCCGGCCAACGCCGGAATCCAAAACCATGAAATCCAAAAACACATTACTCCTGATCGACGTACTAGGCGCGGCCACCCTGCTTACCATGATCAGCCTGACCGTCTGGTTTTCCTTCCTCAAGCCCGACACAGCCTCCAGTCGCATGCGAAGCATGTCCATTGAGTTGACGCAGTTGGAGGCCGACCTGCGGGGAATCCGCAACGCCTTCGACAACCTGACCGGCGAACACCGGCTGTTGATGCAAAGGGCCGAAGCGAGCGGCAAGCTCCCCGAACGCTCCTCCATCGACCACGACCTGCACGAAATTACCGGACTGGCCAAGGATTCCAATCTACGTTTGGAGCAGGTCCAACCCGTCGCCACCGTGATCTATCCCAACGTCCGTGAAAAACTCTATCGCCTGATCTCCGATGGCACCTTCGCCGATCACCTGCGATTCCTGCGGGCCTTCGAGCAGTGTTCCTTCTGGGCGGACGTGACCTATTTCAAACTCGAGCAGGTCAATGCCGATCCTACAAAGGCTGACCCCGCCAGAAAGTGTGAACTGGCCCTGAGCTTCTATTCCAGCGTCCAATGACCGACGACGAATAACACCGTGAACCGACGAAAGAAAACCATCTACGCAGCCATCCTGATCCTCGGCGGATTCGCTCTGCTGTCCGATCGCCTGCTGTTCGGCCCGCCCCTGAATCAGGCCATCGCCACCGGGCGCTCGCTCAGCGATCTGGGAATCGAATCCCTCGCCAAGCCAGACGTTTCATTGGCAGCCACCCCCTTCCCCAAGCTGTCGTCGGTTGACGATGATGATGGGACCTTGCTCCGTGATGTGTTCGTGCCCTCCCCCGTCGCCCAGGAAGCCTTGTTCAAGACCGGGCTTGATTCCAACACCACCGACGGAAGCAGGTCCGATCGTGCAATAGCAGCCACACCCGAAACGTTCCAACAAAACCACAAGCTCAATGCCGTCATGGTAGGGTCCGATGTGGTGATGGCGGTTGTTGATAACCAATGGCTCAAAGTTGGAGACACCCTGGATGAATGCGCGCTGATCCGGATTGACGGATCCGGCGTCACGTTTCAATGCGAGAGTTTCGTGGCCACCTTATCGGTCAATCCCACGAAAAATGTTTCTCGGCGTTGATGCTAATCAAGAGACCCCCGTCGCGCGCCGATGATGAGAACCGCGAGAGAGAGTCTTGTGGTAAAGCAGAATGTCCAACGCACTTCGTGAGAACAAAGGAATGACGATGAACAGCAAATCACAGCAAGAACGCGGATTCAGTTTGGTCGAGTTGGTCATTGTGATTGTGATCATCGGAGTGATCGCAGCCATCGCCGTGCCCCGTATCAGTCGAGGGGCCGCGGGAGCAGGGGCCGCCTCGCTGCGCGCCGACCTGCACGTCCTACGCAATGCGCTGGACATGTACTCCGCCGAACACGGCAGCACCTATCCCGACCCAACGACATTCGAGGAGCAGTTGTCCGGATACACCGACGATGCCGGAAACGTTTCTCCCACCGGCACCAGAGACTCGACCTACAAATACGGACCGTACCTGGTCGCCGTTCCGGTCCTGAAAGCCGGTGACAAGAAGGGCCAAAAGGGCGTAGCCGCCATCGACGGCGCCACCATCGGCTGGATCTACGACGATACCACTGGTCTGATCTACGGCAATGCCGGCGACACCGCAGCCGACGAGAACGGCACGCTTTATAAGAACTACTAAACCGCGACGCGACGTCTCCATATACCGATGCATCAAGCCGGGGGTGAGCGAAGAGTTCACCCTCGGCTTTCTTCGTGTTCGGTCGGCGGGCGATATCGTAAGGTCAAGATCGAAAGAGACTTGGAAGCGGTTGCACGATGACTAGCAGGACACACATCAGGTTTCACGTGAAACGCGACACGCGAATATTACGGCGTCACTGTGCCGGGGCATTCTCGTTGATGGAGATGGTCTTGGTGGTCGTGATTATCGGAATCCTGACGGCGGTGGCGCTTCCGCGTTATTCCGGGACCATCACGAATTTTCGGGCGGAGTCGGCGGCGCAACGAATCGCGAACGATCTGAAGATGGTACAGCGGCGGGCGCGCATTCAAGGTCTGGCGCACACCATCACGTTCTATCCATCGACCGAGTCGTACATCGTTTCGGGGATGCCGGACCCGGACAAGCCTGCACAGTCCTACACGGTCAAGCTGTCGCTCGATCCCTATGAAGTCGATGTGACCAGCGCCGTGTTCGGCGTTGACGCGGTCGTGGTGGTCGACGGATACGGCGCGTTCGACAGCACGGGATCGGTCGTTCTCCAGTGCGGTGATCGAATCAAAACGGTGACGGTGAATTCGAAACACGAAATCATTGTGAATTAGTAGGCACACGGGAATGAGCGAACGCGATCCAAGGTCAAAGGTCAAAGGTCAAAGGTCTAAGGTCGGGACCCTCGGTTTTCGACTTTCGACCTTCGACTTTCGACCTTCGACTTTCGACTTCCGACCTTCGAACCTTCGAACCTTCGAACGCAAATTTCGGCGGGGGGTGACGCTCATGGAAGTCGTGTTGGCGGCCACGGTGAGCACGATTCTACTGGGCGGCACCGTGTCGGCGATCATGATGGCCGCCCGGGCAGTGCCCGATCCCACCAGCGAGCGGGGGTTGAATTACAAGAGTCTGAACATCGTGGGTCAGATGTCGCAGGAGCTGTTGACGGCGGAGTCGTTTTCCAAAACGGCGAGCAACGTCATCACTTTCGCGGTGCCCGATCGGAACAGCGACGGCAGCCCGGAAGTCATTGAATACACGTGGAATGGTTCAGCGGGAACGGCGCTGAAGCGGTCGCGGAACGGAGGCGCGCGGGTCACGGTCGTGGATGAAGTGGACGATTTCGAGCTGGTCTACTTCATTCGGCGGGTGACGGACACGGGCGATCCGATCGAGAACGAGAGCGGCGAAATGCTGCTCTTTCAACACGTGGCCACCAGCGACCTGGACAGCGCGGAAGTCAATTACAACGAATGGTGGGGGCAGTATTTCTATCCCGCGTTGCCCGGCGACACGACCTCGTGGACAGTCAGCCGCGTACAATTCAAGGCCAAGAAAAACGTTGATAATGTCGACACGAAGGTGCAGTTGCGTCTGCCGAGCGCGGGCAACAGCAGCATCCCCGATTCGACTTATATCGATCAAGGCACGTTGCCGTGGAGCGACCTGACGAGTGCGTTTCAGTGGAAGGAAGTCAAATTCTATAGTGCGGGCGGCCTGGCTCCGAACAGCGGGCTTTTCCTCACGTTTGTCAACTCCATCGGGCGGTCGTGTATCTTGCAATATCGGGACGTAGGCGTGGTGCTGGCCAACTCGGGCCTGTCGCACGCCAATCCGAACTGGGGGAACATGGCCACCGACCAGGCGTTGCAGTTTCGGATCTACGGGACGGTGACGACGACGTCACCGCCGCAGACGACGAACACCGACTATTTGACGGGGGTGCAGATCAAGGTCTGCCCCAGCGGGTCATCGGTGGGCTGTGTGGAGACGCTGGCGCAGGTGTTGAACGAGCCGACGGTGACGGGAATGTAGTCCTGTCTGCCGACAGGCAGACAGGTCGAAGGTTGGAAAGTTAGAAGGTTGGAAGGTGGAAGGTTGGGAACTTGAACCTCGAACCTTCTAACCTTTTAACCTTCGAACCTTCCAACCCCAATTCCGGTCGCGGGTTGGAGTTGCGTGCGCTTCGCGGGGGACCGCTCGCTTTGCGCTCGCGGCTCGTAAAGACCGCTCCCTCACGGTCGCGGCTCTGTTAAGAGGTGGTCGCGGGAATGACGAAAACGGCGCTCTGGATTCCGGCGTTGGCCGGAATGACGCATGCGGGCGGATGCGGGAATGACGCGTTGAGGTTTTCGGGGGTGGTCACGAAGAGTGGCGGGCGAGATGAGTGACGATAGTGTGACACCGGCGCGGCGGGAGAATCGAAATGCAGAGGAGTGGCCAGTCGATTGAAAGGCGGAATCGGGCGAAGCGAAGCCGGGGGGCCTGTCTGAGTGCTTACCCATGGTCGAAGGTTAGAAGGTTAGAAGGTTGGAAAGTTAGAAGGTTGAAGGTTGAGAACTTGAGCCTAGAACCTTCGAACCTTCGACCTTCCAACCTTACAACCCCCCACAGGCGGGCGTTCACCATGGCGGAGGTGATTATCTCCATCGTGGTGGTGGGCACGCTGGTGACGGCGTCCTTAAGCACGCTGGGTGCGTCGGCGAAGGGAGCTAAGCTGACTGATCTGCGGGGACGCGGGACACTGTTGGCTCAGCAGTTGCTGTCCGAGATTCTGACGATGCCCTACGCGGATACGAATGAGCCGGCATTGTTCGGTCCGGAGCTGACGGAAACGTCGGGTTCGCGCGACACGTATGACGACGTGGATGATTATCACAATTATTCGCCCACGTCGGCGGAGTATCGCGACGGGTCGGTGATGTCGTTGGGTCCGGGTTGGCGGCGGAGCGTGAGTGTGGTGTGGGTGACGGCTAATAATCTGGCGCTGAGTTCGGCGGTGGATACGGGAATCAAGCGGATCACGGTTACGACGACCTACATGGGAAAGCTCGTCGGAAAAGTGGTGGGTTATCGAACGGGCAGCCCGCTGGTCTTGGAGATTTTTGAATTGCCGATGGCGCCGATGCCAAGAACGCAAGAGATCGATGCGGTTACGGCGTTTTGAGAGTCCTGTTGGGGTAGTTCGTTCAGGTGTTTCCGACGAATCGGCGTTGATGGGTTGGAAGGGCGAAGGCATGGTTAAGAACGAAACGCGTCAGGTAGGAAGTTCGGAGACGGGGCGGGTTGAATGCCCGCTCGCTGACGGTCGCGTTCTGGATTCCGGCGTTGGCCGGAATGACGAATGTATGCGGGGGCAGTTCGTCGTTGCGGGCGCTCCGCGGGGGACCGCTCGCTTTGCGCTCGCGGCTCGGATAAGAGGCGTTCGCGGGGCGGCGAGGCGGCGGGGCGGGGTCTATATTCTGGTGCTGGGTTCAGGCGTATTGGTGATGGTCATTGGTTTGTCGGCGTTGATGGCCATCCGCGTGGAGCGCTGGGCTGCGGAGGGGTCAACGGATCTGGTGCAGGCGCGGGTGAATGCGCAGACGGCGATCGACATGGGCATGTGGCGCATCAGTCAGAACCCCAATTGGCGTACTACGTATGTCAACGGCGTGTGGGAGTTGAATCGGAACACGACGGTGGGGAGCTACACGTTGAGCGGTGTTGACCCGATTGACGCGAACCTCTCCGATGACGTGATGGACCCGCTCTTGTTGATGGGGACGGGGCAGGCTGGTCAAGCGACGTACCGATTGCAGGCGACGCTGACGGCTGACGCCAAAGGGGTGGGAGCGTTGACGACGTCTTTGTCGGCGGGGGGCGGCATCGCGCTGAATGGAGCGACGGTCACGAGCGATCAGACGATCAGCTCGAATAGTACGGTGACGTCGACTGGCTCGGTGGTCAACGCGGACGTGGAGAGCGTGGGGGCCATCGGCGGGTCGGGATATGCAGGTACGACGACCACGCCGGTGGAGGTCAAGACGTTTCCGGACGGCACGGCCTTCGATTATTACATCGCCAACGGGACGGTTATCTCCATGAACACTCTGACCCGCGTGCTCGACACGACGCGGTCCGTGGTGGACTCGATTTTGTCGGACTCGGCCAACCCATATGGGGCGGTGAATCCGCAGGGTATCTACGTGATTCCGGCGGCGGGTGCTCGTGTTTACATCGGCAACTCGGAGATCAAAGGGACTCTTGTGATCTTGGATCCTGGTCCGGGATCGAGGATTTCGGGCAACGTGCACGCTGTTCCGGGGGCGCTGGGACTTCCGACCATCCTGGTCAGGGGGAACATGGAATGGCGCACGTCGGACGAGCCGGATACGGGTCTATTGTATGCGACCCTCTCCGTCGTGAACCTTGAGTTCGTGGTGGAGGACCGCAGCGCGTTGCCGAACGCCATCGAGGGTCTCGTTTATGTTTCCGGGAACCTGAATCAGACATCGGGAAAGATGAATCTCGACGGACTGCTCATGGTGGGCGGCAGCGTCAATTCGTCGGGCACGATGAACATCACGTATCAGGCGGGAATGGTTGACGACCCGTCGCCGGGATTCGCCGCGACCGCGAAGATGGTGTTCGCGGCGGGGAGTTGGCGTCCGATTGTCAATTAGGCGTCGCGGCCATCGCGGGAATGACGTTTGAAGGCGGTCGCGGCGCTGAAAGAGGTGGGCCACCCGGCCTACGCTCTATTCGCACGTGACATGATTGTGTCATCCCTTCGCTTTCATGGGCTCCCCCACCTCAAACGGTGGTGGGCCACCCGGGCAATCTCCGCTCCCTGACCTGTCTGCGTGCGTACACGCACAGGCAGGCGGTCGCGGCTCTGAAAGAGGTTGGCCACCCGGCTGAGCGCATCCTCGAAAAGGTGCGCCCAGCCCGTGCGGTTCTCGAAGACGTCAAACTGAACGAGGCAGTGCCCTAGCTCACCAGGCTCAATAACGAGCCTGCTGCTGTGTAGTGGCCTTCTTCGAGACGGATTTCGATGCCGGCCTTCTCCAGGTCGAGAAGGTATCGAAACACCGTGCGCCGAGAGCATCTCAACCCTCGTCGAAGCTGACCGACATCGGCGCTCTTTTTCAACAGGCGGATCATCTTGCACTGCCGCCCGTAAATCGATTTGTCGCTCTCCAGATACTTTAGAAGTCGCTCCGCGGAGCGCTTGGCCGTCGCGTCCTTTCCGAAAATGCGTGACTTAAGGCCGTGACGCAAAGCCGCGTGTACGGCGTACGTCTCCTTGAAATCCGATCCTCGTAACGTATTGGTGGGCATGGTTGGTATGCTCCATAGAAACCGCCTCCGCCGGTTACCTGAAATTGGCACCGCCGATCCTATCCTTACGCCGATTCGTTCGATCTGGTGACGAATCTTATCGTCGCCGCGTCAATTCACAAGGGAATCCGTGTGACCGGATCGGCCACCGGTGATTTTGCCCGTTTGGACGCCACTCATGCACTTTACGACCACTCAGCGGTCGACCTGTCGCACCTGTGTAGCAAACCGTACGTTTTTTGGCGGTGCGATGAATTGGGATGATGGCGCGCATGGTCAATCAACGCAGAACGACAAAACGGTGGGGTGGATTCGGGTTCGGATGACGCTCGCGACCTGAAGAACGGTCGCGACATCCGTGGCTCGCGCTCCGTCCGAGGATTGCGCTAAACCGACCAGGAATCGAACCCCAAGTCAAGCCATCAAAAAGGTAGGCTGTCAGGTTGGAATGGCTGCGATGACCTTCAACTCTACGGCGATGGAAGTGGGCAAGGCGGTGACCTCGACGGTTGTGCGGGCCGGCAGCGGGCTTTTGAAGTGTTCGCCATAGACACGGTTGAAAGCCGCGAAGTCGCGCTCGATATGCGTCAGAAAGACCGTGACGTCGACGATGTCTTCCCAGCGGGCCCCGGCGTGTTCCAAAATCGTTCGAATGTTGGCGAAGACCGATCGCGATTGTTCCACAATGTCATGATCGATCACCTTCCCGGCATCATCCATGATGACGCCGGGAATCTCCTTGCGACCTCGCGTCCGTGGCCCCATGCCCGAAACGAAAATCAGGTTGCCCACTCGCCGGGCGTGCGGGTATGGCCCCACGGGTTCCGGAGCTTGATCACAGATGATAACGGAATCTGAATTCGAATCGGTCATGACCATGTCCTAACCGGGCAAATGAATGCACACGTTTTTGGCTTCGGTATAGAACCGCAAAGCCTCCTCACCGCCCTCCCGGCCCACGCCGCTGTTCTTCATGCCCCCAAACGGCACGCGAAGGTCGCGTATCATCCATCCGTTCACCCACACCGTTCCACACTGGATGCGCTCGGCCATATTGTGCGCCCGCGTGATGTCACCCGTCCACACCGAGGCTGACAACCCGTAATCCGTAGCGTTGGCGGAGGCTACAACTTCTTCATCACCGGCGAATGGCATCACGCTGACCACCGGCCCGAAAATTTCCTCCTGGTTCACGCGGCACTGCGGGTTCAGGCCCGTGATGACGGTCGGCGAGTAAAAATACCCGTCTGCACAACGCTCGCTGATGCGTTCGGGCCGACACCCGCCGCATCGAATCTGACCGCCATCCTCCTTGGCCAGGTTGACGTAGTATTCGACCTTGTCGAGCTGCGTCTTGGAGACGAGGGCGCCTTGATCGGCTGTTTCCTTCAGTGGGTCATCGACTCGTAGCTGCCGGGTTCGCGCCACGAATCGATCCACGAACTCGTCGTAAATGGATTGTTCGACAAACATTCGCGAACCGCACAGGCACACCTGCCCTTGATTCGCGAACGACGCCCGCAAGCTCCCTTCGATGACCGCGTCCATATCCGCGTCCGCGAAAATGATGTTGGGATTTTTGCCCCCCATTTCCAGGGAGACTTTTTTGAACATCGGTGCGGCTGATTCTGCGATGGCCCGACCCGTCAACGTCCCGCCGGTGAATGAAATCGTCGGAACGCGGGGGTGCGAGGTAATGGCCGCCCCCGCGGAAGGCCCCGTACCGTGCACGATATTGAGCACGCCCGGGGGGAATGACATCTCCTGGCACAACTCGCTGAAAAGGTAAGCGGTCATGGGCGTGATCTCGGATGGCTTCGCAATCACCGTGTTGCCCGTCACCAGCGCCGGCGCGATCTTCCAGGTCAGCAAGTACAGCGGCAGATTCCACGGCGAAATAATTCCCGCCACGCCACGGGGCTGACGCAGCGTGTAGTTCAGACCGACTCCGTCCATGGGATACGATTCCGATCGGAATTGCGTCGCCGCTGCCGCAAAAAAACGCAGATTCTTGATCGACCGCGGAATGTCCAGACTGCTCGCCAATTTCAGCGGCTTTCCGTTGTCGATGCATTCCGCCCTCGCGAACCGTCCCTGTTCCGATTCCAAACGATCCGCCAGGGCCATCATCAGCCTGGCCCGTTCGTCGGTGGGTGTTCGCGACCATTTGGGAAACGCGTCCTGGGCAGCACGGACGGCCAACTCAACGTCGTCAGAATCGGAATCAGGAACCAACGCGTAGCTGTGCCCGGTGGCAGGATCGATGTCTTGCAGGTAGCGACCGTTCACAGGATCGGTCAACTGCCCGTTGATGTAGTTCTTGATGGTGATCATCATTAGTTACTGCGTCGCCAATCTGCCGCCGTCGACCGGTATGCTGACACCGTTGATATAACTGGCCGCCGGCGACGCGAGAAAACCTACCAACGCCGCCGGCTCTTCCGGTTGGGCCAATCGCCCGGCTGGAATGGTCGCGATGATTTCGTTTCGCACGGTTTCGAGCGAGACGCCCAGGGAGTCCGCCTTTTGCTGCAATAGCGTGCGAAGTCGCTCCGTATCAGTGTAGCCGGGAAGCACGTTATTGACAGTAATTCCATATGGCCCCAATTCGTGGGCCAGCGTTCGCGCCCAGTTGCCAACGGCTGCCCGAATCGTGTTCGATACGCCCAAACCCTTGATGGGCTGGACGACGGAGGTTGAAATAATGTTGATAATCCGTCCGAAGCCGCATTCCTTCATCCCGGGTGTTACCGTTTGAACCAATAATTGACTACATATCAGGTGCCTGGAAAACGCGTCCCGAAATGCGTCGGGAGTTGCGTCCAAAACCGGACCTGCCGGCGGCCCGCCGGTGTTGTTGACCAGGATTTGAAACGCCCCATTTTTGAAAACACATTCATTTACATTTGCCTGAACATGATCCGGATCGCCATGATCACCCATGACGAATTGGTGGTTTTGCCGCGCGGGTGTCGGCAACATGGATTGTAACTCTTGAAGTGAATTGGAATTACGTGCAAGCAGGGTGACCGTCGCGCCGCATTCCGCCAACGTGACGGCTGCCGCCCGACCGATGCCTCGCGTGCTGCCGCAAACCAGCGCCCGATTCCCAATTAGGACTTGATCCATACACGTTCACCTGTATCGGCGTCGTTTAATGACGCCGTAAACGAAGATATCGGGCCATCCGACCCCGCGCGGTGTCACCGTGACTACAATCTACATGCCAACCGGGACCGAATATATCATTTGAAAGGGATTGTGTCGCGGGGGCTGGACAGCCCAGCAGAAATGAGGCTATTGTTATACGCGGCCCCCGTCTTTCTAATCTGCTTTGCGCTGAAATCGCGGGGGCTGACTGGTTTGGGGTTCGGGGTTCGGCAGGGGAACAGAAGCAACTTCGTATCGAGGGGAGTGATTTCCGTGGAAAAACTTGGTAAGTGCGTCGGTTGGCGTGTGGTGATGGTCTTGCCGTTGTGTCTAGCAGGCGTGATTTGGGCGGCAGTGGTGCCGAACGACCCCAGCGCCACCGGTAACAAACGTTCGGTCAGGTCAGCCCGTTATGACGGTGGTTCAAACGCGACATCAGCCAGCACGTTCAACGGGCTGTTCTTCCTGGAAGATTTGGTTGACATCGACGAATGCCTGATGAACCCAGCCCCCGAATGCACTGCGTTCGATTACAACGGCGACGGCGTGGTGAACAACTTGGACTATTCGACGGTTCAGCTTTCATTCGGCGGACACGACTGCAACGGAAACAGGATTTCCGATACGGATGATATTTCCGTTGGTTCCAGTCTGGACGTGAATGGCAACGGTTTTCCGGACGATTGCGAAACGGTCGCAGTGGCTGGGGGTCAGGCTCCATCGGCCAACGAGGAAGGCATCCCGTCCAATATCGATTGGTCTGATCAGGTTCCCAACGTGGTGGTCAGCGATGATTTCTTTTTGAAGGGCGATTTCGTTTCCGGCGTCCGCTGGTGGGGCGGGAAGGCGTCGGTGGCCGGTCCTACGCAACTGCCAACCGCACGCGCATCGGTCGACGGCGCGGCAGTCGCGGGCACCCGTTCCTTCGTTTCGCCCGTTATTGATCAACGATCGTTGAGCGCACGGGATATTCGGATGGACGGCGGGCGTCGTGACCCAAACAACGAGACGCAAACTCCGAATCCTACCTTTGTTGCCCAGGCTGCTTCGCCTGATGGCGTCACCGGATTGGTGGGGGACACGTGTGCAGAAGCCAGTCCGTTTTCGACCTTTCCATTCAGCACGACCGGAAACACCTGCGCCGCGGTTGATAACTACGACGAAGCCTGCGGCGATATCTTCGATACGGGCGGGCGCGATGTTGTGCTGGCCTTTGCGCCAGCCGTTGACGTATTGGTCGACGTTTCACTTTGTGGGAACTCGAATTTTGACACGAAGCTCTACATCTACAAGGACGCCTGCCAGTTGCCCGGGTCGGGATTGGAAATCGGCTGCAACGAAGACGACTGCTCGACGCCCAGCCATGCGGATCCATTCGTTTCTTCGCTCAGGCGCGTGGATATGAAGGCGGGCAGCACGTACTTCATTATCATTGACGGCTTTTCAACCGTGGACTGCGGAACCTTCACGCTGGAAATCACGCCCTTTGCATCGCCGCCGGTCTGCACCAACGGATTGGGCGACTGTTTTGCCGCACACCCTGGCTTAGGGTGTGAAAATCAGGACTGCTGCGAACGCGTGTGCGCCTTGGACACGTTCTGCTGCGACAAAGACAATCCCAACGCGAGCTGGGACCAGACCTGCGCCGATGAAGCCAGCCAGCTTTGCCTGCCGGCGGAACTGCCGGTTTGTCCGGAAGATTCCATGTTCAGCCAGCCCACGCTGACCCCCGCGGACGACTGGATAGCGGGCATTTCAGACGGCGGTTGGCACGAAGGTCCGTTGAATCGTTTCGAAAATTTCAGCGGCCTGCCAGAGGACATTTGCGACGTACACTGGTGGGGACTGAACGCGTTCAACGACGGCAATGCGGGTTTCTCGATCTGTAACAAATCGCCCGACGTGTACACGATCCAATTCCACGCGGACAACCTTGGTGAGCCTGGCGCGGCTGAATGCACCTACGTCGTGACGCCCAGAAAAACCGATACGGGGTTGCGCTTCGCCGGCTTCCCGCTGTATGCTTATGACGTCGAACTGGAGACGTGTTGCGCCCTGACCGAGGGTTGGGTCTCCATCCAGGGCAGGAACACCGGAAATAACTGTCTGTTCCTTTGGATGGGGGC
Source organism: uncultured Phycisphaeraceae bacterium (assembly GCA_964424105.1). Lineage (GTDB taxonomy): Bacteria > Planctomycetota > Phycisphaerae > UBA1845 > UBA1845 > CAYRHJ01. The sequence goes on along the minus strand of CAYRHJ010000034.1, from coordinate 69,994 downwards.
GAGCATCGCTGGCACGGGGTTCCATTGGCTGGATAACCTCGGCGTGCTGACGGCCCAGGATTATGAACTCAGCTTGTGCCTGACTCCTCCGCCGCCCATCGACGGGTGGCTCATCAGCTTCCACGAATTCCTGGATCCTCCCCCGCTTACTAACGAGCCGCTGGGTTTGTACTTCTGCGACGCGGAGACCGTAGCCCGATCGAGCGAGCCCCTGTCGTCCTGCTCAAACGGTCTGCTTCGCGAATACGAAGTCGACTTGGTTGACTGTTGCTTGATTCATGCGAATCCCGATGCCCGCACGGAAAGCGTGCCCGCGCAGCCGGGCGGGTTCGAAGCGTTTCCCGGATTGGCCTATGACCTGGACATAGAAGCCGTCGCGGGGGCGCGCTGGGTGTTCGATGGCAAATCCGGCGAGTGCATCGAGCAAGCCACCACGCGATCTGCGCCGGGCAATTTCTGGGCCTGGCAGACGACGTTTAACAATTTCGGTTTCCACCCTGCCCGGCAATCGAGCCTCTCGATGGGCTTGGAAGGTGAATGGATTTATGGTCCGTGGAGCTCCATCCCGACGACGTGTGGTCAGTCGAACATGGCCTTCGAATTGCTGACCTTGCGACTGCCCGAACCTCCGTAATGGCCTGGGGCGTCAGCGCGTTTAGATCGCCTAACACAATGGCCGACCTGCCATTCGAATGAATAGGAAGACCGCTCGCTTTGCGCTCGCGGCTCGTGACATACCTGGTCGCGGCGCTGAAATAGCCAGGCGCTTTTGTGGCCCGCGTGTCAGGTGCCGAGTTGGATCTGGTATGCGCGAAAGTCATTCAGGTCCGCGTCACCATCTTGGTCCAAATCGGCGCACTCGCATTCTTCGGGCAGATCTCCTGTTGCCGATAACATTCCCGGACCCAGGAAACAGTCATTGTGAAAATAGTCGCCGTAGTCGGACAGACTGAGGATGCGGTCCCCGTCACAATCACCCGGCCGCGGCGTGGGGGTGCAGGCCCAGCGGGCGATGTTGTTGACCGACACGCCGCCGGCGCTCAAGAACGAGCCGCCCACGTAGAGCCCGGAGCCGGTCCCCTCGTCAAAAACGGCCAGCGAGTAGACCACCGGCGAACAAGAGACGCCGCCGCAAATGCTGACTCCGGTCCCCAACGCTGACCACGTTGAGCCGTCAAATTTGGCAATGTTATTGGCGGAGGTTCCGCCCGCGATGCTGAACTTCCCTCCGACGTACAGCCCCGACCCGATGCCGTCGTCGAAAGTGGCCAGAGCATGGACGACGGTCTCGCAGCGGAAGCCCGTGCACTCGACTCCACCGTTTACCCCGGACCAACTCGTCCCGTTCCACTTGCTGACGCTATCCGGTCCTCCCACGTACAGAGCCGCTTCGCCTTCGTTGTCAGAGCGGGCCATGGTCAATACTGGACTGGTACGGCCATTTGCCATTGCAAACCAGGCTGATCCATCCCACTGCGCAGCATGTAGGACATAAGTGTCGCCGGCGAACGTGAAGTCTCCGCCGGCATACAAGTCGGGCCCGCCGCCGTCATCGAACACGGAGAGGGCGAAGACCGAATCGCTTACGCTATTTCCCAACGCCGACCATGTCGACCCGTTCCACTTGGCAATGTACCTGCGCGAAGCCCCCCCAGCCGTCGTGAACGTCCCCCCAACGTACAAGGCGGATCCCCCGCCGTCATCAAAGACCGCGAGGGCATGGACATCGCCGTTCGTCCCGCTGCCCAGTGCGGACCAGGACGAGCCATTCCATTTCGCAATATGGTTGACCAGCACGCCGCCCGCAGTCGTGAACGTTCCTCCAGCGTATAGAGCGGGCCCGGTCCCGTCGTCGAAAACGGTTAGCGCCAGAACGCTGCCGTTTGTCCCGCTGCCTAAAGCCGACCACGACACCCCGTCCCACGTCGCCACAGAGTTCACGAAATTACCGCCGACGACGGTGAAGCTTCCGCCCGCGTACAACTTCGTCCCCGTTCCATCATCGAGCACCGACAGCGTCCGGACCGGGCCGTTCATCCCGTTGCCCACGCGCGACCACTCGAAGCTGCAAGTGCCGGCCTGATTGGCGACCGTAGTCTCGCTGGCGTCAGCGTCCAAGTAGGATTGATCTCGCTCAAGAGACTGACCTTGTACTGGCGCTGCGGCCCAGACCAATGGAATCACAATTAGCGCAGCCGATTGTACGATCGGTCGCAGGGAGCTGTTGTGTTGCATGACAAGGGCCTCCGCTTTTGTGGATTCTTCGATATGTTGACCTCTTTCCGCTGACGCATGGTCAAATCTGTAGCAACCAGGCGATCTACGACGCAGCAAACCCCACGCGGTGGGGGGCTGCGAGTTTGAGGCTACATTCTACAAAAATTGTGCCGTGGCTTGCAAGACTATCTCTACCTATGGGGAAAGGCTGAATATTCGCGGAAAAACGGCGTAACGGCCCAGCAAAATGCGATGCAGCGGTCATCCACGACGCGCGGAGGAGCCAATGTAATCGGCGACGGACGTCGGGTCTTTGGCAAAACGGCGGGCGGTTTCCCATGATATTCTGTTGCCGGCGGCGAGTTGGGCGAGACTTTCGTCGAGCGTAACCATGCCATCCTTGCGACCGGTTTGAATGGCGTTCTCGATGGATTCGATCTTGCCGAATCGAATCGCAGCTTGGACGGCGTGGGTGGCCCGTAGAATCTCCAAGGCCAGTGCCCGCTTTTCACCCGGTTGCGTGGGGAGCAGGTGTTGGCTGATGACGTAGCGGAGGGACAGGCTCAGTTGCGATCGTACGTCATCCTGGGCGTCATGGGGGAACAGATCGACCATGCGGGTGATGGCGCCCTTGGCGTCCTGGGTGTGAAGCGTCGCGAAGATCAGGTGGCCTGTCTCGGCGGCGCTGAGGGCCATTTGTGCCGTTTCACGGTCGCGAATTTCGCCCAGCAGAATCACATCCGGGTCCTGTCGCAGCCCATAGACCAGGCCATCGTAGAATGAATCCACATCGACTCCGACTTCCCGCTGGGTGATCATGGACGTGCCGGTTTGCGAGAAAACGAACTCGGTGGGTTGTTCGACGGTGATGATGCGGTAGCGACCTTCCTGAATCAGCAGATTGATGAAACCGGCCAACGTAGTGGTCTTGCCCGACCCCGTAACGCCGGTAACGATGACCAGCCCGTTACGCAGCTCCGTGATGCGCTTCGCTAACCCCTGCGGAAATCCCATCCATTCGAATGTGGGGACGTCCTGGGGGACAAATCGAAAGCACGCGCAAATGTGGCCTTGGGCGTAGAACACGTTGGCGCGAAATCGGCAGGGTCCGCCTTGATCGGCGATGGAAATGGAACAATCGAGATTTTTGCGTTGCCTGGCCTGGGTGCGATGCGGCTCCGGCAGCGCAATTTCAATCATGGATGCGACTTCCGAGTGCGACAGCGGCGGGCCATTGTTGGAAATTATTTCGCCGTGTATTCGGTAGGTGGGGGCGTAGCCTGGCACGAGATGCAGGTCTGACGCGCCGCGATCGGGCATGCCCACAAGCAGGTCGTGGATTGTTTTGGGGTCAGTCGTCACGCAATCAGTCAATTCCATGTCGCCGATATTGTACCGTCACTGACACACCGCGCCGCGTTTTCCAGCCCACATTCATGCATTCAGAAACTGTAACTCTAACTGGCAATGCAATTTATCCAAGAGCGGGGCAGAATACTTTCCGATAGTGCATTGTTTGTATCGGAGACTCGCGAGTCGCGTGCCACATCTGCGCGACCCAGCGTGAACAGTTGTAACTTTCTTCCAATCATTAGGTTAAGTCAGTTGGGCGATGATTCCACAGGAGAGTAACGACATGAAAGTTTTTGCAGCAAGAACGATGGGGATCCGCCGTGGCCTGTTGGCTGCGGTCTTGTGCTTCGGCACGGTATTGGCGGGTTTGGCTTGCAACGCCGGTCCGGGCGGATTGGTTGGCGGGGGAGGCTCGTCCGACGACAACGTGTTGTTGAACGACGCGATCAGCTTTGAAGGAGAGCTTTCTGGAAAGGTGCTTACGAGCCAGTCGACTCGGAATTCGCTGGAAGGTGAATCGGCCGGACAGAACGCACCGTTGGCGATCGACGCGGCGAATACGTGCGTTCGCATATTTGATATTACTGGAAGACCGCTCCGTGATTCCGTCGGCAATGAAATTCAGGAAGTGTCGCTGAATCCAGATGGCTCGTTTGACCTGTCCGACATGCCCGTGGGGGTTGATTTCATTGTCTGCGTGGACATCGGCAAGGAGGGGACGTGTGACGTGGAAAGCTGCGTCAATATTCCCGCGGACGAGAATGGTGTCGGCGGCGAGTTGACGGGTGTGCGGGTTGATCCGCTGACGACGATTGTGCTGGCGAAGCTGCGGCAGTTGATCGACGCCCGGGGCATTGACCCTCGTGATCTGCCCATTAGTCCGGTGGCAGTGGTGACGCGGGTGGTGAATGCGTATATCCACCTTTTCGAGGAAACGGGAATCGATCACGAAATCACGCTGGAAGAAATTCGGTTGGTGCTTCGCGGGGAGTTGGCGGCGCTGTTTGACGAGATCGTGCCGTTGGGTGCTCGAAACGGTATTCAGATCGTGGAGGGCAATCTGGATGGGGCTGTCGCACAGGACGGCTTGAGCCTGGCGCTCAGTGCGGCCAAAGTGCTGCTGCGGGCGGGGTTTCCGGTGATGGACGAGCCGGGCGCACTCGACCTATCTCCGTTGGCGGACCTGGAAGGCATTTCGGCGGTCCCGCTCTCGACGTTCTTCGATCAGATATTCGACAACGAGATTCCCGTGGACTTGGACGAGATTCTCGGCGACGAGCTTCCGAATGACGTAACGGATGGCATTGATGATGGAAGCATCGATGATGTGTTGGGGGGCTTGGACGAGCTGCCGGAAGACTTCCCGGGCGATCTGGATGACCTGAATGAGCTGTTGGAGGCTTTGCCCGAGGGATTGCTGGATGGTTTGCAGGTGGCTGAGGTGACGAGTGACGATGAACCGATCGTCTACTTCAGTCTGAATGCCGAGCCGGATCGGAATTTCGCGAATGCGGACGATGAGTCAGAAGGGCAAGACGACGTGGCCAGCCGTCCGATCATCAACGATTATATTTTGGTGGACATGGCCCTGATGCAGTTGGAGCAACGACGCATCACGCTATCCGATCTGCACGAGGTCATTACCAGTTTCGACGAGGGCTTGGGCGCCCGCCTGACGTTTATTGTTGACGATCCGAATTTCTTCGGTCCGCCGTTGAACGTCTTTGAAACGCCGGATGGGTTGGGACGAGCGATCAGCCTGGATCGGCTGTTCCGACGATTTCAGGAGGAGGGTTTCCAGAACCTGACGGAGGAGGACTTCTTGCGGCGGGAGGCGCAGTTGCGGGGATTGATTGTGGAGTTGCTGGGGGACACGGTTCCGCCGGAATTCTCGCGAATGTTTGACGGGTTCGTGACGCAGCGGGTTACGAGCGTTGATGACCTGACGCAGCGGATTCGCGAGGCTCGGGCGCACCTGCCGTTTAATTTCACCGGCGCCAGCACGTTCTTCGTCGTGGCTGACGGGGATCCATTCCGGACGGAGGCTGACGTTTCGCCGATTACGGTGGACGCGAACGTTTCGGCGGATGGCGACGTATCCGGCGTGACATTCAACACGTCGGGAACGGGCAAGTTCTACCTGGGCTTCACGCACAGAACGGAAGAGACCGGCGCGGTGGAGTTGCTGGTCCGGGAGACGGGCAAGTTTCTTCATGGTCCGCGCGGTCCGGTTCGTTTGCGGATGAACGACGAGAGCGTGTTTCCGTCTGTGAACGGCGAATCGTTTTTCGATTTTGTGTCGAACCGGGGCATCTTTTTTCCGGGTGTGCACGTGTCGGTCATCAACGATGAATTTCGACCGGAGGCCACTTTGCCGGCGGGTCGGGAAGCACCGGGGCCTCATAATCAGCTCTTCGTTCTGGCGACTCGTCCGGGTCGGGACGCGGAGCCGGTGCGAGTGGATTACGATCAATCGAGTGGGACGGCGACGTTCAATCCGGCTGGGCGGAATCTGTTGATGTTCATTCCCGGATCCGAGGAGACGGGAGAATTCGCGCTGTATAACGAGGCGACGGGTCGGCCTGCGGGTGAACAAGACCCGACGGACTTTTTCCGTGCCCCGCCGGATAGGCCCGCGGACTTCGAGGAGCAATTCAATGATCGCCCGCCGGACGGCGCGTTACCGCCACCTGATGGTGACGTGCCGCCACCGGATGGTGATATGCCGCCGCCGGATGGTGATATTCCGCCGCCGGATGGTGACGTTCCACCGCCGGATGGTGACGTTCCGCCACCGGATGGTGACGAGCCTCCCCCGCCGGACGACGGGGAAGTGATTCCATCGGAGGAAGGCGACGGCGACGCGATATCTGATGTTCCGGGTGACGAGGTGCCTGTCGATGACGGTTCGCCGCCGGACGGTGATTTGCCGCCGGATGACGGTTTGCCGCCGTTGGTGGACGAGGGGCCAATTCCGCCGCCTGACGGTGGGTTTGTTGATCCCGGTTTTATCTTGGTGAACGTACGGAACGTCGTGGGCTTGGATATAGAGGCCGTCGAATTTACGCACGTGTTCGGTACGGAAGTGCCCAACGACCGTTACAACCCGGACGGCGATCCGTATTTCGATGACATCAACGGGAATGGTGAACACGACGTGGACGAGCCGACGGCGCCCTTTCGTCCGACGCTGTTCGGTTCGGACGATTGGCGGGCGACGGACATTCGCCTGTATTACCGTCGGGCGGACAATGGGGCTTCGGTTTCGTTCGACGAGGTGGACTTTGAATCCGATTCACCACGGACGCTGGACGGTGTGGAGTTGGTCCCCCGGAGCTACCTGCCGCGACGCAACGCGTTTCGGTTCGGGCATCCCAACACAGCCATCAACTTGATCACCGCGTTCGCGCCGCCGAGCTTCTTCGACGGTCGTCATTCGCTGGATGGTGACACCGAGGTGGACGTGTTCAGTGCCTTGGCCATCGTCAACCTGGTGATGGATCAGGTGTTGAATGCGGAGGCTGAGATCGACATTGACGGGCGGGGGCCTCTGCCGCGTCGGCGGATGTTGACGGACGCGCACTTGTTCGTGGCGCCGGTGGGCGATCCGTTCCGTTTGATTCTGGATGGTTTCCGCAGGCGGTCCGTGGTGGCTGATGGGCCTGACTCGTAACGGGCGAACTTGCATTGACGTTTGCCACCGGGGCGATCCGTGTTCGACACGGGTCGCCCTTTTTGATTGGAGCACCGAGCAGATCGATCGCCCGAGACAACGGACGACTCAGCCACCCGTCTCGTGCTGAACATCGAGACCCCGCCCATCGCTGCGCGATGGATGGGGCACCCGCGCTGATCATCGGCTCCCCCACCTCCAAAGGAGGTGGGCCACCCCGGAACGCGGCGGACCGCTCGCTTTGCGCTCGCGGCTCGTAAATATGTGCTTCGCGGAAGACCGCTCCCTGACGGTCGCGGCTCTGTTAACGTTGGCAGTCCGCTGCGCGATGGGTGGGGCACCCGCGGCACCTGCGCACCCATGCAGAAGACCGCTGCGCGATGGATGGGGCACCCATGCTCGTCTATGATACAGGTTCACGTAGCGTCGCGGCTGGTGAATCGGCGGGGGGCATCCATTTTGTCGTTCAGACGAAGCAGGGTCATCCGCGATTCGTTGGGAATGCGCGATTCGTTGGGAAGGTGCGATCCTTGTATTATTGATCATTGAAAGGTCAATTGAACGCTGGTTGTCGTTTCCGCGAAAGCGTAGAACGGCAGGACGCCCGCCTGGACCCCGGCTTTCGCCGGGGTGACGGTTTTACGGCCAGCACGGATCAACTTTATTACACCATTCAAACGTCAAAAAGATGTTCCGATGCGAGATTGGCTGACGGTCAAGAAATACCACCAATCCACCAAGCATCATCCCGGGCGAATGGCCCGCAGCTTGGGGTATCTGGATTGGGCCAATCAGCCCGATCCGTTCAGACGTTATCATGGCGCTCCGATGTTGGCTTTGCCGTTTGAAGATGTTGACGATGGCCCGTTGTTCGATGTGGTGTACGATGCCTCGCGTGCTCCGCGGCAACCTCTCCATCGGCGGTCGATCGGCGGCTTCTTGCAATATTCGCTGGGACTTTCTGCATGGAAACGATACCAATCGTCGCAATGGGCGTTGCGTATCAATCCTTCCAGCGGGAACCTGCACCCCACGGAGTGCTATCTGATCACGGGAACCATGGACGACGCGGAATTGTCGAATGGGCTTTTTCATTATGCGCCCCATGAACACGCCCTGGAACGGCGCTGCACGCGTGCGGTCGGCGGTGCGGCTGACGCAATGGCGCAGACATCGCCGGCTACGTTCATGATCGGGTTGACGTCCATCCATTGGCGAGAGGCTTGGAAATATGGAGAGCGAGCCTTTCGATATGGTCAACATGATGTCGGACACGCCTTGGCGGCTTTGGCATTTTCTGCGGCCATTCAAGGTTGGACGATTCGGCCCATTCATACCATAGGCGACGACAATCTGGCGACCGTTTTGGGTTTGGATCGAGATGATGGCTTCGTGGCTGAGGAGAGGGAATGGCCCGCGCTGCTGGCGATGGTGGATGCGACGGGTTCGGACGAATCGATCGATCTGAATGCGGAATTGGATATCGTTATCAAGTCGATTAGGGAGGAAATCGGCTGGGTGGGACGGGCGAATCGTCTGAGCGCCGAGCCGGTCCGTTGGCCTATCATCGACGAGGTGGCGCAGGCGAGTCGTATGCCGACACGGGCGATCGGTTTGGACGGCGAATCACCATCAGACGTGGATTCGTCCGCGTGCGTGGCGAACGAGTGTCAGCCGGTGTCGTCGCTGGATGGAACGTCCCCCGGTTCGAACGTGCCCGCTCGGCGGATTTTGTTTCGGCGGCGCAGCGCCTTGGCTATGGACGGTCGTTCAACCCTTTCGGACGGGCAATTCTACCACCTGCTGCATCGAGTGATGCCCCGGGCTGCGTTCACTCCCTGGTGTGCCTTGCGTAAACCGGCCCGCGTGCACCTGGTGTTCTTTGTGCATCGCGTGGTCGGATTGGAGCCGGGGCTTTATTTATTGGTTCGCCGGTCTGACGCGTTGCCGGCATTGCGGTCAGCGATGCGGTCAGACTTCGCGTGGGGCGAGCCGCCGGGATGTGCGGCTGGATTTCCTTTCTATCGCTTGATGGTTGGCGACGTGCGGCTTCTCGCGGGTCAGCTCTGTTGCGGTCAGAGCATCGCGGCGGACGGCATCTTCGCGGTGTCGATGATCGCGGAATTCGAAGAGCCTGTGGAGCGGATCGGCGCTTGGCTTTATCCTCGGCTGTTTTGGGAGACGGGCGTCATCGGGCAGGTGTTGTATCTTGAAGCCGAGGCGGTCGGCGTGGGAGCGACGGGCATCGGCTGTTATTTCGACGACCCCACGCATGATGTGTTGGGTTTGACGGGTGGTGCGTTTCAATCGTTGTATCATTTCACGGTGGGCGGCGCGGTGGATGATTCGCGACTAACGACCCTGCCGGCCTACGGCCACTTGGGAAAACGGTGATCAGGTGCTCTAACAAAGCCGGGTCACGGTCCGTCATTGTCCGCTCCCTCACGGTCGCGGCTCGGAAAAGATGCGGTCGCGGCTCAGAAAGAGGCAGTCGAGTGACGGCATTGTTAGAGTCCGCAAGTCAACGTTCGATCGCAGTTCCGAGGGACGCGGTATGATTCGCATCGGTGAATTTGACATTGTCAGCGTTATGACGGGCAGCTTTCGATTGGACGGTGGGGCTATGTTTGGCGTGGTCCCCAAGGTGATGTGGTCGGCCCGCGAAGATGTCGATGCGGACAATCGGATTCTGTTGGCAACCCGGTCGGTGTTGGCAGTTTCGGACGATCGGACGCGGGTCGTGCTGATCGACACGGGCTGCGGACCGAAGTGGTCGGCTGAGGAGGCCTCGAGATTCGACATTGAAGTGGTTCCCGATGCCGTGGGGCAGGCTTTGAAGGAACGATGGCAATTAAGCCCGCGGGACGTGACTGACGTCATCATCACGCATCTGCACTTCGACCACAATGGAGGTTTGACGGAATGGGTCGATGCTCCCGGCGGGCCGACACGGTTATGTTTTCCGAACGCCCGTCATTGGATCCATCGGCGACACTGGGAACACGCCCGTTCGCCGAACGAGCGGGACAAGGCCTCGTTTCTGAGTCGCGATTTCGAGATATTGGAGGGGTCCGGCGTTCTCGAAATAGTGGACGGAGACAGCCCGGACTCGCCCTGGCCCGGTTTGCGTTTCAATGTGTGTAGCGGTCACACGCCCGGTCAGCTACTTCCCGTGTTTTGTGATGCATCAAGTGAATTGATTTTCACGGGTGACGTCATTCCCACGAGTAGCCATTTGCGGGTTCCGTGGGTGATGGCCTACGACCTCGAACCGCTCCGAACCATGGCGGAGAAAAAGGCGATGTTGGATCGATGTCGTATTCGGGGTGCGTGGTTGGTGTATCCACATGATCATCGGTTCGCCGGGAGCGTTGTCGATTGTTCAGCCAGCCGACCGATCATCGCGCGCACGTTGGATCTGGCCTAGTGCTGCGAATCGGTTGAATCCGGGGGTGTGGCGGGGAGGGCGACACTCTTGCCGATCTATCGTCGCTTCGGTCCGGCAAGCCGGTCAGTTCGACGTTGTGAGAATTCAGGAACGATCAGCCCCGGATGGCCAAACAGGTGTCCGCCCAAAATGAGCGCACACCTGTTTGGCTCCTGGTTCATCCCCGTCCGGAAAGCATCGCGCACGACAACTCTTGACCTGTCGCCAAGCCAATGGTCGATACGAAACTCCCGCACTTTCATGCCTCGGCGGTGCGGCTGAATGGTTCAACCAATCACCCGAACCGTAGGCGGAGTTTAGGAGATGACGAAAATGGCGTCAATAGGGAAAATGGGGTAACCGGATACTTTTTTTTGCCCGCCGATGGACGACAATATGCTCTGCCAACGCGGAATGCGGTTTCGAACGACACAAAACCGAATTTCCGGGCGTGTGTCAATCGGACTCAGGGATGCGATTTCGTTGGGAAATAATGTACGATCGCGCCAATTTAAGATCGAGCGGGCTGACCTTGGCGTCGAGGGCCAAGGGCGGCGCGAGCCGGAGCCAAGCGTCGGCGATTTGTCGCAGACTTAGCGATTGGGCGGGCGAGAGTCGCCCCCAGCGCAACTGAAACTCAAGTCCCGATGCGACCGCATCCAACGCCCAGGACCACCGTCGCGCGGCATCCGGACACGAACGGGCATCCTCGAGCAACAAGGTTGAAAGCGTTTGAACGCTGGCCAGATCATTGGCAACCATCTCCAAATGTCGTTGCAAATGGCAGGCGGCCCAGTCTCGATCGCCGTCGATCGAAGTGGCGTGAAAGCGCCCCAAGAACTTATGCCGCAGGTGTCGAACAAACGGATCCAATCGATTCACATCCTGGTCCAGAACTCGCCTGTTTTCCGCTGTCGGATTCTGAAGAAACAACGCAAGTCGCTCCAGGTCAACCAGGGCTGGCGTCGGGTGCGGTGGAACGTGGATTCGCGCCTCGGTGATGATTTCCAATGCGAGCGATGGCGCCTCACTTCGCAGGGCGGCGTAGGCGGCGATCTGGTGCCCCAGTGGATTCGCCGGAAATTCGCGGCGGAGTTGACTGACGACTTGGTTGGGATGGACACCGCTGGTGCGGTCGGCCAGGGCATCCAAAAATGGTGACAGAAACGAGACCGGCTTCATACAGCCCGCACGGACCAGCCGTGCTGCGTCGGCGAATTGCGTCTGGACAATTCGCGTGCCCAATGCATCGATCGCGACTGCGGTCGTCACCGGTTCGGGCAGAAACAGTGCATCGAAATCTTCAACGTAATCCGCGAACGAATCTTGCATGGAAATGCCACGTTCGCCCCGGATCAGGGCGGCCTCGCGTGCGATCGGAAGCGTTGTTTCCCAGTAGGCGTTTTGGTCGGTGTTGACGCGTGCAGGCAGTGCATCGAGGAGGGCGTCCATTCCGCGTTCACTCATCACGTACCCGCTGAACAGATCAAACGGCGACCAGTTCAACCGTTCCATTTGTTCGGCGAGTTGGCCATGACTCAATCGCTGATGACCATCCTCAAGATTGAGACGAAGCGGCTGATTTGAGGCGGTAAGAACAAGTTGATCATCGATTTCAAAGACCTGTAGATGGGTAAACACAGAGCGGGCTGTTGCGAGGAACGACGCGATGGACTCCACGTTCAGTCGATCGATCGGGAACCATTGACAGAAAACGCCTCGCGGATCCAATCGCCGCGATACAATCTGAAGAAACTCCCGCGTAAACACACCACTGGATCCCGCCAGCCAAGGATGCGACGGTTGAGCGATGATGACGTCGTAGGTCTGATGTCCGTATTCGAGGACGTACCGGGCATCATTCACGACCAATCGAACCCGCGGGTCATCCAGCGGAGACGCCTGACGCCCGCCGGCTGGAAAAAGAACGGTGCGAACCATTCTAACGACTTCGGGAATCAACTCGATGCAGACGACCGAACGGACGTTTGAGGCGAGGACGGATTGGAGCGTCACGCCGCCCCCCAAGCCGACAATGCAAACCGTTTGGGCGTTCTGATGAAACATGATCGGGAGCAAACCCAGCGCGGACGTCGCGCGGTCGAATCGACCATTTCGCGGGTCGATGGGCACGTAGCTTTCGCTCATGCCGTTGCTTCGAAGCCGAAGGAATCGACCGTGTGTCTGCACAACCGTAACGGTCACATCGCGCCCTTCAGCCCATGCGACGGGCCTGCTGGTCAGTCGACTCATGCCCGTCCATTCGTCCCAGCCTACGTTCGTCCCCGTGGCGACGACCCCGGGCGACATGAAGCGCCCTCCGACGTGCGCGCTCCAACTCGGTCGCAGAAACAGGAATGCCGCGACGACCATGACTCCCGCGATCGAAGCACCCGAAACATCTCGCGTTGACTTATCCGGCTGGGCAGCCAACACCCAGACCGCCAGGGCGATTTGCCCCACGACAACGATCAACCAGGTGTTTTCGATGGTCATCACGGGAATCAGCAGAAACCCGGTCAAAAGCGAGCCGAAAATCGTGCCGACGGTATTGAACGCGTACAATCGGCCAACCTGCCGACGAGCGTCCGACCGCGTCGGCGAATGAGCCGCGATGGCCAACGGAAACAAAGCGCCAATGAAGACGGCCGGGAAGAACACCAGGCCGGCCGCAGGAATCAAACGCATGCATAGAATCGTGAACGCATCATCGACACCGCGGCTTAACTGTACCTGCCACTCGGGTAAATGAAAAAACAGCAGGTAGCTCATACCGTTCGCCCCCGCCGCCAATATCAGCAACACGGCGAATGCCGTCATGGGGCGCCGAAGACGTGACAGCACGCTGGCACCCGCCGCCCCACCCAAGGCCAATCCCAATAGAAAGGCCGCCAACATTCCACTGAACGCGTAGACCGTCGAATGGAGGGTCAAGGTTAACATGCGGAACCACAGCACCTCGCCCGCCAGTGCCCCCGCTCCGCTCAGCAGAACCGCCCATTCCATGACCCGCCGAGAACGGTCCAGATTGACTGCATTGACTTGGGTGATATTCGAAGCCACCGATGTAGTGGATTTTGTTTGTTTCACGCTTCGTACGAATCGGGAATCCATGACAAAGGCCAGGCACCCGACGACGATATTGATTGCGACGGCTAGATGAAGCGTGCCGTCAGCGCCGAAGCGTCGCAATAGGACGAATCCGGTCAGGATCACGCCCGCGACCGCCCCCAAGGTGTTAAATCCGTAGAGAAGTCCCACGCGTGTGGCCGTCCGAGGATCATCCGTGGCGCACGCTTCGCTTAGAATCGGCAGCGTCGCACCCATGGCCATGGTGGGAGGAATGAGCACGACCGCGGCTACGACGATGTTAAGAAACATGGTGAGCCACGCGGAGTCCACCAGGCGGTCGTAAAACAAGTCTTGCATCCAATGGCCCCCCGAGAGCAGCCAGGGGATACAAGCGGCATAGAGGCCGATGAAGACTTCCAGAATGGCGTACAAGCGAAGTGGACGGTTGATGGCTCTTCGCCGGCGAGCGATGCAAACGCTGCCCAAACAAAGTCCGCCTAAAAAAACAGCCAGCACCGTGCTGGTGGCTGATGTTGATGATCCGAGGACGAGCGCCAGGTTTCGAGTCCACAGCACTTCGTACGTCAGGCCGCTCAACCCTGACGCGACGAATAGAACCACGATCCCAACGAGCTGGGTGCGATTGAGGAAGTCAGGTTCTGTTCGATTCGGATTCAAGGCCTTGTTCCCAGACATCCCGGCGAGGTCAGCGAGATCGGGGGACCATATACTGTTGGAGCGGTTATTGCGATGCACAATCGGTCAGAATGGGTCAGGCCAATTCATACCGTTGCCGTTTGACACGACCATTCGGGGCGAAAGACGGGGGCGACGGGTCCTAGAATATTTTCATCCCGACTGAATTGAAACTGTTGAATCCGCACGGACGTCAAGCAGCTTGAATTATCGGGGCGAGTCTACTACCCTTGTACGATGGAGGATGTCAACATCGCCGGTCTTCGTTACGGTCCGCATGGATATCGACCGGTTCGCATGGATTTCTACCAGTTCGCATGGGTATCTGGCGAACGTGGCTGAAAAGGGCGATATCACTCACGCCCGGGTGGAAACAGGCGTAGCACACCTCCCGGGGAGATTTCATTTTTTCGGACTTGGGCGGCGAAAAATCCCATCGCAACTGGTAATATAGGTAGTTGTGTCTCGGCATCTGGGTTGTGCCCCATGAATCGGAATCGGATCCCTGGCCAATAAAGCGGAGCGAAATGAAGCAACTTACAATCACATGCGTTGGGACGGCCCTCTTGGTCGTCGTGGCATCAAATATCGGGGTGGCTGCGGGGCCGGAGGTCTTGGAACGGCCTCGTCGTTCTTCCACGCCTTACGAGTTGGGCGGTCGCGGCGGGCTTCGGTTTGTGATGAATTCGTCGGTGGAAATGGGCGTTGGCTCGCTGAGCCGGGCCGACGGGACACGTGTAGACGAATTCACGACGGACGTGGTCGATGGATTCGTTGAGCTGAGTTCGGCCACCGATGGTGACGTCCGTGTTTTGGTCCTCGACGTCCGGGCGAACGATGCGGGGATTATGATTCCGTTGGGGGCGGGAATTTCCGTTCCTTTCGGTGGATGGCGGATTTCACTTGCGGATGGCGGTTTCGTCGTTCACGCATTGGGTGGCGACCTTCCTAACCGCCCCGTGTTGGAGGGAACCTTGGATTCGGTCGTTTCCGAAAACGGCGGCGATCAGCGTGTGTCGATCAGCGGAGCGGTTCGATACAGCCCGAGTTTCGCGCGGGAGATGGGCCTAAACGTTGTATCAGACCGTGCCATCGGCAGGCTGGAATTGAACTTGCCCGTTCGGCCCGTACTACCGCGACGTGATCGTAGCGCGATCGAGGCTCCCGTTGAATCGCCGAGCGAGTCGACAACGTCACAGGCACAGGTCGGCGCGATCGGACCCGACGTGGTGGTATCCGGCGTGGGTTCATCGATGCGGGAGCACGGCACGGTGGGCAATATAAGCGCGTACTCGTTTGATACGACGTCTTGCAATCGCGGCGACGCACAGGGAATCTGGATCGAGTGTTTCAGCGGCGTGAACTGCAAAAAGCACCCCGTCATCTCGCAGAATCTGTACCGACTTCGAACGGTGGGCAGCGCGACCCAATATGAGCAGATCGGGATGGCTTGGCTGAAGCACGGGTTTTGCGCCGCGGATGCGGGCCTGTGTGGGGCTTGTGAGAACGCCGGGACGTGTGACTGGTTGGGCATCAACTGCTCCGATACGTATTCCTCGTTTTTGAACGGGCGGCAGCAGGGGATGGGCCCTCGTTCCGAAGTCAACCCGTTCACCGGCGATTTTCCGTATCCCTACACGCTTCATTGGCAAGGAATCGGCGATGAAGTTTTCAAGCGGCTTCAGGTCGATCAGGATGACGTGAATCCGGCGTTGAACGCGGGCGCGAAATACGTCGCTCAAACGCAATACATCACGACGGATGAAGACCGGGATCGCCGCTTCAATAATTCGTCGTGGCGAGAGATTTTTGTCGGCTCTTTCCTCGGCTCGCTGGGATGGGATCTGAACTTCAACGTGTCGTTTCAAACGCGCGAATCGGAAACACCCCTGGACGCGTGGGTGGAGTTCGACGCCGGCGTGACGTTGGTGGACGCGTTCGTGCCCGACGAGGGGCGATACGTTTTGGGTTACAAGACCACCCAGACCGCGGCGGAGTTATGGCATTATGAATATGTTTTGTACAACATGAATTCGGATCGGGCGGCCCGGGCGCTGTCGGTGCCCATTCCCTCCGGCGTGGGCGTTTCGGGAGTCGGCTTCCATGACGTGGACTATCACAGCAGCGAGCCGTACGCATTAACGGATTGGGTGTCGTCACAGGCCGCCGGGTTGCTGACTTGGGCCACCGATTCAATGGCGACGGACCCCAACGCCAACGCCCTCCGCTGGGACACTTCGTACACTTTTCGCTTCGATTCCGACCGTCCGCCTGTCGCAGCCGACGTGTTCGTCGATCTGTTCAAGCCGGGGACGCCTTCGGCATTGACCATTTCCGCCGTGGGGCCTAGTCCTCTGCCGGGCGGTTGCGAATGTTTGAGCCACTCCGGTTGCGACGACGGCAACCCCTGCACCGCCGACCTGTGCACGGATTGCGTTTGCAGTGCGGATGATGTGATCTACGGCGACGTGGACAACAATGGCACCATCAATTTGTTCGACCTCTTTTGTGTCATCGATGCTTTCGCGAAGGATTACGAGATTTGTACGCTGGAGCAAGCGGACATCGAACCGTGCAACGGCAACGGGACCATTAATCTGCAAGACCTTTTTGCGGTTCTCGACGCCTTTTCCGACCTCGATCCTTGTTGCATCACCCCCTGACGCTGCCGGCCGGGCCCGTTCGGCGAGATGGGTAACCGGTTGAATCGCCCGACGGGAGCCGATTACGTCGCGTTTGCGGAGGCTTCAATTTCGGACATCCGCGACATCAGACCCGACTTGACCCGCCGCACGACGCGCATGAACATCTCGCGATCTTCGACGCTCAAGTCGTTCAACATCGCCGTCACGAATGCCAGCCGGGTGGCTCGATAGGCTTCGTGCGCCTTCTGGCCTTTCGCGGTGATCTTGACGTCAATTTTTCGTCGATCGTCGGGGTTGATACTGCAACTCACGAACGTTTGTCCGTCCTTGGATTCCAGCGAGCGAATGATCCGTGACATCTGGGCCGGCAGAACTCCAATTCGTTTCTGAATCTCGCCGACCGTTAACGAGCCGGAATTCAACAGGACGTCCAGCGCCAGGAACTCAATTTCACTGATTTCTTCCGGGTGCCCGGTTCGCGCTCGCGCTCGCGCCGCCGAGGCGGTTTTCATCAGTTCGAAGGTCTCGGCGACCATTTCAGCCAATTCAGTTCGCAATTTTGGGTTGGGCATTTTTCGTGCTCCCCACAGGCCTGACGTAGTCAGCGATCCGCGCCCGATCGGCATTGCTACGCCGGCAAAAAAATATCGACCTGTTAATAGATTCTGACAAGCAATAATTATTGCGTCAACTGTTAGGGGTGTTTCGGGGCAAAAATGGGAGAAAGTCCGGGCCTGTGGCGGATTTCGCCTGCCTATCGACGAAATATCTTCGCCTATTTTGATGCTGCGGTTCGCCGTTTACCCAGCCAGATGGAATACGCCACAGCCAGCAGTTGGAAGCCAAACGTGACGCCGTACGCCGCGCCAGCCGCAACAATGATGTAAATCAACGGCTCGGATATGCGGGCCAACCACCAACTCGAGAAATCGAATACCAGCATCAACATGGGGACGACGCCCAACGCGTTCTTCAAGTTTCGAGAGACTTCGTCCGCCAACAGGAATAGCCCCGACACGATCAACGTGAACACGGGAATGCTCAACATGTGAATGTGCGTCACCAGGAATAGATGGGCTTGCGTCTGGGGGCCCTTGGTTGGCACGGTGCCGGTCGTGGACGAGGACGTCATGACGGCTGTACCGGGGGCAGCGAACAGATAAACCATGTCATAATCAATAGTGAACATGTCGGGGCCATAGGGCGCGTCGGCCTTTTCACCGTCCGGATTGTGGCACAACAGGCAGTTTGAATCGATGGCAGCTCGGGCGGATGGATCGCCCGCTTGGGCCAAGTCGGCCAGGTCGAATTCCGCTTTGGTGGCGCCTCGTCCAAGCCAAGTTTCCAGCGCCCGGATCGCGGGCGGGCCTCCGTCTGACAAATGCTTCCGCATTTCGCCACCCGGCTCGACCATTTCCAACATTCGAGATCGGGCACCTTCGCCAGCCGGCGCATCGTCCTTGATGTCCAAGCCGTGAAACGTGACTCGCAGATCGTCAAGCGAAAGCCCCTCTCGACCGTCGGCCAAGCCGTGTCGGTGGTACAGATTTCCCAACGCGACCAGATAGCCCGCGCCCACCAACAGGAGAAACAACGTCAGAAGCCATTTGGCTGACCTGGGTAGTGACGATAACGACAAGGTAAACTCCAACGGTTTTGTGAATCACCCAATTGAACAGGGGATCATCGGTTTCTCGTTCGCGGATTCTAGAATGATGCTGCGGTATGGGAAACCCGTTCTCGCTGCGCGGTCACCGGCGACTTTGCGCGGCAGGGGCGAACTCCCGAGTCGATAGATTATCAACGCGATCCGCGTGATACAAACGCCACGCCCGCCAGTACGCAAAGCCCCCCCGCCAGCGTGTGCCACGACACGGGTTCATCCAGCAAGGCAGCCGCCACAGCCAACGTCACAAACGGCTCCAGATACAGCATCGCACCAACCCGCGTCGGGCCGTGATCGTTGACGGCGGTGACCCACCAGAGATAGGCCAATCCGCTGCAAAACACACTCAAGAACAGAACCGCCGTCAAGGCGGGCGGTGTCATTGGTGCCATGAATCGGCCGGCGACGCCGCACAACGGCAGCATCATGATCGCTGCGATCGTCATGGTAGACGCGGTGACGCGGAGCGAACCCATTCTGCTGACCGGTCCGATGGCGACGAGCGTGTAGGCCGTCCACGTCAAACAAGACGTGACTTGCAAAATGTCACCGAACCGGGCATCGGCAAACGCCTGCAATTTAGGCATGGTTACAAGCAGCACGCCGAATGTGCCCAACATCACGCCGCCCCATCCCACCAGGCTCAGTCGCTGTCTTCCCAGCATCTGCGCTCCCAGCGCGATCGTCACGGGCATGAAACCGATGATCCAACCGGTGTTGGTGGCCGTCGTGAATTGAAGGCCGACGGCTTGGATCAGAATGTGCCCCCCCAGGACGGCGCCGAGTATCCCGCACAGAACAAATTCGGATCGGCCCGGCCAAATCGTCTGACGCCGCATCCGCAAGATGGCCGCTAACATCAGCGAACCGACGCACACGCGGACGGTAATCAAGGCCACGGGGTTCAGCCATTGCAGCGCGATCCGCGTGGCGACGAACGACGCGCCCCACACCACCACCGCGAGCAGGGCCATGACGGGTATCGCCGGACGACGGCTCGGTGCCTGGGCGGGTGTCCGACCGGTGGCACTCAACGAGGTCGCTCCGACCCATGACTGGTTGACCTGTGATCGCTAATCGTCGTGCGCCGGCCACGGTGGGGCGGGTGAATCGGTGCTGCCGTCAGTCGCGTCCGGCCAAGCGTCGTCGGGCAACGGCTCGCTGAGGCGATATTCCCCCCGAAACCACTTGTCGAGGTCGATGAACTGGCATCGTTTACTGCAAAACGGTCGATGCAACGCATCAGTGGATCGCTCGAACTCCATGCGTCGCCCGCATGTGGGACATTCAACGATGTACATGCTTCAATGGATCCAAATCAGTCTGACTTCGGCTTGGAAGTCGTGCCTTTCGCGGAACTATCGGTGCTGGGCTTCGATTTTTTCTTGCCGGTGGTATCGACGCTCGCCGACGATTCCGATTTCTTGTGTTCCGGCTTGCCATCCGACTTGCCGTCCGGCTTGCCATCCGACTTGCCGTCCGACTTGCCGTCCGATTTGCTTTTCGTGTCGGCCTCGGCGGCCTTCTTGTACGATTCGCTGCGATAATCCGTTTGATAGAATCCGCCGCCCTTGAACAAAATCGCCGCCCCCGTACCGATCAATCGACGAACCGGCGCGCTGTTATTGCAGTCCTTGCATTCCGTCTTCATTCGGCGTAACGGCTTGGCGCTGATGGCTTGAAACAGCTCAAACCCTCGGCCACACTTCGTGCATTCGTAATCATAGGTGGGCATGAATCATCACTCCCTGGAATGCTTATCGACGTTGTCCGACTCGCCGGCGCCCGCTCCCTGACCGTCCGCGGTTTGGGATGCAGCCGCGATGATCACTTTGGCAGGCCGCAACACGCGCTCGTGCATTCGATAACCGCCCTGCAACACCTGAATCACCGTACCAGGCTCATGATCGCGAGTCGGTTGTTGCATCATCGCTTCGTGCAGCGCGGGGTCAAATCGCCGTCCCAAGGCCTCAATCGACACAACGTCATGATCTCGCAGCACTTTCGTAAAATTGTCGTAGACCAGGCGAACGCCCTCCAGCAAGGCCGTCGATTCGCCCGCGGACTCCTGACCCAGCGCCCGCTCAAGATCGTCCAACACGTCGAGTAGCGACCGAATCAGACCCGCCTTCGCGTACCGCACCGCCTCGGTCAGCTCGTTGGCCGACCGCTTTCGAATGTTCTGCTGCTCAGCGACGGCACGCAACATCTGATCTTCAAGCCCCGCCATCCGCGCACGAAGCACATCCACCTCGTCAGACGCTGACCCCTCGGCGATGGGTGGATCGCCGGGCGAGCTGTCAACCGGAACTTCGTTGTTCACGTCCACGGACGCGTCGGCCTCTTCGTGTCTCGGCGCGTCCGGGATATCCTTATTTCTCTTGTTGTTCATCTTCATAGCGCTTTAGGACGGGTCCTGCCCCGCGAAGTATTCGATCAACTTTTCGAAAAATCGTTTCGATTCGGGCGCGATCGTCGCGCCCTCTGTTTCGGCATATTCACGTAAAAGGCGTTCCTGTTCCGACGTTAGCTTCTGCGGAATCTCGACTTCCACCCGCACGTATTCATCGCCCCGCCGCCGGCTTCGCAGGTCAGGAAGCCCCTGCCCGGAAAGCCGAAACACCTGTCCATTTTTCGTGCCCCGCGGGATCTTGATGCCGGCCTTGCCTCCCAACGTGGGAACCTCGATGTCCGCCCCCAATGCCGCCTGCGTGAAACGGATGGGCATCTTGCAGATCAGGTCATTGTCGTGACGCTCCAAAAACGGATGCGCCTTGACACTGACGTAACAGTGCAGGTCCCCGCGCGACTGACCGTCTTCTCCCAGGTCGCCCTCGCCCCGCACCCGCACAGCCTGACCATCGTGGATTCCCGCCGGGATTTCAACTTCCAACGTGCGATGGACAACCTCCATCCCGCTGCCTCGGCAACTTCCGCAAGGTGTGTCGATAACCGACCCACGCCCCCGACAAGCAGGACACGTCGTAATGACCCGGCCGAAGATCGCGCCCAACCCGCCGGTTTGCTCGACCTGTCCGTATCCGCCGCACGTCGGACAGCTTCGCTTTCGACTCCCGCGTGCCGCACCGCTGCCGCCGCATTCTCCGCACAAATCGTGTCGCTGGAATTCCAAGGCCTTACGCGCGCCGGTCGCAACTTCATTCAGCGTCATCTCGACCGATGCTTGAAGGTCAGGCCCCCGCGACCGCCGTCGCCCGCCTCCGCCGAACAAGTCGCCGAATCCGAACATCGAGAAGATGTCCTCGACGGCCATGTGCGAAAAATCATGAACACCGCTGCCGTTGACACCCGCATGTCCGAATTGATCGTAACGTCGACGCTTGGCCGGATCCGACAAAATCTCGTAGGCTTCCGACGCCTCCTTGAACTTGCCTTCGGCTTTGGGATCATCCTGGTTGCGGTCAGGATGATAGCGCAGGGCCAATTTGCGGTACGCCTTGCGAATCTCCTCCGCCTCGGCGTCACGCTGGACGCCCAGGGCTTCGTAGTAGTCCCTTTTGGCCGACGCCATATTCGCAATCCCTCGCGAAGGTGTGTCCCTGATCCACGCACGTCTTGCGGATCAAGCGAATGCTCGCACCAAGCAAAAGGGCGGACTCGCCGGTCCACCCTTTGCTTGATACTTTCAGATCAAATCAGCTTAGTGGATCGCGCGAGCCACCGCCTTCTTCTTATCTTTCAGATCGGTCAACATGACATCCGTGGTCAACAGCAATCCCGCCACGCTGGCCGCGTTTTCCAGGGACGTGCGGACCACCTTGGCGGGATCCAGGATCCCAGCCTCGAACATGTCTACGAATTCGCCCTTGGCGGCGTCGTATCCGTAGCGACCGGTTTTCTCCAGAATCTGCTCGACGATCACGTCGCCCTCGTAACCCGCGTTGGTGCAGATCAGCTTGGCGGGGATACGCAAGGCCCGAACGACGATGTCAAAGCCCAGCCGTTCATCGCCGCTGAACTTCTGGGCCGCCTTTTCGACCTCGCCCATCGCTCGAAGCAGCGCCACCCCGCCGCCGGCTACGATGCCTTCTTCTTTGGCTGCGCGGGTGGCATGCAGTGCATCGTCAACCAGGTCTTTGCGTTCCTTGACGTCTATTTCCGTCGAGCCGCCGATGCGCAAGATGGCCACGCCGCCGGTCAACTTGGCTAGTCTTTCCTGCAATTTTTCACGATCGTAATCGCTGGTCGTCGCCTCGATCTGTTTGCGAATCTGCTCGCAGCGAGCCTTGACGTCCGACGCCTTGCCCGCCCCTTGAACGATCGTCGTCGTGTCCTTGCCGATGATGATCTTGCGGGCCTTGCCCAGATCCGCCGCGGTAACTTTTTCCAGCTTGATGCCCAGGTCCTCGCTGATGACCTTTCCGCCGGTCAACTCGGCGATGTCCTGCAACATGGCCTTGCGGCGATCGCCAAATCCCGGAGCCTTGACGGCCGCACAGTGCAACACGCCGCGCAGCTTGTTCACCACCAACGCCGCCAGCGCTTCGCCATCGACGTCCTCGGCCATGACCACGAACGGCTTGCCGGTCGAGGCGATGGACTCCAGCAGCGGAACGAACTCCCGCAGGTTGGAAATCTTCTTTTCATAGATTAGGAGCATCGCGTCTTCAAACACGCATTCCATCGTCGAGGGGTTGTTCACGAAATAGGGCGAGATGTAGCCCTTGTCGATCTGCATCCCGTCCACGACTTCCTTTTCATTTTCGATGGACTTGCCTTCTTCAATCTCGACCACGCCTTCGTCGCCGACGGCCTCCATCGCGGAAATCAATAGTTTCCCGACGGCGGCGTCACCGTTGGCGCTGATGGTCGCGATCTTGATCAGGTCCCCTTTGTCCCGAACCTTGATCGACTGCTTCTTGATCGATTCCACGGCGACTTTCACCGCCCGATCGATTCCCCGCTTGACAACCGTCGCGTTGGCACCGACCGCCACCAGCTTCAACCCTTCGCGATAGATCGCTTCCGTCAGCACGGTGGCCGTCGTCGTACCATCACCGACCTTGTCACTGGTCTTGGACGCAACCTCGTTCACCATTTTAGCGCCCATGTTTTCAAACGGATTGGGCAGCTCGATCTCCTTGCTCACCGTGACGCCGTCCTTGGTCACCCGCGGCGCCCCGAATGATTTCTGCAAGAGTACGTTCTGTCCGACCGGACCCAGCGTCACCTTGACCGCGTTGGCGAGCTTGCTGATCCCTTCGAGAATGCCCTGTTGGGCATCGCTTCCAAATAACATCTGTTTCGACATCGTGTGATGCTCCTCGTGATTGCTAACCGACTACCGCCAGCAGGTCACTCTCGCGAACGACAACAAACGTGTCGCCGTCAATTTCAATCTCCGTGCCGGAATACTTCCCGTAATACACTACGTCACCCACTTTCACGGAAAGCTCGCCGCGCGAACCGGAGTCCAACTGCTTGCCCGGACCGGTGGCGATCACCGTGCCGCGTTGCGGCTTTTCCTGGGCCGAATCCGGCAGAATGATCCCGCCCGCCGTTTTGGACTCAGCCTCATGCGGCTCGATCAGAATCCGATCGTCCAACGGACGAAAGGCGACGTTACCCTTGCTCTTGCTTTTTCCTTTGGTTCGCTCTGCGGTGGCTGTTGCCATGGAAGTTTTTCTCCAATCTTTAGATTGTCATTTTGGATTTTGAGTTTTCAAATCCGAAATTCCGAATTTATTGAGATTCCGCTTCAAGAGGGTGACCTCGCTCGGGCACATCGAAGCGTAATCAGTCACCCGGCCCGCCCGGTCACCCGGTCACCCGGTCGCGGTGGCCCGTGCGCGGGGTTGCTAGTAATCCATGTCCTCGTCCGGCGGCATGTCCGAATCGCTCTCCTCCTCCGGCTTGGAGGTCACGATGCAATCCGAGCTCAAGATGATCCGGGCGACACTGCTCCCGTTCTCCAATGCCGTCCGCACAACCTTCGTCGGGTCCACCACGCCTTCCTTGATCAGGTCGCCATATTGCAGCGTGTCGGCGTTGAAACCGAACGCACCGGTTTTTTCCTTGACGCGATGCTCGACGATCCCTGGCTCCAAGCCTGCATTCTGAACGATCGCCCGCAGCGGCGCGCTGAGCGCTTGGCGGACGATTTCCACTCCCGTTTTCTCGTCGTCTCCGTTGACCCGCACGTTCTTGAGCGCGTCGAAACATCGAATCAACGCCACGCCGCCCCCAGCCACCAAGCCTTCTTCAATCGCCGCCCGCGTGGCATGCAGGGCGTCCTCGATGCGGGCCTTCTTTTCTTTCATCTCCGATTCGGTCGACGCACCCACGTTAATCTGCGCCACGCCGCCGGCAAGCTTCGCCAAACGCTCTTCCAGCTTCTCCCGATCGTAATCGCTGGTCGTCGCTTCGATCTCACTGCGGATCTGTTTGACCCGTGACTGAATCTCCGCCGTCGCGCCGGCCCCTTCGATCATCGTGGTGTTGTCAGACGTTACTCGGATCCGCTTGCACTGGCCCAGGTCACTGATGGTCACGCTTTCCAGGTCGACCCCCAGGTCTTTCATGAGGGCTTTGCCGCCCGCCAGCACCGCGATGTCCTGCAACATAGCCTTGCGCCGATCGCCGTATCCCGGCGCCTTCACGGCACAGACGTTGACGATTCCCCGCAGCTTGTTCACCACCAACGTGGCCAGCGCTTCGCCTTCCACGTCCTCCGCGATGATCAGAAGCGGCATCCGCGCCTTCGCAACCTTTTCAAGAATCGGCACCAGCTTGCTTACGTTACTGATCTTGTCTTCATGGATCAGCACGTAAGCCTTTTCCATCTGGCAATCCATCGAATCTTGGTTCGTGACGAAATGCGGTGAAAGGAATCCGCGGTCAAACTGCATGCCCTCGACGACCTCGATGGTCGTTTCCGACGTCTTGCCCTCTTCCACCGTGATGACGCCGTCCTTGCCTACCTTCTCGAAACAATCAGCCAACACTTTACCGATTTCCCGGTCGTTGTTGGCTGATATCGATGCGATATTCACGATGTCGTCGCGGCGGTCGATCTTCACCGGCTTGGACTGTTCATGCAAAGCCGCCACCACTTTCCGCACGCCGACCTCAATGCCCCGATTCAGCGCGTTCGCGTCGGCGCCGGCTGCTATATTCCGCAGCCCCAACCGAACGATCGCTTCCGCCAGGACCGTCGCCGTCGTGGTGCCGTCACCCGCAACCTTGCTGGTCCTGCTGGCGGCTTCCTTCACCAGTTGAGCGCCCATATTCTCGTATTTGTTTTCCAGGCTCACTTCCTCAGCCACAGTCACGCCGTCCTTGGTGACCGTCGGTGCGCCCCACCCCTTGTCGATGATGGCTGTGCGACCCCGCGGACCCAACGTAGCCTTGACTGCGTTGGCCAGCTTCTGCACACCCTTCCACATTGCCGCTCTTGCTTCCTCTTCGAAAACGAGTTGCTTGACCGCCATGTTGCGTTCACTCCTACTTGAAATAATTACTATTGCAGTCTGATCTACTCATCGCCACCTCGTGCTTAATTCACACCGAGTCGATAAGCCAGCCCCCGCGGACCTCCCGTCGAGTGGGGAATGCGCAGCACCAGCGCAGGGCATCCCCAATTATCGGAGCAATTCTCGCGCCGCCGCGAGCGGTGGCCGCTTTAGTCATTTAACCTTATATCAATAATATGTTTAGACGTTTCGATGCGACCGGCATGCACCTATCGCCGCTGCCAGCTTGGCAGCACGGACTTAATGTATTCGCCAAGAATGCCATTTTGACAGGACTCAATGGACTTTAGCGGTCGGAATCATTTCGTTCGAATTGCTTGATGGGTTCGGATGCTTGCGATCCTGATGGGCTTACCTATGCTGGCTGCGTTTCACTTGATTCCTGGCGGCTGCTATCCCGCGACCGACCGAACTCGGCGGGTATCGGAGAACGTGTGCAAGCAATTTTGAGCTGGTTTTCCAGGCATCGTCGAATTGGCTTGACGGTCACCGTCGCGTATTTCGCCTTCCTCGTTCTCTCGCATGATCTGTTGCAGCAGGCTGCGTTCTGGGCTCAGGGCCACCTCGACCATCGACGTTGGAACACGCTGGTTACGATCGCGGCGGTTGTGCTGTTGATGATCGTCGCCATTTGGGTCACGTTGCAACTGCGGAAATCACGCCGGGCTTGGGCGCTGGCGGCCTACTCCGCCGGAACGGTCGCGCTGATGGCCGTCAGTTACAACACCCTGTTTGTCATGAATATCGAGGCCATCCATTTTCCACAGTACGCGATTCTGGCGATTCTGATTTTCAGCATCACGCGGCGATATGGCGAGACCGTCATCTGGACTTCGTTGGCGGGCGTGGCAGACGAGGCCTATCAATACTTCGTGCTCTATGCGGATCGCAGCATTCATTTCGATTTCAATGACACCCTGCTCAACGTTATCGGCGGGGGTGGCGGCTTGTTGGTGGTCGCATTGACCCACGACCGACGCCGGCAAGTTGACGAGGGGCCATGTTTTTCCGCGGGTCAATTGGTGCGGAGTTGGGCGTTTCGAGTTGGCGTGGGTGTGATGGTGCTGGCTGTTGTGGCGGCTTGGGGCGGGCGGCTACGGGTATTGGCGGGGGATGACGGCACGTCGTCCATCGTACTTCGGCGTGGTGGTCCCTCAACGATGTATTGGACGCCAACGACGTGGGGGAAAACTTATCACGAGGTTCTTCCTTTCGAGGGCGCGATACTACTGGTGTTGCTGACGGCCATTTATGTGGGCATGGATTTTTGTTTTAGGCCACGGGCAAGACGTGATTGATGCGGTCGGTAATGGTTGTAAGGGAAGACCGCTCGCATTGCGCTCGCGGGTCGTAAAAGACTTGGTCGCGGCTCTGAAAAGGGGCTGGTGAAACCCGCTCTACGAACTGGCGCTCTAATCATCGGCTCCCCCACCTCCAAAGGAGGTGGGCCACCCAGACGGAATTCTTCGATGGCCGATCATCGGGACCCCACCCATTCTGGATTCCGGCGTTCGCCGGAATGACGAATGCAGGCCCTCGCGGGTCGTTTCAGAAAGGACCGCTCGCTTTGCGCTCGCGGGTCGTATGGAGACGCTCGCGGGGTGAAAAGAGGCGCTCGCGGGTCGTATGGAGACGCTCGCGGGTCGTAAATGACCTGGTCGCGGCACTGAAAAGATGCGGGTGCGGTTCGGTCAATTGGCCGTTCGGAAATCAGTAGATTCGAATCGAAAGCTACCGTTGTTCGGCGGATGGTGTTTTGAGTTCAGTGCCGATCGATTCGATGAAAACGTCTTCAAGACTCAACCGTCGGGGCTGCACGGAGTCGATCAAAACGTCATGGGCTCGCAGCAGGTCGATAACCTGATTCACGATCTTTCCATCCTGACCCGCGACCACAACGTGACCGTCGCGGATTTCCGCGCCGGCGTTCAAGATGTCCTGCCGGATTCGACTGATGTCGCCGAGGACGCAAATGCGCGACTCAATGGTGTGTTGCGTCAGTTCGCTTAGTGTACCTTGTCTCGCAACCAAGCCTTCGTTCAAGATGGCGACGCGGTCGCAAACCATCTCCAATTCGCTCAGCAGGTGGGAATTCAAGAATATGGTCTTGCCCGCGGACCTCAGCTCGATCAGAAGATTTCTGACGTCGCGTCGCCCCATGGGGTCCAACCCGTCGGTCGGTTCATCGAGCACCAGCAGCTCGGGGTCGTTCATGAGCGCTTGGGCGATGCCCAGACGCTGCAACATGCCTTTGGAAAACTTGGAAACGCGGGTGTCCGACCATCGGCTGATGCCCACGCGCTCCAGCCAGCGTGCCGATCGTTCACGGCGCAGCGTTTTGGGGACCTTGGCCAGCGCCGCGTAGTATTCGAGCACTTGTCGTGCCGTCAGATAGGGCGGATAGCGATGGCTCTCCGGCAGATAGCCGATGACAGCTAGCTTCTTGCGATTGCCGATGGGTCGCCCCAGGATGGTGCCGATGGCTTCGCTGGGCCTGACCACGGTCATCATGATCTTCACCAGCGTGCTTTTTCCCGCGCCGTTGGGACCCAGCAGGCCAAAAATTTCGCCCCGTCCGACTTGAATGTTCACACCCCGCAAGGCCATGATCCGGCGGTCGTAGGTTTTCTTGACGCCGATCAGGTCGATAGCCAGGTTGGTCATTTCGGTGATCTGCAAGTTCATGTAGGCCAATCCGCCAGGATGCGATTCACGATCGATTCGACGGTTTCGTCCGGTTCCAGGTCATACCAAGTGGTCGACCGAAACCTCTTGAACCAAGTCCGCTGGGACTTGGCGAACTGCCGAGTTGCGATTTTGATCTTTTCCGCCGCTTCTTCAAGTGCAAGTTTTCCTCGCACGTGTTGTATGATTTCCGGATACCCCAACGCCTGGGCTGCGGACGAGCTCAGGGGGGCCGGCTCAGCCAGGATATTTTTGACTTCGTCGACCCATCCGGCATCGATCAGTCGCCTGACCCGCATGTTGGTCCGGTGGTTTTGATCTTCGATCGATCGCCGGAGACCGATGAACCGGCAGGGATGACGCGTTCGCTCCCGATCCCACTGGGTTTGCAATTGCGTAATGGGTTGACCGGTCAGTTGGTAGACTTCCAGGGCCCGCACGATTCTTCGCAAGTCGTTGCGATGGATACGCAGGCCTGCTTCGGGATCGACGCGGACCAATTCGGCGTGCAAAGCCTCGGGCCCTTCAACTCTGGCCCGTTGCTGGATCGACTGTCGCAGGATCGGATCGGCGGAGGGACCGTCGAACAGTCCCTCGCTCAGGGTCTTGATGTATAGCCCGGTTCCGCCGATGGCCAATATGCCCTTTCCTCGATGGGCGATTTGCGGGATGGCGTCTTCCGCGTGACGAACGAAATCGGCGACGGAGAACTCGGTTGCCGGCTCAACGATATTGATGAGATGATGCGGCACGCGGCGCGTCATTTCAGGCGGTGGCTTGGCTGTCCCGATGTTCATCCGCCGGTAGACTTTCATGGAATCGACGCTGATGATTTCAGCGCCGACGCGGTGGGCCAACTCGCGTCCCACTTCGCCTTTTCCCGACCCGGTGCAGCCCATGATGAATTGAATGCGGGGTGTTGAATCCATGGCCTTTCATTTCGTGACGATCGGCTCGCTACTTATATTCAGGCATTCTAACCGAACCGGGTCACGGT
This sequence comes from uncultured Phycisphaeraceae bacterium, assembly GCA_964424105.1. GTDB lineage: Bacteria > Planctomycetota > Phycisphaerae > UBA1845 > UBA1845 > CAYRHJ01. The sequence continues at coordinate 40,070 of CAYRHJ010000034.1, read as the reverse complement.
CGGTCAAAGACCGCTCCCTCACGGTCGCGGCTCTGTGAAGATGCGAATTCCGGCTCGCTGGCCTGTTTGCGTGCGTACGTGCCTGTCGGCGTCGCTGGATTCCGGCGTTCGCCGGAATGACGCAACGTTCCAGCCGGAATGACGCATGCAGGCGGTCGCGGCTCGGAAAGAGGCCGTCATGCGTTCGGATTGTTGGAGTGCTTTACTCATGGTGATCGCGTTGACGAACGCGGGTGAGAATCGGTCGACGGAAGCTTGAATCTAGGCGATCACTTGCCCTTGAACGATGGCGGACGCTTCTCCAGGAACGCGTTCATCCCTTCTTTCTGATCCTCGGTAGCAAAAAGCATGTAGAACAGCTTTCGTTCATATTCCAACCCCTCGGAAAGTGATGTCTCGTGGGCCTTGAGGACAGCCTCCTTGGCTAGCTTGAGCGCGAGCGGCGCTTTCTGTGACATTTGCTTAGCCAAATTCAATGCGGCGGCCAGGAAATGTTCGCGAGGAACAACGCGGGAGACCAAGCCGGCGGCGAGTGCTTCATGGGCGGACATGAATCGGCCATTGAGCACCATGTCCATGGCCCGAAATTTGCCGACGGCTCGCGTCAAGCGCTGCGTACCGCCCGCGCCGGGCATGACGCCGATGTTGATTTCCGGTTGGCCGAAGACGGCGCTTTCCGAGGCGACGATGATATCGCAATGCATGGCCAACTCGCAACCGCCGCCCAATGCATACCCGCTGACGGCGGCGATGATGGGCTTGCGAATTTTCTTGATGCGTTCCCAGCGAGCGAATTGATTGCGTTCGTACATTTCGGCGACGCCGGCGTCGGCCATGTCCTTGATGTCCGCCCCGGCGGCCCAAACTTTTTCACTTCCAGCCAGGACGATGACGTATATTTGGGCGTCGTTGTCGAATGCTTCCAATGCTTCGACCAGCTTGGTCATCAGGTCGAGAGACAGGGCGTTCAGCACGTCGGGACGATTCAAACGCACGAGGCCGACGCGGTCGATTCGCTCGATGAGAATGGGTTCACTCATATTGCACCGTGCATGTTACTACGCGGAGCGTGAATCATGGAACATCCAGCAATGGGCTACGTCCACCGACGCGCTGGATTCCGGCTTGCGCCGGAATGACGATGTTCAGTATTTGCTGCTCTCCGTAGTATGTGAGCGTTCTCGCGGTGGTCGGGCCACCGCTCCCTTACGGTCGCGGCTCTGTTAAGAGGCGGGTTTCTGTTCGCGCGAACTTGTTGAGGTTGGCGTCATTCGGTTCATTCGTCAAATCCCGTTCCGGGGGATTGGTCGGATTGCGGTGACCATCGATTCAAGGATCGGTCGAAGGGTATCAATCGGACGGGATAACCGACGGCGGTGTTCAGCCATTCCCGCCGCACCGGCCTGGCAAATTGGAGCAGGGCGTTCAGAAGCGTGCCGCTCGGAGCGCCAGTTTGTCGAAGGTAGTCGTCGATGAACGACTGATGCGCGGCACCCAGCCATGTCGCGACTCGCAACTCCTGATGCTCGTGGTCCACTTGTACAATCTGGGGATTGTCCATGGCTCGTTGAGCCGCGACACGGAGTTGCTCATCGAGGCCTGTCGGACGAAAGGGCTGCTCGTGCAAGCGCGGTGATCCCATTGCCGCGGAACAAAGGGCGAAAAGTACGCGTACGTCACCTCTCGCCTCCTCGACGGCCTGTTTGCGCAGATCGGCCAGGCTTTGTCGCCGAGCGCCGATGGTCAGGGCGAAATCGTTGTCCGGATGGTGGGCCAGGCTGTAGAGGGAATCGGGCAAACCCGCCTGTAGCACGGCCGCCAGCATGCCGGCGTTGTAGGCATTGATGTAGTAACAGAGTCGCTCGTGGTCGGTCGAGAAGGCTTGGGGATGTGAATCGGGGGACAGGGTGGCCAGGATTTTCAAGAATCGACCCAGCGGCTCCTGATGGGTTGACAGATGATTGTAGTCGACGCGTCCCTCGCTCACGTTCTCTCGCAGGACGGTCGCCCAATCCGAATCATGATAGGCCGTCACCGGGTCGCCGACATCCTGTTCAAAATCATTCAACCGTACGTCCGCCGATCCACACCCGAAATGGAAAGTACAAATGATGGTCGCAAGGGCCAGTCGAACGAGGGCGGGTTTGGAGGCCGTGTTTGCCCTGTTCACAGATGATGGCCATTCAATTTGAATCGCGGGGATGAAGACGGTTTCGGCGGTGTCGGTAGCCAGACTTCGAATGCGAACTCCGCAGGCCCAAGCCTGTGATGGACAGGTGCGACGCGTAAACCTTGAACGAGGCATCGAACTTGGGCTATGGTGAATCGGATTCATGCGACCACCGCTATTGTAAAGAATGCAGGGTGAAACCGGTGACGACTTTGGGATAGAAGAAGGTGCTCTTTTGGGGCATGAGATCGCCGGCTTCACCGACGGACCGGAGCTGAGCCATGGTCGGCGGTTTGCACAACAAGGCCACGCCCTGCCGTTCGGAGGCCAGTTGCCTGGCTTGCTCTTCCGACTTGATGTACTGGATGCTGGTTGTCTGACCTTGGAGGAGGCTTCGCAGTCGTTCGTCGATCAGGTAACGATGCAGATAGGCGACGTCCAGCGATCGCCATGCGGGACTCTTGTTCGGTTCCAGGGTGGCCAACTTTTCACGCCGCGTGAAGCGAATCGGTTTGGACAGCCGGCTGGCGCCGTGGAAAATGGTCATGTCCGCGTCGCGGGGTTCGCATTCTTCACATCCGTCGGCCCACAGTTCCAGGAACGAATCCATTTTCAATTGTCCCACGTTCGTCAGGACGCGATGGGTGGGCAGGATGAGACTTCCCTGGTCATCCATGCTGCCAAACACCATCATGACGAATTGAGCGGGGTGATCGTCCGGCAGGTGGCCGTTCAGTTGCTGCGTGACCCATTCGCGATAGTTCAAGGCTGTGTTGTACCGGTGGTGGCCATCGGCGATGTACACTTTCTTGTCCGAGAATGCGCTGGTGATGCGGTCGACGACGTGGGGATCCGATTCAATCCACAGGCGATTTTCCACGCCCTCCAATCGAGCCAGCGCGTCGGGCGTGCCACTCGTGCGGCGTGTTAATGCCTGACTGATATCGTCTGATTCATCCCGATATAGTCCGTAAATCGGCGAAAGTTGCGTGTGGGTCGCCTTCATCAGGGCCAGTCGATCTTCCTTGGGACCGCCGAAGGTTTCCTCGTGCGGAACAACGACGCCAGCCGAGAACGGCTCCAGGCGCAGTAGGGCAATGAACATGCGCCGAACGTAGCTGATCTTGTCGTAATCGAAACACTGGTGATAGACGTAAATGGCCGGGCGGTCTTCGCAAATGATGGTTCGCTCTTGCATCCAACGACGCAGCGTTCGCCCCGCCACTTCGTAACCATGCGGGGGGCCTAGGGATTTCGCGGGGGCGTAGGGCAAATCCACGGCCACAATGTTGGCTGACTCAGTCGCGAGCAAGCGTTGTTTTTCAGCTTGGTCGAGCACGTCGTAGGGTGGGGCGACAAAGTTGGAAACGTCGCCGCCGTTGGAACGGAAATCGTATCGAAGCGCTCGAAAGGGAGCGATGTGGGCCATCATGAATCCTCTGAAAACCAATCCCCAGCCTGTCAACCTCCCTATTATGTGCGTGTCGTCGCATCTCGCAAGAATGGGGACCGAGGATGGCGGCATCCGCGTCCGTGACACTCTAGGCGAGGCATTCCTCCGCCCCGAACGGGGGGCATGACAGTGGCCACGGGTGAAGCGAAGCGCAACCCGTGGTTGCCGGCCGCCCCACGATCACCGCCCCGCCGAAACTGTCGCGGACTCGCGGCATCCGTCATTCCGGCGCACGGCCGCATCCGTCATTCCGGCGCAAGCCGGAATCCAGAAGAACGCTGCCTGGACTCCGGCCTGCGCCGGAGTGACGATGGGGACGACCCCGCTCGGCGTCGAATGGGACGGGACACTCACCAATTGCCCCAGCCACGTCCGTGTAGGGTCCATTCCTGATTCAAAAATACTTTCCGCCAGCGTCTGCCATTGCCGATAGAAACAGTCGAGCGTCACCGTTGCGCGCGGGCGCAGGCAGATTTCGGCGGAAAAGAAGGGCCCATCACGATCAAATGAATCCCATCGTGTCGCTAATGAGCGGAGGCATCAACTCGACCGTGGCCGCCATGCGGGCGCTGAACGGCGCCCCGCCGCACTTTCTTCATCTGGATTATGGGCAATGCGCGGCGGAGCAAGAACGGGCTGCATGTGAGAAAATCGCGAACGCGCTCGCGGGCACATTACACGTCATTCAGCTTCCGCCATGGGATGCACAAGGTTCTGCGAATAGGGTGAATGGGGCGGAGTCCAATCCGGCTCGGCGGGCCACGTCGAAGGCCAAACCGGCCGATCGGGACCGCAGGCCTCGCGGGGTCTTGTTGACCCTGATCGGTCTGGCACAAAGGCTCGCGGGTCAGGTGCATTCAACGGAAATCATCAGCGGAATCTCGCAGGTTTGTGACGAAACCGACCGCAAGGTGGATCCCGGTCAGGGCGATCCCGAATCGCAGTTCGCCTTTCTGCACGCGGCGGGAGTTGCGTTGCAGCTCAGCCAACCTGCACGAAATCGATGCTTCCTGGACGCCCCATTCATCGAGTCGCCGCGAGTCGACATCGTTCGGCTGGGACTGCGATTGGGCGCGCCGCTGCACTTGACGTGGTCATGCCTCCGGAACGGCGAAAAGCCTTGTGGAGCGTGCATGGGGTGCCAGGCTCGCGACTCGGCGTTTCGTGAATGTGGCGTGGATGATCCTGCGCTTTCGCTGCAAAAAGCGTGACGCAACAGACGTTGCCCGCTCCCATCGCGATTTTCAACTCTTAGGCCCCGACGCCGATGGATCATGATCGGAAGAGATGGCGTCCTTGCTTCGCGGCGTCTGGAAGCACCCGATCCACAGCGATTCCCCGCCGGCTGCTATCGCTAGCAATGGAAGGACGCATACAGAAAAGGCGGCCCAGACGTCGAGCGTGTTCACGTGTGCGCCGACGGCTCGTTGGGACAGGCAAAGCCCAAGCGTGATGATGATGGCGGGCGGTTCGAGCATGTTCAACATCATGCCCCAATGAACCCGTCGTCGATGTTCCGGGGTCGCGGGTTGGCTGGGTGTGTCCATGTTCCAGGCGAGATTGGCCATCAATCGAAAGCCTGCTCCCAGTCCGATTCCCAGCAGGGTCACCGCCAGCCAGCCGGTCCAGGTCCAGTATCCCAGCGCCACGGTCACCGCGGCCATCGAAGCGTTGTTGGTGAAGATCGTCAGGGCGCGTCGTGCCCAGGACTTGCTTTCCAACAATGGTAATACGACGCGATTCAACCACCATGACACCCACCGTGTCACCAGCCAACGGTCGTATTGCGAGAGTTTCCAGCCGAGGATGGCGCCCATGACAAGTACGATGGTCCCCAGCAACATGGGCCTGGCGGATTGGTCAAGTACATGCCACAAATCAGCCATCGAATTGTTCCTGGCGCGGCGAGTGTTTCGAGACCGTTGCGAAGGACTCGTTCGATTCGATCGTCATTCGTCGCTGGGTCGCCGCTCGACGACCATCGTCTTACCGATCAAGTCGCCGAAACGCTGCCGATTGCGCGTGAATAAGATCAACATGAGCGTCCAGACAAGGGATACGTACGGATACATCTCGACCACGCGCATGAGATTCCGAATGATGATGCGCCCGGCCCCGCTTCGCTGACCGTTTTCATTGATCACTCGACAATGTAACAGTCTTTTTCCGGGGGTCGCGCCCCACCACAATTCAAAGACCATCGCGTAGGCGATGTAGGCGGCAAGGATCAACAACCAGGGCGATGAACCGCCGATTGCGATCGCGCGCTCGTCGATTTGCGAAACTTCGGTGGCCAAGCCATTTGCACCGTTGACCCCTTCGGAACCCAACGCGCGAATGACCGCGGGCGACATGATCAACGCGTCGATAAGGAACGCAGCCGCCCGCCGTCCGTGGCCGGCCAGCCTCCATTCGGGCGGAATCGAAGTTGAAATCAAGAGAACCTGACTGCGTCGAACGTACATGGTGAGCAGCAACATGGCCAAGACCGCATACGACACCCACGCGGCACGCCATTGATGTACGGGCGGGGGCGTTGTCGTCAGCGGAATCTTGTCCGGACCGGCGACAGCATCGCCTCCGTTGGCCGGCCATTGCGCCCACTGAAACACAGCGTCGGAATTTTTCCAAATACCCACGACCTGTTGGCCGTAGGCAGCCAGCGAAATCGGCGATGAATCCGTGTCGAAAATCGTACCACCGACGCGGAGCGGGTCGCCGGCCAGCCAGCCGTCCGACGTGTTTCTCAATAGACTGATGCCGCGTGCATCACCGACAACGATCGCGATCTCCGCACCCAAGATCATCGCACCCCTGAAATGTTGTGGGCAGTTGGTGCAAATTGTTTCCGGCGGTTGCCAGGTCAATTCCCCGTCATCACGCCATCGACCGTGCAGGAGGATGATGTTCTGGCCAGTCCCAAAAATCAGATAGACGTTGTCCGCGTGGGCCGCCAAATTCAGGGTCTCGTGGGCATCAACGTCTGCCGGCAAACCGGCGACCGCACGCCAGCGACCGCGCTCATAGATCAGTAGAAAACGTTTGGAATCCGGCCAACGATCCGTCATGGACAGGCCGGGAGCGTCGTCCGGGCGTTCCGGGCGGGGTATAAATTCGTCACGACGTTCCTGTACCGGCGGGGATATGGCGTCGGCGACGTGTTTTGGTACGACCACGTAAATCGCGTTTCGGTCATCATCACCGCACATGGCCAACGGGTAGACGGGCAGCGGCAGTTTCATGCCCAGCATGGAACGGTGGTGCGAAAAAATCCGATGGGTGCCATCATCGAAGAAAACGTGCAAATACCTGCCCCGCACGGCTGACGCGCGGACTTGGCCGTCGAAGTCGCGAAGAACGAGCGGATGGATCCACGTCGCGGGTGTGGGCGAATCCACGAGTCGAACAAACAGCCGCCAACGCGGGTTTTCAAGCGGTTCGGCATCGGCTGGGAGAATAGCCCACGCGACTTGATCGCCTCCCGCAACGACGATGGGATCGGCCTGAACCTCCGCAGCGAGCATCACCATGAACAGGCAGAAAATTGAATAGGTCGTCCCGGGGTGACGGGCGTTAGCGAAACCGATCATTGTGCCATTGTGGCTGGGGAAGGTTCGCCGTCAACGCCAGCATTGATCTTTGAATGGTCAGTTGAACGGTGGTGGTCGTTTCCGGGAATGCATGGAACGGCAGCACGCCTGCCTGGACCCCGGCTTTCGCCGGAGTGACGGTTCGACGGCCAGAACGGATCAACGTCATTTCACCATTCAAACTTCAATAACACGCCAGCAGTGGCCGTCATTCCGGCGAAAGCCGGAATCCAGTGCGTAGGACGGGTTTCACCCGCCGGTGTTGACCGTCATTCCGGCGAAAGCCGGAATCCAGAATTCCGCTCGCCGACGTTCGCGTCGCGGAAAAACCGTGAATGTCGCGTTGTATTATTGATCTTTGAACGGTCAATTGAACAGTGGTGGTCGTTTCCGGGAATGCATGGCATGGCAGCACGCCTGCCTGGAACCCGGCTTTCGCCGGGGTGACGGTTCGACGGCCAGAACGGATCAACGTCATTTCACCATTGCGGCTGGGGAAGGTTTGCCGTCCACGCCGCTGGCTTGGCAAATGCGAGACGGATCGTATTGCCAATCACGGCGCCAATGGTGGACATGGTTCCACACCTCCGCGACGTGTGCTTGACGAGCGGTGTCGGTCCATCCCAATTCATTGGCCATGACTGCGGCCGCGGTCTCAACGGCGCGTGGATCGGGAATCCCGCGTCCGGCGAAATCGGTGCGACGAAAAACCACGTCGCAGAGCCGGACGGCCATTTCCTGTTGAACCGCGTATCGAGCCTGCGCCGACCAGATGGATTCGACCGCGTGATCATGGGGTCGAGGTGGGTTCATGCACTCCAGACATCGACGTGAATCTGATCCGTACAAACGCGTGAAGGCCTGTGCATCGAACTGATCGGTGTCAGGCGGAAGTCCGTTCGGGAGATTCAGCTTCCAGGATTTTCCCGTATCCTTATCGAGCGGTTCGACGGCGGTACGGCACTTCGGCGGGGGGAAGTCGAGTTGATCAAAAATCAGGTCCACCGTTTGTTCGGCGGCCAATCTCGCCGTCGTGTACTTGACGCCAATCAGGCTGATCAAACCGCCGAGACCCTCGCTGCGTCGATGATCGATCACTCGATGATGCAGCAGCAGACGGACACCTGTTTCGCCGGGCTTGGGTGTGGCTGCGGGCAACAGACCCGCGTAAACGGCGTGGATGTCCTGCATCGTCAGTCGTGCATCCGGACAGGCGGCATTGATCTCGTCGAGAAAACGTTGCACGTCCGATTCATCAACCTGAAAGTCTTTCGGATCATCGTCGAACGGCTCGTGCGTCGTGCCCACCAATGAAAGATCGCGCCAAGGTGTCACGAAAAGCAGGCGTTGCCCATGTCGAATCCGTGGCTGCGTGCACCGCACAGGCAGGGCGGAATGGGGATCGACGTCGTCACTGGGCACGCCGACGGCCACGTCGCCCGCGATGCGCCGCGTCATCAGGTTCATGGCCTTGGAAAGGCGAACACGCGCCGGCGGATGCTTCAATCCGTCGACGCGATTGACAAGTCGATCCACAGCCGGCCCGCTGGCATTGACGATCAACTTGGCTCGAACTTCGATAGCTGAACCGTTGAGCGCGTCACGCAGCGTGGCCCCGACAACGCGCCCGCCCGACGTCTGGATGTCCGTGCAATCGACGTAATTCACAGCCACAGCCCCGGATCGAACGGCGTCGCGGATGACGGCCAACACGAGTCGTTCCGAATGAACCATTTGCGCGTCGTACCACAGGGCTCCGCCCGTCAGGGATTCGCGATCTCGCCCGACGTAATGTCGAAGCGCTTCGTCACGACTGATCACCGTTCCCGCGGGGATGCGACGGTCCGACTCCAGGCCGCGGTTGCGATCCCAACCGATCAGGTCGTTGATCGCCAAGGCCGTCCGAAACGCCCAGCGACTTCGCAAGCCTTGGCCGTAGGTCGCGGCGAGGCACGGCAGCGGATGGACGAAATGGGGCGCGATCCGCAGCCAGACCGACCGTTCGCGAATCGATTGCCTCATGCGGCGAAAATCGAGATGTTGCAGGTATCGCAGTCCGCCGTGGACGATGCGCAGGCTGTTGGAAGACGTTACCGACACGAAATCGCCGCGATCGATGATGGCCACGCGCAGGCCGCGCAGGGCTGCGTCCCGCGCCACACACGCCCCGTTGATGCCCCCGCCGACTACCAAGACGTCGAATGCGCCGTCAGCCAATTTTCCCGGTTCGCGTTTCATCTGTCATTCCGGCGCGGTATCGTCATTCTGGCGCGGTATCGTCGTTCCGGCGCAGGCCGGAATCCAGGCCTCCCGTCATTCCGGCGCGTTTTCGTCATTCCGGCGCAGGCCGGAATCCAGGCCTGCCCGCCGGGTCATCCTATTTCCTGGCAAAGGCCATCAGGTGCCAACCGGACCGGCCCACCAGGAATCTGGGCAGTATGTTGAAAGCGCCGACAAACAGTCTGTTGTACAAAAAAGCCTTGGCCCCTCGATGCAAGCGCGTGGGAACGGGGAACCGCTCCGCCATGATCTTGAAGTCCCGAAACGGCGTCAGCAGTCTCTTGAATTCGCCGCGCGAAAACGTTCGCAAGTATGGCGCGTCTTCGTGTTCCAGCGAGACGCCCATCACCACGGACATGAGTTTCAGCCAAGACCACCGGTTGTACACCATCAGAATAGCCGACCCGCCCGGCTTCAGTACGCGATGAATCTCCCGCAGCATCCGGCCCGGATCGGACGTGTATTGCAACACTCCGTGGGCGTAGACCGCGTCAAAATGATGATCCGAGAATGTCATCGCCTCGCCGTTCATCACCTGAAAATCACCGACCAAATCTCTGCTCGCGAAATTCTTCTTGGCCAACTCCACCGAAGTACGCGCAAGGTCGATGCCCGTCACACGTGCCCCCCCGGCTGCAAACCGGACCAGATCGATTCCCACGCCGCACCCCACTTCCAGAATCGACTTGCCCGCGAAGCCGTTGAAATCAACCAGTCTGGGCAGATACCGCAGCTTGTCGAATCGATAGGCGTCCAGCTCGTCGAAGAATTCCCGCGAGCCGACCGGATGGGTCGCGATGGCCAGGTCATGAATGTGCTCGTTCCAATACGCGGCGATCCGCTCGTAATCATCCGCGGGCAATCCGCCGGGTTCGCGTGGTTGCGGGCCGCCCGCCTGATTCGACATCACCGCTGATCGTGTTACCAAGCGACTGCCTCCCGATTCGCACGACGCTCCACTTGCGACCCCGATTGATAGCGATCGAGCCACATGCAGAACAACATCATGGGCCAAAGCACGTGGGCGTGGTCCGCACGTTCCGCCAGGTGATCATTCTTGAGTTGCTCCACGGCCTCGGTCCTGAAATATCCATCGCGTTTGATTCTGTGTTCGCTCAATGTGTCCATCATCAGGGGGCTTAGCTCCTTTCGCAGCCAATGCTTCATAGGCGTGCTGAATCCCTGCTTGCCGCGACGTAGAATGTCTATCGGCAGGGCATCGGCAAAAGCCCGCTTGAGCAAAACTTTGGTCTTGAATCCTCGAACGTGAAAATGCGCCGGAACGGTCAAGGCCAATTCGGCCACGCGGTGGTCGAGCATGGGAACGCGCGTTTCCAGCGACGTGGCCATGCTGGTCCGATCCACTTTGTGCAGGATGTTTTCGGGTAGATAGAAGCTGGCGTCCACGTACATGGCCCGTGAAGTCGGGTCCGTAAATTGACACGCCGCCGCGACCCGCCGAACATGATCCGTCGGGTCCAGGTCCGCCACGTCCGCGGCAAACGCGTCGCTCAACAGTCCGCGTCGAAGCCTTTCATCCATGAAAACCATCCACCGGGCGTGACCCAAATCGGCTGGCCGGGCAGCGCCGTTTACGAACATCTTCAATCGATTCACCAGCCCTTTTTTTTCTCGTGAAGGTGAAACGTGCGACAGGAGCATCGGTAGCCATCGGCGCGTGACCGCTCCTCCCAGGCATGCGTACCAACGCGCCAATCGGTCGGCGAGATAGGTGTCATAACCGCCGAACAGTTCGTCACCGCCGTCGCCCGACAAGGCCACCGTCACATGCTGACGCGCGGCCCGACTGACCAGATACGTCGAGAAGACCGAAAAATCACCGATGGGATCGTCCAACATCAGGTCGATGGGGGTCATCAATTCGTCCAAATCCACCTTCAGCCGAATCTCCGTGTGATCCGTTTCGTACCGATCCGCCACCTGTTTGGCATAATGCGTCTCGTCGTAGCTGGCTTCTTCGAAACCGACCGAAAAGGTCTTGACGGGGCGATCGCTGTGACGCGACATCAGCGCCACGATAATGCTGGAATCGATTCCCCCGCTCAGAAACGCCCCCAGCGGAACGTCGCTGATCATCCGACAACGAACGGCGTCGGACATCACCTCCCGCAATTCGTTCATAGCCTGACGTTCGCTTCGTGCACAACTTGCGGTCGGTAGCGACCAAAACGGTTGCATCTCGACGTGATTGCGGTCCACCTTCATGTAGTAGCCCGGCTTCAGTTTGCAGATGCCTCGAAAAAGCGTATGCGGTGCGTAGGTGTATTCAAACGTCAACAGCGATAGGATGCCTTCGGGATGCGGTCCGGGCACGTGACCCGCTACCGTCAGCACGGCCTTGATCTCCGAGCCGAATATGACACCGTCGCCGTTCAAAAGATAATGCAGCGGTTTGATGCCCAGACGATCACGAGCCAGCAACAGTAGCGGCGTGCTCCGATCGTCGTAAATGGCGATTCCGAACATTCCGTTGAGACGCTTCAAAAACGCCGGCCCCCACTGTTCATAGGCATGAACGATGACTTCGGAATCGCCGTCGGACGCGAAACGATGCCCCAAACCCTCCAACTCCGCGCGAAGCTCCGGATGGTTGTAGATTTGGCCGTTGAAAATCGCACGGACGTGGCCATCTTCATTTTGAACGGGTTGATGGTTTCCGGTGGGCGCGATGATGGACAGTCGACACATGCCCAGGTTGACGGGGCCTGCACACCAAAAGCCGGTCTCGTCCGGTCCGCGATGGGCCATGCTGCGGACGGCGCCGCGAACGTCGAAGTCCGTCGCAGACCGGCCATCGCGAACGAATACGCCCGTAATTCCACACATCAGCCGTTGGCCGTCCCACTGCCCACCGCCCATCGAAGCGCCTGTTCGATTTGCGATTCGAAATGTTGGTTGGTGAACGCGCTCGCACGAGATTGGGCTTCTTTCGACAAGCGGATGCCCAATTCCTTGTCGGATAACAATCGTTGGATGCCCGCCCCGAACGCGTCCCCCGTAACGTCGGTCAGTATCGCCGTATCGTCATCCAGAAGTTGCGTATGGCTTTCAATGCGGGTGGCCACAATCGGCCGACCGCTCTTCATGTAACTGTACAGTTTTAGCGGAACGTTCGTGCCCATCGACCGCGACGTCAGCAACACGTCCGCCAGCTCGACATAGCTACCGACGGCAGCCGGCGGGACCGAACCGACGGCCTCGACCATTCGATCCAAACCCCGATCATTGAGCGATCGTCGCAATTCCATGACCTGTTGCGGACTTCCCCCCACGATGAGCATGCGCACGTCCGTGTCGCACTTGACCAATCGTTCCGCCGCACCCAGCAAAACGTCGATGCCCTGATAGGGTTCCAGCGATCCGACGTACAACGCCACCGGACTGCCATTCACGCCGTGGCGCTGTCGAAGCTCGCTGACGGCGGGCACCTCGTCATCAAGAAAATCAACCTCCGTGCAATAATTTTCGACCAACAGAACCCGTTTAGTCGGTGCGATCGACCGCACCGTCAACACCAGGTCATCGCAGATCGTCAGCACGACATCGCAGAATCCAACCATGGCCCGCGTCAAAAGACCGAACGCCCACACGATCGGCGCGCGATTGAACTTGGCGTAGTTGCGTATCTGCTGGCACAAGTCCGAATGCATGTCATAGACGTGCCCGACGTTGAATAGTCGGGAGGCGACGCCGCAAAACAAACCCGCCTCCTCGTGCGACCAGATGCAGTCATAGCGGCGGGTCATCAGTAGTCCGGTCATCCAAACGGCCAGCGCAATATCCAACACCAATTTCGCCGGTGACGGACCTATACCAACTCCGCTGACCCCCGGAAGCTTGGGCACGCGTATGATTCGCAAGCCCGCGATCCGCACATCTCGGCCATAGGGATAGGTGAGCAATTCCACCTCGTGGCCCGCACCACACAGCGCCCGAATTCGATAAACCACCGAAAACGGCGTGCCCCGCGGTTCGAAGATGGGCTGCGGGGCGACCATTAGAATGCGTTTTTTGGGACCCGAATTCGTCATGGTTCATCCAACCAGCGATTCAATGGCCAGTTGTTGGACTGAAGGCCTGCGCGTTCGTCGCGACTTCCTTCGTTGCAGCGTCGTCCGCGGCTCCCTGCACCCGTTCACGAATCTTAAATATCTTTCGCCCCTGGCTTTCGTGGTAAATCCGAACCAGCAGTTCCGAAATCACGCCCATCATGATGAACATCACCGTCATGAGCACCAGCATCGCAGCCAACAACACCAACACGTTGCGATTGAGGTTGATCGGCGCATCGGTCAGAAAACCATATTTTTGCGATATCGCGATGCCCACCGCGCCCGTGGCCGCAGCCATGCTCAGCAGTCCCGCCTTGCCGAAAAAATAGATGGGCTTGGTCAGGTACCCGCCAAGAAATTTGACCGTCACCAGGTCCAGCAAAACTTTTACGGTTCGTCGCAGATCGTATTTGGTTTGGCCATGCACCCGCGGGCGATGATTCACCGCCATTTCACCGATACGTGCTCCCCGCCAGCGCGTAATGATCGGAAGGAAGCGATGCATCTCGCCGTACAGGGCGACGTCTTCGATCACCGATTTTCGATAGGCCTTCAGCGAACAACCCAGATCACGAATCTTGACGCCCGTCGTCAAGGCAATCAACTTGTTGGCCAGTATCGAAGGGAGACGCCGACTCCACATCTTGTCCTGTCGATTCTTTCGCCAGCCGCTGACCACGTCATATCCGGGCGGCTCGTCCAGCTTGGCCACCAGCGCGGCAATGTCCCGCGGATCGTTTTGCAGATCCCCGTCCATCGGCACGACGACTGCGCCGCGGGCAAACTCAAAACCGGCAGCCAGCGCCGCCGTCTGCCCGAAATTGCGAGTCAAGCCAATGACGGTGCATCTGGGGTCTCGGCCGGCGACTTCGACCAGGCGATCAAAAGTCCCATCTTTACTGCCGTCGTCGATGAAAACCACTTCGCAGGACAGCACGCCGTCGTCCAGCACCGCGGCGAGTTCTTCATACAGCGGGCCGACGTTGCCCGCTTCATTATGCAATGGTATGACGATGGAAACGTCGATCTTGTCCGGTTTTCGAATCACCATGTTCCCTCGCGGCGATGCCCCATAATCCACAGGCGACGTGCTGGATTATAGGACGAGCATACGCCGTTCGTCTCAACCCGGTCAATATCGAGCCTTCCGACATGATAATGAAGTTCGACGAGTCTCATTCCACGGAGATCGCCGGCTGACCGAGGCCGCCACCGCACGTCATCGCCGCGAATCAATCTGCGCCTTGCGGAATCCGCAGTCAGGCCGCGGGGCGGGCGGACGATCCCTGGGTAACTGTTCATGTGACCAGCCGCGCCGCGGGCTTCATCGGGTTGTAGGCCCAGTCCGCCTGGGTGCATGACACTTCAGACGGGGCATTCCGTCACCCCTTGCGGGGCGAAAATCTACCCGCCTAAACTGTCACCGACCCGGTCCGCCGTGACCCATCCGCTTGCATTGCGACCGATGCCGTGCCTGATATGCTGAGCCGTTTCAAGACGTTTCGTGCGGGCAGCAGCCACTGCCTTTTTTCGGGCATGCACAGCAGACGGTCATATGAGCTATCGCATTCTGATCGCCGACACGTACTACGATGCCTATTTATCGGAATTCTACGCCCGCAGGCCAATGCTTCAGGACGCTTCCTATCAGCACCAACTCGATGAACTGCTCGCCGATCGATTCAGTTGCAGCGGTGTTTACGCGCGCGAGTTGCGAAATCTCGGTCACCAAGCCGACGTTGTGATTCTCAACGCCAATCCGCTCCAGAGACGCTGGGCCCGGGAGCATGACCTGCCAGCGATCGGTCCCGGTCCAAAATGGCACCCGGAGATTTTCGCCGCGCAGGTGCGTGATTATCGGCCCGACATTCTTTTCATGCAGGAATTGTCCGTCGCGGGCGATTCCGTGATCCACGACGTCAGACAGGACGTCCGATGGGTCGTTGGGCAGATGGCCTGTTCGATCCCGAACGGTCGTACGTTTGCTGACTACGACCTCATGGTCTCGTCCTGGAAGCCTATGGTGACGTACTTTCGCGGACGGGGAATGCCATCCACGTTTTTTCGATTGGGTTTTGATGCCGATATCCGGCCCGACCTGGCCCGGCTCGAAAAATCATTCGACGTGACGTTTGTCGGCGGCCTGTCTAACGTGCATCAGACACGATTCCATTGGCTTGAGCATTTGTGCCGAAACGCAGCGATTGACGTTTTCGGGTATGGCCTAGATACGGTCCCCGAAAATTCGCCGATCCGTGACAGGCATCGGGGGCCGGCCTGGGGAATCGATTCGTTCCGGGTGATGGCCCGATCGAAAATCACGCTCAACTGTCACGGTTCGATCGACGTGTCCGGGCATCCGTCCGAAGGGCACGCCAACAACATGCGCCTTTTCGAGGCCACGGGCAGCGGCACCTTGTTGCTCACCGACTGGAAGGACGATCTGCACGAGCTGTTCGAACCGGGTCAAGAGGTGGCGGTGTATCACGACGCGGACGACTGTCTGCAACAAATGAAGCGATTGCTTGATTCCGAGTCGGAGCGCCGAGCGGTGGCGGCGGCCGGCTTGGATAAAACGCTGCGGGTTCATACCTATGCGTTGCGGATGAGCGAATTCCTCGATGGTGTGCGTGAACTTCTATGATTCGGCGTTTTCCTATAGCGAGACCATTCCTTCACGGATCGCGAAGTGCGTCAGGGCAACCTTGGAGTGAACGTTGATTTTGCGCATGATGCGCGTCTTGTGATTGTCGACCGTCGTGGTGGCGATACCGAGAAGCTCGGCCGTCTCTTTGACCGTGCGACCCAGCGCCAAGTGCGTCAGAATCTCGCGTTCGCGGTCCGTCAACGTCGAACTTCCCCGCAATACGAGGGGTTTGACCGACAACGCCTGCCCATTGCGATTCGCCAAGAGTAGCCGACTTTCCGATTGTCGCACCGCTCGCTTGGTGTCAATCACCGCGCCGATGACCTGCCGAAATTCGTAAAAACCCAGCCGCTTGGATGCATAACCCTCGACCAGTCCGGGATTGGCTTGCCAGGCGTCTTTGAGCGATTCTTTATCGGTCAGCAACACCACGCATGCCTCCGGCCAACGCGTGCGCAGCGACGTGAGACACACAACCAGACTCTCGTCCGTCACGTCTTCAGTGACGACCATGACGTGAGGAAGGGTCTTGAATCGGGTCGCGAACAACAACCGGCGAGTCCCCGCGGCGGCCAACAGCGACAGGGTCGCCTCGGAACGAACAAGCCGCGTGATGCCATCGCGAAGCAGAGCCTGATTTTCCAGCAACACCAACCGGATCGGAGAATGGTCCAGAATTTCTGTCATCGAATCGCGCCGTCGTCGCCGATTCACCAGGGTGAGCGGAGCGTTCAGTTCACCCGTGGCACCATAGATTCAAGATATCGCAAGGCGGCGGATAAACCTACAGCAAAAAAGCCGGCAAAACAATATTTGGAGTGACAGGTTTTGACACTGCGTGACCAGTTTCAAGGCGCGCCCCCGGTCGTTCAGCCGGCGGAAAGTGTCATCGGATGGCACGGAATGACTCCATGGTCTGTGCCGGCGCGATTGGGCGAAATAGCGTGAAATGGCGCGGAATCGGTCACCGATCCGTGTCAACGCAACCGTCCAGCCGATGGTCGCGGACCAAATAGCGTCTGGGGGGTCCTAATCTCTCGCTAGGAACGGAAGAACTTGCTGAGCGTATGGACGGTGGCTTGGCGTCCCGCCTTGGCGATGGAACGGGTCAGCGGGATGTTCTTGGGACAAACGCGCACGCAATTCTGCGCGTTTCCGCAATCCGCGATGCCCCCGGGCGCCATCAATGCTTCGAGACGAGCGGGGGCTTCAAACTTCCCGACGGGATGTTCGTTGAACAGGACTGCTTGGCTGATGGCTGCGGGGCCAATGAATTCCGATCGGTCGTTGACTTGCGGACAGGCTTCCACGCAGCATCCGCAGGACATGCAAGTGGTCAGCGGATAGATTTCTTCATGTTCCTGCTGAGCGATTCTGGGGCCCGGTCCCCGATCGAAATATCCATCCACCGAAATCCAAGCCCGAACCCGCTTGAGGTTCTCGAACATTCTCCTTCGATCAACGACCAGGTCTCGGATAACAGGAAACTTGGTCATGGGTTCCAACGAAATCTGTTCCGGCTGCTCTTCCAGCAGGCGATCCACCAAGGCTGTACACGCCTGGCGCACGCGACCGTTGACCCGCATGGAACAGGCACCGCAAACTTCTTCCAGACAACAGGCGTCATAGGCGACGGGCGTTGTGTCCGTACCCTCAATGGTCACCGGGTCGGCGGCGATTCGCTGCAACGCGGTGGTCATGTTCATGCCCGGCTCGTAATCGACGCTGAACGATTCCCAATGCGAGCCGCTCTCGGCGGTGTCTTGTCGCTTGATCGAGACTTTGAATTGGCGCGTGGACATCTGTACTCCCTACGATGCCGATGGCACGAGTGAAGGCGGCATTGAAGTTTTGGCCGACGACTTCGCGGCTTTTAGACGCTCCGTCCACATTTCCTCGATGATCTCCGCCCCCTTAAGCCCATACGTCCGAGGCCTCGGCGGGATCAACGACGTATCCACCGGTTCATAGCTGATTTTCGGTCCGTCCGATGCAAACTCCGCGATCGTCGTCTTGAGCCATTGGTCGTTTCGGGCGGCGAATCGCTGACACCACGTCTGTGCCTGACGGTGCAGCTCGGCGGGATCGTCGGCGTCCGGAGCGGGGATTTCGAACTCGGGCTTGTAATGGGCCCCGCGACATTCATTCCGCCGCAGCGCTCCCTCGGTGATGACGCGGGCCAGCAGAATCATATCACCCAGAGCGCGAGCGAAACTGACGTTCTGATTCGTCCAATTCCCCTTGTCCGCCAGGGTGACGCGCTCGTATCTTTCCCGCAGCTCGTCGATCTTCGCCAGCGTTTCTTCCAAGGCTTTGTTGTTTCGCACGACCGTCACGTTTCGCGTCATGACGTCGCCAAGCTCCAGATGAAGCTTGTAGGGGTTCTCATCGCCGGGATGATTGAGCAGCGCTGTGTAGGCCCGACGATGGCGATCTGCTTCGGCGTCGAACAAAGACGAATCCGATCGTAGGCCGGCGGACTTGGCGGCCTGAATGTAATTTTCGATCCCCGGCGCGACGATCATGCCCGCGAAGATACAACTGAGCAGCGAATTGGCACCGAGCCGATTCGCTCCGTGGTATTGATAGTCAGCCTCGCCGATCACAAACAGCCCGGCAACGTTGCTCTGCTGATTCCGCGGCGATCCCACGACAAGCCCGCCGGACTGATCGTCCTTTTCATAATCACACCACAGACCGCCCATGGAATAATGCACGGCTGGGAATATCTTCATCGGACTCGTGCGCGGATCAGTCGCTTGAAACTTCTCGTAGATTTCGAGGATGCCCTCCAGCTTTCGATGGGTTTCAGCCGGCAGCTCCGTCAGATCAAGGTACACGCAGAGACGGTCCTTCTCCGCGCTGAGCTTGTGATTGACGCAGATGTCGAAAATCTCACGCGTGGCGATGTCCCGGGGAACGAGATTGCCGTAGGTCGGATATCGCTCCTCCAGAAAATAAAATCGCTCGCTCTTGGGAATGGCGTTGGGGTCGCGATCGTCCTGCGGTTTCCTGGAGACCCACACTCGGCCACCCTCGCCGCGGGCACTTTCGCTCATCAGGCGAAGCTTATCCGTGCCCGGGATGGCCGTCGGGTGGACCTGTATGAATTCTCCGTTGGCGTATTTCACGCCTGCGCGAAAAGCCCGGGCGGCCGCTCCGCCGGTGCAGATCATGGACATGGTGCTGCGGCCGAAGACCAGCCCGCAACCGCCGTTGGCCAGCACGACCGCGTCGGCTGGAAAAGCCCGGATGTCCATGCGAAACATGTCCTGGGCTACGACGCCGCGGCAAACACCCTGATCGTCCAGTATCGGGCCTAGAAACTCCCAGTATTCGTATTTATCGATGAAACCCTCGGATTCCCAGCGGCGGCACTGTTCATCCAGCGAATAAAGCAATTGTTGGCCGGTCGTCGCGCCGGCGAATGCGGTACGCTTGAACAGGGTGCCACCAAAACGCCGCTGATCCCGGTTGCCCTCGGGCGTCCGATTGAAAGCCACGCCGAGCCGGTCCATCAGGTCGATGATTCGCGGACCCCAATCGCACATTTCCTTGACCGGGGGCTGATGTTGAAGAAAATCGCCACCGTAAACCGTGTCGTCCAAATGCAGCCCTTCGTTGTCACCGAGTTCGCGAGTGGCTGCATTGACCGAGTTGATCCCCCCTTGGGCGCAAACGGAATGGGAGCGTTTCACCGGGACCATGCTGATAAGGTCGACGTGGACACCCGCCTCCGCCAAGCGCATGGCCGCGGACAAACCGGCCAACCCGCCCCCAACCACTACAACGTTCTGCTTGGCCATCGCGTTTATCCTGCCCGGTTGGAACCCGGTTTCTCGACGGTGACGCCGACGTCCGGTTCAACGCGCTGGACGGCGGTGGGTGACGTATCGAGCCGGTTAAAATTGTAGATCGAGCTAAGCCCCGCGATGCCGATCACGACGCCCAACGCCGTGCATGCGTAACCGGAGATTCGTTGCGATTGCTGGCCAACGGTCAATCCCCACGTAATCAGTGACGTCCAGATGCCGTTGGCCAAGTGAAACACCGTGCTGATCACGCCGACGACATATAACGCCGAAGCAGGGATCATCCAGAACGAGTCTTGAATTCCGCGGGCGGCTGTGGCTGCGGCGTCTTGCGGATCGAACACGCCTCCGCCGAACGGATTTCCCAACCAGTGCATCTGCCAAACGTGAAAAAGGATGAACAAGAAGGCGATGCCGCCGGTCACGCGTTGCAGAGTATAGCGATAATTGGCGACGTACTTGTACGTACCAATGTTCGGTTGACCGCTGAACCAGATCTGAAATCCGAGCAGGGCGTGAAAGAACAGCGGCAGAAAAATTCCCACGATCTCCACGGGGATCAGCAGTGGCCCCAGCGCGTGAATCTTGTCGACGTTCTCTTGAAACTTGCCAGCCCCAACCCCGATCGACGCGTTCACCGTCAAGTGCATGATGACGAAAACGCCGACTGGAATCAGGCCCAGAAGCGAATGAAGTCGTCGAAAGAGGAAATGGTGTCGTTGGCCCAGGGTCAGATTGGAAGGCGATTCGTGTGACACAAATTTAACCTACGCGCATTGCGGACACGGCGAATGCACAGGGTCACGATTAAAAACACCTGCCCCAGCGATCGTGGCCAACCTCCCGCGCCTCGCGCGACTGATCACGTTTGAAGCCGCCGCCATCACTGCTGCGACGCTTGTTTCTGGCAAACTCGAACAAAACGGTCCCCTCAAGTATATTCGCAGTGGTTGGCCCGTCAATCACCGACGCCCGACAAAACGACATGCTTTGATTTGGAGTTCCTTGCGGTATCAGCCATCATCGGTCACGATGGAATATCCTATGTTCGCGAGTGAAATACTGCGACCGATTCTGCGGCTTCGAAATCGCCGCCCAAACGCGGGCAACGACTCGATGCCGCATCCCTTGGGGCCGATCGTTCGGTTTCCACTCGTAGGCGGGCTGTCAACGCGCGTGGTGGCGCTCTGCGTGCTGATCGGCACGACGGGCCTACTCGCTACCGCCGTGTGGGTTCAGCCGGATCCGCGGGGCGTTGGCACGCACGAGCAATTGAGCAGACCCGCGTGTGCCATGCTCGAGTTGTCCGGGTATCCGTGTCCAACCTGCGGCATGACCACGTCGTTCGCCCATTTTGTTCGCGGGAATTGGTGGACGTCTTTGCGGGTGCAACCGATGGGTTTCATCCTGGCGCTGGTCGTGATGATGTTGGCCACCGCATCCACCGCGTCACTGCTGACCGGTCGCCGCTGGCTGATCAATTGGTATCGAGTGTCGCCCGCGGCCCTCGTGATCGGGTGCATCTTGCTCGTATTGGCTTCATGGATTTACAAGGCTATGACATTGTGAACGGAGCGGTCCGCCGGTGTTGAATTGGACGATCGCCAACGAACGACGTTCGCTGACGGCCCTGAATCAGGCGTACCATCAATGTTTGGGACACACACCATGCCCATGATTAAGAAATTTCGTCCACGAAGTTCCTGCTTGATCGTCGCCGGCATTTTGGCGGCACAGGCGGGCTGTAACATTTTTCTGCCCATCATTTTTCTGGGCGAACACAAGAAGACCCTGCCGCCTGAATTTGACAAGTTGACGGGAAAACGGATGGCGGTCCTGGTCTGGGCAGACCCAGCCACGCTGTTTGATTACCCGCATGTCCGGCTGGAGCTGGCTTCCTACAGTGCTGATAAAATTCGCGTCGGCGTGGAGAAGTGCGACGTGGTGGACCCCTATCACGTGGAAGACTTTTTGGACCGCAACCCCGAAGCCACCGTCGATCCGCGCAAAGTCGGCGAGCAGTTTGAAGCCGACCTGGTGGTCTATGTTGAGTTGCTGGAATTTCAGATACGCGATGCCGTAGCGCCGGACCTGTGCCGCGGTCGCATTCGGGCGACGGTGGCTGTGCACGATTTACGCGCGGAGGTGGATGAAATCAATCGGTACACGTTGGCGCCTGTCGAAGTGATCTACCCCGAAAATCACCCCGTCTTGATGTCGTCGCGCAACGCCCAAATCGTCCGTCGAAACGCCTACGAGCAGTTTTCGGAAAAACTCGCCCGCAAATTCTTCGAGCACCAGGTCGAATTATGATCGCGCCGTTCAGTCAGAACTTCACACGCACCCGCACGACCGCAGTCGCCCGTCGCCCGCCGGCTTGGCGTCGACGCATCGTGGCGCTGACCGTCATGCTGACGGTGTTGATGCAGGCTTCGTGTGGCGAAGCACTGGTGGCCAGCGGATTGATACCCAAGCCGAAAGTGTTCGCGGAGTTCAAGCTGACCCCCGGCCCCATCGTCGTTCTGGTCGATGATTTTCAAGACCTGTGTTACTGGCCCGGTGCCGCGGACATGTTGGCGGATAAAGTGGCCGAACAATTGAAAGACCACAACGCGGCCAAAATCATCATTCCCCAAGCCCGCGTGCGACACGTCAAACAATCACATTCCGAATTTGACGAGATGTCCTGCGCCGCCATCGGACGGCTGGTCGAGGCGGAACAGTTGATCCTGTTGGAGGTCCAATCGTTCGACGCCAGCGAATCTCCCGTCGAGGCCACCGCCAGCGCCCGCATGGGCGTGTCCGTCAAGGTGATCAACGTGCTGGAAGACAAAGACCCCAGCAGCGTCCGACTTTGGCCCCGAAGTCGGCAAGGCCATCCCGTCGAAGTGGAACTGACCGCCGAGAAGGTCATCCGGGCGGCCAATCAGCAGGAAATATTGAAAGAACTGACCGGCGCGTTGGCTGCACAAGTCGCCCGTTGCTTTTACGATCGACGGATGGATGACTTTGAAAAAGAATGATCCGCCTACTGCACGTTCTTGACGACGCGTCGGATTGGGAACAACGCGTCGCCGTCGACCAACTGCTTTCTCGATTGGACGCCGCCCGCTGCCAACAAGAGTCGGCCTACGTCGGACGGCGAACTCCATCAAGCCGTTTACCCTTGCATGGGCCATTCACCCGTTTTTGTTCCCTAGGGCAATGGGGCACATGGTGCGGCCCGTCCCTCCGCCGGTTGATGGACGACCGAGACATCCATATCGTTCACGCCTGGGGATCGCAGGCGGCGCTGGCGGCAGCGGCTGCGCTGGGCAGATCGCGGAATCGAGCGATGGTGGTCAGTCGATTCGATCCCAGCCTGTCCCGACGCGATGCCAAATTGTTTCGCACGCTGTGTGCGGAGCAAACCTGCGCATTGGCCTGCGCGAGCGACACGGTCAAACGCCGCCTGGTCGAGAATGGCGTAGAAGGTCACCATTGCGTGGTGGTCAGGCCCGGCGTAGATTTTTCAGTCATCAACGCCGCGAAACGTAATTCAGCCATTCGCCGCCTACTCGACGTAGCCGAGGACGAACGATTGATCGTCGCCTCCTATCCCGTGCGTGGCGGCAGTGGCCACGATCGAGTGGCCTGGAGCGGACAGTTGCATGCCGCGCTGGGCGGCAGACGTATCGTCGTCATGTTCGGTGATTCGCCAGAAGGCGCCCGCGTCCGCCGTCTATCCGATCGGCTTCCGTTTCGACGAGCCGTTCGATTCGTTCGCGGACCGCTGCGATATGAGGATCTTCTGTCCATCGCCGATGTGCACGTCGTCGCCCCCTTGTCGGACGCCTCCTCAACGTCCATCGCCTGGGCCATGGCCGCTTCCGTCTCCGTCATCGGGTCAGCCGTCTATTCCGTCGCGGAGCTTGTCGCCCATCGGCAAAGCGGATACCTGATCAAGCCGGTCCGTGGACCCGCCATGTCGGTCAAGTTGGCCATCGGTTTGTCGCACGTTGAATCCATGCAAAAAGAACGGGAGTTCGCTCGCGGGACAGCCTATCAGGTATTCGGCGTCCGACGATTCGTGGATCAGAATTTGCAGCTTTACGAAAATCTGTTAGAAGGCAGACCACCCGAATCGCACATTACAGACTCCGCTATTGACGCGGGTTAATCCCGCACGGGGGTTTTCATGTCCCTTCAATCCATTCTCTTCGAAAGTCCGTTAAGCCTGGGGGCCATCCTGATCGCGTCGGCGGGCATCGCCTTTCAAGTCTGGAGAACCCGCCGGACCGTCGCCACGGGGCGGGTCGCGTTGGCCGGGCTGTTCGCCATCCCCACCCTGCTCGGTCTACAGTGGGCCGTCGTCACCGAACGTGAAAAGATCATGGACCACTGTCACGAATTGGCCGCCGCGGTGGGTCACGCTCACTTGCCGACCCTGCGGGATCGAATGTCAGATCACATCATCGTGACCGACGGGGAGGAATCGATCGATCGGACCGATTTTATCGCACGTGTCGAGAAAGGCTTGATGCGTTGGGACGTTCAAGAAGAAGGCCTCCGAGAACTAGAGGTCGATGTTCGCAACGGAGTCGCAATCGCAACGTTCGTAGCCACGTGTCGTCTGGTCTCCAACGACGCTATGATTCCCCGGTTCCTCTCCAAATGGAAGCTGCATTTCGTATCGCAGAACGACAACTGGAGGGTCAGCAAAATCGAACTCTTGCCGACCGAATTCTTTCCAAGTCGTTCGCTGGACGATTTGCTTCACCGGGCCCGCTAGACACCCATGCCGGGCAGTGACTCTTCTTGACCGCCCCGCGCAGGTTTGCTCTGCACCCTGTTCTGAATTGGGTCTTATCCGAAGAGGGCATCGTTGTTCTTGGCCATGTCCATCATTCGCAGTGCAGCCGGGCCGACAAGCACGACGAAGATGGCCGGAAAGATGAACAGGATCAGCGGGGCCATGAGTTTGACGGCCGTCTTTTGTGCCCGCTCCTCCGCCTGCTGCCGGCGCTTGGTGCGCAGGGCGTCGGCTTGATGTCGCAGGGCTTTGGCGATGCTCGTGCCGAATTTTTCGGCTTGATTGACAATGGCCACGAGTGACCGCATTTCCCGTACTTGGGTGCGTTCAGCCAGATTGTCCAGCGCTTCGGCTCGAGGAATGCCCATTTGCACCTCGCGCGTGGAAATCTGAAACTCCTCGCTCAAGTCAAGATGGACGTTCTTCATCTCGTCGCCGACACGCTGGATCGCGCCGTCCAGCGCCAAGCCGGACTCCACGGTGATCACCAGAAGATCCAGCGCATCGGGCAGGCCATTGCGAATTCGCTCGCCGCGTTTTTTCATCGAGGTGGCCAACCACAGGTTTGGAGCCATGAATCCGAGCGCCGCGCCGAAGATTCCCATCCCCAGCACATGCGTTATGTCCTTGCCGCGGCTCACCGAGTAGACGCCCACCGCAATAGCCCCGCCGATGGCAATAATGGTCTTGCTGGCCAGGAACAGCGTCGGGGCGGTCTCCTTGCGAAAACCCGCAGCCGCCAGCTTCACGCGCAGCTTGGACATTTCCGTGCTGTTCTTGGGCATGACGGGGCGCATGGCGAACGGCGCTACCTTCTCCATCATGCGAGTCGTCACGGATTCGCGGGCCTGCTGCCGAATGTTCTTGACGTCCTGCTCCGCGGTGCGACCGTGCATCCGCCGGGCTATCGTCTCCTGCTCCTGCTCCTTGGCGGGCATCAGCGCATAGAACATAAGCCCGACACTGGCGATCAACATGAAGCCCAACAGTATGAATGTCGTCATGGTTCTTCGCTCACACCTTGATGTTGACGATCCAACGGATCATGGCCAACCCCATCAACTGCATGCCGCCAGCGACCATCAGCAAAACCTTGCCCATCGGGTCCTCGAACAACGTATCGGCGTAGTCCGGATTCAGTACCGTCACCGCCGCAAAAACCACCATCGGCAGGGCGAACAGCACCCACCCCGACAGGCGACCCTCAGCCGTCAATCCCTGAACCATTCCGAACAGTTCAATTCGATCGCGTATGACCGAACCGATTTTTTCCAAGACCTCCGCCAAGTCACCGCCCGTCTGACGTTGAATCAGCACCGCCGTCACGAAAAAACGAACGTCCAGCGAATCAACCCGATCGGCCATGGCCAACAGCGATTCCTCAATCTTGATCCCCAGGTTTTGCTCGTGAAAAACCCGACCGAACTCCGACGCAACCGGTTCGGGCAGTTGATCGTGAACGACTTCCAACGAACTGGCCAACGAATGCCCCGCGCGGAGCGCCTGCGACATGATCTCAAACACGTCGGGCAATTGACTCGTCAGTCGTTTCAATCGCCTGGCGCGAACCATCTTGAGCCAAACCATAGGCAAGAAGACTATGGTCAACGCGACACCCAACGAAACCAGCAGATTGAACTTGAAGATCAACAACCCGAAAAAGGCGACCGCTGCCAACCCCGCCTGATTGGCCAACATTTTCGAAGCCGACCAGGAAATGTTGGCTTGGTCCAATAAAACTTGAACCTTGGGTGTGAAGCTCAGCTTGCTCGCGGCCTGTGCGAAGAACCCCCCCGCGTCCTGAAGCATGTTCCGCCGCAAAATGGAATCGACGGTGCCTTCCTGCTTCTTGGCGGATTGACGCCCGCGAAGCCGATCCGTCAATTTCTTCCGCTGGCCATGGCGACTCTCGGTGACAGCTTGGTAGATGCCGTAGGCCAGCAGTAACGACCCCAACATCGGAAACACGACGATTGCCAGCGTCGCGTTAGTCTGTGCGATCAAGAACGCCATACCCATCGCCCTTCAACCCGTGCCACGTCCCCGTACCGCTTGGACGGCCCATGCGGTCGTACCCCAGTGCTCTGTCAACGCCTATTCTGCGCGTACGCAGCAATGCTTTCCGAGCCGCGACCAAGTCACTTACGAGCCGAGAGCGCGAAGCGAACGGTCTTCTGCCCGGATGTTCCATCGCTTCTTTCCGAGCCGCGACCGTCAGGGAGCGGTCGTGCGCCATGCTTGGCCCGCGTTCGGAATCAACGCCTGACCCGCAGGTTTAGCGTTGACAGACCACTAGGAAGACGCGTCCGTCGTTAAGACGCGCCGTTCGAAAATCGACTGATCAATCTTCGCCCCGTGCGCCCGAATCCGATCCAAAAACCCCGGTCGCAGCCCCGTCGCCACAAACTGGCCATAGACCCTGCCCGCGGGCGTCGTGCCCAACGGCTCGAACTTGAAAATGTCTTGCATGGTAATCACGTCACCTTCCATACCCTGCACTTCCGTTATCGAAGTGATCTTTCGAGCGCCACCGGTCAATCGTTGGGCCGATACGAGCACGTGAATCGCCGACGCGAACTGCTGCCGAATGGCTCGTACCGGCAGATCGAAGCCGGCCATCATCACCATCGTTTCCACGCGCTGAACCGCGTCGCGCGTGCTGTTGGCGTGAATCGTCGTCAACGAGCCGTCGTGGCCCGTGTTCATCGCCTGCAACATGTCCAGCGTTTCGGGACCGCGACATTCGCCCACCACGACTCGATCCGGCCTCATTCGAAGACTGTTAATAAGCAGGTCGCGAATCTTGACGGCGCCCTTGCCCTCGATGTTGGGTGGCCTCGATTCCAATCGCACCACGTGCGGCTGACGCAATTGCAACTCGGCTGCGTCTTCAATGGTCACGATGCGCTCGTTTTCAGGAATAAACGACGACAGGTTATTCAGCAGCGTCGTCTTGCCCGAACCGGTCCCCCCGACGATGACAATGTTCAACGCCCCAGTCACGCAGCCATGCAGAAACTGCCGCATCTCCTCCGTGCAGCTATTGAATCGTACATAGTCATCCCACGTAATCGGGTCCGTGCCGAACCGCCGTATGGACATGCTGGGCCCGTCAATGGCCAGCGGTGGAATGATCGCGTTCACTCGGCTCCCGTCCTTGAGACGGGCGTCCACCATCGGTGAAACTTCGTCACACCGTCGACCCACCGAACTGACGATCTTGTCGATCGCGTGCATGAGGTGGGCATCATCACGGAACTGCACGTCCGTAAGCTCCAACTGCCCTCCTCTTTCGACGTAGATCCGGTGCGGACCGTTGACCAGAATATCGCTGATGGACGCGTCCGACAGGAGAACCTCCAGAGGCCCCAATCCGAACGTCTCGTCCAAAACTTCGCTCACCAAACGCTTACGCTCGTTGTAACTCAGCAGCGTGTCTTCCAACTCCGCCAACTGCGTCACAACTTCACCCACCGTAGCCCGAAGCGTTTGGTCGTCGCCTTGCAAAGCCGTCAGATCAAGCTGCTCGACCAGCTTGCGGTGAATGCGCATCTTCAACACGTTGAAGGCGTCCTGCTTCGCTTGCGCAGGCTTCGACGTGCGTGGCCCCGCATCCTTCTTGACCGGCGCGGGTGCGGCCGGCGACGCCTTCGGAATCTTGGGCGGCGGAGCCGATGGAACTACTGCGGACCGATTACCGAACATGAACTCCCCCATTCGTGCCTTCGGGCACGACCCACTACTTTCACCGCGCCACGCCTGCCGCGTGATCGCGAACCCCATTCCCCACAAGACACGACCGTCATTCCGGCGAAAGCCGGAATCCAGCATGGGTGGCCCACCTCCTTTGGAGGTGGGGGAGCCGATGATCGTCGACCCACCGTGTCACCAAAAATTCCTAGGCCGGGTTTCACCCGCCTCTTTCACCCGCCTCTTTCACCCGCCGGCGTTGACCGTCATTCCGGCGAAAGCCGGAATCCAGCCTCTTTTCAGAGCCGCGACCGTCAGGGAGCGGATGCACGTTCAAACCGTCACAACCGCACTATCGCAAACAATGGCAGCCGCTCACCCCGCCCTACCCGTCGCTGAATATCTTGTTCAACAATCGCCCACCCTTCTTCGCCCCATCCTTTTCATCGGTCGAAGACACGTTGCCGTGAATCCGTTCCGCCAGCTCTCGAATCGCCGCACGAACCCGGGTTTTCGGTCCACGCATGCTCAGCGGCTCACCCAGATTGACTGCCGAACTGACCGTGGCCCAATCATCGGGAATCGACGCGAATATCGGCTTGCCCAACGTCGCTTCGACGTCGGAGGCGTGCAGAGGTCCGGATTCCTTGCCCATGCGGTTGCATACCAACTTGGTCCGATCCAGATTGAACCCCGCTTCTTGCATGCCTTGAAGAATACGCTGCGCATTGCGCACGCTGGGCACCAGCAGTTGGATCACCAGCAACGTCAGGTCCGCGACGTCCAGGATGGCCGCCGCCCCCACGTCGTACCGATTCGGACCGTCCACGATCACGTACTCGCTCATCCCCGCCAGACCGCTCAACACGCCCACGCAATTCGCCGCCGTGATGTTCTCGCACTGAACGAAATGCGTAGGCCGGCTCAACACGTACACTCCCGATTCGTGTTTCACCAACGTCCGCTCGATGAGCTGCGGCTCCAACTGCTCCGGCGTCTGTGCTAAATCAGCGATCGTGTAACCCGGAGAAACGTCCAGCATCGTGGCCACGTGACCGAACCGATAATCCAAATCCACGATCGTCACCCGGCCACTCGCCATCGATGCCAACTCCACCGCCAGGTTCGTCGCCAACGTCGTCGTACCCACCCCACCGGCCGTACCCAACAATGCAATCAACCGCCCGCGGGGGCCGCTCGTTTCAAGCTGAAGCTTGATCTTCGATAAAGCCTCTCCGAAAAGGGCCTTGTCGATGGGCTTGGTAATGAACTCGCGAAAACCCCTCCGCATGACCGAGAGGATCAGCTTCCCGTCCGTCGACTCGCTGACCGCGAAACAAGCCAGATGCGGATTCGCCGTAGCCACCTCAGCCGCGATCGAAACCACTGAATCCGGATTCGGATCCAAGTGAACGACGAGCACCTCGGCGGCAAACTGCTGAACGACATGCGCCAGCATCGCCGGTTCGTCGACTTCCGCCACGATCCTCACTGAATCAAACGAATTCAGCGTGCTGCGCAATGACGGTCCGGACGGCTCGTCCATGTTAAAGACGATCACTCTCAGGACGCTCATCGCTGGTCGGTCTCCCTAGACATTGGGCTGTAGCCCTAAATCGGCGCTCCAGCGGTCCAACATCACTCCCGATCAGACCGTGGCCGCGCCAAATGTCTGGGGTGGCTGCGTCTCAATATCGATTCCCCGATTTCGCCGCCCTGCCACCCGTCTCGTCCGCATAACACCCCAGGCCCCAATTCCGATTTCACATCCATGCAGGCCAGGCCCTTACCTCCGAAACCCACCACCCGCGTCCGTTCACGGACCGTTAAGAACGCCTATCCATTTCAGAGCCGCGACCGTCAGGGAGCGGTCTTCCGATCTATTCGGAGCACAGTTCGACCACTTTGTCAGACTCTCTAATTTCAACTCCGCGCAGATCAACGTCGGTGACAACCTCGTGGGTGGTCACCGACGTCCTTGAACCTGCGAGCAACCCAATCCCGATCAGTTAATCAACTCGACCGGGCGCTGCCCGCCAAGCCGTACGAAAATGTCTTCCAGTTGAGCCTGGTACGTCGCAATGTCGGTACTGGTCGCCTCCAGATGCTCTCCATTGCCGATCCCCGCGACCTCGTCCATCAGGTCCGTATCCGCGTACGCTCCCACGCTCACCGCAAAAATTCGTATGCCCAATCCAGCCGCCCGTTCCGCTTCTTCACGCACGTAATCGCGAGCCTGCTGAAGAATCTGCTGCTGGTCCGTGTACGATCCCGCAGGCCACTGACCCAGGCGGTTGATGTTGGCTTGCCCGTCCGTCAGCAACACGATCATCTTGTGAGCCGCGCTGCGCGCAGGCTCCGTAGTCAGCGTCTCGATGCCTTTTTCCAATCCGCCGCCCATGTTCGTCCACCCGTCGTAGTGGCCGGCCTGCATGTTGCTCAGCCCGTCCAAGCCGATCGAAACTTCGTCCAGGTCCGCACCCCTGACCAACGGAACTTGGTGGAGCGCTGAGTAGCCGTAAATGTCCAGGGCGATCTGGTCGTCGTTCTCAAAACTGGACACCAGCTCTACCATCAACTCCACCGAATCCTTCACCGCCTGCATCGGCTGCGTCGGGGTCATGACCAATTCAGGCGTATCCGCATGCGACCAGCGCGATTCGAGCAAATAATTCGTAAACGTCTTCGGGCCGTAGGCGTCACGAAAGTTGCTGTTGGCCATGGCCATCCGAGTCCCGGTCGACGAAGCCCAGTAAATGAAATCCAGCCAGCGATCCCCTGGTTCATCGAAATACGGCTCGAGCCAAGTCAGCTCCCACGAATCAACTCGGTCGTCGCCGTTACCATCAATGGCACCCGGGATGTTCGCCCACGCACCACCCGACTTACCGCTGTCCCAGCGAGCCAACCCCAACGCCACCGCCACCTGCCGGCGGAACCGCGTCGAGTTGCCGTGGTGACCCGTGTCGAGAATCTCATTAACCTCGTTGGCACTATAAAAACTGTTGTTCTGGAACTGCAACGTAGCGAGATAATCCCGCAATTCCGGTTTGACCCACCCATCTGCCGTACCGCCGCCGTATCGTCTCAGCTTGATCAAACCCGTGTCAGTGGTCGGTTGATACGCGGCGTTGATGTTGGTCTGCCCCCATTTCAAGTTTCGGAAGAACCCCCAAGCCGGTCCCGCAGACTGCGGATGAAAACCGTTCTCGTCCAGCGGCAGGCCCGCCAGACTCGCCGGCGTCCAGGTGGACTCCACGCTGTCGGACCCACCGGGCAGGGCGCCCCACACGTCCCAAATGTTGATCTGCGTATCACGGTAACTGCCCAGCTCACTGTCGTCGTTGTGCGAAGCCGACAGGTCCGCCACGATCGCGATGTCGCGAGGGACCAGCAGCGCCGTCGCTTCAGCCCCCACTCTCTTGCTCGACTTTCCAAAAATCTGCGCGAAATAGTATTGCTTCGTAGCCTCCACACGCACCCGGACGGCGTCCGGAAACTCGTCATCGTTCACTTCCTGGAAGACGTAGCGGCCATCCTGCAATTCCGCCCGACCCAGGGACACGTTCCCCACCGACAGCGTCACCGGAGAGTTGAAGACGTCGTTCCGGCCAACGTATTCTTCCGCCGCCTCGCGGGCATGCGTAGCTGCGTCATCCACGTCCGCCAGTCGAGCCGCAGCCGCCAAGGCAGCCGCGTCGGCGGTACGTTGCAGATCCGCGCGGACGTTCCAAATGAAACCAACGTCGACCGTCAACGCAGCCATCCCGATCAGCAGCGTCAAGAAAACCATGACCTGCACCGCGATCACGCCTCGTCGGTTCACCGGATTCATTCGCACAAGACCCCGGCCACCACGCAACGGCAACCGGCGGCTCCCGCCGATCCGGCCGGCAGTTCCCACGAATCGAACGCGGGAGTACGAACAATCAGTATTACGGCTTGGGGATTTCATGACATCCATCTCCACTAAAAAAATGTGACTTCCCGGGTCACCGATTCGCTCCAGACTGTCCGTATCCCCACAAACAGTTTCACAACCATCAACGACTAGCCCGGCGACGATTCTGCCGATCCGCCATCGTCTTCTTCGTCCGCGTCTTCATTCGGAGGCTCCGCCGCACCGCGTGGACCCGCCGACGGACCGCGTTGACTCGAGGATGATCGTTGAGCGTTCCGCATCGCCCCGCCGCCCTGATCGATTCGCTGCGTCGAATTCGGACGATCAAACGTCATCACCGTCGGACGACCGCCGCCGTCCACCAGCATCACCTGGTAGTTTCGCTTTCCATCTGTCACACCCGTCGTAACACCGACCGGTTCGGCCTTGAATTCATCATCCTCCGACGTCGGAGTTGCAAAGCCCAATAACTCGCTTTCACTCGACTTGCCCGAATCCGCCACCAGGTTGTCATCCGGGCTGCGCATCGCCATCGTTACCTTACCATTCGTTTCAGCCAGGTGCAGTTTGGGAACGTCCGAATTGCGAACCAGCAACGTGACCGACTTCGCAACTTTCCCCTTCCCGTCCTTGTCACTTTCCGTCAACGCTCGTCCCACCGCGATCACCTCGATTTGCTGTAGGATGATCCGACTCACGGTCTCACGCGTTCGACCTACCTGCATCACCGCGATCACGTCCACAAAATTGCCCGGCCGCAACTGATAGGCCACACCGGAAAACTCGTTGATCTTCACCGATACCGCCCGAAATCCGGCCGGAATGCGGACCATCAACCCCGCCGGTGTCCCGGGCGGCGCGAGAAGTTCTTCACGTATCACCGCCCCCACGGGAACGGTCTTCTCCGTGACTCTCCCGATAAGCTTCGACATGTCAGTGAAACTGTCCTCCCCCAACAACGGCGTCACCGGCGTCTGAACCAACTGTAGCATGGTCTCGTCGATTTCTGACGTCGCCTGAATCTCGTCACGAGCCACGACTACATTCACCGTCGCCACGCGAGCGCTGGCCTTGGCCTGTTGGATCGAGTTCAAACCCAGTTTGATGGCCAGTCCCCCGATGACCAACCCACCCATTAACGGAATGATGGCTACTTTTCTCATGACTCACCTCGCTGTCGCGTTCGTACCCCTTGATTCCTAACTGCATCGAACCGGTATCGGCCACACGTGTCGTTTCACGCACGCCCCCACCCGATTCCCAACCTCGCCGACCCCAATGGGCCTGATCATTCGTCCTCGACTTCCGCGGTCACGCCCTCCTTGCGCATCGACGCGCTCCCGCTGACGTCATACCCACCCTGCAGGATGTAACCGCCCGTGACGGCGATTCGGTCCAGCGGCATCGACACCCGCACCGTCTGCACTTCCGCGTCGATTTCCGCCGTCGTCACGAACCAGTCGACGTTCTCCGCATAGCCCGTCGGCACCATCACTTCGCGCACCCGCTGAAGCACGTCGTCTTCCGTCGCCGTCTTCAACACCGCCACGCGACAACCCTCGCGAGCCGCGTTGGCCAAGGTCTGGCGAATCATAAAAACCCAGCCAAACTCGATGATCCCAAACAGCAGGGTCAACAGCAGTGGCAGGATGATCGCGAACTCGACGATAGCCGCTCCACGCAATCTTGATTCATTCGGATTTCTTCGCATTCGTTTTATGTTTCGCATTTCAAACCACCCACCATCCAAAAACCTGCCCGCTCAATACCACCAGTGACCCCATCGTCAGCGGCACGCCGTACGGCAGAAGCTGGGGCTTGGCACCCATGCTCTTGGCGCCGCCAAAGTCACTGAACATCGTCTCTCGCGAGCGCAGCTTGATCAGAATGATTCCCAAGTTCGACCAAGCCTCACGCATTCGCCCACCCACCAAAATCATGATCACCGCTATCACACCGCCGATCGCCGCACCCATCGCAAATGAAACCAGCGTCATCCACGGACCAAACCAAGCGCCGATCGCCGCCATCAACTTCACGTCCCCCGCACCCATCCCGTGCATCGCCCACGGCACGATCAGGACCGCAAAGCCCACCAGCAATCCCAGCATGGCCGCACCAAATCCCGTCCAGCCGAAAAACGCCGTTTGACATATCAATCCCGCTGCCGCAATGCTCGCGTTCAACCAGTTAGGCACCCGTCGCTGCGCGTAGTCAATCCACGACGCCAGCAACACACCCGGTACCAGAATCGCACAGGTCACGCCCCAATATGTCATCGCTGTCCCCCGTCGTTTCGCGCCCCATTACAGGACGCAGCCCCCACTTTCCGATCCCTCTCTCTCCGCGCCGCGACCGCATCTTGCCATCCCGCGACCGCATCTTGCCAACCCGCGACCGCCCACATCCGTCATTCCGGCGAACGCCGGAATCCAGCATGGGTGGCCCACCTCCTTTGGAGGTGGGGGAGCCGATGACTTTCGTTCCCCATCATGCCCGTGTTTCACCCACCCCTTTACGAGCCGCGACCGTCAGGGAGCGGTCTTCTCGCCCTACAATACCCAACCCGCGACCGCCCACATCCGTCATTCCGGCGAACGCCGGAATCCAGTAATGCAGACAGTCATGCGTACCCCACCTTCTTTCAGAGCCGCGACCCTGGACGCGACCAAGGCGGGAGCGTCCAGCATGGCAAACGGACGAGGCAGTCCATGGCACGCGAACCGCGTCACGACCTCCAGAAACCAACTGTTCAGGGAGCGGTCTTCGACGCACCGCCATTCTTCGCAACCATCACGACCCGTTGCAAAGAAAGGCGGGTGGGCCCCCGATCAATCGGACGACCTCACCCGCCACACTCCGCGTCACACCCGTTTGCCTCCCACACCGTTCAACCATGGAGACCTCTCCATTGTGGAGCACACGGGCGGGGCGATTCCGCCCCCGAGCGTTCGATTAGCCGCCGGCAGCCGCAACATCCGGCAGGTTGCCTTCGACGTTTGTAAACGTCTCGGAAACCTTGTCACCTACCAACTGAATCGAGCCGATGGCCGCTACGATGATCAGTGCCAACATCACCGCGTACTCAGTGGCGGTCGGTCCATCTTCACTCTTCACAAAATCCAACGTACGATTCCAAAAATTCTTCACAGACAAGCTCCTTTCTAAACGTAGCCCTCCGGTTCCGCGCTCCGCGGAACTCCTGGAGATTCAACGGGCGCCCCAGCCATCCATGCCGCAAACGCCCCTTCCTTCAACTCAAACCTCCAAGGGTCATGAGCCACAACCGCCGGCTTGCTCCGCAATCCGGACTAGACTCTCGGTTGTGAAGGTTCACGGTCACAATACTCCTCGCCGACCCGCGACCGCATGCCCTTTACGACACGCAGTGTTGTCTAGGGTCAGGGAGCGGACAGGATTCCCTTACGGGGCCTGCCCTTCGACCTCATGTCGATTCCGTGTGCCCGATATCCCACTTCATCCGCCGCACGTGTCCGGCCTTCAATTGGCCCGCACTAGCGACAAGGGGAACATATGAAACACTTCGCAGGCGGGCAAAGCGAAAGACGAAAATTCTGAATCTTTTGATTATGGGGACGACGAGACAGGCAATACATTAACTACATACGGGTCGTTACAGATCGATATGAAGACAAGACATATGGGACGTGAAATCGCGGAAGTGCCAATAATGTGTCACTCTGTCCGAAGCGCTTCACGCAACGACCGCAGAGTCGGCTCGCATCGGGCCATATCGGTCGCCCCACTCAACACCGCGTCCGCATCCTTCAGTCCGTGGCCGGTGGCCACGCACACCACCACATCACACCCCCAAAGTCCGTATCGCCGCAAGTACGCAATCGGCGCCGCCGACGCCGGCTCCACAAAGCGACCTTCCAACCGGGCCAAGTCCTTTTGCGCAGACAATATCTCCGCGTCCGATACCACGTCGCAAGTCCCGCCCGACTCGCGGATGGCCACAACCGCCTTCCGCCAATTCACCGGCGCACCGATTCGAATCGCCGTCGCCACCGTCTCCGCCCCCACCATGCCACACTCCTTGCCGCCCTCCCGCACCGTTCGAACAATCGGCGAAGCCCCCTCCGCCTGCACGCCGATCATTCGTGGCCTGCGGTCGATAATTCCCAACGCCAAAAATTCACTAAAACCCTTCCAAATCGCACTGATGTTACCCGCGTTGCCCATCGGAAGTACCACCGCGTCAGGCACGCGACCCAACGTCTCAAAAACCTCGAACGCCAGTGTTTTCTGACCTTCCAAGCGAAACGGATTGATCGAGTTCAGCAGGTAAATCCCTTCCGGACCGGATGACAATTCCTGAACCAGTCGCATCGCCGAGTCAAAATCTCCCTCGACTTGAACGATCTTCGCACCATGAACCGCAGCCTGTGCAAGCTTGCCAGCCGCGATCCGACCCGCCGGTACCAAAACAATAGCACGGATTCCCGCCTTGGCGGCATAAGCAGCCATCGACGCCGATGTGTTGCCCGTTGACGCACACGCGACCGCTCGAACTCCCAACTCAACAGCCCGCGTCACGCCCACGGTCATGCCACGGTCCTTGAACGAACCCGTCGGATTTTCGCCCTCGTTCTTGATATACAACTGCTCAATGCCCAGCGACGACCCGAGCCGATCACAACGATGTAAACCCGTCGCCCCTTCCGACAGCGTGATCGCCCCTTGTGCATCGACCGGCAGCATCTCGCTGTATCGCCACACACCTCGTCCTTGAAAACGCTCTGCAACGCCCGACCCAACCCCCATCGGCGAAACTGGCGTCTTCAATAGCGAATCAAGACGAATCTCCAAGACCGATCCACACGCCGGGCACAGGTAAATCACTTGATCCAGCGGAAACTCCTTTTCACACGTAATGCAGCGCTGAATCATCTTCGCACCTCGATCACCGTCGCGCCGGGAGACACCTTGGCCACGTGCGATTCCGCACGCAAGCCGCTCCGCTCGAATGCATCCGTCATCGCGTCTCTGATGGCCACACAATCCAACGAATCATCCGCCACCGCCGCCACCGCCGGACCCGACCCGCTGATCATCACGCCATACGCTCCGCCTGACCTCGCCGCGTCGCGAACCGCCGCCCACCCCGGTATCGCTCGCGATCGACATTGATCAACGAACGAACCCTCGACCAATTCCCCGAACATCCTGATGTCGTTCGCGTGCAACGCTGCCACCATGGCCGCACATCGCCAACATCCCTCCGAATAAACATCCAACCCGATCGACCGTGGCAACGCAGCCCGCGCAGCCGCCGTCTTGATCTCCATGTCCGGACGCGAGACGACGAACCGCAAACCCGCCGGCACGGATACTCGATAAAATTGAAGCGGCATCTGCCTGCTGCACAAAATCAATCCGCCCATCAGTGCCGGTGCAACGTTGTCCGCGTGAACGTTTCCCGCCGACGCCCGTTCCCCCTCCGCCGCAAATCGTACAAGCTCTTCTTGCGACAGCTTCAAACCGAACAACGCGTCAACCGCCACCACCGCTGCCACCGCACTCGCCGCGCTGGAACCCAACCCGCTCCCCGGTCGGATGCCCTTGCGAATCTCCAACCGCACATTCTCCTCAATCCGACCGTGCTCAATCACCTTCCCGGCAGCCAAGCCCGCCGTGTTCTGATCGGGATCGCTGGATATGCCCCCGCCCACCTCGCCGCTGACCACGATTTCCAATCCGCCCCCATCGCGGGTGGCCAAGATTCCGCAACAGCCCCCATCGCGGGTGGCCAAGACCTCGTCAAACCCGACGTCGACGCTCATGCCCATCACGTCGAACCCGTACCCCAGATTCGATAGGGACGAATACGCGCGAACGGTAACAGCTTGCGGACGGTTCATTCAGACATGTTATGATTGGTCGGCCTTCGCCGATAGCACGCCGAAACCGTGCCCCAGTTTCGCCTCACAATAGTTGCACGTCGCAACTGTTGCACGGGGCGTTCGATTGCGATGATTGCAGGAAATCGTCGAAACCCCCTCCTACAACCCCACCACGTTATACCCCGCGTCCACGTAGATGTTTTCGCCCGTCACACCGCTAGCCAAGTCGCTCAGCAAGTAAACCGCCGTCTTTCCCACTTCGTCAGCCTCGATGTTCCGCCGCAACGGCGCCTTCTTCTCCACCCAATCGAATATCTCTTCCAACCCGCCGACCGCCATCGACGACAGCGTCTTAATAGGCCCCGCGCTGATCGAATTGACCCGAATTCCCTTCGCCCCCAATTCCATAGCCAAGTATCGCGTGCTCGCCTCCAACGCCGCCTTCGCCACACCCATGACGTTGTATCCCGGGATGGCCTTCTCCGAACCATAATACGTCATCGTGATGATGGAGCCGCCGCTGGGCATCATCTCCGCCGCCCGCTTCGCCATCGCCACCAGCGTGAACGCGCTGATATCAAGAGCTTGCGAAAACACGTCTCGCGGCGTCAGATGGAAATTGCCCGCCCGAAGATACTCGCGATCCGCAAACGCGATCGAATGCACCAGAAAATCGATTCCGTCAAATCGTTCACGCGCCGACACGAAAACGCGATCCAAATCGTCATCGCGGGATGCATCGCAGGGAATCAACCACGCGTCATCTTGACCGCCCGCCTCCAACGCCTTTCGTACCCGCCGCTCCATCTTCTCGCCCGGCAGATGTGGAAATCCACAAACCGCCCCGTGATCAATCAGGTTCTTGGCGATATGCCAAGCGATGCTGCGATCGTTGGCCACGCCGAATACCAAGCCCTTGCGCCCTTCAAGCAATCTCATAACGACCTCCCAACGACCTCCCAACGATTTCCCAACGATTTCCCAACGATGTTCACTTGGCTCTGTCTCAAAACAGGAGTCTAGCCATCGCTCTTGAATCGGACATTCTCGCCGCCCAAAATCCCTTTGACAACGCCCCCTCCACGAGATGTCAACGGCGGTCCGTGACAGTTTAGGCGAGGCCTCACTCCGCCCCGAACGGGGCGCAGGACTGTAGCCACGGGTGAAGCGAAGCGCAACCCGTGGTTGCCGACCCGCCCCACAATCACCGCCCCGCGAGGGGCGGAGGACAGTAGCGGGTGCCCCATCCATCGCGCAGCCATGGGTGGGGTCGCGATGATCACAACGTGTCACCGGGTTGCCCATGTATTTAGACGTGCCCGGGTGGCCCACCTCCTTCGGAGGTGGGGGAGCCGATGATGAGCCGCCTGGCCGTGTGGCGATGATAGACCCGCAGTTGACTTGCATGTCCCCTATTCTCCGAACGCCGATCATCGTGACCCCACCCATCGCCCCGCGATGGATGGAGCACCCCCGCTATGCGAGTCTCTTGGCAATCTCTTCTTCAAGTATCTCGCGCACCGTCAGTGCAACGATGACTTTGCCGGACTTGCGGAAGAAGGCGTCGATTTCACGAAGGGCGTCACGCGTAAAATCGAAGGCGACGAAAAACCCCTTCGTGCGATCCTCCCGCGTCATCACAGCCTCGAACGCATCGATGTCCGGCCGGCCGACCTTGTCCCTCTGTTTCACCTGAATTGGGTACCAGTCGTCCATGAAGCCCAGCTCGCCGGTTTCAGCCCCTCGTTTCTTCGGGGCGGCCGAGACGGGGAAGATGCGCCCATCGATGCCCATG
>CAYRHJ010000033.1:0-51941 GCA_964424105.1 uncultured Phycisphaeraceae bacterium | reverse complement strand
GGGGTCACCCGGATCGCAGGCATCGTCCGTGCAGTCGTTGGAATCATCGCAGAACGTCGTGCTGGGCGTGGAAACGCAGACACCGCCCACGCAGGCATCGGTCGTGCAGTCAAAACCGTCCGTGCACGCATTGGTATCGTCGTTGGTGTAGACGCACCCGTCGGCATCCGCGTTGGGGTCACCCGGATCGCAGGCGTCGTCCGTGCAGTCGTTGGAATCATCGCAGAACGTCGTGCTGGGCGTGGAAACGCAGACACCGCCTACACAGGCGTCGGTCGTGCAGTCAGAACCGTCCGTGCAGGTGTTGGCATCGTTGTTCGTGTAGACGCAATCGCCAGTTGGTCCGCAAGTGTCGTCCGTGCATGGATTCCCGTCATCGCAATCCAAATCTTCGCAGCATTCAGCCACACAGGAACCATCGACCTGGCGGAATTTCAGGTTGTCCACAGCGCCGGATCCGAAGAACACGACGGTCAGCGTTACAACATCTTCGGAATCAAATCCCGGGTCTTCCGATGCCGTCGCATTGAAAGGACCGCCGGCCACCGCCTCACCGGGCTGAGCCGCCAGCGTCGTCAAGTCCAGCGTCTTGAATCCATCCGGCCCCTCCACACTGATGTCACGAGTCCATTTTTCCGGCACGTCGTAGGTTCGCGTCAAGCTGTTTGCGTCCGTCAAAATAATGTCCACGGAGTTGCCGCCGTTGATATCGACCAAGTCGATGGACAACAACTCAACATCGGGCACAAGAAAATCAAAGTTGATTGTTCCGCCATCGGCTTCATCATTCGGCGGGTCCCAAAAGCCCGGTGGGCTTTGCGCCCCCACGGTCAGGTTCTGCAAGATAAGGAGGTTTCCAAGGTTGACCAGCAGATCCACATCACCGCCGCTGTCATTCGGGCCGGGGTCGGTGGAATCAAAGATGGCCGGTCCTCGATGCAACGTACCGATTTCACCAGCCGGTGAACTGATGGTGACCAGAATGCCAAACTCGGTGTCGATCTTTTGGCCATTGCCGAGCGTCGTCGTGAAGTCGTCTTCCGTTTCAAAATCCAGCAGCGTCATCCCGATGGTGGCTGACCCCTCGCAGCACACCGGCGTCGGTCCCGTGCACGGACTTCCCGTGGATACGCACGCCCCGCTCTGACAGACCTCATCGCCGTTGCAGAAGATCAGGTCATCAGCGCAACCCGCATCGTCGGTGCACTGTACGACCTGCAATTCAATGCCCAGGTCGTTGAAGTCGCGATCCGATCCCCCGCCGGAAACATCTTCAAACAGCACGAACCACACCTTGGTCGTGACCGGCAAGGCTGGGATTCCGGTAATTTGGTACGTCACCATGTGATCCAAGCCATCTGAATTCGACGACTCGTCGGAATAATGGGGATTGGTCAGGCCGGAGTCGGAATCGTTGGCCCGGGCCCACTCCCAGGTTGAGCTGGGAGGAAACGTCACCATTCCTGATCCGGTCGCTCCGAACCCCGTCCCGGTGACTTCGAACAGCTTCACGAACCCCGACCCGCTGTCATAGCCGAATTCCTGCGCGTTGCCGGCGAAGCGGGCCTCAACCTGCGCGGTCGTGGTTCCGTCCGTCCAGACGTCATCGTCCCCCGTGCCGGGCAGGCCGTTCAACAGGCAAAGCAGTGCAGCAAATCCGTTATCGTCCACCCGGGTGGCGGTAATCGTTCCATTGTCGAACACGGTCCAGTTGCCATTGCCGAGATCCGTACCGCTGCCCACGAACGTGCCGCCGTAAACCCCATCGAAGATCTGGGCGTGACTCGCTTCACCCCCGGCAGGAAGTTGAACGGTCGTGTATCCGCCGTACGCGGTCGCCCCCCATCCGCAAATCGTCATCACCCATAGCGACGCAACAAATCGCCCGACCGTACGCCGCGCTTTCCCCGAATGCATTGATCCCATCGGTGGCCCTCTTTACTTAAGCAGGGTCACGCCCTGCGCATCAGCAACTGACTGGTTCTACGCTTCACATAAAACCTTGGACCAACGTCCAAGCCGCATCAGGGACAGGGACAAGATAGAGGAAGTGATCGACCGCTTACCGGCAGCCTCGAAGTATGGTCTACGTCAACTCATGCTCAGCGTTCAAGGTTGCCTTCAGCCTTCCCGATTACACAACTACGGCAAGCCGTCATTGTGCAAACGGTACCACGCGCGCAGAACCCCCCGTCCAATGAGACAGTCGCTGGAACCGTCGCACGTGAAATGCAGTTCGCCCTCCATCGTCCTATACATCCCCTCCATATAAATTCCCAGATTAGCGGCGTAGCCCAAGGATTGCAAGTACAAATAATTTCCTGCACCACCTCACGACAACGCGGGATAGTTGAACATAGGATGTAATAAATAAACAGGAAATGCATAGACCGCCCGCAACTTTGCGAAAAATTATCCAATTAGGCGCGAGTTGGCGCGGGTAGGTATTGCTCGCGGCCAAATAAGGGGCCACGACGGGGTTGTTAAAAAGTCCGATAATATATCAACCTGCTCATAACGTGCTGAATGGTTGTGTATCCCGCCGCAGTCCGGTGTTGAGGCGGTGAAAGGCGAATTTGAGGGACGTCTTTAAGGGAAGAGACGGTTGCACGGCCTGGATGCTGATTACTGAGATGTTCTCGACCGGCAGGCGCTCTGCAGTCACGTTATTTACGCGCGAGTCGAAAAAAACTCGTAGGATGTGTATGAATATGCACGCCCTTGAGATTCAGCTTGACTCGATTCTCCGTTTCACGTAAGTTACCAACGACGGACGTAGTAGGATCGTTGGTTTTACGGAAATCTCTCATGTCGGATCGCGAATATGAATTGGGCGCGGCGGAGTTTGAAGTGCTTCGCTCGTTGTGGGATCGTGGCCCCTCGACCGTTCGCGAGGTCATGAACGAATTGCATCAGCGTTCGCGGAAAGTGGCCTACACGACGGTGTTAACGTTTCTCACTCGGCTGGAACAGAAGGGATATGTCACGAGCGACAAGTCAGAGCTGGCTTATGTTTATCGGGCGAAAATCTCCCGCGAGAAGGTCAGTCGATCGCGAGCCAAGGAGCTGATCGAACAGCTATACGACGGCGCGGTGGGTCCGCTGGTGCTGCAATTGGTGCGGACCGAGCGACTTTCCGTCGCAGAGATTGACGAGTTGCAGCAGTTGATCGAGACGTTGGAGGCGAGGAACAAACGCGCGTCCGGGTAAGTATTCAACGTGAAACCGTGGGTTCGAGAGCCATAGGCTGAGGGCCGCGGCGCGATATTTTTCTGAATAACCTTTTAGGCGGGAGGGACAAGGGATGACGTCGTGGGCATCCCTGGCAACTGATCATCTGTGGCGGACGGCCATCGCGACCGTGCCGCTGACGGTCTTGGTGCTGCTTATTTGTCGATGTCTTCCCTGCCGAGCGGCGACCCGCCATTCGCTATGGGTCATTGTCCTTTCCTGGTTTGTCATCTCGCCGATTCTCCCTGACGCGGGGGTGCCGGCACCGTTGTCTCCTGATCCCAGCTACCTGGCCAATCATGACGAGGATGATGGTCTGCGGGATTCGGAGGAAAGTTGGCCGCCGGACTCGGCAGTCATTGGCCCGCGGGACACGGAGGCTGATGGCCCTGTTGTTCAGGTGGACGAGGCAAATCCCGCGGTTGTCCAGGTGGACGAGGCAAATCGATCGGACCTTCTGTTGGCTCCGACTCGATTTGGCCCATCGGCGAGTGACCATTCGGTTGGACTGCAAACCGATGACAGATTATCGCGAAGACTCCGGCCGCGGGCGGAATGGAGGGGGAGTTCGCCGCAAACCAGCAGCGCAGCCGAGTATCAGCCCAAGCGTCCGTCGCGGTCCACTGATATTGATGGTATTGATGAAGTCGCCGCCGGGCTTCCCGAAGACTCGCTCGCTCGATTCCATCCCGCCGGCCAATCACACGCGGAAGGCGGGCGACTGGGCGACGACACGGAAACTGAATCAACAGAAGCAGGCTACGTCGAGGCAGACCGTGGCTGGCAGGATGATTCGGGGGTTGGATTTGAAGCGCCCGTACTTGTGGGTGGACCCGGCGTCCGTCAGCCGCTGACGTCGCAGTCTAGCTCGGTCGAATCCGAATCACCTGTCCGGCATGGCGACCATTCCGATGGGCTTGCCGATGAAAAGCGCGATCGAGAGTTCAAGCGTTGGGTGGCTGGACTGCTCGCGGTGCGTGACAGTGTTGGCCAATTGCCGGTGATGCCGGTTCACGTTTGGATCGGTGGGGCGGCTTTGTTTTTGTTGCTCGGTGCGGGGCGGGTTTATTCGCATCATCGTTGGCTTGGCCGGGGTGTGCCGGCGGGCGGCGATGTTCAGCGTCAAGTGGATGGGATCGCCCGGGAGTTGGGTCTGCGCCGGGCACCGACGACGGTTTTCGTGACCCATCGGGCGTCGCCGATGATCTGGTGCGGATGGCGCCTTCGTCTGGTGATCCCCACGGGGTTGTGGTCGCAGCTCGATGGGCCTGGGCGGCGGGCGGTGATCATTCATGAACTGGCGCACATCTCCCGGCGTGATCATTGGGTTTGCTG
Source organism: uncultured Phycisphaeraceae bacterium (assembly GCA_964424105.1). Classification (GTDB taxonomy): domain Bacteria; phylum Planctomycetota; class Phycisphaerae; order UBA1845; family UBA1845; genus CAYRHJ01. The sequence goes on along the minus strand of CAYRHJ010000033.1, from coordinate 47,375 downwards.
GCTGGAAACGCTGGTGAGCGGTGTCTACTGGTGGCACCCGGTTGTGTGGTGGGTGCGACATCGCATTCACGAGGAAGCGGACCATTGCTGCGATGCCTGGGTGACCTGGATGATGCCGAAGGGTCGACGGGTGTATGCGGAAGCATTGTTGACCACGAAGGAATATCTCGGTGACCAGGGTGGCCGACCTTCCGCGTTGGGTATGGGCGTTCTTTCCAAGCCCGCCCGCAAGCTAGCCCGCCGCATCGCCCTGGTCATGACCGAATCGGTCACGCCGGGCCGCTCGGTGTGGGGTGGCGGCTTGGGCCTGTTGGTGATCGTCGTCGGCTGGACTCTGACGCCGGCGTCGTTGAGCGCGGCGCCTGGTGGTAACGAAGCGCCGGCGGAAGCAACCGGCGACATGCCGGCTGATGAATCCGTTCAGTCGAATGATGACCGCGAGGATTGGGAACTGGACGAATCCCGAGGCGTCGACGGGGGAATTGAATCCCCGCCGGTCTTGGACAGCCCCGGGACGGCGTTGGAGCTGCAAGTTTTTCGCATGGAGCAGACGATTGATGCGATGGCCACGCAGATTCAGTTTCTTTCGGCGGGGCTGAATGGACCGTCGTTCATGGATGCGAACGAGATTGCGACAGATGCCGTGGGCGTGCCCCATGTGAATCGTGGGGACCAGGCGGCGGTCGACGAATATTGGTCCGGCGAATGGAACGGCGAGCATGCGCCAATCGACGTTGATGAACTTGCGCTGGAGTGCGAGACGCAGGCCAACCGCTTGGCAGGATTTGCCAAGGAGCTGGTTAGTGAAGCGAAATTGTTACGAGATGCTGCGTCGGTCATGTTGGAAATGGGCGAGTCCCGATCGGCAGCGGCTGACAAGAACTGCTCGGAACACAAGGATTGCGTGCTGGATCACGCCGCGGAAATGACGGAGCGTTCACGGATGACGTTGGAGAAGGCTCAGGAACTCGAAAATCAGGCGGCGGGATTGGAACGAGAGTCGCAAGTGCTGTGGCTTCAAGCGTTTCAACTTCGAGCGCCGAACACAGTGGCCACGCTGCCGACCGATTAGACGGGAAGACCGCTTCCTGACAGTCGCGGCTCTGAAATCGTCAGGCGTTCTTGGAATCAGCCATAGGTATTCGAAGCTGACCGGATTTTTTCGGTGTTTCAAAACGAGCGCGTCGACGAAACATCGGCGGGCCCTGCGCTCGGTTTGCGCCATGATGGCGACCGGCGAAACCGATGATGCAAGAAAAGTGGGACGAGGAAACAGGCTTATGAAGATTGCACGTTTTGATTGTCGGTTGCGACGGCGGCTTTTCTGCGTCGTGGTGGTGGCGGTTTGCGTGACGTTGAGCGGATCGGCAGGCCTTGCGGGCGAATCTCGCAGTCCTTCAACGCCATCAACGGCGGACACGCACCGGACCATTGTGACGGGAAATGGACTGCTGCATCGTGGGCTTTACGAGTTGGCCGCCAAGGAGTATCGGGCATTTCTGGCTGACCACTCCGATCAGGCACAGTCTTCGGACGCTCGATATGGGCTGGGGATCTGCCAATTTCGACTGTCGCAGTATGGGGAGGCGTTGGCCACATTGGCGAAGATCGATGGCGCGGGCGGATTCCCATTCGCGGCGGACGTGGACACGATGATCGGCCAATGTCATCTGGCGTTGGGTCAGTTCACCGAAGCCAGTGACGCCTTTCAGAATGTGCTTCGCCGGTTTGCAGAACATCCCCTGGCGGATGAGGCTGCTGCCGGCAACGTGGAAGCGCTTTATCGCGCCGGCAAACACGAGGAGGCCATCGAACAGTGTAGCGATTTGCTGTCCGACCATCCGCAAAGCCCGTTGCGTTGGCGGGCGTTGTTGTTCGGCGGGTTGGCGAAGATGGCCGGCGGAAACCACGCGGAGGCGGCCGGCGATTTCGGGCTGATTGTGGAGAGCGCGGGCGACCAGGAATTGGTGGCCCAATCGAAGATTCTCGCGGCGCAGTGTCATCATCAAGCCGGTGCCATGGAGATGGCACGTCGATTGTATCGATCGATCATCGAGGCTGGGGGCATCGGTCAGACCGACGCGCTGTATGGACTCGCCTTGATTTCACTGCGGGAGGGCCAGCCTGATCGTACGCGAAAATACGCGGAGCGGTTGATCCACGATGACGGCGGCAGTCCGCTTGTCGGTTCAGCGCGGTTCTTGATCGGACGGGGTTGGTTTGACGAGGGCGAATATGGACGGGCCAGCGAGATTTTTGAATCCCTGGTTGACGAAGGTTTCGGCAGGCAGGACGAGGCCGTCTATTGGTTGTCCAAGTGCCTGCTTCGCACCAACGAGCCGGAGTCTGCGAAGCAGTGGCTGTCGCGGCTGGCGACTGAATACCCGACCAGTTCGGTGTTGGGCGAGGCGAACTATGATCTGGGACTGTCGCAATATCGATTGGGAGAATATGAAGCGTGTATTCGCGAAATGACGTCATTTCGTGAACGATATGCCGATCATTCCAATGCGGCTGACGCACTGCAACTGATGGCTCTCGCGGAACACCAGCAGAAAAACTATCGGAAAAGTGTAGAACATTGCGAGTCATTCATACGGAACTATCCGGCGCACGCTGCGGTGGCCGATGTCACGTTTCTTCTGGCGGAGAACCTGTTCCTGGGCGATCGGCTGGAAGAGGCTGTCAGTGCTTACGCGCAATATCTTTCCTTCAAACCGGGGGACAACGAGTCGGCCAAGGCGCGTTATCGCCTGGGTTTGGCGCATTATCGGCTTGGTCAATTCGTTGAGGCTGAATCGAACTTGGCTCCGTTCGCCAATGCGACTGATTCGGTCGAATTTCGAGGTGCGTACTATGTGCTTGGCGACATCGCATTCCAGCTCAAGAAATGGAAACAGGCGGAGCGACTTCTGACGATTTACATGGAGGGTCAGGCGACGCTCGGGCAGGCCGACGACGCGCTATTCAAGCTCGCATTGAGCGCCCAGCGTCTTAGCCAGTACAGTCAGGCACTGGCGCATTTGGACAGACTTCTTGCGGAGTTTCCCGATAGCGTCCACCGAGATCATGCGGCGTTCGAGCGCGGTCAGGCTCTGCTGTCGCTGGGTGAAACTCAGACGGCCAAGAGCGCCTTCACGGGTGCGGCTGAATTAAAGGACGCATCGATCCGCCTCCACGCAGCCAATCATCTCGGCACACTGGCGCTCCAGAACGGCGAATTTGAAGTGGCAGCCCGACATTTTCGAGAGGTGGCCGACGATTGCACCGACGAGAAAGTTCGGAGCCATGCAAGGTACCATGAAGGTGTCGCTCGGCTGGGGGAAGGAAAATTCGAGCAGGCGGCGGCCGTTTTCCGCGAACTGGTTAAGGCGGGCGAATCATTGGACGCGTCACTTTCGCCGCGCGCTCAGTTGGCGACGGCGCTATCCAGACTGAATCAATGTGAGGAAGCGCTGGGGATCATCGCCCAGCTTGAACGCGGAGACTCATCATCGATGCCCGCAAGTGTTCGGCAATCCGTACTGTACGAGAAGGCTTGGTGCCTGAAACAGATGGGCCGTCATGACGACGCCGCCGATGCCTATCGGTCATTGGCTGGGAATGCGGATCGTTCGGATCTTCGGGCGCATGGCGCGCTGGAGCTGGCGTCGCTGTTGATGGAACGTGGCGACTATTCCGCGGCTGCTCCGCCATTGCGTGAACTTCATGAACGTGTGGCGAATGGTGCGTTGACGATTCCGATGGCCTTGGCCGCGCCGCTGTCGTATCGCCTGGGTGTGTGCGAATTTGAATTGGGTCGATACTCGGAATCGGCCGCAGCGCTGTCGGGTTTCGCGGAGCGCTTTGCGTCCAGCCCGCTGATAGCCTCAGCCAGCTATTTCTGCGGCGAAGCGCTGTACCGTCTGGGTCGAATCGACGACGCAGCCCAGCACTTTCGCGTGGTAGTGGATGACTATTCATCCGACGAGGGTTGTGCAGCCGCGTTGCTTCGACTGGGCGACTGTGCCACGTCGAAACAGGAATGGATGCGGGCTGAACGATTGTTTTCGGAATATCTGGAGCGGTTCGGCGAGCGAGCGCAGTGGTATCAAGCGCAGTTTGGCATGGGATGGGCTCGCGAAAATTCGGGGCGGTATGAAGAAGCCGTCGCGGCCTACGGGGCGCTTATTGAACGTCACCAGGGACCGACGGCAGCCCGCGCTCAGTTTCAGATCGGGGAGTGTTTGTTCGCGCAGAAACGGCATGTCGAGGCGCTCAGTGAATTTCTGAAAGTCGATATCTTGTATGGATACCCGGAATGGAGTTCAGCCGCATTGTACGAGGCGGGACGATGCTTTGAATTGTTGTCCAATCCCTCGAAAGCCGGCGAACAGTTTCGACAGGTCGTTGAAAAGTACGGCGATTCGGAATGGGCCAAGCTCGCCGCCCAGCATTTGACGACGCTTTCATCAGCCACGTCACTTCCGGGTCGCTGATGGTCGTCGGCGAGGTTCAGACCCCGCTGGGACGGACGTTGGTAATACACGGCGACTGAAGACTGGCCGCAGTCAGATTCGGGAAGCAGACGTTCGATTGAAATCGAAGGGTTTAGTGGCAAGGGAGTGGGCATGATGTTGATCGAAGCGATGGTCGCACTGGGAATCGCCGCAGTCGCACAAGCACCGTCCGGCGTGAATTCGAATACCGTGGGCGGCATGCAGGCGAGTTCGATTTGGGAGCTTGTGGTCAAGGGCGGACCGATGATGGTTCCCATTTTGCTGTGCTCGATGATCGCCCTGACCATCGTGATCGAGCGGGCTGTCAGCCTTCGCCGATCTCGCGTCATCCCCCCCGGTTTCCTTGACGGACTCAAACGAGCGCTGGAAGGCGATCGGGGCCGTGAAGCTGGGCTGGAGCATTGTCGTGCGGACGGCAGCCCGGTGGCGACGGTTTTTGAAGCGGCCATTCGGCGACTTCACGAGCCGCTGGACTTGTTGGAACGGCACATTCAGGAAGCCGGTGAACGGGTGGTGATTCGGCTGCGACGATTTCTGCGGGCGTTGTCGGTCATCGCGTCCATCGCTCCGTTGATGGGGCTTTTGGGGACCATCTTTGGCATGATCAACGCGTTTCAAACCGTGGCTGGTTCGGGTGAAGCCTTGGGCAGAACGGAATTGCTGGCCGAGGGGATTTACGAAGCGCTGATTACCACGGCTGCGGGTTTGCTCGTGGCCATCCCGGTGTTGATCGCCTATCACTGGATTTCTGCGAAGATCGACGGGCTGGTCGTACAGATCGACGAGATGACCGTGGCGTTTGTTGAAGATCACGCCCTGGTTCATTCCGCCAAATTCAAGCACAGTCTCGTTGCGCCGGACACGCGAGGAAACGGGGCCAAACCGGATGCAGCGTCACGAACCGCCGCCCCCGCGGGGGTGTAGGCTGAGGCATAACGATGTTGATACGAACGTCACAGGATGAACGGGCGGAAGCGACCATCGAAATCACACCCATGATCGACATGGTATTCCTGCTGCTCATTTTCTTTCTCGTCGCCACCACGTTTCATCAGGAGGAGCGTGAAATGAGCGTCGCCCTTCCATTTGCTGCCACCGGCGCGCCGGTCAGCGCCATGCTCCGCGAAATCATTATCAACGTTGATCAGGATGGCCAGATTATCGTCAGTGGGCAGCGGATCACGGGTGACGCGTTGCGGGCGATGGTGGCGCAGGCGGTGGAAACCAATCCCGAGCAAAAAGTCACCGTACGGGGGGACCGCGGGACCGTTTACGCCAACGTTGTCACCGTGTTGGACATTTGCAAAACCGCGGGGATTCAACAGCCCTATCTGGACACCGTGATGGAACGGTAGAACGCTTGTTGGCCGCAGGGAGCGCGTGACGTGAAAAAGCTGCTGGTATTTCTGGCCGCGGTGGCCGCCGTGGTCGTGCTCTCGCTGGCGTGGTATTTGCGTCCGCAACATCGGTCTTTCTACAGCGACGCGGACACCATTCAAGTTCCGGCGGCGACCGCTCCCCTGCGGGACGTTCTGTGGCAACCGCCCGTCCCCGTTCCCGGCATCATCAACACGATCGACGAAGACTATGAACCGCGCATGTCCCATGATGGGCAGACGCTTTTTCTGGTGCGGGGCAAGGCCGGTGGACAGGCGGACATCTACGCATGCCAACGCGCGCTGGACGGCTGGACCGAGCCGGTGGCTTTGGTCGCGATCAATTCTGATTACGACGACCTGGGACCCGCGCCGTCGCACGACGGACTTTCGCTGTACTTTTATAGTGATCGGCCTGGCGGCAACGGCGGATATGATCTGTGGGTTGCCCATCGCGTGGGTGCGAATTGGCAAACGCCCATCAACCTGGGCCCGGCCATCAATTCGCCCTTCAATGACTATGGGCCCGCGCTCACGCCGGATGACAAGACGCTCTACTTCGCGTCGAATCGACCGCAACCCGGTGATGAATCTTCGCCGCCCCCGTCGGCGTGGTCGGCTACGCTGCGTGAAGAACGGTTTCAGCGCCATTACGATCTCTACATCGCGACGGTGCGAGAATCCGGTTATGGGTCGGCTGAAGCGCTGACGGCGCTGAACACGGAACATAACGAAGGCGCCCCCTCGGTCAGCCCGTTTGGAGACTTCGTTTACTTCAGCTCGGATCGGCCCGGTGGCGAGGGGGGTTACGATCTATACCGATCCCGCCGAATCAAGGGAGGCCACCGCCCGCCCGCGAACCTGGGCACGACGGTCAACACGCCGGCCCATGAATTGGACCCCGCCCTCAGCATGGGTGGTTATGCGCTGCATTTCAGTTCGGATCGTACGGAAGCGGGCAAGCAGCCGGACGATCCACCTGATTACGACCTTTACGTCACGACGTCGCGCGAGGTTTATGCCGACCGGGAGACGGTTCAAGCGTCTATTGATTGGGGCGCGTTGGCGTGGAAGATCGCGCCAAATCTGCTGTGGGCGCTGCTGGCCCTGCTCGCGTTGCTGGCGCTGTTGGCTTTGCTGCGGGGAGCCGCCGGTCGCAAGCTGGGCTTGTTGGCCCGATGCCTGCTGATGTCATTGTTGTGTCACCTGCTGCTCATGCTACTGCTGACGGTATGGGGCGTGACGGCGGCGGTGGCTGACGCCGTGGGACGCGGCGGGCGTATCGAAGTGGCGTTGGCTTCGTCATCCGTCTTGTCAACCCTGACGGAGCAGATCCGCGGGTCAGCCACGGAGCTTCCAACACCACAGCACGAATCCACGCCGCTGGACAGATCGGCGACTAGTATTGAATTGGCTTCTGTAGCCGACTTCGCCGAGTTGGCGGTGCACACCCTACCCATGCAGGCGCCGGACGCGATCGAATTTTCGCCGCCCCAGATGGATGCCGATGCGGTCGAATCCGAAACGCGGTTGCCCGACGCCGAAATCTCAACCGGCCAATCCCGCCCCACGCCACCGATCCAATTGCCGGACACAACGAGGCCGCAGGCGTCGGAGGAGGCCGGTGGGGAATCACCCCGACGGCCCGACGTTTCGACTGAAAGAATGGCCAGCGCCATCGACCTGCCCGACCGTGTGCTACCGTCCGTCGAAGTCACCCCGCGGTCCGTGGATTCGGATGCAATATCGGAAGCAACGTCCACATCGTTCGCGGAGGATTCACCAGCGCAGGACGCGACCGTTCGGCCAATGGAATCCGTGGCGCCGTCCGGCAGCATCGAAGCGCCGGCGACGCAGGTCACGAGTGATTTGGAATTGCCGCGGAATTCGCAGGTTCGCGAGACCATGACGGAAGCGCCGCGGCAGGACGCGACCGCAAGCCCATCCGACCGAATCGAACGCGTTCAGATTCGATCCGATATGGACTTGCCGGCGGATACGCTGGCCAACATCGAACCCCGCCCCGTCGAATCGACCGCTCACGAATTTCAGGGCGCGGAAACGATGCTCGAAGCCCCGACAACCGCCGACGCCAACCCGCCGCCGATTTCGCTGGTGACGTCACCGACATTGCCATCCGGGTCGCTGGGACATAATCCGTTGTTGGACTTTGAAACGCCGCAAACCGCCGAATCCATGGCCACCGATGAATCCGGCGCATCACCACCCAACGCGATCCATGACGCAATCACCCGGCCACAGATCGCCGTCGACGCGCTGGACACGGGTGTCTTTGCAGAACCCACCCAGCCGACGCGGTCGAGCGAATCTCTGCGGACCGATTCGATAGCCACCGCAACCTTGCCGAGCGCGCGTGAATCGGTCGCGCCGACGTCGCTTCAATTGGGTAGCGTGGACATTCCATTGCCGGACCGTGAAACCGAGCTGGAACTGGTCCTTCCCGTCGCTGCGAATTCGGACGCGATGATTGACGAAACCAGCCCGCGGGTGGCGCATGACGAAACAGGGCTTCTCCGTGCCGACGTGAACGCGCTCGACCGGATTGAAAACAACCTGCTTCCGTTCAACGAGGTGCAGCCGGCCCGGTCAGAACAGTGGACCGCACAATCCATGGGTTCGAGTATCAAACCGTCCCTTGCAAGTCCGGATACACAACGCGATTCTGACACGATCCCCATGGCTTCGTTTGTTCCCCAGCCGAACGATTTTCGACCTCCGTCGCTGGGACTTTCGCTGCCTCGCGATGTCGCACCCGTGGAAAACCGGTACGATCACCGCAGCCAGGAAACGCGGCAGACGATGGTAGAAGACGGCGGCGGCAATCCGGAAACGGAACGGGCCGTCGCGCTGGCGCTCCAGTGGTTGGCCAGACATCAGTCAGCCGATGGACAATGGCACGGTCGCAACTTCGACACCGGTTGCGACCAATGCGGAGGGACGACCGATTACGAGGTTCACAACGCCCTGACGGGACTGGCGTTGCTTTGTTTTCTGGGGACGAACAACACGCACCTGGACGACGGACCCTATCGCGAAACCGTTCGACGCGGCATCGACTGGCTGCTTGACCATCAGGACGACGACGGCGACCTGCGCACCGATGAAACCCTCTACAGCCACGGCATCGCCACGATCGCGCTGGCGGAGGCGTTGGCTATGACCGGCGACTCCCGGCTCGTCCGCCCGGTGGAATTGGCCGTGCAATTCATCGACAAATCAAGAAATCGGGAGCAGGGCGGCTGGCGGTACAATCCCGGTCAGCCGGGCGACACCTCGGTGACCGGATGGCAGGTCATGGCACTCAAGAGCGCCCAATCCGCGGGCCTGGCCATTCCTTTCAGTTCTTTGCAGGCTGCGCGTGATTGGATGAACGCGGTCAGTGATCCATCGGATCCCGGTTTGTACTCGTATCAACCGGGCCGCCCATCGTCGGTGGCCATGACCGCGGAAGGACTGTTTATCCAATACTTGTTGGGCCACACGCCTTCGGAACCGATGATGCAGCGATCGGCTCGCCATCTGACCGACCATCCGCCCGACTGGAATGACACACCGAATACCTACTACTGGTATTACGCTACGCTGGCATTGTTTCAGAACCAGGGCAGTGCGTGGGACGCGTGGAACGCGAGCCTGATGCCCCAGTTGCTGGAACATCAGCGGACGGATGGAAACGCCGCCGGAAGCTGGGACCCGGTCGGCGAATGGGCCGACGTCGGTGGACGGGTGTACCAGACCGCGTTGTGCACGTTGATGCTCGAAGTGTACTATCGCTATCTGCCCATGTTCGTCAGTCAAGTTCCTGACGATGCCATCGGCATGATTCGCGGGCGGATCTATGACGCGGTCAGCGGCTCGCCGTTGACCGGCGCGACCGTCAGGTTGACCTTGCCGAATGCGCATCCCCGGCTCGTTCAAAGCGGGCCGGACGGAACCTACCAGCTTCAAACCCCCGACGTACCGGACCATTTTGCGTTGTCCGCGTCACGTGACGGCTATCAACCGCACAGCACGGACATCGAATCAGCCCGGCTCCAACGCGGCACCTTGACCATCGACTTCGGCCTGGTGCCCTCCGCGGATAACGTTATCATCATCGAAGCCCATCCTGACGTGCACCACTTGGGAGACGATGCGTTCAGTGGTTCGATCAACAGCCAATTCCAAAAAGAAGCGGAAGGCGATACGTTCGTGGCCGAGTTCCATTTGACCGAAGCGCAACTCCAATCCGCTGGTGAATTTGCCGAACTGCGAATGCTAGCCAAGGGCGTGCAGCGGCCTCATCCCATTAGAATCAATGGCCGACGGATACGCCGACGACTGGACACCGCGCCGGATGACGGCAGTTTCGGGACGTTTTCGGCCCGTTTCCCAGCCTCCGAATTGCGGGTCGGCGTCAACTCATTTGAAATTCACGCCACGGCGCAGGGATCGGACATTGACGATTTCGAGTTCGTCAATATCCAGATCCTGCTTCCGTGACCGGTTCGAATACCCTAATCCAATTTCAGGTGGCCGTGATCGCTCCGCAGACGCTAGGGAACCGGGCAACCGCAAGGATCAACGTCTGAAAAGGCGTTGAGCACGGCGAAAAGGTCGCCCAGGTTGATTGTACCGTTGCCGTCGCACGGATCGATGTCCACGTTGGACCGGGTGCAGGGCGGCGGAAATTCGTCCGCAAATCCGTCCAGGATGCAGAACAGATCAAACAGACTGACGGTGCCGTTGTTGTCCACGTCGCCGTAGATTCGCTGCGGGTTGCTGCATGTGCCGGCCGCGCAGGCGTCCTGCGTACAGGCGTCCATGTCGTCGCAGTCGTCGTTGACGGGGCACGGGCACTCGAACACGTAGGCCGACCCGGAGCTGTCGCCCGCGTCGTCGTCTTCATACGCCCCCACCACCGCCGTGTCGCCGGATACGGAAACGGAAACCCCGAACTGGTCGCCCGCCGCGGCGTCGGAGGCGGTCAGCTTCTGCTGCTGCGTCCACACGCCGGCGCTGCGCGCAAACACGTAGGCCGAGCCGGATTCGCTCCCCGCGTCGCCGTCGAGCTACGCCCCCACCACCGCCGTGTCGCCGGATACGGAAACGGAAACCCCGAACCGGTCGTCCGCCGCGGCGTCGGAGGCGGTCAGCTTGGCCACCTCCTCGGTCGGCGGGCACGGCTGCGCCGACGCGAACGCACCCTTCGCTAGTACGACCAAGCCGATACAAAAACACCGCGCGATGTTGAGGTTCATTACATGGGCCATGTGTTCCCTTCCTTCCTCCGGGTGACCGACGCCTGTGGATGCCGACGTTGCTCGACGCGGGGACTGACCCTACTGCTGATCCCGCAGCACCATTCACATTTCGAGGATTTGACGAATTGAATCATAGCATTACCTTGGCCAGCATGGCAAACCTTTTTTAGACGCATCCGTCCGTCGATTCGCCGCCTCGCGCCCACATCAGAAGTCAACCACGTTCAATGCCCGCGGAACACCGGCGGGCGCTTCTCCAAGAATGCCCGAACGCCCTCGGGATGATCATCCGTTTCGCCCGCCGTCGTTTGCAGAAACGCTTCGTATTCAAGCTGATCTTCCAGATTCGCGAGCCAGCTTCGATTCAAAGCCCGCTTCGTCAAGCCGATCCCTTTCGTCGGCGACTCCGCGAGCTTCTTGGCCAGGGCCTTCGTCGCCCCCGCCAACTCGTCATCCGGCACAACCTGGTTCACGAGTCCAATCTGAAGCGCCTCCTCGGCACGGACCTTGCGACCGCTGATGGCCATCTCCATCGCCCGCCCCAATCCTATCAACCGCGGAAGCATGAACGTGCTGCCTGAATCTGGAACCAATCCCACGTTGATAAACGCCTCGATGAAACTTGCCGACGCGCCGGCCAAGCGCAAGTCGGCCGCCAGCGCCAAACTGCATCCCGCCCCAGCCGCCACACCATTCACGCTGGCCAACACCGGCTTTTCCATGGTCCGCAGCGTTTGAATCAACGGGTTGTACAGCTTTCGCAGATGCGCCCCCAGCTCGCCAGCCTGTGGATCGTTCATCCGCTCGCGAACCGTGTCCAGGTCCTGTCCCGAGCAAAACGCCCGCCCCGAGGCCGCGATGACCAGGCACCGCACGCCGTCATCCTTAGCCGCCGCCTTCGCTTCCTTGCCCAATGCCGTCAAGAGTTCATCATTGAACGCATTCAATACCTCGGGACGATTCAGGCGCAACGTCCGTACGGCTTCGTCGTTTTCAATCGCGAGAACTTGCGGCGTCGGGGTCATTTTTGAATCATCTCCGCGAACACCCTTTGCGCCGCCACGAGGCCCGCGCCCAGTTCGAACTTATGACCCTGATCGTGCAACACCAGCTCCAATCCGCCGATGACCGACAGCGCATCGAACTGATCGATGTAGCCCATATGGCCCACGCGAATGACCTTGCCCTTGATGTGATCCTGACCGCCGGCGATCTGCATCCCAAATCGCGAACGCAGGTCCTTTCGCAATTTGCCCTCGTCCACGCCCGCCGGCACCACCAGCGCCGTCACCGAATCCACTGGGTCCGCCGCGTACGTCTTCATTCCCATCGCCGCAGCCGCCTCCCGCGTCGCCCGTGCCATCGCGGACGTCCGCCTCCAAATGTTCTCCAAACCCTCCTCTTTGATCTGTCGCAGCGCCACCTGCGCCCCATTGATCATCACGTTGGCGGAGGTAAATGGCGTATCAAATCCTTCCATCGATTTTCGATAGGCCTTCAGATTGTTGTAGAAACACGGCATCGAACCGCCTTCGATCCGCTTCCACGCCCGGTCGTTCACGCCCACGAACCCCAGCCCCGGCGGCAGCATCAACGCCTTTTGTGAACCGGTGATCAACACGTCAATCCCCCACTCGTCCATCTTCACCGGGATGGCACCCACGGCCGTGATCCCATCCACAATCAGCAACACATCCCGCTGTCGCGTCAGCTTGGCGATGCCTTCCACGTCGCTGACGGCTGCGGTCGACGTTTCACTGTGCGTGACGATCACCGTGTCGATGGCCGGGTCCGCGTCCAACATTTTGGCTACGCCGTCCGCTTTGAAGCCGTGACCCCAATCCAGCTCGTACTTCGTATGGGCGATCCCAAACGCGTCGCAGATTTTGCCCCACCGCTCGCCGAACTTACCCGCCCGGCAGACCAGCGCCTTATGTCCGGGCGGCAAACATGAAACAATGGCCGCCTCCGCTGCACACGTTCCACTGCCAGTGATCGTCAGACACGTGCCCCGCGTGCCGAATAAATACTGAAGCAGCCCGACGACCTCCTCCAAAACGGCACGAAATTGTGCCGTCCGGTGATGGTCAATGGGCTTGGCCATCGCCAACAAGACTGCTTCCGGCACCATGGCCGGACCCGGCGTGAACAATCGAAGTTTTTGCATCGTATCACCTCATGTCATGGCCCAACTATTGCAAGCCCGATCCCCACGACCGGTGATTATAGATCGTATCCCCAGACGGTGCGAGCCGGCGGCCTGCGTCAATCCCGTGCACCTGGCCCGTCATTCCGGCGAACGCCGGAATCCAGAATCACAATGCCTGGACTCCGGCCTGCGCCGGAGTGACGATCGGGACGATCCCACTCGCGCTACACTGGCGAAAAACCCAAAACTGAAAGCCCCTGCCAACGTGCGCCTCGATGAACGAATTGACGGCGAGGAGCATTCACTGAAACAAGGCTTCGCATTCGTGTACTCGCTTGGCCACTCTTGTGACCGCGACGTTACTTTGCGACCGTTGCCGTCGCCCCTAGAATGTACGGACGTATCACGGGATGACAAGGCAGCGGGCGGAAGGTTCGCAATGCCCGCACCGTTCGAACAGAAATATTTGGAGATTCCATCAACATGAAACATCTCTTCACGCGTTGCAAGTCGATCGCGCCCTCGGCCACGCTTCGAATGATCTTGACGCCTTTTTTGATCACAATGGCCAGCGCTTCGATCACCTGGTCCCAAATCGATCATGACGAATCCAACCCCCCGGCTCCCGCATCGAATCAGCCCCGGCTGCTCGTCAAGGAGCGGATCGTTGATGCCGGAATCGTTCGCCAGGGTGAAAAGGCCACCGTCACGTTCAAGCTGGAAAACGTGGGCAACGCGCCCCTGCAAATTACCAACGTACAAACCTCCTGCGGCTGCACCATTCCGCGAACGCTCTCCGACGACGAGAAATTGATTGAACCCGGCGAGATTCTGGAACTTTCGGCAGCGTTCGATTCCAAGGGACGAATGGGAAAGCAACACAAGACCGTGACGGTGTCTTCGAACGACCCGGTCGAACCCAGTCTCCATCTGTCGGTCACGGCAGAAATTGTGACGCTCATCGAAGTGCTCGTTGACGGGCGGGCCATCAACACCATCACCTTCGGCCGCCTCTCGCCGGGCGACGAAATACCGCAGACGGTCGAAATCCTGCCCCGCGAACCGGGCCTTTCTCTCGAATTGACTTCCATTCAACTCGAGAGCGAGCAAATCATTTACGAAGTCTTGCCCTTGTCGAAAGACACTCGAACGGGACACCAACTCAAGCTCACCATCGATTCGCAAACCGCCCCCGGCCACATCGGCGCCCATCTGACGCTCATCGGCCGGGCGGGGGAGGAAACCGGCGAATTCCGCTGCCGGATCGTCGGGGAAATCGTCGGCGAAATTTCTTTTGACCCCAAGCAGATCCGCCAAACCGGGCCCATGGTTCGGGGCAGCGCGCTGGCCGGCGTCACCATCCGATCCGAAAACCAAAAACCGATTGAAATCCTGTACATTGATTCCGGGCCGCTGCTCGATACCACCGTCAAGGAGTTGCAAGGAAAAACTCAGTATCTCATCACGCCCGTCATCCGCGAATCCGCTCCGTCAGGCCCGTTCGGCACCCATCTCGATATCGGCACCGACAATCTAAATGACCCGGTTGTGCGCGTTCCCGTCTTCGGATACGTCAAGCCCACCATCGAAGCATCGCCGCCCAGGATTCTGCTTCGCAAAGACGGCAAGCCCCGTTCCGCCGTTCGTACGGTGAAGCTTGAATCCGCGACCCGAGGCCGATTTGACGTGCTCAGCGTCACCAGCGATTCGCCATATGTCACTGCCAAGGAAATAGAAGCGCCGAACAGGCCCACGATCGGAGTCAAGTACATCCAAATCGAAGCCACCGAACAGGCCCCCGCAGGCAGGCATGAATTGACCGTTGCCGTCCGCGCCGTGACCCGGGATGAATCGGAAGTTAATATCCCCGTGCTGCTGATCGTGCCGCAGTCATAGATCGATTGCGAGTTTACGCTTCAGAAAGCCCTGTCAGGGAGTCGATGATGTCAACGAACGGCGAAAGCAGCCAAAACGCGGAGACGCCCGCCAACAAAGTGAACTGGGATGATCCCAACGTCCTCGCGGGCGATTCTCCGCCATTGCCCGTGTGGCCGTTGATTCTGTCGGCCACGGTTTGGCTTGGCTGCGTCGCGACGCTCGCGGTCACAGCTTTCCGAAGCTGACACCGCGGGATTCCATAGCGGACAGCCATTCCTGCGATTGTGCGAGTTGGCCGTTCCTTTTGCCGGCGAATCCCATGGCCAATCACCGTCATTCCGGCGAACGCCGGAATCCAGAAATGCCCGCAACCAACCGGGCGGCCCACCTCCTCAGGACGTGGCGGCGCCCGTGAAAAACAGTGGCCAACAAAACGATTGCTGGTCCAAGAACATGGCCGTAATCAGCCGCCGCGAACGTCAACTCGCCAACGCAATTTCAGCGATACCGCTGCCCGAATCCGCCCAACCGGCCACGGCACGCGACGGGTCCGTCACTTACATCTTTCCGGACAAACCCGCGTCTCAACGATACCTTGGCCGATCGTCCATGCCCCGTGTGCGGGCGGAAGCGCTGGTCGACGCGCTCTGCCCGGACGGTAGCAACATCTTGCTTCCCCAGATGGGCACGGGACACGAAGCCCACGAGATTCTCCGGCGGACGGGCGATCGTTGTGCCGTCTTCGTTCACGAACCCGACCGACTCTGCATCCGACTAGCCCTTTCTTTGCACGACTTCTCGCGCCCCTTGCGAATGGGACGGCTGATCCTGCTCAACCATCCGGACATCGTCGAGGCCCTGCAAGAATTCTTCAGTCGAAATCCGGGATACGAGTTTCCACAGAAAATACTGACGCCGCCCGATATGGACACCGCGCGGACGGAATCCCTCCGCAAAACCGTCACCCAAGCCGCCCGCCACGTCACCGCCCAGCAACATCAGGAACTTCAAACCCATAGCCAATCGCTTGCGCGGCGTCGTTCGAAACCCAAAATCAAGGCGATCGCCATCCTGTCCATGGATCCCAGGCCCACCGCCGCGGATGCGTGCGCGGCACTGCAACGCGCCGCCGCCCAGACCGGCATCGATGTCGCCGCGTGTGTGCCGAATCACCCGAACCAATGCCATCACGTCGCGAGAATGAAAACACTCGTCGACAGCTCCGCCGACGCTGCCATCCTGCTGAACGGCGGCTGGGGACCGATGTTGCCGTTCGTGCACAATAACTTGCCTTCCGCGACGTGGATGCTCCCAGGTTCACGCATGATCGCCGGCATGACGGACGGTTTCGCGACGCAACATGTCATCTTCGTGGCGACACCGTTTCTGAAAGACGAGACCACCGCGAGCGTCGGCCCGGACCGCTCCACGCAATGGCTGGAACCTGCCGTCGACGAAACGACGTTTCAACCGAGCCACGACCCGGCCTCGACCGTCGCCAAGCCCATCGACGTGATCTGCCTCGGCCATCACGGCGACATTCAGCCCGATACGCACGGAATCAAGCTCGAAAGTCACATCGCCTTTTGGAATGAACTCATCGCACAGGCCCGCGTCGCGGATGATGACGAAGACGCCATCATCGCCGCCGCACAACGATCAACGGGCATCGAAATCACCGAGCCCGATCTGCTGGAACAATTTCGCCGATTGCTTCGCCACGTCATCCTCCCCACCATCCGAACCACCACCGCGCTTGAATGCCTGGTCCGCGCCGGTCGTGAATTGCACGTTTACGGCGATGGTTGGAACCGGAACCCGCTCCGCGGCATCACCAGCCATTTGCTTCCGCCAACAGCCGCAAATCGAAACCAATTGTTCAACGCAGCCAAGATCGTTGTCGTCCCCTTGCACGCGACAGACGTCGTACAGAACGTCCTTGAAGCTCTCGCCGCCGGCTCCTGCGTGGTCATCCGACGGCCCCGCAGCCCACTGGACGAATCTCACCCGCAGTTGGCCGATGTCCTGCAACGGCTACCTGCCGCCCGCACCAATGTTGAACTCGCCCAGCGGGTCAGCGACCTTTTGGCGGACGACACGCGGCGCCGATCAGCCTGCTCGTCCGCGAGAGAAATCCTCCTGCAACGTCATACCTGGTCACATCGATTGACGGCCATTCGCCAAGCGCTTGCTCAATTCGCAGCCACCGCGTAATCACTTCGGCATGATGCACAGCGTAGCGACCTCGCTCCCAGCGAATGAACCTCCATCACGCGCACGATCACCACACCTCACCGCCGCCTGTGCCATCTGTTTCATCCTCGCCTGTCACGTGACCGGACGAGTCGGCTCCTTCTGTTCACCCGTCCGTGCTGACAGCTACGCCTACTCGGTCATCGGATACCGCATCGCTCAGGGTCAACCGATGTACAGCCCCACGAATAGCGACGTGAAGCCACCAGCCCTTTACCACCTCTACGCGCTCAGTTACCTGGTCTTGCCCGCCGGCAGGCCCTCCATGATCCTGATGGATACGCTGTTTGGATTACTGGGCTACTGGGCATTTCATCGCCTCAGCCTGACGCTCTACAACCCATTCATTGCATGGATTCTGACCGCGACATTAGCCGCCGTCACCAATGCCTTCATCGTCTTGGACTTCGGTACGGAAGGATTCGGGCTGGCTGAATCATTCATGATTCTTCCCGCCTCATTGGCCGCATTGGCCTACATCCGATGGCACCGCCAACCGTCATCGCGAACCCTGCTCCTTTGCGGAATCTGGCTCGGGGTCGACGCCTGCTTCAAACAAACAGCCCTACCGCTCATCCTGGCCATCATCACACACCTCACCTTCCAATCTTCACCCCGGCGAATGCTTGGGCCCAGGCAATCGTCACCCCGGCGAAAGCCGGGGTCCAGGCAATCGTCACCCCGGCGAAGGCCGGGGTCCAGGCAATCGTCTTTCCACCACGATCGACTTCGCCGCATCGCAACGCAAATCGCGACCCTTTGCGCCGGTTTGGCACTCGCCATGATTCCGTGGGTTCTATGGTTCGTCATTCAAGGTACGCTCATGCGGATGGTAGAAGTGCTCCTTCTTGAAGCCCCCAGCCAACTCGCCAAACAGACAGCCAGACCGGACCAATGGCAGAATGTCTTGCCCGCATGGACGCCGATGGTTTGGGCCGCGGGCGGATTCCTTTGGTGGATCGAGTCACGCTTGCGCCATCGCGCCAATACTGACGAGCTTACAGACTCGTTTTCATCCTCCCACCTCGTGTTTCTGATCATATGGTTCATCCTTGAATGCATCATGCTCGTATTCCTTCCGTTCCGATCGTTTCACTACTACGTGTTGACAGCCCTGCCGCTCGTTCTATTGTCAGGAATGATCTGGTCGGAATTGGCCGCACTTCGCCGACATCGTCAGCCACGCGAAACCGGAGCATGCATCATCGTCGCCGCCTGCCTTTCCCTTGCCCTCGCCCGAACCACCATCGACACCGTCGTCCCCATCGCCATCGGGCGTTTTCAGACCTACGATGCCCAGGCGGACCGGACTTTCTTTGACACGATGGCCACGCGGGACATCATCGATTTCGGACGCCCGCCTCCGTCGAACTGAAGTCGACCGAACATGACATCCACACCGCCAACAAGAATCCACACCACCACATTCGTCACCGGCCTCGTGGCCACCCTATGCACCGCGTACGTCCTGCTAGCCGTTCACGCGGTTTCGACGCACTCCACTGCGGTGCATCCAATTCCGAGCCGCGACGACGTCCTCCCAGGCCGCGACGATGCCTTTCCGAGCCGCGACGATGCCTTTCCAAGCCGCGACGACGTCCTTCCGAGCCGCGACCCTGGACGCGACCAAGGCGGGAGCGTCCAGTATGGCAAACGGACAACGCAGTCCATGGCACGCGAACCGCGCCACGACCTCCAGAAAACATCCGTTCAGGGAGCGGACGATTCTCCCATAACCTCGACGGGACCAGCCGCCGGAATTCTCCTCGCCATAGCAGGATGTGCCGTTCTTGCCGGCGCGCGTAAGCGCGACCAGACGCACCACGGCACGGGCGATCTCGTCGCTTTCGTGTGGTTCGCCATAATCGCGTCAGCCCACCTAACAACCCAGCACGTTTCAACCCGCGATGCAGCCGCCGTTCTCTTAATGATCATCTCCGCCGCAGCCGCACGTCGCCAGACGGCGGATTGGATAATCGGTGCAAGCGTCGGGGCTGCGTGCGGTTGCTCACCGATTTCTTGCGGAGCGCTTGCATGGATGATGATCGCCCCCGCAACCTTTCCGACCCGCACCCGTCTCCTAACGAGCCGCGACCACAAGGGAGCGGTCCCCCTCGGACCGTATGCAACTCCCAGCCACGACCGGCCCGATGCCCCACCTCCTTCGGATCCGGGTGGCCCACCTCCTTTGGATCCCGGTGCCCCACCTCCGTTGAATCCGGGTGGCCCACCTCCTTTGGAGGTGGGGGAGCCGATGAAAAAACGTAGATGGATTCGCCTCGCTACCGCAGCCCTCGCTGCCGCCGCGTCACTCGGCGTGTGGCAGTGGCTCGTCCAAACACCTCCTGATCCACTGTACATACCAGAACATTTCGTCCGCGTGGGACCATCTTACCTGTGGACATTGGTCGCGTGGTGGATAGATCTCGTCCTGCCCGCGCTCGTGCTCGCCGCCATCGCCATCGCCCAGCACTTCTACCACCCGGATGATGATTCCGAATCCAGCAACCGCCTCTTTCCGAGCCACGACCGCCGTCACAACCAAGCCGTCATCCTCTGGCTGACCATCAACGTCGTCATCAGTGTCATGTGGCCTCGGATCCTGTTGTCACACGGGCTGCTCATCGTCCTGCCGGCTTTCTTGCTGGTCGCACTAGGGTGGAAAGTCATACAACTAACACCCGTGACGCGCCGGCACTGGATGTTGTCGGCGTTCTCCATTGCGTGTCGGCTGCTGCCCTGGATGCTGCTTTGGCCCGCCGTTCGAGCGACGACGGAAGCGATCCTGGCCGCATGGTTCTTGAATGATTAGGGACGCACGAATCGTCATTCCGGCGAACGCCGGAATCCAGGAATGGCTACGAATCGTCCTTTCGGCGAACGCCGGAATCCAGCGATGCCCGTTTCATAAGTTTGTGCCGAAAGCGCCGACATGAATCGCCTTTCCAAAAAACATCTCCCCATTGTCGCGACGATTCTGGCCGTGATTGCTATTCACGTCGTCGGTCGCGTCGGGTCTTACTGCTCCCCACTCCAAAACGACAGCTATATTTATGCCAGCTTCGGATACAGAATCGCACAAGGCGACGTGCTCTATCGCGACATGAGCGACATCAAACCCCCAGGCCTGTTCTTGCTCTTCGCCTTGGGCTACAAATGGCTCCCCGCTTCGCGAGCATCCGTCGTGCCCATCGAATCGCTGTTTCTCTTATTGGCCTACTACGCTGTCTACCTGCTCACCCGCGACATCTTCGGCCGCCTTCCCGGGCTGATTACCACCGTCGTCGCGACAATCGTCATCAATTATTTCACCATGATGGGCCACGTCATCGAAGGCTTCGGGCTGGCGGAAAACTTCATGATCTTGCCCGCGACGGCCGGCATGATCTACTATCGACGCTCACTCCATCATCCACCACAAGCCCGCCGATCCCTGCTCATTGCGGGACTGTTCTTCGGTTTGGCCACCATGCTCAAACAGTCCGCCGTTTCCGTCATAGCGGCCGCAGTCATTCATTGGACCTGTTCCACGGTTTTCAGAAACAAGCACCGGCCCACTTGGCTGACGGGGGCCGCCTTGCTGTGTCTGGGGGGAATCGTCGCTTGGTCACCGTGTGTCGTCCTTATGCTCGCCCAAGGCACGCTCGCAGAAGCCTTCCAACTTCTGACGATCGACGCCGGCGCCATGGTGACGAAGGGCACGGCGTGGCCATTGGACTATGCAGAGTGGCTGCCCATGCGCTGGCCCATGCTGTTATGCCTCTGGTCGACACTGGCGGCGCTGGAAAAATGGAAACGCGGAGTTTCAACTCAAAATTTCCCGTCAATCGATAGCAGTGATTACGCGGTGCCGTCCGACACGAAACCAATCAATCACCAAAATATCGCGGGAATGGAAAACCTCGCGTCGGCCATACCGATCGTCAAACAAACCGATCTCTGGCTCGTCATCTGCTGGTGCGCGACGGAACTCGCCCTGCTGCGGGTCATGCCGCTTCGATCAGCCCATTACTACGTGACCGCTTGCGTGCCGTTCATCATCTTGTCAGGTTGGCCTTGGTCCACGTTGATCGCACTAACCTCCCCATTTGCGAAACGAGTCGCATTCGCCGTCATTTGCACCGCGATCACGACCCACATCGCACTGCTCGCCGCACCGCTGAACACCATGATCCCTACGACCATTGCCCGGTTTCGGGCCTATGATTGGAAATCAGACCAGCAAGCCTTCGACGACGCCATTGGCTGGGGCCGCATTCATTTTGGCCGCGGCCAACCTTGGACCGACTGAATCCCTCCGCCCGCCCCCAAATAATCTCCCCTTCTGTTTTCCCTCTGTTCCTCTGTTCCTTGGTTCCTCCGTTCCTCTGTTCCCTTATTTCTTTTTTTCTTTTTTCACTCTGTGCCCTCTGTGCCCTCTGTGGCAAGATATCGCTACCTTGGGCCGACTGAATGGAAGTGGAGTCCGCCGTTTCACCGTTGCGTCAGTTCGACTTTCCCTCTCCCTGCACCAATTTGACATGCCGTTTCGCGTCGAACGGTCCGAACGATTCGCGTGACCCGTCAGACCATGTCACGGTCGCGTTGTCGACACCTTCCGCTTGACCCAATCCGAAATGAACCCGTGAATCACTGCTGGCACAATAGCTGTACCCGCGGCGGACCGTGCGATATTGAGTTCGACCCGCCGCTTCGATGCCCACCACGGCATGCAACGCCACACCGCCCCGCCGGTCACGCACATCGAACATGATCCATCGACCTCGCGATCCAGCCAAGTTTTCGAGCAGATAAGCGGATGCGTCCACGTTGACCACCACGATGTCCATGTCCCCGTCGTTGTCCAGATCACCGAACGCCGCAGCCCGACTGTTGTGGACCAGCAAATCCGCCGTTCCACCTCGCGGAAAGACCTCGCGAAAAACCATCTTGTCATCCCCAGTCGTGAACAGTTGATTCGGCTCGGCATAAACGTCGTTCCGATCGATCACCGGGTCGAATTCGGTCACCCTGCCGTTGGAAACGTAGATATCCTGCCTTCCATCATGATCGAAATCATGAAAGCCCACTCCAAACCCCGTCATGGCCAGACTCGGCGCCACCAGACCCATGACGGCACTTGTGTCGCGAAACCAACCTTTCTCGTTGATATAGAACGTATTCGATTCCCCGTTCAAATGGGTCAAGAACAGGTCTTCATCCCCGTCGTTGTCGATGTCCACCGCAGCCACGCCCATTCCCGCTTCCGGTTGACCCTGAATATTCACCGCGCAGCCAGCCATCAAAGACTCGTCACGATAGGTCCCGTCGCCCCCGTTCATCCAAAGCTGATTGGGCATGCCGTCGTTGGCAACGTAAATATCGACTCGATGATCACCGTTGAAATCCGCGCAAACCACGCCCAATCCATTACCGAAATTCTGCCGAATACCGGATTCGTCGGTCACATCCGCGAAACTGCCGTCGCCCAAGTTATGATAGAGCACGTCCGCAGCCGGCGAATGGAAACTATTGGGCGAACAATAGACGCGCAGCCCCTTGGCGTTGACACACTCCAAATCCAACTTAGTGGACCAATGGATGTAGTTCACCACAAACAGGTCTTCGAAACCGTCCTGATCATAATCCACGAACGTCGCGCTGGACCCCCAGCCAACGTCACCCACACCCGCCGTCTCGGTGACATCGTCGAACGTCCCATCTCCGTTGTTGCGATAGAGCACGTTCGCTCCCACGTTGGTGACGTACAGGTCCGCGTCGCCGTCCGCGTCATAATCCCCCACCGCGCATCCCACTCCGTATCCGGTGTCGCCGGTCCCGCTGCTCAACGTCACGTCTACGAACGTACCGTTCCCCTCGTTCCGATACAGTTGATTGCCCGCGGTTCCGCGCGTGTTCGGGTCAAGGTCGCCGGCCTGCACGAAATAGACATCCAAATGCCCATCACCATCGAAATCCAGTAGACACACACCCCCGGTCATGATCTCGGGAAACCACAAGCGTCGCTCCGGCGCGGACACGTGCTTGAAATCCAATCCCGACTTGTCCGAAACCTCCTGAAACCAGGGTGGGCCACTCGACGGCGTACCATGCGTAATGGAATTCCGCCGATTGGCCGATAGCCAAAACGCAGTCCCGGTGATGGCCAAGATCACGGCAACGATAACGACAAAAACCAGCGGCGAAACTGAAGCCCTTCGGCACAAACTTGAATGGATCCGCCAATGAAACATGGAAAGGCTTAACACCAAGTCATTCTCGCCATTGCGCCCGCATGGCGACGACCTGCGGGTGATTCGGGGCGAGTCTTTCCGCCAAGGCCAGGGCGGCGGCTGCGTCCTCCCGATCGCCCACTTGCATGCTCACGGCGTACAAGCCCATATGGGCCCACAGCAATGCGGGGTTGATGTGCACAGCCCGCCTGAACTGCTCCTGTGCGTTGTGCAGTCGACCCTGGGCTACGTTGACCTGACCCAGCATGGCATATGCTTCCGCGCTTCGGGGTTTGCAACGCAACGCATCGCGGAGTGACGCTTCGGCGTCGGCCAATCGTTCCAGTTGGACCAAAACATGCGCGCGGGTCATATGGGATTCGAATACCGCAGGGGCCAACTCTATGGCACGCCCGGTATAGTCGAGCGCCTCCTGGTGGCGGCCCACGGTTGTCAACAACCCCGCAGTATTGGTGTAAACTTGATGAAGATTCCTTCCTATGCGTTCGGCTTTCCCAAGTAATGACAATGACCGGTCATATTGTCCCGTCCGCCGATACGCTTCGGATAGACCCATCATCAAACCCAAGTCAGCAGGGTTGCCTTTGCACGCCCGCTCCAACAGTTTGATCGCTGCTGCGTGCTGGCCCATTTCACCATACGCAATCGCCTGTGCCAACGACGCCGACGCACCCCGCACGTATTGGGACGATCGAATCGTCGCTTCATCGCTCAAGTACCGCAGGGACGCACCCAGTCCCATGGCCAATTCCAGTTCTGCGTCCGCGAGCCTGCCAAGGCTCCGATAGGCCAGACCGAGCTGATAGTGGAGCAGTTTGTAATGGGGATCGACCGACACTGCGCGTTCGAGCAATCGAGCCGCTTCACCCGGCGCGTCTTGATAAATCTTGACGGCGGCGATACCCGCCAACACTTCCGGCGCTTCGCCCACCAAGCTCATGCATCGCCGAAAATGTTTTTCCGCAGCCGCCAGGCGACCTTGTTCCAGCAACGCACACCCCAGGCGATGAATGGCCGGTGCGAATGTGTCATGGGTTCGCGCCAAGCGCTCCAGACGATGCACGGCGTCTTCAATGTCGCCACAGTTCCATCGAGCCAGCGCCGCGTGATAGGCCCACAACGGTTCACCGCGATCAAGCTGAAACGCAATGTCAAACGCCTGTCGGGCCTCGGGCCACAACTCGTTCGCCTCATAAATGATCCCCAAGGTTGCGTGACGCGAGGCGTCTCGGGGAGCCTGACGAACGAGTGCGACATGTTCAACGATCAAGTCAGTCAACGCCGGGTCCAGCGTTTCCATCCGCTCGAAGACCACAGGAGCATGGGCTGGGGACAAAAATCTCCAAGCCCAACGACCGGCCAACACCATCGCCACGGCGACACAGGCAAGAAGTACTAACTTCCACGTGCGCGCACCACCCACCCCGAGCCCGCTCGTGACGTTACGGATGTCCGCGTCCCGCCCCACCTTCGAAGATTGCGATTTTCTACGCCGCTTTCGGCTCACCTGTCGTCGCCCTTGGCCATGCCGGAGAAGTGAAGCCGGGCACTGCCTTTCGGACAAAATCATGAAACACGCGAATTGACCACCGGACCATGATAACACAAGGCCGCGGATAATGTCACGTTCCAAATCTTCCGAATTCCGCCCTCCCGACCAGCACAGTCAATTCGCGTTGAAATCCGTCATTGCCAGGCCTTCGAATCAGTTCTTTCCGGACCCTGCCAACCGGCCGTAGCAAACGAAATACTCAATCTGTCTTACCGTCGCAGCTTGCGTAACCGGGCCTCAAGCAATTGAACGGATGGATCATTGGGGGCCAATCGCTGTACGTCCCGCAAGGCGCCCTCCGCCGTGTCGTAATGACCAAGCTGCAAACCGACGGTGCATAAATTAAGGTGATTCCAGATGGAGTTGGGATTCCGACGCGCGGCGATTTGAAGATGTTCTTCCGCACGGACGTAATCCTGTAGTTGCATGCAAATATATCCCAATGTCGCGTAGACATCAGGATTTCGAGTATCGTAACGCAACGACGTCACTAGCGATTCACGAGCTTCTTCCAGACGTCGAAGCTCCATCAATGCCCGCGCTCGCGCCACGTACGCCTCGCCCAACGCAGGCGCCTGCTGAATCGCACGGTCCGCGTACTCCAATGAGTCATCAAACCGCGATTGCGCCATCATCAAGCCGGCTAACTTAAGCGACGTAATATGCGAGTTCTTCCCGACCCCTTCCGCTCGCTTCAGCATCGTGAACGCGGCGTCGAGCTGACCCATCGCCTGATACGCATCCGCCAATCCGTACATCACCCCCGGTTCATCCGGATAATCCGTCAACGCACGTTTCAACAAGACTACGGCTTGATCGGCCCGCCCACCGTAACGCATCGCCGCAGCCAACGACAATTGCCTGGAAATGCCGCATGCGTACTGCGGAATCTGATCTGACGCCTCGTCGGACAGATACCGAACCTGTGCGTTCAAGCCCAGGTTCAGCTCTCGGTCCGCCTCGCCCATCCTCCCCAAGTCTCGATAGCACAGACCCAACAAATAATGAATCGTCTTGTAATTCGAATCAATTTGCGCACCGCGCTCTAACAGTCCACGGGCGACCTCCGGCTGACCCCGCTGCAAATACGTTTCCGCCAACCCCGCAAGCACTTCTGGTGCATCACCCGTCACGGCATGACATTTTCGAAACCAAGTTTCAGCCTCGTCCGGCCGACCCTGCGCCAGCAGTGCATACCCCAATCGGTGAAGGGACGGTGCGAATCCGGGATGTTTACGGACCAGCCGCTCCCAACGTCGGATCGCATCGTCCGTTTGCCCATAATGATATTGTGCCACCGCCGCGTGATGACTCCACAACGGAGTCGATGAATCCAATCGCGCCGCATCATCAAACGATGCATACGCCTCGGGCCACATCTCGTTGGCCTCGTAGACCAGTGCCAATTGACCACGTGCAGACGCGCTGCGTGGGGCTTGACGAACCTTGGCCACGTGTTCGTTGATCATCTGCACAAGCGATCGTTCCAGGCTTTCCAAGCTCTCGGGCAATACGGGATCAGCCACCGAATCCCACCGCCACCAGGCCACCGATCCGCCCGCAGCCAACACACCAACCAACCCCACCACCACCACGATTCGAACGGTTCTTGAAGAAACGGCACGCGATGGATTACGCGACCTCGTTTCCGGTACCGACGTGTTACGTTTTGACTTTATTTTTCTTGCTGACGTTCGCGAAGCCAACTGCTCACCTTCCGATTTCAACAGGCCTTCGGTTCGATTCGTTCCCTTGAAACCCGACGGCGTTAACGAGTAATTCTATCAGCTTCCTCGTTCAATGCCCGTTTCAGAACGATCTCCTCCTTCAATCATCGCTGAAAGATTCGTGCCGGATTTATCGGACTAGTGATGACACCTGCGGCGTCGACCGTGGAAATGTCAGCAAGCCCGGAATTTTCCATCAACATCCACTGCATTTGAACGATTTCCGTCCCGATATGCAGCTAGGAGCACCCTCTTCAGGTTGTCTGGGAGTCATTGTACCCATGCCGGTCTTGACCTGTGTCAGCGAGTTGACGGCTGGTATGCGTTTGCATCAGCCGGTTCACCATCACGGCAACCTGGTTTTACCAGCCGGCGCAGCCCTCAATTCGGCGGACGTGGACTACCTCAGCAAGCACTGTGCCGGGATTTCAGTGCTCGTGGAAGACCCGGTTCTCGACGAGCTGGTGAGCTTTGACGACTCCGGTCGAGACCAGGAAGTCGCGCAGGAGACGCAAACCAAACTCGTCGAACTTCTCGCCGACGTGCAGGACACATTTGCATCACGGCTGACCATCGGTGCGATCGACTGCCGCGGAGTTCAAAGCGCCATCTCCGGCGTGCTGCATTACTTGCAGCAAAACCCGGTGATGGCGATGTCGCTCGTTCAACAACCCGGCAAAGACCAGCATTATCTGGTGTGCCACGCCGCCCACGTGTTCTACCTCAGCCTGATCATGGGCAACGCCGTCCGCAAAAAGGTTTCGCTGGCTCGCAAGAAAACGCCCCTGCCGTACGGTGCGACCAAGCCCCCGGAACTGAACCTGACGTCACTGGCGCTGGCTGCTTTGTTCATGGACCTGGGCATGTGGCCCATCAAGGACCTGTTTCAACAAGAGGCGCCGTTGACCGAAGACCAGATTTCTCAAATTCGCAACCACACGATTGTCAGTGCGATGGCCTTGCCGAAGGACACCGACGAGATCGTGCGATTGGTCATCGAAACCCACCATGAAAACTTTGACGGAAGCGGCTATCCCTATGGCCTGTGCGCGGATCAGATTCATATCTTTTCGCGCATATTGCGAATCGCGGACGCATTCGCAGCCGCAACTTCGTCCCGTCTTTACCGAGAGGCGATGTCGCCCGTCCGAGCTTTGTGGGAGATGAGCTGGGGACCGTTCAAACGCTTTTACGATCCCGTTCTCCTGAAACTGTTCGCCTCATTGATTCAGCCCTATCCCATCGGCGCCAAACTCAAACTGAGCACCGGGCAACAAGCGGTCGTCGTCAAGTACGGCAGGGTCAGCCCGTTTCTCCCCGTGGTGGTTATCGCCTTTGATCAGCAGGGGCGGCACCTGATGCGGTCGCAATTAGTCGGCCCGATCAAGCTCGAAGAATGCCCCGACCTCAAGATTCAATCCTTTCAGGGCGAGGACCTGTCAGACCTGTATGCCCACGACGTGATACTCGATCCCATCACACCCAGCGAGTTCACCACGCTGTTCGAGAGCGTGTTCGCCGGCTGCCACGCGGGGAACTATCGAACCGCCACAACCCGCTAATGTAGTGCGTCGGCGCAACCAAACCTGCGAGCGCTTTCGTGCAGTATCGCGGTATACGAGCCGGGAGCGCCTGCCTGTGCGTGTACGCACGCAGACAGGTCAGGGAGCGGGAATTCACCTCCTATTACGGAGAGCAGCAAAGGAGAGCAGCAAATAGTGAACATCGTCATTCCGGCGAACGCCGCATACGTCGCATACGTCATTCCGGCGAACGCCGCATACGTCGGATTCATAATTCCAGCGATCGTCGCATACGTCATTCCGGCGCATGCCGGAATCCAGCGCGCAAGCGGGCGTGGCCCGTTGCTGGATGTTCAATGGTTCATGCTCCGAGTAGCAGGTACGTACGAAGACGGGCACGCAAACGACCGCACATTTCCGTTGCGTTGCTGACTCCCGAAGGATATGATTCCCTTGCGGCTAACATGGCCCATGCGTTCACGGCCCGTAGCATGCAGTCGATTGGAGAAGCAGCGTATGACGATCATCAACGGACACTATGACGGCCAGCGCGTGGTGCTGGACGAGCCGGTGCCGGGCAGCATCCGACCAGACACTCCCGTGCGCGTTGTATTCGACGAAGGCGACGCACGTAGCGTGCTCGCGGAGATCGCCCAGTTTGCGGTCGCGTCGGACGATTTGCCAACGGACTACGCGGAGCAGCACGAGCATTACGTCAAGGGGACCCCCCGTAAGTGATTACGACCTTTGTGGATGCGTCCTTTTTGATCGCTCTGCTCCGGAAGGGCGACGCACTTCATCAGCGCGCTACGGTATGGCAGACGGCGATGAAGGGGTCGCTACTGACAACCGACTACGTACTCGTTGAGGTCATGGACGCGCTCTCCGCGCCGCTCTTGCGTCTTGCGGCGGCGTCCTCCGTGGCCGTGTTGCGCCGCCGCCCGGTCATGCGCATCGTACCAGCCACGACGGCGCTGCTCGACGATGGGTTGGAGTGGTTTACGCGCCACCAGGACAAGCGCTGGAGCCTGACGGACTGCATCTCGTTCGTCGTCATGCAGAAAGAGGGGGGCGCCGAAGCGTTGACCAGTGATCATCACTTTGAACAAGCCGGCTTTCGCGCCCTCCTGCGGACCGATCCGCCCTGACGCACGGGAAAAGAGCATGGTCGTGTTGAGGTCCTGATCGACGAGGGTTGTACTCCGATGGAGCAGTGCTCTGCTCGTGCCGGCGATTCCCACCTTGGGGCAGTGCGTGCTCCATAACGGCGCCAAGACAAGTCCCGCCGATCCCGCGACAGTTGACTGGTTCGGATTTTCCGTCTCGGTGAGCGGGGACACGGCAATGGTCGGAACGTTCCGCAACGCCCTCGAATTGACGGGTTGGGTGGTCGGGCGGCCCATCGTTTGCGAAGCAAAGGGTGGGTTGGCGATAATGAACCCGGAGTTGGCTTACGTGTTCGAGATTCTCCGCACGCCGATCATCGGGTGATTGGACCCGTCGTTTAGACAAGAAACGCTGTGACTCACCTCGACGAATTTACCCTGGTTTGTACAATTCCATGATGACCATTGACATGCTTCGCGATCATCTCGTCCGCCGGCCGTTCGTGCCCTTTCGCGTGGTGACTTCCAGTGGCGAGAAATACGTCGTCGCCCATCCCGAAAACGCCATCCTCATCAAGAACGGCTTGGTGATCGCCTACGGCGGAGGCAACGGAGATTTACCCGAACGCGTTGCAACTCTCTCGCTCCTACACGTGGTGGCCATCGAAGCCACGCCCGCAAATTAACGGGTCGGGCTAATCCACCGACAGAAACGGGACGTACGCTCGCCATGGTCCAACCTCTAGGGGTGGGGGCCCATCCTCTGCGAAGCAAAGGGTGGGTTGGCGATAATGAGCCCGGAGTTGGCGAGTGGCGGGTGGCCCACCTCCTGTGGAGGTGGGGGAGCCGATGATGAGCCGCGTGGCCCAGTGGCGATGATGAGCCCGGAGTTGGCTTGCGTGTTCTAAATCATCCGAACGCCGATCATCAGCACCCCACCCATCGCTGCGCGAGGGATGGGGCACCGGGCTGAATCAAATAACAATGTGGCCCCCAGGTTCACAGAACCTGGCCCACCCGGTCCCGACCGCCGCTTTTTTTCGGGGTTTACGTTTCCACGTTCCATGCCAGCCGGGCCGGCGGTATACTGAAACCTCTCAAATCCAGGAGACACGTATAAGGGAGGCGGATCACCATGCGGCACTTCAGCTTTCGGCAATCGTTTGTACGTTCCCTTCCCCTGAGCACCTTCATGCTGGCCAGCGCCGCCTCGCCGCTTCAAGCCTCCGAGCAAGGCGGGATCACGATCTATATTGACGCCAGCGCCACCGGGGCCAACGACGGGACATCCTGGGGCGACGCGTACACCTCCTTGCAGGATGCTCTGACCGACGCCGCGGGATCAGGCGGCGCGGTCTCCGAAATCTGGGTCGCGAAGGGGACGTACAAGCCGGACCAAGGGATCAACCAAACCCCCGGTGACCGCTCGGCGACGTTTCAGCTTCTGAGCGGCGTGGCAATCTACGGCGGCTTCGTTGGCGGGGAGACCACTCTCGACCGGCGTAATCCAGAATTTAACGTGACGGTTCTCAGCGGAGACCTGGCCGGCGACGATGCGCCGGTGGCGTGCACACAGAATTCGCCGGATTGCAACTCCTTCGGGCGGCTGTGCGCCTACAACGGCTTGTGCATCATCAGCGACAATAACGACGAGAACAGTTACCACGTGGTGACCGGCAGCAATACGGACGGCTCGGCTGTTCTCGACGGGTTCACCGTCACGGGGGGTAACGCCGACGGCTTTTGCTGCGTGAATGACCGCGGCGGCGGAATGTTTAACACCACCAGCAGTCCAACGGTGATCAATTGCACGTTCAGCGGGAACTCGGCCCGTAGCAGGGGCGGCGGGATTTACAACGTCAACAGCAATCCGGCGGTGAGCAACTGCACCTTCAGCGGGAATTCGGGCGGCAACCTCGGCGGCGGGATGTACAACGGTGGCGGCACGGTGACCCGCTGCACCTTCAACAGGAACGCAGGCGGCGGGATATTCAACAACGGTAGCAGCCCGACGGTGAGCCACTGCACCTTCAACGGGAACTCATTTGCGCAGGCTGGCGGAATCGCCAACTTCTGCGGCAGCCCAACAGTGACTCACTGCACCTTCAGCGGGAACAGTGGGGTTGGCGGCGGGATGTACAACGGCGGCGGCAATCCGGCAGTGACCGACTGCACCTTCAGCGGGAACTCAAGTGCGATTAACAACCACGGCGGCAGCATTGCGGTCACCAACTGCATCCTCTGGGACAACGGGATTGAGATCCAGATCGGAGGCCAGTCGCCGGTGATCAACTACAGCATCGTTAAGGGGGGATGGCCCTATGATGGGGGGACCGGGGTGCTCGACGCCGATCCGCTCTTCATCGACGCCCTTGGGCCGGACGGGATCGCCGGCACCGGAGACGAGAACCTGCGTGTGTTTCCCGGCTCGCCGGCCATCGACGCGGGCGACAACGACGCCGTGCCCGCGGATGTGCTCGACCTTGACGGGGACGGGGACACGACCGAGCCGATTCCTTTCGATCTGTATGGAAACCCGCGCTTCGTAGACGATCCCGAAACGTCGGATACCGGCAATGGCACGCCGCCGATCGTGGACATGGGAGCGTACGAGTACCAGGGGCCGAGCGACTGCAATCTCAACGGCGTCAACGACCCGTGCGACGTATCGTGCGGTCCTGCCGGGAGAACGTGCGACGTCCCCGACTGCGGGATGAGCAACGACGTCAACGGCAACTTGATCCCGGACGAGTGCGACGAGTGCGTCGCGGATGACGTGGATTGTAACGATCAAAACATCTGCACCTTCGACAAGTGCGACATTGCGGTCTGCGCTTACGAAGTCAATGGCTACGGTGACGTGGACCACAACGGGACAGTCAATCTGTTCGACTTGTTCTGCATCCTGAACTGCTTTGCCGACGAGTTTGAGGGCAACTGCACATTCTTGCGGTGTGACATCGATCCGTGTGCGGGCAACGGAACGATCAACCTGCAAGACCTTTTCGCCGTGCTGAACGCCATCAATGACATCGATCCTTGCTGCGGACCGTAGGTCTGGCTAATCCACCGACAGAAACGGGACGTACGCTCGCCAAGGGCCAACCTCTTCGCGGTATTGATAGGCCATGGACTTGGCGATCTGATGCGTGTGATTCAGGTCGTGAACGACCCACGTCGCCAACAACTGCCGAACGACAACGGAACCCAATTCGGGGTGCAGGCCGCGAAGTTCCAATTGATCCGCCGAAAGCTCCAGTCCCGTCAATATGCGGATGTTGGACTCGCGAAGGGTCGCAAACTCGGTCAAAAGTTCACCCATCGACTTGCCCTGACTGTCGCGGTACATGGCGTAGCGATCAAAAGGATCGAAGGGCCGGCGCTCGCCCTGCTCGAGAATGATGCGCAGTCGCGGAATCCAATCCGTACGTTCACCGTGAATCAGGTGGCCGACGACGTCATAGGGGCTGAACGTCTTCGGCCCATAGTTGCTATGGACCCATTCGTCACTGAGTCCGCCGAGCATGCCCGTCAAGACGGACGGCGTCCGGGTCAAAACCTCGATCGCCTGTGACACCTTGAAATTCATCATGGCCTCCCGGTTTGTGGGGTGAATTCAATTCCCGTTTGCGGCGGATTCGGTCACATGGACGGCCGCGTCGAAGATCGACATGCTATGGCACTCTAACAAAACCCGAGTTCGCGCTGGTCGGTGACCGCTCCCTGACGGTCGCGGCTCTGAAAGAAGCGGTCGCGGATCGGTATCGTCAGAGTGGCTAAAATCTTTGCTGGGTTGTTTGGCCAAGCGAATCGATCCTTCGCAAGTTGAATTGAGCGCCCGGTGCCGGGCTAATATACTCCGTTGCATGAGCGCTCACAACCTTGGTCCGTGGGGTGGACTTTTGGCGGTGATTACGTTCTGCGCCGTGGCCGACCCCAACTTGTCTGCCGGCTCCGATCCTCCCATACCCAATCTGACCGTGTCCGATCAGCAGTTTTTGTCTCGCCAGACGCGACATGCTTATGACACGTATATGCAATCCGCATCGTTATACGAAAGCGCCTATCCTCCGAAGTCACTGATAGGACTGCGCGGAGCCGTCGTCGTAGGACTGCGATTTGGACACCATCTGCTGGGCACGGGCGCTTCGGAAGGCCCATCGCTACCACGGACCCTGGTGGAGGCCACCGCAGCCGCGATCGAAGATGGACGCAAGAGTGGTCGTGAATTTCCGCCCAGCAGCGCCGATCTGCTCGTCGAAGTGGAATGGGTCGGATCGGAAGTTCCCATCGACCGGCAGGGCCTGCGGTTTCAGCCGGGAATGATGGAAGCGCTCCTTGAACACGGGGTGGACGGTTTTTCGATCTCCGACGGCCAACGAACCCTCCGCGTCTGTCCCATGGAAATCGTAGCCAAGAATCAGCGCCTGAGCGACGCATTCATGAGCCTGGTGCAGACCATGGGCGGGCATCGACCCGAACTGTCGCTGTCCCGGTTTCGCAGCCAATACTGGTATCAGGATGGTGACGCGACTGAAATCGTTTCGCTGCGGCGAGGTGTCGAGCTTGTTCGTCAGGAAGATGTCGATTCTGCCGCCGTTCACCAAGCCATCGAGAATCTGGGCCAAATCCTGTCGCACAGACAACGTGAAAGCGGATTGTTTCGGTACCTGTTCGAGCCGACCACGGATCGATGGGCCGATGGCGACGATTTCATCCACCAAGCCGGCGCGACGTGGGCGCTGGCGGAATACGCGAGAAGGTCGGCGGACGACGGCGCCATTGCGAGTGCCGAGCGGGCGTTGCAAGTGCATTGGGAGCGGCTAGTCCAACTTGAATCGATCGAAGATGGGGCATTCATTGCATCGCCCGAATTGAACAATCCGCTGGGGCTGACCGCGCAAGTAGCGATGGCGGCTGCTGCGGCTCGCGACGGAAACGCCTGGTCCAAGCCGTCGGATCGGCTGTTCGCCGGCATGCTTTGGTTGCAAAAACCCAGCGGTGAATTCATCACGGCTTTTCCGCCCGCACGACGATTGATGGGCCTGGACTCCTACCCCGGCATGACGCTGCTCGCATTGGGAGAGCGCTATCGTGCGAAGCCCGGCAAGGAGCTTTTGGAGGCTCTGAATCGGGCACATCAATTCTATCGGGACGAGTTTCGACGTCAGCCGTCGGTGACCTCCGCCGCATGGTTACAGTGGGCGTTCGCCCGGCTGGCGGTGATCTGCAATCGGCGAGATTTCGCCCGATCGGCGTTCGAATGGGCGGATTGGCTGGCCACCCGACAATTGACCGCCGCGGAATGTCCCTGGCCCGAGTTAGTCGGGGGGTTGACCACGCGAGACCCACGAATCCCAGATGCGATCACGGGTGTGTGTTTGTCGGGTTGGTGTGAATCGCTGGCGGCGGCTCGACATTTCGGCGAAACGGAGCGTATCACCCCCATCGACTTGGCTGCACGTCGTGCGGCCCGCTTTGTCCTGCAACTTCAATTCCGCGAGCGAGAAGCGCACTGGTACCGCGATCGAGAGAACATCGTTGGCGGCGTACGAACATCCCTGGCAGACAATCGCCTGCCCCTGGAAAACCTGCAACACGCGTTGCAGGCGCTGATTCGCTTCGACACAGAGGTGCTACAACGAAATCATTGAATCCGCGAATCGTTCCGTTGGTTGTCGTAGGGGTATCCGCGTTGCTCGTTGCGTCGCAATCCGGAGCAGCGTGTGTCCTATTTGCGATCGATGGATGGCCCGCCCTTGTCATTCTTGTGGCCACGGGGTTTGCCAGCGCAGCCCTCTTGTCACGCTTGCAACTAGGCCAATTACCGTTGCGATGGATGCTGCTGGCCAGTGTCACCTTGGGTATCGGAGTTGTTTCCACCGCCGTGCTGGTGCTGGGGTGCGTCGGATGGCTGCATCGCTCGGTGTGGACGGTCATACTCGCAGCGCTGACGATAGCCGGACTGGCAAGTATGTCGAAAGTTCGGCGCGACGAGGTGATGACCGATCCGCATGATTCCGCGAACTCCTGGTCTTGGCTATGGTTGCTGGTCTGTCCGTTTTTGGCGCTGACCGTCTTGGTGAGTGTCATTCCGCCGGGGGTTTTGTGGGCCGAGGAAGGCTATGGCTATGATGTACTCGAATATCACCTTCAACTCCCCAAGGAATACTATCAACAGGGTTTCATCGCCTACACGCCGCATAACGTCTATGGAAATTTCCCCGCTAACGCCGAGATGCTTTACTTGCTATGCATGATTCTGCAAGCCGACGTCTACACTGGGGCGGCGAGTGCGAAAATCTTCAACGCGCTGGCCGGCATCATGTGCGTCCTGGCGGCGTACGTCGCCGGCCGCGAATGGTCACCCAAGGCGGGACACGTCAGCGGCGTCATCACCGCGAGCATCGGATGGCTGACGTACCTTGCGGGCGTCGCGTTTTCAGAAAACACCATGCTCCTGTATCTGATGACCGCGACCGCCGCCGTCATTCGTGCCAGTCGAGCCGAGACCGACCTGCTGCGTACGCGATGGGTCGTGTTGGCTGGATGGATGGCCGGGTTCGCTTGCGGTTGCAAGTATACCGCCGCAGCTATGGGCGCTGCGCCGCTCGGCTTGCTCGTCATTTGTCTTCCGTGGTCGTCCAAACGGACGTCAGCCGCCGGATTCGGGCTTTTCGGAATCAGCGTCGTCATGGCGTTTTCTCCATGGCTGGTCAAGAATTCGTTGACCACCGGGAACCCGGTGTTTCCATTGGCCAATTCCGTTTTTCAAGCCCAGCCGCCGGGCTGGGGGATGGATGAATCCGCCCATTTCGACGATTGCCACCAACCCGCGGCAGATCAATCGTCGTTCGCGGGGCGCATCCGTGCCATCGGACAACGCATCCTGGGCGATCCGAAACAACGATTCGGGCCATTGGTGTTTCTACTGGCCATCGCTCGACTGCTGATGCCGCGGCGAGACCGTTTCGATCTGATCTTGGCAGCCATGTTGGTGATGCAACTCGCGATATGGGCCTTTGCGACGCATCTGTTCGCGCGCTTCGCCGTACCCATGATCATTCCCCTCGTCCTGCTGGCTGGTCGATCGGTCGAATCGGTTCGATCGGCTACAGGCCGTCTGGTGTGGGTGATATTGATCGTCGCCGGCGCTTCCCTGAACGCGTGGATGATCGGTCGCGAATACGTTGCCCACGCATACGCTGATGGAATCAAATTACCCTGGGAAGGTGCGGATCGGTTCTTCCTGACCGGCCAAGGCGGCGGTCATGAACATTTAGCCGTCATTAATCTCGGACTCCCCGCGGATTCCAAGATTCTGTCGATCGGCGATGCCAAGGCCTTCTATTTCTTGCGACCGGTCGATTATTGTGTCGTGTTCAATCGAAATCCGCTGGTCACCATGATTCGCCAAACACCCGATCCGGTGGCCCATGTCGAGTGGTTGCGACAGCAACATTACACGCATGTGCTGGTGAATGCGTCGGAAATCAGCCGGCTCAGACGCTCCCGATACGGATTTGCGGACGAAATCCGACCGGAGTTGTTTGAAGCCTGGGTCCGCGCGGGGCTGGTGCCGATGAACGCGTTTCGCAGCACCTCCACCAGCCACGCATTCGCGCAACTCTACCGCGTTCCGGAGAATTATTGATGTTTGAATGTTGTAATGAAGTTGACCCGTTCTGGCTGTAGAACCGTCACCCCGGCGAAAGCCGGGGTCCAGGCAAGCCTGCTGCCGTTCCACGCTTTCGCGGAAACGACAACCATCGTTCAATTGACCATTCAAAGATCAATTGGTTACGGGCTTGAAATGTTCGAAGGATTGCCGACACGCCCGGCAATAGTGAATCGCCCGGCACAAGGTCGGTCCAAACGATGATTCCATCTGCGTGTCGCCCGACCCGCAATAGGGACAGTTGGCCTGCTCCACGTCAGCGATTTCAACAGACCGGCCATTCATTCTTTTCGGCGGCGCTAGGCCAAAAATCTGTAACTTTTCCAACCCCGCCGGCGTGATGCGATCCGTGGACCACGGTGGATCAAATACGATGTCAACGCGCACCTTGTCAAAACCCGCGTCTTGAACCGCACGGCGGATTTGCGTTTGCAATACGCTGATCGCGGGGCAGGCAGCGAAGCTGGGCGTCATCTCCACGATCACTTCGTCGCCGTCCATCCGCACCTTGGCGATCAAGCCCAACTCCACGACCGACAGCATGGGAATTTCCGGATCACAAACTTGGCCCAACGCGCCCCACACGCGAGCCTCCCCACCCGATCGTCCTTCGGTGTCAGGCGATGGCACCACATCGTCCTCGTGCCCGTCCTCGTTCCCGTGCTCGTCAATCATCCGCTTGAACTTCCTTACCACGACGCCGTCGGGTCCAGCCGAACCACTTTCTGCATCGCTTCCAGCAACACAGCCAACTCATCAGGATGTCGACCGACTCGCCCACCGTACGCAGGATCGACCTCGCTGGGCACGCGCATCCCCGACCCCGCCATGACCTGATCAACTTCCATTCGCCACTGCCCGCACAAGTCGCTCTCTTTCGGGCCGATCCCCCGCTCCGCGATCTCCGCGTCCCATTTCGTCGGCTCAAATAAGCCCAACCCGTGCGAATAAAGCTCATCCAGCGCAGTTTGCATCAGTCCATGACTTTCGGCGGTGGCTGCGCCGAGCTTGTCCATCCACATGCGGGCGTGCATGAGATGATATTTCTGTTCACCGCGCAACTTCCTCGCAAACGCAGCCAACGGCTTGTAGCTGCTCCGCGAAAGCGCACCGGCCCGCAACCCCTTGGCTGTCTCGTACAAAAACAGCCGAACCGTGCTGAACGCCCAATCGCCCCGCCCCAGCGAGACCAGCGACGCACAACGGAACTGACTCGCCTCTCGCAAGAATGCGTTGCTGTCTGCGTCCGGTTCGCCCAACTCTTGCAGCATGCGATAATACACCCAGGCCTGACCCATCTGGTCCTGCGCGATGGATGAAAACGCGATGTCCGCTTCCAGTATAGGCCCCAACCCCGTCCATTCAGAATTGCGATGCCCCACGACCAAATCGTCATCCGCCAATCGATACAAAAGATCGATCAACGCCGCCTTCGTGTCACCTTGCATTTCACCAGCCGCACTATACTCGTTCATCAGTTCACAGTCTGCATTCGCGGTTCCCAGTCCGCATTCGTAGACGTCACTCTGCATTGTATAGACATCAGTCTACATCCACATTCCGAATCACTTCAAACATCCTTCTTTTCAGAGCCGCGAGCGTAAGCGAGCGGACCTTGTCGCATGGGTGGCCCACCTCTTTAGAGGTGGGGGACTCGATGATTCGCACCAAGACAGCGTATAGGTACCCAACCTGGGCAGTTCGGCGTCGCCGTTTGTCAGTTTTTTCTCAAACTCGTAAGCGAACGATCTTCCTGACAAATCGAATGAAAGCTCGTTCATATGTGTCAGTCGCTCCCAACCCTCGCACCGTTCGCTCACACACACGGCTCGAAGATTCGTTCCCGTATGAAACCAGGCCGACGATCCTTGGTCTCAATCACTCACCTATCCTGTTGCACCGATCCTCCGCTCGAAGCCGAGTCTCGCTCAGATTTCGAGCGCTTCGTTGTTTGGACCCGCGGGCGTTTCGATGAATCGGCTTTCATTCGCTTTGTCGTCTCGTAACCCCACGGCTCGCGATAGCTCTTGTCCGTCGCGGCTTCAAACATGTCGGAATCCGAATACAACGTCGCCAGAATCGCGTCCGCCGGCACAACCCAGAAGCTCACGCAGGCCTGTCGCCGACCGAATTGCTCCTTGGCCAATATCAACGCCGTGTCCGCATCCGGCGCGTGAATGGACCCCACGTGCACGTGAGGCTCCCCCCGGGCCTGCTGATGAAACACTTCGTAAACCTTCCACTGCGTATCAGTCATGATGGTGACCCGATCGCTCTCTTTCGCTGAACGCGACCCCGCTACCCTGTCACCGGAACGACATCGAAACGGTTCACTGCCTCCGCGGCGAAGTGCAATGCGGCTTGAATGTCCTCGCGCGTCAACTGGGGGTAGCTCCGCAGGAGGTCTGCAAACGAATCTCCGTCCGCCACACTCCCCACGATCACGCTCACCGAGACGCGCGTCCCCGCGATGCACGGATCGCCATGATGGACTGCCGGGGCGACACTGATCCGCTTTCGCCATTCACTCAATGCAATCATTGGATAGGTCCTTTCAATCCTGGGCCGATCACCCCGCTGATGCTCTTTCTGGAAACTTTCCCGTCGGAATTAGACGACTGCAAAGTTCCTGGCCTCCACCTCAACTCCGTTCCTCACCGCCTGATCAGCCTCGTCAAGAAGACGCGACGTGGTTTCAGCACTCACATACTGTTCACCGCCGTTCTCGCAAACCTGCCCCGGCACATCCACAAAAACCACCGTACTTCCATTGCGATCCAGCGTAGCCGTGCAATCGCCCGCGACCGTCTCCCTGTGCCGACAAATCACGCATTTCATAGTCCGCGAAGCCCCCACCAACCCGCCTTCAACCGCGTTTCTTCCTGCTCCCTCCGGCTCGACGTTGTTTCCCATTCAACGGCTCGATGCATACGATGTGAACCAATGCACACTGATCGATGCGCATCACCATCCGCTTTACTTTCGGATCGGGAATGGCCACCCACGCGGTCGTCCTGGCCAACAGGCATAATTCCGGGTGCGTCACGTCATACGTGCGACCGTCGGTCATACAGATTCGAAACGGCTCGAATGGACGCTTGTCGATTCGCTCGCGAATATCTTCGGGTCTTATCATCCGTTACCTCCTGCACGGCATTGACATGCGTCAATTCATCCCCGCCGTCGGCGGTAGCGGCACCGGTCGACCCTTCGCTGCCGCTTCCAAAGCCTCCCGCACCCATCGACCCTCCACGTGGGCCATCCGGCGAGTGGCCAACCGCGCTGCGCTCATCGGGCCGTTGCCGCGGACCACGTTCAAAAACTCTTGCCAGTCCGGCTCGGTGTACAACCATTTCTTTTGCTCTTCGTCATAGCGCAAAGCAGGATCGGGCGCGGTCAAACCGAGTTCGTGCATCTTGGGGACGTACTGCTTCAAAAACTGCTGCCGCTGCTCATCATTGCTCTTGAGCTTCACGCCCCAGCGCATCAGCTTCTCCGTGTGCTTCGATTCTGAGTCCGACGGACCATGAAACATCATGATCGGCTTCCACCAGCGGTTGATCGCGTCCTGCAACATGTCCCGTTGCAACTTCGTTCCACGGGCCAATGTGATGCACATGTCATACCCGTGCGTCAGATGAAACGCTTCCTCGTAACAAATCCGCTTCAACGCCCGCGAATAAGGCCCATACGACCCCTCAGCCATCATAGCCTGATTCACGATCGCCGCCGCGTCGATCAACCACGCAATGGTCGCAACGTCCGCCCACGTCTCCGCCGGATAATGAAAAACATTGGAATACTTGGACTTGCCTTCGATCAACTCCTCGATCATCACCTCCCGCGGCTTGCCCAGCGTCTCCGCCGCGCGATACAACAACTGCGCATGACCCACCTCGTCCTGCACCTTAGCCACCAGCGCCAGCTTCCGTTGAAACGTCGGGGCATGCGGGATCCATCCGCCTTCCGGCAAAGCCCCGCATATCTCGCTGTTGGCGTGAACCTGAATCAATCGTATGAGCTGCTGCCGATATTCATCCGGCATCCAGTCGCCCGGCTCGACCTTATCACCCCGCCCAATGCGGGACTCGAACCCAGCCAGCCGCTCCTCGTATCCCGGATCACCAGGCCTATCGTTCATCGGTTGAATACTCTGGACCATATCAATCTCCCCGTCCCTGAAACCGTACTCGCATCTTAGTGTAGTTGGTCATGCTGTTTGCATCTTAACAGAGCCGCGACCGTCAGGGAGCGGTCTTTACGAGCCGCGAGCGCAAAGCGAGCGGCCTTCCACGGAGCGCACACAACTCCAACCCGCGACCACCCACGTCCGTCATTCCGGCCAACGCCGGAATCTAGAACGCCACTTCCGACCGGGTGGCCCACCTCTTTAGAGGTGGGGGACTCGATGATTCGCACCGAGACAGCATATAAGTACCCAACCAGGGCAACTAGGCATCGCCCTTCGTTTCTCACACTCGTCAGCGAGCGGCATTTCTGAACTGCTCAAAGCGCGTCCTGGCGATCGCGGCGCTGCTGACACTTTCACGCCGCGCAGACTTTCACCCCGTCCGCCGTCGCAAGCCATCAAAAATGTAATCCGCCATCAGCTTGCCCAGCTCCTCCGCCGTTAACCGACCGTCCGGCTTGAACCACTGATACACCCAGTTCAATGATGAAAGCACGAACAGCGACGCGAAGGACTCATCCGTCGAAGCAAGAAAACCATCGCGAATTCCCGTACGTATCAATTCCCGGAACAGTTTCTCATACTCGTCACGCCGCTGGGCAAACTCGCGGCGACGATCCTCCGACAAGCGTCGCCATTCGTTAGAATAAACCGCCGCCGCGTCCAGATCATCCGTAATCACCTGCACGTGGGCGATGATGGCCGACCGCAGCTTCCGCATCGTTTCCCGTTCCGCCGAAACGATGGGCGTGATCGCCATGAAAAACCGGTCCGCCGATTGATTGACAATGTCCCACAGCAGATCGTCCTTGCTCTCGACGTGGGCGTACAAACTGCCGCCCTGCAAGCCGACGGCTTCGGCTATGTCCCGCACCGACGTCGCCTGGTAACCCCGCTCGCAAAACAACCTCTGCGCCGCTACCAGGATTTGCTCCTTCTTCTTAACATCCGCCGCCATCATCTGCTCCCTAACAAGCGCTTGCTCTATGCATATTGTCGATTATTGGAGCCATCTTGTCAATTCCAAAATGACCGATAATTTGACTTACCTGCATTTACTACGGAGAGCAGCAAACGCCTCTTAACAGAGCCGCGACCGTGAGAGCCTGGGAAAAAATCAAAAGAATCGTTCGGGCAACCCGCGTGGCGCTATCAAGAATGCGGGTCGCTGCCATCGAAAATCGATTTTTTCTCAGGCTCGTGAGGGAGCGGTCTTTACGAGCCGCGAGCGCAAAGCAAGCGGTTCTTACGAGCCGCGAGCGCAAAGCGAGCGGTCCTCCGCGGAGCGCACACAACTCCAACCCGCGACCACCCACACACGTCATTCCGGCCAACGCCGCAAACGTCGCACACGTCATTCCGGCGAAAGCCGGAATCCAGCGCGTCGGCATGCGTAGCCCATTACTGAAGTTTCAATGGTTCATACTCCGAATAGTAACTGGGCCGCCAGCGCCAATGGCTCGCCCATTCAAAAGCGCATCAACGGGAAACCGGCGAGTGGGTCATCGCGAAGGCGCCCTGTAATCTCCCGAACGGAGGCACGCAGGCCAAGCAAGACGTGGTGAATCTAATCATGTTCCGGCTTGAGCAAAACCAACGCAGCCGCTCGCAACCGTCGCTCAATCGATGGGCCCTGCCCGACGGCCACCCGCAAGTACAACGCAGGCTCCCCGCCGTCACGACGAACGCGCGAGACCATGGAACTGATGATTTGGCCATCACAATTCTTGATCGAGTCAAACGCCCGTGCGACGTCCGCGTACCCGTCCGGCAAAGCCACCTCAATACGATGCCCCTCCACGTCCAATCCCAACAGTTCGGAAAAGGCTCGCAATACATCGATATACGTAATGATCCCCACAAGCTCACCGGCTAGAACCACGGGCAGCGAGCCGAATCGGTGCGTTGACAGCGCCATAACGACTTCTTCCAACGTCGCGTCCGGCGTCGTCGTCATGGGTTCTGCCGTCATGGCGTCGGAAACGGTCAGCGTCTCTTCTAGCGGTTGACCAACGGCCATCGTCTGTCGCAAGTCACGATCGGTGATGATACCCACCAATCGCTCCGAACGGTCAACAACCGGCAATTGGCGAAAACGGCGCTTGCGCATCGTTTCCGCAGCCTCGCTCAGCGGTGCATTCTCATGAATCGTCACCGGATTGGCCGACATATGATCCTCGACAAACATAGCTCACCTTTTTCTTGCTCACGGAAGTCCCGCAGCCAACGCGCGAGACAGGGACGATAGTTCAAACGGCTTCTCGATATCGACGTAACGGGCGCTCGCTTTCGGTGGCCTGTTCACCACACCGCTGATCAAGCGAACGATCGTCACAGCCTCGTTGGTCGACTGGGCCGCCTCTGCCAAGCTTCGCATCGCCTCCACGCCGCATGCATCCGATAGGACGACGGCATCGAATGCGCGAACTTGCAGAAACCGCTGACCGGTCTCCGTCGATTCCGCTCCGGTCACGTCGAACTTCTCCTGTAGATGCGTTGCGACCGACCAACGCAGAAGCGGGTCCGGGTCGATGAGTAGGAGCGATTTTCGGACCGGACCGTTTTCCTTCTGACCCCCTTGGCTGCGACGCGAGCTTATGAACATTCCTTGTCTCCTGCCTGGGAATAGATCAATGCACTCGGCGTGCCAGCCTTCGGATAATCGCATTAGCCGAAATTCCTCGAACGCCACGGATGAGTTCCAGCGAGCGCGCCCACGGGCCGCCTGTGCGAAATCCCGCTGTGAATGGGCGAATTCGCCCACCCGCTCCCACCAATCGCAATTCGCCGTGGCGGGATGATCCGGGCTGACATTTTTACCGCCCTAGCGCGACGTATGTCTCATGCCCGTATAATTCAGTCATGAAATCCGGATTTTTCGACGAGCTGAAGCGCTTTATCGGATTCGGCGAGCGCGACGCGTGCGCCCTTCGCGAACTGGCGCCAGCCAGTCGTGATATCGCACCCCGCGTCGTGGTCAGATTCTACGACGTTCTCATGGAACATCATGATTCGCTCGCGGTGTTATCGGACGACGAACACAAAATCGAGCGACTTAAAGTCGCACTGAACCACTGGTTTCAGGAGCTTTTCTCCGGCGTATATGACCAAGCCTACTACGATTCGCGGATTCGCATCGGGCGGACGCATGTGCGTGTCAGCCTTCCGCAGCGCTTCATGCCGCTGGCTATAGAACTGATCTGGGACGAAGCCAGCCGGGCGTTTCGCGAATTACCGATTGCCGACGTCGAATCCAAGCTTTCGTCGCTTCATCGACTGCTGATCCTCGACCTGACGATCATGCTGGGAGGCTACCAGGAGGCACACGCCAGCCGAATACGCGAATTCGAACACCTGGCAGCCGACGCCAAGGTAGCCCAAGCGCAACATTTCGCCGAGCTTGGGCAGTTGGCTGCTTCTCTCGCTCACGAGATCAAGAACCCGCTGGCGGGCATCAGCGGGGCGATTCAAATTATTGGTGTGTCACTCGACGCCCAAAGCCCTTACAAGGACATCGTGCG
Source organism: uncultured Phycisphaeraceae bacterium (assembly GCA_964424105.1). GTDB lineage: Bacteria > Planctomycetota > Phycisphaerae > UBA1845 > UBA1845 > CAYRHJ01. Next base: position 2,427 of record CAYRHJ010000033.1, on the reverse strand, counting down.
GGGCATCCTGGGACAGATTTCGCGACTGGATGCAACGGTCAAGGATTTGCTGTTGTACGCCCGTCCGACGCCTCCGGACCGTCGAGACGTTCACGTCTCGGAATTGGTAACCCGACTCATCGGCGCCCTTCGTGCCGAGCCATCCCTGCGAAACGTGGTCGTTCGTTACGAAGGCGACGACGTCACGGTTCTTGCGGATGAGCGCCAATTCGAGCAATTGCTGCTGAATCTGCTCCTCAATGCGGCTCATGCCTCCACCGCAGGCGCCGTCGTTCGCGTCGGAGCCATCACCCATGCGGACCAAGTCATCGTGTTTGTGCAGGATCGCGGTTCTGGCATGCCAATTGATGTTCTAGAACAAGCCATGGAGCCTTTCTATACCACCAAAGCCAAGGGAACGGGGTTGGGATTGGCCATCTGTCGCCGAATCGCCGAGGCCCATGGTGGCCGCATTTTTATTGAGAGCCGTCCGGGAGAAGGAACCACGGTGAGCGTGGAGCTGCCGCGAAATCGTGTCCAATTCGATTCGGAGAACCGTTAATGCCGGTACGCATTCTGATTATCGAAGACGAGCAGCTCATCCGCTGGTCACTGCGCCAAAAATTCGAAGAGCAGGGATATCAAGTCGAGGACGTTGAAACCGGCGCTGACGCCGAAGGCGCGATGAACCGCGCGTCCTTCGACCTCATCATGTTGGATTACAAACTCCCCGATACCACAGGCCTGAACATACTCAAAACCATTCGGGGCTTCGACACCGACGTCGTGGTCATCATGATGACGGCTTACTCGACCATCGAGAGCGCCGTGGAGGCCATGAAACTCGGCGCCTATGACTACATCACCAAACCGTTCGACATGGATCAGCTCTTGCGGACGGTGGCCAAGGCACTGGAAACCACGAAGCTTCGCCGCGAGGTCCGCGAATTGCGCCGGCACATCACCAACGAATACGGAATCGACCGCATCATCGGGCGACATCCCTGCATGCTGGAGATGTACGAAACGATCAACCGAATCGCCCAAAGTGGAGCCTCCACGGTCTTTCTTCGCGGGGATTCCGGCACCGGAAAGGACCTCATCGCCCGCGTGATCCACTTCAATTCCGATCGTGCCCCGCGCCCATTTGTCAACATCACCTGCACGGCCATCTCCGAATCGCTTCTGGAAAGTGAACTGTTTGGCCACGAGAAAGGCGCTTTCACCGACGCCAAGACGCAGAAGAAGGGGCTGTTCGAATTGGCAGACGGTGGTACGGTTTTTCTTGATGAAGTGGGCGACATGCCCGCGGGTCTGCAAGCCAAGCTGTTGAGATTTCTGGAAGATCGCACATTTCGGCGGGTGGGCGGTACGACGGAGATTTCCGTGGACGTGCGTATCATCGCCGCGACGAATCGGAATCTCGAGAAAGCCATCAAAGACGGTCAGTTTCGAGCGGACCTCATGTTTCGCCTCGACGTGATTCCCATTGACCTGCCCCCCCTTCGGGATCGCGGCGATGACGTCGTCTTGCTGGCGGAGCATTACGTCACGCAGTTCGCCAGGGACTTTCGCAAACCGATCACCGAAATCAATCAGGCTGCCAAGGAGAAACTGAAACATCATGATTGGTCTGGAAACGTGCGCGAGCTTCGAAACGTGATCGAACGTGCCGTGCTTCTTTCCAAGTCTGAAACGCTCTCCGCGGACGATCTCGTTCTTGGGCGGCCCGGCAAGTCACAAGAGAATTGGCCGGTGGCGTTGCCGGGAGGTGGGATCGATCTGCTGAAACTCGAACGAGATTTGATGGCCCAGGCGCTTTCTCGAACCGACGACAACCAGACTCGTGCCGCCAAGTTGTTGGGGTTAACGCGCGACGCCTTTCGCTATCGGCTGGCCAAGCATGGGCTGATCTAGTGTGGATTGGTCTGCATGGTCGCGATTGTTGAAAGGGCGATGATGCGGTTGAAACGGTTTGGGAGTGGGTCCGCTCCCTCACGAGCCTGAGAAAAAATCGATTTTCGATCGCAGCGACCCGCATTCTTGATAGCGCCACGCGGGTTGCCCGAACGATTCTTTTGATTTTTTCCCAGGCTCTCACGGTCGCGGCTCTGTAAAGAGGCGGATGAAACCCGGCCTGTGAATTCTGGATTCCGGCGTTCGCCGGAATGACGGAGCGCGGGGGACCGCTCGCTTTGCGCTCGCGGCTCGTGAAGAGGTGGGTGAAACGCGGCCTGTGAATTCTGGATTCCGGCGTTCGCCGGAATGACGGAGCGCGGGGGACCGGTCGCTTTGCGCTCGCGGCTCGTGAAGGAGTGCGTGATACGCGGCCATGATGGGGAACGTAAGTCATCGGCTCCCCCACCTCCAAAGGAGGTGGGCCACCCGACACGGAAGGCCGCTCGCTTCGCGCTCGCGGCTCGTACAAGACCGGATTGCGACTCTGTA
>CAYRHJ010000032.1:0-142852 GCA_964424105.1 uncultured Phycisphaeraceae bacterium | reverse complement strand
CTTCTGAACGATCCGCGACCACCCGCATCCGTCATTCCGGCGAACGCCGGAATCCGGTATGGGTGCCCCATCCATCGCGCAGCGATGGGTGGGGTCTCGATGACCCGCATGGGTGGCCCACCTCCTTTGGAGGTGGGGGAGTCGATGACTTACGTTCCCCATTATGCCCGCGTTTCACCCGCCCCTTCACGAGCCGCGAGCGCGAAGCGAGCGGTCCGCCGCCACCTCTCAGTACAATGATTCCCAAACCGCTATTCAATATGCGATGAACCGCGAGGCTTACGTACCAGCCGCACCGCCGGCCCCGTGTCGATGCCACAGAAATGCCATCAAACCCGTGCCGATCAGCGCGAACGGGAGCATCGACGCGAACCACACCGTCGGGTCCATCAGCGTTTTCTCTTCGCCGGCGACGGCTATCCCATACGCATCGATCAATGACCCCAGCCCGAACCCCGCCAACGTCTGCCCAAAATATTGAAAGGAATCGATCACGCCCGACGCAAAACCAGCCATCTTCCGTCCGCCCAAATCCATCGCCGCCGCCGACCCCAGAATCGAGTGCGTCCCGTTGCATCCCGAATCGATCGCGAAAATGCACACCACGAGCACGATGATCGTGCCTGGAAAAACCCCCGTGGAACAGAGGATGGCCAACAATATGCAAATCAACTGTATCAAATAGAGCACCGTCGCCACAGGAGCTCGACGCCCCGCGAACAACTTGTCCGATATGATGCCCGAAAGCAGCGAGCTGGCCGACGCCAGCGTCGGAAACAAAATCGCCGCCATCCACCACCACAAGCGATCCGTCTTACCGACGTTCCACGACTCGTCCAGATAAATCGTCCACCAGTCCGCGATGGCCCCACGCACGAAGCCCGTGCAAAAATAGGCTCCCGCCACCACCCAAATGACCGGGTTGGACGCGATCTTCTTGAATACCACTTTCATGTCCACGCGGGAATGAGGGTCCACACCGCCGACTTCGTCCGCGTGCTCCATGGTGAAGCCCGCGTCCTCCGGGTGATTCTTGACCATCATGTTCATCAGAATAATGATAATCACGACGATGGCCGGCGGAATGATAAACATGTACCGCCAATCCAGCTTGGGAACCGTAATCGTATAGAAGATGAGAGGCACCGCGAAGCCGGTGGCCAACAGCGGACCCAACTGACCCACCGCCGTCCGACCCAGGTTGATCATGATCCCGAACACGCCGGAAAACGAACCTCGCTCCTCGCGATAAAACCAAGCCGTGTTGATCTTGATGAATCCCGGCGCGCCAAACGCCTGCACGTACCCGTCGGCCATGCGGATGATCAACAGCGTGAAAAAAAGCCATCCGATGTGCGACCACGCCACAAATCCGAACGCCAGATTCAGAATCACCGTACCCAGCGCCCCGACCGTCATCGCCTGCTTCCCGCCGATCCGGTCCGTAAACAAGCCGTTCACGAATTGGCCGACACCATAGGCGAGATTTCGGGCCGACTGAATCGCACCGTATTGCGCGTTATCAAAGCCCAGCGTGGACTTGAATTCCGGCGCGATAATGCCCAGGTTGTATCGACAAAAGTAATAAGACGCGTAGGTCAGCCCCAGGAAAAACCAGTTTTGACCGCGGCGCCATCGAAAGCCCGGTGGATGCCGGCGAATCCATTTGCGATTTATAGCCAATTCTGCAAGCCCCTTTCCGTAGGGATACGCAGATCAACGAGCGTTAGCACTCCTTCTGCTCCCGAACACTCGCGACTCACCGGCGATTCTGATTAGTTTCCGGGCAGACCCGATCAGGCCGGCTTCACAAATAAAGCAAAAGTATCGATACGCGCCACGCGCCAACACCAACTCGTCCAAGGCTTGCGTAGACTAACGGATAGGTTGGGTACTGCCAACGAGCAATCGGGCGCCATTCACGCAACCGATTCACGTCGTCCAAAGGATTGCGACAGGGTGGAGTCGATCTCTTGAAATGTTGATTCGGTCAGCCAACGGACGGGGTTTGAGGCCGATCCGCAATTCGGCCTGTTTCGTCGGCAGGAATGATATCGTGCGAGGCCAGCCGGGCAGTCTTCTGAGGATTTCCATTCCCCAAGTACCAAGCGCCATGGTGAAACAGCCTGGCGCAGGGGCGGGGATCACGCCCATTGCCTCCCTGTGCCCGCTCACTGATTGGTAGGACTATTCTGGATATTCCTGGTATCGATACTCCTCGTATCGATATTCCTCGTATCGAGAATCCGAGGATGGCCCTCTTCTCATCTGCGCTTTGTCTTCTTCATTGCCGATCATGTAACCCGCAGCCGCACCCACGCCCGTGCCGATCAGCGTGCCTTCGGTGTCTTTGCCGATCCATTGGCCCACCGCAGCGCCGACCCCGGCGCCGATCAACGACCCCGTTTGGGCGTTGGTCTGACAGCCGCCGACAGCCAAGCCCGATAGCATTAGCCCGCAACACAGAATTCCATTCGCGCGACCCGTTAGCTGTTTCATGGTTGTCTCCCAAGTTCAATACAAATGATGCTCGACGACCAAGTCGCCAATAGACTGTATCGGCGACCCTGCCAAATCTCAATCAATTCGCGACGGGGTCGATTCACAACCGCCCTTGACCCATGGTCCGCCCCATTCCGCCTGACCTGCTGAGATTGTCCAATACCCAATTACCGACAAACGATTTCGTCGGTCGGCTAGGAAAAAAATGTTGATTCACGCCGATTCGCGTCACCTCACCATGAGGTGAAAGAGTTGATTCACATCGCGCGCGACGCTTAACTGGTTATAATATAATAGCTTACAATTCATTCATCGCCGGAATGAATAAACAACGCCTTGGCCACGGCACAAGAAAGCGTCAATCGACACAATCAGACAAGAGTCACACGTTCACAGTGTTGATTTATGGGGTCTCCATGCGCTACGCTGCAAGATTCGGATGAATCGTCCGATATTCTGGTCATGGAGACACCGGAAAACTGATTCCGGCTCGGCAGTCTGGCGCGGGTGGGACAGGAGATTTTCACATGAATGACGGTTTTCGAATTTACAGGACTTGGATAATTCGATGTCTGGTGGCGGCGGCATGCACCCATGGGGTCATGGCGCAGGACGACGACGAGGAGAGCGACGAAGGCGGTATGATCGCGGCGACGTTTTCAGGACTGAAACTGCGGTCCGTCGGCCCGGCGCTGATGTCCGGTCGAATCTGCGACTTCGCGGTCAACCCTGAAAACACGGGTCATTATTACGTGGCGGTGTGCTCCGGCAACGTATGGAAGACGAGCAACGCAGGAACGACCTATGAGCCGGTATTCGACAGCGAAGGATCCTATTCTGTAGGCTGCGTCACGATGGATCCGCACAATCCCAATGTTATCTGGGTAGGAAGCGGGGAGAACAACAGCCAACGCAGCGTCTCGTTCGGGGACGGCGTCTACAAATCCATTGACGGCGGCAAGAACTGGAAAAACGTCGGCTTGCCGGAATCCGAGCACATCGGAATGATCGCCATCGATCCACGCGATTCCGACGTCGTGTACGTGGCGGCGCAGGGACCGCTGTGGCGCTCGGGCGGCGACCGCGGATTGTACAAGACCACGGACGGCGGGCAGACTTGGAATCGAATCTTACACATCAGCGACGACACGGGAGTGAATGAAGTTCATCTGGACCCCCGAAACGCGGACGTCATGTATGCATCCGCTTATCAGCGCCGCCGACACGTTTGGACGCTCATCAACGGCGGACCGGAGTCGGCCATCTACAAGTCAACCGACGCGGGAACCACCTGGCGGAAATTAACTCGGGGAATCCCGGCCGAGGACATGGGCCGCATCGGCATGGACATCGCTCCTGCCAACCCCGACGTCATCTATGCGATCATCGAAGCCTCGGGCAAAGCGGGGGGTTTCTTTCGCTCTCTCGATCGCGGGGAGACCTGGGAAAAGCGCAATGACTACATGTCCAGCAGTCCCCAATACTACAACGAAATCGTGTGCGACCCCAACGACGCGGACCGGGTGTACACCCTGGACACGTTCATGCACGTCACCGAAGACGGTGGCAAGACTTTCAAGCGTGTGAAAAACACCGACCGACACGTGGACGACCACGCCCTATGGATCAACCCCAACAACAGCGATCATTTATTGGTGGGCTGTGACGGCGGCATCTACGAGTCCTACGACCGAGCCGAGAACTGGAATTTCAAGCCGAATCTACCTGTCACGCAGTTTTATCGCATCGCCGTCGACGAATCCAAGCCGTTCTATTACGTCTATGGAGGGACGCAGGACAACAACACACAAGGCGGACCCTCGCAGACGACTGACCGAGCCGGCATCACCAATGAAGACTGGTTCGTCACGGTGGGCGGCGACGGATACGAGACGCAGATTGATCCGACCGACCCCATGATCGTCTACAGTCTATGGCAGTACGGGGGTCTGGTGCGCCATGATCGCCGCAGCGGCGAGATCGTCGACATCAAGCCACGGGAAAAGCCCGGCGAAGACCCATTCAAGTGGAACTGGGATACGCCCCTCATCATCAGTCCGCACAGCCACACGCGCCTGTACTTCGCCGCCCAAAAACTATTTCGCAGTGACGATCGCGGTGATAGCTGGGCCGCGGTCAGCGACGATCTGACACGCCAAATCGATCGCAACACGTTGCCGGTCATGGGCAAGGTTCACGGTGTGGACGCGGTGGCCAAGAACAATTCCACCTCCTTCTACGGCAACTGCGTTTCGCTTTCAGAATCCCCACTGGTCGAGGGGTTGATATACGTTGGAACCGACGACGGCGTGATCAGCGTCACGGAAGACGGCGGCGACAGTTGGCGGCAGAACAGAGTCTTCCCCACCGTGCCCGACATCACCTACGTCAGTGACCTGGAAGCGTCCCGCCACGATCCGGATACCGTTTTCGCAACCTTCGACAATCACAAGAACGGCGATTTCAAGCCCTACATCCTCAAGAGCACCGACCGTGGCCGGACATGGCAGTCCATCACGGGCGACTTGCCGGCGCGTGACACTGTCTTGACACTTTCCGAAGACCACGAGAGGCAGGGCTTGCTGTTCGCCGGAACGGAGTTCGGAGTCTACTTCACGATCGACGGCGGCCAAAAGTGGGTTCGTCTCAAGGGCGGCATTCCCACGATTTCCGTGCGCGATCTCGAGATTCAACGGCGCGAGAACGATCTCGTCGTCGGCACGTTTGGCCGAGGCATCTACATTCTCGATGACTACACGGCGCTTCGCGACGTCAGCGACGAATTGTTGGCGAAAGAGGCCCACGTCTTCCCGGTCAAGAGCGCGCTGCGTTTCATTCAGCGCACGCGGCTGGGTGACTGGTCGGGGCGCGGCTCGCAGGGCGCAAGCTATTTCGCGGCTCCGAATCCGCCTTTTGGCGCGGTCTTCACGTATTACCTGAAAGACAAACTGATGTCGCGAAAGGAAAGGCGTCAGAAGGCCGAAAAGAAGCTCATCAAGGCGGGCAAGTCGGTTTCCTATCCGACCTGGGACGCGCTGCGTGCCGAGGACGAGGAACACGAACCGCAGATTCTCCTGATCGTGCGTGATGATGCGGATGAAATCGTTCGCCGGATCGAAGGGTCTCGCGATAAGGGCATGCACAAGGCGAATTGGGACTTGCGTTTTCCCGCGTCCACACCGACCCAACTCAAGCCGCCGCAGGACCGGCCTCCGTGGTTGACCGGACCTACCGGGCCCATCGCCCTGCCGGGCACGTACACCGTGACCCTGGCTAAACACGTGGACGGCGTGGTCACCGATCTGACCGATCCGGTCACGTTCAATGTCGTCCCGTTGGACCTGGGCACGTTTCCCGAGGATGATCGAGAAGCGGTTCTGGCATTTCGGCAGGACGTGGCGGAGTTGCGTCGGGCGGTACGTGGAGCGCTCGCGGCGGCGGGCGAAGCCGGCGACCGCATCGCGCACCTGCGCAAAGCCATCATGGACACGCCCGATGCTCGCCATGAGCTGCTGACCGAGGCCGACCAATTGCAAAAGGACCTGACGGCGTTGTTGACCAAGCTTCGCGGAGATCAGACCATCGGCAACCGTAGCGAGCCGACTCCGCGCACGATCCGGGAGCGCGTCGAGGACATTGTGGACAGCCAATGGTACGCCACGACCCCGCCGACGCAGACCCAGCGCGACGAGTATCGCTATGCCGGCGAGGAATTCACCGGGGTGCTCGCGGAATTGCGTAGCTTGATTGAAGGACGGCTCCAGCAGCTTGAGAATAACCTGGAAGCCGCCGGCGCACCCTGGACGCCGGGCCGACTCCCGACGTGGCAAATGGAATGACCGCGGAAAGAGGCACCGCGGCAGTTTTGACGTTCTTGTGAATCATTGATTGGTCCGATGCACGACGGTGGTCGTGTGAAGGGCGGAAACTGCAACGATTATGCCTGGACCCCGGCGTTCGCCGGGGTGACGGGCGCGGGCAAGAGCGAGCCGATCTTGGTGCACCTGACACAGTGGCCGAGCTGCTCATTGAATAGACGGGAAGAACGCTCGCTTCGCGCTCGCGGGTCGTAAAGACGCGGTCGCGGCGCGTCGATCCTGCAAACTTGAATAGGTGAAAAAGACCGCTCCCTGACGGTCGCGGCTCTGTCAAGAGGGGGGTGAAAGCCGCCCTACGCCAGCGAAAATTGACAGGATTTACAAGATTGACGGGATGAATCCGGGCACGTCGGCGGTCCGCACGTTTACAAGACTCGCGACATTCGGCCACACGGTGTAGTCATCGACTCCCCCACCTCCAAAGGAGGTGGGCCACCCGTCGCTCGCTTCGCGCTCGCGGGTCGTAAATGACTTGATCGCGGCGCGGAAATTGTCAGGGGTTCTTGGTCTGTTCGCGCAGGGACATCTCCGTTAGGCTCCGTTGGTTAACGCGTGGCCAGGATGAAGCCCGATGACAATTCGGTTGATGCGAGAAATACGGTTTGCCGTGGGAACCGGCGTGTCCGAGGCGGATGAGGCGGTCCGCAACACCTGGGCGGGTTGGCCTGCGAGTGACGACATGGTGCCCTATGTCGTACTGCGGGCTGTGCTCAGCGGACCGGTCGATACCCGTAGCGGCTACGTCTGTAACATCAAACTGATCGACCGGCTATTGCGGCGTCACGCGGTTTCCATCATCGAAGGTCAATGGGGCGTCACTCCGCGATTCAAATGGGCGGGCGTTTTGCCGGTCTTGTGGAAAACGCTGGTCAACGAGATGCCGGAGAACACGCGGCTGGAAACGCTACGGATCATTCCCTCGCCGCATCTGTCCTACGCCGTTCACCGAGGAAACGTAGATATGGTAAGCATGACGTACGCGTTCGAATTCAGCGCTGCCCACCGATTGTATAGTCGTTCATTGAGCGACGCGGAAAATGAACGGCTTTTCGGTCGTTGTGCCAACCCCAACGGCCACGGTCATAATTACGTGCTGCGCGTGACGCTTACGGGTGTGCCTGACGGCGTGCGGGGGGTCATCGTGCCTCTCGGAGACGTGACGCGGATCGTGAACGATCGGGTGATCGAGCGGTTCGACCACAAACATCTGAATCTGGATTGCCCCGAATTCGCCGAGGTCAATCCAAGCGTCGAAAACATCACGCGGACCATCTACGAGAAGTTGCAGGGGGCGTTTGAGCCGGCAACGGTCAGCCGTGTGCGGGTCTATGAGACGCCCAAGACGTATGCGGAATATCCGGCAGAATAATTCGACATTCCGGAATCGCCGCCAATCAGCGAATGGGCCGTTGGCCGGGGTCGAATCTATAAAACGTGTTGTTGGCCGACGGGCGTTTTTGAGTATAGGGGTTGATAGAGCTGGGCTTGGAAATCGCCGGGCATATTGAAATGCGTCACCAGCCCGTAGCCTTGGTCTTGGACGTCGTCGGTGAACTCGACGCCGCGGCGCTTGAGTTCAGCGACCGTTTCGTCGATGTCGTCACAGTAAAAAGAAAGGTGGGGCGTTCCGGAGCGTTTGCCGTCTTCAGCCTCGGCCGGGTGGCAGCCCATGTCGGCTTCGGGCAGATCGAATATCAGCCAGCCTTCGCCGAGGTCGGTGTAGCGGTTGAATCCGAGCTTGTCTCGCAAGAACTCGCGCAAAGCCCGCGGATCGGACGAATAGAACATGGTGTGGACGCCGCGAATCATGATGACCTCCTATGGCGGATGACGTTTGTCGCGATTCTCCGTGGGCCGTTCGTGATGACAACCCTTCACACGATGAATGGACGGGGATTGCAGTCCCCGTTCCTGATAGCATACAACTCAGTCGCCGAGCCGGCGGCATGTGAACTTGGCCTAAAATGTCGAATCCGCGACGGCGACACTTCGCAAGTGTGGATGGGCGTCACCCGGTTTCAGACGTCTACGGTGTTCGGGGTCTGGATACCCTGGAACAAGGCGGTGCCGACGCGGACCATGGTGGCGCCGCACTCGATGGCCCATTCAAAATCCTGTGTCATGCCCGCGCTGTACGTGTCAAAGTATGGCTGAACGCGATCGTCTCGCCGCATATCGTCGAACAGTTCGCGGACCCGTGAATAAATTTGGCGGAGGGTCGTTTCATCGGCGCCGAGCGGAGCCATGGTCATCAGCCCGCGCAAACGCAGATGGGGCAGGGAGATGATCTGTTCGCCCAAATAGGGAGCGGCACAGACTTGCGCGCCGGATTTTTGCGGCTCGCTTCCTCCGTTGACTTCCAGCAGGATGTCGACGTCTTGACCGTTGGCGGCGGCTTGTTTGCTGATTTCTTCTGCCAATCTCAAGCGATCGACGGATTGGACGAGCGTGACCCAGGGAAGCAGGGATTTGACCTTGTTTCGCTGCAAGTAACCAACCATGTGCCAGCGGATCGCTTGCATGACTGACGCGGAGTCCGATGGCGCGTGGCCCTCGCTGATTTCCGCAGCCCGATGCGTTAACGGCTGAACGCGGTTTTCGCCAAAATCCGTCAAGCCCGCGTCGGCTAGTGCCCGGATCACGTCAAGCCCGACGGACTTGGTGATGGCGACGAGTTTGACGGAATCGGTCGGGCGCCCGGCACGGGAGCAGGCGTCACGAATTCGTGACTGAACGGACTCGAGATTTTCGCGTAACATTGGGATCATGAAATCTCGCCTTTCATGTGTTATAGGGACGAGACGCAAGGCACGCCAGCCCCGCGCGAGCCGGCGTGGGATCGTCGGTGAAAATCCCCATGTGTAAAGTGTCGCAAATCTTGCTCGTGCCCCCGGTTGACGATGAAACGATTCAACCGGCTGACTGGTTCGAAACACCCGGCGACGTCGAATTGGAAATCGGGTGCGGGAAGGGCGGATTTCTGTTGCGTCGGGCGCAGCAGCACCCCGAGAAGCGGTTGGTCGGAATTGAATGGGCCAACAAGATATGTCACTACGCCGCGGATCGCATGGCCCGTTGGGGCGTGACGAATGTGCGACTGTTACGGACCGATGCGGATCATTTCGTGAAGGTCCACTTGGCCGCTTCGTGCCTGTCGGCTTTGCATATTTATCATCCCGATCCCTGGCCTAAGAAGCGTCATCACAAGCGCCGACTGATTCAATCGGCATTTGTTGAGGCGGCGGTTCGCAGTTTGAAACCGGGGGCCCGGTGGGCGGTTCAAACGGATCATGCGGAGTATTTCGAACAAATCCGGGCGTGCTTGCTGTCTCGGCCTGAACTGCATGAAGCCTGCTTCGACGATTCCGAATTCGGAGTGGAGAGTAATTCAACCGGCACGAACTATGAAGTGAAATATCTGCGTGAAGCACGCCCTATCTATCGATTGGCAGTCGTGCGTGGCTGAGGCGGGCAGCACGGGCGTGGGCGGCTCGCAAGTGTGGTAACGCAGGGGTCGAGTGCAATCATTGTGATCCGTCATTTCCGTGGTTAAATCGTTTCCATACGAAATAGAGCGCGCCAAAAATAACGAGCAGGCCAGCCGTTGCCGCTGCGTCTTGCGGACTCTCCACGGCAATGTTCACCGCTAAAGCCAATTGCACGAGAATCAGGATGCAGACCAAAACGGGTCCGGCGGGGCATCGGAACACCGTTTTCGGAAACTCGGCCTCTCGACGGCGAAACACAATCAAGCTGGCGTAGGATAGTCCGAATAGGATGTTGCTGGCGAAAAAGTATATGCTGAGTATCTGGCCAAAACCGCGCATCAAGACGAGCACGAGGGCCACGCACGCGACCACGATCAGCGCCGGCACCGGTGCCTGGTTTGCGGACATTCGCGACATGAAGCGAAACGTTAGGCCATCGCGTGCCAACGCAAACGTGACGCGAACGGTGGCCAGCACTGTCGAACTGAGCGAGCCCAGGCAGACGATCATGGCCACACACAGCATGACGTTCCGACCCGCGGGGCCGACCGCGCGGGCCATGGCCTCGCCGGGGACGAAGGCCATTCCAGCCATTTCGTCAACGGGAACCATTCGCAGCAAGGCCAAGTTGAAAAGCAGGTATAGAAACATCAGGGACAGTGCGGAGCCGATCAACGCTCGCGGCAGTGCCCGACGAACGTCCTTGATTTCCTCGGCCATTTTTACGGAATCGGTGGTGCCGTCGTAGGCCCACAGGGCGGCGATGATGGCGGGCGTCAGGAATTTCAAAAGCGAACCGAAACGAGGAGCTTCGGGCGTGAATTCTGTACCCCCCGTTGCGGCTGACGCCGGCACGTTGATGGAGCCCGGGGCAAAACAGGCGATGATGACAGCGAGCAGCGCGACGATTTTTACGCAGGTCAGAATGTTCTGAGCTCGCGCCCCGGTGCGCAAGCCCAATGCGTTTATGGTTGTGGTGAAGATGATGGCCAAGGCGGCCAGCGCGCCCGACCAAGACGCGTCGATATCCAGCCAATCAGACGCGAAGTCGCCAAACGCAGCCGCGATGGTGGCGGCTCCGCCCCCTACGATGAAGACGGTGTAGGCCCACCCGAAAAAAAACGCCACGAATTCACCGTAGGCTTCGCGGAGGAATACATACTCGCCCCCTGCTTCGGAAAATCGCGTGGCCAATTCGGCCGTCACCAGCCCGGCTGCGAGCACAAACAAACCCGCGAACACCCACACGGAGATGATCCACCAAGGTTCGCGGAGGTCGGCAGCGATTTCACCGGGCGTGCGAAAGACGCCCGACCCGATGGCTACACCCATGCCGATGAACCACGCGGTTGGCGCCCCTAGTATCCTCTTGAGTTGCACACCTTGACTCGCGTTGGAAGTTTGCCGGACTACAATCAACCGAATTTCGACAGGTTCGCCGCCTTCGGTTTGCGTAGCGGTTGTCACCCATCATGCCGGACATGGTAATGACTTGCCACCCTCGCGTCCCGCGATTAGCTTGTGCGACGATTATTTTGAATCGGCGGACCCTGGCAGGGATGAGCGGGATCATCGGTCGATGGTGGACGACATTCGGCTCCTGGTGCGAGGCGGATCGCCTGGATTGACCACGGAATGAAGGCCCCTTTTCGGGCGAAAGTCCGGCGGCTGTTGGATGATCGCAGGCCCCTGCGTCGATCGAATGAACGGAAAGCAATCGCGTGAAGGCGACCGAAGAAACCCAAATCAGCGTGTTCCTGGGGAATCACCCCGGTGTGGTGGCGGATTTTTGTGCGTCATTGACCGAGGCGCAGATCAGCATACAAGCCATGGCCGTCCTGGACACGGTGGACGTGGGCACGATGCGAATCATCGTCGATGACGTGGAAAAGGCGAAAAGCGCGCTGCGAGGATCGTCGGCGGCCCACATCCTGGTTCCGGTCTTGCGTCTGGAAATCCCTAATCGTGCCGGTGCGTTCGCGTCCATCGCCCGAACGATGGCCAACGCGGGCGTCAATATCGAATACGTGTACGCCACGGTATTGGGCGAGAACAAGAAATCGCTGGGTATTTTCCGTGTGAACGATATTGACACGGCCCTTCGGCTTGAATTTCCAGACGAATGAATTGGCTGACACGGGGTGAAGCTGGACGACGCGTGTTGTGTCCATATACTGTGGCCTCAACAGGTGAAACACGATGGCATCGCGCCCCTGTTGGAGCGCCGCTAGCTCAATTGGATAGAGCATCGGTCTACGGAACCGAAGGTTAGTGGTTCGAGTCCACTGCGGCGCAGTCACCAGCAATGTAGATTCCGCGGCGAAAGCGTGTTCACTCCGCTGAAAGCAGCGTCACTCCGGCGAAAGCCGGAGTCCAGGGAATCGCGATGAAGGCTGGATTTCGGCCTGCGCCGGAATGACCGTGATAGCCACGTGATTTCGACTCAGCAGCGTCACTCCGGCGATAGCCGGAGTCCAGGGAATCGCGATGAAGGCTGGATTCCGTGGCGAAGATGAACCCGAATTTCGCTAGCAGTTCGGAGTTTTGCGAACGCCGATCATCGGGCGGGTGAAACGGGCCCTACGAACTGGCGCTCTGATCATCGGCTCCCCCACCTCCAAAGGAGGTGGGCCACCCAGCCGATCATCGGGACCCCACCCATCGCTGCGCGATGGATGGGGCACCCGGCGGGTGAAACGGGCCCTAGGAACTGGCGCTCTGATCATCGGCTCCCCCACCTCCAAAGGAGGTGGGCCACCCAGCCTGTTTGCATTTCTGGATTCCGGCCTGCGCCGGAATGACGGATCGGGCGCTGGCGACGCGGATATTGTTTGAAAGTTTGCCTGCTGTGGTCCGAACACCGCTCGCTTCGCGCTCGCGGCTCGTAAGAGACTTGGTCGCGGCTCTGATAGAATGCAAACTGCATGACAAACTGCCTAGCTGAGATCGCATCTCATCCAAGCGGGTGTCTGACGATAGATCGGGTGCGGGGGTGGGCGTAGTCGGGAAACGGGAATTGACCGCGGCACAGGTGCGGAAACTTGTCGGATTGCCCGTACGGGGAGGATCGTTCGCTATTTTGAATCGTCGAGCGAGATCATTTCATTGCCGATTCGCGAGTGTTTTGCTCGCGGCGGCGGTGTTACTGGCGCTGACGCCCTCGCCGGCGGCTGCGTACATCGGGCCGGGCGCGGGGTTCGCGGTTCTGTCGTCGTTATTTGTGGTACTGATGGCCGTGCTCTCGGCGGGGCTGGCGCTGCTGACCTGGCCCATCCGCTGGACCATCCGGTCGATTCGGGGCCGGCGGGCGATGTCCCGGGCACGGATCAAGCGTTGTATCGTGCTGGGCCTGGACGGGATGGACCCTGATCTGGTGGACGGCTTTTTTGCGCGGAAGATGCTTCCCAATCTGGCGCGATTGGCCAAGCAGGGAACGTACCGCCGGTTGGGCACAACGGCGCCGCCGATTTCACCGGTGGCGTGGTCGTCTTTTCTGACGGGCTGCAATCCGGGCAAGCACAACGTGTTTGATTTTCTGATCCATGATCGCCGAACATACGTGCCGAAGCTATCGAGCGTCCACATCGGTGGGGCGCGGCGGAATCTGCGCATCGGGAAGTATCGCCTGCCCCTGGGACGGGCTGACATTCGATTGATGCGCAAGGGCACGCCGTTCTGGAAGACGCTGGGTCGGTGCGGGATATTCAGTTCGATCATTCGCGTGCCGATCACGTTCCCGCCGGAGAAATTCAACGGGATCTCGCTGAGCGCCATGTGCGTGCCGGACCTGCGGGGCAGCCAAGGGACGTTCACGTATTACACCACGGCGGAGCGCGCGTCGGAACACACCGGCGGCGAGCGCGTTCGTGTGGAACGAATTGGTGATACGATCCGGGGTCGGCTGATCGGGCCGCGGAACACGATGCTGAAGGACGCGCCAGCGGCGGAGTTGGCTTTTACGGTTACGGTCAACGGGGACGGGCGGTCGGCCAAGCTGAACGTGGACGGCAGGCAGGTGACACTGCGCGTCGAAGAATACAGCGCCTGGGTAGACGTGACGTTTCGCCTGGGGATGGGCGTGAAGGTTTCGGGGATATGCCAATTTCTGTTGTTGTCGGTCAGCCCGGAGTTTTCGCTGTATGTGACGCCGATTCAGATCAACCCGGAGCGGCCTGCGATGCCCATCGCCCATCCTGCGGCGTACAGTATTTATTTGGCCAAGAGGCAGGGTCTGTTCGCGACGCTGGGTCTGGCGGAGGACACCTGGGCGCTGAACGAGGGCATTCTGGATGATACCACGTTTTTGGAGCAATGCGTACAGGCTGATCGAGAACGTGAGGCGATGTTCTTCGATTCGCTGGACAAGCTCCGCCGGGGTTTGTGCGTGGTGGTGTTCGACGGGACGGACCGCATCCAGCACATGTATTGGCGGTATCTTGACGAAAAGCACCCGGCGATGGAACGCGAGGTTCGAAATCCGCAACCGAAGGCCATCGAGGAGCATTACCAGCGCTGTGACGAACTGGTCGGCAAAGTGATGGAGCGGTGCGACGATGACGATACGCTGCTGATGGTCATCAGCGATCACGGATTCAAGTCGTTTCGGCGGGGCATGGATGTAAATCGCTGGCTCGTCGACAACGGCTACATGGTGCTACTACCAGACGCGTCCGGGGACAAATATCTGCGAGACGTTGATTGGTCGCGGACGCGGGCGTTTGCGCTGGGGCTGGCTGGTATCTATCTGAACGTGAAGGATCGCGAGGCCAAGGGGATCGTGGATTCGGGGGAGGAGGCTGCGGCGTTACGAGCCGAGTTGTGTGAAAAACTGACCGGTCTGCGAGACGAGGAGCGAGACGAGATGGGGGTCAGCCGGGCGTTTGACGCGCACAAGGTGTACCGGGGCCCGTATCGCGCCGATGGACCGGACGTGCTGGTGGGGTACAACGCAGGGTATCGAGCGTCGTGGGAGACGGCGGTGGGAAGAGTGACGGAGTCGGTCTTTCATGACAATACGAAGGCCTGGAGCGGCGATCACTGCATGGACCCGAAGCTCGTGCCGGGGGTTCTGTTCAGCAATCGCAAGATTCGCAGTGAAAACCCTCGCCTGCTGGACCTGGGGCCAACGGTGCTGGACATGTTCGGTGTGGCAGTGCCGGAGGTGATGGACGGCAGACCGTTGGAAGTGGCGGATGCGAAGCGTCGAAAGGGAGGCATTGAACAAAAGCCTCGTCTTAAGAAGAGGGGGCGACGTTGATTGATTTAATTAGACGCACATACCCGTCGCGACGGGGCAGCGTGAATGGGGCAGTGGCGACGCGGATATTGTTTGAAAGTTTGCTTGATGTGGTCAGAAGACCGCTCGCTTCGCGCTCGCGGCTCGTGAAGTGGTGGGCGATGGCGAAGGCGATGGCGGTTTGCGTGGCGTTCGTTGCAAGCGGATGCAATGACGATGCGACCCCCGTTGAGCATCCGGAACGGCTGATCGTGATCGGCATCGACGGCATGGATTTCGAACTGACGTCGCAAATGTTGGCCGACGGACGCCTGCCGAACCTGGCCAAAATCGCGCGTGAGGGTTCGTTTAAGGCGCTGGGCACGAGCATCCCGCCGCAGAGTCCGGTGGCGTGGTCGAACATGATGACGGGCACGGACGGGGGTGGGCATGGCGTGTTCGATTTCATTCGGCGTGACGCGATGTCCGGCAGGCTGCTTTCCTCCGCAGCCGACTTCGAGCCGCCCGATCCGCTGCCGGTAATCGGTCATGGCTTGGATGACATCACGGCCTTCGGCTACACGATTCCGATTCGGTCGACCAAGTTGAAGATAAATCGTCACTCGCGACCGTTTTGGGAGTTTTTGACCGAGGCAGGCGTTCCCGCCCACATCTATCGCATGCCTGCCAATTACCCGCCGCCTCCGTCGCACGGGGCTGAGTTCCGTTGCCTCAGCGACATGGGAACCGTCGATCTGCGGCACACGCTGGGAACGCTTTCCTACTTCACAAGCGATCCGAAAGAGCGGGATGAAGGCAGTGACGCGATCGGGGCCACCTTTCATGTGCTGGAAATGAAGAACGACCGGGCAGAGAGCGCTTTTGTGGGCCGACCGAACACCTACGCGGTCACCTCGCCGAAGGATTCAACGCGCACGATGCCTCGGCCATCGACGGTGCCGTTCACCATTTATCGCGACCCGGTGGAATCGGTAGCTGGCATTCGATTCGGCGGGCGAGACGTGATTTTGTCGGTGGGTGAATGGAGCGAGTGGGTCCCGATCGAATTCGAGATGATCCCGCATCTGCTGACTCTGAAGGGAATCTGCCGGTTCTACTTGAAGGAGGTCCATCCCCATTTACGATTGTACGTGTCGCCATTTAACCTCGACCCACAGGAGCCGTCCTGGGAAATCGATCAACCCAAGGATTTCAGCGTCACGGTCTCGAACGCCATCGGTCGTTATTACACGCAGGGTTTGCCGGAAGACACCGAAGCGCTCAACAGAGAGGTACTGTCGCCCGACGAATTTCTGGCCCAGGCGGAAATCGTGCTTCAGGAACGCCTTCGCCTGCTGGAGTTCGCGTTGGACCACTATGCCGGTGGGATGTTGTTCTTCTACTTCGGATCGACCGATCAGGTGAGTCATATGTTTTGGGGGGCACGAAATCCTGATCATCCGGGAGTCACACCCGAATTTCATGAAAAACACAAGCACGTGGTCGAAGATCTCTATGTGCGCATGGACGCAGTGATGGGCAACATCGCCGGGCGATTCCCGAAGGCGGCGCTGATGGTGATGAGCGATCACGGGTTCTGCGACTACCGCAGGAGCTTCAACCCCAACACCTGGTTGCGAGACAATGGCTACGCAACCATGCGCGACCCCAACAGACCGGATCTGATGGCGAACATCAAGGCCACGGAAACGCGAGCGTACGGCGTTGGATTCAGCGGCCTGTATATCAACCTCAAGGGGCGCGAGCGGGGGGGCATCGTCGCCCCCGCTGATATGCAGGTGCTGATGGACGAAATTGCCGCCAAACTCAAGGCCTATCGCGATCCGAAGGACGGGGCCCAGGTGGTGGCTGAAGTTTATCAGACACGAAATGTGTTTTCCGGTCCGATGCTCGTCGCTGGGCCGGACATGGTCCTGGGATACGCCCGCGGCTACCGAACGGGAAATCAATCAGCCATGTGCCGTTTTCCTGAGCAAGTGATTGAGGACAATCTCCGGGCTTGGAACGCTGACCACATGACCGCCCCGCACCTGGTGCCGGGTGTCCTGTTTACCAATCGGCCGGTGATCGTGGACGATCCGGACTTGTTGGACCTTGCCCCGACGATACTTGGCCGATTCGGATTGTCGGTGCCGGACGGCATGCGCGGGCGTGATCTTTTCGACGTGACGACTGCACAGGCGACCCATCCGCCAAACCGCCCTGCTGGAATGAATTAGTCATGGCTGCCAAGATCAAAATCGATTCGAGCTTGTTTGACAGGGTTAAGCGAATAGCGGAGGCCGCCGGTTATGCTTCACCCGAGGAATTCGTCGTTCACGTGATAGAAAAGGAATTGGCCAGGCTGGAATCCGCGGAATCGGACGCCGACGTGACCGACCGATTAAAGGGGCTGGGATATCTGGAATAGTTTCCGTTCTGCCCGGCCTTCCGGCCGGCAGGCGGCAGGCAGGCGGAACGTAGGCTTGTCAATCGTCAACAGCATCATCACCTGGGTGTTCGACCTACTGTTTCGCCCGTTTGTCGGCGGGCCGGGATGGCTGTCGCTGAGCGTCTTCAGCGCTTTGGCGAGCGTTTTCGGGCTGCTGGTCTACAAGTACACGTCAAACCAGCCTGCCATCCGCACAGTGAAGGACCGCATCAAGGCGGACATGCTGGCCATCAAACTTTTCAAGGATGATCCGGTGGCCATGTTCCGCTCCTTCGGCGGCGTATTGATATCCAGCTTGCGGTTACTGCGATACTCGCTGTTGCCCTTGGCCATCATGGTCGTTCCGTTCATTTTGGTGATGGTCCAATTGGGGAGTCGCTATCAATGGCAGCCGCTGGCGGTCTGCGACGAGGCTGTGGTGATCGCTCAGGTATCGCCAGACCTTGACTTGAACTTGGCGACGGTGTCGTTGGTGGGTGACGGTGGATTCAACGTCGAAACACCGACGCTCCGCATTCCCAGTGAAAACGAAGTGGCGTGGCGTATCCGGGCGGGCAAACCGGGCGTGCACGAATTGCGCATCGTCGCCAACGATGAAACCGCCACCAAGATCCTAAACGTCGGGGGCGGATTCCCCCGCATCAGCCCGAAACGGCCCGGGGCGAATTTTGGCGATCAGGTATTGTATCCGTCCGAGTCGCCGTTGGCGGCAGGCTCGGCCATCCGATCAATCGCCGTGACCTATCCCAATCGCGACGGATGGTTTAGCGGTTCGACGGTGTGGCTGTTCTGGCTGATGGGCTTGTCGTTCGTGTTAGCCTACGTCTTCAAGCCGATCCTCCGCGTTGAATTCTAAGCGAACTTCACGCGGCGGAAAGTTTGCCAGTCGCTTGAAATCAGCGGCCCGAGGACCGGGCGGCATATACAAGGGCGACTAACACAATAGCCGACATGCCATTCGAATGGACCGGAAGACCGCTCGCTTTGCGCTCGCGGCTCGTGAAAGACCTGGTCGGGGGTCGTGAAGGGGTGGGTGAAACTGCGGGCATGATAGGGAGCGTAAGTCATCGGCTCCCCCACCTCCAAAGGAGGTGGGCCACCCATGCTGGATTCCGGCTTGCGCCGGAATGACAAAGCGCGCTGGAACGACGATGTTCGCTATTTGCTGCTCTCCGTTGTATTTGGAGCCGATGAGACTCGAACTCACGACCTCCTGCATGCCATGCAGGCGCTCTCCCAGCTGAGCTACGGCCCCTTGAATTTCAAGGGCACTACAACCGCCGGTGCGGGCGGTGCGGTGACAGGGGTGGATTCTACGTTGCTTTCCGAAGACCCGCAACCTCGCTCGGTGACCGGCGTAAATCGTTTGTATTTGACACACGACGAAATTCAGCGTCACTCCGGCGAAAGCCGGAGTCCAGGAACCCACTTCGCATTTCCGCGAGCGCATGAAAACCAACTCGTGACTCGCCCGTGCAGGGCCGGATGATACCATGGAGCGAGTGCGGCCCTGGGGCCGAGTGCGGTCCTGTCTCGTCTGTCATTCCGGCGCACGCCGGAATCCAGTACGGCATGAACGATATGAACCCGGCTGATTTCCTTTCACATCAACTGCCGTTTCACGCCGGATCGTTTGACGACGGCGCACGGGGCTTGCCGACACACGGGGGCGTCGTTGCGTTTGTGGATGGCCAAGGGCGGCTGATTCAACTGCTGGCCACGCAAAACATCCGCCGGACCGTCATGTCGAAAAGCAAGGCGCCGGCGGAGACGAGCCGCCGGGTCGACTTGGCCTCCGTCACCCGAACCCTTCGGTGGAGGCCGGGCTGGTCCAGGTTCGAGACGACTGTCCTATACTGGCAGATCGCCCGCAAAATTTGGCCCGATCAATATCGCGACACATTGGGATTTGGCCCGGTGTGGTTCGCACAGGTCGAACCGAATGACGCCCACCCTCGATGGACGTGCGATTGGCGATGGAGCCGCGTGTCGGACGTCGCGATCGGCCCTTTCACAACGCGTCGTTCCTGCCAAGGTTTCGTAGAACTGCTGGAAGAATTGTTCGATTTGTGTCGTTATCATCACGTTCTGGTGCAGACTCCCCACGGGCAGGCCTGCACGTATTACGACATCGGTCGCTGCCCCGCTCCCTGTAACGGATCCATCTCCATGGATCAGTATCGGTCGATGGTCGACGCGTCGGTCCGGTTCGCGCGGGGTGAAACGTCCCCGCGCCTGGCGGAGCTTCAAGATCGCATGGCGGGCTTGTCGCGGAGCCGTGAATATGAACGCGCCGCAGGCATTCGCGGGACGCTCGATCGTGCGAAGGAGACGTTGCAGAACCACCTACCCCTCGCGCGGACCGCATTGGATTTTCGGTACCTCGTATTAACACGCGGTCCTCGACGAACTCAAGTCAAGCCGTTCTTCGTCGCCAACGGTACCGTCGATCCGGGTGAGGCTGTTGAATCGAGCCTTGTCCCTGAAATGGCTCCGGGGTGGCTGGCGCGTGTTTCCGGCGACGCGGTCCCGTTCGCATCGGACCCCGTTCAACGAAGTGAGTCCATCGCCCTGGTCTGCCATTTTCTTCGGAAGCGCCAGACATCGAAACAGCGGTTCCTATATGTCGATGACGACTGCACGCCCGAT
Organism: uncultured Phycisphaeraceae bacterium; assembly: GCA_964424105.1. Classification (GTDB taxonomy): domain Bacteria; phylum Planctomycetota; class Phycisphaerae; order UBA1845; family UBA1845; genus CAYRHJ01. The sequence continues at coordinate 122,668 of CAYRHJ010000032.1, read as the reverse complement.
AAAGTTGTGCGTTGCGTACAGGATTCATGCGGGCGGCGGTCTGGCGTCAATCGTTCCGATAACGACATCGTCTCTCCCACACCGAATTCAGTTGACCCCGCCGGTTAATTCACTACATTAGGGTGATTGAAACAGCCAGCCGATCCGCGGCTGATTGTCATGGGGGGTTGGGTGACAATAGCATGGCATTCGTGGTCGACAACAATACGGTGCACGCCGTCTCCGCGAAGGAGACGCCCAGACCCGTCAAGCGGTTTCTGGACTACTTGTTCGTCGAATGCGGCCTCGCCGGCAGCACGGTGTCGGCCTATCAATCCGATCTGTGTGCCTTTTGGAACGACGTTTCCGTTGACGGCGAAATGTCCGCGAATCTGGACATCGAAGATGTCACGGAACATCTGGTAGCCCTGCGACAGCGGGGTTTGGCCACCGCGTCGATCGCGCGGCACTTGGCTGCGATCAAGATGTTCCTGCGCTTTCACCATCAAAGCGGGTGCTTGCGTCGCGACGTGGCCTCGCTGATCGAGCTGCCCAAAAAATGGAATCGCATCCCCGAAACGGTAAGCTATGAACAAATAGAATCGCTTCTAAACGCACCCGACCCCGCGGATGAATATTTTCATCGAGACCGAGCGTTGCTCGAGCTCCTCTACGCGACGGGGATGCGGGTCAGCGAAGCGACGGGCGCGACACTCGACAACCTCAATCTGAAAGTCGGCTTCCTGAAATGCCTGGGCAAGGGACGACGCGAGCGAATCGTCCCCATCGGGCGAAAGGCCATCTTGGCCGTGACGTTGTATCTGCAACATGCCCGTCCGGCGATGGCGTCGCCTTTATCGAGGCATTCGCTGTTTCTGTCGCGAACGGGGCGACCGCTGGATCGGACGAATGTCTGGCGGCTGGTGCAAAAATACGCCCTGCGGGCCGGGCTGGGCAAAAACGTACATCCCCACACGTTGCGACATTCCTTCGCCACGCACTTGTTGGCCGGCGGGGCGGATTTGCGCGCCGTGCAGGAGCTATTGGGCCACGTTGACGTCACCACCACGCAAATCTACCTGCACGTGGATGAATCGCGGTTGAAGGAAGTTCATCGGCAGTATCATCCGCGTCAATGAACGCCGGGCGACTTGTCCCCTGCGGATCCCAGCGCATGAAGTTTTCCAACACGACACACCTGGACGGTCCGGCCCTGCAATGCAGGTTCACTTCCGCTGTGCACCCTTGGCCAACCGACGGGTTGGATATCCGAATTCGCTATAGTCGAGGCAGCGATTTTTCGGGATCCTGCTATTACGCGACGAATCGTTTGTTCGTGAATCTGGGCCGACAGTTGACTTTTCCCTACGTCATGGAAACCTATTTGGCCCGCGCGGTCTCGTCGACGACAGCCTGGTGGAAACCGCGTTATACGATCGAACTTGCCGACGCGGAGCAGTTGGTGCTGTTCGTCCTCTTGCACGAGTATTATCACTGGCTCATCAAGCAGTCCGGCCGAAACCCTCGTCGCAAGGAATCCATGTGCGATCGGTATGCCGCCCGCGTCCTCGTCGATCGTTACCGGGCGACGGTTCGAGATTCCAGTCGGGCTGACGTGCCGCGGCAGGAGTGGGATTTTCAAGACTTGCGCCGCTTTGTCGCGCCGGCGCTGTTTCGCAAACCTGATGACCCGCGTATCCATCGACAGGGTGTCACGCAGTCCATGACTCCGGCGGGGCAATACTTACTGTTCGGTACGTGAATTTCGTTGCACCGATCGCGTGCCCTCGCACGATACCTCCATTTTATAACCAATCAACGTTTCGACGGGTGTCGAGCCGCATTCGTGTTGCCCGGACAATCCAAGCCGTATTCAGACCATCGACGGGTGACGAGGTCGCGGATGGCGCTGGACATTTCGATTTTGGGAGGATAGGGTCGTACCGTGCCTTCGCCTGAAATTTTGCGGGTGGCGTCGATGCCGATCTTCGAACCAGCCCCTTCAAAAGGCGCTGCGTGGTCCAAAATATCCACCGGGCCATCGACGACGACCGTATCCCGTCGCCAATCGACGTGAGCGCACATCGTGTAGAACACTTCCTGTTCATCGTGCACGTTTACGTCCTCGTCCAACACCACCACCATCTTCGTGAAGGCCATCTGCCCCGCACCCCAGATCGCGCTCATCACCCGCCGGGCTTGAAACGGATAATACTTCGCGATTTTGACGAACACGCAGTTGTGAAAGGCGCCGAACATGGGCAGGTGATAATCGACGATGTCCGGGATCATCATCTTCAGCAGCGGCAGGAAAATGCGCTCCGTAGCCTTGCCCAGGTAGTAATCCTCCTGCGGAGGCCAACCGACGATGGTCGTGGGGTAAATCGGGTCGCGACGATGGGTGATGGCTGATACGCGAAAGACCGGGTAGCGATCAGGAACGGAATAGAACCCGGTGTGATCACCGAAGGGGCCTTCGACGATCGTGTCCGCCGGGTCCACATGCCCTTCGATCACGATCTCCGCGTTGGCGGGAACTTCCATGTCGATGGTCTTGCAGGGTACCAGCTCGATCCCCGATTCATTCAGAAACCCCGCGAACAGCAGCTCGCTGACGTCGGGCGGCAAGGGGCAAGTGGCTGCGTAGGGCAACACGGAATTGCCGCCCAGCACGATGGCCAAGGGCATGGGTTTGCCCAGCGCTTTCCATTTGCGGTGATGGCGAGGCCCGTCGTGATGCATATGCCAATGCATAGCCGTCAACTTCGGTTCGAAGACCTGCACCCGATACATGCCCACGTTTCGCTCGCCGTTGCCGGGGTCCTTGGTATAGATGCCCGCGAAGGTGATGTATCGACCGCCGCCCGACGGATTCGAGCCGCCACCGTGCGGGATCGGGCCAGCGGGTTTTGAAGTTGACGCTGATTCATCCAGCCCACGACCGTGACGGTGTTCCGAAATTTCTTCAAAAAACTCGCGCCGCCCGTCCAGCGGCCAACATTGAATGATGGGCAGGTCGAACAAATTGGCGTCGTCGGTCCGCACCACTTGTTGACAGATGCCCGACTTGATGTGTTTGGGTGAAAAGCCGGCCACCTTCACCAGGTCGGGCAGCTTCTTCATCTTGGCCATCAGCGTGGTGGGGATTTCGGGCTTGACCAGATTCTGAACCCGCTCGGCCAACTTCTCGAATGACTGACACCCCAGGGCGATTCGCATGCGTTCATAGCTGCCGAAAAGATTGATCGCACAGGGCAGGTCGCTGCCCTTGACGTTTTCGAACAGCAGTGCGTGGCCACCACGTCGGCCATGAATGGGGTCGGTGGCAGGTGGGCCGTTGTCATCGATACCAGCCGCCGGCATCTTGCTGACGCGGTCGGCGATCTCGGCGATCTCCAGCACGGGATCGACCTCCGCGCCGACGCGTTTTAATTGTCTGCGACTGTCGAGTTCGGTAATAAAAGATTGAAGATCGGCGAACGGCATTACACCTGCTACCTCTCCGTGGCTGGCGCGCTCACGACGAGAAAAAAGTCTTCCAGGAAATGACATTCCTCGTTGGCATCATGCAAAATCGACGAACACCCTCTTGCGACCGCGGCCATGAACGGGCGGTAGTTTCAGACCCGCGCCTACTCTCGTGTTCGCATCGGGATGCGAACAGGGCTTCGAAACGCATGTTAGAGTATACGAACCAGTTTGGACCGCGTATACACCACGCGAAATCCGTGTCGCTCGAGGTTGCGCTGCGACGTGCTGCCCGGGTGCGTGAAGGCGACGGCCAAATCGCAGCCCGTCTCAGCGGCGAGATGCAGGCTCGGCGCGATCAGGGCGGATTGCACGCCGCGATTGCGAAAACCGGGAATCGTTGCGTGGCCAAACAACGACGCGACCCCTTGGTGAGTGGCCACCACGCATCCGCCGACCGGACGATGGTCGACGTCGGCCAATAGGCATGTTGTATTCGACATGTGAAAGAAGGTGGCTAGGTCGTCAAGGACCGGTTGGGGCACTTCGTCGTCATCGAAGAACCCGCGGGCGACGACGTGCGACCACAAGTGGACGTCCGATTGCTCCACTCGGCGAACCCGGACTGCGGGTTGACCGGAATCGGCGGCGCCGCAGGCTTTGGTCTCCAGCGGGCATATCAACGCATTGGCGTGGTCGCGAAGTCGAAATCCCCGGTCCGCCAAAACGCCGAGCCAGGACGAATCCGCCAACGGACACCACTCGATATTGACGGGCGTATTGCGCTGACGAAAAAACGCTTCGATTGAATCAAGCGGCTTCACATCAATCGGCCCATCCATCCCCAGGCCAATGACTTGCGTGACCGGCGACTCCGGACCGGCGAAAACGGCGATCCCCCCGCCCGCGTAAATGAAATCCGCCTTCGATTCGGGATTGATGCGGACGTGGGCGGCGGCGAAATCGGCGGCTCCCGCGGCGTCAGCCTGTTCCAATCTGCGGGCGAGTTCGATATCGGCGATGTGCATGGTCGGCGTCGATTCAGTTTGACGGGGATTATACTCCTTTTCCATGCGCGGTTCATCCTTTTACACGAGTGTCGATGGCCACGCCGTTCGCAACTTGTCCGAGCCGCGACCGTGCGAGAGTGGGAATTCGCTGGTTTCCGCCTTGATCGCGTCAATCACACGACTCAAGACTCAATAACCACGTTCTAGGGCACGATTCGCACGGACGCTTCCGCCGTGGCCCGCCGTTCAACGTAGCGGGGAATCAAACCCTCGTCGATTCGCTCGTATAGCCTGACCACGTGGCTGGGTTGATAATCACGGCGAAGATATAGGCGCGGGTGTTCGACGGGCCATTGACCAACGGGAACCAGATCGCCGGTTTCGAACTCGCGCAGCGATTTCAGCACTTTCTTGACGCCAGCCACGATGGCTTTGCAACCCACCGTGTGGGGCATGTCATCGGCGGTGATGTCGGGCCGGACTTGATGCAGGATCGGACCGGTGTCGATTCCCGCATCGATCAAATGAACCGTCGCCCCCACGTACTCCGGTTCTCCGTTCACCAGCGGATAGAAGTTCGTTGCCGTCCCGCGATAATAGGGCGACAAACCCAGGTGCATGTTGATCAATCGGCCAGCGAAGCGATCGAGCAAGGGCGGCTTGATGAGGTCCGTTCCGTAAACGACCACGACGTCGACGCGGGCGTCGCCCAACCAAGCCACGGTTTCAGCCGAATTCAAAGACTCGCGAGTCAGCCCCCGAACCGTGCATTGTGGAGTGCTGTGTCGTTCTTCGGCTGCATGACCGAAAAATGTCAATTCTTGAAAGTCACGTTCGGCAAAATGACGGCGAACGAGGGCGGCGGTTTTAGGATCGACGCCGTCACGATCAGCCACGTCCGCAGGAACATAGCCGGTGTTCTGATACCCGACCGTCACCACGTCAAAGCGCTGGGCCAGCGCATGGACGAAATATCGGTGTCGAACGTCTCGGCCGGTCAGAATCCCTACTCGCAGGCTCATTCAGGCACTTCCAAACCACACCTAAACCGCGTGGGACAAATCGCGGCTCGCACGTTACAATATCGTTGTATCGGCGCGGGAAGAATTCGCTCGACATAAATTCGGAGGCGGCCCGCCGTCGGTTGACGCTGTTACAGTGGCCAATTAGGCTGATTCGCACGCAACGAAAACAAACGACCTGAAATTCAGGGTCCATGGATTAGGAGATTTCGATGCCGCACGTAGTTCCCCCGTTACCGTATGAATTCGCGGCGCTGGAGCCGCATCTTGATGCCAAGACGATGGAAATCCATCATGACAAGCATCATGCCGCCTATGTCGCCAAGCTTAACGATGCCCTCGCCGGACATGCTGATTTACAAGCCAAGCCCATCGAAGATTTGCTCAGCCAATTGAGCAGCGTGCCGGAGGCGATTCGCGGCGCGGTCAATAATCACGGCGGCGGGCATCTGAATCACACGATATTCTGGAATAATCTGAGCCCCAAGGGCGGCGGGCAACCGTCCGGCGGCATCGCCGATGCCATCAAGGGTGCGTTCGGCAGTTTCGAAGAATTCAAGACGAAGTTTGCCGCCGCCGCGGCGGGGCGATTCGGCAGCGGATGGGCGTGGTTGTGTCTCGACGGCTCGGGCAAACTGGTCGTGAAGGATTTTCCCAACCAAGACAGCCCCCTGACGCAGGGTCTCAAGCCGCTGCTTGGTCTGGACGTTTGGGAACATGCCTACTACTTGAAATATCAAAACCGCCGGCCCGACTACATCGCGGCGTTTTGGAGCGTCGTCCATTGGGCTGACGTGCAAAAGAGGCTCGATGCCGCAAGGAGCAAATAAGTGATCCGGTCGAATCGCCGGGTCGGCGCGCGACGCTGCCCGCCGTCGGCGGCGATCGGCCGATTCGTATGAAGCCAACGGCGAAGCGTGAAACGGTGCTCTGGAACGAGACTCGTCTCGCAAATCCGCATGAGCAGTCCGACAAAGCCATGCGTGTCCGGCGCATGTTTGACGCGATCGCCCCGACGTACGAGCGAGTCAATTCATTATTCAGTGGCGGTCGGGATCGGGTTTGGCGGCAGCGCTCTGTTGAGTTGGTGGGCACCCGTTCGACCGACCGCGTGCTGGACGTAGCCTGCGGGACGGGCGATTTCGCCAGGGCGTTCTTGGCGGCGGAGAGTGCGCCACGGGCGGTTGTTGGTTGCGATTTTTCGCCAGGGATGTTGCAATTGGCTGCGCGTCGAGACGCCGGGAGACCGCCCGGCGGCTTGCAGGCCGACCCGAACCGCAAGACCGTTTCATGGGTCTTGTCTGACGCCCAGCGGCTCCCGTTTGTTGACGCGTCGTTTTCGATCGTTTCGTGCGCATTCGGTGTTCGCAATCTTCAGAATCTCGATATGGGATTGGCCGAGATGCACCGCGTTCTGCGACCGGAGGGACGTGCGGTGATCCTCGAATTCACGATTCCCAGGCGTCCCATCTGGCAACGGCTTTATAGAATTTACGCGACGAGAATCATGCCCCGTGGGGCCTCGTGGCTGAGCGGTGATCGAACCGGTGCCTACCGCTATCTGCCGAAATCGGTCGAGTCCTTCGTCGCATCGTTCGATCTGATCGCGCGATTGCGGGCCGCCGGCTTTGGAACCACCACGGCGCATGAAATGACGTTTGGTGTCGTCACCGCTTTTGTCGCCCAGAAGGATTCGACGTGACGGGAACCGCGACACAGGTAGACGTTCGATCGCTGGACCCACCGATCCACGACATCTGGTCGCGCACGGAATGGAAGTATCGTCGCCGCGCCATCATCCTGCTGACGGTCAACGTTGTGCTTTTCTTCGGGTTGTGTTGTGTGGCCTACTGGCTTCGCACCGGGATTTTCTTCGCACCCGGCGCGGCGGATTACTGGGAACAATTCACAGCCACCTTTCGACCCACGCCTGACACGGAACACACCCCCACGGGCCTGTCACTCGCACCGATCAGCATCGAACAGGTACCCATGATGATCCCTGTATTAGGGTTGATACTCGCGGCCCTGGTTTCCATCCCCGTGCTGACGGCCATCCTTTACCGCATGGCCTGCGCTATTCCGTTCATCTTGTCCGTCGGATTCGTGGCCGTCATGCCTTGGTTGGCCATTGTGTTGCTGGCGTCGTGCCTGCTGGCGTCGGTCAGGCCGTTCAAATCGCGCTCGAAATTCGCGTCCGCATTGATGAGCTTGTTGCCCGTCATCTTGTATTTTTTTATGGCTTCAAGGCAGACTGAACCGGCGGTGGACGTATTGGCCAACCCCGCGGATCGCATCAAGGTGTTGGCGCCGTTGATCCTGGCTGTATTGGCTTCCGCCATCGTCATGGGGATCGTGTTGATCATCGCCCACATCGTGAAGTACCGCCCGGGCGCGATCTCGCCGCTGTTGACCGTTCTATTCCTGACACCGGTGGCCATCTTTGAATTTGGAGTGGGCAGAGACGAGCTGTATTATCGCCTGCTTGAATCCGAGTACGGTCCGTCGTCCGATTATTTCATGCGTGAGGAAGCCGCCTCCGCGTTCGATGCAGCCGTCGCGGCGGAACGAAAGCGAAGCGGTCAATCCGCGGAGTCCGCACGAGCCTTGGTCGAGACGCGATGGTCGTTGGCTTTGGATCCTGAATTGGGTCAGGTCCTCCATCGCTACAAGCAACGAGCGGTGGCTGCGGCGCTAGGTTTTATCCGGTCATTTCCGGACAGCGTTTACGCCCCCAATGCGTTGTACGTGCAAGCGCGAACCCAGGACATGCGAGTCGATCTCGTGGCGTTTGCGACGCATCGCCGCTTCGATTTCTATGCCGATTTTCCCAGCGAGGCATCGCGCTGGCCATGGACGCGCATTGAACACCATGCCCAGTCGTCTCCGCTGGGTACGGTCGCGCGGTTGAGGCTCGCACAACTGGATGCCCGCCTTGGTCAAGTGGATGAAGCCATCGCCTGGTTGGTAGAATTGGATCGCAAATCCGGAAGTACCGCGAACGCCCAGCAGGACCAAGCTTCAAGCGGAATTTTTGAGCGACGATCCACCGAAAGTAGTTTGGGTATTCCCGTCGCCCGCCACTTGATTGAGGCCCCGAAACTCCGTCAACTCCTCGAAGCCAATCGCGATCCGCTGTACGGTCATGAACCCCTCGCCGCCTTCATGGCCCTTGATCCGAGGGACGTCAATCGAAAGAACGACTTGGCGAGCCTGTTGGCGAAGTTTCCGCGTTGCCAATTGCAAGACAACATCGAACTGGAAATGGCGCTGGCCGTCGTGGACCCAGAACAGCGTTCAAAGTTATTGGAAAACCTCGTGACCACAAACCCCACGGCGGACGCATTGCCGGAGGCTGTGTTTCAATTGGGACAAACCTATTTTGAAATGAAGGCTTATCCGGGTGCGCGATCGGCTTTCGAGCGCGTGCTGAACGAGTTTCCCAATTCATTGTGGGCCAAGTCCGCCGAAGCGGAACTGCGGAAGATTGAGCGTGCAAAAGCAGAAGGATAACGGACGGGTGACCAGCGACCGACGAATCACCGTGGGCATCACCGGCGCCAGTGGAGCACTCTACGCGCGACGATTACTGGATTGCCTGCTGCGGGCGGAGGTGGAAACACACCTGGTCGTGTCCACCTGGGGCAGGAAACTGCTACACGACGAGCTGGGCGTTGTGCAACTGGATTCGATGAGCCTCATCGGACGAAACGAGCAGCGACTGCGATTGCATTCCAACAAGGCCCTGGACAGCCCGCTGGCGAGTGGTTCGTTTCTGAACGAAGGAATGGTCATCTGTCCATGCAGCAGTCATACGCTGGGGCAAGTGAGTTCGGGAATGGGCGACTCGCTGCTCACTCGCGCCGCCGCGGTCACCTTGAAGGAGCGTCGCACGCTGATCCTCGTGCCGCGCGAGATGCCCACCAGCCCCATCGACCTCGAAAACATGATCCGCCTGAGCCGGGCCGGGGCCACCATTTGTCCCGCCAATCCGGGTTTCTATCTCAAGCCGCAAACCATCGACGATCTGGTTGATTTCGTGGTCGGCAAATTACTGGACCTGCTGCACGTGCCACACGCGCTTCAAAACCGCTGGGAGCCCCATGATGCGACCGCCGCCCCAGCGACCTGCGAGCCTTGCTCATGACCGTAACGGCTCGTTCGATCCGCGAATGGTCCGAGATGATCAAGCTCCAGCATTCGGTGTTTGCGCTGCCTTTCGCCATCATCGCCGCATTCTTCGCCGGACGTGAAATCGAAGGCGTCCGACGCCCCTACGGGGGTCAATTGCTGTTGCTCATCGTGTGCATGGTCGGTGCTCGTAGCGTGGCCATGACCTTCAATCGCATCGTCGATGCGGAGATCGATTCTCGGAACCCCCGAACGGCCCAGCGCGCCTTGCCCGCGGATCGTCTTTCACGGCGGGCGGCGTGGCTGTTCTTGGGCGGATCCGCCCTCGCCTATTTGATGGGTTGCGCCGGATTTCAATGGCTGTATCAGAATCCCTGGCCCCTACGCCTGAGTCTGCCGGTCCTGGTTTACCTGTGCGCCTATTCGTACAGCAAGCGATTCACGCGCTGGTCACATTTTTATCTGGGCAGCGCCATCGCCCTGTCACCGGCGGCGGCCTGGGTGGCCGTTCACCCGCAGAGCATCGGCTGGTCGGCGATCGTTTTGAGCGCCGCAGTGGCGTTGTGGATCGCGGGATTCGATATCATCTATGCTTGTCAGGACATTGAGGTGGATCGGCGGGAAAAGCTTCACAGCCTGCCGTCGCGTATCGGACCGCGCGGCGCCCTATTGGTCGCACGTGGATGTCATTTGTGCGTCGTCGCCCTGTTGGCTTCGTTGATCCCGTTGGCGTCGCTGGGTTGGCTGTACGGCGCGGGGGTGATTATGGTCGGGTTTCTGCTGGCCATCGAGAACCGATTGGTACAGCCCAACGATTTTTCGCGCATCAATTTGGCGTTTTTCACGATAAACGGGATCGTCGGAGTGAGCCTGGCGGTGCTAGCCGTATTGGACGTGCTGCTGGTGTCGAACGGCTCGTAATGCGGTTCAATGAAATCATGGATCAATGATATGGCATGGAATGACAAGGAGCGAAGTAACATGTCGAGGAATTCATTCGCAAGGGACAGGGGACCACGTGTTTGTATGTTCATCGCCGTCGCCCTCGCCGGTAACACAGGCTGTGCGACATTGGACAATGCGCCCGTGGGCCATGCCGCGCCCGTTTCCGATTGGGACGGTGTCGCCCATCTATCGCGAGATGGTGCGTTCTATTTTGCGAGTCAACCGACCAAGCGCGGACTGGAAATCGCCCCGACTCGTGGCGTCAAAACGATTGTCAATCTCCGCACGCCCGAGGAAATTCAAACCGTTGATTATAATGAAGAAGCCGCAGCCAGGGAGCTTGGAATGAATTACGTTTCCATTCCGATCGAGTCCGCCGAGGGATTGAGTTTGGACGACGCCGATCGCCTGGCGGACGTCTTGAAGGACTGTCAAGGTGGTGTGCTCATGCATTGCAAGTCTGCGAGTCGCGCTGGGGGACTGTGGGCGCTGTACCTGAATCGTCATCGCGGTATGGAGCTTGAAGACGCGCTGGAACGGGGTCGTCAGGCGGGAATGCGTAGCCCGGCCATCGAGAATCGAGTACGGCAACTTATCGACGACGAAACGCGTTGATGGTTGGATTCCGGCCCGCGCCGGAATGACATCCTTTGCCGGGCGCCTGAATGACATCCCGCACCGAAATGAGATCCCGCACCGTCACTCCGGCGAAAGCCGGAGTCCAGGGTGGCGATGTGCTCCCGATCATTCACGCAAACGTATACAGTTCAAACGCTCCGTTTACGAATCGAACCGATCATGGCGAATCCAACCATGGCCAACATGCCAGCAGCCGGGGCCGGAACGATATTCGTGTCACCGTCGGCATCGTGCGAAAACGGGGCGAATCGAGCGTGGTTGGAGCCTTCAATGGTGTTATAGACATCGAAATGCAACGACATACCGCTGCCGTTCAATACGGAAATATCATAAACGTTAATCTGGCCTCGTCCAACATCGGGAGCGTCGGGAAACGAGCTGATGAAGTCCGCGACAGGAGAATCGGTAAGTTCAAAATCGCCCAAGCCGAATTCCTGCCAGTGGACGCCTTGCCCGTAAATACCATGAGGCGGCAGCGCCCGACCGTTGCCCAGAATCGGCGATGACCCGTCCGTCACCGTTTGGAGAAGCGAAGCATTTATCGGCGTCGAAGGATCAAAAAAACCACCCAATCCACCCGTCGTAGTAGGCGTCAGGGAAACCAGCGGCGCTGAATCAGTCGCATCATACGCCACGGCCAATCTAACGTTGTTGATGGTCCCGTGGCCACCCGGACCATCCACGTTGCCGATGACCCACAGCCGAAATGGATTACCAGATGAGGATCCGGGTGGGCTTTGCAGTTCCCACGATTCCGTGTTTGTGTTGTAGGTCGCGCCCTCCAGATAAAGCTGCAAAACAGGATCGGCCTGCGCGATACGGGCGAAACCGCATGCTATGAGTATCGCGACCAAAGTTGTTCGTAATGTAGATTGCGTGATCAAGTTAGACGTACCCCCCTCCCACAAGTGACAATGCTTCAAGACCCAGTCACCTAAAGATAGCACAAGTATCATCGAGAAACAAGTATAAAATCATAGTTTTGCAGCCCCGGTCCAACTGGACCGAGAAGTCACGGATTATTGGAAGTTTCGAATCTCGCGGTCTGCGACGATACCAAGATGTTCGACCGGTGAGACGCATTACGATTTTGCCTGTTACACAGATGATTTACAATTGGGAATCAGGCTGGACAACGGAATGCTATTCCCGTGTGTCACGTCTGATAATCCACTATCCTGGTAAACCCGGTAAACGTTGAAAATGTCCAATTTACCGCAACCGTTGGCCCTCCTGATCCATGGCGGCAGCGCAGCACATGGAGCGGAATTGGCATCGGAAATCGGTTTGCCCCTCGTCCAAAAGTGGGATGAATCCTATCCGTTTCACCTGACGCTGACCGAAACGCGATTGGAGCTGCGGCAGACGATAGACCCGCCATCCCGACCGGTGTGGTGCGATTTTGGCGGCGAGGGGTCCGGTGGGAAACGAGGCCGGCGACTAACCGGCGCTGATGCCCTGATACGGGCGATGGGACCGCGTCCGGGGTGCACCACGCTGATCGATGCGACTGCGGGTTTGGGTCGCGACGCTTTCGCGCTGGCGAAACATGGGTACAACGTGTTGGCCTTCGAGCGTTGCGGCGCCCTGTGGGCGCTGGTCCGTGACGGGTTGACCCGCGCGAGGCGTATCCCCGCGCTCGAAGAAATCATCAACGAGCGTCTGGCCATCCGCTACGGCGACGCGCGTAAACTACTAACCCTCGACGGAACACTTCAGCCTGATGTCGTCTACATGGATCCCATGTTCCCGATCGACTCCCATGCGACGGCTGCCGTCAAGAAGGAAATGCGATTATTGAGGGGTCTGGTCGGCGATGACACGGACGCCGCCGAGCTGTTGGACGTAGCGAAAGGCGTCGCACGGAAACGGGTCGTGGTCAAGCGGATGCGGCATGCCCCGCCCATCCACCCATCCCCTGACGTGACCATTTCCGGTCGAACGGTTCGTTATGACGTCTATTTGAGAAGGAAACAATGATGAGGCGGAAGTTTGCTCCAAACAGCATTGTACGTTAAAAGATGATGCTTCTCGATGGGGTCATTCCGGATGACGGATGGATGGATCGGCTTCGCACGTCTGCGGGGCATGGGTGCTCGATAACCGGAAGTTGAGCGCGGCAAGAGTTTTGGAGCGTTTCGACAGGTGCGGAATAAGAACATACGCAACGTAGCCATCATCGCCCACGTGGACCACGGCAAGACCACGCTGGTGGATCAGATGTTGCGCCAGAGCGGACAATTTCGCGAATCGCAACTCAAAGGTGAACGTATCCTGGATTCCAACGATCAGGAAAAAGAGCGCGGCATCACCATCCTGGCAAAAAACATCGCCATTCAATATGGAGAGGTCAAGATCAATCTGATTGACACCCCCGGGCACGCGGATTTTGGCGGCGAGGTCGAACGGGTGCTGAAGCTGGCGGACGGATGTCTGTTGCTGGTGGACGCGTTTGAGGGTCCCATGCCGCAGACCCGTTTCGTCCTTCGCAAAGCATTCGAATACCAACTGCGTCCCATCGTGGTGATCAACAAGATCGATCGGACCGATGCTCGTCCCCACGACGTGTTGGATGAAACGTTTGAGCTGTTCATCGAGTTGGGGGCCGACGACGCGACCCTCGACTTCCCCGTCGTTTATGCGTCAGCGACACTGGGTTATGCCACGCTCGATCCGCACGTGCAGGCGAACGACATTCAAGTCTTGTTCGAAGCCATTGTCCGGCACGTTCCATTTCCCATCGACGACGACCAGGCCCCCTTGCAAGCGCTCATCACCACATTGGACCATAACGACTATGTCGGTCGAATCGGCATCGGGCGAGTTTTTGCCGGCGTCTTGCGGGCGGGACAGGAAGCCGTCGTCCTTCATCGCGACGGAACGGAATCACGCGAGCACATCGGTGAGGTGCTGGTATTCGATGGATTGGGGCGACGAAAGGTCGAACAAGTCGGAGCCGGCGATCTATTCGCCGTCGTTGGGCTGAATAACGTGGATATCGGAAACACCATCGCCGACCCGGAAAACCCCCAGCCCATCACGCTGGTCCGGGTCGATGAGCCGACCCTGCACATGACCTTTCGCGTGAACGATTCGCCGTTCGCCGGACGGTCGGGGCGATATTTGACCAGTCGCCACCTGCGAGACCGACTGGAAAAAGAGTTGCAAGCCAACGTGGCGCTTCGTGTCCAACCGGGCCACACGCCGGAGGAATTCCTCGTTTCGGGTCGAGGCATGTTACATCTATCGGTCCTGATCGAATCGATGCGCCGCGAGGGATACGAATTGGCCGCGGGCAAGCCGAAAGTCATCTACCGCGAATTGGACGGCAAAAAGACCGAGCCCGTCGAATTGTGCATGATCGAGGTTCCGCCGCACCACGTCGGAACGGTCATGGAATTGATGGGCGGCCGGCGGGGCATCTGCCGGCACATGGATACTCGTGGCCAATCCACGATGCTTGAATTCACGATCCCGGCCCGTGGGCTGATCGGCATGCGTCATCGTATGCTCTCCGCCACCAGCGGCAGCGCCATCATGCACCACAACTTCTTCGAGTACGAATTTTTTCGCGGTTCCATCCCGGAGCGTAATTGCGGCGTGATGATTTCAAGTGAACCGGGACAAGTGACCGCCTACGCGCTCGACAGTCTGGGCAGCCGCGGAGATTTCTTCGTTCGACCCGGCGAGCAAGTCTACAAGGGGCAAATCGTCGGCGAGCACTGCCGCGACAACGACTTGGCCGTCAATGTGTGCAGGGCTAAGAAGATGACCAATATTCGGGCGGCTGCCGCTGACAAGACGGTCGTTCTGAGGGCCGCCCGCGAACTGACGATGGAAACGGCGTTGGAATTCATTGAGGATGATGAACTCGTGGAAGTTACGCCCGACGCGATTCGGTTGCGCAAGCGAGGCCTGTCCGATATCGAGCGAAAACGAAACGCCCGTGTCACGGCGAGTTGATTTCCTACGTCATTCCGGCGAATGCCGGGGTCCAGGAAAGCAATTTGATGGCCGATCAAGAAAGGCGGCGCGTCAAACGGCGTGAATGAACGCGTCTGATGTGTCGCGCTCAGTCAGTCGAACTTGCGTCCGGTTGCACGACCGCGAAAAGGCCGTCCAACACGCCATTGACGATCGAGGTTACCCCCTGTTCGACACTGTCACCGGCCACCGTTCGAAATTCTCGACCCAGCGTGCCGTTGCAAGCACTGACCGTCATCAATCCGCCCCCGCCGAACATCATTATGACGCGGATGACGCGTCGCCAGGGCGTTCCGTTTTGCATGGGATTGATTTTCTGTTTCAAGAACATGTTCCATCCAATTGGGGTGATAGGAATGTCTATTCGATTTTAGCGAGGCCGTCCCCATCCGATTGGCACACCTGTTTTCCGAGGAAAGACTCGGCTTGTCAGACGGGCGAGCGGGAGTCTCGACTTCATCATCAATCGGCATGGTCGACCGCCTCGCGGTCGGCTGATCTGGCATCGTTATCGGCCATTCTTGCGCGACCCGATATTGGGATGTCAACATCACCCGCCGACCACGGCCATCCACGCTCGGCTGACCATGCGGGCCCCGGCCAACATCAACAGGATCATGAAAGCGAGTCGCACAAACCTGACCGGGAGGATATGCGTCAGCCGTCCCCCCGCCGTCGCCCCAATCACCGCCGTCGGAATCAAAACTAACGCCAGCCTGAACGGCTCGTGCCAATCGATATCGGGATGCCGAATGGCCAGTGCGTAGTGTTTGAAGGCAGCACCTACCACGCTCAATCCAACGATGGTCGCAGCCGAATTCGCGATGGCAGTGCGAACGGACAATTTGCAAATCCGTTGCTGAAGCGGTACCGCAAGGACACCTCCGCCGACACCCAACAATCCCGAGATGAATCCGGTGGGTAATCCAATCAGCAATCCAATTCGCCATCCGGAGGGTTTCGATTCTACCGACGCTTCATGGCTTGATTCCGTCGCGCCGCGCCACAATATCCACGCATCGCGACACGCTATGGCCAGCAAAAAAACGCCGAACATACCGGTCAGGTAGGCCGATCCGGCCCCCTGAAAAAGTCTCCATTCACTGCATGCCACACCCAACACTGCCGCCGCTACTGCCGACGGCACCAACCAACGCAGCGTCGGGCCATGAAGGGCGTGCGCGGATAGATGCTGTCGTAACGCAGGAACGGCCACAAAAAAGTTGATGATCAACGCCGCCGCCTGAAAGACGTGTTGCCGCAAGCCGAAAAACTCGGTCAGAACCGGAATGATGATGATACTCCCACCAATGCCCAGGAAGCCGCCCAACAAACCCGCAACGAGTCCGGTAATCAACAAACAAACGAGTATCACCATCTGCCTCCGGGCGGGTTGGGTCGTGGACCTTTCGACGGACCTGGCCCCGACGTCATTCCGGCGCAGGCCGGAATCCAGCCCTCAACGCGCCGCCCTGGACTCCGGCTTTCGCCGGAGTGACGTTACAAGCCACGATACCATGCTGACTTGCACAGTCCCAGCCGCGTTAACAAGAAGAAAAACCTCGCTTCAACACGCCGTGGACCGCCCGCCGAAAGATATGACCGAAAAAGAGCTTGTCAAAAGCGATTTGATCGATTATGAGAGGCGTTGTAAAGACGTTGGAGGGCACGGGGTAGGCGAGCTGGACTCTCTCCTCTCAAGACCGAATCGGGCTGTGGGGCGGTCCCGACCGGGGTAGCTCATCCTATTGTATCGGCATCAAACGATGTAACGTGGGATCCCTGTTTAGTTTATAAGGAGCACGCGATGGGACGATTGCTGTGTATTATTGGCGCGATTGGCATGTGGGGTGTTGTCTCGGCATACGCCCAAAACGAGATTACCGACCAGGACGTGGGCGATGCGATTGTTGCCGACGTGGATCAAGAGGATGACACGGGGTTGCAGCATTCGCAGCCGCCGATTGTATCTGAACCCGTCGATCCGACGACTTTCGACGCCGGCGTGCAAGATTCCGGGTCATCGTTGCCCTTTGCGGGAACTCAAGGAGCTGTTTCAAGCTCGGAATTTGTCGGTCCGCCCGCTCCCATCTTTGACAATGACACCGCTCAAGTGAGTCTGCAAGCGTTACTGACGGACAACAATGGTGATCCACTGGCCGGCGCTTCGGTGGATCTCGCCGTTCGGATTTACGAAGCCGGCGGCGGTCCGCTTGTGGAAGGTCCGATCAACGTGAACAACGTGCCCATGACGGACGGCGTGATCAACGCGCAAATCCCCGTTTCCGCGTCATCGTTCGATGGAACGGGCCGGGAAATGGGTATTCGCGTCAACGGAGCCGCGGAGCTACTGCCGCGCACCCCGTTGACGGCTGTTCCCTATGCCTATCGCGTGAACCGGGTGGCCAGTCCTGAACTTGATGACAATATTGACTTGGGCGACGCGACGGACCCGGGATTTTTAGGAATATGGGGAAATCATAATAACGTGGCGCAGCGGGTGTTTGAGTTTTTTGCAGTACCTCGCATCAACATGTACGGCAGCGATGGCCTGGAACAGATCCGGCTCTGGGGCGACCTCTGGGGCGAAGTCCTGCTTCATGATGATGAGGGCAATCAAATCACAGCCATACTCAGCGCGACCAGCAATTTCGGTGGTCAACTCACGCTCACTGACGCCGACGGCGGCCCATCGGTCTTTGCGAATGGCGGGGACGGCACGGTGTCTGCTGAGGGCCAAATCCGTCACGTCGCCAACATCGGTGGTACGGTGCATGCATCATTGGGAAGCAACGGCAATGGGGGCGGCGTGCTGCGTACGAACGATGAGGCCGGCGCCCAAACCGTGATTTTGGGCAGCCCCGCCGGCGGCGGCGGCGGGTTTATGAACATGCACTTGACCGACAGCATCTGGCCGGGCGTAGCGTTGCGTGCGGATACCTTCGGCAGCATCACGCTCAATCAGTCCACGGGCGTGAACACGTTCGCCACGCGAGCCATCATCGATGCCAACGGTTCAGGACATGCCGTGTTTCGCCAGAGCGACGGGGACCCCGGCGTAGAGATTTTCGGAGCCATTGGCCAAATCAGCGGACATGGCACGGATGGGCTGGAGAACTGGCGCCTCTGGAACGGTGGATTCGGCGAATTGCTACTGTTTGACGGTTCCGTAACCAACGATCGCACGGTCATCCTCAGCGCCGGTTCCGGTTCCGATGGCGGCGAGCTTTCGCTCTTCAGGGGTGACGGTTCTGGCACAGCCACCGTTTTCATGGACGGAGATTCCGGCAGCGCCGGCTTGGTCCAGATTCGCAACGCCGCGGGAACCGTCACCATCACACTCGATGGTGACGTTAGTGGTGACGGGCGCGTCACTACCCAGGAAATCAACATCACCGGCGGTTCCGACCTGTCCGAGCAGTTCGACATTCAAGCCTCGTCGGGCGACGTTCAGCCCGGAATGGTGGTGTCCATCGATCCGCGGAACGCGGGCAAGCTGATGGTCAGCTCGAAGGCGTATGATCGCACGGTGGCGGGCATCGTCAGTGGAGCTGGCGGGATCAAGACGGGCATGTTGATGGGTCAAGAGGGTTCGGTCGCCAACGGTGACCATCCCGTCGCCCTGACCGGTCGTGTGTACTGCCTCGTGGATGCGTCGAACGGCCCCATTGAGCCGGGCGACCTTCTCACCACCTCCGATGTTCCCGGTCACGCCATGAAGGTCACCGACCACGATCGGTCACAAGGCGCGATCATTGGCAAAGCGATGACGTCGTTAACCGAGGGTAAGGGTCTGGTTCTGGTCTTGGTATCCCTGCAATAAACCGCGTTGATCGTGGTCATTGAAGGGATCATCATCAGGCCCATAGACCTACACGAAAGGAACGACGTATGAACATGACAAAAGCCAACCAATTGCGTTCGAACCCGTCATTCCGGCGAAAGCCGGATTCCAGGAAACCGCTTGGACGGCTCGGTTTGTCGATGCTGGCCCTCGCCGCTTGGATGACATGGTCGTCCGCGGCGCGAGCACAGGAAATCGTCGACGCACAAGCCGCCCCAGTCCTGAACCTGCCGGACCCGCCCGTACCCATCAGCCTTAACATGGCCACCGCGTTTCGCGCAGCGGTCAATGTTTCCGAGCTGAAAGTCGTCAGCCAAATCGAGATGGACGCCGTGGAGGCCGAGGCGGCCACTCATTTTGCAAACATCAGCACGCCCCCCAAACGGGTGGGTCTGAACCGTTCGTTGCAAAATCTCAACGTCTTTTTGCCGGGCGGCGCCTCGCAGAGACTCGCGGATCCCAATGGAAACGACCTGTATACGTTGTCCGTCCGATCGCCCGGCGCCATTGGGATTCGATTGCATTTTACCGACTTCAACGTCGGCCAAGGCAGCGTGCTCGTCTATTCCGATACGGTTCTCGATGGCCTGATTGTCCGCGGGCCGTTTACTGGGACCGGTCCGGAACAGGACGGCGATTTCTGGACGGCCTACGTGCCGGGTGACACCGCCTATATCGAGGTGACCGGCACCGACGCTCCACAGTTCGACGTGCCGGACTTGATCCATTTTGATCAACATCCGGGCGGATTGACCGCCAGCCCCGCTGACGCAGCCGACCCGGAAGGTCTGCTGGGCTGCCACGTCGATGCCAACTGTTTCGCCACCGATACTTTCGGTCGAGACGCATCAGGGCAGATGAATTTCATGGTCGGCACGGGCAACTTCTTGTGCTCCGGCACAGCCTTGAACGATTTCGACGGCGCCACCGCCGTGCCCCACTTCCTGACCGCGTTTCACTGTCTCAGTACGCAAACATCAGTGAACACGCTGGAGGTCGTCTGGGATTGGACGACGAACGCCTGCAACGGTACGTTGCCGAGCTATGCCTCCCTTCCGCGAAGCAATGGCGGCCAGTTGCTGAACACCAATTCAACGAACTCCGGCAACGACATGACGTTCATCCGTCTGAACGGAAACGCATTCACCGCCTTGGCCGGTTTCACCACCGGTGGTCTGCCGGTAACGTTCGTCGGCTATCATCATCCCAGTGGGAGCTTCCGGCGAGGCACGCAGATGCATTCGGAGTTGAACGCAGGACCGTGCACCAACCGTCCCACGAACATGTATCATTATCTGGAAATGGATAATGGCATCACCGAGGGCGGTTCCAGCGGGTCAGCCATTTTCGACGGCGGCGACCGCGTGATGGGGCAGCTCTTTGGCATCTGCTTTCCGACCAACATCACCCCCGGCTGCACCAATCGCGAGCAATACAGCAGCCTATACGGTCGATTCAACATAACGTTTCCCATCATCGAACGCTGGCTACGAATCGGTGGCACGATCAACGTCAATCGATTGTTTGTCGGAGTCGAATTGGGAACGCCCGCCAACCCGTTCAACACGGTCGGTGAAGCCGACAGTCTCGTCGATAGTCACAATTGGACGGCTCCACGCATCCAGATTCAAGCCGGGACGTATTCCGAGTCCGTCTTCATGGATGAGAGGGTCGATCTGATTCCCGTGGGCGGCTCGGTGCTCATCGGAGGCTAGGAGTGCAACAATGATCTTTCATCCATTCAGGAGAATCATAAAATGAATTTGTTGATCACCATATTATCCATCGCGCTGGCCTCGGCGCCTACTGCGGAAAATGAATCGTCAAGTGTCGGCGGCAGCGTATCTGCAAAGTGTACGGCCGTTTCAGCCGGCGTTGGTGAAGCCGGCCAGAACGCCCTGTTCAATTATGGACAGGCGCTCATCGGCCGGTCGTCGCGCAGCAGTGTCATCATGCACGCCGGCGCCATGGGCTGTATCGGCGCGGTGCTGGCACCGACCTTGCCGGGCGATTGCAACACCGATCAGATCGTGGAGTTGAGCGATTACAGTTGCATGCATGATTGCATGTCGGGTCCGGGCGGCGGCCTGAAATCCGGCTGTGGACGATTCGATTTTGACGACGACGACGACGTGGACGATTACGACTGGTTGGTCATTCAGCCAATCCTCGACGTCGGATCCTAGTTCCGGCGTCGTTCACGCACGCCCGTCTGTTTCCGAGCCGCGACCGCGTCTCTTCCGAGCCGCGATTGTCAGGAAGCGGTCGTTGACGGACCGTGAACCGGTCTAGTCCAGTATGCCTTAACGACCCGCCGGGCCACGGTGTTCCGGCGGGTCTTTTTGTTCGCCTGGCCAGTGTCATCCGGTTTCAGCACGGAGGACGGCAGGAGCGACTCCGCATGACACGAGCGTATGAACGATTCATGAATCGCGTCCGCGAGGTGGGACAGCTCTCCGCCATTGAATCGTTGCTCGATTGGGATCAGGAGACGCTGATGCCGCCCAAGGGCATCGAAGGCCGATCCGCGCAATTGTCCTTGATGGCTCGATTCATCCACGAACGACAATCCGCCCCCGAAATCGGCGACCTTCTTGCAGAATTGGATGGCCATTCAAGCGATCCCGTCGTCGAAACCAACGTTCGCGAGTTCCGCCGCGCTTACCATCGAGCCGTCAAGGTGCCGGCTGATCTGGTGGCCGCCATCGCCCGAACTTCATCACGAGCCAAGGCCGTCTGGGCCATGGCTCGCGCGGATGATCACTTCGCCGTCTTCGCGCCCCACCTGGCTGAACTGATCAAGCTGAAGCGCGAACTCGCCGACCACGTCGGATATGCGGAACACCGCTACGACGCCCTGCTCGACGAATTTGAGCCGGATGCCAAAACCGCCGACATCGCCAAGCTGTTTGCCGAGTTAGGCAAATCATTGGCCGAGTTCGTCCAACGAATCGTCAACAGCCCCGCCCAGCCCGATGAATCGATCCTCCATCGTCCCTACCCGCGAGCCGCACAGGAATCGTTCGCACGTCACATCCTCGCAGCCATCGGCTTCGATTTCGACGCCGGACGCCTGGACGTCTCCGCCCACCCTTTTTGCTCCGGCACCACGCCAACCGACGTGCGGCTGACCACCCGGTACGACGAAACCTTTTTCAGCCCGGCGTTTTTCGGAAGTCTTCACGAGGCGGGCCATGGCCTATACGAACAAGGACTCGATCCGCAGCATGTCTTCACGCCCGCCGGACACGCCGCCTCGCTGGGCATTCACGAATCCCAGTCGCTCTTTTGGGAAAACTTCGTCGGTCGTAGCCAGCCGTTTTGGCAACACTTTTACCCAGACTGTCAGAAGTCCTTCGCTCCGTCCCTCGACGATGTCAATTTGGATGCGTTCGTCGGGGCCGTCAACGTCGTCAAGCCGTCGTTCATTCGCGTCGAGGCGGACGAGGTCACCTACAACCTCCACATCATACTCCGATTCAACCTGGAATTGGACTTGCTGGACGGTCGACTCGACGTTGCGGACCTGCCGGAAGCGTGGAACGCCGGCTTCCGCAGCCTGCTGGGGCTGGACCCGCCATCGAACCGCCTCGGCTGCCTTCAGGACATTCACTGGTCGATGGGATCGTTCGGGTATTTTCCAACGTATGCCCTGGGCAAACTCTACGCCGCGCAGTTCTTCGAAGCCATCCGTCGCGACGTTCCGGATCTCGACGAACGGGTTTCTCGTGGTGAATTGGCCACGTTGCTCGAATGGCTGCGTGTCAACATTCACAGACTCGGCATGCGATATCCAGCAAACGAACTCGTCCGCCGAGTCACCGGGCAATCCCTGTCAGTCAAGCCCTTCCTGAATTACTTGGAAAACAAATTCACGCCGCTCTATGCGTTGTAACACAATTTGAATTTGGGGCGCCTAAATTGACCGAGCCGCGACCGTGTGGGACTTGGGCTTGCGCCGATTCCGGGCGGCTTGAATTTGGCACTCTAACTAGCAAACTTGGGAACACCG
This sequence comes from uncultured Phycisphaeraceae bacterium, assembly GCA_964424105.1. Classification (GTDB taxonomy): domain Bacteria; phylum Planctomycetota; class Phycisphaerae; order UBA1845; family UBA1845; genus CAYRHJ01. Next base: position 99,634 of record CAYRHJ010000032.1, on the reverse strand, counting down.
CATGTGCGGGCTGGAAATGCGGAGCATCGGAGAGGGGGGGATTCGAACCCCCGGTGCCGGTGTGACCCAGCACGACGGTTTAGCAAACCGTTGCTTTCAGCCGCTCAGCCACCTCTCCAAAAAAGTCTACGTGCACTCAGTAACGATGAATTTCACGATTCGCCCGGCGACGACGCCCACGTCTCGCGACTTTCACTTAGTCTGCAATCCGCGCCGAGCCGCCGCGAAGTACCGGGACACTGCCCGGCGACATTGCCCGGCGACATTGCCCGGCGACATGGCCCGGCGACATGGCCCGGCGACTCCGCAAAACCAGCGTATCCGGCCACGAGTGGATGGTCAAGAATGTCCTCAACGCGGCCCTCGGTTGGCCATGGATTCCAACGTGTCGGGTTTGCACCCGAGCGTGCGGAGGTAACCTATTCACCATAGATGGCCAGGGTGTCATCACGCGTCTTGCCCAGGACGTCGTACTTTCGCCCGACCTTGGTGAAGGCCGACACGGCTTGGTCGATCTGCTCGGTCGTGTGTCCGGCGGACAATTGGACGCGAATGCGAGCTTGACCTTTCGGCACGACGGGGAAATAGAAGCCGATGACGTAAATGCCTTCGGCGAAAAGATCGCGGGCCACGTCCTGGCTCAGTTTCGCGTTGTAAAGCATGATGGGCACAATGGGATGCACGCCCGGCTTGATGTCGAAGCGGGCATCGGTCATACCGGCACGAAATCGTTTGGTGTTCGATTCGAGGCGATCACGCAAGCTTGTCGAGCCGGTCAACATTTCAAAAGCGCGCCGGGTCGCACTGACCACCACGGGCGGCAACGAATTGGAGAACAGATAAGGCCGCGACCGCTGCCGAAGCAATTCGATGATTTCACGCCGCCCTGACGTGCAGCCTCCACATGCACCGCCCAGGGCCTTGCCGAACGTCGTCGTGAAAACGTCCACCCTGCCCATCACGCCGCAATGCTCGTGCGTGCCTCGGCCCGTCCGCCCCATGAATCCCGTGGCGTGCGAATCGTCGACCATCACAAGGGCGTCATGCTTGTCCGCCAGTTCGCAGATTTCGCCCAGCTTGGCCACGTCGCCGTCCATGCTGAAAACCCCGTCGGTGGCGATCAATCGAAATCGCGCGGACGCGGATTCCTTAAGCCTCGACTCCAAATCAGCCATGTCAGCGTGCTGATAGATCAGGCGCTTGGCCTTGCACAGACGGATGCCGTCGATGATCGAAGCGTGATTGAGTTGATCGGTGATGACGATGTCGTCTGGGCCGAGCAACGTTTCGAACAGGCCACCGTTGGCGTCGAAGCAGGAGGTGTACAGGAGCGTGTCTTCGGTGCCCAGAAAACCGCTGATGGTGTGTTCCAACTCTTTGTGAATGTCCTGCGTACCGCAGATGAATCGGACGCTCGATAGACCGAAGCCTCGCGATTCCAATCCCTCGCGAGCGGCGGCCATCACCTCGGGATGGGACGACAGGCCCAGATAGTTGTTGCTGCAAAAGTTGATGACGTCCCGCGGCGGATCGTGTCGCGGGTATGTCACCGCGATATGGTTGGATTGCGGTGAAACGATGACCCGTTCCACTTTGTAGAGGCCGGCCTGACGGATCGATTGGATCTCGTCGTCAAGGAATTGTTTCACTCGGGTATACATGATTCCCTCGCTTCCGCCGCACACCTACTGATAGTCATTTCCACGCAGTACACGAGTATTAGACGGTCAACAGCCTATCGACGCAACGACTGAACGGCATCGAGAATACGTGTCCTGACGGTGTCGGGCGGGCCGGGGATCCGGGCACCGGCGGCACGGGGGTGGCCACCGCCTCCAAACCCGGCAGCTAACTCCGCCACGTTGATCTGACCCTTGCTGCGAAAGCTGGCTTTGACGGGATCGCTGGGGTTGATCGGCGCTGCCAGAAGGATGGACAGTTGAACCGATGCGATCTTCATGGGTTCGTTGATGATTCCTTCGGTGTCCGCCGGCGAGGTGCCGGTGCGGCGATACATGTCTGAATCAATGGTCATCATCGCGACGGAATCGCCATTCAGTAATTCCATGGCGCACAACGCCGCACCGAGAAGACGCACGCGACAGGCCGACTCCGATTGATAGATCATCTCGTGTAGATCGTTCGGAATCACGCCCCGTGCCACCAGATCAGCGGCGACCTGAAGCGTTCGCTGATCCGTGTTGGAAAAGCGAAACCAGCCCGTATCAGTGGCGATGCCGACGAACAAGGCCAGCGCGACGTCGGCGGTGACGGGCCATTCACATGCCCGGGCCCAATCAAACAGAATGGAACACGTCGCCGCCGCCGATTCATCCGCCAGCACATGATGGGCAACGTCGTCGCGCGTGACGTGATGATCCACCGCCACGATGGGCACGCTCGCGTCTTTTCGGATGGTTCGCAGCCATTCCGCTGCCGGCTCAAGTTGGCTGTAGGTGCATGTGTCCATGACCAACACGCCGTCCACGCCGGCCCGACCTCCGTTACGATGCCACTGCTCCCATTGGATGAGCGACTCCGCCGTAACCATGAATGCGAGATTTTCCGGCACGGGATCGAACAGGGCTACGACCGGCGCTGAACCGAGCGCTCGCAAAATGGAACGCATGGCCAACAATGACCCCATCGCATCGCCGTCGGGTCTGGCGTGGGACAAAAGCAAAGGCTTCTCCCATGCCGTCACGATACGGGCCATTGAGCGGAACATTTCATCCGATGGTGCCATTTCTCCCACCTTCCCGCCATGTCCACGATCGTCGCTTACCGATCAGAATGGGGTGCTTTCACCACATGCACACGGATTGGCTAATTCGCACTTTCCAATTGAGGCACTCCAACCATGCCGATCCGCGACCGCTTTTTTCAGAGCCGCGACCGCTTCTTTCAGAGCCGCGACCGTCAGGGAGCGGTCCCCGACCAGCAACGGCAAGGAAATCAGGAATTCGCCACAGAGGAAGGAAAAGAGTGGCGACAGGTCGGCGTACCCTGATTCCCGGGCTTCGGCGAGGAGTTTTCGTAAATCGTCTCTTAGGCAACATCCCCCCCTCTGTGCCCTCTGTGCCCTCTGTGGTCTATTTTGGCCTTTCGTCGTCTCCCGCGGTCGCGGTGAACCACGGAATGTTGTGCTCACCGCGCATGCTTCAACATCATGAAAGATCGACCGCGCACATCAATGGTCGCGCCCGCCTCAAATTTTTGGGATTCGGGCGGGTTGGACGAGTGCGTATCCATGACGAGCATCCACGGTCCGGGCAACTTCGGAGCGAGAACAAACTTGAGTGACTCGTGATGGGCGTTGAAGATCAGATAAAAATCGTCGTCGACGATCTGTCTGCCATTCTTGCTCCGACTGGGAATCCCCTTGCCATTCAGCGCCACCGCCAGCGACTTGGCGAACCCGGAGTTCCAATCCTTTTCCGTCATCTCCTGACCATCTGCCCTGAACCAACCGATGTCGGCCTGTTCCGATCCGCGAATCGATCGCCCCTGAAACCATCGGCGTCGCCGAAATACGCCATGCCGCGTGCGCGTGCGAATCAGCAAACGCACGAAGTCGAACATTTCTCGGTCGGCGTTTTGCCAGTCGATCCACGACAGATCGTTATCCTGACAATAGCCGTTGTTGTTTCCGTGTTGGGTGCGGTTGAGTTCGTCCCCAGCCGACAGCATGGGAACGCCCTGCGAAAGTAGGAGCGTTGCGAAGAAATTCCGCTGCTGTTTGGCGCGAAGGGCTAGGATTTCCGCGTCGCCGGTTTCACCTTCCACGCCGCAATTCCAGGAGCGGTTATGCGATTCTCCGTCACGGTTTTTCTCGCCGTTCGCTTCGTTACGCTTCTCTTCATACGACACCAGGTCCCGCAAAGTGAAGCCGTCGTGGCAGGTGACGAAGTTGATGCTGGCGAAAGGCCGGCGCCCGGTCGACGCGTATAAATCGGAACTGCCCGTGAAGCGGCTGGCGAATTCCCCCAGCGTCTGATTCTGCCCTCGCCAAAAATCCCGCACCGTGTCGCGATACTTGCCGTTCCATTCGGACCACAGAGGAGGAAAATTCCCCACCTGATAGCCCCCCTCACCGATGTCCCACGGCTCGGCGATGAGCTTCACCTGGCTCACCACCGGGTCCTGCTGTATCAAATCGAAAAACGTGGCCAATCGATTGACCGCGTGCAACTCCCGGGCCAGTGTCGAGGCCAGATCAAACCGAAAGCCGTCCACGTGCATCTCCAACACCCAATACCGCAACGAATCCATTATCAATTGCAGAACGTGCGACGTACGCATATTGAGGCTGTTGCCACAACCGGTGTAGTCCGTGTAATAGCGACGTTCCTTCGAACGCAGTCGATAGTATCCCGCGTTATCGATGCCGCGGAAACTAAGCGTCGGTCCGAGATGATTCCCCTCGCACGTGTGATTGTATACGACGTCCAGAATGACTTCGATCTCCGCCTCGTGCAGCGCTCGCACCATCTGCTTGAACTCCTGCACCTGTTCACCCGGCTTGCGGGTGCGGGCGTATTCGTCGTGCGGAGCGAAGTAGCCCAGCGTGTTGTACCCCCAGTAGTTCTTCAGGCCACGCTTCGTCAACTCGTGGTCGTGAATAAACTGATGAACGGGCATCAGTTCCACTGCCGTCACGCCCAAGTCCTTCAGGTATTCAATGGCCGATTGATGGCCCATGCCGGCATAGGTGCCGCGGAGTGGCTCGGGTATCTCCGGAAGACGCGCGGTGAAACCCTTGACGTGCAGCTCGTAAATGATCGTCTCGTGCCAGGGCGTACGCAACAGTTGGTCGCCACGCCAGTCGAAAAACGGATTGACCACCACGCACTTGGGAACGTGTGCGGCGCTGTCCAGATCGTTTCGAGATCCTTCCGGGTCCGACCAATGATAACCGAACACCGCCTCGTGCCAATCGACCGCACCCTCGATCGCTTTCGCATAGGGGTCCACCAGCAGCTTTTGAGAATTACAACGATGGCCGGAGTCGGGATCATGTGGGCCGTAGACTCGAAATCCATACCGTTGCCCCGGACCCACGTGCGGAACATAGCCATGCCAAATGTATGCGGTGACGTCCTGAAGCTCCAATCGGGTTTCTGACCCGCGATCATCGAACAGGCACAGCTCCACCTTCTCCGCCACGTTGGAATGGATGGCGAAATTCGTCCCAACACCGTCGTAGGTGGCGCCCAGCGGGTAAGGTTCACCAGGCCAAACGTCGGTCATTGAGCGCCTCCATCGACTTCCATACGTTCATCTTTCCCGCAATAGGCCCCGATCACACAGGTCAGCCACGCCTGTTCCATCGCCCCGCGACCGCATCCCTACGAGCCGCGAGCGCAAAGCGAGCGGTCGTCCCACCATCCCGCGCAACCCCCGCATCCGTCATTCCGCCGGACTCCGCCACTGCCGCGCTCGTCAAACCGCCCAAAACTCAATCCTCCGCCCGTGTATAAACGCAGAACGAGCGCGGCGATAGTCTCAAACGCACCTCTCCCGCCGATTCAACCCTATCTTCCAACACGGACCCGGGGCCATGCCACTTCTTATCCGCGGTGTCGACGGCCTTGAACCATTGGCCCGGGGGCACTGGAACAGTTGCCAAGAATTCCGCGTCGCCGAAGTGATAAACCATCCATGCCGCTGGCTCGCGGTGGACGAAAATCCATTTCTGTTCCTCGCACACCACGGTCTGATCCGGCTGACGCACGGCGAGATGCTTCCGAATGGCCAAGAGCTGCCGATACAACTGCTGCATCGCGGCGTGTGGCTGTTTGGTTCGAAGGTCATGATTCAACACACATCGACGAAAGGTCGATTCACACTGCGGGTCCGGAAACTCCCCATGCCAGTCGAAGCTGGCGAATTCCGCCCTTCGCCCACGACGGACGGATTCGACCAATTCGGCATCGCCATGGCTGACGAAATATTGAAACGGTGCGGTTTCCCCATACTCCTGACCCATGAATAAAAGCGGAACGTATGGAGACAGCAACGCCACACCAGCCGACAGCTTTTCCGATTCAAAACCCGCCGTGACACCGAGGCGCTCTCCCCGTAGTCGATTTCCCACCAGGTCATGATTCTGCGCGAACACCACGAGCTGATGCGGCTCCAGTTCGTCGATCGGTCGTCCATGCCGACGCTTGCGATACACCGAATATTCACCGTTGAAAGTCATGCCCCGTTCCCAAGCCCGACCCAGATGCTCGACCAGGCCGAAGTCCGCGTAATATCCGTTGCGCTCGCCGGTCAAGAGCGCGTGCATGGCATGATGAAGATCATCACACCACATGGCGTCCAGTCCGAATCCACCCTTCGCCGCCCCTTCGATGAACCTCGGGTCATTCAAGTCACTTTCTGCCATCACCGTCACAACGCGGCCTAGCTTCGAGCCGAGCTTATGTACATCATCGGCCAGTTCTTCCAGGAAGTGGCGCGGCGACCGATCGAGGATGGTGTGCGCGGCGTCCAATCGCAGCCCGTCGATATGAAAATCTCGAATCCACTGGCACGCGTTCTCGATGAAATATCGCCGAACCCCGTCGCTAAAGTGGCCATCGACGTTGATAGCCCGACCCCAGGGAGTCCGATAAGTATCACTAAAATACGGCCCGAACTCCGCCAGATAATTCCCTTCCGGGCCCAGGTGGTTGTAGACGACGTCCAGGATCACCGCGAGACCTCGCCCGTGGCAGGCGTCCACCAGTCGTTGCAACGCGACGGGGCCACCGTACGACGACTGCACCGCAAAGGGATAGACGCCGTCGTAACCCCAGTTTCGACTCCCGGGAAATTGCGAAATCGGCATGAGTTCGATCGCGGTGATTCCCAAATCACGCAGGCGATCGAGGTGACCTATCACGGCATCCAGAGTTCCTTCGCGAGTGAACGTCCCCACGTGCAATTCGTAAATCACGTAGTTCGACATCGCTGGACCCGACCAGCCCCGGTCCGTCCAGTCGAACTCCACGTCGATGACCTGCGATGGGCCGTGAACGCCGTCGGGCTGAAATCGAGACGCGGGATCAGGCCGCCACGTCCCTCCGTCAACGCGAAAATAATAGCGAACCCCGCACGGAACCTGATCGATCGTCGCCAAGTGATATCCGAATTCGTCAGCGGCGAGCGGTTCGATGCGATCCGCATCCAGAAGGCAAACGTCGACCTTCGCCTGTTCCGGTGCCCACACGCAAAAGTGGCAACCGCCTTCCCGGTCCGGGCAGGCCCCCAGGCGGTCAAAACCCCCTGGATTCACCGAGGCTCCTCCGCGCTCAAATACACCGCCCCCAGCGGGGGTAACGTCAGGTTCAGCGAAAATCGCCGGCCATGCCAAGGCACCGGCGCCGCCTCCACGCGACCCATGTTTCCGTGCCCGCTCCCGCCGAACTCTCGCGCATCGGTATTGACCAGCTCCTGCCAAAATCCGGCATGATCCACACCCACACGGTAATTGAACTTCGGAACCGGCGTGAAGTTGCACACCACCGCCAAAAGCCGCCGCCCCTCGCCGCTCAATCGCAGAAACGACAGGACGCTCTGTGCGGAGTCGCCCGAGTCGATCCATTGAAATCCACGATCATCGCAATCCAGTTCGTGCAACGCAGGCTGTTCACGATACACACGGTTAAGCTGTGTCACGAGGCTCTGAATACCGCGATGGGGTTCGTATGGCGCGAGATGCCATTCAATACTACCGTCATGATTCCACTCGCCCCGCTGGGCGATCTCCGCTCCCATGAACAACAATTTCTTGCCGGGCAAGCCGTACATGTATCCGTAAAGCAGCCGGAGATTGGCGAACTTCTGCCAATCGTCACCGGGCATCTTGTCGAGCAGCGAGCCTTTTCCGTGGACGACTTCATCGTGCGACAACGGCAGGACGAAATTCTCCGTAAACCCGTACAGCGATCGGAAAGTAAGCTCGTTCTGATGATGTCTTCGATAAACGGGATCTCTGTTCATGTACTTCAACGTATCATGCATCCAGCCCATGTCCCACTTCATTCCAAAACCCAAACCCCCCACGTACGTCGGACGGGAAACCATGGGCCAAGCCGTCGACTCCTCGGCAATCGTCTGCACGTCGGGATGACGCTGGTAAATGGCCTGGTTAAACTGCCGCAACAGATCCAGCGCTCCCAGGTTCTCCCGCCCGCCGTGTGCATTCGGAATCCACTCCCCGGCCTTCCGCGAGTAATCCAGATAAAGCATGGAAGCCACGCCATCCACCCGAAGACCATCGACGTGATAATGATCCAACCAGAACATCGCGCTCGACAACAGAAAACTTCTCACCTCGTTGCGATCGTAATTAAAAATCAGGCTGTCCCAATCGGGGTGAATTCCCTGTCTGGGGTCCGCGTGCTCGAACAGATGGGTCCCATCGAAGTAGCCCAACCCGTGCTCGTCCTTGGGAAAGTGGGCCGGTACCCAATCGAGAATAACGCCGATCCCCGCTTGATGAAGGCTCTCCACCAGATACATGAAGTCGTGCACCGATCCAAACCGGCTGCTGGGGGCGAAGTACCCCGTCACTTGATACCCCCACGAACCGAAAAAAGGATGTTCCGTCACCGGAAGAAACTCGACGTGCGTAAACTTCATCCGCGTCACGTAATCGACGAGTTGACCGGCCATCTCTCGATAGCTCAACGATCGATGCCCATCTTCCGAAACTCGCTTCCAAGAGCCGAGGTGCACTTCATAAATCGAAATGGGATCTTTCAGCCCCTGCTTGCCCCCCCGCCCAGCCATCCACTCCTGGTCATGCCATTCGTACGACAGGTCTGTAATAGCAGACGCCGTGCTGGGCGGAATCTCGTGTGCGAAACCGAATGGGTCAGCCTTATCAACGGCGTAGTCTCGATGTGCGGAGACGATGTGAAACTTGTACAATTGGCCCACCGTCGCGCCTGGAACGAACCCTTCCCATATCCCCGATGATCCACGTGCGGTCAGTTTGCTGCGGCTGCGGTCCCAACCGTTGAACTCGCCGACGACCGAAACCTGCCGTGCGTTAGGCGCCCAGACGGCGAAGTAGGTGCCCAATGTCCCCACGTCACTCCGTACGTCACTCCGGCGAACGCCGGAGTCCAGAATTCCGCCAACCGTTTTCGGATGCGCACCCAGCTTCTCGAAAAGACGACAGTGTGTCCCCTCGTTGAACAAATGAAGGTCCAATTCGGAAAGCGAAGACCAACCCGATCCCCGACCGTCGCGCAAAGGGCCACCCTCCTGCCACTGGCCCCCGGCATTTTTACTTCGCGACTCGCGCGATGGCACGTGCGAGCTTCCGTCATCCCTGCGAACGCCGGAATCCAGGGGGATACGCGTCGATGATTTCTCGTTCATGCCTGACCTCGCCTTTCAATATCGACCCGGCGAAGCACGCGGAGCAGGTTCGCCCTTTCTTTCATCGCTTCCAGCGAATAACGAAACTTCCGTCGCCAGTTCGGTCGTTCATATCCCGTCCCGGGCACGTTTTGCGGCTCCAGTTCCAACCAAAGATCCTCCAAATTCACCAGCACTATCGCCGCCCGACTTGCAGCATATTGCCCCAAAATTCCAGACAGCACCGCAAGCCCGTCATCCGATCGACCGTCGCCGCCGCCCCGTAACGTTTCATCAACGGTGATAACGTCACACGCCCGCCGGCGCAGCTCCCGAACCCGCACAGCCTCCTCCGGCGACAGATGCCCCTTCGCGACCTGATCATCAATATCCTCGCCCTTCCACCAGACCGCAAACATCGGCATGTCGTGCGTATTGACGCTCGCCACGACCTCCTTAGGCACGTCGACAAACGGATTGCGCCCATCCCCCGCCAACTCATACTGAAAAACATGGATCCGCGACACGCCGGTCCGGCCCATCGTCTCGCGGACTTCATCGGGCACGATGCCCAGGTCTTCCCCCACCACGATGGTTTGGGCCCGCGTCGATTCCAGGGCCAGGATCGCGTAAAGCTCCTCCGGGCGATAGCGGACATAGACGCCTTCGCCGCTTCCCGATCCGTCCGGAACGCAATACACGCGATGAAGACCCATCACGTGGTCGATGCGGAGCGCACCGGCGTGGGCCATGTGGTGTCGAACGCAATCAATCAAATATCGATACCGCTGCCGCCGCAGGCCCGCGGGATGCAGAGGCGAGATGCCCCACTGTTGACCCTCCGTAAACATGATGTCCGGCGGCGCGCCCAACGAGCATCCTGGCAGAAACACCTCCCGCTCCCGCCAGGCATCGTAGCCCGACCGGTGAACGCCCAGCGGCAAGTCAAGATACAATCCCACACCCAGTGCCCGTGCCTTGTCACCCAGCGACGCCATCTGTTGAAAGCACCGCCATTGAACATAAACATGATAGCGGGCGTCCGCCTCGCGGAAATTCGTCGCGGAAAGCGATCCGTCGCGTCCAGCTTCAGGCCAATCCTGCCATGGCTTCCGCGACAACTCCGTCGCCGCCCGAAACTCCGCGTAGTCACGCACCCGCGGATGCGTTTCCACAAACCCCTGAAACTCCCGATCGTCTTCCCCACCGTTCCCAAAGAACCGATCGGCCAACGCACCAAGCACACGGCGCTTCAACGCCATCTGTCGGCCATAGTCCACCAACGGCTCCCGGCCGAATTCGTCCGCTTCCGCACGAAACGCCTGGGACGAAAACGTTTCACCAGCCGCCTCACACGAAGCCTCGCCGACAAGCCTTTCAACATCAAGATAGAACTCGTTCCAGAACATCCGGCTGACCGGCGCGTAGGGGCTGGGGTCGAACAATTCATCGAGAAATGCCGGCAACAACGGCAACGTTCCGATCACCGATGCCCCCAGCGATCCCACCCAGTCCACCAGCGTTTCGAGATCGTGGAAATCTCCGCCACCCACACTTCGCTCGCTGTGCAACGCGTAAAGCGGCGCAAACACACCCCACGCTCGTTCTGAACATTCCCACGCCCGGCGCGGCGGACACAGAATCAAGCTCTCCCGCTGGCCGCCCTTCCACTCCATCCGGGCATCATGATATCCGCAAGAAAGCGGCTCCTCGAAACGAATCATCTTTTCAACAAATCCTCGACCCGCCACCTCCTGTCGAGCACTCGTGGGCCATTGCCCAAACGTTCCCTCCACCGTCTGAACTTGGCCTTGCTCCGTGCAAATCCGCGCTCGAATAGACCCTTCCGCCTCCGATTCCGCCACCCGAATCTTCAGTGCCGGCTGATCCTGTTCCTGCACCACGATGACCGGCTCGCACACGTCATCCCACAGTTCCAACAATCGATGATTCATCGCCTCCGGCGCGTCGTTCACAGAATCAAGCGGAGCTCCCAGGCAGCGCAGCATGGCCAACACCGCCTCCTCCGACGCCTGCCGGATTCGTCCATGCAGATCGTGATAGGACGTCTGAACCCCGTAAAGGTCAGCCAAGCGCTGCAAGTCGTCGCGCACGTTGATTACCTTTCACCTTGGAGGAGCGCTTCCAGTCCCAGCAGCGGGATGGACACCCAATCGGGACGATTATTCAGCTCGTAGCCCAGCTCGTAAATGCACTTTTCGACCAAGTAAAACTGAAGCAACCCCTCCACGTCCTCCTTGCGACCGGGAACCAGGGTCGTAGGCTTCAATGCCTCCAAATACGCCCCAACGAACACCGCCCCCATCCAATCCGTCCACACCCGGCTCCAACGATTGAGCTTGTCTAACTCTATGTCCGACTCCTCCCGTTGGCGAAGCGCCGACACCGCCGCGTAATGAAACGATCGCAACATCCCCGCAACGTCCCGCAGCGGACATCGCTTGAACCGGCGTTCACTGATAGGCCGGGCCGGCTCACCTTCGAAATCAATGATCACAAAATCCTTGCCCGTATACAGCACTTGCCCCAAATGGTAGTCCCCGTGGCAGCGAATTCGAACCGCCTCGATCTTCCGCATCGTGATGCGCCGCAAGCGCTCCTCGACGACAGAGGTCCGATCCAGGAATCGTACCGCCAATTCGCGATCCTCCGCCGACCAACGGTTCATCGACGATCGCACCAGGTTGCTCGTCTCGATCAATCGAGCACGAGCCGATTGATACAGCGACCGTTGATGTAGCTCCGAAAACGCCTGCGCTGTGAAATCCCGATCCCGCGTTTCCGATCCAAGTGCCTCGTGAAGCTCAGCCGTCCGTTGCCCCAGCAATCGGACGAGTGGAATGTACGAACCGAATGCTTGTCCAATCATTTCCGGAAGCGCTCGCGTGGAAAGCTCGACCGCCGAGACCGCAAGGATTTCCGGTTCCTCGCCATCGGGCCAAGCCTGCGCATGCTCGTAAAAATGATCCAGCGCGTCGAGCATGAACTGCCACGCATCCCCTTCATTGGGCACAAACCTCTGCAACGCAACCAAGACCGCCGGCTCCCGGCCAGGCACGACGTATTCCATCGTCCCCAGTAATTCGGGCACGTGCCGGTAGCCGGTCCGCTCGTTCAGGAAGCGGAGCATCTGCACGTCGGCGTTGGTACCCCAATCAACGACTCGCTGAAGCTTCAGCATGTACGCCTGATCAAAAACGATGCACGTGTTCGTCTGTTCCGCCGATCCCGCTTTCGGTACCAGCGACATAACGTTATCCCGTTCTCGCCAGCCACCGCTGATCCACGTCACCAAGCGACCCCGACTCCCACGCAGGCTCCGTCGTTCAGCCATCATCTCCAAAATCCCAGACGCGAACGATGCCGACTCCGCCGCGTCACTGACCACCGCCTCACGGACCGACCCCCGACCGTCTCTTTCCGAGCCGCCACCGTCAGGGAGCGGTCTTTCACCACTTTCAGAGCCGCCACCGTCTCCTTCAGAGCCGCCACCGTCAGGGAGCGGTCTTCTACCAACCGAGACCTCTTGCGCGGCCTGCCTCCACTGAATCTTCCCCAGAACCCCCCGCACGTCACTCCGGCGAACGCCGGAGTCCAGAACCCTTTGCGATGGCTCCGCAAAAATCCGCTCCGATTCTTCGCCCGTCTCTTTCCGAGCCGCGACCGTCATGGAGCGATCTTCCAACGCACACACGCTCAACGGAACCAGATACACTTCCGCCGGACCCTCGAAAAACTCAACCTCAACCAGCAGAATGACCGATTCATCTGCCAACTCAACGTTTTCGATAATACGCGCCCCGCTCACCCGGCGGGATTTCGATCGAAACCATCGCTGTCGGGTCAAGTAGCCCACCAGCAGCCGGTCGACGCGACTTCGTTGAACTCCCGAGAGCAGGTCCGAAACACTCCCAATCGTCCCCAGATCGTCGATCTCCCTCGTGACCGATTCCTCCGACAAGCTCTGCGTCAGCTTGAACCAGTAAAACGCATGCGGGCTGAGCGACAGAAAATAGGGCTGCTCCTTGATGACCGGAAAGGGAACTCGCCCAAAAAGCTCTTCCGGAACCTGCCCCACGTATTCACCAAGGGGCAGTTCCACGTGTTGACAGTGGCGCGACAGATTGGCCACAACAAGGATCCGTTCGCCCTCGTACGAGCGAACGAACGCCAGCACTTTTCTGTTGTCCGGGTGAAGCAACTTGAAATCGCCCCGCCCAAACGCCTTGTGACGGTTGCACATCCCGATCAAACGCTTCATCCACCACAGCAGCGACGACGGGTTGGCCAGGCCCGTCTCCACGTTCACCGCTTCGAAGTGATACTCCGGGTCAACAATAACCGGCAGATACAGTCGTTGCGGATTGGCACGCGAGAATCCGGCGTTCCGATCGGGACTCCACTGCATCGGCGTCCGCACGCCGTCGCGGTCCCCCAGATATATATTGTCCCCCATCCCGATCTCGTCCCCGTAATACAAGACCGGAGTCCCCGGAAGCGAGAACAGCAAGGCGTTCAATAGCTCGATCTTGCGACGTGTTCCAACCAGCGGCGCGAGCCGCCGGCGGATGCCCAGATTGATGCGCGCTTGGCGGTCCTCCGCGTACACCCGCCACATGTAGTCCCGGTCTTCGTCCGTCACCATTTCCAACGTCAGTTCGTCGTGATTCCGCAAAAAAGTGGCCCACTGGCACGTTTCCGCAATCTCCGGCGTCTGGCTCAAAATGTCCACGATCGGAAAACGGTCCTCCAAATTGACGCCCATGAACATCCGAGGCATCAGCGGAAAATGAAAATTCATGTGACATTCGTCACCCTTCCCGAAGTAGGCCGCCGCGTCTTCAGGCCATTGATTCGCCTCCGCCAGCAGCATTCGCTCCGGGTACTTGCCGTCCACGTACGACCGCAGCTTCTTCAGAAACGCGTGAGTCTCCGGCAGGTTTTCGCAATTCGTACCCTCCCGTTCGAAAAGGTACGGAACGGCATCCAGCCGCATCCCATCGACGCCCATCGCCATCCAAAAATCGACCACCCGAAACAACGCTTCATGAACCTCCGGATTGTCAAAATTCAGATCAGGCTGGTGAGAATAAAAACGATGCCAATAGTACGCCTTCGCCACCGGGTCCCACGCCCAATTCGACGTCTCGAAATCTTGAAAGATGATGCGCGTATCGCCGTACCGATCCGCCGTGTCGCTCCACACGTAGAACTCTCGCGCTCGACTGCCCGGCGGCGCTTCCCGCGATCGTTGAAACCAGGGGTGCTCGTTCGACGTGTGGTTGACGACCAGCTCGGTGATGACGCGCAGACCGCGGGCGTGCGCTTCACGCAAAAATCGCTTGAAATCCGCCAGCGTCCCGTACGAAGGATTCACCTTCGTGTAATCCGCGATGTCGTAACCGTCGTCCCTCAACGGCGATGGATAAAACGGCAACAGCCACAGCGCCGTGACTCCCAACTCCGCCAGATAATCGAGCTTGCTGACCAGGCCGTTGAAATCGCCGATCCCGTCACCGTTCGAATCGCAATACGCCCGAACGTGAAGTTCGTAGATGACCGCGTCCTTGTACCATAGCGGATCCCGCCGCGGCACTTTTTCATGTCCAGGCCGTTTCATGCGAAATAATCAAAACCATGTTCGTGGCCGGTGAATCGTCGCACGGCGAAAACGTGCGCCGGCATGACGTGGGGATGCAATTCAACGTAATTGCGCGAGCCCCGCCACAAATAACGGGCATCGCTGAGCAGATCATGCACTTGATAAGTCTCGTCAGCGCCAATCCCCAACCATCCAAGATCGAGATCCACCCACCCCGACTGCCTGTGACCAAAATCAAGATTCACCACCATCAACATTCGATTGGCCTGATCATCCGTGTGCTTGCTGTAGCAAATGATCTGCTCGTTGTCCGACCGATGAAATCGAAGGTTCCCAGTGCTCTGTAGTGCCGCCTGTTCACGACGCGCTCGGTTGATCCGCGTGATCACAGGCCGCAGACTGTTCGGATCGTCCAGCTTCCATTCCTTGATTTCGTATTTTTCGTTGTCCAGATATTCTTCAGAACCCGGCCGGGCGACATGCTCCATTAGTTCAAACGCCGGACCATAAATTCCATAATTGCTGGTCATCGTGGCCGCGAGCACCAGTCGGCCAACAAACGCCGCCCGACCGCCGCATTGCAAATGTTCCGGAAGGATATCCGGCGTGTTGGGCCAAAAATTGGGGCGAAAGTAATCGTTCACTTCCGTGGCCGTCAGTTCCTCCAGATACGCGCGAAGCTCCCAACTCGTGTTCCGCCATGTAAAGTACGTATATGATTGTGTGAATCCTGCTTTAGCGAGCGCGTACATCAGTTTAGGCCGCGTAAACGCCTCAGCCAGAAAAATAACGTCCGGATAATCTCGTTGAATGTCTCGAATACACCACGCCCAGAAATTCAACGGCTTGGTATGCGGATTATCTACGCGGAAAATTCGCACGCCCTGTTTGATCCAGAAAATAAAGACGCCGTGCAATTCCCGCCACAACCCCTCCCAATCCGCACACGCAAAATCGAACGGATAAATATCCTGATACTTCTTCGGCGGATTCTCCGCATACTGAATCGACCCATCAGGCCTACGTTTGAACCAATCGGGATGGTCGGTGACGTAGGGGTGGTCCGGGGATGCTTGGAACGCAATATCCAGTGCTACTTCTAAATCGTGTTCCCTAGCTGAAATCACCAGTCGGCGAAAATCTTCAACGGTGCCAAGCTCGGGATGGATGGCCAGGTGCCCGCCGTCCTTTCCGCCAATCGCCCACGGACTGCCCGGCTCCGACGGCTGGGCTTGCAGTGAATTGTTCTTGCCTTTGCGAAAACTGGTTCCAATGGGGTGAACGGGCGGGAAGTAGACGACGTCGAATCCCATGGACGCGATATAGGCAAGCCGTTTCTCAACGTCACGAAACGTACCATGTCGACCACCGCTGCCCGTCGATCTGGGAAAAATTTCATACCAGGTTGAAAAACGCGCCTTGTCGCGGTCCGCGCGAACTTCCAGCACGCGATCATAGCGCGTAGCCTGACTCCGATTTGGACAGGCGATCAGTTCGTCGTTTCGCGAATCAAGGGCCACACGCACGCGGGCGTCAATGCCCGTTCGTTTGTCAGCGAGCATCTGCGTTGCCGATTGAAGTGTCTTTTGATTTTCGCCTGTCGCCCGTTCGGCGGCGGCAGCAAATAGCTCCGTACCGGTTTGAAGTTCCAACTGAATATCTTGTTTCGCATCAAGCTTCTTAACCAGACCGGATTTCCACGTACGGAATTCGTCCACCCAAACTTCAACGGTGTATTGCCACAGGCCCAGTTCTGTTAGAACGAATTCCGCACGGAATCGGTCATTCCCGATCGGTTCTAGCGTGGATTCATGCCATTTTTCCTTGTTCTCGTGCCGGAAAAGCAAGATGCCGGTGACGACATCGTGCCCGTCGGCAACCAGGTCAGCCTCCACCGCGAACCGATCCCCCACGATTCCCTTGGCCGGCCACTTGCCGCCATCCACTTCGGGTCGCACCCGTTCAATCCAGATTCGCTGCAATGGACTGCCTGTTATGGGATTGGATTTCGAGTTGATGTTGGCGTCTGATTTGTGATCGCGCAAGGCGTCCGCGGGCTGGTTCATCCCCGACAGGTCGTGGCTCAATGATGCCCGTTTTGACATGGGATTCGTAACAGTCCTTCCAGTTCCCATTATTCCCTTTTATCCACCGTTCTCGCGCTGTACACCGTTGTCGAGCACAGATGATCCACGAACGATTGCGCCAAAATGTGCAGACAGAATACATACTCATCGACCAGATGTCCGGCCTGGCTGTCTTGAAGTTCATGTTGTATGTCGGGCACGGGTGTCCGATCAGTTCGGTGACTCATCAACGTATTGGTGACGTCGTTGTCCGTCGTTCCGGCGAACGCCGGAATCCAGGGGTACGCGCGAGCTTCCGTCATTCCGGCGAACGCCGGAATCCAGAACGCCAATGGCTTTCTACCCGGTCCGTTGACCTGTCTGCGTTCGTACCTGTCTGCCGTGCCGGCACAGGCAGGCACGTACAGGCAGGCCGTCGCGGTTCGGTTCAGATGCGAATCGACGTTCCCTTGTCCTCTCGCACGCCTACCTGTCTGCATTTCTGGACCCCGGCTTTCGCCGGGGTGACGGTTCTGCGGCTGCGACGGATCGACGTCATTACACCATTCAAAGTTCAATAATCGCGCCACGTCTCGTCAACGTTACCATTGGAAAGTCCGAATCACTTTTTCCGTGTTGGCAAATGCTTGTCGGGGGTTAATCCCTTTCGGACGCCCACATAGTCGATCGGTCGTTTGTCGACGAAGGCTTGCGTGCCCTCGTGAACCTCCGGTGACCGGTTGTGGATGGACAACCACTCGCGCGCATGACCAATCGTCTGGTGCCAGGATACTTCCCGCCAATAGTTTAGCTGCTGCTTGGTGTAACGCATGCACTCGGGCAGCTTGTCGATCAGCTTGTCGCACATCTCATCGACAGCCTTGTCCAATTGCAATCGCGGCACCACCTGATTGACCAGTCCCCACTCCAACGCCTTCACTGCGGGAATCTCTTCGCAGAGCATCAGGATTTCACGCGCCCGCCGGTCGCCCACGATCAGCGGCAGCCACTGCGTCGCGCCGGCCGCTGCCACGCTTCCCCGCGCAGCGCCTACCTGCCGGATGTAAATGTCGTCAGCCGCGATGGCGAGATCACATGACATGTTCATTTCATTGCCGCCGCCGACCACGATCCCGTTCAGCCGCGCAACGGTGGGCTTGCCGATGTTTCGCAGTTTCTCGTGCACCTCGATGAACGCGCCCATCCACCTCCAATAGGCGTCGGGGTTATTCAGGCAGTGTTCCTGCTGTTCCTTCAGGTCCGCGCCGGTGCAAAACGCACGCTCGCCGCTCCCGGTCAGAACCAGAACCCGAATCTCGTCGTCCCAGGAAACGTCCTCGATGGCCTCGCGAAGCTCGCGCAACATCGTGAAATTGACCGCGTTTAGAACCGCGGGCCTGTTCATGGTAATCGTGGCGCGGTGCGCCGTCTTCGCGTACAAGATGGTCTCGAAATGAAACGACCCAGCCGGTCGGGCCTGCGGGAAATCCATAATCGGTTCTTTCGTCATCTATTGAACCCTGTTCTCATTCCGGCGCCCTATACGTCACGCCGGCGAAAGCCGGGGTCCAGGCAGCGTCCTTCTGGATTCCGGCGTTCGCCGGAATGACGCAGGCAGGCCATCGCGGTTCGTAACGACGCCGTCGCGGTTCGTAACGACGCCGTCGCGTTTCGTAACGACGCCGTCGCGGCTGGGAACGGGTTACGATCCGGCGCCGTGCAGCAAACCATTCAGCATTTCATCGACACGTCAAACGGAAACGGCAGACGATTCATCGACGTTGGCAAACATCATGTGGATCAATTCACCGGCGAATCCCATCACGTCCTTGGCGGCGGCCTGGCCCGCCTCGCTTTTCAGGGCCGCGAACATCGACTCCTTGTTGTCGAAATAAAGTTGGGCTACGAGATAGAACTTGGCCTCGCCACCGGGTGCACCAAACGTTCGCGCCACTTCCAACTTCCGCAGACCCGGCATCTTCTTGGCCAGGGGCGCATGGATGTTGTTATAGTGATCGTCGAATTCAGCCTTGTCCGGCGGACTTTTGTATAGGGCGATCAATTTAACCACTCGCTCGACTCCTTTCGATCAACTGGGCCAGCTTGACCTTTTTCAAAATGACCTGCACCTGCTTTCCTTCGCCGAGGAGGCGTTGCCCGTCCCAGGCCGTCACGCGGCACACGGCACGATTGTGTCGCACTTCCGCCAGTTCCGCTCGCACGGTCACCCACGTTCCGATAACGGCCGGGCTGTGATGGTCAGCCGACACGTGCGATCCGATGCCTTCCTCGTCCTCGTCGAGATAGTCGACCAACACTTTGCGGGCGGCCACCTCCATGTGATGCACCATGGACCAGGTTGAATAAACATGGTGCACGATTCGGCCGTCGAAGGCCGGACACATCGCATCGGTCACCTTGACGCGGATTTCCCGCGCGATTCCTGGTTCGAATCCCCTTTTCATGGGCGTGAGAGAGTCTAGCACACCTTCGGAACTGAATCAAAACCGGCCGGCGGATCATCAGGGCCACTCGAACGTCGGGCGTCCGTGACGACGTCGCGGGCGGAATTGTCCCGATCGTCACTCCGGCGTACGGGACGTGCCTTGGGCAACGTCTCGACGATGGTAAACGACCGTTGTGGTGCCGCCGGTTCCGTCACGGACTCCGCAAAACGTCGCCGGTATTGTGAAACCGTGGCAAGTCGCTACACTCGATTGCGTTCTCGTCAACTTGCATCGACTTGGCGGCGAATAGCGAATAGCGAAAATCGTGTTCTGCAAGTCCGGGACGTTTGGTTGTCTATCGATGACAGGGGTTGGGCGTATACCGTGGTACGTGACGTTCGGTGCGTCAAGTGTGAACGAACAATGATCTCAGAAAATGGAGTTTGACGCATGAAGACAGAAAATCGGAAGAGCCTGATGGCGACAGTCGTTTTGACGGCGGTTTGTTTGGTTGCTTGGGAAGCGCCCGTGCAAGCGGACGACTCCGTACCCTTTGTCAACAACAACTCCTGCAAGAAATGTCACATCCAGCATTTCAAGTCATGGGAAAAGACGCCCATGGGGACCGCGTTGAACATTCTCAAGCCCAACGAACGGTCTGAAAAGAAGATTCAAGCCGGCTTGGACCCTGCCAAAGATTACACGACGGACGCGACCTGTCTCCGCTGTCACACCGTGGGGTTTGGCCTGCCGGGCGGCTACGAGGTTCCGGACGCCGCAGACGCGAAAGCCGTCCGCAAGGCGAATGCATTGGCACACGTGGGTTGTGAATCCTGCCACGGACCCGGCGGCAGCTATTCCGATTTTCACAAGGAAATCATGACCGCGTCCAAAAACTACACACATGAAGACATGTACGCCGCCGGAATGGCCAAGATCACCGCCGAGACCTGCACGAAGTGCCACAATGATGAAAGCCCCACTCATAAATTCAGCGAACCGTTTGATTATGAAAAAATGAAGGGCCTGGGGCTGCATGAACACATTGCATTGAAGCTGTTGAAGGAGTAGCGCAGACGCGTCGCCGCAGGGACTCGTCTTCCGCCCCGTCATGACAACGCCCCGTTGGGTTTCGGACTGGTTACAGCGTCATCAACATCCGGCCTCGCAGATTCTGCACGCGATCGGCATCCCCCTGTTGCTTTTCGCGCTGGGATTAGCCATCCGGCAATTAGCGTTGGGTCAATGGAGCCTGTGGTGGCGTCCGGTTTTGTTGATCGGGGTCAGCTATGTTTTGCAGTGGATCGGGCACCGCATTGAAGGCAATGACATGGGCGAGTGGATTTTGATCAAAAAGCTTCTGGGCAAACCCTACGTTTCGATTTCGCCCCGGTATTCGCCGCAGCGGGGTGAAACGCGATGACCCGAACGTGGATCATCCGGCCGGCCACCGTCGACGACGCCGACACGGTTATCGGCTTCAATCGGCGATTGGCCCAGGAAACCGAAGGCCTGCTTCTATCGGAATCCGTCTTGCGACCCGGCGTCTTGCGGGCGTTGCAGCAACCCGAAATCGGCCCCTATTACCTGGCCGTGGATTCGGCGAAAAAAATTGCCGGTCAATGCATGGTCACCTTTGAATGGAGCGATTGGCGTAACGGGTGGCTGTGGTGGTTTCAAAGCGTCTACGTGGATTCTGAATTCCGCGGGCAGGGCGTGTTTCGTGCCCTGTTTGACCATGTGGCCAATCTGGCCCGTAATGACCGCGAAGCCGCCGGGTTGCGACTGTACGTGGAGCAGAACAACCTCATCGCCCAACAGACCTATCGGGCATTGGGCATGAAGCCTTCTGGTCACCTGGTTTACGAGCTAAACGGTTTCGACGGCGACTGACCCCGGATGCTCGATCGTGTTTCGATATACCCTTGTTGTGATTCTGTCGCTCGCTGCCAGCCTGACAGGCTTTTGCGGCTGGATCGGAATCTGGCAAAGCCTGTATTCCGACGGATCGGTGGGAAAAACCGCGTTCTATCTTCACACCGCCGATGGACTATTGCGATTGTACGCCTTTTCAGGAAATGAACGCATCTACCTCGACCCATCGGGTGACCGGCGGTTCATCAGCCTGCGGCGCCGGTCGGATGACGGCCGGTTAATGCGCTTTCAGCACGCCGTCCCACCGCGGATTCCAGCCTACGCGGGCTATTGGCGGGACACGCGATTGACGTCGCCCGGTACGCAGCCGGTTGTATACATGTACGGCCTTCGCGTGCCGATCGTCTTGCCCGTCGCCCTTCTGTTGGCCTACCCGCTGTGGGTCACCCTGCGAGACCGGCTGCGCCGCATGAAAGGCCCCCAGCCGGGCGAATGTAAGACCTGTCGGTATGATCTAACGGGCAACCGATCGGGCGTGTGCCCGGAGTGTGGCTCCCCGGTTTTGGCGAACCCCACCTGAACCCTTTCGTTGGCTGAACCCTTTCGTTGGCTGAACCCATTCATCATCAAGGTCGCACCAAGTCATGTCCAAACTCTCCGCCAAGGATTCCAAGCGATACCCGGAACTGCAACACTTCGCATCCGCTGACGAAGCCAGCCAAATATTGAGCGCCTGGCAGAAGCAACTCATGACGATGCCGAGATTCTGGCTGACATTGCTTGGATACACCGTCGTCGTGGGCCTCGCCGCGACCCTGATGCTGATCGTCCTTCGCGTCTATTTCAGATTGTCGAGCGGCGTCTTTGGTGGGCTGGTCGGCGGAGTCACCGGCGGAACGGGTGCAATTGCCCTGAACTGGCTGTGGCGACACCGATGCCGGCGATTCCTGCGATCCGAACTCATCGCACGGGGCGTGCCGATTTGCCTGCCCTGCGGATACGACTTGCGTGGCCAAAACGATCCCCGATGTCCGGAATGTGGTGCGACATTCGATCCCGATTTGATCAAATCGAAAGATCCATAGCGAGCGATCGTAGCATTCAAACAACAACATTCCAAAACATGCCAAGCGCCATGGACGCGTGCGTATTTCGAGTTAATCTACACCAAAGAACAGCCCCACCACCGGGCTTCGCGCTCAAATGTATCTACGCCGGGAGAAAGCATGATCGATCCACGTATCAACAAGCTGGCCAAAGTGCTGGTCGGCTATTCCACCGAACTCAAGCCGGGCGATAAGGTGCTCATCGAGAGCATCGACATCCCCGAAAGCATGACGGCTGAGATCGTCCGCGTCGCGCGGCAGGCCGGGGCCATCCCGTTCGTCACCATCAAGCGCCAACTGGTCACACGCGCTCTGTTGATGGACGCCGATGAACCGCAATTGCAGCTCTTCGCCGAAGTCGAAGCGCTTCGCATGAAGGCCATGCAGGCGTACATCGGAATCCGCGGCAGCCTCAACGTTTCCGAATTGTCGGACGTGCCCGACGAGAAAATGAAGCTCTACCAACGCATTTTCTGGCGGCCCGTCCACGGCGAAATCCGCGTCCGCAAGACCCGTTGGGTCGTCCTACGCTACCCCAGCCCCAGCATGGCCCAATCTGCCAACATGAGCACCGATGCTTTCGAGGATTTCTACTTCAACGTCTGCACCATGGATTACGCCAAAATGCAGCGGGCCATGCAACCGCTCGCCCGAATCATGGACAAGACCGATCGCGTGCGCATCACCGGCCCCGGCACCGAACTGAGCTTTTCAATCAAGGGCATACCAGCCGTTCCCTGCGACGGGAAACTGAACATCCCTGATGGCGAAGTTTTCACCGCCCCCGTTCGCGACAGCGTCAACGGCGCCGTGCAATTCAACGCCGCCACCATCTACAACGGCCTGACCCACGAAAACGTCCGACTGGAATTCCAAAACGGCAAGATCATCAACGCCACCAGTTCCAACACCGCAGCGCTCAACCGGGTGCTCGATTCGGACGAGGGCGCCCGCTACATCGGGGAATTTGCCATCGGATTCAATCCTTACATCACCCAGCCGATGAAAGACATTCTTTTCGACGAAAAAATCGCCGGCTCATTCCATTTCACGCCCGGCGCCGCGTACGAGGACGACGCCGACAACGGCAACCGCTCGCAAATCCATTGGGATTTGGTGTGCATGCAGGCCGCAAACAACGGCGGCGGCGAAATCTACTTCGATGACAAGCTCATTCGCAAGGACGGAATCTTCGTCGTCGATGAACTGAAAGAATTGAATCCGGACAGATTGAAATAATAGCACCTAACACAATGGCCGACTTGCCCTTTGAATAGACAGGAAGACCGCTCCCTGGATAGGTGGTTTCTGGCAGGAGCGGCGCGGTCCGAATGCAATGGACTGCGTCGTCCGATTGCCATGCTGGACACTCCCGCCTTGGTCGCGTCCAGGGTCGCGGCTCTGAAACTGTTAGGCGTTCTAAATCGGCCAACTCCGCGATCAGAACGTTCCTGTCCGCGATCAACGCGCCCAGGCGCGCGACCAATACGCCCATGTCCGCGATCAGAACGTTCCTGTCCGCGATCAACGCGCCCACAGCCGACCGCCTTCGTTTCCGGCGCTATCGCTTGGCGTCCTCAAATTCCTTCAATCCGGACGTCAAGCGTGCCCGGCTGAAACTGTCGTCCGCCTTCTCAATCGCCTCTTTCTGAAGCGCGATGGCTTCTTCCACGGAATCGTTCTTGAATTTCGCCAGCGCCAACGTCTCCAGGTGACTCCAGGTGTCACCGCCTGTCGCCTGCCGCATCCGCTCCGCCGCTACCAACGCCAACTCGTTATATTTTCCCGCGTAGGCCGCGTTCGCACCTTCATCCGTCAACAATCCCCACGCAAAGCTGTTCAGCAAATCCGGCTGGTCCTTCGCCAGTTCAATCAGATAATGTCCGGTCTTGGCCGCCGCCGCGAAATCTTTCTTGCAGACGTGCAGAATCATGAACTTCGTCAACTGAAACTCGGCGTTGTGCTGATCCGACTCGATCGCTGCTTCAATCGCCTGTAACGCCAATTCACCGCATTTTTCAAGATACGGCGGCGACGCCAGCAACGAGGCGAACGACGCCAACATCTCGCCCTGCCCACGCATCAGTTGAATCACCGACCCAGCCAGCCGCAGCGCTTCCTCATGTTCCCCGCCGGCATACAACGCGCGAAAATAGGCCACGCGAATCTCGACATTCGTACTGTCACTCTGAATTGCGCTGCGAAGCTGCTTGATGGCTGCGGCGTTGCACTTGTACACGTCGTCGGGGTGAATAATCACGTCCGCGACCTGGGCCAGCTTCTGCGGGTTGTCCGCAGCCTGCGTCAGCGCCCGAAGCCCCGCCATCCTGGCCTTCAGCGGATCATCCAGAAAATCCGCATAGGTATAAAACAGATTCAACAGGCGCTCGATGCTCTTGGGCTTGATGACCACCGCCTCCTCCGCAGCCTTCTTCAACGCGTCGAGATCACCGGTTTCCATCGCCTCCTCCGCCCGGCGATCAATCGCATACAGTTTCTTCGCAACCTCCAGGTCAAACGTCCCCTCGACCAATTCCTCGATGGCGTCGATCATGGCGTTTTCCGGATGACCGATCCAGGCGATCGTTCCCGTCTTGTCGACAATGAACGCCGTGGGGATCCCAAACTGCTCCGCCGCGTCCATATACGCCCGATAGGTTTCACCGCTCGCATCGAACGCCATCGCATAACCGATCTTCTCGCCCTGCTTCTCGACGAATTGCCTGACGATCTCCGACGTGTTCTCCGGATCATTCTGCGTGATGCTCACGATCCGCAGACCCTTGTCCCCATACCGTTTCTGTAGTTCCGTCAGCTTGGGCATACCGTGCACACAAGGCGCGCACCACGTCGCCCAGAACTCCACAACGGTGATGTGCTTACCTGTGGCGTCGGTGGGATCCACGCGATCGCCTTTCAACCAGTCCAACGTCCCAAACGCCGGGGCCTTGGACCCCACTTCCAACTCTGCCGCGCCCGCAGCCACCGTCAAAACCGAAAAACTGCCCAGCGCCAACACCCTTCCCAAACGGTTCATTGCAATCTCCCTGTCCAACAATGCCCCCGCCCCACAATCAACTCAATCTCGATGTACGTGATTAGCGGGGGTGCCCCATCCATCGCGCAGCGATGGGTGGGATCCCGATGATCGGCGTTCGGAGAATTTCGAACACGCAGGCCAACTCCGAGTTCATCATCGTCAACCCACCCTTTGCTTCGCAATGGATGGGGACCCACCGGCAGCACATCATCGGCTCCCCCACCTCCAAAGGAGGTGGGCCACCCATGGTACGCTAATCACGCACATCTCGACCGCCCACGGTCGATGGTCACCAAAATCGTAGGTCAGGCTTCCACCACTAGCAACACAATCAGCCAGCCTCCGATTCCACAAAATCCACACCCTGCCGCCCATATCAATTCTTTCGGCCAATTCACGCCACAGCCATCAATCCGACGACTCATCTCGCTGAATCGTCATTCACCCAACCGTTTCGGCGGATTGTCGAATCTTGTTGGGTAGGCTTGTTTGACTCGCGATTGCATCGCACGGCGGCCATGCTACGATTCGCCCCGTGAATGGTTCGACTTCCCAATACGACGCAACGAACACGCCGCGAACGCAAGGCGGTTCGAACGGGATTTTTCTGAAAGCCTTCCTGCGGCAGCCCGGTGTCACCGGGGCCGTCGCGCCAAGTTCCGCCGGTCTGGCACAGGCTCTGATCGGCCCTTTCAAGGCACGAACGCACCCCGCACGCGTCCTGGAAGTCGGGGCTGGAACCGGAGCCGTCACCCGCTTCCTCGGTCATGAAATGCGCGACGACGACACGCTGGAAATCTGCGAAGTCCAGCCGGCCTTGGCGGATTATCTGACCCAACACGTCCTGGCCCAACCCCAGTTCGCCTACGCCCAGCGGAATCAGCGAATTCGCCTTCATGTTTGCCGTCTTCAAGACATGCCCACCACCGAAAAATTTGATTTTATCGTTTCAGGGCTTCCGCTTACCGCGTTCTCCCCAAAAGATGTAGCCGACGTCTTCGCATCCGTTCGGCGACTTCTCCGGCCCGGGGGCGTTCTTAGTTATTTCGAATACCTCCTGCTCCGCAAGATCAAATCGAAGCTCCTCATCGGATCGGCTGGTAGATGGATTCAATCGGTCAGCGACATTCTTGACGATCACATCGAGCGCTTTCAATTCGCCCGCCACGTCGTTTGGCGTAATCTGCCGCCCGCGCAAGCTCGTTACATGCGCTTCGATTGAACGCGACTGGCGATATCAACTTCGCCATCGCGAGCAACCCGCCTCCCGGTCAACTCGAATCCCCGGGCCGTTGACGGAATCCGTGGATGGTTCTCCATTGCAATACTCAGGCACGCTGGCCGTACCGACGCGCGATCGCTTCTTTCAGAGCCGCGACCGTCAGGGAGCGGTCCTTCGCGGACAGTGAACCGGTTTTGTCAGAATGTCCCAAACAGCCGCGGTAGCTGCGATGGTGGTTGGCCCACGGCGGAAGCCGTTGGAAAGCATGACACCCGAAGGCCAAGCGCTGGTAGGGGCGGCGGATTCCGAGATGGTCGAAAGATTCCCCCGCGCATCATCGAGATCGAGCATAACGCGAGGTTCGCCGGTCTTCACATATCACATTATCCACGAAGGCCCGACCCTGCCGTCGTTGACACTGATCCGCTCCGTTCGTAGCATCACAATCCCGTATCGCCCGGGTGGCGGAATTGGCAGACGCGCATGGTTGAGGGCCATGTCTACGCAAGTGGGTGGAGGTTCGAGTCCTCTCCCGGGCACATGCTGCGGGTTGCGAATTCTTCGATCCGACCGCTCGCCGACGTTTTGAAGGCGATTTCCGCGGCGCATGGGCGAATTCGCACCCGATTGGGCCACGACCGGCGATCACGCATGCACCCCAATGAAACCTCGACCCATTCATGACCATCGAAGCCAACCATGAACTGACGCTGCAATCGATCAATCGCAGATTGGGTGAACTTTTTAACGCCGATCCGCTTCCTCTTTCTAGCGGCGGTTCAAAGTCCGCATCGGATCCCCTGTGGATTTGGGGAGTGATGGGCGGAAAAAACGTCGGCAAGAGCACTCTGATCAACGCCCTCGCCGGCAAGAACGTCGTCCAACCGAACGGTCCACCGGACGAGGGTACAACAAGACCGGCCGCCTACCACTTCTCCGACGACGCCGAGGCTCTTCGTGCTCGATTCAGCGACCTGCACGACCTCGCGCTCGACTATCACCCTGACGCACCGCCGTCCATGCGGGGGTTGGTCTTGATCGATTTGCCGGACTTCGATTCCACGTTCACCTCACACACGGAGTGCGTTCAGCGGCTCGCCCCATTCATGGACGGAGTCGTGTGGGTAACCACGCCGAAGAAACTCGGCGATCTGCGTGCAGCCGACCAAATCGCTCAGGTCCTGAAAGACCGGGCCAATTTTGTTTATGTGGTCAACAAGATCGATTGGTTGCTCGCCCAGGCCCGTGTCTCTCCTCACGATGAATTGCAGCGCTTGCGCGCATCGTTTGATGAACAGGTCAGCGCATGCTCATCGAACGGCGGCTCGAGTCAGGTTTTTGCGATTACCGCCCGACATCGCACCGTCCGTGACTGCCTCGAAGCCATCAGCGAAAGTCGAATTCATTCCGGACTCGACAAATCAGAGCAGGAACGCGACGGGCTGACCCTCGCCGTCACGAGGGTCATTCGAGATTTTCAGGCCCTTCATAGCACCTTGACCACGCCGCCCAACGAGGAAGTGGCCCAAGTCAACAAGCGCGCCAATTCAGCGTACCAATCCCGCGTTCAGGCTCAGCGAATCCTCGACCACTACCGGCCCATCGAAACCCTCGACAAACTCCTCGTCGCCATCGACGACCAAGCCATCCAAGACATCGTCCATCGATCCCTATCGCCGGACTACTCCACGGGCATTCTCAAGTCCCTCAATCACATCAGCCGATTGGAATCCGAATGGACCGCTCAGCTCTTCAGGGCGCGAATCTGCAATTGGCCCGGATTGGGATTCATCGCTTGGCCCATTACCGGGCTGGTTGGTATCTTGCGGAGCCTGCGACGATTCCTCCCTCCGGGACTCGCTGATCGGTCCGGCGATCCATTTCGCCGAGACGGCCTGTCCCTCATCAATCGAACGGAAGCCATTCTTGCCGGCATACAAGCCCGGCTCGCGAGCGTCTCTCGCAAGCTTCGACTCGATTGGCCGTCGGCTGCTGCACTCGAGGCTGATATTCGGTCCGGCGCGTCCGAATGGGCTGGACAACTTCGCGAAGCGGCCATCGAACCTTACATGACCCGCCCATCAGGTTTCCTGGGCCGAATGATCAGGGGAGTCATTCCCTGGGCCGTCCTCTTGTGGTTTCCATTTGTGCAGCCAATCCTCGATGGCGGTTTGTCCATGTTTCAGTCCGAGTCAGCCACACTCACCTCTTCCCTGCTTTCAGTCGTCCGGGCGCTCTCTGCGAGCAACGTTCTGCTCGGTCTTCTAACCGCAATCATGATCGTCGCGGGACTCACCGCGGGCATTTACTCCTTGGCCTTTCGCGACAGCCTCCGAGCGTCGCACCGCCTGAATGACGCAACGACGAGTACCGCCACCGATTCTTTTGCGATGGCTACGACCACCGCCATCGTGACGCCCTTTCACAACCTGGCAGCGGAACTCCAGTCGATCATCACCCAATTGCAATCGCTGGCTGACTCGGGTTCACAGAAACGAGTCACGAATCGCATCACATAATATAAAAAGTGATCGGCCCTCGGAATCCCGAAAGCCGATCACTGGAATCTTCAACTCTTACACAAGACGGCACGGGGAAACTCATCGTTACCCGCAAGCCGCCGAGCACACCGCGTGCCCTACGCAAGAACCGTGCGACGCGAGCGAATCACCAAAACCGCGCCGCCGCCGATCAACAAGATCGCCAGGATGACCTTAGCCGCCAACGACGATGCAGGAGCGTTAAGGAACGCGGTGCATGTATCCGCAGTGCTCCAATCACCGTTGTTTTGAGGCCCGAAAGTGAAGTTGCCGCCCGCACAAACAGCCGACACCTCGTTCCCCGCGAGCTGCGCCACCGACATCAGCACCGAGAACGCAGGAACCACCGCGCCGGACCCAGCCGTATTCTCCTGGCCCTCATTGGCGTCGACAGTCACATTAAACTCCAGCGCCTGGCCCGGTTCCAGCTCGTCACCCACAGTCTGTGCAACGAATCGGAACAAGACGTGGCCCCCATTCCAGCTCGTGCAATTGTTCACAGTCCAGCCGGCTGGCGGTGTGATCGCCACGATGCTACCGTTCGCCCCGCGACACGCCGTTTTTCGTCCACCCGAACCGGCTTCGAGGTCCAGGTAGAATGTGGAGATGTTACCCGTCAAGTTGTTGTTTCTCATGCGTACCAAGTGATTGGAACACCGATTGGGATCCGGACTCACAGAGACGGTCTGACATTCCATATCAGGTGTCGCAAGGGCCGGCGGCGTCGCAGCCGTCATGGAGATGTCGTCCACGAACCAACCCGTTCCATCGTCGTTGAAAAGGTCAATGTTCCCCAGGAACAGGTGTTCTGGGCCATGGCCGGTGTCCGCAGACCACGCGTACGCAACCAACGTAGCCCCGCCGTATTGCACCAGAATCTGGTCCGTTCCCCAGTTCATGGAGACCTTAACTTCTACCCACTGATCCTTGATCATCGGAAGCGTTGGACCCGCCACTTCGTCCGCCGAAACCTCGCCCGCGCCAACGGAGCTATCGAATCGCATATCCAAATGCCACTCTACGTTCGTCGCCGACGTATTATAATTGGAATTCAAGATGATGAATGAGGTGCCGGAGTGACCCGTTGGAAAATACGTTTGAGCCTCCAGAACCCAGAAACCGCTCACGTCCGCGTCGTAACCGATATTGTCCCCGCTAATACCGAAACCCAGCATGCGGTGAACTTGGTCGGTGCCGGCAACGGGAATCTCCAGCGACTTGGTCCCGGAAAACGCCTGCGCGGTAGTGATGTTACCGCGAACGTTGTTCGCTTGCCCCCAACCCTGCCATTGGTTGATCACCACCGGATCATCCATCGCGTTGGGCGGTCCGCCCAAGACCCCCACGGCATAGCTCTCAAAGTCATCAAACCAGTCACAACCGCAGTTCGATGTCTCGTCCGCCGTAACGGGACATTGAACACCCAAGTCGTTACATCCCGTGCAAAGACCGTTAATATCGCCTTCACACTGCGCCTTGGCATCGCTGGGCCAGCCCCAGATGACGACGCCCGCCAACACCAAAATCAATCCAACCTTCCGCATGATCCTATCCTCCTTCAAAACTTGTACCCGCACCTTGCGAGCTGTCATAATGGAAAACACACTCTACAATGGCTTCCAACACAAAGGGCGACCGGTTCTTCCAACTCGAGAAACCGATCACGCCGAACAACAAAAGGATGGTTCGAACCGCTAAGGAATCCAACCTCCTTCGGGTTCTTCACGATCCTTGCAATCCTTCAATCCGATCAAAACTCGACGCGTTACCGCCAGCCACGCGATCTCGCCGCGAAGCTGAACCCAACAGGTACACGACAAATGAGCACAGCCCGGCTGATCCAATAATGCCCAAGACCTCGCGACCCATCAGCAGTCGGCCCTGCATACCCAGTACAAAAACGCAAAGAAACGCCAGACCTTCAAACAAAACCACGGTGCATGCCAAGCGTCGCCCATCAATCCACGGCTCTTGAATCGAAACCGGCAATCCCAAAGGCGATGTTTCCAGCACGGCATAGGCATGCAACACAGCGCGCCTCCAAACTACAACCGCCACGCCCAGTGCGAGCGAAAGCAAAACGGCAATGATCCCACCCCAGGCGCTCATCATTAGTCCTCCCAGCTCCGCAATCGTGACCACCGTGACCACCGTCGCAAAACAGCGACGACTACTCGAACCCAAGTCCTGCGACAGTGACGCTCGACCTAATTCAACCGAACCATCACCAATCGACTAAATGGTTCAAGCGGAGACCATAAAAATACAGTACTATTGGCTGCTCGAGCCTTGTTCGACCACAGTCTCGAGCAACTTCCAACAATTGAACGCAAGTAGCATGCCAATCCGCATGAAGCTTGACGACATCATTCACAAGCGACGAATAATACGATGTAACTACCTAAAAAATATGAAGTTACGAAAAACACCATCGGTCAGGCAAATCACATGGTTTTTCGATCATTGTACGGATTCCGGGCGCCCAGGCGTTCAAATCTTGAACGATGCGTGTCATCGATGTGCGCGCCCCAAAAATGGCGAACAATTCCGGTCAAAAATGGATTCTGCGAGTCAGAAACGATGAAATGGATCACCGAGTGGCCGTTCATTCCTGGGTCCAACCTGTTCCCGCTTCATCAGGCATTTTCGAACTGCGCAGGCCTCGTTCGCAGGCGATTGCGAATCCTTCCGCCGACGATTTCAACTCTTCCCACGAAAGACGAATTCGGTCAGCCTCGCGTTTGTCGATCGATCCGTCATCCTCAATCGATCGCGTCACGGTCAACAGAAGTTGGCTGAACTCTTGTACGAGATTTTGCGTCTCGCCCAACAGTTTCAACCGCAGCGATCTTTCATGCGGTTTGGGGTTGGATACGAAGAATCCGTCGGCTTCCTGACACAGCCAATTCACCACCCGGCGACTCTTGGTCAACCGCACGATATCGGCCAGGCGGTCGAGCGGGTTGCGCGCACCACTGGCGTCCCCCTGCTCGCGATCGGCGGGCTGGCACCACTTGTAAATCAGCGCCGGTGAAAGCTTCAACTTCGCCGCCAGGGCCTTGACCCCCACGCCGTCGATAGCCTCTCGTAACACTTCATAGGACTGCATCATGCGGCCTCCGGCGGCAGTAAGTCACACGTTCACTACCGGACACATTGGTCGGACCATGACGACTATCCTACAGTGAACGGACAACGCCTGCATCCGTCATTCCGGCGAAGGCCTGCATCCGTCATTCCGGTGCAAGCCTGCATCCGTCATTCCGGCGCAAGCCGGAATCCAGAAGAACGCTGCCTGGACTCCGGCCTGCGCCGGAGTGACGATCGGGACGACCCCCGCCCGCCGGAGTGACGATCCGGACGATCCCCGCTCGCGCGACCCTGGCGAAGAACCTAAAACTGATGGACCCTGTGCGAGGACGTGCACAAGGTCCGTCAACATTCCAGCCGCGAAAAACCGCTGGCGACGTTCAGATCGGTATCGATTGTTCGCATTATTCCATCGCCACGATCAGCAAGAAAGCAGTGGATGCGGTGGCCAAGTGCAACATCAGCGGGATCAGGAATCCATTCGTGCGATAGGCCAAGTATGCCAGGAGGAGTCCCCCGGGCAGCGATAGAATCAATTCTCGCGGGTCCTTTCCGATATGAACGGCACCGAAAAGTATCCCCGACATCACGACCGCAAACACACATCCCTGCGGCAATCCGCACCAGGCTACGAATCCCGCCCAGCCACTCGCTCCGTGCACCGGCTGAGCCAAACCCACCCATTGCAGCGCTCGCCGCCAAGAATTCGTGGCTGAACAATCCACCGGCGGAGATGTCGGCCAAGTAAAACCCCGCCGAAACAGGGCGAGCATGATCCCATGAAACAGGAAATGCTCGGTCAACATGTTTGTGAGGTAATACCCACAGAACAGCCACAGTCCCGACCGGCGAAATTGTCCCAGATAGTACGAGCCGATTTCAGATCCCTGAACCATCCACACCTGAATCGGAAAGGCCACGAAAAAGCCGAACAGCAGAATTCGCCAGCCGGCCGCATTCGGGCAACGAAGCCCCAGATTCGACAGGCGGCCTCGACCCAGCATCACCATCACCAGCCAAGGAAGCAATCCCGAATACACCAGCAAGAACAATCCATGACGAAAGAATGCGGATCGTGGCGCCGTTAGGCCCACAACGTCGATCGCTCGAAAGATGACAGATTCCGCCGCGGATCGAAACGAGCGAATCCCGTCGCCGATCGATTGACCCATCCACGCCTGGGGTTGAACGAACACGATGAACAGGTACGCGGAAACCAGAACGGTGGCTGCCGGCACCGCCCAACTGCGATCGGCAAGTTTGATTTTCATCCCAGCGAAACGCCTTTCGAGTCGCGGTTGTCCATCGGGCACGTCTCTTCGGCTCCGTGACAGTTTAGGCGGGGCATTCCTCCGCCCCGAACGGGGCGCAGGACATTAGCCACGGGTGAAGCGAAGCGCAACCCGTGGTTGCAGGCCCGCCCCATGATCACCGCCCCGCAAGGGGCGGAGGAGGGTGCGCCGGCATCCGCCGCCCCTGCCGGGGCGGGACGGGTTCATGGGGTCCGGTTTCCACGGGTTCCGCCGCCTGCGGCGGCTCCACCCGTGGCTATCTTCCGTCGCCCCTTGCGGGGCGAAAATTTACCCGCCTAAACTGTCACGGACCCCGTCTTTTCCGACTGACCGGTCCATGCCACCATCATGTGACATTCCAGCCGATTGGGAGCATACTTGTGCATCGCGATCGTCTCAAACGCAGAATCGGAAACATTTCATTGAACGGTGTCGAGTGACCGAGGTGCTGTGGTTGGCCGGTCTGTCGTGCATTTGCCTGTTGGGTCTTCTGGCGACGGTTGTGCGGTTGCCGGGCGTCTGGCTGATATTTTCTGCATCCGTGGCATTCAGTTGGTACCACGATTGGAGCCGGCCAAGCTGGAAAGTGCTGGTCGTATTAGCCTGCCTGGCTGTTTTCGGCGAAGTGGTAGAATTGCTGGCGGCCAGCATCACCACGCGACGAGCAGGGGCGACTCGGAAAGCTTCATGGTACGCGTTGCTGGGCGGCTTCGTCGGAATGATCGCGTTTTCCATTCCCCTGCCCATTATCGGCACCGTGATCGGCGGGTTGATCGGTTGCTTTCTGGGGGCTGCCATCGCGGAAAGCACGCTTCGACGCGATGTGGCGCAGGGTACTCGCGTGGGCTATTTCGCGGCAATCGGGTTTGTATTGGGCATGGTGGGCAAACTCATGGTTGCGTTCGTCATGGTCGCGGCGGCGCTCATCTCCGCCTGGAAAACGTGAACGGATCCATCAAGCATGCAGCTCGTTATCGACGTTCAGGTCGCGATGTCCCCTGAATCGCTGCGTTTCGCCGCGCCCAGTTGAAGCAAGATTCCGCAGGTCGTCGCAACCATCAATAGGAATGGGAAGAAAAAGCCGTTGGAGGACATCCCGCGATAGTGGGCCACGAGCGTTCGAGATTCCGCAACCATTGCGACAAGCCCCGAAACGAGGACGATCGCCCCCACGAATGACGTCAGGATGATGGTCGTTTCTCGACGGCTGGTCATGCCCACCGCGACGATTGCGATAAATACCACGCCGAGCACAATGTAATACGTCGGCGAGGGTACGGAACTGGGTCCCATCAACGCTGCCACGGTCGCTGCTGCCAATGCCGCGGCCAACATCGGGCCGGCGTACTGACGCAAAACCCAACCCAAAGCCGCCAACCCCGCTCCGCAAAAGACCGCGTAGAGCGTGCGCTCCAAATCAGCCTCACCGATGCGACTTCCCAACGCCGCACCCGTCAGGCCGTAAATGGATATGAGCGAGGTTTGCACGAATCGCCAGCCGACGAACAGATAGCACAACCCGGCGACGAATAAAATCGCCCCAAGCAAGCTCTCGTGACCTTCAAGAAATCGAATCCACTCAATGGCCAATGCTCGCATGTTGTAGCGTCCCTCGATTGGGCCGTGTGGCGGTAAACGGCTACCGCCTCGTTCCACATTATCCAATTCAGTCAACCGCGAGGTCGAAACCGTGGGCGTTTTTCCGCCAGACATATCCGCTGAGCATATCCGCCGGGCATTTCCGCCGGGCGCGGCAGTTCCCCGACACTATTTTCGTCAGATAGATGCTGAGCGTTTGATTCAGGATTTGGACTTCTTGGGGGACCCGGATTTATCGGACCGGGTCAATAGTGCCTGCAAGACGAACGAGCAAATGACGAACGAACCAGCCGCGGCTGCAAACATCTGGGGATGTTCCACGATTCCCTGATAGAGCGTGGGGTGGATCTGGAAAGACAGCGCGGTGGCGCTGGAGGTCAACAAACTGGTACCGATAAGTGTGGTTAACAATACGGTCGTGAATCGCACCGCCATCAGACCGAGCAGCAGGCCAAAAATGCCCGCGGCGATGGTGATCAATCCCAAATGACGCCCGAATGATGCATGCTTGATCTGCACGTCATTCCAGAAGCCCGTGGCCCACGTACGAAATTCCGGATTGACCCGGATGGCGCGGAGCGAGCCAGCGCTGCCCACGTCGGTAACGTCCCCCGCGTTGACCAGCGCCTCCGGCGCCGCGATCGCGTAGCTATCCAAATGGGACAGAACCGTGGGCGATCCGAACAACCCGGCGGAGACGACTGAAAAAAAGATACAGGCCGCCAACCCCACCCAAAGGCGGAGGAGCAGAAAACCCGCAATGCCCAGCACCACCGTCCCCACGGTCGAAGTGATTCCCATGGGCAAGGCCCATGCCTGTCCGCACCACACGCCGATCGCGCAACCCAATCCCGCGAATCCCAGGGTTAGAATCGGTCGGACGAGCTTGGCACCCAGGACCGCCATGATCAACCCCACGATCAGCAACACGGCGGGCACCACAATCGAGACCGACACCGTTGCGTCCACGGGGAGGTGGTGGTTGGCCAGGGAACGAACATGGTCGATGGCGTGTTGCAAGGCGTTCATGGGACGACTCCTCTATGGGAGCATTCGCATGGTCCCCCCCCGATATTTTTCCAGAAATCGACGGAATTTACCAGTGCCCGCCGGTGTCGCCGCGTTCAGGAGTCAGAAATCGGTCCGGAAAGACGGAAATGTCAATCATTGTAAAACCGGCGTCCAATCGCCCGAATTGGCGTCGATTCTGGGCCAAGATGGCCAATTTCTGCTCGACCGACGGTTCCTCGATTTCCCGACCGGGCGCCGAACCCCAGATGATCCGCCCGCCGCCCGGTGCGGTGGCGAGGACGATGTGCGGCTCGCGGCTGCTGCGTCGCCCGTTCACATTGTCCACGAGGATGCCGGTGACTTGATCCGTCAGATTCGCATCATTCAGCAGCCGCCACAACGTGAGCGCCGCACGCGAATCATCGCCGGACCATCGATGACCTTCGTCAGGCGGAAAAGCTTGAACACCCTGCACCGTCACAAATGCGGGGTCGTGTCCATAACGCCCCGGCAATCTAACGCCGTCCGGCGAGACCGCGTAAAAATCGCCGCCGACCTGATACAAGGCGGCCGCGGTGCGATACCGGCACGAAATCAATATGCGGCGATCCGCATACCGCCGGACAAAACGGACACTCTCGACCCAGCCGCTTTCTTCCAACGTTCGACCGATCCGCTCGCAAAGGTCCGGCGTGGTCCATGGTAATTCCGCATCGCCGCCGATCACGGCCATGATTCGTTCCGCCAGACCTGCGGGCGCGTCCACCAATACGAGTTGACCGGGAACGTGAAAGGCGGGATTCGCAAGAACGTGGGCTTCCAATTTCTGCGCACCCCAAACCATGGCCATGCACGTGGCACCCATGGCTGCGATGGTCAGAAACCGGCGCCAAACCCAATGACCACCGGGAATGTGTGTCTTGGGTTTTGTGGTCCGCCTTGATTTTTTTCTGCTTACCGGCATCCATCCGCCCGCGCAAAACGTTATGATCTCGCCCCGCCGCGTTGTAGTGCAAATTCAACGATCGTCTGACACAAGGATTCATACGACCAACCTGCCCGCCGGGCAGCTTTGGGCAGCAACGAGTGGCTCGTGAATCCTGGAATCGTGTTGACTTCGATGATGTAAGGCTCGCCCGTCGCCCGATCGATCATCCAATCCACGCGGGAAAAGTCCCGACAACCCAAACAGCGATGCGCGTCAGCGCTCAGGTCCTTCACGCGAGCCACTACTTCGCTGGGCCAATCAATGTCGAAGACATACTCCGTGTCGTCATCGATGTACTTGGCTTGATAATCGTAGAATTCCCGCTTCGTTCTGATTTCGCAAATGGGCAGGGCGGCATCGCCCAGCATGCCCACAGTCCATTCCGGACCGTCGACGAATTCCTCGACCAGGGCCGCGCCATGCGACTTGACGACATGTGTGATGGCCGACTCCATCGATTCGCGATCTCGCACGATGAACGTGTCAACACTGCTGCCGGAATCGCGGGGCTTCACAACCGCCGGTAAACAGAATGACCGCAGCGCCCGTTGAATGCCGTTCTCGTGAACCAGGTCGAATCGAGGCGTGGGAATGCCGCATTCGATGAATCGCGCTTTGGCGTTGACCTTGTCCATGGCCAGGGCGGAAGCATCGGGGCCCGATCCGGTGTAGGCCAATCCCCGCGATTCCAGGAGCCGCTGAACAGCCCCGTCTTCGCCGAACGAACCGTGAAGTGCAATGAAAACGACATCAGCGGGGATATCCAAGGCCGACAAATCTTCCGGATTGACATCCATCACGTGAACGTGGTGTCCCAGTGATGACAACGCCTTTCCGACCATTTCACCGCTTTGCAGACTGACCTCCCGTTCGGCGCTGGGACCGCCGGCCAACACCGTAATCTCCAACGCGGTTACCGGCTTCGCGCCGTCCGCGAGCTTGCGATCTGCGGTTGTTGTCGGCTTCATGATTCGCACCTCCCGCCGCCCGCTATCCTTCGTTCCGATACACAGACAATAAAAACGTCATCACCAGATGTCCACTTCGGTTTCCAGCACGATTCCGCTTGCCCGAGCGACAACCTCGCGAACATGTTCGATCAGTCCGAACACGTCTGCGCTTTTAGCCCCGTCGTCAGCGATCACGAAATTGCCATGCCGATCCGACACGCGAGCACCGCCGATGCGAAATCCTTTCAGCCCAGCCCGATCAATTAGCTCGCCGGCCCGCGCACCGTGCGGGTTCTTGAACACGCAACCGGCGCTTCGACTGGCCAGCGGCTGGGATGCGATTTTCTCCGCCCAGATTCGGCAGTAGCGTGGCCAGGTCTCGCCCGTCGTGTCACGCGTCAATTTCAGAACCACTTGCGTGACGATCGCGGTCCCCACGCCCGACGTCCGATAACCAAAGCCAAGTTCCTCGCGCGAACGCCGAACGTGTTGACCCTCGCCGTCGATCATCCCAACGTCTTCCACCACGTCGGCAATCTGCCCATACCGACCGCCCGCGTTCATGCGGATCGCGCCGCCCAGCGTTCCTGGAATCCCCGCCAGCCCCTCGATCCCGGACAATCCCATTTTGGAACAATCGCGCGTCAGTTTGATCAGATCGACGCCGGCACCCGCACGGACCCGCGTCCCATCAATCTCGTAGCCTGTGAATGTCACATGATCCAGACGCACCACGACGCCGTCGAATCCATCGTCACGAATCAGTACATTGGCACCGCCGCCCAACACGCGAAACGGGACATCGGAATCGGACGCGCGATAGACAATCTCCCGCAAATCCGAATCGCTGTCGGGCGAAACCAACCAGCGGGCCGGTCCGCCCAGCCGATACCATGTCAGGGCGGCCAACGGCGCGTGCTCGCTAACGCGTCCCTTCAAGCCGCTCAACCAATGCATCGGCGACCTTCCATACATCGCCGGCTCCCATGGTGACCACCGCGTCGCCGTCACCGAGGTTGTCCAGCACAAACGTAACGACTTCTGCCAGCGACGGCTTATGAAATGCGTGAACCCCCGCCCCAGTCAATCGATCTACAAGTTCACCTGCTCGAACGCCGGCCACGTCCGCAGCCGTGTCGCGGGAACCATAAATATCCGGAACCACGACACGATCCGCCTCCCCAAAACTGGCGGCGAATTCATTCATCAGGATTCTTGTTCTGGAATGTTGGTGGGGCTGAAACACCGCCCACACGCGCTTCGGCGAGTATTGCTCTCGCACGGTTCGCAATGTCTGACGAACTTCCGTCGGATGATGCGCGTAATCATCCACCACCGTCACACCGCCCAGCCGGCCCACCAATGACATTCGCCGGTCCACACCCGCGAACGATTGCAATCCCGACTTCAATTCCTCGCGACCGACGCCGGCGTGCCAGGCCAACGAAACAGCCGCCAACGCATTGGAGACATTGTGTCGACCGGCCAATCCCAACGACGTACGGAACAAATGACGTCCCTCGTATAGGATTTCAAACGTGTATCGTCCAGCCACAACTTCAAGACGACCGGCCTGCCACGTAGCTCCATCGTCGAACCCAAACGTTTCCACATGGGCCGATGCGCCCTTGGCCGCACGCCGCGAACACGGATCATCATGGTTGACGACCAGCAGTCCGTCGCTGGGAACCAATTTCGCAAACGCGCCGAACGCGCCCTCGATTTCATCGATGTCTCGATAGTAATCAAGGTGGTCGGCCTCGATATTCAGAATCGCCGCCGAGCGCGGCTTCAGTGATAGGAATGATCGATTGAACTCACAAGACTCCACGATAAAATGCGGCCCAACCCCTACGCCCGAACCACCTCCCAATTGCGGACACCGTCCTCCGACCACAAACGATGGGTCCAGTCCCGCCGTTCGAAACAAATGGGCACATAGCGCGGTCGTCGTGCTCTTACCATGCGTGCCCGCAATGGCCACGCCCAATCGAACGCCCATCAGCTCGCCCAGAAGCTCGGCGTATCGAATCACTCGGCAACCGGCGAAACGGGCTTGCCGCAACTCGACATTGGATTCCGGTATGGCGGCGCTGTAAACCACCAGATCGATTTTCGGTGGGACATTGCGTTCGTGATGACTCGCATGCACCTGAACGCCCCGTGCCGCCAACGCCTCCATACCATGAAACGGTCGCAGGTCTGAACCGGAAACCACGGCTCCCGACTGCAACAGAATGCCCGCCGCTCCGCTCATTCCCGACCCGCCGATGCCAATCAGGTGAACTCTCTTGCCCGCGAACCCGAATCCCGGTCTGTCCAATCGCTTCATGGAATGATCACGGTTTCTAGATTCGGCCATCAATGCATCTGTGGTGCGCGTCGTTTGAATCATCTTCGGTCTCAAGGGTAGGTTCGAGCAATTCTCGCCGGCGAACTCGTATGAAAGTTGTCATGAATCGACGATTTCGCATCGCCATTCATTTCATCGTCGCGCGCCGTGAATTCGCTCCAGTCTTCGATCGCGCCATGCGTGTCATCGACGGATTTTCCGGGTTGCACAGCTCCTGCACGTTCAACTTCGATTTGACAAATCGCCATCACCTGGCGCACCACGCGCGCGGCTGCGTCCGGCACACCCAGCATCCCGGCTCGATGGGCCATCGTCTTCAAATCATCCTCCCGTTTCATCAGGGGCAGGATCGCGTCCAACAGACGACCGACGTTCTTCGCAGGATCGATCCGGTCTTCAACGACCATCGCAGCACCTCGCCCTGCCAGTTCTTGCGCATTCAGGAACTGATGGCGGTCGCGATGATGGGGATAGGGCATCAATATGGACGGCCTGCCCAGCGCGGTCAATTCCGCTAACGTCGATGCACCCGCCCGGGAAATCACCAAATCCGACGCTGCTAACACATCCGCCATCTGGTCAGTATAGGCCATTGCACGCCCGGATACGGCGAAACGGGCCATCGATTCCTGAATCGCCGATACATCAGCTTGGCCCGCGATGTGCACGACCTGCCAACCGGCCGGCGCTCCGATTCGTTCCCACGCCATCGCAACGGTCTGATTGATCGACCGCGATCCCTGCGACGCGCCGGTGACCAGCAGCGTACGTCGTTTCGCGTCCAATCCCAGGGTGTGAATGCCGTGCGCGCGATCAGCCTGCCCGAACACTCGACGAACCGGACATCCGGTGGTGACCACGGTGGATCCATCCGAAAAACAGTTTTTGGACGACTCCCATTGAACACAAACACGATCCGCCCGCCGCGCCAAATACCGATTTGCCAACCCCGGCACGGCGTCCGGATTCAACAACACACGCGGAATACCCATTCGTTGGGCCACCACAAGCGCCGGACCGCATCCGAATCCGCCGCTGCCGATCACGACGCCGGGCCGGCGATCCTGAAATTCGCGCTGACATTGACCGATCGCTGCCCGCCAAGCCCGCCAAAACGTCCACCATCCGGTCGCGCGCCGCGGAATCGGGCGCACCGCTTGCGGCAAAACTCGCGAACAGTTACGCCACGCGGACGATTCCACCGACACGACATGATTGTCAATCGGCCGATCCGTCGTCAGGAACACGAATTCTGCTTCCGGAATTCGTTGGGCCAATTCTTCCGCCACGCTGATCAGCGGATACAGGTGACCGCCCGTACCCCCGCCGGCAAATGTAAATCGAATCGTCCGTTTTCCGCTTGCGCCTTTCATAACGCAACGCCCCAAATGTCGCGCTTTCGACCATCCGCGTCGATGATCGTATCACGACCCATTTCCAATGATTGATTCAATTTTGAATGTCTCGCCACCCCCGCCGACAAACCAACAGCCGCGCACAGGCACAACAGCCCGGTTCCCCCGGCAGACACGAACGGCAGTGCGATGCCCTTCGTCGGGGCCATCACCGTGACGACCGCAATGTTCATGGTGGCCTGCAAACCGATCCATGCGGTAACGCCAAATACAAACAGCCTGCGAAATCCACCATCACCGTCGCGAATCATGTGCATGACGCGGATGCCCAGCACCGTCAACGCGACGAATAGACCGATGACGACCATACCACCCACGAAACCTGTTTCCTCGCACAGCACGCTGAAAACAAAGTCGGTTCGCGCTTCGGGTAAATAACCATGCTTCGACAAGCCACCGCCCAGTCCAACGCCCGTCCAACCACCCGATGCGATGGCCACCAACGACTGAATGGGGTGATAACCCTTGCCCAACGGATCGTCCCAGATACGCATGAATGTCGTCAGTCGTTCCACGCGGTAGGGATGGGTCACCAGCAATGCAGCAAATCCCGCCAGTCCGGGAATGACCCACGCCATCAAGGCCGACAATCGACACCCGCCGACGATCAGCATCAACCCACCGACGACAGCCAGCAAAACCGCCGTACCGAAATCTTCAATCCCAATCATCACACAGACCAGCCCAATGGCGAAAATAGGCAGCGTCGCGCCCGGTCCTGCCCTATTTCGCAACTGCTCTTGGCGCGAAAACATCGCCGAAAGCAGCAATATCAGCGAAACTTTCGCGATTTCTGACGGCTGAAACTGCACCGAGCCCAGTTGGATCCAGCGGTGTCGGCCATGGCTGACGCGTCCCAATTGCGGCAACCACACCGCTGCCAACAGAACCAGTGATAACAAGAATGGAACGATAGCCGGTTGAAACACGCGACGCTCTCGCCAGCGAAACATGCCAACATCCAAATAGGAAAACACGACCAGCACCGCCAAACCGATCCCCGCGTAAATAATCTGGCGACCCAACGCTCCACGCCAGACGGCGGGGTCCATCAGCGATCGTTCCAAGCCCACTGACGTTGACGCCGCCATCACAACACCAATGGCCAACAATGCCACCGCGACGACAATCAACGCCGACGTAACGCCTTCCGCGTCAGCGCCGAAAGCCCGCCTGCCGCGCTGACGATTCATCATTGGGGCCGTCATTTGTCGGATGGGCATTGTTTTCCAATCTCACAAATCCCGACGAGCCGCGACCGTCAGGGCGGGAATTCGCCTCTTAACGGAGCCGCGACCGTCAGGCAGCGGTCGTGCGCACTGCTCGGCGCGGTTTCAGATTCAACCCCTAACCCGCAGGTTTGGCGTTGACAGACCACTAACGCAATTTCACCGTCGTCAGCGCGAAAACCGCGAACACCGC
The DNA here is from genome assembly GCA_964424105.1 of uncultured Phycisphaeraceae bacterium. Lineage (GTDB taxonomy): Bacteria > Planctomycetota > Phycisphaerae > UBA1845 > UBA1845 > CAYRHJ01. Next base: position 56,238 of record CAYRHJ010000032.1, on the reverse strand, counting down.
GCCCAGCAGCCAGAACCGAATTACCGTTTGCGTCTCCGTCCAACCACTTAGAAAAAAATGGTGATGCACCGGCGCCATCAAAAACACGCGTCTTCCGCCCGTCAGCTTGAAATAGCCCACCTGAATGATCACGGAAAGCGCTTCCAGCACGAACACCCCGCCAACCAAAAACAGCATCAACTCTTGTCGAGTGACGATGGCGATGTAGCCGATCAATCCACCCAGCGGCAGCGAGCCGGTGTCCCCCATGAAAACCTTGGCGGGATGGCAATTGTACCACAAAAAACCCATGCACGCCCCCATCATGGACCCGCTCATGATGGCCAGCTCGCCGCTTTGTGGAATATGCGGAATGATCAGTTTCCAGGCGATGTCGAAATTGCCCGCTGCATGGGCCAGCAGCATAAACACGAAACAACACAACGCCACGCAACCCGACGCCAACCCGTCCATTCCATCCGTAAAATTGACGGCGTTGCTGGTTCCCGTCACCACCAGAACCGTCATGATCATGAACGCGGTCGTGCCCAATAGCACGCCCTGCTTGTAGAACGGAATCATCAACACGCGGTACGGCTCGACCGACTGCGGTTCGGCCAACGTTCCCACCGTGGCGAAATTGCCGCGGCCATGCTGATAAATGAAAAAACCCAACAGAACGCCAAGCCCAATCTGAAACAGCAGCTTCTCGTGACTTCGCAAGCCATCCCGAGTTCGCCGCGATCGTGTCAGCTTCATCCAATCGTCCACCGCCCCCAGCACACCGAGCCACACCAGACAGACCAGCCCCATGCGGATGTAGTAATTCAACGGATCGGCGAACAGCAAAACACCCGCGATGACCACAAACAAAATGATTACGCCCCCCATGGTCGGAACGTTGGCCTTGGCCGCGGTTTTCTCGTTCAGGGTCGCGTGGTCGAATTCCGGCCGATCGCCCACGTTCAGCCGAACGAGTTGCCGAATGAACCACGGACTGATCAGCACAACCGCCAGAAAACAGAACAGGGCAGCGATCGCCGCCCGGAACAGCGGATTCTCGTACGCGTAATGCGCCCCTTGCGTCCACGAATGAAATAGATGATATAGCAACGCCTCGCGCTCCCGCGTCATGCACCGTGTCGAAACGTCTGTTCATCCCTGTCACGCTTCAGCCCCACTTGGCCATCCGCACCGTGATCGGCGTCGCAACGACCTTGGCCCGCCGCGTCAACAGCCACCACCCGGCAAATGCCGGCAAGACGATCCCGTAACATAATCTCCCATCCCTACACATCGCCGACGCTTGTCGGCTCGGACGATGTTGCAAACTCGCTTCGCAACCTCTGCACCAGCCGTTCCAGACCCATCCCGCGGGATCCTTTCACCAACACCGTGTCCGTCGGGTAGATGCGTTTGGGCAGTTCTTCGCACGCCGACTGCGTGTCACGATATTGCCACGCGGTTAATGCCCGCCCGCCTGCGGACGCACCAGCCAGTACGTGTTCGCTGCAATGCCCAACACCCACCACAACCTCGATCCCCGCATCGGCTATTTGCCGTCCCATTTCGGCGTGCAGCGACGCCTCCCGATCGCCCAACTCCAACATATCCCCAGCCACGATAACCCGCCGGCCACCATTGCAGCTCCGCAGCACATCAATGGCCGCAGCCATGCTGGTCGGATTGGAATTGTAGCAGTCATCAATCAGCGTCAGACCACCCACCCGTTCCACGGTCAACCGCATCGACGGGAGCTGGAAATCCGCCATGGCTTCGGCGATCTGTTCCGGCGCGATTCCCAGACGACGACACACCGTAAACGCCGCCGCGGCATTCAGCGCGTTGTGCCGCCCCGGCGCCTGCAAACAAATCGGAAATCGCTGGTTAATCCTGAATTCCGTGCGATCCACTGACGTGACAACATCCGTCACCCGCACGTCCGCGGAATCACCGGTCCCGAACGTCACAACGGAAAACCCGTCCCGCGGAAGTCGCAAGCCCCCAAATCCAGGTATATCCGCGTTCAACACAGCCAACCCGCCCGGCCGAACATGATCGAGAATCGAAAACTTTTCCGCCGCTACGCCCGCGATATCCCCCAAACCCGACAAATGGGCCTCGCCCACCGAGGTGACGACTGCAATCGTCGGCGACACCAACTCCGCCAACGCACCAATCTCGCCCGGCGCATTGGATCCAATCTCCACCACCAGGTATTCGTCGTCAGGACGCGTCGACAAGAGCGTCAGCGGGACGCCGATCGCGTTGTTGAAACTCTTTTGCGCCGTTCGCCCACGCAGGTGTCGGCGCAAGACATGGTCAATCATACATTGCGTGGTCGTCTTGCCATTGCTGCCGGTCACAGCTATGACGGGCATCGAACGCTGCGCTCGATGAAACGCGCCCAGCATCCCCAACACTGCCACCGTATCAGCCACGTGAATCAACGGGCGGCGATCACCCGGCGTCATCCGATGCACCACGGCAGCCACCGCTCCCCGCTCCAACGCATCGTCAACATAATCGTGGCCATCGAACCGCTGACCTTGAATCGCGAAAAACAGGTCGCCCTTGACACACGTCCGCGAATCCGTCGAAACCCCGTTCACCCGGACCGACACCAATGGGTTCGGCGTCTTGCCATGGATGGCAACAATGATCTCGTCCAAACCCAGCGACATCATGACGGGCGGCTTCTCCTCCCGCGTATGCAGTCACCAGCCACCGTGACGTCGTCGAACGGAATTCGCTCGGTGCCGATGATCTGGTAATCTTCGTGACCCTTGCCGGCGATCAAAACGACGTCTCCTCGCTCCGCCATCGAAATGGCACGTTCGATCGCCCGCCTTCGATCCGCCTCCGTCTCCACACTGCACGTCAAATCACCGGCGAATCCCGCACAAATCTCATCCATGATCAATCCCGGATCTTCCGTCCGCGGATTATCACTCGTGACCATCACCAGATCGGCGAATCGGGCCGCCGCGCGCGCCATCCGTGGCCGCTTGCTTCGATCCCGATCCCCTCCACATCCAAATACGCAGATCAATCGGCCGGCGGTCAACGTTCGAACCGTCTGCAACACACTCTCCAATGCGTGATCCGTATGGGCATAATCGACCAGAACGGTGAAACCAAGCTCGCCCGCGTCAACGCGCTGCAAACGCCCCGGCACCAGGCCAACCGCCTCCAATCCCGCACATATCGAATCAGGCGGGATGTCAATCGCGCTCGCGGCCGCAGCCGCCGCCAATGCATTGAAAACATTATGGCGACCGATCAATCCCAACGACACCGGCATCGTCCCTCGCGGCATGTGCAGTTCAAACCGGGTCCGTGAAACGTCACAATGCACGTGCGTCGCGAAATACTCGCCCGGCTGATCGAGACCGTATCGCAAAACCGGCGCGACACACCTGGAAACCATCCGTCCCGCGGTCACATCGTCCGCATTGACCACCGCGCTGGCATCGCCGGCCAAATCGTCGAACAATCGCTGCTTCGCCCGCGCATAGGCTTCCATCGTATGATGATAATCCAGATGATCGCCCGATAGATTCGTAAACACCCCGACCCGAAAACGAAGACCGTCGCAACGCGACTGAACCAGCGAATGGCTGGAAACTTCCATCACCGCATGCGTCGCACCGCGCTCCGCCGCCTCCGCCAGACAACCGAACAACTCTCCCGGCGGCGGCGTCGTCCACAGCCCGCGACGGGTGACGCCGCCCAGGTCGTAACCGATCGTTCCCATCAACGCCGTCTTCTTGCCATCATGCTCCAAAATAGATTTTAGAAGATAGCAGGTCGTACTTTTGCCATTCGTGCCCGTCACGCCCAACAACGGCATGCCGCTGAATCGTTGACCCGGTGCAAAACCATAATACGCCGCCGCCAGCCGCGAAAACGCCGATCGCACGTCTCGTACCCGGACCAGCCCGACTCCTTCCGGCGAGTCTACGTTGTCGCCACACACCACCACCGCCGCCCCGCAACGAATCGCATGCTGAATATGATCTCGATCGTCGCCCGCGCTGCCGGCCATCGCAACGAAGCACGCGCCGGCTTCGCTTCGACGTGAATCATCGGTGATGGACCGGATTCGTATGTGGGACAGATCGCCCCGTATTTGCACCTCGTTCGCCAAACCAGCCGCGGATAGCAATTCACAAAGACTGGTTGACGGTCGCATTCTACCTTCCACTTTCACCCCCGCGGCAGTCAACGATTCTAATCCCATTTGACTTCCCGTCACGCGGCTTCTAAACCGCAAATGCCCATACCCGCCTGGTGGTCCCACGCTGCCAAAATGACGAGTTCACGCCTACCATTTCCGAGCCGCGAGCGCAAAGCGAGCGGTTTTTACACGGCAACGGCATGGCGCAATCAACGACCGGCCCGCGAGATCACGTGCGACCAAACACTACGGCGGTGAATGAATCGTGTCCGCTGATTCCGGCGGCGTATTCGCCGTCAAATCAATGGGCACTTGCAGGTACGCCAACGTCTTCTCCATCACTTTCCCCGCAACCGGCGCCGCCACTTGGCCTCCATAATACGCGATGGCCGCATTCGGACGATGCACCATGATCAAAACCGCCACCTCCGGATCAGCCGCAGGGGCCGCGCCCAGGAACGACCCCACATAGGCCAGTGGTTCATAGCCCCGCCGATCGCTGTATGGAACCTGTGCCGTTCCCGTCTTGCCCGCCATCACCCAGTTCCGCATCGCCGCTCGAAATCCGCCGCCGTCCCTGACGACCCCCACCAGAATCTTATCTCGCATGTAATTCGCCAACTCCGCCGGTATCACCTGACGAACGACTTCGCCCTGCTCCTGCGAACGCACAACGTCCCCGTCCGATGACAACAGCGACCGCACCAGGTACGGCTTGAACAGCGTTCCGCCGTTCACGATCGCGCAAAACGCGGTTAGCAGTTGTATCGGCGTCGTGGCGATTTCCTGACCGATCGGCACCGACGTCGTCGAATAACTCGTCCAACGATGCAGCGGCAGCACGATTCCCGCCGCTTCACCGGGAAAGGCCACACCGGTGCGAACACCGAATCCGAATCGCCCCACCACGCCCGCGATGGCGGCGTTGCCCATCCGCTCCGCGATGATCCCCATCCCGATGTTGCTGCTTCGCCCGATGATCCCCGACAGCGTCATCAAACCATGATTGGAAACATCGTGCATGACCCGACCGCCGAACGCGTGAACCCCCTGACCGCAGTCGATCTCTTCATCACGCGTCACCGCGCCATTCAACAACGCCTCCACCGCCACAAATGGCTTGAAAATACTGCCCGGCTCAATGGCGTCGCAGATGGCTCGGTTTCTTCGTCGTTCGGTAGGAGATTCATCATATCGATTGGGATCGAACGTGGGATACTGACCCATAGCCAGGACCGCGCCCGAACGCGGTGACATGACCACTCCCACGACGGCCTTAGCCTCATAGGTCGCCGCCGCGGACTCCAATTCGCTTTCCAGCATTCCCTGAACGACCGCATCCAACGTCAATACGATGTGACCGCCGTCACGTGGCGCCCGTGACATCTCCCCACGCGACCAGATCGGGTCACGCTGGCGACCCCCGTCATGCACCGCCGCCTGCCGCCCGTCCACCCCAGCCAGCTGACGTTCATATTGAAATTCCAACCCCTCCAGACCCTCGCCGTCTCGACCCACCACGCCGAGCACCGGGCTCATCAGCGATTCCATCGGATACGACCGATGCTTCTCCCGTTGAACCACGATTCCGGGTATCTTCAGCCCCACGATCGAATCGGCGTCGACCTGCTCAATACGCCGCGCCAGCCAACAAAATCGACCGTCCGCGCGTCGTCGAATGATCGCCGCCAATTCCTCCGCCGGCGAATCCAGAATCCGCGCCAATTGTTCGCACGCAGAATCCACGTCTTCAATCAAACGCGGGTCGGCAAAAACGCTGGGCTTCTCCCACGAACCTGCCAAGATTCGACCCGTGGTGTCAAATATGAATCCGCGACGGGCGGGAATGCGTTGAACCGCCGTCTGTTGGGCGTCCGCGATGGCCAGTAAACGCGGACGAAGTGTAGTGTTGATATGGGCCAGACGACCCACCATTGCGATCAACGCGAAACAGGAGCCGACCAGGATCGCCCCGCCAAGCAACAATCTTTTGCGATCCTGGCCGGCTGCCCATTCTTCCACTGGCTGCGGTTCCCTCTACTCTTGCGCCAATTCCGCAGTTTCAAACGAATTTCGCTTGGCGGATCATCCCTCAAAACACAAGTTCAATTCCTTTTCTTGGAGCGCGTTTCAACAGGATTTTTCCGAGCCGCGACCGTCAGGGAGCGGTTGATCTGCCCAACCAAGGACCGCTCTCGCACATTCACGGCTCACTTCGAACATCCGCCCTATGAAACGCGTGCTTAAATCCGAGCCACAACTATTCCGGGTTTCGCGCGAACAATGGAACGCTGCCGACCTCCTCCAATCCGTTTTCGAACAACTCCAATTCCCATCGCACCACGCGCTCACGCACCAGAACCGGGTTTCTTAATCGACCGATCTCAACTTCAAGCGACCAGGCCTTCCGCTTCAGTTCCAGTCGCTCTCGCTCCCAACGAGACGTCCTCGCCGCCAGCCGCAGTTGCTCGCCTCGCAATCCGATCACGCACACCGACACCGCGCAAAACAAAAACGAAAGGAATACGCCTCGACCCACGCTCATGGGCATTTCATCCCATCTGATCCCACTCGCTACAGCGGCAGTCGTATGCGCACGCCATGCTGAATCTTCCCGGGATCGGGAAAAATGTCCTTGTTCAACTCGTACAACTCCCGCCACCGCGCTTTATCACCCAGCACACGCTCCGCGATGGCTGCATAATGATCCCCTTTCTTCACGTCGTAGAACTCGTTGCTGCCCCCCCGCGATTTCGCAGGCCGCTCCGCCTCTCGCTGATTCACCTTCTTCTTCAACGGCTTATCAACCACTTCCATCGGCGCCACACCCTTCAACACCGGGCAGATCAACTGCGTGCCCGGCAACACCTTGTCCACCGACGAAATCCGGCTGCGGTTCGCCTCGAACAACGCATCCACCAGTTCCCGCGACGATCGGCCATACACCTTATGCACAATGGCCCACAGCGTGTCGTTCGACTGCACCGAATACTTCACCGCGTGTCGTGCAGCCGACTCTTGCGGCACACGTTCGACGTTTCCGCCCGCCGTCCGCGGGCTTGTCATAGCGGTTGTGGACGGGTTCGGCGCCGACGACGGAGCAGTCTCCCGTTTGACCGCTGCGCCGCCCGCCTGTTCCTTTCCTGAACTGGGGCCGAAGATACTCTCCCATGTCAACGCATTGGCACTTCGCGAAGCGCTGGCCTGCGTCGCCACCGCCCCATCCATGGATCCCTTGTCCGATCCGGTCGTTTCGCCGCCGAACGCGGGAATCTCGCCTGATGATTCCGTCGTCGCGTGTCCGGGCACAGCCAACCCGTCAAGCGTTTGTTGCGTTGAAGTCGCGTCGCGGATGGGCAAACGCTGTCCTTCAGACACGTCGCCGACGGCGTCCGCTGATGGTTGACTCTCCATTTCGGATCTGCTCGCCGCGGATCCGGGCCAACGCATCGCCCCTTGCCCCACCGACGTGGCTTGAAAGGGCGGACCGGTATCCGATCTCGATAGCGCTTGGTACGCCGCCGCCGCGCTCATGCCTTCCACCCGTCCGCGATGCGACAACACCATGGCAAAACAAACGATGAACCCGATTCCCACCAACAAGCCGATCTTCGTGTCCTGCGCCATCGTCACACGTCCCTGTTCTTCAAGGCCCAAATAATCACCCTGCGACTTCCTGTCACAATCGCCCTGCCTATTTCAATGCTTCACCAACCCCCGGCCCCAATCGTCGCGCCGCTCGGAACTTGGCGCTGCGCGATCGCGGATTGCTGCATCGCTCCTCCTCATCCGCGATCACCGGGCGCTTCGTCAGGATCTCGTATTCGCCGTTGGCCTTGCGTTCGCGAAAATCCTTCTTCACCATCGAATCTTCAAGACTGTGAAACGCGATGACGCCGATTCGCCCACCGGCCGACAAGCACCCACAAGCCAACGACAGCAACGTTCCCAGGCACGACAGTTCATCATTAACGGCAATGCGTAACGCCTGAAACGTTCGCGTGGCTGGGTGAATCTTACTCTTCCGCGATCGCGGATCGATACCCATCGCCGAACACACGATGTCTGACAATTCGCCGGTCGTCTTGATCCGCCCATCGCGCCGCACCTGACAAATTCGTTTCGCGATCCGCCGGCTGAGCCGCTCCTGCGAATGATAATAAATCAGATCGGAAAGCTCGTTCTCCCGCAGCCGGTTGACCAGGTCGCCCGCCGTGTCGGTGAGTCGGTCATCCATCCGCATATCCAGCTCCCCGTCATGTCGAAAGGAGAACCCGCGCGAGACGTCATCCAACTGTGTCGAGCTTACGCCCAGGTCCGCCAGCAACACGTCCGCGCCCTCCACGCCCACGCTTTCCAACACCGCCGGCAACGCCGCAAAATTCGATCGAACCAGTTCGATCGGGCACGCCACGTCCGCCAATCGCTCCTCCGCGATCGACAGGTTGCCGGGATCAACATCCAAGCCGACCAGCCGGCCAGTTTCACCAACTGCCTCCGCCAGAAATCGAGCATGTCCCCCCAGTCCGACCGTTACATCCACAACCGTCTCGCCCGGCTGAGGGCGCAGCGTTTCGAGCACCGCGTGACACAAGACTGGGATATGCTGATGCGGATCAACACGGGACAACCGTCCATTCTCCAAAACCCGGTCCCCTCACGTCCGCCGAGCCGAACGTTCATCAAACTCGAAGCTTGCATCCATCGCTCGGATATCCGCACCCGTTCCAAACGAGCGCCAACGACACGGGGGTCACGCGAACCCTCCCTGGCCACGTGCTTGCCCCCGCGGAAATCCGGACCGCGGAAAAGCCCGACCGTCGAAAATCACCGCCGCGAATACAACATGGCATCACCTTCGGAGATAACGAATCCGGACGCGAGCGACGTCCCCATGTCCGTTGTCCGACGGGTCACCGTGCTGCGACGTTGTTTTCGACCAGGCTGACCGCATCGCCTGGATCTCGTGGCCCCCGATCCGGCGAATCCGTTCACCTCAACGCCGGGGAAAAACGCGCCTCGCCCTGTTCACGAAACTTCTGCGGGCTTTGCGAGCGACCGCCCACTGTTTGAGCAGCCGCCAGTATCATTCACTCGCCCACCCGCAATATTCCTTCGCATCGGGCAGGTCGTCCGGGGTCGCCCCCTCCCTGGGGCAACCCCACGAACCCGCCACGCTCATCGTCTCTTCTGCCGAGCACCTCGTTCAGCCCGCGACTGGAAGCGATCACGTGACATTTCTACCATCACCAGCCGGCTTCATTCGCAGGAAGTTCTGCAAGATAGAACGTCGCGACGCCATCTGCCGGATGAACTCCTCGTAATCCGATTTCCGCCACAAATCGATCCGGTATTGGGATCCGGTAATGTAAACATCCTGACCCTTGTCTAACTGCACCATGGCCAACTGCCGTTCCGGTAAAACCAGCCGACCCTGTTTGTCCATTTCAACACGGTCCGACATAGAAAAGAAAAGTTGCTCGAAATCGAGCGAATCCTGACCGGGAATCTGGTCGGTTCGCATGGATTTGACTTTTTCGTGAAAGTACTTCTCCGGGTAGAACGCCAATGTGTTATCACGCTCGCCGGGCACAACATAAAAGGCCGCCCCGCTTCGATCCGGATCGACGATGTTCCGAAACGGCGCCGGGATCTGAACGCGGTTCTTTTCATCAACATTTCGTACATGGGCACCGGTAAATATCATTGACCTTGGCTACGCTTCGTTCAGGCCTCGCTTGTCTGGTGTTCCCGGCCGACCATTCATCCCGCAGTCGCCAATTCAGAGTCGAATTTGTATGATTCATGGGACAATCAAGCTACATCGAACCATCGATCACCGTTGAGTGGGATATTGCACCACTTTCGCCCCCAACGCAAGAAAAATCCGGAATTTGTTTTCCACAATTTATTCACAAGTCCCACCACGAGGAACGATCGTGAAAAGCGTCGAAAAACGCGACAGGGTCGATGCGACGAATCATCGACGGGTGGTGGTTATTTCGAACGGGACCGCAATATCCGGTGTGATTTGAAACGTCGGGTTTGGAACGACCGGCTTAGGTCAAATTCCAATCTCGTCATAGACGGCCAGGTAACGATCGACGCAACGGTCAAACGTGAATTCGTCCAACACACGGCGGCGGGCATTTTGCGCCATGTGACGGGCCTGTGATTTTTGTCGCAACGTTGATTCGATGGCCCGTGCCAGCGCCCGGGCGTCGCGCGGCGGAACGATCAGCCCGGTTTCACGGTGATGCACCAGGTCGCGACAACCGGGCACGTCCGTTGTCACGACGGGAACGCCCGCAGCCATCGCTTCCAAAAGCGCATTGGGCAGCCCCTCCGTGTACGACGGAAGGACGAACACGTCGGCTGACTTCAGCAGCGAAAAAACGTCGTGCCGACGCCCAAGTGTCATAACCATGTCACTCAATCCGTGATCGCGAATCAGCGATTGAACCCGGCCCGCGTACGGACCGTCGCCCACCAGAACCAATCTCTCCACGCGGGTAGTGGGACGGCCCGACGCCATGGATGGCGATTGAACGACGAAACCAAACGCCTCGATCAATTCGTCCAGACCCTTGACCGGGTCCATTCGCCCGACCCACATGATAATGGAAACACCGTCCGGAATGTTCAAATCGCCACGCCGGGCCGGCGCTGCGTTCTGGATGGCCTCGACGTCGACGCCGCCGGGGATGCACCGAATCCGGCTCCTGGCCATGTGCGCTTGGGCGTGCAGATGGTCCGTGACGGAACGCGAATTCCCGACGTAGCAAGCGGCCAGACGGTGCAGCATGCCACCCACGACGAGGTGCCACTTTCGCTCGATCTCCACGGTCTGAATCTCGCATATCAGTCGTCGATGTGACAGGCCCGCCAGCGGCAATGCCAACTGGCAGGCGACGTTCGCATGAAAGAGGAACGCGTGAACCAGATCAGGTTTAGCATTTCGCAGGAACCGCGCCAATCGTTCGATGGCCCATACATCCCTCGCGCTTCGGGCGTTGCAATGGGTGACGTTCAGGCCACGTTCCGCCATCATCGCGGAAACGGCACCCGGTTCCGACAGCGCGATGACGTTCGTCTTGAATCCGCGTTCGCGTAACGCGCAGGCCAGGCGCAATAGATGCAGCGGAACCCCGCCCGTGTGCAGATCGGTAATGACATAGGTGATCCGTTTGTGCGGGTCTGATGGAATCGTTCCGTCCCCTTGAATATCGCGTATTGAGACGATCGGAGCGATGCACAGCCCGGCGGGCCGCGCACGACCGTCCGCGCGATGCTTGACCGTCGAATCACAACGAACGATTCATCGGAAACCGGGGTTCATTCTGCCTTCAGGCGTCTGGTCATCAGCTCGTCGATGGCCTCCTGCGGTTTCCGTCCTTCAAAAAGAACGGCGTGCACGCCCTGCGTGATCGGCATCTCGATTTCATGCTGCCGGGCCATTTGCAAAACACTCTTGGTCGTCTGGATGCCTTCAATGACGCCCGCGGAGGTCTGAACCACGTCCTCCAGGTTCATTCCCCGCCCGATTTTTTCCCCGGCGACGTGATTGCGGCTCAATCCCGAATAGCACGTGGTCATCAAATCCCCCATGCCGGCCAATCCGCGAAACGTGTCCGCGGACCCGCCCAGGGCCACGCCCAATCTGGCCATTTCCGCAAGCCCGCGAGTGACCAGACCGGCTTTGGCGTTGTTTCCCATCTCCAGGCCGTCGGCAATACCGGCAGCCAGGGCGATGACGTTCTTGACGGCTCCTGCCAACTCCACACCGATCACGTCGCGGTTGGTGTACACCCGAAACCGTGAACTTGAAAACGCCTTCTGGACCATGTGGGCCAGTGCATCGTCTTCGCTGGCCACCACGACGGCGGCGGGCAGGCCGGCTGCTATTTCACCGGCCAGGCTCGGCCCGGACATCACCGCCAGCGAAACGGGGCCTAGGATTTCGCGAAGGACTTGACTGGGTCGGTGTTGATTCTGGACTTCGATGCCCTTGGCCACGCTGACGACGGGACTGGTGATGGAATGTTCCCGTGCCAATTCGATCCACTGGGGTCGCATGAACTGGCACGGAACGGCGCTGATGATCAGTTGCGTTTTCGACAGTGCGACGGTGGAATCGGATTCCGGACTGACGCGACCGTCCAGATCGACGCCCGGCAGATAGCGAGGGTTCCGCCCGGTTTGCGATATCTGCTCGATCAGATCGGCATCGCGCCCCCACAGAAACACTTCTGTTCCACGGATGGCCAACAACTGGGCACAAAGCGTACCCATCGCGCCGGCCCCGATCACCGTTGCCCGATCGAGATCAGTTCTCATTTCCGTGACGGTCGCGGTAGGGGCGGACGAGACGGCGGTCTTTCAAATACCAAATCCCACGCCGAAGATTTGGGATACAAAGCTGTTCACCACCAGTGTCAAAAAGGTGTCGGCGAACAGGACGAACAAACTCGCCGGGTCCAGCGCGCAACCGCCCGCCTGAAATAGCACCACCATTCCGGCGGTTGAACCCCATCCCCATCGGCCTGTCCAGGATTTACCCATACGATTCATCTCCTCGCTTCCTTTTTCACAAACGTTGGTCATTGGCCCGGTGACGGGATACGTGAATCGACTTGCCTGGAACTGGCCGCCGAATCCAGGCGAACCAATTCCGAGGCCACGATCAGTTCCACGGGGTCCACGGCTTCGGACATCAGCCGCCGCGACCGTGCCCGCACACCGACGGTGGTCCCCAGATAGTCCGCCACGTCGATCGCGGCGTCTGCCGGGATTTCCACGTAGGCGACGGTCCGCGGATATGGCCCACTGGTATCCAGCAGGCGATAGCGCTGGGGCCCGAACGGTCCCGAAAACAATACACTGGGCCGCAGCTCTCCCACCGCATCAAATCCGCCGCCGATCTCTCGAACGGGCGGCACCATGTTGTCGCGCGTCCGCAGCGCAGACATTCGCTCTTGCGAAACATCCTCCATCAACGACCGAGCGGACTGGACCGCTTCTATAGACGAATCAGCCAATCGCAATTGTCCCAGCCGAGCGTTCGCATAGGCAGCGGCGTAGGGATCGACGTCCTGCTCCGCAAGGGCGGTGAATCGCTCGATCAACGGGGCATAGTCGCGCTGCATCAGGGGTTTTTGATATTCGGTATCGACGAGCGCATCGAGTTCAGCGATGTCGTTGCGGAATTTACCCGGCTGAAGCGGCGAAGGCGAAACATCGCCATCCGGGGTCGCGCCGTCTTGCTGCGTGGAATCGTCCATCGACGTCGCTACTGACGATGGCCCGGAAACGTCGTCCCCCGTAAATGTCGCCGCACCTGATTCGGCCGTGGGCTGCGTCACCCGCTGGACGTAATCCTGGTGAACGTAAACACGGGCTTCGGATGGCGGCTTGATCCGCCAATAGTCATCATTATGGTCACCCAAAACCGTAACGGCAGCGCCGCGATCCAATTTGAGCTGCTTGGCATACAGGTCCGGCTTGAGCGCGGAGCCCGCCCGCACCATGACGGCATCCGCATTGACCACGCCCGTTCGCCCCATCTGATCAACATCGACGAAATTCTTATGAACCACGCTGAAACAGGCCGGCGGCGGTGAAATGGAACACCACTCGTCCGCCACGCCCCACACCGTCACCCGCTCCCCCGACCGCAACTTCGCCACTTCATAGTAATTCGTGCTGGGGCCGCTTCGAATGTTGACCTCTTGGCCCGTGATGACTCCATAATAAATCGGACTGGTTTCGCCCGGTGCGGCGTTTGGCGTCTGACCTTGCACCAACGAAACCATGACGAGCGCCGAAACAAGATGGTAAATCCATATTTGTTTCATCATTTTGCACGATCCTTCCGGCGAGATCCCAGAAAGCCCGGCCTGGGGTACGGGCATCGCGATCAAGCTAGCCCTGCCGCTCGCTGGTGTCAATTCGCGACTCGGATCGGGTCGCCGGAGATTCGATCGGGCTGAAAGACCGCGTTCCGTTGGCAGGCGACAGGTCACCATTCACCCCCAACGGTCATGGGGTTTCTGCCGCAAAAGCGATGTTATTATATTCGAGCAGTGTACCCTTGGCTCGCTCCAACTCGATAATGGCCATATGGTAACGAACCAACGCCTGCAACAGTTGACTCCGAGTGCCAGCAAGCGAGTTACGAGCACCGAGTTCTTGATTCAGGGTCAAGAAATCTTTTCGTTCGGCGCGAGCGATGACTGAAGCCACTTCATCCTCATTGGCCTCCGCCGCTTTCAGGTTCGGCTCGATCACCTCAAAAGCGGTGCGGATGGCCCGAACGGCCACATTGACTTCCAGAATGACGGACTCGATCCGGGCCTTGAGCGCCGCAATCAGTTGGGCGTGTTGCAGGCGGGCTCTTCGCAGGGCGGCTTCGCGAGCACGGTTGCCGATGGGCACCTCGAAATCGAGCACCACCAAGTACTGCATGAAATCCGACTGGGAAAGCTGATCGAAGGCGTCGTCGCCGCTGACGCCCAGACCGTCCACCGTGTAACGAAAGGTCAGGTCCAAGCGCGGCAAGGCCTGGTTCTTGGCGGCCCCCACCGAAACGTAGGCGTTGTCAATTTGCAGCCGAGCTTCGTTGATCTCACTTCGCCGATCCAGCGCGATCTGCGCTTCGGCCAGCGGATCAAGCGACAACGGCAGCAAAGCGGGAAAATCGGCGGGGACGATCTCGATATCATCCGCCAGATTCAACGCCGGATCATTGATGGCGGCCGTCAGCCGGTCCTCCGAGTCGTACACTTCGTTGGCAATGCGAATGAAATCGGCCCGCGATTGTTCGAGGTTGGCCCGCGTCTGGGATAACTGAATCTGATAGGTGTCAAAATCCCGCCTCTGCCACAGGAAGTCGAAAATCTTTTCGAACTCGCTGAGCAGTCTAGCTCGAATGGTCAATTCGCGTCGTGCAGCCACCAACTGCCAATAGAACTGCTCCACGGTGAAAATCGAGTCGCGGACCTGCCGCCGAAACGTCTCCTCGCTGATCTTGCGATCATTGTTGGCGATCTCGATACGCGAACGATTGAAATCCAAACCGCTGTTCCGCAACAGCGGTTGGGTAAAATCAGCCACAAAGGCGCTGGTGTAGACGGGATTGATGAACTGAAACTGGTTGTCACTGGATCGCCGCTGAATATCCAAACTGGTCGACACCTGCATGCCGTTCGGCAAGGTCTTGCGGATCCCACCGGTGAGCGCGAAAACGTCAACCTTCGAGCCGGCCAACTGCGTCGCAGTGGGCACGTCCTGGACGTTCTTGGTCATGTTCATGAAGTAGGCGGCATCGAACGCCGCTTCCGCCTCGACGACGTTCGTGGTGCCGATGGCCGGGGAATAGCTTTGCACGCGAATGTTGTGGCTGTTGGCCAGCGCCCGGTGAACCGCGTCTTCCAATGTCAGGCGAACCACGTCGGGGCGCTGGATGGACCGCAGCCGGGCGAGCAGACTGGTCGCGAACTTCTCGTCGGCGGTGTTGGTGAGAGCGGGCAATTCCCCCTCGATGAATTGAATGGCCTGCTCGGGGTCAGACGTATGCCAGCCAATCGGATCAACCTCCGCCGGTCGCTTTTCCAAACGACTGATGCGATCGACTTGACCCCAAGCCGCACACCCCACGCCCAGCACGCAGCCCCAAACCGAATATCCACACACGCGACGGCGACGATCGAGTCGCATTTGAAACCCAGCCTGCCAAGGTCTCATGAATTCCAATCCTGAAAAGATGAAGATGAAATAGCCGCCGCGCTACGACCGCTACGAAACCACGCGCCGCGTACTGTAAGGCGATTTCATGGGGGGCGTCAACGAGGCTGTTGACGGCATCTCCCCCGCCGACAAAATCATACGCCCCCTCGCCTGCACGATTGGCGTTCGCACGCACGTTCGCACGACGCCCGCTCGCACGCCAGACGCTCGCCCGTTAGCCCGCACGCCAGACGAACGCCCGTTCGCACAACGCCCGGCGCCCGGCGCCCGCACATACGTTCAGCATTGGCCCAATCTTCAACGTTCGCCGATGACGATGAAATATTTGCGCACAAGACGCCGGAAACGCAGGTGCAGCAGACGCAGGTGCAGGCGAGGAATAGGCGAAATGGGTAGCGTATGCCTGGCCGGAGCTTGTCATTTGTCCGACGAGGGGTACAGGTCGATTTCGCACAAATGCAGGCCGCGACGAGGCATGCAGGCGCCCGCAGATTCAACTGCATCGGAGCACCAGGGATAGTCGGCCGGCGGTCTAGTGAGCTGGTCGTGTATCGGTTAGTATGGCTCGCCTTCGTAGAAATTGAATTTGTCGGGCCAACGGCGAGCGGGCGTGCAATCGATAGCGGAATATTACAGGTATTGCCCGGATCAGGTCGAAGTGAAGATATCCGATGCGGTGTGCAACGGGCGACGCCGGGTCAATTATCCATACTGTCGAGGATGCGTCTTCAACGACGACGAGATCGCTAAACGCAGCAAGGATGCAAGCAAGGTCATGACGCCGGCCCAGGATTATGCGGAAAGAATGGAACGGGTTTTCAAAGCCTACGACGTACGCGCCGTCTATCCCGATCCGCTCGACGAATCCGTAGCCTGGCGCATCGGTCACGCGGCGGCTACGTTTTTGCGAGAATCGTTGTCCCGCGGCGAGCGCGCCCACATGGAGCGGATGAGCATCGTCGTGGGTCGAGACATGCGAAAGAGCAGCCCGGCGCTGTGTCAAGCCCTCGTGTCGGGCATCCGGGCCACCGGAGTACCCGTCATCGACGTCGGCATGATCGACACACCCCAGCTATATTTCGCGGTCAACCGTTTCGAAGCAGCCGGCGGGATTCAGACCACCGCCAGCCACAACCCCGCCCAATACAATGGGTTCAAAATATGCGGGCGTCGCGCAATCCCAATCGGCGAAAACACGGGGCTGGCTGACATCTGCCGGATGGCCCGGAAAGTTTCGCCCCACGACGGCAGCCCACCGGGGCCTTTCAATCGCCGGCCCCTGGATGACGAATACAAGGCGTTCGTCAGACGGTTTCTTAAGCCCCTCAAACCGATGAAACTGGTGGTTGACGCGTCGAACGGGATGGCTGGCAAATGGGCGCCGTTCATCTTTGACGACGTCAAGGGATTGGATATCCGTTTCCTGAATCCTGAACTGACGGGCGAATTCGTTCATGAACCTAATCCCCTGGTGGAAGCCCATCTCGAACAACTTCGTGATGAGGTTCGTCGCTCCGACGCCGACCTGGGCGTGTGCTTCGACGGCGACGCCGACCGTTGCGTCCTCGTCGATGAAAACGCCGACGTGGTTCGTTGCGATCTATTGACGGCGCTGCTGGCCGGTCGTTTCCTCGCTGAACATCCGCACAGCACGGTCGTGTTTGACCTGCGGTCCAGTCGAGTGGTAGCCCAGGAAATCGAGCGATTGGGTGGGACTGCCCGGCGGCAGCGCGTGGGGCACGCGTTCATGAAAAAGCTGATGGCTGACACCAATGCGGTTTTCGGTGGTGAACTGTCCGGTCACTTTTATTTTCGAGACAATGCCTATTGCGATTCGGGAATGCTGGCGCTGGTTCACGTGTTGAACGCGCTTTCCGAATCGGAAAGTCCGCTCAGCCGGTTGATTCAACCGCTACAGCGCTACGCCGGCAGCGGTGAACGCAACTATGAAAACGTCAACAAAGACGAGACCATCGACAGACTGGCCACCATCTACCACGATGCCGCCATCGACCGCTTGGACGGCATTACCATTGAATACGATTCCTGGTGGTTCAACGTGCGGAAATCCAATACGGAACCGCTCCTGCGATTGAACATGGAGGCGGATTCATCCGCATTACTGAAAGAAAAGCTGGCTGAGGTCGGCCCATTGCTGGGGACGCCGGTCCCCCACTAACGATATGGAAAAAGTCACGCACAAGCTATTGCCCTGTGGAATCGAGTTGACCTGTGCCGAGCTGCCCGCCCGCCGCGCGGTGGCGTTGGAAATCCGCATCCTGGCGGGCATTGCCCACGAACCCGAGCAACATCTGGGTCTGGCCCGATTGATCGAAGAAACCATCGACCTGGGCACCGAGAACATGGACGGGCGAACGCTTTCGGACGCGTTCGACGTCATCGGCGCCTCGCAGGGAAGCTGGACCGGTCGCGAGTCATCCGGTTTTTCATGCCTGGTCCTGCCCGAATACCTCGATCGGGCGATGGAACTGCACACCGAGTTCCTCCGCCGACCCACGTTCCCGGATGAATCCGTCACGACCGCGATCGAGCTGACCCGCCAGGAGATCCTGGCGCTTCAGGACGACGCACACGCCCTGACCGACAAAATACTGGATGCCCAAATGTACCAGTCGCCCCTGGGCCGACATGCCCTGGGTGAACCGGAAACGCTCGATCGGATCGACCGGGCAGCGCTTCAGGCATTTTGGAAGGACCATTATCAGGCTGGACGCATGCAAGTCGCAGCCGCGGGCGCCGTCGAGTTTCAGCATTTGGAAGACCTGTTGGAGCGTCACTTTTGCAATTTCGGCTCCGCCGAACCGAGCGGGCGAACCGGGTTTCCGGTCAATTTTCGAGCGGCCCAGACGCATCATCACAAGGAGCTGGAACAGCAACAAATCGGAATCGGTTATCCGGGCGTGCCGATAACATCCGATGATTATCCGGCACAGCGCGTGATGTTGGGCGTTTTGTCCGGCGGCATGAGCTCCCGGCTGTTCACCGAGGTTCGCGAGAAGCAGGGGCTGGTCTACTGGGTTGGCGCGTCCTCCGAAACACCTCGCGGCGCCTGCCTGATCGTTCTGGGCGCGTCGACCACCCCAGCCAGATGTGAACAGACTTTTGCAACGTTGCTGCGCGAGGTTGACCGACTCGGCGAGGATTTGACACAAGAAGAAGTCGAGCGGGCCGTCACGGGTATCGTCGCCAAGCTCAAGACCCAAGGCGAGCAAACGCGGTCCCGCTGCGGTGAATTGGCCGAGGACGTGTTCCACTATGGCCGGCCGATTTCTCGCGAAGAAAAAATCGCTAAAATCGAGTCGGTGACGGTTTCCGACATTCAACGCTATCTGTTGCAGCATCCGCGCAAGGAATTGAGCGTATTAACACTGGGACCTCGGGCCATGAACGGCGCGCCCCATTAATTCATCGAGCCTGCCATGCCCAACCATCCCTACACGCAACATACGCTGGCCAATGGACTTAGGGTCGTGATCGAGCCGATGCCGGACGTGTCTTCCGCCGCGGCAGGATTCCTCGCCCGGACGGGATCCCGTGACGAGACGCCCGAGATGGCCGGCGCTTCCCATTTCCTTGAACACATGTGTTTCAAGGGGTCCGCCAACCGCGATTGGCGGGAAATCAGTATCGGTTTCGATCGACTCGGTTCGCGCTACAACGCCTTCACAAGCTGCGATCGAACTTTTTATTACGGTTGGGTCCCCAAGGAGCAAATTCGCGAGCAGATCGAATTGTTGGCGGACCTGGTCAGGCCCGCATTGCCCGAGGCCGAATTCACCACCGAAAAGAAGGTCATCCTCGAAGAAATCGCCATGGCCAAGGACTCGTTGGATCATGTGGCCTTCGATTTCCTGCTTGAAAAAATGTTCGCGGGTCATCCGTTGGCCTGGCCCATATTGGGTTATGAAAGCACGCTCAACCCCATGACGCGTGATCAACTGCACGCCTATTTCAATTACCGCTACACTTCCGATCGGACGGTGTTGGTGATCGCCGGCAACGTGGACCCGGTGGAGATGGTTGAACTCGCGGAGGAGCTATGCGGGTCGTGGAAGCCGTCCACGTCGAATGGGCAACGCGTTCCGCCAACGGTTCGCACCGGTTCCGCCAAGCGCATCGTTTCACGATTCACGCAGCAACTGGTCGCGCTGGCCTATCCGGCTCCGAACGCGACCGATCCGCTTCATGCGACGGCGCAGGCGGCCATGTCGATTCTGGGCGGATCGAATTCTCGTTTCTTCTGGAACATCGTGCAGGAAGGGATCAGCCCGCACGCCGGGGCCTATCGATTTGACATGGCCGATTGCGGTGTGACGATTCTGTCGGGTCAGAATGAACCGCAGCGAATCGAAGAGCTGACGGAGGCGTTGCGCCGCGAGGCGCGGGCTATGAGCCGCGAAAAGGTTGCGGAAAAAGAAGTGCAACGTGTTAAGAACAAGCGGCGAACGGCGTTGGCCGTCGAGGGGGAATCGCCCTATTACCGCCTGTCGCAAATCATGGACGACGTGGACTATCGCGACGCACCGCGCACCGTCGAGCAGCGGCTGGCGGAGGTCGATGCGGTTTCGCAGGATTCCATCGCCGAGCTGTTTCAACGGTTTCCCATCGACGGCGACGGGCTTTTGATCAGCGTAGGCCCGCGGGATTGGCCGGACGAGGCGGAGCACAACTGACGTGCCAAGGTGCGTGATGGCAGCCGCCGTGCCTGTTCCATGGAAGTTGATGGCAGCCGCCGTGCCGGTTTCCCGAATCGCTTGACTGCTTGATGGGTCAGGCTTGTACTGATCCGATCCGCGACGATGACGTCGGCTGCTGAATTTTGAACATGAACACGGCTAAGCCCATTCAGGTTATTACCATCTACAGCGCCAGCCGGACCCCTGCTGCGCGAGGCCGCGTACGCCTGATCTCCCTGTTGAGTCTGCTGATCGCGGCTGTGTGGTTGGTCGAGGTGGCCTATCCCAAAAAAATCCTGGATCGCTGGAACACCGTCGATCGATGGGCCAAGGGAAAGCTGATGCTGGCTGCGTTCAGCCAATCGACGGACATGATGGCCACACAAGGCGACAACCCCTGGGTCGCGCTGGGGTTGGCCCCACCGCCGAAACCCGATCAAGCAGCCGCCATCGAAAGTCAGGCTGCGATGGCCAAACAATACACGAAACACGTGGCCATCTTGACCGGGACGTTCTACGCGTGGAAGGGCCTGGCCTGCCTTGCGGGCGGTTGGCTGGCACTCGCCGGCCTGATCGGGCTGACAGGACGTCGTCCGGCTCTTCGTTTGCTGGGACAGGCGGGCTGGCTGATGCTACTGTCCACGTTGGCAACGGTGGCGGCCATTTTTGTCGCCGTCCGTTGGGCCGGCATGCCCCCGCTGGCCGACAAAATGTTGTACGCCAAGATCGCGGGTGTTCAGGGGGCGTACCCCGTCTTCTTGATCATCGCCACTCGAATCATGCGTTAGTCGTTTTTGCATGGACAATGCACACCGTATTTGGGCTGATAGGTTGCAAATTCCCGCTCCCTCACGGTCGCGGCTCTGAAACGATGCGGTCGCGGGTCGGTCAAGACGCGAATCGACGTTCCCTTGCCATTCTGCGCGCGTACCTGTGTGCATTTCTGGATTCCGGCGTTCGCCGGAATGACACATGCAGGCGGTCGCGGGGCGGCGGACCGCTCGCTTTGTGCTCGCGGCTCGTAAAATACCTGGTCGCGGGACGGGAAGAACCGGACGCGGGTCTGTCAAGTTGCAAACAGCATGACCAAAACCACTAGCTGCCTTCGCGCTCCAACATCTTGGCTACGCGAGATTCGACCTGTAGCAGGTTCTTGCCGTCGGCCAGCTTCATGAGTTGGAGCAACTCGTTCACCACGGCCACCTCCTCCACCTGCTCGTCGACGAACCATTGCAGGAAACTGCGCGTGGCATAATCCGATTCTTTCTCCGCGAGCGCCATCAAATCATTGATCTGCCGCGTGACCAGCAACTCATGTTCCAAGGCCAGCTTGACAATGTCCTCGGTGGAGCTGGGACGCTTCGGCGGAGCGGGGATGGCTGACATCTTCACGGTTCCGCCGACCTCGTGAATAAAGCTGAATATTTTCATGGCATGTTGGCGTTCTTCCATGGCGTGATGCCGAAACCACTCGGCGAAGACGTTCAGCCCCATCTCCGCAAATGGACAGGAAAGGTCCAAATAGACCAACGCGGCGTGCAATTCGTGCATCACCTGTTCATTGAGCTTTTCATTCATCGTCTTGGAAATCATCATCCTGCTGGTTCCTTCCACGTTAGCACTCAAGTTGTCGTGTCGCGAGCTTCAACTCGCGCGAACATCTGAAATCCGCCGTTGCTCGTTCATCCGCTAACCGCGGTTGCGACATCGCTCGAAATGGACGACTCGCCCCGTTCAACGATGGCCGTCATGAACCGGCGAACTCCATCACCTTGGCGACCTCCTCCTTGCTGCCGATCAGCAGCGGCGTACGCTGATGCAACGTGGTCGGCTGCTTTTGCAGGATCGGCTCGCGGAAATCGGTGGCTGTTCCGCCCGCCTGCTCCGCGATCATAGCCAGCGGATTCGCCTCATATAGCAATCGCAACTTTCCCTCCGGGTTTTTGGCCGTCGGCGGATATAGAAACACGCCGCCCTTCAATAGCGTTCGATGAAAATCCGCGACCAGCGACCCGATGTACCGCAGCCCATACCCGCCGGACGGGCTTGTCTTGGCCCACGACAGGTAGCGTTGCACGCCCGCGGGAAACGAGTCGTAGTAGGCTTCATTCACGCTATAGGTCCGACCACGAGGCGGCATCTGAACGTGCTCCGCCTGCAAAACGAATGCGCCGAACGACGGATCGAGCGTGAACAAGTGCACGCCGTCACCGGTCGTGTAAACCATCACCGTGCTGCTTCCGTAAACGACGTATCCCGCAGCCACCTGACGGACGCCCGCTTGTAGAATCTGCGGCAGATGCCCTTCGCAATCCGGAACGTCGTCTCGACAACTCAGGATGGAGAAGATGGTCCCGATGGAAACGTTGACGTCGATGTTGCTCGATCCGTCCAATGGGTCGAACAGGACGATGTACTTTCCGCCGGCGCTGGGCGACTTGACGATGGTCGGCTCGTCGTCTTCCTCCGACAGCATGATCCCCACGATGTCGCGATAGCCCAGACACCGCATAATGGTTTCGTTGGCGATGACGTCGAGCTTCTGAACCACTTCCCCCTGCACGTTGGTGGACGCCAACGAGCCTAGAATGTCGCCGATGCCCGCGCGTTGCACGTACGACTGTATGATCCGCGTGGCCAAGGCGATGCCCGACAGAAGCCAACTCAAGTCGCCCGTCGCGCCCGGAAAACGGCGCTGCTTTTCCGCTACGTGTTGGGTCAGCGTGATGATGGGCTTGGTCATGACCTTGATCGACACGGCTCCAACTCCTACTGATAGCGGCTTTTCATCATGTGACTGACACCTCAGTTCAAGGGCTGGCGACCATCGCAACTTACGCAGCGAGTAAAGCCACAGAGAGCACGGAGAATGTTGATGAAGACGGTTCTTTCGGCTCTGAGTCCTCTGTGGACTCTGTGGCTGATTCCTCCGGCAGCGAAGTTCGATCGATTCCCGCCCATCACCATGCATCGGATCTTGCGCTTCGCCCAGCCTGATCCTATGTCACTATACGGCGGATTCGCAAGTTCGGAAACCGTGGCCGACCGATCCGCGGGAGTCGGTTCAACCCATCAGCCCATCAGCAGCCCAGCAAGGGAATATCAAGCCGCTGCGGGCGGGCGCCCTCGAATGACGGCGAATGACGATGAACCGGCCTATTCGGGCCAAGAAATCCCACCCAACGACCGATAAACACGAGAATCGCCCGCGTGGCAAGGTCACGGTCGAGTGATTGTGTTCGACCACGCGATGCACGCGGCGGGCGGCGGAGGGATACCTACGGTTTTGGCGAGACGGGGGGCGCGGATCGGATATCGTTGGAAGGGAAGACCGCTCCCTGACGGTCGCGGCTCTGTTAAGAAGCGGGTGAAACCCGGTCTACGAAGTTGCGTGTTCGAAATTATCCGAACGCCGATCATCGGGACCCCACCCATCGCTGCGCAATGGATGGGACACCCCCGCCACCCGTCAGGAAATCGAATGGCTGATTAAACAGGTGCTTGACCATGCCGCATGACCATTCGACGAACACGATCGAACGCCCCGCGCGGCTGGCTTCGGATGGAAGCCCCATCATGGAAGATCAACGGGCGTACTTGGATGGACTGCGCAGCCGATTCAACGCGGCAGACGCATTAAATTGTCTGGACGCGTTGCGCGGAATCAAGGTGCTCGTCGTGGGCGAAGCCATCATCGACGAATATCAATACTGCACGCCGGACGCGATGAGCAACAAGACGCCGACGCTGTCGGCGCGATTCGACTCCACGGAGGTCTATGCCGGCGGTGTGGATGCGGTCGGAAACCTGATCGCCCGCCTGACCGATCACGTTCACGTCTTGGCTGGCGCCGGCACGGAGGACAACGGCCTACCCCAGCGCACCCCCTCGCGTCATCACAGCCTGCGTCACACCACGGTACGCCGTCCCGATGGCCCCACCGTCTGCAAACGACGATTCGTGCACGGATTCTTGAATCAGAAGCTGTTCGAGCTGACGTTTCTCAACGATCGACCCATCCCCGCGGAAACCGAACGTGACCTGCTCGCTGCCATCGACGCCCACGCACCCGCCGCCGACGCGGTCATCGTCGTTGATTTCGGGCACGGGTTTCTGACGCCTCCCATCGTTCGTCGCTTGCGCGAGAGATCGAACTTTCTAGCCGTCAACGCCCAAATGAACTCGTCGAATCGGGGATTCAACACCATCCGAAAATATGAACAGCCCGACTACATCTCCGTCGACGAGAACGAGATCAGGCTGCCTTTCGGGGATCGCTATGGATCGCTCGAATGTCTGATCGCCCGCTTGGCCGACGAATCCAAATGTCGGCGGATCAACGTCACGCTGGGAAGTCGCGGCACGCTGTATTTCGACGGTGACAAGTTTCATGCGGCGCCCGTGTTTACCGATCGGGTGGTCGATGCCATCGGGGCGGGCGACGCACTGTTGGCCATCACTTCCTTGTTGATCCGCGCCGGTGCTCCGTCGGAATTGGTTCCTTTCATCGGCAACTGCGTCGGCGGCCTGATGACCCAGATCGTCGGACATCGATCCTCGATCGACCGGGATGAACTGGCCCGCTTCATCACCACGTTGTTGCATTGACGTCGCCGGTCACGGAGTTTCTGCATGGATGACTTGTTCACACAGGCGCTGACCCATCGCCGAATTCAGGCCGATGCGAAACGGCAACGTGAACGGCGAGCCGGGGTTGGGTAGCAGGCCGGCTTTTGCGACGTGGTCTGCGGATCGCTGGGCGACGTCGGGCCCGTTCTCAGCGACGTCCTGGGCTGTGACGCGGGGGCCAATGATCAACACGAGGGAATCCCGCTCATCAAGTGGTTGATGGCGCGCTGACCGTCATTCCGGCGAAAGCCGGAATCCAGAACCCCATCCATCCCCGCCGTTTGCGGGATGGCCTGATCAAGTGGTTGATGGCGCGCTGACCGTCATTCCGGCGAAAGCCGGAATCCAGAACCCCATCCATTCCAGCCGATAAACCATTGAAACCGCGCCGTCCATCGGAGCCCATTCTTGAAAAAGCCCAAACGAGTCCTGTTCCTGGAACGCAACCTGCGCAACGAGAAGCTGGGCATCATGTACCTCGCCGGCAGTCTGGCTTCCAATGGCCATCGCGCGGACCTCATCCAAACGGACAAGGAAGACCTGGACGACAAGATACGTGATTTTCGCCCGGACTTCGTCGCCTTCTCCATCACCACGGGTGAACACATCTACGCGCTCAAGATGGCCCGCGATGTCAAACGGCGATTCGGCATTCCCAACATTCTCGGCGGACCCCATTGCACCTATTTCCCGGAAATCGGTTTCGAGCGCGACATTGATTTCACCGTTCAAGGGCAGGGCGAACGGGCCATCCTCGACATCGTGGAAGGACGGGCCACACCGGGCTTTCACAAGGCGGCCATGGCGGAACACCTCGATGACCTGCCGGATCCTGATCGCGAAATCTTCTATCAGTTCGCCGAGTTCCGCGACAATCCCATGAAGAACGTCATCACCTCGCGGGCCTGTCCCTACAAATGCTCCTATTGCTTCAATCACTCCCAGTTGGCCTTGACCCGCATCGATGGTGAAACCAAACAATGGTTCGATCGGCGAAGCGTCGAACACGTGGTGCGCGAAATCAACGAAATCAGCGAGCGTTACCCGCTCGACAAAATCCTGTTCATCGACGACAGCTTCATCCAGAGTCGGGCGTGGCTGGACGCCTTTCTGGACAGCTACACGCGCGACGTACGTCTGCCCTGGTTGTGCAGCTTGCGGGTCAATTGCCTGGACGCGGACTTGGCGGAACGAATGTTCCGATCGCGACTGGAGATGGTCAACTATGCGATCGAGTCAGCCGACCCGGACGTGCAACAGCGCCTCCTGCACCGCGGGCACATCAGCAATGCCGACGTCATCCAGGCCATTGCACTGTTCGATCGCTACGGCGTGCGGGCCCGGATGCAGAACATGATCGGCCTGCCCTTGTCCAATCCGCTCGAGGATGCCCTGAACACGCTTCAGTTCAACATGCGACACCCGGTGACGGATGCCTGGTGCTCCATCTTTCAGCCCTACCCGCGGACGGCGCTGGGGCAGTATTGCATCGACCATGGCTACGTTTCCGCCGACCAGTTGCGACATTGCTCGGAATCATTCTTCGACGAGTCTCGACTGAACATCAGCCACAAGGAAGAGCTGTACGCACTGCAAAAACTGTGGTACTTCGCCATCGAGGGCAAAATCCCGCTGGACCTGCTGCGAATTCTGATCCAGGGGACGTTTACGCCCCAGATCGGTGACGAGTTGCAACGCCTGCGATTCGCCTGTAGTCGCAAGAACCTGTACGGCATCGCTGAGGCCGATCCAGCCACACGCGTCGATTTTCAAAGTCGGGAGCGCTGGTCGGTCAGCCAACAACGGCACAACGTCGCCCATTCCCAACCATCCGAGCTGGTTCGCACCGCCCTGCTGACGTCCACCCTCCCAGACCGATTCACCGAAATCCTATCTCGCGTCGATTTCGCGGAGATTCAATGCCGCGACCTGCGGCGATACCTCGCGGGCGAAGTCGTTCATCCGCCGACCATCTACACCATCGACGACGCCACCGGAGAGTTGGCCGACCCCAACGTGTCCATCTTCACTCGCGGCGTGACCGATCCTGACGAATGCGACATTCGCGATATGGATGAAAGCCACTTCATGCAGGGAATGGCCGAGGTCCGCCTGGAACTCGAAACCGCCAGAAATTCAAAAGACGCACCGCGCCATAATCGCCAGCCGACACCAGACGTCTTGTGCAATGACGGCGAGGTGGTTGACATTGTCGACAAGGACGAACGTCATCTCAATCAGTACTTGGCTTGACCGCCGGACCGCTTGCTTTGCGCTCGCGGCTCGTGAAGGGGCGCGTGAAACACGGACGACGGACTGGATTCCGGCTTGCGACGGAATGACGAAGCGCGGTACGTTGACTGTTGGCGATGGCCGGCGCGTGAACCGATAGTCAGCGATTCCCGGAATGGGTCTACAATCCCCCGCCCGGCTCGATGATCTCGATCTCCACGCCTGCCGTCGCAGGCATCCAAGCACCCAGCGCAGCAATGACACACACATTCACCGCCGCCGATTTCAATCTTGCTGTTTTCATCGTTTTCCTCTCCTTCTCGCTAAGAATTGCCTATTACCTGATTTGGGTGATACGCAAAGAGACTTTCATCGCGCATCCGTACCGACGTCCCGCAATCGTCCCGGCCGTCAGCAAAACTAGAATCAAGACGAACAAACCGCCGCGCGAGCTGATCGGCACACACGGCATTCTTGGGGGTATGGCAATCCCGCCGGTAAACCCGAATGGGATAGTGAGATAGTCGGCCAGTAACGTTGTCGTCCCGTTCGCCACGTCGACTCCGAACAGTTTCCCGCCACGGTGAAAGTAGATTTGGGACTGGTCCGGCGACATCGTCATGGAACACTCAGGTCCACAAGCAAACGTCGCAACCGTCTCCTTAGACGCAGGATTGCCAGCCTGATAGCGAACGATTCCCACCGAATCGAGGGCAACGTAAATGTGCCCGGGCCTGTCGGCCGTCATTGCATTTCCTTGATTAATGCTTCCGTAGTTATCGAACTCGGTCGCATTACCGTCGGGCGTGACCCGCATGAGCCGGTTAGAGTTGTTGAGGATGGTCGTGTAATACAAGTCACCGTCCGCCGCGAACGTGAGCGCGAAAAACGTGGTGCCCGTTCCACTGGTAAAGACCGTGCCTGGCCCGCCGTCGGCGGGAAATTTCAATATATTGCCTCCGCAATCGTTGGCAACGTAGAAGTTCCCCTCCGCGTCGTAGGCCAGGTTGTTGTACCCCCACGGACAGGCGATGCCGTCAGCAGGGCCCAGCACCGTGGTCCAATTGCCCTGGGAATCGAACTCCCATATCTCGTTGCGCAGCAGTGCCGACGCACGCAGCCGCGTCCCGTCCGGTGTGAATGCCAGTCCCGTGAGAAACGTGCAATCACTCATGGGAATCTCGGCGATCAACTTAACCTCGCCGGTTTCGGGGTTCAGCTCCCAAATCCTGTCCGGGGAGTAATCAGGGGGCTCATGGCAGAATCGGTTGGACGATTCAGCTACGTAGACGTTGCCGCACTTGAACTGCCCCCGGGCCGCCGACGCCCAGCCCACAACGGCCCAAGCCCCCAGCAACGTCCACACGCTCGCTAATTTCGCCGCCTTGTTCGTCATACGATCCTCCCCGGCCCGCCGGGGAATGCACACAGTGCGAAACAAAGGTCAGTTGGAATGTGCGGTCAGTCTACCACACCGGCCAGTCAGATGCAACTGAAACCGTCCGGTACAGACTTGCCAAATGCGACAGTTTGGATGGTTCAGTTCCTCGATTGTTGCGCCCCGTCACCAACGGCAAATCACCGACGGCAAATCACCGACGGCAAATCACCAACGGCAAATCACCAACGGCAAATCACCGCTGGCAAATCACCGACGGCAAATCACCGGCGGCGGGGATCGATGCTTCACCATCGAATCTTCGGGCACGTCTTGCAGAAGATCGACCCCGTTGACCACGACGCTTCTTCGTCCGATGTGCAGGTCGTGATACACCGACACACCCATCCCGATGGTGACCTCGTTGTCCACCCGCACACCCGCAGCCAGCACGGCATGGGGAGCGATGACGACGTGGTCACCTATGATGCAATGATGGGTCAGGGCCGCGTTCTGCGTGATGACACAATTACGCCCCACGACCGACAACGGTCCGATCGACGCGCAAGCCAGCACCGTGCTGCCCCGGCCCAACGTGACGCTGGGAGCGACGTGTGCAGCCGGGTGCACCAAGGCGGGCTGCACCACTCCCAGCCTTTCCAGCCGCTCGAACAGGCGGATGCGAACATCTAGATTGTCCAGCCCACCGATGCCCAAATAAACCTGGCGGAAACCGTCAGCCACCATCGATTCGAGATCGTCGTCCGATCCAACCACCGTCGCGCCGGAACAGACCTCCGTACCACGTTTGACGCGGCCATCGAGGCAGCCGAACACACGCGTACCTCGTGCGGTCAGGGCGTCGATGACCTCAACGGCATGCCGCCCGGCACACAACACCAGCACGCCGTCCGTCAACGTTCGTTCACGCGATGATGGGCTTGGTGATGATTCAATCGAAAGCTGCATGACGAATTGGTGTCGTTTCCATCTGGCGAACTCTGAACGGTTAAAAAAAAACAGAGCCGCGACCGTCAGGGAGCGGAAATTCGTTGAATTCCGCGTCGATCGTGATAACTAAACTATTGAATACTCAATAGACGCCTTCAGCCGTTACAGAAAGTTCACGTGCATTTCCGGATCGGGGTCCGGCAGGTTCAGCGACACGGTCCGCTGGCCCACGCGGATTTCATGCACGATCCGGTTGAGCGGGTCCTGCCGACAACGCGGAATGCAATCGTGCACGTTGAGTTTCGCCAAGACCTCGCGACGACGATCACCATGCCAGACCTCCCGAAACGAAGCCTTGGCCAGATTGCCGAACGAGTACTCCGGAATCTTCTGATTCACGCAGATGTACAATTCAAAGTCAGCCTCCAGAACCGCCGTCGTCTTGTGCCCGGGGCAATCGTCATAGCGGCGGTCGTCCTGGTTGGCCAACACGGTCTGGGCCTGCTCGATCTTGGCATAGACCTTGAAATCGTCGTCCTCGCATGCCTTCGCCTCTTCCATCAGCGCGCAGGTCTCCTCCAGCGTGATGGTGTTTCGCATCTGGTCCGGCTTGCCGGGTGCAACGTAGCAGGGCTTGATCTCGTAGTAATCCAGACCCAGTGATTTCGACAACGCCGCCCCCTTCACCACGTCGGGCGCGGAGTAACTCGCCAACACGAATTGGCTGCCCAGCGTGGGCAGTCGTCCCTGCCGGGCCGCGACGATCCGCCGGATGTTGGCGATCACGCGACTGAAGTCGCCGTTGGCGTGCACCAGATCGTGAACGTCAGCCGTCGCGCCCGTCAGACTGAAGCGCACGAACGTGCAATGATCCGCGATGGCCCGGGCGGTTCGATCGGTAACGCACGAACCATTGGTGAACATCCCCACTTCGACGCCCCGTTGGCCCAGACCCTCGATGATTTCTGCGATCTGCGGATGAAGCGTCGGCTCTCCCGCGCCCACCAGCGAGACCGACCGCAACCCCAGCGGGGCCATCTCCTCGACGATCTGCATCAGGCGGGGGACGGCGATGCGCGTGCGCACCGTGTTCTTGGCGTCAAACATGGTCCGGGCGGCGTAACAAAACGTGCAATCATGATTGCAGAAATTCACCGGACCGATCTGCATATGGATGGGGTACGTCTCGCGCCCCTCGACCAGGGCCTGCAAGTGATCCGGAAAATAATGAACCTTTTCGAAAGACAGTCGGTCGATGGCGGCTTCAACGATGGTGGGCATGAACGCGTTCCGTTCCAGACATTTCAGATTTTCGATGGGCGTACCAACTCCCGCACAACGACTCGTAGAACTCGATCAGGGCATCGCGTCTGCGCTCGATATCGAACGCCTCCCGAGCCGCCCGTACGCCTTCTCGCAAGGCTGCCCGGTCCACGCGGCGGAGTCGCTCGCCCCACCGTTCCACCGGCAGGTCGCCAACGTCGATCCCCGCACCGTAGGGCTTGACGATCGAAGCCAAGTTCGATCCGCGACGCGCGTTATGTATTATCGGCAACTCCGCGTCCAAGTAATCGAAGAACTTGTTGCTCGTGCAACACCGAATCTTGGCCTCCGTCAAATGGAGCAGCCCACGCGGCGGGTCAGCCGCATCGACGTCCTCAAAACGCAGGAATGAGTTGTACACGAACAGGCCGAAATCATATTCCCGCAAACATCCGAGCAACCGATCCAACTGCATGGGCCGGTGAAAATGAAACGTAGCCGCTCGGTCCGCAAGCTCCAAATAGGGCGCGTAAGCCACCTGAAACGCCGCGGAGGATAACTCCGATTGCACGTGGAAATGAACGTGCACGTCCTGCCGGCACAAACATCGAGCCAGGCTCAGAAAACGCCCTTCCACGTATCGCGAAGCCTTGCCTGACCCTTCCGGCGTCAGCGCCCCCACGTATCCCACGTGGATTTCGCTACGCTGACTGCGATCAACCGCCGCCGCCGCATTCCAGCATCCGTCCGGAAGAAACAGCCGTGGCCGCGTCTGACCCGAATCGAATACATGATCGACCTCGCGACTGCGGCAGCACAAGCCGTCGGCCCGCGTCAAACAATATCGCTCCCGATCCGTCTCCGCCGCGAATTCCGGGAAATCTTCCAGATACTCGCGCGTGTACATGCCCTGAATCACGTCGTACGAATCGATCACGATCGGTCCGGGCCTATGCTTCAAGAACAGCTCGCCCACCCGATAGTCGGAATTGACGAACACGTGATACGCCGTCGGCGTGGACTCGCAGGCCAGACGCAGCGCTTCCCAAGCCGATCCGTACGAATGGGCCTCCGTGAAAACATCATCCACCGCGAACGATGGATCGTGTCGATGCAGAAGCACGACACGCCACCCCGCTCGCGCCAGACACGTCGCCAACTTCAGCTCGCGACTTCGTGGATGATCCGACACGAACACAACCTGCCGCGACGCCGCGTCCAACGTCATTCCGGCGCGCCCCTGCATCCCGCCGCGCTCCGTCATTCCGGCGCGCCCCTGCATCCCGCCGTGCCACGTCATTCCGGCGCGCTCCGTCATTCCGGCGCAGGCCGGAATCCAGTCTTCACCACGTCGCCGATTTCGAAGCATCGACAACGCTTCCGCCCGGGCATCCGTCTTGTCGTACGGACCATCAGGTAA
Source organism: uncultured Phycisphaeraceae bacterium (assembly GCA_964424105.1). Lineage (GTDB taxonomy): Bacteria > Planctomycetota > Phycisphaerae > UBA1845 > UBA1845 > CAYRHJ01. Next base: position 23,764 of record CAYRHJ010000032.1, on the reverse strand, counting down.
GCCCTCGTACAACCGCATGACCTCGACAGCATCACCCCACACCGCCCGCGCCCGACTCGCGAGTCGAGACTCCCATCGATCCGAGGAAATCAGCACCAGGTCAATCGAATCAGCCGGAACATCATCAGGCCGACGCACGGGATATCCGCCCAACGTCGACGCCACACCGCCCCGCGTCGATCCATCACCGCCGTCGTCAACGATGCAGTCGATCACCGGCCCTTCGACATCAGCCACCGCCTCCAACAGCCACCGCGTGTGCCGACCCGCACCGTAAATGCAAATACGCCCCGTATCCCCAAAACGATGACCGAGCATCCGCCAGACGGTTCGCACGTACGGTACCAGAAACGTCTCCGCCATCGGTTCAAAACGTCTTGAATGAATAGTCGCCCTTGTAGCCCGTTCGGGCGAACGCCCCACGCCAGCACCGCTTGCTCCGAAACGTCTGCACCGTCACGCCCCATTCTCGCAGCCGCGTTTCCTCCTCGGCTGATTCGAACGATGCCACCTGAACGAAGCACGCCCCTCGCGATACTCGTTGCATTTCCGCAAGTGCATCATCACAGGCGCCCGGCGAAAGGTTATGCAACGCGTCAACGCTCAACACCAGATCGAACCACCCGTCACGATAGCCCAGTCGATGCGCGCTCATCACGTCGATTCGATTCACCACACCGGGGTGACAATGGGCCGCCGCATACACGCTGATGTCGCAGCCCCGCACGGTGGCCATGCCCAGTTTCACGAATTCATATAAAACGAAACCCTTGGCACAACCGACGTCGAGTATCCGACTCCGCTCATCAAGCCGATAGAATTCAACCATGCCCGCGGCCGCAGACGCGTAGCGACCGTCGTAATGATAGCCGCCGTAACCCGTCGGCCCGTCGAAGTATTCCTCGTCGAATCTTCCAAGCCGGTCGCGCTCCATCTGCGTCAGACCGCGACGCCGTTCCCAACGCGCCGACCGATCAACCGGCTTCTGCGACAAAAGAAAATGATCGATTTCCATATTCCAATGGACGCAACGTCACCCACGCAAAATCAATTATCCGCACGCCCAACACCTACAAATCAATCGCTGCCCAACATGGCGTCGCCGTAATTCACCGCCGCGTAATCCCCGGCCAGATCGGTTGCGCAGGGCGACGGCGACATCATCGTCGCAGCCGATCCCGCGACCACGTCAACGTCCATTCCGACAATGGCATCGATCGCCGCTTCCGGGCTGGCAATCAAACCCAGGCACGTGCCCACCGGCACACGTTGACCTTCTGCCACGCGAACGTGCAGGACGCCGGAAAACTCCGCCTCGATCTCGAATACGGCCTTTTCCGTTTCGATCTCGACCACGGGCGTTCCCTTGGCCACCGACTCGCCGTCACGCACAAGCCACTTCTGCACGACGGCGCGGGTCACGTTTGTATCGATCTTGGGTATCGTGATCGCCCAACTCATGCGCTCCCTTGACCGTCCTTTCCACAGCCTCCACCACTCGTTGCAATGACGGCATCGCCGCCCGCTCCAACGTTGCACAACACGGCATGGGCACGTCCGCCGTCGCCACCCGAACCGCCGGCGACGCAAGCACCATCCGCTCCGCCACGCAAGCCACAATCTCCGCCCCAACCCCACACGTCAGCGTATCGTCCTCCACCACCACCAGCCGCCCCGTCTTGCACACCGATTCCACAATCCCAGCGCGATCCAACGGCATCAGCGTTTGCAAATCCAAAACCTCGATGTCAATCCGACCTTCCAATCGCCGTGCAGCCTCGACCGCCAACCAAACCGTGCGTCCGTATCCCACCACCGTCGCGTCTCGTCCCGGACGAACCATGCGAACACACCCCAGCGGCTCGACGAAAGGCTCAGCCGCTACCTCCCCCTCCATGTTGTAAAGCGCCTTGTGTTCCAGAAACACGACCGGAGAATCGTCCTGAATCGCCGACAAGAGCAGCCCCTTGGCCGACTTCGGCGTCGACGGAATCACCACTTTCAAACCGGGCGTGTGCGCGAACCACGCTTCAAGACATTGCGAATGCGACGCGCCATATCCAAACCCGGCTCCATACGGCGCGCGGAACACCACCGGAACCGCGCACTGCCCCGCGTACATGTAGCTGATCTTCGCCGCGTGATTGCAAATCTGATCCATCGCGAGCGCCATGAAGTCCATGAACATGAATTCCACCACCGGCCTCAGCCCGGTCATCGCCGCCCCCACCGCCACCCCGGCGAAGCTGTTCTCGCTGATGGGGGTTTCGATCACCCGCCGCGGACCGAATTGATCCATCAACCCAGCCGTGACCTTGAACGCCCCCCCGTAGATTCCAATGTCCTCGCCCATCAGAACCACGCGCGGATCATTTTCCATCGCCTGAACCATCGCCGATCGAATGGCCTCACGAAACGTCATTTTCACAGTGATTCAATCCTTCGCGTCGTCAACCGTCACCTATCCACACCGGCATATAGGAATTCGTACAGCGAGTCGTCCGCGACCGGCTCACATGCCATCGCACGATCCGCCGCGTCGTCGATCTGCATTGCGATCTCGCGTTCCAGCGCTTCGATGTCGTTCGCCGAACGCAACACGCATTCCATAATCAACTGCCGCAGGCGATGGATGGGATCCTTCTTTTCCCAATCTGACTCCTCCGCGCGGGTGCGATACGTGCGCTGGTCAGACTTGGAATGCCCCAACTGCCGATACGTTTGACATTCCATCATCGCCGGACCCTGCCCCGACCGCGCCCCATCCACCATCTTCGCCGCACACGACCAAACCATCATCACGTCATTGCCGTCAACGGTTGCAAACGGAATACCGTACGCAGCCGCCCGACCCGCAATCGTCCCGCCCGCCACAAACTCCGCAGCCGGAGCGCTCATCGCGTACAGGTTGTTCTCGCAGACGAATACAATCGGCAACCGCCAGATCGCCGCCATGTTGAGCGACTCGTGAAACGTCCCCTGATTGGCCACACCGTCCCCGAAAAAGGCAATCGTCACGTCGGACAACCCCTGATATCGGCTGGCCAACGCAGCCCCCGTCGCGATCGGCAGACCCCCACCGCTGATGCCGTTCGTGCCCAAAAACCGACGCGACAGGTCGGCGATGTGCTGTGACCCGCCCCGTCCCGCACAATATCCATCGCGACGGCCCAGTATTTCCGCGAACAGTTCATACGGCTGTAGCCCCTTCGCGAGTGCCGCCCCATGTCCCCGGTGCGTCGCGCTGACCCAATCGCCCGGCCCCAGCGCCGCACACACTCCCGTGGGCACCGCCTCCTGTCCGACGCACAAGTGGGCCGTGCCGCGAACCAATCCCCGCGCAAAAAGTTCGTTGATCTTCAATTCGAACATCCGAATGCGCAGCATGGTCGCGAGCAAATCCACCATCGTAGGATCGCCACCTGCCTGCACGCCGGCAGGCCGAAACCCCGCACCCGCCGTCCCGGACCGTTGTTCACTGCATCGATCAGCCATCAGCCATCATCCATCATCCATCATCCATCATCGCCATGGCACCGCCCCCCAACCCACGACCACCTGCACGTGTCATTCCGGCGTACGCCGGAATCCAGAATCCCCAGGCTGGTTTCACCGGCCTTTATCTGCCCCCCAACCGCGACTCTCCAACCCGCGCCCGCATCTTACGAGCCGCGAGCGCGAAGCGAGCGGTCTTCCACCTCGCCCCGACCCACTACACTACCGCTCGAGCGCCGGCTCAGGATTCCCGTATACAACGCACGTTGACAGATTCGATTCCACCCCAACGCGACCGCCAAACCGTTGCCTTCGGTTCAACAGCGCCCGCACCAAACCGTGTACCGCCGCCAAGTGCACACTCTCAACCACGCCGTAATCACGCGAGTCCACCCAGATCGAATGCGACGCCAACCCAGCCAACCGGCCCCCATCGAATCCAATCAAGGCCAATCGCACCGCGCCCCTATCCCTCGCCACCTCGAAACCCCGTATCACGTTTTCAGACGCCCCAGACGCGCTGATCCCTATAACCATATCCCGTGCGGTGAGATATCGGCGTAGCGGTTCGGCGAAGCACTCGTCGAAATGTTGATCGTTGGACACCGCCGTCAGCCAAGGCACGTTGTCATTCAGCGCGTAAACCCGCAGGTGACGGTCTGATACCCGCACGTTGCGCCCCAGATCAACCGCCAGGTGCGACGCCGTCGCGGCGCTCCCGCCATTGCCGAACACGTACACCGACCCACCCCGATCACACGCGGCCTCGATGATCGATGCAGCCACATCGATCACCTCCGCCCGCAGCGTGGATAGTGCGGATTGCATATCACCGAGGTAATCTAGAATTTCGCGATTCAGTGTTCTTGCCTCCCACCGGCCAGCCGCCGGATCAGTGGATCAGTATGGAATCGGACACTCCTCCCGGCGCCCTACAAGCAAAAACGTTCCATGTGATCTTCGAACGGTTAAATCACTGAACCACGACCGGGACGAAACTGAAATCCGCTCGTTTCCGGTTCGTTTGTGTCAATCAAGCGATTCAGAATTCAATATACAGGCGGCTGAGGGTCGTTTTTCAGGACAAACACCAACACATTATCGTTCAAAATCGGCGCAACACGGTTTCTGACAAGCATTTGCATCTGCCGCCATCGTCACCCGCCACCCTTGACCGGACAATCGTGCTGCGTCTAGGATGACCTTCGGAATGCGCGGAGGCCCGGAATCGTTAAAGATTGAGTTCCGACATCCCGCCGCGGGCCGGCGAATGACTCGGGTCATCGGCTGGTTTGGCTTCAAAGCGAGTGTCCATCCGTCGCGCAGCGATGGGTGGGGTCTCGATGATCGGCGTTCGAAACCAGACGTCGCTGGTTCCACGCCGCACGAGCGGCTCGCCCGCGGGTAATTTAGACTGTCATTCGGGCCGCGTCGCCCTTGGGGGCCAACCGCGACGCGTCTGCCATCAGGAGAAACGCCCATGAAGGCGCGCCGTCGTTGGATGAACCGGCGCTGGGTGATCCCAGCAGCCGTACTTGTGACCACCCTTTCCTGGTGGAGCGCAGGATGTGACTCCGTAAGCTCGCCGATCAACATCGTCGGCGTGAACGTGGATAATACCGAGCCGCCCACGCTCACCATCATTTCACCGGATGAAAACATCTCCATCAGCCGAGGCGCCAGCTTCGTCATCGAATGGCTGGACACCGACCGCGACTCCAACGCCCTGATTTCTTTTGATCTGGTGTCCGTGGACGATCCCAACATGGTCATTCCGCTGGTGAATGGCATTCAGGAAAACGGCGACGGTGCCAACGATCGATTTACCATCAACACCCAGCTACTTCCGCTGGGTGAATTCAATCTCCGCGGTCGAATCGACGACGGCGACAACCGCCCGACCACGGCCCTCGCTTTCAACGCAGCCTCCGGGCTGGGTGAAGTGGTCATCCGCATCGTGCCCCCCGGCGGCAGCGCCATCACCAACCTCCCGCCGCAGGTCTACGTTCGAGAGCCGGCCTTTAACCTCAGCGTTTCACAGGACGACGTCGTGCGCATCGTCGTCCAGCCAACCTTCCGCGACCCCAACGCCGACCCCGCACTGGGCCCCATCATTGACAATCCCTACGACGTCGATAGCACCAGCTCCTTGTTCGTCGTCCTGGATCTGGACAGCGATCCCAGGAATGACGACGTATTCGCGCCCGACGCCTCGAAAATCATCGCCCTGATCGGACCCGAAGAGATCGAACGCGGCGACCCAGGCCAACGAATCTTCCCCATCACCGTCGATCTTTCACAAATCCCCTTGCGATCGGACGGTGCGCCCTACCGCATTCGTGCGTCAATCATCGACGGTCAAAACCCGCCCGTACATGCCTACGCCGCCGGCACGCTGAACGTCGTTCGCGCTGCTTCCGGCTCGTTCGTCGATTTGGGCACCATCGGTCGCACCACAGCCGGCGTACGTTTCGTCGGATTCAACCCCGGCTCAAACCTGGGAACCCGAATGGTCAACATTCGCGATTTCGACCTCGACGGAATCGATGACTTCTGCCTCGTCGCTCGATGGGGAAACCCCCGCAATTTCGGCAACATCGGCGAAGCCTACGTCATCTACGGACTGCCCGGTCAACGCTTCGGCGGGGCCATCAACGTCAACAGCGTCGCCCAGGCCATCCCCGGTTTTGTGGTCGAAGCGCCGCCGCCTCGTCGGACGTTGGAAGGGTTTCTATGCGGTGGTGGGCTGGTTCGAGTCGACACGCCCCGCACCGAAGGTCTGACCGACGTTTCATTCATCCCAGACCTCAACGGCGACAACCGACCCGAGCTTTTGTTCGGTACGCCCCATTGCGAAGGATATTTGACGACACGCGACGACGATCCCGGCGACAACGCTCCCGATGATGATCAGACCCTCAACGTCGAATTGTCCCTGGTGCACGGGCAAAACGAATCGGAACTGACGGTGGAGGCCGAGCCCAATGACGTGATGATCAATTTCACCTACAACGGCACCAGCGACGTGGTCATTTCCAGCGCCCAGCCCAACACCAATCTCCGCTCCGCGGATCTGGAATGGATCAACGCCGGTCCCAACAATCGCAAATACTCCCTCATCAAGTTCGCGAACATCCTGGACCAATTCCCCCCCGAAGATTCGCCCGAAACGATCGGCGAGATCAGCGGACAACTCGAGATGCGCATTCTGGAGGCCGGTGGACAAGCAACCATTCACGAACTGTTTCGCGATTTTGATGAAAACACCGTCACCTTCGGAAACTTCGGCGAACCCGAAGCCGGCATCGACTACGACGAGGACGAGATCACCTCCATCACGGCTGACAGCCCCGGCGGGATGGTCACCGTCGAGCTGGATGAATTGCTGACCCGCCTTTTGTTCGGCCAATTAGCCGTTTCGAACAATGAGATTCGACTCATCATTGTCCCCACACTCGAAGGCATCGGCGACGATGCCGAAGATGCCGCTCGATTGGGATCCAAAGAATTCGGGGACCCCAGGCAGCGGCCCACCGTCACCATCGAATACGATCGCGTCCTCCTTGGCGGTCCCTTGGGATGCTACCCCGACCCCCTGCCCAACAATTTCTCCGACATCGGAACCGACGACGCAGGTTGCAACGAACGCAAGCTCGATGCGGGGGGCTTCGTTTCGCTGCTGGCAAGCACCAATCGCGACGCAGCCGCCGCTGCCAACCCGGACAGGCCCACAATCGGCGGAATCGATCCCGACCGGCTGACCAACACGACCATCTCCCTGGAACTGGTGGGCATGCGTCCCACCCGTCCGCTGCAATTCGGTATCAACGCGGATGAGCAAGCGGTCGGAGACGAGCCAAATCGCGTTGAAGGCTGCCGGTTTACCGCCGGCTGGTATGACTATTTCGACCATCTACAGCTAAATCAGCCGCCGCTCAACGGCATGTTTGGAACGACCGTTTCGTGGATCCCGGACGTGGACCTGGACAACGTTCCCGAGGTCGTAATCTCATCGCCCACCAACGAAGCCGACCACATTCTGACGCTTTCCATTCCCAATTCCACTCACGCCGTCGCGCGAGCTCACGTGGGGAGCATCACCGTCATCCCCGGCTCGGACTTCGACGTGGACACGTTTCGTGACAAACCCGGTGCCGCTGGCGGCACCACTCAAATCCCTTGGCCCGGTGACGAATCTTCAAGCATTGACTGTGCGGATCCGGGCGATTGCGGCGCGCCGGGCACGCCCCGTTGTGGAAGGTTCATCGAGTCCGGCACCTGGGAAGTTTTTGCCGAGGACCCCAATGACCGTTTGGGAGGGGCGAAGTCAGCCGGCGATTTCAACCTCGATTCCATTCCCGACCTGATGTGCGGGGCACCCTTGAACGACCGCTCTCCCGTGTTGCCCGATACCGGGGCCTTGTACATCCTCTTCCTTCGCCCGCCCATTGGGAGCTTTTTCCTCTCCCTGGCCGACGATCCCCTGACCCGACCGCCCATGCTCCGTGTCCGTGGCGAAACACCCGGCGATCAGATCGGCTGGAGGCAGGAACCCGTCACCGACGTCAACGGAGACGGAATCGACGACGTGATGTTCTCCTCACCCTTCGCGGACTTCATCGTGCCGCCGCCCGACTGTCTCGATCCGACGTTCGACGGCGCCCTGGACCTCACCCTGTTCAATTCCTGCCGGGCGTTGCGCGAGGTCTTCCTGGACGACGTTTGCAAGAACTTCGACTACAACAACGACCGCGTGGTGGACGACGCCGACGGCGACGTGCTTTCCTGCCTGATCGCCGGCGATCCGAACTGCTGCCCGGTAGACAACGGATACGTGGGCATCATCTTCGGCGGCGTCACCCGGCAGGGAGACCGCGTCATCAGCCAAGTCGGGACCAACGACCTGGGCGGCGTCATCTTCTACGGAAGCAACCCCGGCGACCGCGCGGGATTCGACATCAGTAGCGCGGGCGATTTCGACAAGGACGGGTTCGGTGACTTTCTCATCAGCGCCCCCGGCGAAATCCGCGTCGATCCCAATGGCCGAACCCGCATGGGGGTAACCTATCTCGTTTACGGCGGGCCGCACTTGGAGACACAGGAAGTCCCCGTGGAGCTTTCCGAAATCGGCGATCGAATTCCGGGGATGGTCTTCCTGTCTCCGTTTATCGCCGGCGCGCCCGATGAAGCCCCCACCGACAGCGTGGGATTTCTGGGTGATATCAATGGCGACGGTTTCGGTGACATCGCCATCGGCGTGACCAAAGCCGACCTGCTCGATGAAGACTTCCCGCAGGGCGGTGGTTCAGAAAACGAAACGGGACGGCGCCCCGATCAGGGCGATGTTTACGTGATTTACGGCAACAACATCGGGCGATAAGCCAACGCACTGAAACAGCGTTGACATTCCGTAAACCCAGCGAAACTGTGTCATCCCGCATGGCTTGCCAAAATTGTGTCATGCCGCGCTTCGAACCGTTCAGACCATTCAATCGTAGGAGTTCTATGCGAGCATGGGCGAAACGGCACCGCTTTCTGTTGTCTCGAAAAATGTCCCTGATCGCGTTCGGTGTTGACCTCGTGCCCGTCTTGCCGGTACGAAGCGACTGCGTAATTCCGCATTAGAATGGCACAAGAATTGGATCGAGTTCGTTTACCCCACTCCGGAGACGTTTGATGGCCGACGCCGCAACGCCATATTCAATGCACGAAACCGCCCAATCCGTACAGGCCCAGACCGGTCGAATCAGCGTTTGGATGCTGGCAACGCTGGTCGGCGGCACACTGATCCTGGCCTCTTTCTTGACAAACTTTTTTTTCGAAAGCTCGCTCCGTGATGGGACAGGTGGCCTGCGAAACCCCCATTCTGATGCTATTGCTTTAATTGGTGCAGTGTTACTTGGCTTGCCGCTGATTTGGCAATCCCTGGTGCATTTGTATCGCGGTGAAAGCCACATGGACGAGCTGGTCGCGATGGCCGTCATCGCCGCGATTGCATTGGAACAATATCAACTCGCTGGGATCGTCGCCTTCTTCATGATTATCGCCAACCTGATCGAGACGCGGACCGCGTTGGGGGCCCGGGCAGCCATCGCCCAATTGGTCCGCCTCACACCGCATGAAGCCCATCGGATCACCAGCGCCGGCGAGGAGCTGGTGGCGGTCACGAAACTGCGAGCGGGTGACATCATTCGCGTCCGACCGGGTGACAATATCCCAGCCGACGGTGAAATCGTTCGCGGCGAATCGACGATCAACCAAGCCAACGTGACCGGCGAATCGTTGGCGGTGGAAAGGACAGTCGGCGAGGAGGTCTTCGGAGGCACCAGCAATCTGACCGGCGCGCTGGACATCAAAGTGACCAAGGTGGGCGAGGAGACGACCCTAGGCCGAGTGCAATCGCTGATTCTGGAAGCGGAGAAAACCAAAATACCGCTGATGCGGCTGATTGACCGGTACGCGGGCTGGTACACGCCGACGATTCTGATGCTGGCGGGAATCGTGCTGTTCTTCGCAGAAGACAAGAGCGAAGGCATGACACGGGCCATCGCGATTCTGGTGGCCGGATGCCCCTGCGCCCTTGTGCTCGCCACGCCGACGGCCATGGTGGCGGCGCTGAGTTGTGCGGCCCGGCTGGGCATCATGATCAAGAACGTCATCAACCTGGAATACGCCCGTTCGTTGACGGCCGTCGTTTTCGACAAGACGGGGACGCTGACCACGGGCGAGCTGACGCTGACGCAGATGAAACCGGGCCCCGACATCGACGGCGCTGAATTGTTGCGTATCGCCGCGTCGGTCGAACAGATGAGCAAGCACCCCACAGCCCGGGCGCTGGTGGTGACGGCGAGGGCGGCCAATCTGTCGCTGATGCAGCCAACAGATTTCGAGGAGTCCATGGGCCGAGGGGTCAAGGGCACGGTGAACGGCGAGAGGATCATGGTCGGTCGCAGCGCGTGGCTTCGAGACGCCGGCGCCGACATGACCCTGGTGAATCAGCCTGAATTTCAGGAGGCGGAGGGATTGAGCATGCTCTACGTCACCCGGCAGAATCGATGCATCGGGTGGCTGGGGTTGGAAGACCGGACGCGTCCGGAAGCGCGCGAGGCCATTGAGGCGTTGCAGGCGCTGGGCATCAAGAACGTGACCATGGTGACGGGTGACAAGTGGTCGGTGGCGAGACGGGTCGCGGTGGAAATGGGTTGCACGGACGTGCAAGCCGAAGTCTTGCCGGAGGAGAAGCTGCGACTGGTCGACGAATTGAAGCGCAAGGGTCACCGGGTCTGCGTGATCGGCGACGGCGTGAACGACGCCCCGGCGCTGGCGGCGGGAAATTTGAGCATCGCCATGGGGGCGGCCGGCAGCGACATTGCCATCAATTCCGCCAGCATCGCGCTGATGAACAACGATCTGAATCGCATTCCGTTCCTGGTCAAGTTGTCGCGGCAGACCACCCGCGTGATCGCGCAGAATCTGGTCTTCGGCGTCGCGTTTATTCTCCTGGTCATGCCGATGGCGGTCACGGGGACGTTGACGGCGATCCCGGCGGCGATTTTGCATACGTTGGCCAGTGCGGTGGTGATTTTCAACAGCGCCCGATTGGTGCGATTCGGCGAGGATCTGACGCCGCACGAGCCCCTGCCCGACGATCGGCAGCCTGCGCCCACAGCGCCGGTGATCGGCGTTCCCGCGATGGGTTGACAGGCACGAATTTCGCCCGAATGATCGGGTCGCCCTGTGTTAGCCTTGCCCCAAACATGACCCACGCGCCCACGATGAACGCGCTTCAATGGCCGCGTTTGTCTTCCAGCAACGACCGCCGCAAACGGTCCTTCAATGCCCCACCGCGCGTCATCGGCACGCGTATCCGCTGGGCCATCAACGGAAATCCACTTTCAAACCGCCGGTTTCAAAATTGGCGGATCGTCTCCCACAGCAGCGTTTTGCCGTTGAAAAGCGCATGCAGCACGATAGGCCCCACCAGCGAGCCTGAACGAACGTACAGCACGCCGATCAACAAGCCGAACGCCGCCAAGGCGGGCACGACGTGGGGCTGGGGCGACTCCGCAGCACCGCCCGCGTGCACGGCACCGAATATCGCAGCCGTGGTCACCACGGACCACCAGCGATTCGCGAAGACGTTCGACAGGCCCGTTTGGACGATGCCTCGAAAAAAACACTCCTCCGCGACGGGCGCGATCACCACGGTGCCGATCCAGAACACCCATAATGGTGTTTGTCGGCGGCGAAGCGTCTCGATCACTTCGTGTGGAAGCACGGGGTATTGCTCCACCACGAATCGAATCATCCACAACGTCGAATGATACAGGATGGGACAGACAGCCATCGCCGCCAAGAAATACGCGCATGCGCTGATGGCCGAGCGATCCGCACCGCCCCAACCCAACACAAACTCCCGAACGCCGCCCCGAAAACAGCGACTTGCCACCCACAAACACGCCAGCCCCCCTGCCACAGAAGGCAGGCTTTCCAAAATTGCCTGCGCACTCGATGACCATGTCGCCAGCCGACCCGGGCCGCCGTTCGATTCACCCGCAAGAAGCGAAGCCGTCAACAGCCACACGCACATCGGCACCAAGATTCCTTCGAGCAACACCGCGTTGGGCCGGGCCGGTGCGTCAGCCAGCGGATTCCGCCGCCCGCCTTTCAGCCAGCAAGCCGTCGCGACCAAGACCACCAGCACTCCGCCCGCGAAAAGAACCTCGTCGGCGATATTCAACGCGCTGGGCCAATCGATTACCATGCATGCAAGATAACGTCACCGGTTGACGCAAGCGAACATCAGGATCGGCTGGTGGCCGCGACCGGAATCGCACTTGGCATCACCGATCGGCTGGGTGGCCCACCTCCTCTGGGTGGCCCACCTCCTTTGGAGGTGGGGGAGCCGATGACCATGGCGTGTGCCCAAATGTCGCGGGTCTTGTAAACGGCTGGGTGGCCCACCTCCTTTGGAGGTGGGGGAGCCGATGATTTGTCTGTGTTTCACCCGCCATCATTGTCCGTCATCCCGGCGAACGCCGGAGTGACCATCGGGGCGATCCCGCTTGGGCCGGAGTGACGATGTTCACGATTTGTTGCTCTCCGTTGTGACGCATGCAGCGTGCGGCTTGGTCGTTCGTAGTCTGATAGTGAGTCCACTGATGCAACAGCCAACTGAACCCAGCGGAACAGGCGTCAAAAGCAAGAGGATCCGAGCTCGCCGTGCCTCGGATCCTCCTTGTAGGACTGCCCGCCCTTTCGGGCGGAGACCCACAGCCCTTGGCCTCTATCGACGCCACGCGATGGGTCCTTTAGTATCCGCCTTCTTGCACCGTGTGCCGGGTATTCGATTGGGGTGTCCTATAAGTCATCGTCGTGGACGAGTGTGGCTGGTGTTGGCGACTTTGCTGGCTGGGGGAGTCGGTTGCGTACCGCTGCCCGGCGATGCCGGTGGATCGCAACCACCGCCCGATGTTAATGGCGACGACGTGATGGCCAATGATAACGGCGTGAATCCCCCGCCGGTTGGTGATGTGAGGTTATACGCCGTCACCATCGAAGCCTCTTCCCGACGGGTGGCCGGTATTCACGTCTCGGCTCAATTGCGCCTGGAGTCGTCGCCTGATAATGATGACGGCGAACTGCAAGCCCGATTTGTCTCCCTGATCGACGAGCAAAACATTTTTGACGACACGCCGGAGAGCACAGCCATCAACGGCGGATTGCTGCTGACGGCTGCCTTCGCGGAGAACACGGAGCCCCAGGGCGCATTTCGGTTGACATCCTCGGAAGGTGTGTTTCTGGCGGTTTACAGCGAAACGGGCGGAGGGACTATTCCGGCCAATCGATTCGTCGTCCAGGATTCGGGGACGATATTTGAGCCGGGAATACTTGGACGGGTGTATGTCGTCGGGCCTGAATCCCGTTTCTCGTTTCGCTTGACAGGCGATGAGATTGAAGGGTCGATTTCGCTGATCGGCCTACCGGCCGTCGGGGCGGGCGACGTCGAGAATTTCACCGGAACTTTCGTCGGGTCAGCCTTGTGATAGCCGATTCAAGGGCGGCGAACCATGTGCAGCAGGCGAGACCGACAATTCGGCCATCGCGCGGACCGCGTTCACGGCGTGCAGCACGGATCTATGTCGCTGAAGGCGTTTAACACCGCAAACAAGTCTTGCAGATTAATCGTCATGTTCGGCGTGCAGGGCGGTTCGCCCGTACCGTGAATGTCCACATCCTCAAACGTGCAATTCGGAAATAGGTCCGAAATCGCGTCCAGCACGCAGAACAGATCGAACAGGTTGATCGTACCGTTGTTATCCACGTCGCCGTACGGTTTATTGACGAAAGAACAGATGCCGGCATTGCAACTCGCCCGCTGGCACTGCGTATTCGACGGTCGAACACAATCGCTGTCCTCCGTACATGGGCCGACCTCAATCGACAGCACGTCATAAACTACGCCGGGAATCGCTTCGAAGCTGACCGGATCAACCAACTTCGTTTCGATGTCCGGGACCTCCCAGACAACGGAGAAGGTGCCCGCGGCGTCGATGGAAACGTCGAAACAAAGTTCCCCTACGTATGCGCTGGTCGTCGGTATCGTAGCAGTATCATCCAGGCCCTCTCCGGCTACGGCAAACCCTTCTCTGCACGTACAGCCCGACGCGGGGACACAGCACAGATTGGGATTCTGAAAGGCGACAAACTCGACGCCGCCTGGAAATAAATTCCCGACGAACATCGGATGGGTTTGATCGATGAGCGGTGAAGTCCCATCAATGATGACCGTCCCCGTTACACCGCCCGAGCCGTCGGCGACGATGTACTGCACGGCATAAATCTCCGTCGGATCACCGGTGACCCACTCCTCCACACAAAAGCGCGATCCGGGATGGCTTGTTATTACGGTTGTCCCGGAACTAAAATTGGACGGGTCATCGCCGGCGGGTACGAAGAACATGCGGGGCGCCGCCACGGCTTGCGCGACCACCGCCAAAACCAATACCAAAGCTGCTCGTTTCAAATATGGCTCTGCGTACATGGCCAAATTTCCCCTTCCGAGAATTTAGGTCCTCGCACCGTCAGAATAACGACTCGCCGTATTACCGACCGGTCAAGTCCTGCCAAAAGGCCCTACGAATTGATGAGCTTCTTCACCCTATCGATTGGATCAGCCGCCAGACACCAGGCTAGATTAGTACGTTTCGGCTTTCTATTCAAGCTAAATGCCGGGTTTTGTCATTTTGCCCGTGTTTTCCGCGGTCCGATAACCAAGCGCACAACAAATGATAACGTCGCATGACTACAAGGACAAGAAAATTCTCGGGTTGAAGTGTGCGACGAGAGACACTGTTAAGACATTCGAACAACATCAACTATAGGAATTCGATTCAAGTCGCATTGCGAAAACAACGCTGAAACTTGGGAATTCGCGTTGTGCTCAGTGTTATAGTTCCCCGCATGACCCGCCTTTTTGTGCAGGCATTGATGCGGATGAATTCACACTTGTAAATACGATATACAGGCCCGCGGCCTGTCGAAGTGCATCTACCAGTCACCTAAATATTTTTAACGATAAATTAATTTCCTGGATCAAGCGAGTGTCAATCAGTTGCCTACCGCCGACGAAAGGGGCGATTCGAAGTCGATCGAAAGCGAGCTGATTTGCAAACACTCGGCTTGACGCCGGATGCCTACGTGGAACATCGCATCGTCCTCCGGAGGTGCCGGGCCGTTGTCACCCGTTTCGTCCGCGCGAAAATGAACACCCAATGACTGTCTGCGGTGATGGGCTGCAATCACAATCAGCCGGCCCACCGTCAGCATGTTCTGTGCTTCCCACCCTTCCGGTGAATCCAACGTCTTGTCCAGGACGTACTGCCCCCAAAACTCGATGATCTCCCGCGCTTCGATCAAATGCACCCCGTTGCGTTCGATGCCCGCGTTTCTCCACATGAGACTTCGCAGGCTATGCCGAACGTCCGGCACATCCAGCTCCGTGCGTGTGGAGGGCGGATTGGCGTTGGCGATTGGTCCAGCCAACGGCGCGGTGGGCTGACCCTGAACTTGGCGACCGGCTGTTTCGCCCGCCTTGGCTCCAAATACCAAGCCTTCGAGCAGCGAATTGCTGGCCAGTCGATTGGCACCATGCGCGCCCGAACAGGCACATTCACCGCAGCAAAGCAGACCGTCGAGACTGGTGCGGGCCTCCAAGTCCGATACCAGGCCGCCGATCATGTAATGCACCGCGGGACGAACAGGAATCAACTCGTTGGACACGTCAATCTGAAAATCAGAGCAGAGTTGGGCGATCCGAGGAAAACGATTTACAAAGGCCGCTGCCCCCATGGCCCGAACGTCCAGATACATACAATTGGCCCGCGTGGTGCGCATGTGATGCACGATCGCCCGACTGACGACGTCGCGCGGCGCTAACTCCGCATCCGGATGATAGTCCGGCATGAAGCGATTGCCCGATCGGTCGACCAACAGTCCCCCTTCGCCACGCACGGCTTCAGATATCAACGCCCGACTCGCCCCGGCCAGATACAGCACCGTCGGATGAAACTGAACCATTTCCATATCCGCCAGCAGCGCTCCTGCCCGATAGGCGGCGGCTAATCCGTCACCCGTCGCCACCGCCGGATTCGTCGTCTCTCGATACACCCGCCCGCAACCGCCGCTGCCCAATATCGTTTGTTTGGCCCAGATGAGTTGATGTCCGTATTTGGAGTGGAACGTAACCGCCCCGGCGCAACGTCCCTCGATGGTCAGCAGGTCGATCAGGAAGCATTCCTCGAACACGCGTATATGGGCGTTTTGACGAATCTGCTGGGCCAGCGTACGGCCCAACTCCTCACCCGTCGCGTCACCCGCGAAATGAAGGACACGGGCGGCTGAATGCCCGCCTTCCCTTCCCAACGCCATCTGACCGTGATGCTGATCGAAACGCATCCCCCATTCGATCAACTCCGTGATGCGTGCATGGCTGTCATCGATGAGTTGCTTGACCGCTTGCGGCCGGTTCAAGCCACAGCCCACCTTCAGCGTGTCGGCGATGTGTTGTTCGCTGGAATCACCGCCGCTCCATACGGTCGCGATGCCACCCTGGGCGTAACGCGTGGCTGATTCGTTCAGCGCCTGTTTGCAGATGAGCAACACGTCGTTGGAATACTTGGCCGCTTCAATCGCCGCCCGCGCCCCCGCGACGCCGCCACCCACAACGAGAATGTCCGCAAGGATGTTGCCCGTCCGTCGTGAATCAAAATCGGTCAGATAGCGGCGTTGGTCGTATAGCGTGTCCATAATCAGAAATGCTAGGTCAATCCACTCAAGTGGGCAACGAGATCAGCAGACCAGGAGTTCAACGCCTGGAAACTTGCGTCGGATCACCCGTGACGTCCCCGCATGAAATAAAATTCGATCCCGCCGATGTGACGAATCTGTGATTCGCGTTATGATAGGTGCTGAGCGGGCGGTGACGATCGCCGCTTCGCCTTGGGCGACGCGGAGGAAAGTCCGAACTGGAAAGGGCACGGTGGTTGGTAACGCCAACCCGGGGCGACCCGAGGGAAAGTGCCACAGAAAACATACCGCGGAATCTAGAGGCTAGAAACTAGAGACTCGAAACCAGAAAGAGCGTATGCGATGATCTTTCTAGTGAGTCCCGACGAAGACGGAACGCTCCAGTTTCCGGTCTCCAGTTTCTAGCCTCTAGACCGTAAGGGTGAAATGGTGCGGTAAGAGCGCACCGCGTCGGTGGTGACATCGACGGCAGGGCAAACCCCACCGCCAGCAAGCCCCAACAGCGGCCAAGAGGCGGCCCGTCTCGTCGGCGGTTTGACCTGCGGGTCAAACGTCGATGGTCGCGGGTAGGGCGCACGAGCCGTCGGGCGACCGGCGGCCCAGATAAATGATCGTCCGCTGATGCGGGCCTCAACGGCTACGCTCGGCGAACAGAATTCGGCTTACAAGCCCGCTCATTTTTTTGCATTCGGTGATTCCGGTCCGGATGGAGTCGCGAAATCGAACGCATGCCGACGGTTCGATTGGTGACCGCGCGCAGGTCGACACAGAAACGTCTGCTTGTCGACCCGGCGATTTCCGCCACGATAAGCGGTTCGCGGCAAGTCATACGACGTGTTGCAATTCAGTGCCGACGACGGCTCAGCGACAGTCCGCTCGCTTACGCTCGCGGCTCTGAAAGATGGGTTCGCGGTTCGAATACGTTGCAAATCAACGTTCCCTTGTCCTGATTTGCGCGCATGCATCTGAATGATCGGATTGCGGCGTGGACCGTCACTCCGGCGGAAGCAGGATGGTCTCCATCGTCACTCCGGCGAAAGCCGGAGTCCAGGAAACGCGAAAGAGGTCTGGATTCCGGCCTGCGCCGGAATGACGGAAAAGACGCCGGAATGAAGCGTGCTGGCCATTGCGGCTCGATGACCGCCACGACGATGACCCCCAAGACGATGACCGCTACGACGAGGAACCAACGCCCCGGCGAGTTCGTATGCGACGAATCCCTAGGCTGCTTCAGCACGGATGTGCGAACGCGCGATTTTCACCACGGCATCGAAAGCAGTGGGATCATGGATGGCCAACTCGCTGAGCATTTTGCGGTTGAGAATCACGCCGGCGGCGTTCAATCCGAAAATAAACTGGCTGTAGCGCAGGCCACGCTGTTTGCAGGCGGCTGAAAGGCGAACGATCCACAACGAACGAAAATTCCGCTTGCGCGCTCGGCGATCTCGGAATGCATAGACGCCGGCCCGCGTGATGGCGTCCTTGGCAGTACGATAGAGCTTGCTTCGCCCGCCGCGATAACCCTTGACGGCACGTAAGACCCTGACTTTGCGGCGATGTCGCGCGGCACCGAACCTGGCACGTGGCATGAATCAAAACTCCGAATTAAATACCTTGAACCAACATGACGGCTTCGCTTAACCGCCTGATTTGTTCATCCGTCAGTTCGCTCGTTCGTTCGTTCGCTCGCTCGCTCGTCAAACGTTGGTGGCTGAAGACGGCCGACGATTACTCGCCCAACATCCGCAGGATTCTCGCTGCCACTGCCCCCTCGACGAAACCCGGTCGGCGCAGATGCCGCGCTCGACGCCCGCTCTTGCCGCTCATCAAGTGTCCCGCGAACGCCCGTTTGTGGCGGACCTTACGTTTCGCCGTTACGCGAAATCTCTTGGCCAACCCCTTGTGAGTTTTTTGCTTTGGCATATCCGTCTCTTCGCTTTGAATTCCCGAACCTTTCGAACCCCGGATTCTAGCGTCCGCTGCTTGGGTTGCAAGCCCGCCGTTTAGTGTTGCTCCACCTGCCGCGAGATTTCTGAGTGTGCCAAATGGATGACGACATCGCTCGCCGAGGCGAGAACCCATTTTACGTCGCAATTCGATGCGTAACCCATGAATCTAGAATAGGTTACGGGTCGCCTGCGCTTGATTGACGCTGATGGGCTAGCATTTCACCGAGTTCTTTTTTTGATTTCCAGACAGACTTTAGTGACTTCCCGTCGTAAAGGATCACCGCGTGACCATTTGGACCGATCATGGATTGGACTCGGCCGTACCCCACAACCGCCATTCCTGCGTCTTGATTGGCCCATTTAATGACGCTCGGATCCATATAGGTGAATTCATGAAACCCGGCGGGCTGATTCGCGCCGGGATAGTTCGGATACACGGTCGGCAATTCGCCGTGGTCAGCCAAATAGTTCGCAAGAGGTGCTCGAATCACATCCATAGCCGCAATGGCGGCCTGTCGATGACGGGCGTCGCGCTGCCAAACGACCACGACGCACAGCGCCATCGCGGCGACGGCTAATGGCAAAATGCTCCGTCGGAGTCTTAATCTGGCTCGTCGCGTGCGAACTTCGTCCGCGCGAGGCGGGTTGGCCGGGCGGGTCGTTTCTTTGCCTTGCATGAAGCGCACTTCGGCTGCGAGAGGGTGTCCGCAGAATCGCGGGGCCGACTTACGACGGACTCCTCTTTTTTTCAGCCCTGTTACTTTCTAAACGTTGGCCGCACAATAGACGAGGCCAATGCTAATCGACTCGACGGCTGGGATTACGATAGTTCATCATCGGCGTCGAAGGCGTCAATGGCGGTCTGATCGGTGCTGGACGCGAGAGCCTCCAACGCACTGATGGGGTCCAATTCATCAGCGACTTCGGCGGGCTTGGCCTTGGCTTTCGCTTTGGCGGCCTTGGAATCCTTGGCGGTTACAGCCACGGAGACGGATCGAAGCTTGGTCTTGACGGCGCGAACGTCCGCCGGTTCACCGTTGATTTGCACGGTGAACACCACGGGGCCGACGACGAGATGGCTTCCGGCGGCGAGTTTTTCCTCCTTGTCGATGCGTTTGTTATTCAAATAGGTGCCGTTTGCGCTACCCAGGTCTTTGACGGTGACCGATTCGCCGGCCACCGTGAGCTGGGCGTGATGCCGGGAGATTTCGGACAACGGCACCCGGATATCGCAATCGTCTTTCCGCCCAATCGTCGTCACTTTGCGGGTCAGCGGAAACTCGCGCTTGTCTCCGGATTCTCGAAACACGACCAGTTTAACGTCCATGATGAATACCTGTTCGAAAAGCGCCAGCGGAGATGAAAACGGAGGGTCTCGCTGGCCGGCTACCCTGCGATCCGCAACTGCACTAATATAACCGTGATTCGTCCACCGTTCAACGACGATCACCGGGATGGGAGAAGCCGCGACGTCCCAATAGTCGAATTCCGCCCGCCCTGGTCCCGCGAGGACCTGTTTGGCGGACGGTGCTCGGGCGGCCTAGAAGTGTCTGGCAGTGTCAGGCCGCCCGCCGGGTGGCCGGCCGGGGATACCTATGCATCGCCACGGTTTGTATGTTCATGTCCCATTTTGTGAAACCAAGTGCGGATATTGTGATTTTTACTCTGTGGAGCGTCTCGGTCGGGACACGTCACCGGTCATTCAGGGGATTCTGAAGGAACTGCACGGGCGGGTGGTCGAGCCGGCTGTTTCGATCCGCACGATTTTTGTCGGTGGCGGCACGCCCACGGTCCTGCCGCCCGACGACCTGGGGCGGCTATTTGATTCGCTGGGGAAGATTGCAGGCAACAGCGACGTCGAGGAATTCACCGTCGAAGCCAACCCCGCCACCGTCGATGACCGAACGATGTCAATTCTGGCTGCCAACGGCGTGAATCGGATTTCCATGGGCGCCCAATCCTGGCACCCGGCGGAACTCGCCACGTTAGAACGACTTCACAGGCCGGACGACATCGCGCCCGGTGTGGCCAAGGCGCGAAAATGGGGTTGCAAGCGCGTGAATCTCGATCTGATATTCGGCATTCCCGGCCAAACACTTGCTAGCTGGCAGGAATCGCTTCGCCGCACCATCGAGCTGGATGTCGATCATATCGCCTGTTACGGCTTGACTTACGAACGCGGTACACGCATGACGGCCCAACTTCATGCCGGTCGCATTGCGCCCTGCGATGAAGATCTGGAGATGGAGATGTACCGAACCGCGATCGAGCAATTGGCCTGCGCGGGATACGAACAGTACGAAATCAGCAATTTCGCAAAACCAGGCCAGCCGTGTCTGCACAATCTGATTTATTGGCGCAATGAATCTTATTTGGGGGTTGGGCCGTCGGCGGCGGGGTTCGTCAACGGAACGCGATATAAGAACGTCGCAGACATCGGGCGATACGTTCAGGCGATGCGTGACCGCGGTGAGGCGGTGCTGGAGTCGGAACTGGTAACGGAAACGAGTTTGGCCGGTGAAATGTTGTTCATGCAACTTCGGCTCAACGAGGGGATTGACGTGGGACGATTTCGCGAGCGAACCACCATGGACCCTCGCAAGGTTTTCGGGCGATCGTTGGAGCGATTCATCACCGCCGGGCAGGTGTCGGATGACGGCGACCGTTTGGCCTTGACGCCGGCGGGGCGGATGGTGGCGGACTCGATCATCGCCGAACTTTATTCCGAGCTTCACGGCGTGGGCGTCTAATGGTTTGCGGTGCGATGCCCATTCAATTGAAGAACCCCAAAGCGCCTGCACGCTTAAACCCGGTTCGGACGGACTGTTCCTGCTTGCATTGCGCCTTTCGAGAGAATATACTGAAGGAGCAGTGACACGCCGGCGGTGCGGTTGGGTATCGAAACAGGTCAACTTGCGCGAGGATCGATTATGGGAACGTCTCCGCTGATGGAGAAAAATGTTCTGATCGTTGATGACGATCCGGACGTGGTAACGGCGTTGTCGACGGTTTTTGCGGAACGAGGTGCCACAGTGAGCACCGCTTCCGACGGCAATGAGGCCATCGAGAAGGCCGAG
This sequence comes from uncultured Phycisphaeraceae bacterium, assembly GCA_964424105.1. Taxonomy (GTDB): domain Bacteria; phylum Planctomycetota; class Phycisphaerae; order UBA1845; family UBA1845; genus CAYRHJ01. Next base: position 1,935 of record CAYRHJ010000032.1, on the reverse strand, counting down.
TCGACGCTGCCGCACCTGATTATTCTGGACGCCATGTTGCCGAAGCGCAGCGGGTTCTTGGTGCTTGAAAAATTAAAGGGTAAAAAGAACGGCCACCCTAGTCCGCGGGTCATCATGATCACGGGCAATCACGGGAAACGACACCAGGCATGGGCTGAGAGCCTCGGCGTGGACGCCTACATTAACAAGCCATTTCGCATGGATCGACTGATGCAATCCGCCGAGGAACTGGTCGGAGATTGACCGTTCGCGGTCATCACAGGCCGTGTGCAGAGGCCGCAGGTACGGTTGGACCGGAGTGTCCTCGGCTCGTGCGTACGGGAACCAGTAGCCCTACCCATCACCTACCACTAGTGCTACCCATCACGTTCAACTAGTCCCGGCCATCACATGCAACAAGCTGAATCCCGAATGACACGATTCACGAGCATGGAAAATCAATCCGCCGCCGCACCGTTTGTGAATGGTGGGTCCAGGAATCGGCGATTCCTCCTAATGTAGCTAGTCTGAATTGTCGCAACTTTTGAAATGTTGATAACGCGGTTGAAACGTGTAAGGCGGCCCCCGCTTCCTGACGGTCGCGGCTCTGTTAAGATGCGGATAGCATGACAAACTACACTAACGTGACCATCGCACCCGCCTTGATTTACAGAGGTGTCGGGTTCACGCTACACTTCGATCACAAAATGCGAACGGTGTCGTGATGTTTCGACCCGTCAACCATCGGCCCGACGGGCGGCCAATCTGCGCGGGTTGGCTGCGATTGCGTTCTCCATGACCACGGTTGCCATGCATCACAATCCGCCGAGCCTTTTTGAACGCCTGTTGTTTCACGCAGCGTGGGCGTTGGCCTATGTTGTACTCGTTCACATTGGTTGGCTTGCGCTGGAACCTCGCGATCCCACGATGCCCGTCAGCCTGCTCTTTCAATGGCGACGACCTGTCATATTTTTGGAGATTTTGGCTTTGTCGGCGGTGCTTTCATCATTGGCGACCGCGTTGGCTGGACGAAGGCACGTTGACGTTGGTGCGTTTTCGGTGTCGCTGGGTTTGCTGGCGGTATCCTTCAAGGGCGGAAGCATGACGCAGGTTCTAATGGCCGGCGGAGAGAGCCGTGCGCTCTGTTTCGCGTTGGCGTTGGATTGCGTCTTGTGGTCCACCGCGATTTTCGTGGCCCTGCTGGCCGGCGGGTTCGTTGCTCGTTGGCTGGGTGCGGCGAGAACCACTGAAGCCAACGCGCACGAGCGGGATTCGTTCGCCTCGATGTTGGAATCGATGGCTGCACCGCGGATTCCCTGGTTGGGACGTCGAGTTTTCCCGGATGTGAAGACTGAAGGTCTGCCGAGCGTTGCCCATGGCGTGAAGCACTTTCTGGTGACCGTGGCCTTGACGTTGCTGTTGATTGGTGTTTTCTCCGCGGGGACAGGCGACCGGATGATCCGACATGGACAGGCCTGCTTCGCGGTGGCGGCCGCGTTTTATCTGGCTGTGGGTCGGGCCCAAGCCTATTACCCGACGGCGTCCACCTTTTGGACGTTACTTTCGATTCCGGCCGTTGGTATCTTGGCATATGTGATCGCGTTTGTTCAATCATTTCCGACGATGTTCGTGGGCGGGTTATTCACGGCGCCGGCGAGCGGGTATTTGCGGATACTGCCCGTGACGTACATTTGCGCGGGGACGGTCGCTTGCCTGTTTGCTCATGGTTCGGTTCGGGGGCGAATCGAAACCAGATCGTCGGCGGAGGATCGCTAACTCGTCGGCGCACCTGATCCAGCGTAGTGTATCAGAATGGGAATCACCTATCTGAACCGAGCCGCGACCCTGGACGCGACCAAGGCGGGAGCGTCCAGTATGGCAAACGGACGACGCAGTCCATGGCACCCGAACCGCGCCACTAACTCCAGAAACCACCTATTCAGGGAGCGGTCTTCA
>CAYRHJ010000031.1:0-71802 GCA_964424105.1 uncultured Phycisphaeraceae bacterium | reverse complement strand
TCCGCCCTGCACGATGCTGTAGTTGACTGTCGGATTGCCGCTGGCGGTATGAATCTGTGCGGATTCGTCCATGAAAGGCCCGCCGTTGTTGCCGTCGGCGTCGTCCACGTTTCCCCAAAGGACGCAGTTGGTCACCGCCGGACTGCTGAGGCTGAGGTTGAGCATCCCGCCGCCGAGGTCGGCCGAGTTGCCGCTGAACGTGCAGTTGGTCACCGCCGGTCTGCTGTTGGCGGTGTTGACCATCCCGCCGCCGCGGTTGTTGGCCGAGTTGCCGCTGAACGTGCAGTCGGTCACCGCCGGACTGCTGCCGAAGTTGTGCATCCCGCCGCCGTTGCTACTAGCCGAGTTGTCGCTGAATCCGCAGTTGATCACGGTCGGGCTGCTGTTGGTGTTGTACATCCCGCCGCCGTCCCCGTTGGCCGAGTTGCCGCTGAACGTGCAGTTGGTCACCGCCGGTCTGCTCAAGTCGTTGAGCATCCCGCCGCCGTTATTGGCTGAGTTGCCGCTGAACGTGCAGTTCGTCACCACCGGGCCGCTGTTGCCGTTGTACATCCCGCCGCCGCGGTCGGCCGAGTTGCCGCTGAACGTGCAGTGGGTCACCGCCGGGCTGCTATCGGCGTTGTACATCCCGCCGCCGAAGCCGGCTGAGTTGCCGGCGAACGTACAGTGAGTCACCCTTGGACTGCTGAAGAAGGTGTTGTACATACCGCCGCCCAAGAAGGCGGGCGAGTTGTCACTGAATGTACAGTTGGTGACCGCCGGGCTGCTGCCCACGTTGTACATCCCGCCGCCGCCGCGGTCGGCCGAGTTGCCGCTGAACGTACAGTTGGTCACCGCCGGGCTGCCACCGCTGTTGTACATCCCGCCGCCGCGGTCGGCCGAGTTGCCGCTGAACGTGCAGTTAGTCACCGTCGGATTGCTGCTGCTGGAGTTGTACATCCCGCCCCCGGCACTGTTCGGAAAAGCTCCATTGGCATTGCCGGCCGTGATGGTGAAACCATCGAGGACGGCCGTGGCATCCGTGCCGCTGCCGGTAACAACGTGGTAGCTGTTCTCGTCGTTGTTGGTGAAGCCGTCGTCGTTCCCGTTCAAGTCCCCGCTGAGGATGGTCTGGAAGGCGTCGACGTCGCGCTGGTCGGGGTCCTCCGCGCCGCAGCCGGCGTAGCCGCCCTCAAGGGTGACGCCGGTGACGAGCTGAAACGTGGCGGTGCGATCGGCGTTTCCCGGAACGTGCGTGCCGCCCACGGGTACGTATCCGCCGTCGGGCATGTACGCGCCGTCGGCGACGAGGATGGTGTCGCCGGCGGCGGCGGCGCTCAGGGCATCCTGCGGATGAAGAAAGGCGTCACACCAGGATGATCCATCGTTGGCCCCGGTCGCCCCGGCATCGACGTAGATGGTCGCGCCGGTCGGCCCGGAAGCGCGAACCGCCTCGGCCAGGCCAACCAACAGACAAGCCGTCAACGCGAGGGAACGGATGTACGCGGTACGACAGGGTGAGAGCGCCTGGGAGGGGTGCATAAGCGGACTCCTTGTGGTGGGCCCGAACCGGTGTTCGCCGGACAGCGAGTGTAACCGCAACGAGTCCTGAAGTGCAAGAGCAATGTACGCTTCCGAACTTTCAACTTTCAATTGATGCCTGCAAAAGCACAGGGTTTGACTGGTGATCGCCGATTCGTGGGTAAATGAGACTGCATGGAAGTGCAGAGGAACTCGAACGCAGGCGGCGTCGGGCGATTGCCCACTTGGAAGAAGGGCATCGCCAGGCGGAGGTGGCCAGACGGGTCGGAGCGAAGCCCCGCCAATCATGACCTCCACCACCGCCTCCAATCCTCGGAAACAGAGCCACCGACCACCGCTTGTGCCTCAGCCCGCCAGACTAGCCCACGACTCGACCGCCAAGACAGGCACGAAATAAAAAACCGACGACCTGGTGAGAAGTGCGGGTTAGACATTAGACACTAGACATTAGACGTTAGACGTTAGACGTTAGACGTTGGGCACTCGGCCCAACGCGGTTCACGAATCAAACGTCCCCGCCGACGGGCAGTGCTTGGCCAGCGTGCATTCATCACACCGCGGCTTGCGGGCCGAGCATACCTTTCGGCCGTGCCAGATCATCGCGTGCCCGAAATACGTCCATTGCTTTTGCGGGATGACCTCCATCAGGTCCTGTTCAATCCGCACGGCGTCCTTGGAATCCTTGCTTCGCCAAGTGAGCACCATCCGCGTCGCCAAGCGGCCCACGTGCGTATCCACCACCACGCCGTCATTCTTCCTGAACCACGTACCCAAGACGACGTTGGCAGTCTTGCGTGCCACTCCCGGCAGCTCGATCAGATTTTCCATCGTGTCGGGCACCTGACCGGCGTGCCGGTTCACGATGATCCCGCAGGCATTCTTGATGCTCTTGGCCTTTTGACGAAAAAAACCCGTTGAATGAATCAGGGTTTCGAGGTCACCCACGTCGGCGTCGGACAGTGACCGGGCATCGGGATAACGATGAAACAGCTTGGGAACCACTTTGTTCACCGTCTCGTCGGTGGACTGGGCCGACAAAATGGTGGCAACAAGGAGTTCAAGCGGACTTTTATGCAACAATGCGCAGTCCGCCTCCGGATAGAGCTTTTGCAGGCCACGAAGTAATTTGACCGCGCGGGACTTGCGATCCGCCACTGATTGACGAGTCGTCGCGTTGGGCATGGTGCCTTCGTCTCCTCCAACTAGCATTCACTTGGCTCGACCCATTCGGTAGAACCGTCCGCCCAAACTTCTTTCTTCCAGATGGGCACGTCATGCTTCAACGTGTCGATTAACCACCGGCAGGCATCGAACGCTTCCGCACGGTGGCCGGCGAACGTCGCAATCAAGACGCTGACTTGTCCGATTTCAACCGCACCGATCCGATGAACCATCACCAATTCAGCGAGTTTCCACTGCTTGCGGGCATGGATGGCCAATCGGCGCATCTCGCTTGTCGCCAACGGCTCTTGCGCTTCATATTCCAGGCGAACCAACTCGCCGTGCGTCGGGTGTGTTTCGCGACGCGTCACGCCCTCGAACACCACCACTGCCCCCGCGGCGCCGACGTTTCGCACCCCGGCTAGAATCGCTTCCCGATCGATCGGCTGATCCGCCAACGAAATAAACGCGTCAGGCTGTCCTCCTGAAACCGGCGGAATAACCGCGATTTCATCTCCTTCTTTAATTTCTGCGCTGGGTATCGCAAACTTGTCGTTCACGGCGAAACGAATGGTGTGCGAACGCTTCGTGAATTGTGGATATTTTTCTTGCAAAATTGCAATCACCTTGTCAAGCGAAATTCCATCCGGCAGGTTAAGTGATTCATTCGCTCGACCGGCCCATTCTGCGGATGGTCCCCAATAAACGACACCTATCTTCATTTGCAGAGTTTCATTTATGTAACATGATGTCAGTTATAAAGTTAACGCAGGAACGGCTTGCCCAGAAGTCGCCGCAGCAACGCAATCTGGCCCGCATGAAAACCTTCGTGGCGACTACAATGGGCGATCGCCTCCGCATTGGTCCGATAATGTGGATGAGGCTTGCCATCGGCGCCGAAACACGGTTTTTCCAGCTCTAATTCATTCATTTTCGGTATGGCCGATACGACTTTCTGATGGGTTTCACGCATGGCTTCGCGTATCGCTTCCGGCGACGGAAAGGAATATTTGTCGGCGCTTTGAACCGGTCCCCCGATCGGGAAATGTATCGCGAACGCGGGGTCAGGGGCCGGGCCGCCCAGGCAGCGGGTCAGGACCAGCAGATGTTCCGCGACGGCGAGATGACCGCAGGTCCACAGGATGTGTTGCGAACCGGCGAACGGTTGAAAGGTCCATTCATCGCCGGAAACGTCTTCCAGCAGTTTGAGCGTCCACAATCGACTGCCATCCAATTGATTGGCGAGGAGTTCGGCAACTTTCATACAAATCTCCGATTAGCAATCGCGATGCCGCGCGAATTTCCGTCGCCAATCCGTCGGGCGGTTTATTGCAGTCGAATACTATCCGTCCCGATGGGAGCTGCGAAGGGGATACGACCGGAATCGGCGTGGTTATTTCTTCTGTTTTGACACGGCAGCGGTGCGATTTTGTTTCGTGGATCGGCTCGATCGGACCATTCGCCCGCGATCGTAGCTGGGATATGATAGCGATCTCGAATTCGGAAGTTCTATTTCGGGCGGTTCGGCGGGCAACCGGCCCTGCCCGGTCTGCGCGAATGTTCGATGGGTCGGGAGCAGTAGGCCACCATGGCGGAACGACAACAGACTCGCGGAATTCGCTGGACGACGCTGGGTGTCGCGGTGGTGGTGACGGCGGTTTTGCTGGCCGGATTCGGCATGTACTTCGCCGTCAGCCATACGCGCTTGCAGGCGTCCATGCAGATTCAGGCGTTGCAACGCGACGCGTTTGAACTCCGGCGGTCTGCCAATCAGCGGATTCGCGAATCCGTTTCGGACGGGTTGGCCTGGGCGGTTCGGGGATTTCAGACGGGTGATTTTTCCGAGTTGGCATCGTCGCGGACCATCGCGCCATGGATCCGCGAAGTGTTTGTTTGGGATGGCCTGTCATTGCGTTGGGATGGCGCCGCGGCTGGGGCGGATACGACGGCCAACCTGAATCCGCGGATTCAGGCGATCGTCACGCAGCGGTTGCGGGACTGCCTGAACGACATGTCCGTCGAACACGGTAATCAGATACAATCATCGGCTGAGCGAGTGGATGGCCAATCGGTGGTGCTGGCCTGTCAGCTTTACCTCGACGCGCTGAATCGCCTGTTGGCCGTCGCCATTCGATTGGACGATTCAATTCTGCAATCGGAATTCCTGAATGACCACTTTTGGCGTAACGGACGGATGGCGGTGGTTGATCGGACGTCGCGATCCGATGACCCGTGGCTGGTGTCCATCTCGCCCGCGTTGGATCCGTTGGCCGTGGTGCCCTCAACGACATTTCTAGCGGCCCAGCGTCGCGGCGTGTGGATGCGGATCGCGGCCTACACGGCCGTTACGACCCTTTTTGTGGTGGGATTGACCTTGATGATCCGCAAGTTCATTGTGCTGGTGCAGCGGGAGGTGACGCTTTCCCGGATCAAGAGCAATTTTGTAGCGGACGTGTCGCACGAGTTGAAGACCCCGTTGTCGCTGATTCGCATGTTCAGCGAGATGTTGGGCGACGGACGGGTCACGACGGAGGAGAAGCGCCAGGAATATTATAGAATCATCCATCGGGAGTGCTCGCGTCTGACGAACATGATCGAGAACATCCTGGATTTTTCTCGCATCGACGCGGGGAAAAAGCAATTCACCATGCAGAACGTGGACGTGGGCGAGGTCGTTCGATCAACCTATGAAGCCTATCGTGCGGACCTCGAGCAGCAGGGTTTCGAGCATGTAGTGGTGATTCCCCGGTCCCTGCCGGCGATTCAGGCGGATCGGGATGCGATCGGTCAGGCGGTGCTCAATCTGATCAGCAACGCGATCAAGTACAGTGCCGAGGAGAAGTCACTGCGCATCGAACTCGCGGAGGACACGCGACGCGGCAAACATGGCGTCATGATTTCGGTCACCGATCGCGGGATCGGCATCCGGCCGGCGGATCGCAGCCACCTGTTCGACGGTTTTTTTCGAGCCGATGATGAGCGTGTTCGAAGCAAGCGCGGGACCGGATTGGGGTTGAACCTGGTCAAGAACATCGTCGAGGCACACGGCGGCAGCATTGACGTGGAAACAAGACTGGTCAAGGGGACCACTTTTCGCATATTCTTACCGGAGTCGGCGGCGGCGACGGAACCGCGGGAATAGTTTCGCCCGAGCCCGGGCCTAATCGAAAGGACACTTCCATGGCGAGGATTCTGGTGGTCGAAGACGAGCCTGATATGGCCATGGGGCTTCGCGAGAACCTGCAATTCGAGGGATATGAGGTTTTGGAGGCATCGGACGGGGAACAGGCATTGAAGATCGCGCTTACGCAAAGGCCTGATCTGATCCTGTTGGACATCATGATGCCCAAACTCGACGGGTTCGAGGTCTGCAAGCGGGTCCGGGAGGGCGGGTTCACGGTTCCGATACTGATGTTGACGGCCCGGGCGCAGGAAGTGGACGTGGTTCGCGGGCTGGAGCTGGGAGCGGACGACTATATCACGAAGCCTTTCGGCGTTCGCGAGTTGCTGGCCCGAATCAAGGTGGCTTTGCGTCATGCCGGCGCGACGCCGACGCAAGCACGGATCTTGAAAGTGGGCAACGCCCAATTGGATTTGATCAAGGGAAAAGTGGAGCGCGGCGGGGAGACTTTCAATCTCGGATATTTCGAGGTGGAGATGCTCAAGATGCTGATCGACCGATCGGAGGAGCCCGTGCCGCGAAACGAATTGCTGGACAAAATCTGGGGCTTGGAGGCTTTTCCCACGAACCGTACGGTTGATAATCATATTGTTTCGTTGCGACGCAAGATCGAGGACGACGCCAAGAATCCGCAACACATCGTGACCGTTCACACGATCGGATACAAATTCATACCGTGACGTGCGGCGGTTGCTGACTAGCTTTTTGATCTTTGGAAGGTCGATTGCACGAGGTTGTCGTTTCTGCGAAGGCGTGGAGTTGCAACGAACTTGCCTGGACCCCGGCGTTCGCCGGGGTGACGATGTTCACTATTTGCTGCGCTCTGTAGCAGGAGGCAAATTCCCGCTCCCTGACGGTCGCGGCTCGTAAAGAGGCGGTCGGGGGTCGGAATAGTAACGGAAGACCGCTCCCTGACGGTCGCGGCTCTGTTAAGAGGCGGGGTGAAACCGGCCCAACGAACTGGCGCTCAATTCATCGGCTCCCCCACCTCCAAAGGAGGTGGGCCACCCGTCCCACCGATACTGGATTCCGGCTTGCGCCGGAATGACGGAATGCGGGGCCCGCTCGCTTTGCGCTCGCGGCTCGTAAAGAGGCGGTCGTTCGTCGGTATTGTTGGAGCGCGTTAATTGCATCATGTGTTCGGGTTCGGTCAGGCTTGAAGGTCAACGTGCAGTTGGCCGTCGTCGCTCTTGTGGATGCCTTGGGTGGTGGCTTGATCGTCCTGGGGATGTTGGTGGTTATCTTCTTGCTCCTGGTCCTCTCGACCCTGCCCGCCGGTCCCTTGGGCATCTTCGAAGACCTGCGTGTCGTTGTCACCGGTTTCAATGATGGCCCCGGCATCATCGATGGCCATGGCCGTTTTTCGACCGGCCTGTGTCTGTTCAGCGCGGCTCGCATCGCGAGCCTTGGACACGTCGGCTTGGTGATATCCGGCTTGAAGACTCGATGCCGCGACGGGTGGAGGGATGTCGGCCATGGGCGGTTCGCTCGCGACGGTGCTAATCCGTGCTTGCACCACGTAAGCGTCCTATCGGCAGTCCCGATAGCCACCCGCCAGCGATTATTCAATTTTGAATTTGATTTTCGAATGAATCCAATTGACGGTCGGCGTGGGGTACGGTCAGCCGTTCGGTGGGAGTCTTGCCGTCGCGGACGCAGCGGCGGATTTGACTGGTTCGCGGCATGGGGATGGTCGTGTTGCGACTTGCCGGGATGATCACGAAATCGGGCGTTGCAAGGCACGTCGACTTGGCTATGATACGGGTCATTGGCGCGGCGGATTTCAAATCTGCCGATCATTCGGATGGCTGATTCACGCAGGGCGACGCTTGATGGCGGCGTCGCGGGTGACTGAGCAGGACCGCACGGTGCGGTAGGGATCCCAGCGAAGGATGGCGGAGAATTCCTAGCAATGCCGGAAAACGATTATGGCAAGTGGCTGCCGGTTGATATTTCAACGCACGGCGCGGGCATCGATCAACTCATCAACGTGCTGCACTGGTTTATGGCGGCGCTTTTCGTGGGGTGGGGAATCTTTCTTGTCTATTGCCTGATTCGATTTCGACAGCGGGCTGGGCACGTGGCGAATTACGCGCTTCCTAAGGCGAAGGCGTCGAAGTGGGCGGAGGTCTTCGTAGCCATTTTCGAGGTGTTTTTGTTGTTCGGTCTGTCCATGCCGGTCTGGGCGAGCTACAAGACGGAGCCGCCGTCGGCGGACAAGAACCCGTTGGTTTTGCGAGTCATCGGGGAGCAGTTCGCCTGGAATTTTCATTATTCGGGTGCTGACGGGGTGTTCGGACGGACCGCGCCGGAGTTGATGGCGGCGGACAATTTGATCGGACTGGACCGGAGTGATTCGGCGGCTGCGGACGACGTGGTCACCAATAATTTTTGTTACCTGCCGGTGAACCGCCCGGTGATCACGCATCTTACTTCCAAGGATGTGATTCATAGTCTTGGCATTCCCGTGCTGCGTGTGAAGCAGGACGTGATTCCGGGCATGAACGTCCGGGTGTGGTTCGAGGCCACGCGGACGGGCAGTTTCCAGATCGTTTGTGCGCAGCTTTGCGGCAATAATCATTACACGATGAAGGCGGCTTTGGAGATTGTCTCCGACGAGCAATTCGCGGAGTGGATCGATAGTATGTCGGGCGGTGAGGAGGAGGAGGAAGAGGAAGAAGACGAGGAAGACGAAGCATGACCGGCGCACATCATCACGAGCCTGGGATTTGGCGAAAGTACATTTTTTCGGTCGATCACAAGGTGATCGGCATCCAGTATACGATTTCCGCGCTTCTCTTTTTGATGTTCGGATTCATACTGATGATGCTGATGCGCTATCAGTTGGCGTATCCGTTGCAGGAATTTCCGCAGTGGATCGTCAGTATTTTCGGCGAGAGCAATTTTACTTCGCGTATCATGCTGCCGGAGTTTTACAACCAGTTGGGGGCGATGCACGGCACGATCATGGTTTTTCTGGGGGTGGTGCCGTTGGCGGTGGGCGGGTTCGGGAACTACGTCATGCCGCTGCAAATCGGGGCGCCGGACATGGCGTTTCCGCGATTGAATATGGCCAGCTATTGGGTGTATTTCGTCGGCGGGGTCGTCATGGTGTCCAGTTTTTTTGTCAAGGGCGGCTCGGCGCAGTATGGCTGGACGTCATATCCGCCGCTGGCCAACACGCAGGTCGAGTTCCACGGGCAGACGTTGTGGCTGGTGGGCATGGTTTTTTTAATTACGTCGTCGTTGCTGGGATCGGTGAATTTCATCGTGACGATCATACAACTTCGGGCGCCGGGGCTGTCGTTTTTCCGGCTGCCGTTTTTCGTTTGGGCGCAGTTCGTCACGGCTTTTTTGCTTTTACTCGCGTTTCCACCGCTGGAGGCGGCTGGCGTGTTGCAGTTGATGGATCGGGTGGCGGGCACGAGTTTTTTCATGCCCAGCGGCTTGGTCATCGGCAACAAGGTGGTGGACGTCGCGGGCGGGGGGAATCCGCTGTTGTGGCAACATCTGTTCTGGTTTCTGGCCCATCCGGAAGTGTATGTATTGATTTTGCCGGCGTTGGGGATCGTTGCGGAGATCATCGCCAACAACACCCGCAAGCCGCTGTGGGGATATCACTCGCTGGTGTATTCGGTGATTTTCCTGGGTTTCATGTCGTTCATCGTGTGGGCCCATCATATGTTCATGACCGGCATGGGCACGACCATGAGCACGTTCTTCCAAACGACGACGATGATCATCTCCGTGCCGTCGATTGTGATTCTGACGGCGTTGATCATCAGTTTGTACGGCGCGTCGATTCGCTTCAATACGCCCATGCTGTTTGCCTTGGCGTTCCTGCCCATGTTTGCCATCGGCGGGTTGACGGGGTTGCCGTTGGGGCTGACCGCGTCTGACATTCATCTGCACGATACGTATTACGTGATCGGTCACTTTCATTACGTGGTGGCGCCGGGCACGCTGATGGGCCTGTTCGCGGGAATCTACTATTGGTATCCGAAAGTCACCGGTCGGAGCATGAACTCCCTGCTGGGGAAGTTGCACTTTTGGGGAACGTTCATCTTCTTGAATGCGGTATTCATGCCCATGTTCTTCGTTGGAATGGCCGGTGTGTCTCGGCGGCTGTATGACCAGACCGGCTTCTTTCATAACGAACCGGTGCAGGGATTGGTGGTGATGTCTTCGTGGAGCGCGTGGATGCTGGGTATCGCCCAGATTCCGTTCATCATCAACTTTTTCGTCAGCCTCAGGGCCGGTAAGCGGGTGTCGGAAAACCCCTGGGAATCAACGACGCTGGAATGGTCCGCCCCTTCGCCGCCTCCGCACGGGAATTTCGCGGTCGAGCCGGTGGTGTATCGCGGTCCCTACGAATACAGCGTCCCCGGCGCGAAACAGGACTATTCGCCCCAGTTTGCCAAGGCATAGGAGATACGCAGCTTGTCCGCCGAAATCAAGTACATCAGCGAACCCCATCCGATCACGGGCGTGACCAATGCGAAGTTAGGAATCTGGCTGTTCCTCGCCTCCGAGGTCATGTTGTTCGGCGCGCTATTCAGTTCCTACATATTGCTTCGCGTCGGCGCGGTGTCTTGGCCCCGCGGCGCGGATATTCTGAACGTTCCGCTGGCGACTTTGAACACCGCAGTTCTTATTGCTTCCAGTGTGACGATGGTGATGGCTTGGGCGTCCGTCCAATTGAATCAATTCGCCAAGTTTCGCCTGTATCTGGGTCTGACTGTGCTGGCGGCGTTCGGGTTCCTGGTGATCAAGGCGTTTGAATACGCGCCGAAGTTCAGCCATTACGAAGTCTTCATGACCGACGGTACATCTGTGACGGGCCACCTTTCCGAAAATGACGATTCGAAAGATTACGTGGTCCTGGAGCCCGATCCGGCGAAGGGATCGCATGATCATCCGCCCGAGCAGCGGATCGCCCGGTCCCAAATCGGCCGAATCTCATCGATGGGACCGGCGCACAGCAACTTTTTCGGGATCTACTTCACGATGACAGGCCTGCACGGATTGCACGTCATCGGGGGGATTATCGTCAATCTGTACCTGCTTTTTCCCGGTTCGGCGATGTTTCATACGGACCGGGTTCGATTCGGCGGTCGGATTGAATGCGCCGGCCTGTATTGGCACTTTGTGGACCTTGTCTGGATTTTCCTGTTTCCGTCGCTTTATTTGCTATAGGAGTGATCGATGGGCGAACACACCGCCGAGGAAATCGCCAAGCACGTACGGATTTACATCGCCGTCTTCGTGGCCCTGCTGGTGCTGACGCTGGTCACGGTCGCGGTCTCTTGGCTGCACCTTTCGATTGGTATGGCCGTCTTCGTGGCGATGGTTATCGCCGTCGTCAAGGGTTCCCTGGTGGCCTGTTTCTTCATGCATCTGATCTCGGAAAAAAAGCTGATTTATTCAGTGTTGATTTTGACCGTTTTCTTCTTCTTCGTTTTGATGCTCCTGCCGACCATGGACGTGGAAAGCGGCGTGGGCGTGGGCATGTAGGGCCGTTCGGCGATATTTGCTCGGACTTTTCGCGGCATCATCTTTACAATCCAAGCGTATCATGAAATTCACGAGCCGATCATCGATTTTGCGGGCGTTTCAGCTCACGTGGGCCTGGGGAATCGTTCTGGCAGGTTCAAATCTCGCGCAGGCATGTGCGGTTTGTTTCGGTGATCCTGATTCGGACATGGTCAAGGGCGCGAAAGCGGGCGTTTGGGTCATGGTGGGTGTTGTTTATTCCCTGCTCTTAACCATGGTCGGCATCGCGGTCGCCTGGGGCTTGAAGGCTCGCCAACGGGCGGCGCAGATTTACGGTCCGGGGAACTTCGCCGTCTTTCATTCGCCGGATGATTGAGACATCACTGCTACGTTTGGTACGATCGCCCCACGGGCATCACTTCGCGGTCACGTCGATGACCATCAGTAACAACAACAGGGACAAATAGGCAAGCGAAGCCATCATAAGCCGTTGGGCGCTTTGCCGAGTGCGGCTTCGGGCGAGTTCGACTCCGAAGGCCAGGAAGGCAAAACTCGCCAGGACCGCGCCAAAAAAGTAGGTTGGCCCGAACACGCCCCTGTACGCGGGTAGCAGGCTGACCGGAATCAGCAGGACAAGCAGTAATAAACAATGACGAACGGCCCGGCGACCGGTGGGATCGACGACGGGCAGGACGGCGTACCCCGCGTTGGCATAATCGTCACGATACATCCAGGCGATGGCTTGGAAGTGTGGGAGTTGCCAGACGAACAGTATGCAAAAAAGCATCCATCCCGTCGATCGAAGATCGCCCGTCGCAGCCGACCAGCCGATCAGGATGGGCAGGGCGCCCGGAATCGCCCCGATCCACACGGACAGGGGCGTGATGGGTTTCAGGGGTGTGTAGATCGCGACGTACACCAGCAACGCGGCCAGTGCGATGGCGGTGGGCAGGACGCCCGCGCGAACGAATAACAGAATCGCCCCGGCGACACCGGCGACGACGGCCAAACTCAGCGCAACCTGGGGTGAAATCCTGCCGGCGGCGACCGGTCGCCAGGCGGTGCGCATCATTCGCGCATCGCGGTTTCGCTCAGCCACTTGATTGATGATGCCCGCGGCGATCGCGGTCAAGGCTGTGCCCAGACACGTCATGCACAGCGACACGACGTGGGGCGTTGTCCATGCGCCTCCGTGCCCGACCCAGAACCCCACCGCGGCGGTTAGAACGACCATGACGGTCATGCGCGGCTTGCAGAGTGCGACGTAGTCCCGCAGCGTGGCTGGGTCCGACAATGAACCCGCGTCGATCATCGTTTGGTCAAGCGGGATGCGTGTCGATGCCGTCACGTGACACGCACCTCCATCGGGGATGTCGGGACGCCGTCGCGATTCGGACTGACCCTAACGATCGCCCAGACCGAAACGCACAGGGCCGTCGACAGCCCCAACAGCAGTGCACCCACCATCACGTGCGCGGATGGGATAAACCACTGAAACACGCTGGCCAGGCCTCCGGGGCGGTTCATGATGACGCTTAGATACGCTCCGATCCCCAGGCCCATCTGCACGATCAGCGTCGCGGCGGTCCAGCCAGCCAATCGACGCATCAGCGGGGCGTCGGCGTGTTCACCGCTGACCCACATCAACGTCAGGCTGATGGCGACGGTGACTAAACATGCGCCGACGACATGATAGGCCAGGGAAATCCCCAGGTGTCGATAGAGCGCGCCCGCCACCAACTGCAAAAACACGACAGCGACGGTCAACAGGCACATGCGCGGCCAAAAGAAGCCCGTGATGATTCGCCGCTGCCTGATTCCGTCTGGCCATGATTGGGAAGTGAACACGATCATGCATAACGTCGAGCAGAAGAACAACTGGGCGAAGCAGGCATGAACGACGGCCAACTCTATCGAGAGTTCCGTGACGCGCAGCCCACCCATAATGCCCTGTACGATGACCGCCGCCAACATGGCCCAGGCCATGACGCGAACCCACCGTCGGCCATCCGTGCGCTGCGTCCAGACGGCCAGCGTGATGGTCAACATCCCCACCAGCGCGCCGGCCAAACGATGACTGTGCTCAAAAAACACGCCGCCCACCCATTCGTTGGGCGGGAAAAGGAACATGTTTTGACCGAACGTGGTTGGCCAATCGGGTACGGCCAATCCTGCGTCGTTGCTGGTGACCGTGCCGCCCACGAAAATCAGGAACAGCGTACAGGCAGACGTGATCCAGGCGACGCGATGCAAACCGCGCGGCGAAGAATCCGTCGTCCATTCGTGTTGCGGATCGAGATGACCTGGGCTTGCTTTCATCGGGCGTCTGCGAGATACAGCGGTTGTTCCATTCGCGAATTCGTACGATTATTGAACGATCGCGGCGTTTCCATCGCCTGCCGTCATTCGCCATCATAACGAAAAAGACATCGGGGCACAGCGCGGCCCGACGGATTTGATCGTCGATGGCGGCGATGCCCCGATGTCTGGTTGTCAGGATTCGGCTGTTTCGCGAGCCTACGAAAGTCGCGGCCTATTCGTCGTCGCTGCCGCCGCTGCTGCCGGTGCTTCGGGAATAGGTGAACGCAGCGTCTTTCGTCTCGCCGGTGGACACATCGACTACGATTTCCTGGGTCCCGTATTTCTCGTGCCAGGCTTGCACGGTGTATTTTCCGGGCGGTAGACCGGCTAGCTCGAACGTACCGTCGTCGCCCGTGACGGCGAAGAACGGATGCTCGGTCACACCCGCAAAAGCGTTCATCCAGGGGTGCACGTCGCACTTGACCGGGACCATGATCTCCGATCGGCGGAACGTCAGCGTATCCTTCAAGCCCTGCTTGGGTTGACTCTTGTTGAATTCGTCGTTTTTCTTGGGAAGAAAGTGAACGTTGTGGGCCGTCGGATCGCTGTTACGAATCTCGACGGCCTGACCCACGCGAACGCCAAACACATGTGGCTGATACATGCACCCAACCTGATCGAGCACGACGGGCTCGGTGGGCACTGGGAAATCGCCATCCGGCGGATTGGTGACGTGTACAAACACGTACTTCAACGTGCCGTTGTCGTTCGTGACCACGTTTTCATAGCGAGGCGGCTGACCCGCGTGGAATCCCGTGCACTCCGGATTCATGCCGGTCATTCGCTTGGCCTTGAAAGGCTTGCCCTCCCAGTTGACTTTTCCCTTGATCGTCGCGCCGTCGGCCAATGCCAAGCTGGACAAACCGACGCCCGCTGCCAGCCAAGCCGCACACCATACTTTCACATTCATGGATCTCATCAAACCTTCTCCTCAATCGTGTGTACTTCGTTCACGCCACGGGGCCAACCGGTACGCCATAACGAATGCCGCCCCCAAACCTGCCCTGCTGATTATACGTTTACTGACCACGAATGGCCTTTGATATCCAGAAACTTCGAATCGTCCACGCAGAAACTGCTGATGTATCGGCATCTAAGTCGCGGAACTGACGTCGTTTAACCGGAACCGATGCCGATTCCGTTCATTCTTCCTCTTCCTCTTCTTCTTCTTCTACTTCTTCTTCTTCCTCCTCCTCTTCCTCTCCAGATTCTTCCTCATCGTCGCTCGCGCTGTCCGTAGCACCGCCGCCCAGGCCGCCTGGTTGAACAGCCGTGTAATTTCTGGCGCCGGCTGTATACATGAAATCCATGAGCAACTGCATTTGATCTTCGCCGGTGGTGCCGTACTTGGCCTCCAGAGCCAGGCGGTCCTCCTCGGGGTAGGTGGCAAAGGCGCTGGCGCTGCCGGGGAACCACTGGGGCATCTTGGTGCCCGGTTGAATGACGGCTGGCTGCTGCATCCATTTGTGCACCCAATCCTGCCGCAACCGCTTGTGGGTGAGATTCAAGTTCGGCGCGGTGGGGGTGGCGTTGGCGCCGGGAATAGAAGGATCGCCCAGTACGTGGCAGGCTAGACATCGAAGTTCGTAGAATAACTCCTCGCCCAGCGCAAAACGTTCTTGGTCCACCTGCGGTCTGGCTTTGTCGGCGAAGGGGAAGTTCACGTCGAACAGGTCCGCCGTGAATCGCGTGCGGTCTTTGACCTGCCCGAATCCATATTCCATCTCCTTGACCGTGTTGAGTACGGGGTCGACGTCGAAGCTCAAGACCAGCCGATTCTTCACGGCAAAGGCGGCCAAGTGTTCCCCACGATTGCGGAGCGAGTCGCTGGCGAACCATTGATCGGGATTCGGCGACTGACCGGTCAACTGCGAACTGACCGCGCCCGCCTTGGCCTTGCGGATGTAGTCGTCGATGACGGCCAAATGTTCCTTGAGCATGCCGGCTTCGCTTTGACTGAGACCCGCGAAGTATTCCACCAAGGTGGTCGTTTCCTCCTCGGTCAATTGGAAGCTGGGCATTCGAACTTTCAACCAGGGACGGAGCGTCTCGACGTCATTCAGAAAACCGTACAGCCAAGGGTATTGAGCCTTGGCGCCTTCGCCACGAAGCCAGGGCGGGGCATTGACTTCGTCGAACATCTCCTCGCCGCCGATTCTTTGTGTGTAGTATTGATGCGCCGCGGCCACGTTGTCCTCGATTTTGTGGCATCCCACGCAGTTCAGGGAGCGGGTCAAGGCCCGGCCATCGGCGATCGAGCCGATGAGCGTTGAATCATAGGGAATTTTGAGATCGCGACTGACCAGCGGCGGCTTGCGGGACAGCAGATACGTGACCAGGGCGTCCGCCTGTTGCGGCGTGAAATAGTAATTCGGCATCTTGAGCTTGTCGTATGGGGCTTTGATCTTGTCACGGTCCCACATGCGCGGATTGAGCATCTTGTGCTTGGCGAAGGCGGCGTGGGTGTGGGTGACGCTCTCTTCCGGATTTTGACCGAATGACCAATAGATCAGTTCTTCTTCCTCGGGCGGGTAAATGTGCCCGAAGGTTTCGGGGCGGGCTTCGCGAATGTGGTCGTGGGCGTGGCCGAAGAACGCGAAATCCAATTGTGCCAGCGGCTTGGTGCCCCAAGCGGACATGTCCGTGCCGGGCGGCGGGGCCTCCTCGAATCCACCCACCTGGTGACACGCGTAGCATCCGTAATGGGCTACCATCTTGTTGCCCAGATAGAACAGCCTCTTGTCTTCAACGCTCATACCGTCGAGCTTTTGGGCGGCCTGCTCATCCGACCAATATCCCTTCACGGATCGTTTCAGGATTTCGGTCATGGCGCCGTCGGCGTCGTCCATGATGGCCCGGGAGCGCTGCTCGGAATTTTGCGACGCGAGAATCGAGAACATCAGATCGTCCACCATGCGACGATGTTCGTCATCCAGCGGAAACCGCTTCGCCTCGAACGAATCGTGGGCCTGCAAGGACATGAGGTACTCGACAAGATCGATGGCCTCCTGATCCGTCAGGCGGAGCGACGGCATTCGCGTTTCGGGGTAATAGTCGCTCGGCTCCTTCAACCAGCCGAACAGCCAATCGCGATTCACCTTGGCCCCGATGGCGGACAATTCCGGGGCGTAGCGGGTGAACACGCGGCGATCGCCGATCGACTCCGGCTCGAAGACCGTATCCCGATCCGTGGGCGCGTGCTCCATCAGGTATTGCACGCGATCCACGTAGCTCATTTCCTCGTAAAGCGCTTCAGCCACCTTCTCCGATCGGCCCGCGCGAGTTTGCAGGTCTTCCTCGATCATCGCTTGGCCATGCTCGTGAACGTTGGCGTGGCAACCCAGGCAGCCCAACTCGTTGAAAAGCGATTGGCCACGTGCAACGTCACCGACCAAGCCCGACGGGATGGTGGACGGCGTCCAATCATCGGACAGCGTGTACAGATAATGGGTGATGGCTGAAACTTCCGTCTCCGTGCGCAGAACCGGATTAGAATCGAACGTGTTGCCGCTACGCGGTCCGTTGTTTTCCTGTAGAAAGAAATGCGGCATCCAGGTCGACGGGCGGAAGGCTTTGGGGTGGAAGACCCATTGCTCGGTGAATTCGGGCGTCAGCTTGGCTGCGATCCGCCGCAGGTCCGGTCCGACTTTGCGCTGTGGCCCCAGGTCCGCGACGTTGTGACAGTTCACGCACCCCACGCGCACGAACAGGTCTTGGCCGAGATTCAAACTCTTGGCCTGTGATTCTCCGCGAAACTCCGAAATGTCGGAAATTCGAGAGTGACACTTGGCACAACCCGCCTCGGCGTATTTGGGCGGAAGCATGGGCCTTTCCCAAAAATGCTCGACGGATTCAAACGTGGTGTTGGGCAAGAATGCGGCGGTGACGTAGTATTTCTCTTTCCACTCTTTTTTCTGCTCGTGGGTCAGGGGAGTGTGTGCGGCTTGGACGAAATCGGTCTCCTGCGGGTTGCCCTCGTGGCACACCGTACAGCCCAGATGGGTCATGGGATGCGGGGATTCGTGGTGAACGAACAGGTCCAGGTTGGGGTGTGCCAATAGCGGCTGCTCCAGATGAACCTCCTGCCTACCCGTTTGTCGGAGATAGGCGTTGACGGTCTCCTTAAGTTGGGAAAAATAGGTTTCCTTCTGTTCAACAGATAGATACCCCCAGAAATCCGTCACTTGGCCGGTTTTCAGCTTGGGCACGTCGTCACCGGCCAACTCGGGCACGGGCGGTGAATTCACCGTCGGCTGACCGGCCGCCGTCAGCGCTTCGTTGATCGACGGCAGCGCCCGTTCAAATCGCCGAGCCAGGTTTTCGAAAGTGAACGTCTTGTCGGAAATGGACACGTGGCACGTCGTGCAACGATCGGTGGTATAGGTCTGAAGGTAATTCAACTCTTGGCGGACGTTCTGAATCACGAGCTGTCTGACTTCGTGGCGGGCCGGCGTTCCCTTGGGGGCTGTAAAATCCATCAGCGGCATGTTGATGATCGACTTGACCAGGACATTGCTGTATTGCTTTTCCTTGGCCTCGGCATCCAGCGCGGTTCTTTCCAGCGCAGTCAGTCGTTTGCGAGCGCCGGTCAACGGCGCGTCCATCGCTTTCAACCCGTCCGCGATGGCCCGCTGATTGTCGAGGATATGCTCTTTTTCCAAACGAAGGGCGCCGACTCGCGCCTCTTCGCTTTGCAGTGTTGCGAAGACGGCTTTCGTCTGCGCGTTGTCGTCCCCGTACGTGCTGCGGACGGTTTCAAATTGGCTCCGCGTCACCAGCAGAACCGCCTCGGCGTTGGCATGGGTGATGTTGATGGCGTCGAATTTCTCTTTCTCCTTCGCCTGGTCATCCAACAATTCAGCCCGCTCACTTTCGCGCTTCGCGACCTCCTGCTCAGCTTCGCGGACCTCCGCGCGAGATTGGCTGATGCGCGCTTGGAAGGCTTCGGTCTGGGTGTCGAGATAGTCCAGATGGGCGAGCGCCGCCTGCGCCACCATGTAATTGTCCTGCACCCCCCGCCAGGGACGGTCATAATCCTCCCAGATCATCCAGACGATGCTCGACAACATGAGCACGCAACTCAACGCGAACCAACGGTTGAGTCGATTCATATCACGCAGCGTGTCCGTCGGAATCGGCATGAAGGCTTCCTCGTAGCGTCTAAAAATTCAAAAACAGCTCGGTGATGGCGACGATGTAGTGCATGTTCAGCGTCCAACGCAGCGCCATCTTGATCGGTACCAGCAACATCCATAGGAACAAGAAAATCATGATTCCGAAGCGAATGGCCCCCATTTGCCCTGCCAATCGCCGGAATATCGTCTGTTTCAATACCAACGGCAGCACCAGGAAATAGAGCAGCAACAGAACGATTCCCGGAGCCTCACGAACCAGATAGGCCGGCAAAATCCACCAGCCCTCCGTGGGGATGGCCTGCTTCATCCAATCCACCCAGAAGATGTCGCGGAAATCGACGTTGAGCAGCGCGGCTGGGCGGTGCGGATCCCAAAATTCGTACGGTCCGAAGAAGTTCCAATTCGGGCCACGCAAAAACGTCCCGAACACGATCAACACGATCCACATGATGCCGAACCCGACCATGAAGACCGTGATCGCGAACGGGCGCTCCTTGAACGTGAAATAGCCGTTGCCTCGCGGATTCCTGTCCATGTAGGGAAGGGCCATCAATCCCACGACAATCAAACCGGGAAGCAGCACGCCCGCGATCCAGGGATCGAAGTAGACCAGCAGTTCTTGAAGACCCAGAAAATACCACGGCGCTTTCGATGGGTTAGGGGCCACGCTGGGATTGGCGGGCGGCTCCAACGGCGCCCGCAACACCACCGCCCAGACCATCAACACCACCGTGCAAATCACCATCGCGATCAGCTCGGTGTACACCAGATCAGGCCAAACCAGCACCTTGTCATCGGAGCCCGCTTCGAGCAGCGGCTTGCCCTGTTCCATGTTCGTGTCGTTGACCGCCGCCTGCCGCATCCCCAGCCAGATGAAAAACCCCGTCAGGTAAATCATCATGGTGATGGGAACGTTGTCGGCTTTGATGATGATGCTCAGAAAATCAGCGTCCAGGGCGCTGATGACATAGAAGGCGGTAAACGCGATCAAGGCGAACAACGCGAACCCGGGCTTGGTAAACTGCCGGTAGCCCAGCAGAAACACGGCCAAGGCCACGTTCGACAAAATGAAGAACCAGTGGGGCTGACAAATCCAATTGATCGCGTCCTTGACGGCGTTGGTATCCCCCGCCGCCAGCAGATGGAATCCGCCGGTTAATACGTCAACCATATGCCCATCCGTTTATTGGCTGATCTGTTCATGGCGCGTGCCGGCGACCGCACAACCACACCGGCCCGCGCATTCAAGCTCCACTGCCCGTTAAAGCGGACCGCTGATTCCGCCGTCCTTGCGAATCCGCCAGAAATGGACCGCGATCAGCACGCCCACCACCACAGGAATGAACACGCAATGAAGCACATAAAACCGCAACAGCGCATTGGGCCCCACAAACGTACCCGCGAGAAGCCCAAACCGCGCATCATCGCCCGCATGAATCAACGGCACGCCGCCAATGTTGATCAAGCTGGCCAACGGCCCTTCATGGCCCAGCAACGGCGTCGCCCGGGCCATGTTGGACCCCACCGTGATGGCCCACATCGCCAACTGATCCCAGGGCAGCAGGTATCCGGTAAATGACAAGAGCAGCGTCAGCACGAGCAGAATCACGCCGATGGTCCAATTGAATTCCCGTGGAGGTTTGTAGCTGCCCGTCAGGAAAACGCGCAGCATGTGCAGCCAGATGGCGATGACCATCGCATGCGCGCCCCAGCGGTGCAGTTCACGAAGCAACCCCAACGTCACGTGGGCCCGCAATCCTTGAATATCGAAATACGCATATTCAACGGTCGGCCTATAGTAGAACATCAACAGCACACCGGTGACCGTTTCCACCAGGAACAGAAAAAACGTCAGCCCGCCCATGCACCAGGTGAACGACAGTCGGATGCCGCTCTTGCGAACAGCCACGGGGTGCAGATGCAGAAATACGTTGGTGAGGACGGCCATGGCCCGCGTTCGCCGATCGCGCGGCACGCCGTGACGAAAGACGCTGCCCCAGACCTGCCCGTCGCGGACCCAATTGCCAAAACTGCTGAATATGCTCATGCCTCAAAACCGTTTCTCAAATTCGCATGCAAACGTTCGATCAGACCTCGATATACGACTCCGGGTTCTCCCATTCGCCCTTTTCGTATTGATACTTCTTGCTGCGATCCACGATCATGATCCCGTCCGTCTTGGTTACTCGAAACCGCTCCAGCGGGCGAGGCGCGGGACCTTCGAAATTAATACCCGACGGTCGAAATCCGCTCCCGTGACAGGGGCATTTGAACTTGCGATCATTCGGAAGCCAATTCGGTATACAACCTAAATGCGTACAAATAATGTTCAAGACCGCGATACGGTCCTCCATCCGAATGATCCAGAATCCCTGCGGTTTATAATCTTCATTCACCTCACCCGGAACCATCGACCCGAACACCTCGACCTTGTCCGTCCGCACCCGCGGGTCAGGCTCTTCCAACACGTTGGGCATCATGAATCGTTGGAACGCGATACCCGAAACAGCCGACGCGCCACCGAAGGCCAGCCAACCCACGCCCGCGGCTGACCCGGCAAGCACGCCGCGACGAGTCACCCCGCCTTTTTCATCCTTGGCCGCCGCGAAAACCTTGGCCTGACGCGCGTCCGGAGGCATATCCGCGGGGGACGCGTTTTCCAGCTCCTTCATGGCCTGCGTCGCCCCTTCGTCGGATTTGCCGATCATCGCCATGCCTCCGCGGGCCGTGGCCGCCCGCAGCAGGGCTTGGATGGCAGGATCCGGTTCTCCCGCCATGGACACCGTCGGCGCTTTTTCAGGGGCCTTTTCCGGCTTGGCTTTGGACGGTTCCGGCGCCGCAGCCGCCGCCTTTGCGTGCGAGGGCTTCGCGGCGGCGGGTTTTGCTGCTGCCGGTGCTGTTGCAGCGACCGCCGGCGCTGCCGACGCTGCGGCTGCCACCGGCTCCGCTGCCGCTGGCATTTCTTCCGTCGGCGATGCGTCAGCTACTTCCTCCGCAACGGTTTCAAACTTGATCACATCGACGGGACACTCCTCGGCGGCTTCCTTGATCTCATCCGTCAAGGGCTTCGTAAAACTCGCATCCAACGCCGCCGGGCGAATGATGCAGGTGTCATCGGTCACCTCGAAAACGGTCGGCGCCGATGTTTCACACGCGTCGCAGACAATGCAACCCGGCTCAATCCACACCTTTGTAACCCGTTCTTTCATGGCCATCGACGTTACCTTTCAACCTCGGTCGGCTCGCTCGACTTCGCCGCAAGTTTCGCTGCATTTCTGACGATCGTCGAGCGGTCACTTTCCAACGACCGTATGCAATTCTTGATGTTGTCATCCGCCAGGTTCTGCCCGGCTTCGACCGCCGCCACCAAATATCGATCGACCGCCTGCGGTGGCATCGGGTATGCCTGCGAACTCGATCCCACCGTCGTCACGCGGACTTGAACGTCATTCTCCCAATACGACCGCGTCAACATATCGACCAGCAGCCGATTCCCTTTCGAGCTTCCCAATCGGGCCAACGCCAACGTCGCGTTCCACTGAACGTCACGGTCCTCGTCAGCAAATGCACGGGCCAACGAATCGATCGCCCCGGTATCGCCGGCGGTCGCGAGCGTCGAAATCACCGCGCACGCGATCATTCGTACCGTCGAATCCGAATCATCCAACGAAACGGCGATCCTGTCCAGATGTTCCCGCGTGGCCGGCGACGGGCCAATCTGCGCCAACGCCTGCAAGACGAGTCGTCGCGTCTCAACCCGCGAATCAGTCAATCGTTCCATCAACGGTGCGACAGCCTCCGGCGTTCCGGTTTGGCCCAACGCCTGTATGACGAAATCCATCTGCTTCAAACCCATGTCCGTCAAATCTTGGGACCGGGATGAAAAGCGGTCGAGCAGCACCGCGAGTCGACGCACCACCTCGTCCAACTCCTCGGCCGTCAGCTCCTTCTCCTTTTGCTCCAATCGCAAGGCCAATTCTCGTGCGACCTGCCATAGTTCTTTTTCACGTGGCAACAGGATCCCCACCGTCCGCTCCCCGGATGCGGTCTCGAGAACCAACAGCAATTCCGAGATCGGCCTCTCCTTGTCGGTCGCGACGGTTCCAAACAGGACAACGACCAAAACGGCACAGCCGATGATGATCGATATGATCAACAACGGAACGCCGAACAATCGTCCCATCAATGAAACCGGCTTCAAATCAGTGACCGGCGGAGGTTCGCCGTCGCTGGGGCGAACCTTGCCCGCATCAATGCCGCGATCGTCGACATGGTCCGGTGGTTGGGTATTCATGACTTGTTCGCCGCCCACTCCCGATGATACGCGGTTTGCACCCCTCGAACCGTCGCAAACTCCACACGTCGGCCAACGCTGAAATTGGGCGATTTCGACGGGGTCCGCCGCTCATCCCCGCCGCCGCTCATCCCCGGCAGGGAACCGCCCAGGCCGATAACCTATAACCCTCTAATTTCTACCTCAACCCTTCACTGCGAATGTATCTATGGTATTTCAATGAAACTTTGTGAATTTAATCACAAAGTTCCCCACAAGGAAAGGCGGGCAACTTGCTCCGCCGTCAATGAAATTTTCAATGGATCAACCCGGACGACCTATTTGAATCGATCGTCGCGGTTGGTGCAAATCCCCCAGCCGATTGGCCTATGATGCGCAGTGAGTCGAATTCCGGGAGACGCCTTGCACCGATTATTAGTGGACGGCGCGAACGTGTCAACCTTTATCGCGTCCGGGTCAATACCTTTCAATACTCGGACTTGCCTACAATAGGGCAGTGACCCTGCACGCGACCGACACGCGACATTAATTCAAGAATACACGGCGTTTGGAATACCTGGTGGCTGGGTCAGGTTATAATGTGTAGATGGTCTATCGTATCCGCGATAGCATGATGGATCCGGGGCCACCCGACAACCAGGGGCTGCCCGACCTTCGCACGTGACCAATCGAAAAACATGTGCCCGAAATGTCCAACCAATCGCGTCTTGATTGCCCTCGTCGCCGGCGCGGGATTGGTCCATTTTTCGCTTCGCGGATCAGCCCAGACCAGCATCCCCTGGTACACCGATCTGGCTACAGCCGTCGAACAATCGACATCGTCAGGCAAGCCGGTGCTTCTTGAATTTAGCGGCGCGGGCTGTTCATACTGCCGACTCATGCGAACCGAAGTTCTCAACGCCCCGCCCGTCGAAGCCGTGCTTCAAACCCTGGTGCCCGTGCGGGTCGATTTGGCCTCCTCCCCAACATTGGCTGATCGATTCGGTATCGACGGAATTCCCGCTTATGTCTTGCTCGCACCACAAGGCGACGTGATCGCCCGGACCGTCGGCTATCATTCCGTCAGGGACTTCACGCGCTTTTTACAACGCGCTTCCGACCCCGCGACGACTTCACAGCCGTAGACCGCTTCAATCCCAGTTTGGCCTGCAAGTATCGACCCGTGTGGCTGCCACGATGACCTGCGATGTCCTCGGGTCTTCCTTCGGCCACGATTCTTCCCCCTCCCGCGCCCCCTTCCGGGCCCAGGTCGATCACCCAGTCGGCCATCTTGATGACATCCAAATTGTGTTCGATGACCACGATGGTATGCCCCAGATTCACCAGACGATTCAACACGTGCACCAATTTATGGATATCCGCGAAGTGTAATCCCGTGGTCGGCTCGTCCAGCACGTACAACGTATGTCCATTCGTGGGCTTGCCCAGTTCCGCAGCCAGTTTGACGCGTTGGGCCTCCCCGCCCGACAACGTTACCGAGGACTGCCCCAGGCTCACGTAGCCCATGCCCACGTCGATCAGCGCCCGCAACAGACTTCGAATCTTCGAAAAATTCTGAAAGAACAACGCCGCCTCCTCGACGCGCATGTCCAGAACGTCGGCGATGCTCTTTCCCCGATAACGCACCTCCAGCGTCTCGCGATTGTACCGCGTCCCGCGACACGACCCGCATTCGACGAATACGTCCGGCAGAAAGTGCATCTCGATTCGGCGAGTGCCCTGTCCTTGGCATTCCTCGCAGCGCCCGCCCTTGACGTTGAAACTGAACCGGCCGGGGCCATACCCGCGGATCTTCGCCTCGCGCGTCCGGGCGAACAACCGCCGAATCAGATCGAACACACCAACGTACGTGGCTGGATTGCTCCGCGGCGTGCGCCCGATCGGCGCTTGATCGATCTCGATGACCCGATCCACCCGGGAACCGCCCACGATCTGATCATACTTCCCAGGCCTGGGCCCCGATCCGTCGATCCGCCGACGCAGGATCGGCAACAACGTCTGACCCACCAGCGTGCTCTTACCGCTGCCCGACACACCCGTCACGCACACCAGGCAACTCAGCGGAAAACGCACCGTCAAATCCTGCAGATTGTTGGCCGATGCTCCGCGAATCTCGATGGCGTGCGACGCCACCACAGGCCGGCGATCCGTCGGCAAGGGGATGGTCTGCCGACCGGTCAGATATTGCGCCGTGACCGATCGCTCGTTTTTCTTCAACGCCTCCAGCGACCCTTCATGCAGTATCTCGCCCCCGTGCGCACCAGCCCCTGGACCGACGTCGATGATGTGGTCCGCGGCTTCAATCACTTCTTCGTCATGTTCCACCACCAGGACCGCGTTGCCGATCCTCGCCAATCGACGCAGCGCCGTCACCAACCGTGCCGTATCCCGCTGATGCAGGCCTATGGTCGGCTCATCCAATACGTAACACATGCCCGTCAAGTCACTGCCGATCTGCGTCGCCAGGCGAATGCGTTGCACCTCCCCGCCCGAAAGCGATCCGCTGGACCTGGACAACGACAGATACTCGACCCCCACGTCTTCCAGAAAGGCCAATCGATTGCGTATCTCGCGCAGCGGCTGCTCGGCGATGATCCGGTCCTGACCCGTGAAACTCAATTCGTCAAAAAACTTCCGCGCCGTCGCGACGTCCATCACGCACACATCACTGATGGATCGTCCCCCGATGTGTACCGCCAACGACTCCGGCCTCAATCGTGCCCCCTGACATGCCCGGCAGGGTGCTTCACTTTGAAACTGGTGCAACCGGTGCTTCACGGATTCCGAATCCGTGCTCTCCCAGCGTTTTTTCAGGCTGGGAATGACTCCCTCAAACGCATGCCCGTACGCTTTCGCCTCTTTTCGCGACGTTCCCTGCAGCAGGATCTGGTTCAATGGTGCCGACAGATTGCGATAGGGAATCTCCGGCGGCACGTCGAATCGCCGGCAAAACTCCTCGATCAACTTGGCATAGACGGTGTTCATCCGTTGCCCACCCTGCCGCCAAGCCGCGATGGCCCCGTTGACAAGCGACAGGTCCCGATTGGGAACGATCAGATCCGCGTCGAATTCGAGAACCGTGCCCAGCCCGCTGCACGCGGAACACGCCCCGTAGGGTGAATTAAAGCTGAACATGCGCGGTGATAACTCCGGTATGTTCACCTCGGGATGTTTCGCGCAGGAAAAAGTTTCGCTGAACGCCTGGTCTTGAACTACACCGGCTTCATTCGAAATCGAAACCGCCGCCCGACCCCCGCTCAAACGCAGCGCCAATTCCAGGCTGTCCGCCAGCCGACCGCCGACCCCCCGCTTCAGCACGATTCGATCGACGACGATCTCGACCGGTCCGGCGCTTGCGACATCCGAATCGTGCAAATCTTCGATGGCGAAAACCTCGCCCCCGATTCGCACTCGCACGTATCCCGATCCAGACACCTCGTCCAGCAGATCGTGCAAATCCCCCTTTTTCCCCACCGTTCGCGGAGACAACACCAGCACCCGCGACCCGCCCGCCTGTGCCAACACCGCGTCCACCATCTCCGCGATGGTCTGCCGGCTGACCAGTTCGTGGCAGACCCAGCAATACGGTTTGCCCACTCGCGAAAACAGGACCCGCAAATAATCGTAGATTTCCGTGGTGGTGGCCACCGTCGATCGCGGGTTGGTGGACGCCGCCCGCTGCTCGACGGCAATCGTAGGACTCAGCCCTTCGATTCGATCGACGTCCGGTTTGGGCATCTGCTCCAGAAACTGTCGCGCGTAGGCGCTCAGCGACTCCACGTACCGCCGCTCGCCCTCCGCGTACACCGTGTCAAACGCCAACGAGCTTTTGCCCGATCCGCTCAACCCCGTGATTACCGTCATAGCCCCACGCGGGATCGTCACGCTGACGTTTTTCAGGTTGTGTTGTCTGGCCCCAATGACCCTAATAACGCCGGATGTCGACATGCATTGCTCCGATGCATTCAGGTTTCGCGACGCCGGGCGGATTCCACCTCGCCGCGGTCGGTAGAACCCTGTGAACATACGTGATGTGCGCTGCCTCTGCAATTCAATTCGCCCGGCTCGCAATGGAATAGGGTGCGTGACGACGTCGGCGGCACCACAACGGGCGTACGCCGTCGTCGAGACGTTGCCCGTGGTAGGCCCCGTACGCCGTCGTCGAGACGTTGCAGGCTCGGCGGGGCCATCGAAAATAGCCCGTCCTTGGTCGCCCGCCTCGCCACGCCCGACACCCTGACACCTGATAGCAAACGCCCGTCGATGGCGTCCGATTACTCGCCGCCGTTATTTCACCAATAAATTGATTTACGCAACGGGTTTGATAGATTTCGACGATGTCACAGGCACGTTCATGGGCTATGCGTCGCCGCGTTCCAGGTTTTTTCACTGTGTCTTCTTGAGTGAGGTGAATCCCGCTAAAATATCGGACAGGTATCGGACGAATCCAGACCTGTGCCGCGGCATCGGAAACCGGCTTGGCGGGCGTGTTTGTAAGACTATGTGATTCGTTGGACCGAGGTAGGATCGTATCCTATAATGACCGGAGCATTGGATTCAAACGCGAACCCGCAGGGGGATTGAGCCTCCGCCGTCGACTTGGCAACAAGTCGCTTCGACGTGCGTCAATCCCCATTTTTTGAGGATTTGACATATGCCAATCTTTCGTCGTGATCGATGTGCGTGGATCGGGTTCGCCCTCGCGCTGGCCAGCCTGGTCTCGTTGCCTGTTATCGCCGGCGATTCGTTCGCCGCTCTCTCCAAGCGCGATCGCCAGGAACTGTGGTCCAGCAACATCGCTCTTTTGGAGCGTGTCCGCTCTGAAAATTCCATCGACACGATCATTCCCCCCGAACCCGTAAACCCCAAGGACGAGCGCGTCGCCCGCTGGCTGGACGACTACCGCCGAGCCATTACCGAGCACCAGGAACGACAAACCACCGAATTCGAACGCTACGTCCAGCGCGCCACGGGACACATCGAAAAGAACGAAATTCGCGAAGCGCTCATCGAAGCCAATCGGGCACGCGATAACGCCGTCGACACCGACGCCATGCTTCAATCCGAATGGATGAAGCAGCTCACCAACGCCGCCGTCGATCTGGCTCAGCAATATCGCGACAATACGGAATGGCGACGGGCGTACGAAGTTTATTACAACCTGTCCGACCTGTACCCCGACCGCGACGATTTAACAAAGGCCAAGAAAGACTGCCTTACCTACGCCCGGCTCGACGCCATGTATGAAAAAGACGGCGGTTGGGCCGAACGGCTCGAAGACATCGTCCCCCGAAACGCCTCCGACGCCCTCGATCGCATCGAGCGCTTCTACGTCGAGCGGGCGGATTTCATGGCCATCACGCGCTCCGCCTACGAATCTCTCCTCTTGATTTGCGATTCCAAAGTCATGCGCGAAACGTTCGACGGATTGG
Organism: uncultured Phycisphaeraceae bacterium; assembly: GCA_964424105.1. GTDB lineage: Bacteria > Planctomycetota > Phycisphaerae > UBA1845 > UBA1845 > CAYRHJ01. Next base: position 43,224 of record CAYRHJ010000031.1, on the reverse strand, counting down.
CCGGCGACGACCTCCGCGAACAGTTCCGCCTCCGCCTCCAGAAAAGGCTCAAGCGCATCAACAACAGTGATCGATTCACCGTCGCCTATGCGCAGGAGTACTTCCGGCGGGCGTTGACCATCAACGAGCAGACCGTCAACCTGCCCGAATCCCTGATCGTCTATGAATACGTGGCTGGCGCGCTGGATCCGCTCGACGAGTTCACCTCCGTGATTTGGCCTGTCGAGTTCCGCGAATTCGACAAGCACACCCGCGGTGATTTCGTCGGCGTGGGAATCAGCATCAACGGCGGCGGCGATAAGCCCATCAACGTCGTCTCCCCCCTGGAAGACACGCCCGCCTATCGCGCCGGCATCCTGCCCGAAGATCAGATCACGCACGTCAACGGACAATCACTGGAAGGTGTCTCGCTCACCAAAGCCGTCGGAATGATCACCGGCCCGATCCGCTCCGAAGTCACGTTGACCATTCGACGGGAAAGCGAAGGCCGCACCTTCGACGTGGTCCTCGTCCGCGACAACATCGAAATCCAGTCCGTCCGCGGCTACACCCGCGACCCCAATGACCCTCAAGTCTGGGATTTTCTCGTCGATAAGGAACTGGGCATCGCCTACGTTCGCGTCAATTCCTTTCAGGACAACACCGTCAGTCAGATGCAAAACGCCATCGATCAGGCCATCGACCAAGGGGCCAAGGGCCTGATTCTGGACCTGCGCTTCAACCCCGGCGGATTGCTGAAGACCGCCGTCGAGGTCACCCGCCTTTTTCAATCACGCGACGAAAAGGTCGTCAGCACGCGGGGCCTGAGGGATGAACCGTGGGAACCGCCACCCGCCACCGTGGACGGGCCCTACAAAGATCTGCCGCTCATCCTACTGGTCAATGAATACAGCGCCAGCGCTTCCGAGATCGTCGCCGGCGCCCTGGAAGACAACGCTCGCGCCGTGGTTCTCGGTCAACGCACCTACGGCAAGTTCAGCGTGCAAAAGCTCATGGAATTGGGCGGCAGCATCGCCCATCTGAAGCTCACCACCGCCCGCTACTACCTGCCCCTGGGCCGATCGCTCCATCACGACGAGGGGGCTGAAACGTGGGGTGTCGAGCCGGACGTCGCGGTCAACCTTATTCCCAAGGAAATCTATCGCGTTCGCCAGATGCAGACCGAACGGGAAATCCTGGCAAAGGCCGGCAAAAAGAAAGACGCATTGGAGCAAAAGGAATCCGACCCATCAGCCGACCCCGCCGTCCCATCCGAATCGGCGGACGAGCAGCTAGACCATGCCGGCGCTGACACCGACGAAAACGAGAAGTCTGCCGACAACGCAGCCAGCCATGATCTCGACAAGAAGGCTGATGACACAGCGGTCACCGACGAAATGGTGGATCTTGACGGCGACGCCGTCGCCGACGGCGAGGAAGACGCGGACGACGAAGACCGCCTCAACCTCGCGCCCGACCCCAACGAGGTGCCGGACGTCGATCTGCAACTCGATACTGCCGTGCTGCTGTTCCGACTTCACCTGCTGGGCCAATCGACGCCCCAGTTGGCGGTGGGCGAGCGTGAACCCCAGCCCCAAACAGCGGTCAAGGAATAGGCTTCGCCTATCGTCGTCGTTCACGTTGGTCGCCGCCTATCCGCGACGCAACCGCGTCTTGTCCGCGGCGCCTGAATCCATTACCAATAGATCAACATGGATGATTCATCGATGGATGCCCATATCGATGACGCAACTCCGCGCCAGACCGATGCACAGGTACAAAAGCACGGCGTCGGATTCCGCATCATTGCGGTCCTGATGATGTTCGCCGTCACGCTGCTGGTCATCACCGCCGCGGGCGAAGTGATCATCCGATTGTTCGTGCCGGTCAGCGACGTAGCCTATTACTTTTGGGACCCCGTGCTCGGACCGCGACGTCAGCCTCATCAATCGGGTCAGATCATTCGCGAGGGCATGCAGGGACGATTCACCTTCAACGCCCAGGGTTGGAATCACCCGGAAGATTATGTGATCCCAAAACCCCCCGGCACGCGACGGGTCTGCCTGATCGGCGATTCCTACGTCGAAGCCATCCACGTCAAACCCCACGAGACGCTGTTCACCGTGGCGGAGCGAGCCATGAACACATCCAACCCGGATCAGCCGACCCAATGGTACGCGTTCGGCTGCTCGGGCATGGGGACGGATCGCGAATACCTGACGCTCCGACATTACACGTTGGATTACCGTCCCGACGTGGTCGTGCTCCTGTTCGTGGCCAACGATCCGTTTGATTGTTCACCGTACCTGCTCCCCGCCAACCACGTGGGGCCGACGTTTCTCTTGGACGCCGACGACGAGCTGGAATTGATGCCCGCGAAGCGCTGGCGGCGGGCGGGCCTGAAAATCTGGGCATCGAAATCGGCGTTGGCGAGGTACTTCTTGCTGGACAAGAACTTGTTTCGCCGGCAGGGGCGAATGGGTGAATTCGAGTCGGCGGTCGACCGGGGCGAGTTCCGTTCGTTGGCCGGCGCGTCGATGTCGATGGACGATCGCGGTCGAAAGACCTGGCAGGTTATTGAAAAGCTCCTGCGCGCCTGTCGGGACGACTGTCGGGCGCGAGGCGTTTCATTTCTGCTCGCTTTCGGCGGCAACGTGAATCGCCTCGAAGCCCAGATCGAAGGTCGATCGTACGAACCCCCTGCCGCCGAGGAGGACCCTTTTTGCCTCGATCCGCGAAAACGCAACGGCGAGATGGGCGAATCGTTTCTGCGGCCCATCGCAGCACGGCTCGAAATTCCGTACCTGGACTTGACCGAAGCGCTGCTCGACGAAATGAAACGAACGGGGCATCGGTACGATTTTCCCCGCGACAAGCATTACAGCGCCGCCGGGCATCAGGCGGCGGGTGAAGCGCTGGCTGAATGGGTGTCAGCGGTATTGGACGAAACAGTCGAAGCGCGCACCGCCGCCTCCCCCAATGCCGACTAGCGATTATGCTCCGGTGGAACGGCGGAGAATTCGCACAGAACGTCCACGGCGCCCACCATCGCGGTAGACGTCGCTAGTTCAACGTATCCGCAGTCCACGTCGGCAGTGCACAATCGACGTTCATGAATTCCGGCATGCTGGGAAGGACGTCCAGTTGCCAGCCGTGCCCACGAATCACGTGACATTTCCAATAGAGCGGGTTGTCCTGCGGGTCGCGCGGCGTGGTAGGGGGCGGCCAAAGGTATCCGTCGATTTTCGTGACGCCCGCGTGCCCATCGACGAAGCTGGTGACGAACTGGAAAGGCTTGCCGTGCCACCCCCGAATCATGTGCGGAACCTCGCTCTCGCTGAAATGCGGTCCATCGGAGCTAGTCCAGCACACGCGATCGGCGTGGGCCTTGCCCGCCCGCCAACTGAACCGCCCGCAATTCTCGATGTAGTAGATGGTGTTCGCGGGGTTGGGAATGCGGGAAACCGACCGCAGAAAGGGGCCCCAGCTTTTGATCACGCAGGCATTCTGATGCGAGTTACACCACAGCGTGTTGGCAGCGTAACTGTTGCCGTAATGATCGAACGACGATTTCTTCGACTCGGACCAGGTCGTGAAGTGATGCCCGGTGTATCCGCGATCGGAAGGACAGCGGAATTGTTTCAAGTCCAGCGTTGCATCCTCTTTCCAGTGGGCTTGATTCACACCCGGGTTGCCCATGTAATCCGTAAACCCGCCGGGGTAGATGATGTCGTTCAATGGTCGCGTCGCTGGGCCTCGTCCGTGTTGCGTTCCCCACGGCGACGTTTCAGGCAGACTGCCCTGTGTCGGATCGCCCACGCCCGATTTGCCACCCCAATCATAGGAACCGACGTCGGCGACCGTGCCGGTAGCAGGATGAACCGGAATCGCCTGCCCATTTTTGTCACCAGTGGCATAGGTAAAGCTGGCCGTCGCGATTCCTTTTAGACCCGCCGTACACAAGACTTGCTTGGCTTGCTCGCGAGCCTTGCGCAGGGAAGGTAACAGAATGCTGATCAACAGTGCGATAATGGCCACCACCACCAGAAGCTCGATAAGCGTGAAGCCCTGCAACCGACGACGCCGATCCGCGTCGCAAACCTGACGATATGAACCTGCCAACATCATCGCCTCCTCGCCGGAATTGTTAGGGCGCACCAGGAAAAGTTCCCGTCCGTCACGGATTTGCAGGACGCAAAGACCACCACCAACGAACCGCGTTAAACAAGCCCGTCAGCCGCCGGTCTTAAATGCGCAAAACGCGCCGCCCAGGCAAATCTCGCCGTTGACCTCAGCTCGCCATCACCACCACAAAGATGACATATCTGAATCCGTTTGTCGAGAGATGTAAAATTCAATTGATAGTTTTCGACGCCGCTGAAATGGCGAGGCACGCTAAACTGGTGCTGTTGCGTTCGATTGGGCGACGGCGTATGGGGTTTGCGGCGTTAAGCAATAACTTGCCGGGGAAAACGAATGAATCGCTGGGCGGCCCATTGTCAGGCGGATCGTTTTCCCGCCGGCACCCAGTTCTCGAAACTCGCCGTCGCGAACGGCGTAGCCCGGAGATACACGCCATTGTTTTCTCGATGGGAACATCCCCGCAAATCGACATCTGAACCGGCATCGGTCGTCTGGATTGCAGGCTTGGCGATCGTTCTGGCTGCGGGGCTGAATCTCCCGGCGGAAGAAAAAGAGCAGTCACGCCTGCCAGCGCTGGAACACCGGTTCGTTACGTTGACAACCGCGCGTCAGCAAACGCTGGAATGTCAGATTGGATGGCTTGTTGTACCGGAAAACCGGCTCCAGCCGAATTCCCCGACGATCAAGGTTGCGTTTGCCCGAATCCGTAGCGCCTCGCCCGCTTCCCAACCTGCGGTATTCGTCTTGGCCCAGTCAGGAAAACGCGCTCACCAATGTGTTCGCGATCCCCAATGGCTGTCGTTGATGGAACCGCTGTGGAAGTTCCGCGACCTGCTCGTGTTGGACGCCCGCAGCCACACCGATTCTACCGGCCGAACGGGATCACGCGAGGTGACTTCGCTTCCCGACGACCTGCTGCTATCGCGGCCCAGCTTTCAGAAATCCGTGCATTTGTTGGCGGAGCGATCGCGTGCACGCCTACACGAATCGGGAGTCGATCCATCAGCCTATCTGTTGGACGCCTGCGCCGACGATCTGCATGACCTTCGCCGCGCCTGTTCAATGGAAACGGTCCATGTTCTGGCCATGGGCGAAGGAACGTTAATCGCACGCGCGTTTGCACGTCGGCACCCAGATTACATGGGCGATCTGGTATTGGTGGCAGCCGACGAAACGAACCCCACCCTGGGCGGACGGTCCAAGTGGTCCCCGTTGACACTTTTGTCCGATCCACTGAAGCAGGAGGCCCGTGCCATCGCCGCCGACGAATCCGCGCTGGCCGACCGCGTCGAGACGATCATGAATCGATTGGACGAGGATCCGCCTTCCATAACCGTGCATCTGGACGAATCCGCGGAACCCACAACGGTTCTCGTTGGGCGCTTCGGATTGCAGTACCTGCTTTTGCGCGAATGGATGAACGTCGATCGGCCTGCGGATACATCTGTGCTGATCTCCCAATTGGAAACGGGGGACACCACGCTCCTGGGCGAATGGGTCCGCCGGCATTATGCAGCTCTCGCCAACGACGCCGTCGACTACTTGACCCGGCGCCCCCCAACGTCGGCTGTTCGCAACTTGGCCACGGTGCAATTCGGCAGCCAACCTCCAAACTTTTACGGCACCATCAGGGATTTTCTGTTTCCCGACCTCGATCAATTATTTGTCGGTTCGAATGAACACCGCGATGTGCATCGGCAGGTCGTGACGCAAGCTCGCACGCTGATCGTTAACGGATCATTGGACATCCAGGCGCCGTCTTGCAGACAACACCTGATCCAACGGCACATCCCCAACGCCACAACACTGATCGTTGAAAACGCCGCCCATCTGACCCTGATGACACATGCGCCGCTGTATCAAACGGTGGCCTCGTTTTTGGCCGGCGACGACGTCGAACGTGTGCAGTTGGCCGTTTCACCGCCCGATGGCGTTTTTGGCAAAACACGTGGTTCCCATCGTGGCGGCGAGCCGGGCAACAAGAATCGACGAGGCGGTTTCGTATTTCCGAATCGTCAATAACGCATCGGCGCCCGCCACTTTCGAAACCGCGCTCCGTCATTCCGGCGAACGCCGGAATCCAGAATGGGTGGGATCCCGATGACCTGCGTGGGTGGCCCACCTCCTTTGGAGGTGGGGGAGCCGATGACTCTCGTTCCCCATCATGCGCGCAGTTTCACCCGCCACTGAACGAGCCGCGAGCGCAAAGCGAGCGGTCTTCCGCCCTATTCGGTCGGCACGACGGCCAGTCTCCGAATGCGATCGATCAACGGATCATCGGGGTAGGCTGCTTCCCATTTCGCCAAGGCAGCTTCTTTGTGCTTGATCCGGTCGGTTTGACAGGCTGTAAATGCCGCCAGCATCAATGCGTCTTGATGCGCGGGGTCGATGGTCAACGCTTTATCGACTTGCAAGGCCGCCTCGTCCAGCTTCCCCGCGTCCGCAAATCGACGGGCCAGTTCCAATCGCAGCGAGATTGACTTCTCCGACGTCACTTCGACACGATCCAGCAACGATGCAGCCTCGTTCAACTGTCCGATGGCCAGGCGGCACATGGCCAACGATTCCAACAACGGCCCCAATTTCTCGTCTGGAGTATTCGCGAGGACGCTTTGCAGGACGTTGGCGGCATCGGCGTAGCGATGTTGTTTGCGGTAAATCCGAGACAATTCCATCGCCATCCATTTCGCTTCCGACGATTCCTCCGCCAAGCTCCAATCCATTCCCCGGCGATAGAAATCCGCAGCCAATTCCTCGTTTCCGGCGGCAAGAGCGACTTCTGCATTCAGCGCCAGCCAATGCGGCCCCCGATATTTCAAATCCTCGGCTTGGGACATGAGCGCGCTCGCACCTTGCACGTCGCCGGCTGCGATCATCGATTCAATCGCAGCCGACCAATAGTGACTCTGCTGAGGCCGCAATTCCGCAGCCAATCGATAGTGCTTCGCGGCGAGGCCGTATTCCGATTGCAATTCTGCGATCAATCCACGTAGATAGCTCGCCCGGGAATCCGGTCGGACCGTGAATCGTTCATCCTCGAGCAGTTTCGCAGCCTGGGTCAGTTCATTCGTTTCGATGTACACGCGGGCCAGCAGAATCCTGCCGTCGGCGTGGTCGGGTTGGTTTTCTAACAGTCGCAACAATTCCGCCCGGGCGCTCTGCAATGCCCCTTTCTGGTAGGCGTCGTTCGCCAGTTCATAGACCAAGCCGCCCCGCATGTTCGCCCAGTTTCGGGATGCGTTTTCACGCACCACACTGACGGGTTCGATGCAACCGGCGACCAACAGGTTTAACGCCACCAATGTAACCTGCACGGGCCGGGCCCATCGATGAACGGCTGACGATCGTGGCGGGCGGTGAATCTCGGCCAACGTTCGGCGTGGTGCGCTCATCGTCGGTCCTCCCCGGGGTCCGCGGGCAGAGTTTCGCTGGTTGAGTCAGATGGCTCGATCGGCCAATCCGTCGCCCGATCCACGACAGGCCTTTCGTTCAGTCGTCTGGCCACCCATTGTCGAATCGAATCGTCGGGCGAAATCCCGTCCAGGTCACGTTCCATTCGGTCTCGCATTCGCCGGGCCGTCGACGACAAGGGGTTGGCCGCCAGCGACAGACGGGCATGAAACCACGCCTGCTCGGGTCGTCCGGCGTGCATCTTTTCGATCGCGGAGCGGGCATGCGCTTCGGCCAATTTCTGCCTGCCGAACCACTGCATCCGTTCGCGCAATCCCAGTCGAATGGTCTCCGCCTCCTCCAACATGCGCTCGCCCAGCGCCTGATACGTGGGGTCGTGCTTGATAATATGCACGGTCAGCAACACCATGACTTCTTCGCGCTGGCTCTGGTCATTGGATCGCCGAAACATTGCGCCCAGACCGGGAACCTCCCCCAACCCCGGAATCTGTGAACGACTGACGTCATCACTGTTGCGAAACAGCCCGCCGACCAGAATGGTGTGTCCGTCCTCCACGATGATATTGCTGGTTGATTCCGTCGTGCTTTCAAAAGGCAGGTCCGACGGCGTCAAGCCTCCCGCGCTGTCTCCCACGTGAACTTCCATGCGCACGCGCTTGTCATCCAATATGTACGGTCGAAACGTCAACTGCGTCCCGGTTTCCAGGAACTCCACGGATTGGACCGCTGCCGTTTCCGTCACCGTTGTCGTGATGTAGCCGTCTCGCCGACCCACGATCACTTGCCCGCGCTGCTTGTTCAAGGCGAGGATTTTTGGGTTGGCTAAGACCACCGTGTCCGTCAGTTGTTCCAGCGCGCGAATGAACACCGCCAAGTTGTTCTTGATCAAGCCGAACGTAAAGCCGTCACCGTTCAACGGCCCTCCGAACGACGTGTTGACCGCTGCAACCCCGTCGTCAAACTCCCCTGCCGGAACCGGGCCGGTGGTCAAATTCAATCCACCCGTGCTCGTAGCTCCCACCCGCTCGAAATCGACCCCGGACAGAAAACTGATGTCCACGCCGAGCTGATTCGCGTCGTTCAAAGCGGCCCGCAAAATCGTCGCTTCCACGACCACTTGCATCGGCTCCACGTCGATGGAACGGATGACCTCCTCGATCTTTTGCAAACGCGTGGGCGTGTCTTCGACGATCAAGACATCGTGTCCCGCCAGCGAATCACCGCCGGTTGAATCGCTGCCCGATGCAATACCTTCCGCCGCCTCCGGTGATGCCTTCAATTTTCCGGTGGGGCCCAGGAAGGGCGTGATCATGTCAGCCATGTCCTTGGCACGGGTATATTTCAACCGAATGACTCGAACCGCGAGAGGCTCAGTCACGACTTCCTGCAATGCCAGACTCTCGCTCGTATCCACCATGATGTACTTGCCGCGCTCCCGGTAACTACATCCCGCACCCGGAAGAATGGCATCCAGCACCTCCGTCAACGTCATGCCGCGGATGGATAACGTCACCCGTCGGCTGTCGACACCGTCCCCGATCACGAAATTGCGGCCTGTGATGTCGGCGAGCTGTTGCAGGATGTCCACCAGCCGGGTGTCGTTGGCACGGATATCAATCGTGGATGCGTCGGTGAACTCGACCGTCGACGTGGGATCCTGTGCGAAGATCGGAACGACCGATAAAAGTGCGGTTACGAAGAACGCGCCTGAAAGTAGCAAGCGGAATGCGCCATATGATCCGTAACATTTGTGCATCAGCAATCCGGTGGCTGATTAGCCCCATTCCTCGCCAACGTCCGCTTCGCGTGCGATGGGGGCCTGATTGTGGGCGACAGCCGGTTTCGTGCGGTAGACCATTGTCCGATTATCCGTTGCTCTTATCGGCTAAGCGCGATCGCAGTCGCATTCTACAGCTATCCCCATATGATGATTTTCGGGCGGATGGCTGTGGTTACCGGACGTCCAACTGTCTCGATATTTCGTTCGGGCGGCACGCGAATCCTCGCCAATCCCGCGGCACAATTGAGAACCGGACAGGACATTCGTGCAATACCAATGTATTGACGGACGTTTTGCTGGGCGTGATAGTAATACGCGGCGCCGGTCGTCACCCGGAACATCGCCGACGGGGTAGTTTACAATGGGAGTTTATTTTATGGTCAAGTTGAATAGGCGAATGATGCTGTGGGGTCTAGCGGCCTGTACCTTGTCGACGCCGGTTTGGGGCGCGGGTGAATTGGGGAGAAGCGACGCAAATCCCGCGATGGTGGCTCGCCGATGCGTGCACCGTATCCGCGAAGTCGCCGGCTTTTCCATGCGGCGAATGCACGCGCACACGAATCGCTGCGTGTCGATTATCGGACGATTGCTTGAGGCCGGTCACGAAGAAGAAGCAAGTGCAGCGGCGGCTCGCTGTAAAGAGGCACTTGGCGCCATGGCGGAGCACGCCTCCCGCGCCGTGAGCAGCATCGCCGAGCGGTGCGTCGCAGTGCTGACGCGAATGGAAGCTCCGGAAGAACTGATCATTCACGTAAAATCCGCAGCCGAGGAGGCTATGAACGCCATTCGAGAACGGATGGCGGCTGAGATGCAGCGAATTGAGGATGCCCTGGGAGGCGGTGACGATGGCGACACTGGAGATGAAGCCTGATTCCGGACATTGGCGAGTCTGGAGATGAAGCCTGAATCTCGATATTAGCGAGTCTGGAGATGAAGCCTGATTCCGAAGTGGAGTGCACTTAAGCAGCGTGAATCATTGGCCGAGGATCGTCGAAAATGTCGGCGACCTCGGCCCTTTTCATAGAAAGGCTTAGTTGCGAGTATTACACGATCGGGGCAGTCGTCGACGACCCTATTGGGATAGGGGTCGGGTTCGATTTTTTGAGGTCGCTCGCGGTCTTCTTTTGCACGAACTTTGTCGCGGTCTAACGCGCGGTAATAGCCGTCCGCCACGGATGTGCGAACGAGACGTCGCATGTGGCCCGCGCTAACGACATTCACCCAGCCACACGTTATGCTTGCCGGATGGACCGTTCGGAAGTTTGTAGCCGATTCATCGACAGCGTCCCATACGAACTGTACGCCTTCCAGGAAGAAGCCCTGCTCGCCTGGTTCGAATCGGAAGGCGGTGTGCTGGTGGCTGCCCCCACCGGCATGGGAAAAACGCTGATCGCCGAAGCCGCCATCTACGAAGCGCTCGCCACCGGACAACGTCTCTATTACACCACTCCCCTGATCGCGCTGACCGATCAAAAATTCCGTGAATTCCAAGACTTGGCTGAACGATGGGGCTTTCCGCGAGACGACGTCGGGCTGATCACCGGCAACCGCCGCATCAATCCTGACGCCCCCGTCCGCGTCGTCGTAGCCGAAATCCTGCTCAACCACCTGTTGGCCGGCGACAATCTGCTCGTGGGAGTCAGCGGCGTGGTGATGGATGAATTTCATAGTTTCAACGACCTGGAACGAGGGATCGTCTGGGAGTTGTCCCTGGTCCTGCTCCCGCGGCACATACGATTGATGCTGCTGTCAGCCACCGTCGGCAACCCCGTCGATTTTCTCCATTGGCTTCGCGAGAAGCACGGCAAGGACCTTCGACTGATTCAAACGCAGGACCGCCGCGTGCCCTTGGAATTCACCTGGATCGGCGACAAGTTTCTGACCGAGCAGCTCCCCAAAATGATCGACGCGGATGACGCGGCCAATCGTTCGCCCGCGCTGGTCTTTTGCTTCATCCGCGACGAGTGTTGGGACGTGGCCGAGCGTCTGAAAGGACTCCACCTCATCAACACCGCCACGCGTGACCGGATCGATGAAATTTTGGAGCATGAAGACATGTCCGAAGGAGCGGGTCCCAAGCTCCGGCAGATGCTTCGCCGTGGGGTCGGCGTGCACCACGCGGGGGTTCTGCCCAGGTTCAAGCATGTCGTGGAATCTCTGTTCCTCCAGAAGTTGATCCCCATCGTGGTGTGCACGGAAACGCTGGCGGCTGGAATCAACCTCCCCGCGCGATCGGTCGTGGTGAGTTCGCTGGTGAAGGGCAAGCCAGGCGAAAAGAAACTGATCCCCTCGTCGGTCGCCCATCAGATGTTTGGCCGCGCAGGTCGGCCGCAATTCGACAAGAAGGGTTACGTCTACGCACTGGCCCACGAGGACGACATCAAGATCGCAAAATGGCAAGCCAAGATGATTCAGATCGATCCGCAAACCAAGGATCCGGGCCTGCTCCGCGCCCGTAAAGCCCTCGAAAAGCGTCGTCCCAAGCGCCGCCGCTGGCAAACCTACTGGACCGAGGGACAATTCCGCGCCCTGATCGAAGCCGGGCCGGCCAAGCTTTTCAGCCGATCGATGATCCCCTATCAGGTCTTGGTCTATCTGCTGACTCGGACGGGGACGCTTCACGAGACGCGGGATTTTATTTCCAATAGGTTCAACACGCCCGACCGAATCGACGGATTCCACAAACAGCTCGACCACATGATCGGTAATCTGGCTACTTTCGGATACCTCACCCGTTCCGAAGACGGAAACCATGTCGTGCTCCACGACAGCACCTATCAGCTACACACCTTCCGCAGCGTGGATCCGCTCTATGGAGCATTCCTGGCTGAACGATTGGCACGGGCGGACGCCGATGAAAAGTTGCTGGCTTTGGAATCCGTCCTGCCCATCCCGCCGATCATGGAGCGTCAGGTTCCGATACTCGACAAGGAGCCGGGAAGGCTCGAAAAACATGAACTGATCCCGGAAGTCTTGCAAAGAGGATTGGGCGTCATCGACGCGGAGATCGGGCGACTGGTCGCGGTGGTCGAGACCGGCATGGAGGATTATTGGGATCCGAAGCGCAAGCGGGCCCTCAACCTGCCGGAAATGCTCAAAATGCTGTTCGATGCGAAGCTCCAGACGCCGGAAGAGCTTTTCGTGCAGCCCAAATCCCTCGCCGGCGCCATCCTCGATGCGGGGGGCGAGTTCTTCCGATTCGTCCGCACGCGCGACCTGGTCAAAAACGAAGGCCTGATCCTGCGACACCTGCTCAGGTTGGTCATATTAGCCGAGGAATTTCACATCTACTCCAGCCACGACCCGGATTATTCCCACCTCGGCGCTAAACTGACCGCCGTCTGCAAGCAGGTCGATCCCGACTACACCGACCGCTTCCTTTCCAGCGTGCACGAAGCCCGCGAATTGGAAATGCTCCAATTGAAGTGATCACCCAACCCGCGACCCACACAATGCGTCATTCCGGCGAACGCCGAAATCCAGAATTCGCAGGGCGACTTTCACCCGCGTCTTCACGAGCCGCGATCAAGTCTTTTACGAGCCGCGAGCGCAAAGCGAGCGGTTTCCCACGAAGCACACTCTCACCCGCCAATTAACAGAGTCGCGACCCTGGACGCGACCAAGGCGGGAGCGTCCAGTATGGCAAACGGACGACGCAGTCCATGACACTTGAACCGCGCCACTCCTGCCAGAAACCACCCATACAGGGAGCGGTCTTGGACGGACCGTGACGCGCTTCTGTGTAAATGCCTAGAATTGCGAAACCCACGACCCACCCCAACATCGCCGACTGCACGAACTTTGCCGGCGGCGCGGGCGTCATCACCCATGACGCGTCAAACCATCAGGCCCTCGAAACCATGGCGGAGTAGTCGATCGGCTGATGCAGGTCGATTCGCGGCAAATCACATTTCGCGACCTCCGGATACTTCTGCGCCGCACCCGTATTAAAAAGTACCACCCGTTCATCGCCACCCAGCCAACCCGAACGGCACAGGTCTTCCATCGCCAACACGCAGGCGGCGCTCTCCGGGCAGATCGCCAGCCCCTCCAACGACACGGCACGTTTCATGGCCCCCGGAATCTCCTCGTCCGCCACCGCCACCGCGCAGCCACCGCTTTCGCGCACGGCGTCGAGAATCATAAAATCGCCCACCGCGGCTGGCACACGCAGACCAGACGCACACGTCGACGCGTTTTCAAAGGGCTTGGCAAATCGTTCCCCCGCCTCGAACGCGCGAACAATCGGCGCGCATCCGTCCGATTGCACCGCCACCATGCGCGGCAAATTTTCACTCCCCAGCCAGCCCAACTCGCGAATCTCGTTAAACGCCTTCCACATGCCAATCAGACCCGTTCCGCCGCCCGTCGGATAAACGACGACGTCGGGCAATCGCCAATCGCATTGCTCGGCCAACTCCAGCCCCATCGTCTTCTTGCCCTCCAGGCGATAGGGCTCCTTCAGCGTTGAAAAATCGAACCACCCCGCGGCTTCCTTGCCCTCGCGTACGATCCGGCCGCAATCGGTGATCAAACCTTCTACCAGAAACGTCCGAGCGCCCGCCAAGGCACACTCGATTTGATTGATCAGCGGCGTGTCCGCGGGCATGAATACGAAAACGTCTGCCCCCATTCGAGCGCCGTAGGCCGCCAATGCGCCGCCCGCGTTGCCGGCAGTGGGAACCGCAAATCGCCGCAAGCCAAAATGACGGGCCATCGTGACCGCCACCGCCATCCCCCGGCTCTTGAACGACCCGGTGGGCAATCGGGATTCATCCTTGATCCACAGGTTATTCAGGCCGAGCGACGCGCCCAGGCGGTTGGCCGGCAAAAGCGGCGTCATACCTTCGCCCAGCGAAACGACGTCCTGCTCGTCATCGACAGGCAAAAGTTCGCGATATCGCCACATCGTCGGCGGACGATTCAAAAAAACGGTTGGATCGCACGACCGAGCAATCGCCGTCAGGTCGTACTTCACCCACAAAGGCCTGTCATTGTGAACGGTCTGAATGCGATCCGCGGGGAAACGCGTCCCGTCCAGCGCAAATTCAAGATGCGTGACGAACGATCCCATACTTCGACCATGGTCATCGGATCGACAGGGCAGGTCAACGGCGAATGGGCCTCCTGACCGCGCTTTCGGATTCATCTGAACTTTGTCTCGGCAAGCATCCGAAACTAGAATGGGAACCAACTGATGCAGGTGAACCAGGCCATGCGCGGAGTCGAATCATGATCGCCATATGGAAGAAACTGACAGGCAAATCGGTCATCGCTTGTGTTTTTTGTACGTGCCTCGCCGGCACAGCCGGGTGCGGCGCTTTGGGCACTGTGCGGACCGAATTCCCCGCGCAATTCGTTGACTCCCAAGGCCAATCCATCCCCGTCGAGGACATTCAAGCCATCACCCAAGACGACGACCTCACCCGTGACGAACAGATCGACGCCCTTCGAGATTTGGGAATCGAAAACGAGGAACTCATCATCGCCATCGTCGACGACGGTCTGGCCAACTGATCGCGACTTCGCTGTTAAATTCCCAACCGGCATCGGCGCCGCCCACCCCGACGAAATCAGGATGTGCCAGTTCATCACGTTGGCTGCGTCCAACGAACACCACTCGCACGCATCGCCGCTTAGAATTCAACGCGCTCGAGCGTTCGGATCGGCAACCTCACGCCGCTTGTTCGTCAGCTTGCTCCTCGATCCACAGTCGTACGGCGTCGGGGCAAAACTCCAGTCCATTGGGCCAGGCCAACGCACCGGACTCCACAAAGCAACGCCCGAACAGGCCCCCCTTGACGACCTCCGCAGCCAGCCCCGCGGGCCGCTCGAACACATGACCGAGGCACAGCGTCCCGACGAAGCCATCAGCGAAGCGCAAGCGAATCTTAAAGGCCTCCGCGTCGACGGACATGATGCCGACGATTCTTTGTCCCAGACGTTTCATCGAACTCTTACTCCAACGGTTTGATGCGCTTGAGCGGCTTTTGCCGCTGGGCAAGCTCCCACGCTCGAGTCAACTCCTTGACCCTCCGCTTGCGCCATTGCTCCAGATGTCGTCGATCTCGCGGCGGCTGCCGGAGCCGAGATCGACCATTTTCCCGACGTCGGCAAAATGGTTTTCGACCTCGTGGCCGGAGACCTCACAGGCGGTCTTCGCCTTCGAGACGACGTTCAGAAAGTTGTCCCACTTGGAGTAGCCGAGCAGAAACTGAAGATCGCGGGCCAGCCAAAACTCGACGCCGCCTTCGGTCTGCTGGGCGTGGCCCTCGAAGTTCGCGGTCAGTGTGCGAATGATGTCAGATTTCATGCCGATACACCCGAATGAGCATCCCATAAAACGCGCAAACGACCGGCACCATTTACCTCCGACGCTGCAAGCCCTCGGAACGCCGATTCACCCGGTCCGACGAGCAAACGAATCGGGACGTTCATCCTCACACCACAAGCACGGCCCGCTTCCGCCGCACACCCATCGTACCCGCAACGAGCACCAAAACCACCATCCCCGCTACCGCACAATCCGACGCCGCCGGGATGTTGCAATTCATCACGTTGGCCGGGTCCAACGGACACCCGTCGCAGGCGTCACCCATGCCGTCCCCGTCACCGTCGGCCTGATCCGGGTTGGCCACCGCCAGGCAATTGTCGCAGGCGTCGATGACCCCATCCGTGTCCGTATCGAGTTCACATTCGTCCGGCACCCCGTTGTTGTTGCAATCTTGCGCAAGCGTCAAGGTGACGACCACGTCGCCATCGTTGTTAAACCACGAGGACTGATCGTGGAAACCAAGGCAAAGGCGCGTTGCCCCGGTGGGAATCTCGACGTCAACAAGTCCGGCTCCGATGCGGAACTGCTGTTGGAGCATCGGGTTTCTCATATCAGATGACGCGCAATTGAGCATTGGGGGAAGCGCACCCGGATCGGGCGGGGCGTTTCCAAGGAACGCTCCAACCAGCGCGTGCGAGCGCGTCCCGGTTGCCGACGTGTTACCGAGCCCCAACGGTCAACACCGGGGCGATCTCCACGACCATGCGGCGCAGTTCCGCCCCCAACACGACCGATGCGTCGAGAATCTCGATCCCGGCCAGCTTCCCGTCCGGGCCGTAATCGGCGGTCAGTTCCTCGCTCAGTTCACGGCATTGCGCCGTGCCGGAGGCCAACGGACGTAACTCGATGTACAGCGCGTCCGCTTCTGCATCGTAAGTGATCTTCATGCTTCAATCCTCAATCGTGATAATACACCTTGACGGTCAGCACGACGATGGCGTGCGGATCCTCAGCAAAGACGACATCGGTGGTCTTCCAGCGGTACGTCCTCTGATTGACCGCGGACGGCAGATCGCAGGGGAATCGCCGCGTCGCGTGCCATTTTCCGCGCTTCGCCGGTTCCCACGTTCCCATCCGAATGGCCTCCGTCATTTCATCCAGCGTCGCTCCGCGCGAGTCCATACGGGATTTCACATGGGTCGTCAGGATGATCGGCTTCGATTGTTGTTCTTCGGTTGGCATCAGTGTTCAGAGCCACTCTCCGACCACCCGCGTTGGGCCGGCTTCAGGGAAAGCCGTTGCAAGTCCTTACGGGCCGATCGAGTGAAGACGACGGTGTACTCAGCCACGCGACTTTCGCCGCCGACGCCCAAGCAACTTGGCCCTTGCCGAATCGAGTGATTCGCGAGGATCGTCACGTCGCGCTTCCGCAAACGCCCGGTCGTAAAAATCTTCCCACAGTTCGCCGTGTTGCTTAAGGTCGATCACCACAGCCGTGGCTTGCCCCCGGTCGTCGACAACGTATTGCACGCCCTTGATCACCGCTTCGCCTCCCAATAGGCAAGGATACAAACGCGTGGAGCTTGAATCAAGCGCAGTACTTCATCCCCGCTCCGCCCGCCTTCGCCTCCGCACGGTTCGTCCGCTGCAATTCATCACCCCGGGCCAATCCTGCCCCCCCAAGACAACATCCCAACGCCACCGCCGCCCACACGGCTGCCCGTCCGCCATTCGACATTCGCCATTCTGCATTCGACATTTGAAATCCGCCGGACATGTTCCGCCACCTTTTTGTCCCCGACCGATGTGTTACCTGCCTTCCACCGCCGAACGCCGGCGACGCTCTTCTCTGTGCCCTCAAGCGCCGGGCCTGAAATCGTGTCCCGGTCGCGCCCTACCCTGGTCCTGCGAGTCCCGCGAGGAGGCGTCTGAACTATTTGCGGGACGTGAGCGAGGCTAGCCGGCGGTACAGCGCGTCCGGGGCCAAGTCGGCGCCGTTCGGCCAGCACACCGCGCCGAATTCATCGACCGTGACCTGCGAGAATAGCTCGATGTCTTTAAGCGGTTCAAAGACGCTCCCGAACAGGCGGTCCGAGAGATCGACCTCCCCGCATACCCCGTCGTCGAACTGCACATGAACCCGATGACCGTCCAACACACGCACCTGGGTGACGCGGTGCATCATCATCTCCTTCAACTCAAAGGGGCGATTTTTTTGAGCGGTTCGTGCCGGGCGGCCAATTCCCAATTCTCGCGCAACTCGTTCCGATGCTCGACCGCCCACTCCAGCACCAAGCCCATGGCTCGTCGCGGCAGTTCTCCCTCACGCGTTTCCAGCGTGTCGATGAGGATGGCCGCGTGGTGCTCCGCGTAGTGGGCGTGGAAATGCGGCGGTGCGTGATCGTCAAAATACATGCGAATAACGATCCCGAAGAAAGTGCTGATGGTCGGCATGACTGCCTCGACTTCCAACTTGCAGACTGTACCCCTTCACCGGTCGGCGGTCAATGAGCGGGCTTCGTGTGGTGAACTCGCCGCTACGACGCCGCCTTTCCCACTTCCAATCACTTTTGCCAGTCACTACATGGCTTCACCCGCGCGTATTGGATCACGCTCCGTAACGAAGAGTTCCCTCGCGATGAACGGCGGACGGCAGCGAGGCACGCAGATGTAGGCGGCGATCGAATTCCTTGCGGGTCCATACGTGAATGTCGACGGCTAGGCCGGTGCCACGCAGCGCCCGGATACATGGAGCGCCCCCCATTTGAGCGGGATGAACGGTGATTCGATCATAGGATAGCACGGGCTTGCCCTTGGTGTCCTCTCCCTGTGAACGAGGCCGGCAGTGCAAATTGTACCTGGGAACGGGATGTTGGCCACCCGCGCATTTCAAATCCGCCGGACATGTTCCGCCACCTTTTCTTCCCATGATTTGACTTTGGACGCGAATCTCGACAACCGCAGCCCATCGTATCCGCAGCCGCCGCGGAAGGCGAAATGAGTAAACCGCTCTTGGGGCCTGATCCATTGGAGTGCGTTCAACCGCCGCGGCGCAACCCACTCGGTCAATCCGGTTGATCCGATGTCCCTCGTGCCCGGGCGCCGGACAGGATTTCCTCGATGGTCATACCCTCCAACCATTGAGCCCGCTCCGCCGTGTAGTCGCCTTGGCCCGGATCGAACTGCTGAAGAAATCGCAACGTCCCGCCCGGGCCCAATCGCTCCAACAGGGCCCGCAGTCCTTCGCGACGGATTTCCGGCAGTGATAGCTTTCCTCCAATCATGTGACAACCTCCACAATCCAGCGGGCCGGGTTCACCACTCGAACGCCCACCGCAGGATCGATCAACCCCGCACGTCGAACGAACTCGTCGTCCGTCGACAGTAACACATCACATCCTGCTGCGTCGGCGACGGCCAGGTGAAGCGCATCGAAGAATCCCAACCCCTGCCCGGCGTACTCCCTCGCCTGAATGGCTGAACGATCGGCGATCGCGACGCGTTCATCGGCGAACCGGAGTAATTCCATCACCATCATACGCTTATACTCGTGCGGGTTTCGCAGCACCTCCTGCTCAACCACTTCACTGCTCACCCAATGGTGCATACCCCCGGCACACATGTCCAGCGCCGTGAGGACGGCTTCGCTCTCGACTCGGATGCGAACTTGTGTCTGATCGTCAAGCGGGCGGTTCAAACAACATGCGTCGAGGTAGATTCGCATCGTTTGCAATTATAATGTCCGGGCAGCACCCCAAGCCAGCGTCATTGAAATGACCACCGACACGCCCACCCGTTTGAAATTCAACATTTGAAATCCGCCGGACATGTTCCGCCACCTTCTTGTCCCGACCGATGTGTTACCTTCCTTCCGCATCCGAACGCCGGCCGCCGCGAATCGCCGAATCACTGCCGGTCGAATCGTCCTTCAAGAACTCCGATCACCGAAAGGTCCTCGTCGAGGTCCGGCCAATGCAATCCGGTTCCTTGGCAGATCAGTTCAATGTTGTTCAGTTGCTCGGGCGTAGCCCTGCTGAGGTGCCGATTGGCCCCGGCTGGGAACCGGATTTGTCGATGATCGCTCATTTCAACGCAGATCATTCCCGCTTCCGCCCACGCTCGAACGGCTTTATGCTGAAGCTCAATCAGCGAATACTTCATTCCATTTGCTCCTGATCAGGGATTCGTGCTCCACGATCAATCGTTCTGCGTGGGCGATCTCCTGGGTCTTCATGCCGGAAGCGAAGTCCAGCGCGATCGAGTCCATCCAGAATTTGGCGAAGCCGCCGGCCTTGCGGACGTGCACATGCACGGGTTCGCGATTCTCATTCATGTAGAAAAGAACACGAATCCGTCTTGTCGGAATACCTCCGGCATGAGATCACCGTCTGTCATCCCCTGGGGCGCCGCCTGACACACACAATGCATCGAAACTCACGTTACACGCGTCAACGATCAAAGGCAAATTCTCGCACGCCGCCGCCCATCGCCTGCCAGGGTCATTCCCACGGGCGGGGCTCCCTACGGGGGTCCGCCGCACCGAAAGGCAGTCATTTTGGCACTCTAACAATATCGATCCGCGACCGCATCTTTCAGAGCCGCGACCGTCAGGGAGCGGTCCCCGACCAACGCAAACTCTGGTTTTGTTTGAGTGCCTTAGAACGACGAGTCCGGTCCCGCCAACTCCGCAACGAGCGGTTCAAGCTTCTGGATTAACTCCGGAATGAAGCGAGTCGCCACGATCCAAACGCGCTCGTCGTCGATCTCACCGTAATCGTGGGCCGGCACGTGCCGCTGGGCGATGATCCCTCGCCAGGGAATATCGGCGTGGGCCTCTCGACGGGTCACGGACACGCCGCGAGCGGCCTCGCCGATGATCTCCACGTTGCGCTCCACCGCGTTCCGCAAGAGCCGATCGTGGGCGTAGTCGTGAAACGTCCGCCCTGCGATAAACAACTGCACGCTGCGCGCCGCATCGAGCTTGTCCCACAAGCAGGCTGCGTCCTCTTTCTCACCCGGCATAGATGACCTCGTGATGTCCCAGGATCGCACGCCGCCGAAACGGGTTGCGGATGGCCCTCTTTTCCACCAAGTCCACGTCCCGCCCGAAGAGCGAGCACAGTTCGTCCCGCATCTCCGCGAGGTCCAGCAGGCTCCAGGGAGCTTGCGGATCAAAACTGAGCAGGACATCCACGTCGCTCTCCGGCCCGAAGTCCTCGCGCAATACGGACCCAAAGAGTGCAAACTCCACCACCCGCCACTTGCGGCAGAATACTTCAATTCTCCGGCGGTCAATGGATAGGTTCCGCATGGTGAGCTTCTCCCAACGACTTTAATGTTCCCACTTCCCCGAACGTGTTCTGAAGCCATATTCTACCATCAGACTCGACCAGCGTTTTCACCGGATCGGCCATCTCTCGTTCGATCCAATCGTCGCAGGACTTCGGAAACTATTCAAAAAGCACATAGCGCTCTTGCGGGCGGGCGAAACCGGCGAACTCCTCCGCCACAAATGCGTAGGCCGGATCGTCCCATTCGTCACCATAATGATACAGGTGCGTCTTCCGCTTGATGTCCTCGGGCAAGGTCTGCACTTCGCTCAACAACGCATGAACGGAAGATGATCCCTCGAACAGTTGCACGTCGTGAAAGTTGATCTTGGCCTGCTTCATACGATCCTGATAGGCTTCGAAATCGAAACGCGTATCGCCGGAAAAGAACGCCGACTCGCCCGTGGCCTTGTCCAGTATTTCCACGCCGTAGGAAGGCCAATCGTACTTGCGCTCAATACGGATGTGATCGGTCGGAAACAGAACCACGTGATACCGTTCCGTCAGTTCAAACGGTTCGTAACCACGAGGGGAGGGCTTCACCGAGCGGACGCTGAAATAATCGTGCATCAGCGCGTAGCGGCCGGGAAGCGGGCTCATCCCGCCCTTCAATGACGTGTCCCACAGATTCACCAGGATGTTCATCGAACTGACGATTTGAGGCTTGAAGATGGACTTCGAATGTGGATCGACCAACACAAACGCATTCATCAAGGCCAACTCCTCCAAGCCCCCGATGTGATCCGCGTGCTGATGGGTAACCAGGATGTTTTGGATCTTTCGGTAGTTGATCATCCGATCGGACGCCAAGTAACCGAAGCCGGCCCTGTCCTTCAAATGATTGAGCGCCAGCGGACCTGAACAGCCGAAATCGATCAGAAGATTGGTGTCCGGCTCCGACTGCTTCCCAGGCCGGTCTCTCCAAACTTCAATCAACGCATTGGAGTTGTGATTGCGTTTCGCGAAAGCACTTCCAACGCCCAGAAAGGTCAGCGTGAGCATGCTCATACCTCCAAGGACTCGACCGCGCCAGTCGGCTGCCGGCAGCCGTTCGGATCAAGTCTATTCAGCGCCGCCTCACGCCCTCATCGACCGAATGTGCAACACCATCCGGAAGATATAGGTTACAGTGTAGCAAATGCTTCCTGCTTGGCCAAGGTCGCCGTGAATCCACGTGAAAACTTCTGCGCCGAGGCCAAGCAAGACGATTTCGGGAAATCACCCCAACAGTAATTGGGTGATGGCGGCTTCCAGAACTTTACAATTCGCAGAATCAAACGCAATCACCACGCACATGGATCAACATGCGGGACGTGTCGAGTCGCGGGACGATCGTTCAACCAAGAGGATTCATTTTTTTTCCGCGGGAGGTCGCAGGTTGACCCACGCAGGGGTCTCCGAACGCCCTTCAAAATACTGATCTACCAATGGCATTCGTGCTTGATGCCCGCATTCGCCGGCACATTGTGAAGCACATGCAACGATCATCCATAAACCTCGGTCTTGATGGGCCGGCGATGTCGCATGGCAGCCTATGCATTTCAAATCAGCACCAAGCCCCGTTTTTTACCGCGTAGATTATCGCGCCGTGCACCTAGCGTCAGGTTTCCGAGCCGCTGGCGTTTGCTATCCGATCCACATGCCGTGATTATTGGGCATTATTACCCATCCATTTTCCAAGCAAACCTGTTTGCACCCATAATGGACGATTTCGAAATGCAGAGAAACATAATTCACAATGATCATAACTATTTATCATTCATAAAATTAGAACACTTGGCATCATCACCTGGCACCGTCCCAAAATGTCTGGCACGCCAAGTGCTGGCTATTAACCAGATCGGTTGCGGGTTATGTCCGGCTCGCCGAGAGTTCGGTAAACCCAGACTGATGTTTGAAAAGTGTTTCCGTTGCAATCGCGTTATGATCGGAGCAATCGGCCGGTCGACGGGGCTGGGGAGTACCTGTCAGGCCGGCGCTTGCTCCAGCGACGCGACGGAATGAAAGGTTGGCGTTTTGGCGTCAACCGAATCCTGACTGTTGAGGAATCACGCCTGCGGGGAGCTGGCGTGGTTCCTCGTTTTTTTTGGCGCCGCCCGCACGATAATTTAAGATCGATTAAATACAGTAACACCGCATGGCTGTGCCCACCGGAGAACGATCGACGGGGCATTGCGAAATGGCCGGCAGCGTTCGTGAAGTTGCCTGCATGCCCCGTTCGTAAAGTTGCCTGCATGCCCAGTTCGTGAAGTTGCCTGCATGCCGCGTTCGGCATCGCCCAATCGCATGCACAATACCAACAGGATGATCAGAAAGCAGTCAAAAGTGGCGGCGAATGATGAATTCCGCCATTTCGTGAAGCGAATCCTTGGCTGGGCTTGGGGCTAGTTCGCAGAGTTGTGATCGTGCTCGTTCGACGAATTGCCTGGCCTTGTTGAGTGCGTAGTCAAGACTGCCGGCGAGATCGATTGCCCGCCGAACGGTGGCTAAGCGCGTCGAGTCGCCGCTGGTCAGTGCCTCGTAGAATTCCCGCCGTTCATTCGGCGGAAGAGTCCGCATGGCGTGAATGACGGGTAGGGTGGCGTTTCCAAGGGTCAGGTCTCGGCCCAGTGATTTTCCGGTCGTCCATTCGTCACCGGTCAGGTCCAATACATCATCGACGATTTGAAAGGCAATGCCGGCGGACATCCCGAATTCATGAAGCGAACGAATCACAGACGGATCGGCTCCGCTGTAAATTGCACCCAATGCACAACACGTGGCCGTGAGCGCGGCGGTTTTTTTGGCGATGATTTCCAGATAGGCATCCTCGCTCAAATCCAAATCCCGGCGACGGGAAACTTGTAACAATTCCCCCTCGCAAACGGCGTTGGTCGTGCTCGCCACCGTGCGGGCCGCAATTGAATCCGCAATCTGACTGCACAAGTGGTAGGCGTGGCTGATCAAGTAATCACCCAACAACACCGCGGTCGTGTTGCCATTCGTGGCGTTGATGGTGGGGTGTTGCCGGCGAAATTCAGCATGATCAAGCACGTCATCGTGTACCAACGTGGCCAGGTGCACGATCTCCACGACGGCGGCCAAGACGCGATGCTCTTGGGTGATTTGTCCGGTTGCTCGCCCCGACAGAAGCAGCAGCGCGGGCCGAAGCATTTTACCACGGTATTGCCCGACATGCTGACATAGTTGATTCACCACGTCGTGGTCACTGGCCAGCTCGGACTCGATGATTTGGTTTACGGAATGAAGATCATCGCGGACGGGTGCGTAAAGATCAGCCAGTATGGACGCCGTTGGAATCATCGGAGAGTCACTGATAACGATCGTGCCACAAAGGGTCCGCACGTTTCCCGAAGAATGGTAAACCCACCGCGCCAATTTCGACCGAATCAAGACGCTCGGCGTTATGCCCGACGCTCCGCGTTTTAACAGACGCTCGCTCCGCGTTGGTCCCGCGCCCGGCGGATTGTAATGATCGCGCTGCGGGCTTCCAAACGTTTTCAAAAGTTTTGAAAACTTTGCAACGAACATGGGGGAGCCGGCCAAGCTCGGAGCGCCTGAAACGATGGGCGACATGGCGTTCGAGTGGACTGGAAGACCGCTTGCTTTGCGCTCGCGGCTCGTGAACGGGCGGGTGAAACGCGGATGACGGACTGGATTCCGGCTTGCGCCGGAGTGACGGGTGCGGGGGATCGCGGCATCAGTCGGCGGATGCGAACATGGTGGATCGCGGCATCAGTCGGCGGATGCGAACATGGTGGATCGCGGCATTAGTCGGCGGATGCCAAGGTGGATTCCGCTGCATCCACTTCGAGATGAAGGGCTTCGAGCAGCTCGGGTATGGCGTCCATCTCCAGGCCAATGGGTGCAAGCATTTCCTCGGTGATTTCGTCGCCGATGGCGGTCAGATGAAATCCGATCTTGTTGCTGCAACAGAGCACGTCGGCGATGCGGATGATGTGACCCAGCTTTTGCAATTCCGGGGACAGCCTTTCCGGGCAATGATGCAACCCCACGACGGCCCGAAGATTGCGCGGGAACTTCCACTTGGCCGTCAGTCCATTGCCAAACGCCTGATGGTCCGCTCCGATGGTCTCGTGTTCGAGCGCCAGAAACGTGCCGCAGCCGGTGAGGCATCGCTCGACCACTTCAGCCACCTTTTCCGGATGCGCCTGCCACTCCACCATCAAACCGATGTCGTGAATCAAGCCGGCCAGAAAAACTTCGTCGGCTGGCGCGTGGTAATTGACCGCCCTGGCGATCAAACGACCGCTGACCCCGACGGCGACGCTGTGCCGCCACAGGTCCTTCGCGGTGAACGAGACACCCAAGCGCTGGGCTTTGAACATTTTTGAAATGGAAGCGGCGATGGCGATGTTCTTGACCGCGGAAAGTCCCAACAGCACGATGGCACGGTCGACGCTGGCAATCTGCCCCGGCAAGCCGTAGAAGGCCGAATTGACCACCTTCAACACACGGGCGGACAGCGCCGGGTCCGTCTTGATTACCTCGTGCATGTCGCGGGCCGTGCTGCCGGTGTCTTCGACCAAATGGATGATCTTGGCTGTAACCTCTGGTAACGTGGAAATCTCGCCACACTTGGCCAATGCCGCGTCAACAACGATCTTTTCCGGTGCCGCCAAATCCAATGTCATGGTAGACCCTCAACGTCTAGGTCGGGTTGCTTACGGACGGTCATTCCACCCTCGATGCCTAGTCTACATCGTCGAAGTAGGGCACTCGCTAAAACACGGGGGCTGCAATCATCGCGAATTTGTCTTATGGCGCAACCGTTCATCCAAACGGACGCGTGACAGGATTCGTGCGATTTTCAAGCCGGCGTCGCCCGTTCCGTAGGGCGTGGCGCTGGGTTTTTTCGGACGCCGAGCCAGCGCACGACTCAGCGCGGCGAAAATCGATTCAAAATTTTCGGCTGCATCGATAACGGTTTGGGCGGCACGCAGACGTCCGTTCTGGCGAGGTCCGATATTCACGACCGGCAATCCCATGGCCGGCGCTTCAATGATCCCCGACGACGAGTTGCCGACCAAAATGTCGCAGGATTGCAGGTGTTGCACGAACACATCGCGATGCAATGAACGAACGACACGGATCCGTCCGTTACCGTTCGCGTCGGCGACGGCGCGATCAATAGCTTGCACGATGCCGGAACAACCCCGGTCCGTATTGGGGTGAATGACGACCGCATCAAGATGATGCGCGCGGACGGCGCGCAAGGCGGCGGCCATCGTTCGCCGTTCACGCTCGGCAGTTCGGCCACGTGGATGCATGATGACAACAGCGGTCGTTGACGGGCCGGATCGTGGCGTTGCAGATGGAAAATGCAACAGATCGTCCAGACCGGGCGCACCGACCACCTGCACGCGGAATGGTTCTTCGCCCATCGCGATAACGCGTTCGGCGGCGTCACGGGTCGCGACAAGGTGCAGATGGGCCAGTTTCGTAATGGCATCTCGCATGGGATCGTCGAAATCGCCCGGTGCCACATCTCCGCCGTGGACGTGGGCCAGACATCGCCCGGTGGTGGTGGCTGCCAACGCTCCGGCGAGCGCTTCAATGCGATCACCTAGAACCAAGACCACGTCCGATTGGTTCTGTTGCAGGAATCTGGCGATGCCCAGCACGCCGCGTGACAATCCCTCGGCTTGGTCCGTCGGCGAGTCGTCTCCCTTTTGCATTCGAATCCGCGCTGCGACCGGCCAACCGTCGCGCTCGACGTCGCGAACGGTGTACCCGTACGGCTTGATCAGGTGCATCCCGGCGACGACCAACTGAACGTCGACGCGGGGTCGATCAGCCAGCGCCTTGATGGTGCTTCGCAGCAGTCCGTAGTCCGCACGTGTTCCGGTCACGACGGCTACGCGACGGCGACGCGTTGGCCGCGATGTTCTTGCGTTTGCGATGCGCGCGGGCGCACGTTTGGACGTCCTCGACCGGCTGGTCATTCGACTTGTTCCCAGGTGATGGGCGCATCGGCAGGGATGTCAACTCTTGCGCGGCGACCGATCAGCGAATGAAGCCGTTGGGGTGACAGGCCAGCGCCCATGCGTTTGGCGGTCAAATGCTGCGCAGTGATCGTTTCGCCGGACGGAATTTTTCTCGTGGCCACGATCGATTTTCGCCCCAGACGACGAACCTCTTCTTCGAGCGCTTGAAAACCCAGTTGCCCGGTGCCCATGGCTTCGTGGGCTTGGCGGGCGTGGCGCACGTAACCGGCGAGTTGCGTCGGATCCAGGGATGCGGCGTGGTCAGGACCGGGCGCGTTGCGGTTCAACGTGACATGCTTTTCAAGCAGACACGCGCCCGCGCAGACCGCCCAGGCTGCGATGTCGACGGACGTCGTGTGATCGCTGAAGCCCACCGGCACGTCGAATCGCTGATGCAACGTTTCGATGGCCCGCAGATTGGCATGGTCCGGCGGCGTCGGATAGCAACTGACGCAATGCAGCAGGATCAAGTCGTCGCGCCCCCTCGCCTGTTGTACATATCGGACCGCATCATCCATTTCCGGTTCGGTTGACGCGCCGGTTGACAGGATCAGCGGCAGATCGGTCTGACACGCTCTCGCCAACAGCGGTTCGTCAACCAAGTCAGGCGACGCGATTTTCAGCGCGCAGGGATGCAGGTCCGCCAATCGATCCACCTCGCGTAGGCCGAACGGCGTGGCCATAAACAGGACGCCGCGCATCTGACATCGTTCCACCACTTGCCACCAATCGTCGTCATGCAATTCCAGCGCAGCCAACAGGGCACGTTGTTCGGCGAGCCCGGTATTCTGCGATTGGTAGCCAGCCGTTGGGACCGCGGGCCCGACCAGCGCTTGGGCATCAAACATCTGGAACTTGACGGCCTGTACATCCGCCTCGGCGGCTGCGTCAATCAATTCCAACGCGGCATTGATTTCGCCGTCATGATTGACGCCGATTTCGGCCACCACGAATGGTGGAAACCCCGGACCGACGGCGTGCGAGCCGACGTAGACGTGTTGACTGCGGCGCTTGTCGGACCGTGGCGATGGTCCGTCGATGGCGCGCTTTAGTCGGATCGGTTCGGGTAACGACGTCATGTGGTCGAGGCCAATCGATTCGAATCCCAACGCCTGTCATTCGGCGATTCTCGATACCGCAGGACGGCTTCGGCGAAATGGAGATCGACAAGCGTGTCAATATCCACGGCGTCCTCGGCTGACTGCACGATGGCCCGGCGGTCGTTCCCCAGGAATGCCTGCCCATGGTTTCCGCAGGCGGCGGCATTGAACAGCGCGCCTCGCCGAACAACTGCAACGGCGCCGTCATGGTAATACAGCGGCTGGAGATCCTGTCGGCGATAGATGCCGTTCTCGCGAAACGGTTCCATACGGTCGCCCGTCAAATGGTGTATCCAATCGGGATGCTGTTTCGTCACCGGCGCCACGGTCCGAACGGAATCCGCCCCCGTCTTCGATAAATGCGCTACGGCATGGTCGATGATGCCCGGAGCCCGAACGGGAATATTGCCATACAGGAAAACGACCACGTCAACGGCCGGTCCACCCGTCGATTCCATGTGTTCGACCGCGTGGCGAGCGACCGTGTCCACGCGGGCGGTATCGTGGGCCAGGGCGGCGGGTCGATCGATGACCGTGATTCCTCGTGCGCGTGCCAAGTTGGCCGCAGCCGTCGAATCTGTGGTTAGGACGACGCGAGTCAATTGTTGAGCGGCCAGCGCGTGATCGAATGTGTATTCGATGACCGCCCGACCCAGTAACGGGCGTACGCATTTGTCCGGCAGACCCTTGCTGCCCGCTCTCGCCAATACGACGCCAAGTATGTACATGATCAACCAGATTATCGGTCGCAATCGGGTGTGGGCTGAACCGCCATTGGGCAACGGGGCCTGGGCGGGTCGCCGTGCGTGGCATCGGCCACTTCGACGGTCGCGGGCGAGCGTGTTTCATGAATGATTGCGTCAGGCGGAGGGGAGTCGCTGTTTTTGAAGTTCGATCAGCCAATAGAATATGGACATGCGAAATCGTTGCCATTCAACCTCGGACATGGGTTTGAATCGCGATTTTGCCTCCGCAACGGCGTCGTCAGCCAGCGACTCAATGGTGTCCTTCAATCGCAAGAAGGCCGCCGGATCGGCGGACGCACCGGCATGGCAACAGGCGATGATTTCGTCCAAATCTGCGTGTTTTGCAGGCTGCGTTTCACCACGTGCTCGATTGGCTTGATCGGCCAACGCTGACAAGAAAGCGCCCCAACCGGCCTGGGCGTGGTCAAATCCAGCCGCCAAGGGATCCGGACCGGTCACGTTGCCGGCGGTGAAAGATTTTCCTGCGGCGGATTGAATCGCACGGGAACGTTCGACTTCGCAGGCAGCGAACAATCGTTGGAGGGGGGCGATGTGTTGGCAAATGCAGGCCAACGTGACGCCGCTGAAGGCCGGGAATCGATACAAGAAACCGGTTTGGTTTAGAATGTCCACGAGACGCGTGCCGATTTCGTGAATGTCCGGCGAGAACATGGACTTGTCCGACATGGATGCGGGCGGATCGTTCGGCATGTGCACGCTCCCAAGACGGTGCATCTGGCGACGCGCTCACGACGCGGGCTTCACTGACTAATATATGCGATTCGCACAATCGAGCAACCGACGGAAAAACTTGCCCCGCGTTCGTGGCTTTGTACCGTGCACGATCGCATTTGGACAGGCGACAGCCTACAATAGCATCCGTAGCGGAAATCGTGTTGCTTGAATCGGTCGGTTTCAGGACGTGATGGATTGACGGATGGGGCCATACGAAGCCATTTTGGTAGGCTTTTTGCTGGCGACGGCGATGTTACCGATCGCCCTGCGTTGGATGAGATGGAGGTCCGTCCCCTGGGTCGTGGCCATCGTTGTGCTGGTCTACTGCGGCGCGACGGCAGTCACGTGGTCCGCCTCCGGTTTGCGGGATCGGCCGATGGCCGAGTCGCAGGTATCGGATCGACCGATTGCCGTCGCGGACCAGGGATACACAATGTCGGGCGCCTGCCGGTCCTGCCACCCGCAGCAATATGACACGTGGCACGCCTCGTACCATCGCACCATGACCCAGGTCGCCCGTCCGGACAATGTTGTAGGCGATTTCAACAATGTCACCCTGACCCAAGACGGACAGAACTTTCACTTGTGGACCCACGAGGGTGAGCGCTGGGTCACTTCGTATCCCACGGCTGCGGAGGAGCGCGAAGCGGAACCGGCCAGCGGGCAACGCCAAGACCGCAAAGTGGTCATGATGACGGGCTCGCACCATATGCAATTCTATTGGCTGGCCAGCGGCGAATCTCGCAAGCTTGCGCTGCTTCCGTTCGTCTACCTGATTGACGAGCAGGAATGGATTCCAGAAACCGCGTCGTTTCTTCAGCCGCCCGGCGCCAAACCGGCATCGGGGTTGGGCCAATGGAACACCAATTGCATAAAATGTCACGTGACGCATGGTCAGGCCCGCGCCTTCGGCCAACAAATGGACACGCGTGTGGTGGAGTTCGGCATCGCCTGCGAAGCCTGTCACGGACCGGCAGAACATCATGTCGATGTCAACGCCGACCCCCAGCGTCGATACCAATTCCACTTGTCTCAGGAACGCGATCCGACGGTCATTCAGCCGAAACGAATGTCCAAACGATTGGAATCTCAGGTGTGTGGGCAATGCCATTCTATCACGGAATTCCACGATGTGGAGGACGAGCGGAAATGGTACGCGACTGGATATCCGTACAAGCCGGGAGACGATTTGGAGCAATCGAGGATCGTCGTGCAACCCAAGGAAATCAGCCAACATCCTCGTATGCAGGCGATCCTTCGGGGAAACCCGACGTTCCTGCGGGAACGTTACTGGGCTGATGGCATGGTTCGCGTCTCCGGGCGTGAATACAACGGGCTGATCGAATCGCCCTGCTACACTCATGACCGCCCGGAGGAGCGGATGTCGTGCATGGACTGCCACGTGCTCCATCAATGGCCGGACGATCCGCGGCCAACTCGTGAATGGGCCAATGATCAGCTCGGTATGGGTATGGACAATGACCAGGCCTGTCTGCAATGTCATGATGAATATCGTCAGCAAATCGAGTCCCACAGTCATCACCGGGCTGATTCAGACGGGGCTCGCTGCTACAACTGCCACATGCCCTACACGACCTACGGGCTACTGAAAGCCATCCGCAGCCATCAGGTGGACAGTCCGTCGGTCGCAGCCAGCCTGCGGACCGGTAGGCCCAATGCGTGCAATCAATGTCACCTGGACCGCTCGTTGGAATGGACGGGGCGATATTTGCAGGAATGGTACGACATTCCCCCGGTACCGCTTGAAAAGGATGACGCCGGCCTAGCTGCGTCGATCCTCTGGACCCTCCGCGGCGACGCCGGTCAACGAGCGTTGATGGCCTGGAGCATGGGCTGGGAATCTGCCCGGCAGGCATCCGGCCAATCGTGGCTGGCTCCCTATCTCGCGGAATTAATGGTCGATCCCTATGACGCCGTGCGATTCATCGCCTACCGATCGTTGAAAAGACTGGCCGGTTACGAAAACGTTGAATACGATTTCGTCGGACCGTTGGCCCAACGGGAAACCACTCGGCAGCGTGTCCTGGAGATTTGGCGGGCGGGGGCGAGCGATCGACAAGCCCGTGACGAGCTATTGATTGGTTCGAATGGCGGACTTGATGGGGCGACATTTGACCGATTACTTCAACAACGAGACCATCAACCGTTGGGACTGGCTGAATAGGATTCGCACCATCCTCATCGAGGGGACACCGTCCATTGGCCCGCGCGAAACAAGTTGAACCGAGAACTGAAGTCGAGGCGGACGTTGTTCAACGCCACCTCCGCTTTGGCTGGTGGTCCATGTTGGTCTTTCTGACGTTGGGCATCGTTCTGGAGGTGCTGCATGGTTTCAAAATCGACTGGTACCTCAACGTCGCCAACGAAACGCGAAGATTCATGTGGACGCTGGCGCACGCCCACGGAACGCTCGTCGCGTTAATCAACATTGCTTTCGCGGCTACGGCGCAACGGTCGGACCTGCGTAAACAGCTAAATGGTTCCTGGATTTCGCCGTGTTTGATCGGCGCGGGCATCGCCTTGCCGGGCGGCTTTTTTCTAGGCGGACTGTTCATCTACGCCGGCGACCCCGGTTTGGGCATCCTGCTCGTTCCCGTTGGCGCAATCATGTTACTGTTCGCGGTACTGATGGTCGCCCTGCGCATCCGCTGACCCGCCCGGCCCGGAATCCAGCCCTCTACGGTTTTCCCTGGACTCCGGCTTTCGCCGGAGTGACGGGGCTTTCACCGTCATCCCGGCGATTTCGCTTCATCCCGGCGCATTCACCGTCATCTCGGCGCATTCGCCGTCATCCCGGCGCAGGCCGGTATCCAGAACACCATTCCTATCCACCCTCGATGCAGTACAGATTCTTGAGGCCTCGCAGGAACAGTTGGCCTCCCACAATGGCGGGCGAAGCCGAGAAGCTGTCGTCCAACGAGTTGGTGGCTAGGAGTTTGAATTCCGCGCCGCTGGCGAATACAGCCGTCTTGCCATCACGGCATGGCAAATACACGCGACCATCCGCAGCCACGGGCGACGCGTACACGCCTTGAAATTCCTCCAGCCGCTTTTTGGCATAGTGGGATTGACCGGTCCGGCCATCGACGCAAGAAAGGATGGCCTTGTTGGTGTCCAAGAAATACAAATCGCCTTGATACAACAGCGGAGACGGCACGTAGGGCGTGCCTTTTTCCGCATAGGTCCAGCGCACCGCGTCCGTACCCGCGATGTCGCCCGATGCATTCGCATAATCGATGGCCAGCAGGGCGCTGCCGCGAAATCCGCTCATGAAAAATGCCAAATCACCGTCGATGACCGGCGTGGGAATCGCATTGGCTGTCATACCAGCGCATTCCCAATAGAGCTTGCCGCTCGACAAATCGTATCCCCGCATGCGATTCGACCCGTTCACCAATACCTGACGTCTGCCTTCGCTGGTAACAACGACCGGGGTGGCCCAGGACGTCGGTTCGTCCCGATCGACTTTCCATTTGGGCGAGCCGCTCTTGCTGTCCAGCGCGACGATAAACGAGTCATCCTCGTGGTCCCACGTGATCACCAGCGTGTCACCATGCAACGCGGGCGAGCTGCCTTCGCCAAACCCGTTTCGCGTGCGCATGTCGCCGAAGTCCTTCTCCCATATTACGTTCCCGGACATGTCCAGCGCATAAAGCCCACGCGATCCGAAATAGGCAAAAATGTGGTCACCATCGGTCACCGGTGAACTGGGGGCCAAGCTTCCGTCGCCATGACTTCCCTCATGCGGCAATTCATCCCGAAGCGTTCGCTCCCAAACGGTCTTTCCCGTCTCGCGATCCAGGGCCATGATGACAAATCGGTGAATCGTGTCGGGGCCCGAGCGCTCTCGTTCACCTCCGCCCCGCCTGCCTCGATCTCGACCGGCTTCCCGGCCCTCCTGATTCGGTCGGCGATCGACGTCGGCTCGATCTTTCTGATCGGAAGTTCCCTCGACGTCTTCTTTGTCATTCGTCTCGACCTTCCGGTCCGTCGGAATAGCCATTTGAACATAGACCCGATCGCCCCAGATGATGGGCGTCGAGAGTCCGCTGCCCGGCAGTTCAACTTTCCAGCGGATGTTTTGTGTTTCACTCCAAGTCGTCGGGGGGTTTCCGCCGGGAGCCTCGCCGGTCCCCAGCGGTCCGCGCCATTGCCACCAATTGCGCTGGCTTGGCTTCGCTGATTCTGCGTCGCGCCCCGATGGGTCGTCGGCGAACAACGGGCAACCCATCACAAGTACCGAAGCCGAAATCAGAAATCGAATTTTCTGGTTCATCAATTCTCCCAATCCAGTTTTTTCCGTCCCACCGGGTTACGGGTGAATCGGTGAGCAGCAGCCCGTCGAACAAGTTCGAACGGCGTGGTTTCACGAAACGACCAATCAATTGATGTTTGAATGGTGTTATGAAGTTGATCCGTTCTTGCCGTAGCACCGTCACGCCGGCGAAAGCCGGGGCCCAAGCAAGCGTGCAGCCGTTCCACGCTCTCGCGGAAACGACAACCATCGTTCAATTGACCATTCAAAGTTCAATAATGCGCTTCCGTTCGTACGGGCATGATAAAAGACCCTGCCCTGACGACGCAAGTAACGATGCGTCGACGGGGTCAGGGCCTTTCGTGTTGAAATCAAGCAGAAATTCAATTTGGCAAACGGTCAAACCATATACGATTTTCCACTCCGCCAATGGCCGCCGAGCGGCACGTTGATCACGCCGGCACTTTTCGTCGGCCCAAAACAGCCACGCCAGCCAAGCCCATGGCAGCGAAAACCAGCCAACCGCCGAACTCCGACGCCGTCGGTACGACATTGAACAGCGATTCGATCGATTGAAAAGCGCCGCCGTTCTTCACAAGGACGATGCAGCTCTCTACGTCAAGAAATGTACCAAAGAACAGCCCGCAGCCCAGGACGCGCACGGTCGCAGAAGGTACGATCGACAGGGTTCCCAGCACGAACTGGGATTCGAATGTCTGTTGCCCGAGGCCGTCATTGTCGAATTCGTCAACGAAATCGACGATGGCGCCGGGAAGGATTTCAATACTTCCAAACGCGAAGTTATTCAGCAATAGTCCCGCAGCCGACGACGGTATGACATCAGCCACCTCGAAGATTTGAGTCGCACCGGGAACGCCGCCCAAAACCAGCCTTCCCTCTTTGGCGTTGAACAAATCCGGCCGGCGGCTGTAATTCAAAAATGAACCCGACAAATGCAGCGTAGGCGACGATAGGGGGCCTTGTTGCCTGGCCGTTGACTTGGCTGCGAACGCAGTGGAGTCTATGGTGACCTGCGCGGCGTTCAAAATCTGAATGTCGCCGCCGACTCCACCCGACGAATCATCCGTCAGTCCGAGGATGGGCGGCAACAGCCCGCCATAAACCTTCGCGCCGCTCGGGGAATTTGCACTGACATTGGTCCCGTCAAGAATCAGGTCGCCCTGGGTAGACAGCGTCATGTCACAATCGAGCTGCAACTCGCCCGCCGGCATGCCCTCCAGCACCGTGATCGTACCGGCAATTAGGGACGAGGCATCGGGACAGGGTGCGAGCGGGTCACGCGCAAACAGTCCCCCCTCGCCGATCGTCACCGGAACAAAAGACGCGTTGATCGTCGCATTGGAGGAGACCAACAGCGCACCCTGTAACTGCAAGCCCTGCGGGGTCACGATGGACAGGTTCGTCCCTATCACGCGCAGCGTCGCGCCGTTCAAAATTGTAAGACTGTCCACCTCGCACATCAGCTCGTTCAGCACCACCATCGCGCCGGGCTGATCAATGATCACGTTGTAGGCGTTCGGCGGCATGTTGCAAGGCACCACCGTGGGATTCCAGTTTCCCGGATTGTTCCACTGGTCGTTCATGTTGCCCGTCCAAGTAACCGGAATCCCGAGCGCCGCGGAAACATGCGTCAGCCAGGTGCAAGCCAGAACAATTGCCCGAAATCGAAATTGGCCCTGCGGTTTCATGACTTCTTCGCTTTCATTAGAGCCAAGGCGCTCTCCCATCCCAAATCCCGATACCAAAATTCCATCCGCCAACGATATGCACAAAGCCTGCCGCAGTCCGTTTCGTGCGGATCCCGATTCGCTCGACCGTCGCGCTAGCCGTCTTGCCCATAATCGGACGCGCAGCGCCAGACGCCGTTCCAGCCTGTGCAGCCATTATAGCTTTTCTGGGAGAGAAATCGCAAGCAAATCCCGGTGAACCGGCTTGGACCGTAACTGAATACAGCACCGTGAGTTGCGAGCCTCGAGACCATTTTCAAGGGTTCGGCGCGGTCTCGGATTTCACGCCTGCCGGGTCGTTTGGCACTGCGTCCAATAGTGCAGCGGCTTCGTCTCGCAGGGCGAAAAGTTCCTTGGCTGACTCGAACCACAGTTCACCGCGATCAGCCGTCGCGATGAACCCGTCGGGCTTGCGGAGTTCATCGGGCCAGCTCTCTTCGGCCAGTTTAAGGGACAGCCGGGCCTTTTCTGTCTCGCCTTTTTGAGCGCAGGCAATGGCGATGATGAGATGGTTGATGGTGGCCATGTCGCCGCGCTGGATCGCGGCAGTGGCCGATTCGACGGCTTTGTCGGGCGACTGATCATGCAATTGGGTCATAGCGCGAATGCGTTTCGATTTCGGATCGCGCTCTCCCAAGATCGTATCCGCCGTTGTGGCGGTATCGGCAGCGTTTCCCAAGGTCTCGCTGCTTTTGATTCCGTTTTGCCACAACGCCCGGGCGATCAACAATCGCGTGGCGGCGTTGTCGCGATCAATCTGAAGCGCCTGTCGAAGCGTTTCAAGCACTTCCTCCGATCCGCGTAGAAGCTGAATCGACGCAAGATGCCTGATCGGATCCACGTACGGTTTCTCCTTCACGGAGTCTTCAGCCGACAGTTTCTTTTCCTTCACGGAGTCTTCAGCCGACTGTTTCTTTTCCTTCTCGGAAACTTCTGCCGATGATCTCAAGGTGGCCTCGGCTTCATCGAGTCGTCCCTGCAACGCATAAATCATCCCCAGATTGGCCAGCGTAACCGGTGAAGCCGCTTCCTTATGTTCCTTTTTGCTCTCGGCGTCGCCAGCCGACGAGTTCAACGCGGACTTGGATCCATCTTTGAACTTCAAAAACTTCTCGAGCACGGCTCCAGCTTCTTCCAGCCGACCCTCCCGTTTCAGCAGGATGGCCATGGTATTGGCAAGGTTTTCGTCGTCGGGATACAGCGACAACCCGCGTTTGCATTCCTCCAACGCTAACTCAATCTTTGACGCATCGGGGCGGGGAAACGAGTTCGCCCAATTAATGTACAGACGGGCGAGGTTGCTGATGGCCCGGCGGTCGTTGGTATTCGCGTCCAGCGCCTCGTCGTAGAATCTCTTCGCTTCAACCCATTGGCCATTGATCGCGTGCGCGTTGCCTTTAGCCACTAGCTTCGCGACGTCTGCAACCAACCGCTCCTGTTGGGCAACTAACCGCTGACGGCTGGCCCGTACTACCAATGCAGCGGAAGCCGCCAGCAACACCGCGGCTGCGACGGCGACGGATTTCGCCTTGTGTCGTCGAATGTACTTGATCACCCGCTTGACCGTGCCCGGCGGTTTCGCGGCGATCGGCAAATCGTTGATGAATCGACGCAAGTCCTCGGCCATGGCCCGGGCGGTCGCGTAGCGCGAATCCTGCGATTTCTCCAAGGCTTTGAGGCAAATCGTGTCCAGCTCACGGGGCACGGTGGAGATGATCTTGTGCGGTGGAGTGGGATCGCGGGAGATGATGGCGCTGAGCACCTGTTTGTCGTCGTCTCCCGGAAAAACGGGTTGAAACGTCAACAGCTCGTACAGCGTCGCCCCCAGCGAATAAATGTCCGTGCGATGATCCACCGGAACTCGTCGGGCCATGGCCTGCTCGGGACTCAAGTACCGCACCGTGCCCAACAACGAGCCCGTCATGGTCAGCGTGTTCTCATCGACCGTCTTGGCCAACCCGAAATCACCGATCATGACCCTTCCGTCGAGGGACAGAATAATGTTGGCCGGCTTGATGTCCCGGTGAATGATACCCTCGCCGTGGGCGTAATGAAGTGCGTCGGCGATGTCCGCGGTCCAGCGGGCGACCTGTTGATAGTACATGCGCCAGCGCGGGGGCGTGGAAATCTGTGATTCCGGCCCAAGGTTCGCCGCAACCGCGTCTCCGAATCCATCGCCGGATCGAAGGTCCATGCTGCCCGATACGGACGGACGTAGCATGGCCGCCAAACGAACGGGCGACGCCGATGCCGCGTTTTGCACACCGAATCGCTTGATCAACGTGTTGAGCGGCTGCCCGGTTATCAATTCCATGGCGTAGTAATAGCCGCCATGCGATTCACCATAGTCGTAAATGGGAATAATGTTGGTGTGGTGAAGGCGACCCGCCGCGTGGGCCTCCCTGCGAAAGCGTGACACCGCGGATGGGCTGGCGGATCCAATCACCGAGGGCAAGACTTTCAGCGCCACCACGCGCTTGAGCTTGGTTTGCTCCGCCCGGTACACGATCCCCATTCCACCTTGGCCCACCACTTCCGAAATGCGATATCCATCGATACGGGGAAAATGAACGCTGGCATTGGTCGTAGAAACGGAAGCTGATGTACTTCCACTCGTCGTCAGCGAAACGTCCTGACGACTCAGCAGGAGTTTTGCCCGACTCAAGAATTGGGCATCGTTCTGATAGCTTTCGTAGGCCTGATGGCAGTTGGGGCAACCGTCGATATGTTCGCGCCACTGACCGCCGGTGACCTCATCCAATTCCCCGCAGGTCAATCGCTCGAAATCGGCATCGCTCAGGCAATGCACCACGGGTATTTACCCCCCCTGTCCTGCGGGCCAAGGCAGGAACCGCTAAACAATTTCGCCAACCAGCTCGTTCATCGTTGCTCGAAGGCGACGGGTCACGCGAGACTTAGCTAAATAGACCTGATTGGGCGTCAATTGCAACGTGTCGCAGACTTTTTCGACGGCCCACTCCTTTAATACATACAACTTGAACGCCGTGATGGTCTGGGGGGCGAATTCTTTCTCGATATTCTTGATGCAATAGTTCAGGTGCTCGCGTAGCCAATACTGATCCCACTGGGCTTCTGCTTCGTCCTGGTCGCGGCTGGGGAGACGGCGCAACTCACCGCTCTGTGCCAGCCTGGGGCGTTTACGCCTAAGCCGATCCGCGATTTGGTGACTGACCTGTGTAAAAAGATAGTTCTTAAAGGAACCCTTATCACGCGAATAGTCAAAATTTCGCATGGTCTTGACCAGGGTGTTCATGCACTCCTGGGCCACGTCTTCAGCTTCCTCGATTCCCAGCCCACGCGCACGGCCAAATCGCGACAAAAGCGGGGCGTATAGCCGGTAAAATTCCTTCCAGGCGCTTCCGTCCTCGGGCGTCTTGACTCGCACGAGCAATGATGGGCGAGTGGTATCCATGGCCGGCATTGTAACACGACGTAACCTCTGTACACAAGGTATGTTGCGAATCTCGATGGGCCGGTGATTGGCTCTGAAAGGTTGCCGGCGGGTATTGTGACAGCGAATTCCCGCGACAGGCTGGCGAAACGTTGAAACGAGAATGTGAACGCCTGTATTTTGGGCGTTGAATGTAACCTTATTATTAATAACCAGTTAGGATTGGCGCTGATTTTGGATGAAAATAATCACTATTTTTCTGCGCTCCAGCGACAGAAAGCTTGATGAACTCCGTACCCCAATCAGCGCCGGGTTCTATAACAACGGAATGACTCCGTTTCCTGGTCGAACCGGGCGTCGAATGCGGGCAACACGACAGTGGACACTCATGCGTCGAGGGTGCGGAGCCGTGCTGAATGATTGAAGTCCCTACCGCCTTTCCATCGGTCCTTCACATGTGCTCCGCACCATCGATTTGTTCGAAAGAAACCTTCCCATGCCTCGGAAGTGATCCTTGGCGTCCGCGCGGGCGACGGTGCGCTCCAGCCATCGCACCAGCCGATTCGTTCGATCAACGAAATCCGTTCGCGCGGACGCCTTCCTTTTGACACATGTGGCGGGCCTGCGGTGGCATTGCCCATTCAAGGTCCCGCGAATCCGACACGCAAGCCGATAGTATCATTTGTGAGAATTCTTGGTCGGCGTATAATTCACGGCGCCGCCAACGCTCTTTCGGAACCCAACGGGGATTGAACGGTCTTGCCTCGTGGGGGCTGCGGCTGGCGTGGACGTGTGATGCGGATGTGGACGGCTATGCGTGACTTACGGAAAATGACATTGCGATTCGGGATCGCTGCGGGCATGAAACGACCTCTCGCGGGCATGATCTTGCCGGCGTTCATGATTGGCTTGGCGGTTGCGTTGTTCAGCGGTTGTACAACATCTCCGGGGGTATTGGCCGGATCGACTTTTTGGGATCCGTTGGGGCTTCGTCCGCTGTTCGGATTTGGTTCCGAGCCTATCCGCGTGGGCATCGTGGCGGACCACAGCGTCATGATGGATGTTCGAACATGGTGGGATCTTCGCGAGCGAACACCCTGGTCGGACCTTCAGACGGAGTTGGCACGCGTCACGAATAGGCCGGTGATCATCGAGCCGTTCAAGGTGTTTCAGGTGGCTTCGCATTTGCAGTATGGGCGAATCGATTTTGCCTTTCTGACGGACGAACAGTACGACGAGTTGGTGTCGGAATGCAAGGATTGCCGTGTTATTGCCCGGGCCAAGAGATCGAGCGAATCCGGATTGTTTGTGGCCCGCGCGGATTCGGACATTCAGGCGCTGACCGATATATCGGGCCGCCGGTTTGCGTTTGGACCTCCGGGAGATGCCGTGCTTCATTATGCTGCGACGGCGGCGTTGGACGATGCGGGTGTTTCGCAAGATGCCATACGTCGTGAGCTGATCCCGCCTAATTCACTGCAATATCACATGAATTCGCAGGAGGTGGCCAAGGAAGTCGCGTTTGGAACAACGCCGGTTGGGGTGATCAGCCGAGCCGAATTTGAATCCTATCCAGACACTGGGGGGCGATTCATACCGCTGCGCTTCAGCAAGGATCAATTCAGGGTATTGGGGGAGACCAGTCCTATTCGATTGGGACCGGTTGTAGCCTCCACAAAAACCGATCCGAAATTGGTGGCCACCGTTCGCGAATTCCTTGATGCCGTCGAGAGTCAGCATCCGCACGTGATTCGCTCGATCGGTGTGGCTGGTTTCACGGGTTCAGACGGCGACACACCTGATCCTGGGGAATAGAAGATCGTCGCCCCGGCGCTTGGGCCGGATTTTGCCGCATCAGAACCTATAATGCATCGCCAGCCAATGACGAAGTGGATAGGGCCGACTTGGACTTTCGCCGTCGTCGTCATCGTGGGGTTTTGAAACTTGCGTGCCTCGCGATCGACGATATATTGGCGCGGTTGATTTCGCGGGTGTAGCTCAGTGGTAGAGCGTCACGTTGCCAACGTGAATGTCGTGAGTTCGAATCTCATCACCCGCTGATTCCGACCGCCGTTGACACCGATTGCCAACGGTGGCCAACTCTTGCCAGGGGCGCGAGTTACGACGGCCTCGAGTAGGATTGCCCAAACCCCCATGGCATCGTCTGTTTTGCCAACAATTGACCAGAAATGACGGCCAAGGACGCGCGTACGTGCAAGGTTTAGTGCAAGGTAAAACGATGGCGAGGTGGCGAACGGCTTCGTGCAATGCGGCGAGCAGCATACTTGGAAGCGGCCTTTGCCTCGGTTTTGCGCGGTATGATGGCTCCCGTTGCCGTGGAAAAAGCTGCACGCCTTGCGGACGCAATCAACCGTCGCGGGCGGGCGCACAACTGGGGCGCTCCCTGCCAACGTAGAGTGATTTGAAATGCCAACGGTCAACGAAGGCTACGTCGTCGATGAAAACGGCAATCGCGTCGGCGTGATCCTGCCGATGGAAGACTACCAAAGACTGATGGAGGAGCTCGAGGAGCTGGAATCCATCCGGGCCTACGACGCAGCCAAACGATCCGGCGATGAGTCCGTCCCCTTCGATCAGGCGGTCCGGGAGATTGAACAGGATCGTCGATGACGTACCGGGTCACGATCCGGCGGGAAAGCTCAGAATCGAATCGGATGCGTCTCTCGCAATAAACAATTCGAGTTCGACGTTTTCGGGTCACGCGTCGTACCCATCCATTATCGAGTTCATTGACGGTGCGACGACAACGAATCCGGGCAAGCTCGCCTTCGCCGATACAAACGCCAATATGTTCGCGGACATTAAGTCCAACGCGACCAACGGCGGCGGTGAGATAGAAGTCGCCAGCGGCGAAACGTTGACGCTGGACAGCACTTCGGAGGTGACCGTCCCCGGCGGGAACCTGACGTTCGATATCATCGGGAGTGTTCAGTTTGACGGGGATGTAACGATCACCGCCGGGCACAAAGTGGAGATCCAAGGCTCGGGCGTGGCGGTCGGTTCCAGCGGGACGTTCACGCTGAACCATGCGAGTGGGGAGTTGCACTTGAATCACTCTACTGCCGGCAGCTACGGAGACTCGATGGGTGACATCGACATACAAGCCGGAAGGCTCCGAGTGGACACGGGGTTCTCCTATAGTGGTGGACTCTTGTGGAAGGGTTCCGCGATCGTCGACTGCGACGATATGGATACCGCGGAGGATTTTTCGGCCTCCGGGGACGCCACGTAGTCGTTGTTTGGGGAGGGCAATCAGCTAGCGCCAACCCCACCTGAAAAACTCGGCACGGGGTGAGGCAGGATTAAGGCCCTGCCTCACCCGTGCCTTCTTCCTGTTTCCTTTGCAACCATACGGGTCGGGGGGAAATGCGGTGAAATCTTGTTCGGGGTTGCCCAGATTTTGAGACTACTTGACCAGCAGGGGTGTTTTTGATATTTTTGAGTTCCCGTCAGGAGACATCCACATGAGCCGCTCCGGTAGTTACCTGCACGTCGTAATCATCGCCGTTGTTTCCGGACTTTGTACGAATCCGGCCCTCTCGGACCCGCCCTGCGAGTACTTTGAGACTCAATCATTTCTTGCGCCAAGTGTGATGGACTTTGACCAACTTGGGGCATCCATGGCTTCTGACGGTGACTGGCTGATGATCGGAGCGAATGGTCGAGACATCTTTCCTGGAAAAGGGATCGTTGTGGTGTGTCGACGCGGAGGGGTGGCTGATCCGGGCGATCCGAGTGATGACTTTTGGGCGTGCACACATATCGTGAAGTCCTGGGACGAGGGAGCCGCGTTTGGATTTTCACTCGATCTTAACGGCGACCGACTCGTTGTCGGCGCCTACCGCAATGACGAGGCTTGCGGGTGTGATCCGACGTGTGATCCGTCGTGTGATTCCGGAGCGGCTTACGTTTTCCGTGAGGAGAGCGGACTTTGGGTTCCGGAGCAGAAGCTGCTGGCGTCGGATTTGGCTGAGTTTCGGGTGTTTGGAGAGTCCGTCGCGATCCATGATGGGTGGATCGCGTCCGGGTCCGTGTGGGAAGGTAACGAGTTTGGCACCGGGTCGGCGTATCTCTTTCGCTTGGACGAGAATGGTACGCCTGGAGACGCCGGCGACGATTCCTGGGTGGAGCACGTCCAGTTGACAACGCCTTTCGGTGCCACGGACGATCGCTACGGGGATTGCGTTGCTTTTGGAGACGGCATTCTGGTGGTGGGGGCGCCGTCCGTTTCCAATATTCAGCTGGAATTTGCGACCGACCC
>CAYRHJ010000030.1:0-303422 GCA_964424105.1 uncultured Phycisphaeraceae bacterium | reverse complement strand
GCAGGCCGTCCCCGACGCCAGGTCCACGTTCTGGCAGCCCAGCAGCGGATCGCAACCGTCCCCCGTGCAATCATTCAAATCGTCGCAGTTCAACGCCGTACCCGGCTGACACGTGTTCGTCCCCAGGTCGCACGTTTCCAGCCCGTTGCACACCGAACCGTCGTCGCATTCGGGATCTGACGTACACGCGAGAACCAGGGAAGGCATCAAGCCAAGAACAAAAATTACAACCCCGGGAACGCGGACGTATGAGACCCTGCGCGGATTGTGCCACTTGGTTGCGAAGAACATGCTAACACTCCAAAT
Source organism: uncultured Phycisphaeraceae bacterium (assembly GCA_964424105.1). Taxonomy (GTDB): domain Bacteria; phylum Planctomycetota; class Phycisphaerae; order UBA1845; family UBA1845; genus CAYRHJ01. The sequence goes on along the minus strand of CAYRHJ010000030.1, from coordinate 303,116 downwards.
AAACGTCGCGCGACGTAACAAAGCGAAAGGTGAACCGATTCGCAAGTGCCACACCATTGGCACAAGGAATTCGCGTTCCCGTTCATATTCAAGTTCCCGCAGCAGGCGAGTGGCGAAGCACGTTTGAATCCACCCACAATCGGAGCCAACGCTCCCGATACCGGGATAATGCGCTTCACATATTGCGAATGGACGAAACTCCTTCCGTCGCAAGATACGGGAACATGGCGCATCGCGCACCTCGCAGTCCTGCGCGACGTGCAGAATCCGCCTCCCAGACGCCGCCTCTTCGTTTGCGTCCCCCGGGGCGTCAACCAAGCAAAATGAAATTTCGGGATGGGGCTCCTTCCACCGCTCCCATCTGCAATCACCGATGATAGTTCAACCGCCGAACTCGTTCAACCTTTCAGAACGCACGCGAAGTCTTCGACGGCCTGCAATGACCCCGTTTATCGGGTCTTCCTGAACGTCAAAAACAGTGGCAGCGTAATATTTGCAAGCCTCGTAAACCGAAACACCGCGTTTGAGCGTCCATCAAGTCCAACGATAATCGTAACTGGCTCGCTACAGATCGATTTTGAAGTGTCTGTCGCTATCGGGCTCGTGTCATATTGGCACGTTGGATTTGATCCCCGGCAATTTTCTGAAATCGCCGACTCAACCCGATATCGTCGGGCTTCATCGACAGATAAAAGTGGCCGGACAAATGAAGCAACGCTGCACTTGGCATCTGATCGGTGCGATCCTCGCGAATCGCATTGTCAATGGCCTCGATGGCCGTTGCCGTTCGACGGTCTCGTTCCAATCTTTTTTCTGGCGGAACCTCAACGGGTGCTGCGCTCGGAAATGGATAATAGGGCACGTCCCGGAGCGCGCGGGCCATCCGCCATCGCGCCCCCATCTGCTGTTGCGTGCCGCTGGCTGCGAACAACGGCACCACCAGCGACACCCCCAGCACCAACGTCGTCAGCCTCAACATCCAGCTATTTCCTACCCAACGCCATGCTCGCGTTGCAAAATGATGGATATGGGTTTCTTTCGATTCGATTTGCGTGCGTCGCAGGTACCACGGGCCGGCTGCCAGAACCCAAATAGCGACGCCGAAGGTCAGGTAGTTCGCGTCAGCCATGGTGCTCGTCAGGATGGAGCGGAAACCGGTCTCCGGCAGATACGGTGATTCGTGAATCGTGATCGTGATGGCGGTTAGCAAGGTGTAGGCGGCGTAACCAAACGATGCCCGGACGATTCGTTGGGTCCACCCAAGCCAATACGACGCCAGAATCAAACCGATGGCCGGCGGAAAAAGCGTGGCATGCCAAAATAATCGATGCGAATCACAAAACATGTACGGTGCCGGGAACCCCAGCAAACCGTGCAGCCTCTTCGTTACCCAAACCGCAAGCCCCGAATTCTGCGGCAGCGTGTATTGCCATACCAGCGCCATCACCACCAGCCAGGGAACCGCCCGCCACAGAAACCGCGACAACTTCCAAACTGGTTCAGGTCTGTCAGGCATGCATTCGCCTGGCCCGTCGGCCCGTCCACACAGCCCACATCAACCACAACGGTGCGACGCAGGAAATCAAAAACCCTTGCATCAAGACAATGTGTGCGAAATGAAACAGATCAGGTAGCCCATACGAAATCAGCACCAGTCCGACGATTCGGGCCACGTTGACCATCGCCACCCCGACCACGCCCACCACCAACCCGACCCAGCGCGACGACCACGTACAGGGGTAGGCAATCACGGCTGCACAAAACAGGCCCTTGGCGAACAACGCCGTGCACTGCAACGTGACGCGTAACGGATACCCAGCCCCGCTGATGTCGTTGCCGGCACATCGCACATCGATACCCATCAGATTGACGATCTTGGTCGCCGTGAATGCGATCACATCCTGTAGCCATTGCAAATCACCGGCATCATGCAGGTAGGCTTCGCCGAATCCGACCAGCAACGTCAGGACTACCAGCTTGACCACGAACATCGTGGCCTCTCTGCCCGCATCGCCGCCGGCATGGTCCATCGCCGGGACGTCGTGGGGACCCGCCGCCGACGTCTGCGCAGCGATTTCCGGTTGACCGGCACGCCCAGCATCGGCGGTTGAACCCGAACCGGCGGCCCGTTTTGGTAAATCAGATGGCGTTGGGGTCAATCGATTATCTTGGCCTTCATTCGCTCGTCGATGAACAATAATTCCCGTCGCATGTGGAAACTATCGGCACATGGATGAACTCGCAACCGCACGGCACGACGATCGCTCGCGCCGGGTCGAACACCGCGTCGAATGTCCGCCATCACATTCGCGTCGCGGATCAAAAGCCGACGCATGAACCACCAGCGCGTCAGCGATCGCGTGACCAACCATCCGATCACGGCTGCCCGTCACCGTCGGGACTCGTATCACCGAAATCGCCAGACGGCTTGATTTCGTACCACTTCCCGTTCCATTTGAACACGACTCGTTCCCCCATCGCCAATATCTTGGCCAAGGCCGGGTGCTTGCCGATCAGTTCAAAATACGCCTCCGAAAACGGCTCGACCTTTGTGGTATCGATCTTGTCATCAAATTCGGAATCGACCCATCGCCCATCGATCCAATAGAACGTTCGACCAGCCGCACGTCGTGCCGACTCCTGTCGGAATCGATGGTGATTTCCATCGTCGTGGCCAGCATCGTCGCTCGTGAATTCGGACATTGCATGCACGTTTGGAGGCATCGAAAAATCGTGCTCGCCAGTCAGGCCATCAGCATGCTGCATTCCAGAAATTTCCACAGAAGCATCGACCGCATCTGCACCCAGCCGATCAGCCTGCATATTTCCCTGTTCGATTCCAGGTGCCGGAATGCCGGCCGATCTCCCTCTATATCCTTGAAATTTGAGGACCTGCTGTGGCCGCGAAACGAAGCCCGGCGATTCGCCCTTCTCCGTAACCAGGTAGGCGGTATAGGGAGTCAGCACGCCGTACAACTTCGCCAGCCGCACGACCTCGTCTTTCAGTTCCCTCTTTTCGCCGTGCAGCCGAATTTCGTCCAACAGGTACCCGATCTTGCGCACGGCCCACAGTCGCGGCAGGAATTCATGACCGGTGTCGGTTTCCGGCATCACTCGCTCGTACACAAACCGTTCCTTGGAATCCCGCCGCGTGCCCGTCAATTCCAGCGCAAATGATCCGTGTCCACGAAAACGCCCAACCAGAACGATCTCGCCGCCGCTGAACAGGTCGGGCAGCTTCGGCGGGTAGACGTCATGGACGGTCAAGCTGCCCCAATCCATCACCAGATTGCTCAATACCGGGTCAGACACCTTGCGATAGAAGCCGGAAACCTTAACCTCGATGTTTTCACTCGGTCTGACGTATTGGCGGGCGCCGCGGTTATCTTCCGCCAGGCGATCCAGCAAGTTCGTATTCACGTCATCACCCACGCCGAACACGTACAACCGAGCGCCTGATTCATTCGCCCCGCTCACGTTCTTCAGAATCGCTTCGGGATCGGTCACGCCAATCGTGGGCTCCCCGTCGGTCAAAAACACGATCAAATGGGGCCGATCGCTACTGTTGGTCGTTCCCCGCAGCGCCTTCAATAATGCATCGTTAATGTTCGTGCCGCCGCCCGCGGTGATGCTCTCCACGAAATTGATGGCCTCCCTCACCGCCTCGCGAGACGCCGTTACCAGGCTTTCCTTAAACGCCCGCGGCTCATGTGAAAACGAAATGACATTGAATCGATCCTCCCCGCCGAGGCTGTTCAAACAGAACTTGAGCGCGTTGCGTGCCTGTTCGATCTTTTCGCCGGACATGCTGCCCGACGTGTCGAACACGAACGTGATGTCTTTCCGTAGCACCGCGTCGGCATCGACTTTCGCCGGCGGCGCGATGCGGACCATAAAAAAACCGTCCTGACCAGGTTCGCGATACGTCAACATCGCCAAACCGAAATCCTTTTCGCTCAACAGGTAGTGCACCACGAAATCGCGGTCCGACGGCCTATGGCTTGATTCGTAACTGATCGTGGCTTCATTCTCCGACGTGCGGTTCACGTCCACCGCGTGCGATGGCGAAAACACATTCCCGATGGGTATTTGACTGCGGATGCGAACCAGGACGCTTGTTTTCTCAGCCGCCTTCGACGCTCGCGCGTCGGCTTTGAATGGCAACTCCAACGTCGCCAGCCCGGCATCAACCGGCAGCGATTCCTGATATCGCATCGTAACCCGGACGTCGCCCCCAGCCGGGATCGGAAAAATACGTGCCCGATACAGTCGCGAACCCAGGTATTCAAGCAATGCAGGGTCACGCATACTCGACACGATCGACTGATAGATCCCGCGGGCCTTCTCAACGTCCAGCAATTCGCCGGCCAATTCCTCTCCGTTCACAAACATGCTGAACCCGCTTACCGAAGCCGTCGCCGGCAGCGGAAATACGTACGTCCCCTCGACCTGATGCGGGCTGGCGTTGTGAAACGTCTGATCGACCTTGGTGACAGCCACGCCGTCCGTGATGGTGGACTCGTAATTCTGGTTCTTGACCTCCAGCGTGTATCCAGGGCTGGGCCAGGGAACCGGCGGGCGGGGACGAGGCGGAACGGGATGGGGCGGGCGTATCGGTGTCGGTGGATCAATGATGATGATCTGTGCTCGTGCGGAAACGCAGCCAAATAACAAGGCTGTCAATACGCCCAATCTGACGAACGGTGTAGATTGCATGATCAGCTCCTCAATGGATACGACGGGCATTCGACGCGAATACTGCTTCAACGTCGTGGTTCGGACATGCTTAGTGCGCCCGAATTAACCTGGCCGCGACCGTCAGGGAGCGGGGTATCAGCCGGTTCCCGGCGGGTTGGTTCAGGCGCTCTTAATCAGCACGTCAATCGTTTAGACACGCCCGGACCGCCGTGGTTCCAATCGATTTGATGCTAGCGACGCCGGAATCCAGTATTCATGGGCCGGGAATCACCCACCTTTTCACGAGCCGCGTGCGCAAAGCGAGCGCTCCCCTGTCGAGCGCAATCAACTCCGACCCGCGCGCGTTTCTTTCCGACCCGCGCCCGTTTCTTTCCGACCCGCGCCCGCCCACATGCGTCATTCCGGCGAACGCCGGAATCCAGAATTCATCGGCCGGGAATCACCCACTTTCCGGCGCGCGACCGTCAGCGATCGGTCCCCCGACGAACGGTTGCGCATGCTTGATGGCATGCATAATCGTACGAAAACTCAGTTCGTTGCATCGGACCCCGTCGGCGATCCGCCCGTCAAGTGCTTCTCAAAAAAGTCCGCCAATTTCCCGTAGAACGTGATGCGGTTGGGCTCCTTTCTAAACCCGTGACCTTCATCGTCGAACACGATCAGCTCCGGATTGCGCCCCCGTTCTTTCAGGGCCGCGTGCAATTGCTCGGCCTCGTCAATGGGGACGCGCGGGTCGTTTCGACCATGGGCGATCAGCACGGGACACTCGACGCGATCGACGAGATAGATCGGCGAAATGGATTTCAAAAATTCCGAATCCGATAATGGGCCATATTCCGCCTCGCGCAGCTTGCGGCGATACGATTTAGTGCGTTGCAGAAACGTCTCGAAATTGACAATGCCGACCACGTTACACGCCGCCCCGAACAACTTCGGTGCCTGCGTGATGGTGGCCATCACCATGAACCCGCCGTAACTGCCCCCATAGGAACCGATCATCTTGGGCTTGCTGTAGCCGTTATCAATCAACCATTGGGCAGCCGCCACTCCGTCCTTCACGCTGTCCATGCGCTTCCTGTAATTATCCATTTCCAAATACCGCGTGCCATAGCCGCTGCTGCCGCGAACATTCGGTGCCAACACGCCGAAGCCACGAGTCAAAAAATACTGAAACGCGCTTGAAAAATAGGGGCGATACTGTCCCTCCGGACCCCCATGAAAACTAACGATGAATGGGATCGCTTGGCCACGCTTGTAACCGGGCGGCTCATACAAGAACGCGGGTATCTCCAGACCGTCGAACGACTGATACCGAATCAGCCGCGGTAGCGGAAACGTGCTGACGTCGATTCCCTGCGTATCGGGCGTCGTCAACGCCACAGGGGGCTGTTCCGGCTGATCCATTTTCCAGGCGCAAACGGTGCCGGGCGTATTACCGTTGCTCAGCGAATAGAGCAGCGTATTTCCCTCGAACATGACGTTCCCCACGACGCCCTCCGGAATGTCCGGCCGAGGCAGCGGCTGAAAATCGGGGACGCTGAACACGTGCAATTCACCGAATCCGTCCCGGTTGATCACCACCGCCATCTTGCTGCGCTCCCGGTTCATTTCCGCGTCGTCGACGTCAAACTTGTTGAACTGCGGCAGGACCGGCTCCACCGTGCTGGAACTGATATGAATTCGAATCACCCGCTGGCGGTCGTCGCGATAATCCGAAACCGCATACGCGATCCCTTCGTCTGGACCGTAGCCCAGTCCTTGCACGGACCACTGCTCCTCCAACGAGTTAATCGGACGCATCCCTTCGCCGATCAACGAATACTCCCACACGTACGACTCCGACGCGGATACATAGTGGCCCACCAGGAGACGCGACCCATCTCGTCTGAAATCCACCGGGTACCAATGGCCGGCCTGGGTCACGATTTCCCGGCTGCTTTTTTGCTCCAGGTCGTAAACGTAAATGTAGAAATCTGACTTGGATTGCTTGTTGGCACGATAGGCGAACGCGCTGGAATCGCGTTTCCATACGACACCGCCGTACACCGTTTCATCGTCCACGAACAACGGCTCGATCTTTCGATCTGCCGCGTTCATTAAGTAAATGTCGAATTGCTCGTTGCCCCCGCGGGCGGCGGTGATCGCCACCCACTTGCCGTCGGGTGACACTTCATAACCGCCGATGCCGTCCGCGAATTCCGTCACGACTTCACCCGACGACCCGCCCGGCGCACGAACAAACAACTGATTCGTGCCGTCCTTGGCCAACTCGATGTAATACATCGTCTGATCGGGGGCGAGGTGTACGTTCACCGGCCAATGCATTTTAATGAATTGGGCAATGGACGCTTTTTGTGGATCCGCGTTGGCATGGGTAACGGAGCAACCGGCCGCCAACCCGGTCAGCAAAAAACAAACGGTGAACATCGGTTCCTTGTGTTGTCGCATCGATGGCGTCTCCTCAATCGTGTTCGAGTCGAACGAATTATTTGCAGATTGCCAGAATATCCCCCCAGCCATTGCTGACAAGGCCCCCGCCGTCGAATCCTGTCAGAATGAACTCGTCTTTCCGATGGGCTGGAACCCTACCTCGCGATTCGTTAAATCAAAAACGTGATCAGCAACAGGCTCACCCCACCCAATACCAGCGTCGAAGTCAGGCCCGTCAAAAGCGCCCGTCCACCGACCCGGCCCAACATGCGGACATCCACTTCCAATCCGATGGCGGCCATCGCGACCACCAGCAAAATCTTGCCCAGGTTGGTGAACGTCTCCGCGAGGGAAATGTGAAACGTTCGATCATTCAGGGGGATGGCGTCTGACAATTCGAAGCTTAAGCCCGGCAGCAGACCCACCGTCAACAACAGCGACATGCCCACGAATCCCCACACGAAGGTCGGCACCAGCCGCGCATAATGTACGATCATACGTTTACCACCGCCTGCGTCGGCTGCGTGTCGGCGGGCGTATAGCACAGCCAAGACCACCATCATCGGCGCCAGCAACGTCACCCGCATCAGCTTCACCAGCGTGGCCAGCGCCCCAGCATCCTCGCCATAGGCCTGACCGGCTGCGACCGCCTGCGGTACGGCATGGATCGTCGTTCCGCTCCAAACCCCAAACGCCTCCTGCGACATGGACAGCAGCGTGCCCAGAAATGGCCAAGCCAACATGGCCAGCAACCCAAACAGGTTGACCGTGCCAATAGCCAACACCAGATCATCGTCCTCGGCGTCGATCAGCGGCGCCACGGCCACGATCGCGCTGTTCCCGCAAATCCCCGTCCCCGCGCCGATCAACATCGACGTTCGATCGTCCAAGCCGAACCATCGGCCCACGTAATACGAAGTCGCGATGGCCGCCGCGATGCACAACACCGTCACCAACATCGCCGGCAAGCCCACCTGAGCCATCTGCATTAGATTCAAATGGGCACCGGTCAGTACGATGGCAACCGGAATCAACGTCTTGACCATCCGTTTGCAACCCGGAGCGATCGATCGCGGAATCGGCAGAATGTTGCGAACAATCGCGCCCAGCACGATCGCCAGGATTAACGAACTGATGCTTGGCAGCGCCGCTCGTTCCAAGCCAAATGAAATCGCAAAAGCCGAAGCAGCCACGATCGCCGCCATCAGATACCCGGGCCACAGCCGAGGAGGCGCAACCGCAGCCGCCTCCGCCGCATCCACCGGCTCGACCAGGTGCGGATACAACCCTTCCATGGAGCCGAGCGACAAAAACGCTTCCGGGCTTAGCGACTGAAACGTGACGGGGGACGCCGCCTCATCAGCAAGAATCTCGTCGACCATTCGCCGGTCGGTCACGGTCGTCAATTAGATACCACTCCCATGTTCAAAACCGAAGATGATCGGTCGAAATTCGCCGATGCTCGAATCCATGAGCGAATAGGTATCCATACGCAACAGCGCAGGTGAATAGATGTGCAAGGTAACCAGGTCCGTTTCGGGCGCTTCCAGATTCGACACCTGATGAATATCGTCGTCCTGCGAAACGACGATTTGGCCGGCTCGCACTTCGTGCGTCGCGCCCGGCTTGAGCAGTCCGCTGGGTGTTCCCACAAACACCGTTTCCGTAGCCACCCCGGTCAAGACCTTCAATCCGCACACGGAGCCGGCGTGATTGTGAATCGGACTGCGCTGCCCGCTGCGCCAGCAAATGATTAACAAATGATAGTGGTCACCTTCGAAAACGAGGTTGCGACGATAGTTGTCCAGGCCGAACCGCAAGTGTTGGCGGACGTCTTCGATGCCCACGTGCAGATTTTCCAGACGACGCCGCAGTTCCGCCTTCCCCGCGCGAGCCGTCAGCCCATCCAGGTACGTTCGCAACGATTCCAGCGTCTCCATTTCGTGTTCCTGTTGAACGCTCTTCATGGATGTCTCCTCACCGGACGAGCCGCTAGCGCAGTTAGTCCTGCTATTTGCATATTATCAGAGCCGCGAGCGTAAGCGAGCGGAGGCAAAGCCAACCCATCCTAACCGCATTATCGCCGTTCCAAGAGCGGCGACAATTCTGATTCACCTCGCCACGCGAACGAGATGAACGCGTCGATGACACGGTTCCCTGGTTATTGAGCGTGCCCAAGACAAAACGGTCAACCCCACGCAATATCGGCGGAAACACTGCCCTTGCAGGCGGAGAATGGCCACAGAGGCCACAGAGAGCGGTGAGGAGAAGGGTTTCAAGTGACCTTCGACTTTTGACTTCGACAAGACCGTCGCAGGGTAGTAAAGCGAAGGAAAACAGGGCCTTCCGACCCATAACCTATTTACCGGCCAGCACTTCGGAGTCACATTGGCCGTTTCTGGTGCTCTTTCCATCTGTGGGCGAGAATGGGGCAATAGCATGCCAACTTCACGAGAAACGAAAAGCCGGAGGCTGGAGGCTGGAGGCTGGAGGCCGATCCTGTCGGGTATCTCTGTAACCTCTGTGGCTGAATTATTAGGAACGACGATCGACCACGCTCAACAACGGTCAAGAATTCCCTCGCGATGTCCAACCGACTAGACTCAACAGGATGGACGTCCAGCTAGGTGACTTTGATCCGCGATTTGCAGCCACCGTTGCATCGTGGGTCCAGTCAGATATCAGCCTTTTGTGGCTAGCTCCCAGGACCGAACCGCCCTTGACCCCTGAAAAGGTGTTGGCTTGGGCTCGGGAGCGCGATCGCCCGGTCATGCTGCATGCCGCGGGCGCCGCCGAACCGCTCGGCTATGCCGAAATCAACGCCACGCAAGGACGTTCGCGACAAGTCTGGTTGGGGCATGTCGTGGTTGACACCGCGCATCGCGGGCGGGGTATCGGTCGGGCGTTTGTTCACCTTCTGATTCAAACCGCGTTTGATGAGCCTGATGTCGATTCCATTTCATTGGTCGCATTTCCCGAAAATCGCGCCGCCATCGCCTGTTATCGACGATGCGGCTTCCGAGTGGTCGGCGAAGAATTTCATCAATTCATGCAGTTCGCGCCCGCGGAGCGTCACCATCGAATGCTCCGATTCGAATTACGCCGCGATGATTGGTGCAATCCGTCGAACACCACTGTTTACCGGCAGGTACGGTAGACAGGCAAGCAAGCGGTGCGCGTATTCAGGGCTGCACGCACAGGCCGGCCACGACCTTCGTCAGCGGCCGGAGATCTTGATCACGGAGCGTGCGAAGATCGAAGCACAGCGCATGATCGTGAATTCGGGCAACAATGGCCGGCGTGCCGCGGCGAAGGGCCTGCGCAACGTCGTCCAGCGGTGCGAAGGAAGGTTTCCAGCGGATGACCACCGTGGGCAGCTCCGCACCCGGCAATGAACCGCCGCCGGCGTAGGAAACATCCGAGCTGATGTAGAATTTCTCGCCCGGGCAGGCTTCCACCAACATTTCATCAAGCCGATTCGCCCGATCAGCCAGCATTTCAACCGAAGCGCGCAACATGGCCAGCGTGGGAACAGCCGCCAACGCGTGATCGGTGTCCACGTATTGACGCAGCGTCGCATCCAGCGCCGCCAGCACGAGTTTGTCCAGGCGATAAGTCCGCATGAGCGGATGTGATTCGATCCGCCGAATCAGGTCAGCCCGCCCCAGAATGATTCCAGCCTGCGGTCCGCCCAGCAGCTTGTCAGCCGAGAAGCACACGATGTCCGCACCAGCCGCGACGGACCGCAAGACGCAAGGCTCGTCGGGCAATCCTGCGTCGGCCAAGTCGATGAGCGCGCCGCTGCCGATGTCGTCGATGGCCAGCAGGTTGTGGCGATGGGCGCATCGCGAGATTTCCTCGATCGTCGGCTCCTCCGTGAACCCGATCATGCGAAAATTGCTGTGATGAACGCGAAGGAGCGCAGCCGTTCGTTCGTTGACGGCATCGGCGTAGTCGTCGATGCGGGTGCGATTGGTGGTTCCCACTTCGCGCAACGTCGCCCCGCCGGCCTGCATGACGTCGGGCATGCGGAACGATCCACCGATCTCGACAAGTTGTCCGCGAGAGACGATGACCTCGCGATGTTCGCAAAGCACGCGCATGATCAAGAGCGTAGCCGCCGCGTTATTGTTGACGGCTGTGGCGGCCTCGGCGCCGGTCAGCGCGGTGAGCAGACCGCTGACGTGTTCGGATCGACGGCCACGCTGGCCCGTGTTCAACTCCAATTCCAGATTGCAATAGCCGGCGGCCACGTCGGCCACCGCTTTTACGGCTGCGTCGCAGAGCGGCGAGCGACCCAATCCAGTGTGTAAAACGATTCCGCTGGCATTGATCACGGTTCGTAGGGATGGCGTGTTTTGCTGGTGGAGAATTTCGGCAGCGGTTTTCAAAATGGAAGGGATGTCCACCTGCCCGTTTTGCGGGTGTTGGCCCGCTTTCCGCGGTGGGCCGGTTCCGATTGATGATGACGGCTTGTCGTCGGTAGCCAAAAACGTTGATGGTTCGAGGTGAACGGTTTGGCTGGTCGGCGAAGGGGGGCTCGGCGATGGTTGTCTTGAATCGCTTCCCGATTCCGGCTGTCGCGCCGCGATCAATGCGGCTCGATGACGATCGACGGCGGCACGCAGAGCGCTGACCACCATTGAGCGCGGGAACGATCGACACCAATCGATCGCCTGTTGTGTTTCAAGCAGGGCATGGACAGCCGGCAGGGTGCGCAGTTTGTCGAACGGTGGCGGTGTCATGTCGATGGTTCACACAGAACGCGGACGTCACCTTCCCGGCGGGTGAACCCGATCCGATCCAGATATTCCATGAAGGGAACGGCATACTTGCGGCTGGTTTTGAGTTGTTCGCGTACGGTCGTGATGGCGACTCCTTTCGAGCCATTCATGAGTCGAGCAACGGTCGAACGAAGTTGGCCTTCGTTTTCAGCGGCGAGATAGATCGACGCGTCCACTTTTACGATCGCGTCCACCGATGATGCGATGGTCATCAGCCGTCGAACATGCTTGATATCCGCTTCCAATTGTTTAGCCAGCTCTTCCGGAGACGGCGGCTGAAAAGCGCCGGCCCGCAACGCGGTCAACAGGGCATCATAAACGCGTTCGTCCTTCGCGGACATAGCCGGTGCGAATCGAGGCTGGCAAACGAATCGTCCACGAACCATGCCTCGTTCTTCCAAGACGAATCGATCGAATAGCGGACGACCCCATCCCGGCGTGCTCTTGCGCTCCAACCAACCCACCAGCGCATCAACGTCGCAACCCGGGCGGTCGGGATGGTCAACATGAAAACGATCCAACCAGCGCTCCGCAGCCTGAAGCACGCCGTCAATGACCACAGGGCTGACTTTCCGGTCCGTTCCGGCCAACGCAACACGTTTGTTGTTCGCATCGAGTTGGGCGATGGCTGACGCGACATCGCCGGGCGACAGGCCGCTGCGGGCGGCCAATTGCAAGTCACTGAGTGGTTCGAATCCGGATTCGTCCAGGACTTGTTCGAGCCGATCCAATGGTTGGCCGGTTTCGAGTCGTTCCAACGCTGCCCGTTCCGCCGGGCGATCGGAACCCCAGCGTTTGGCGTCCGGACGAAGAATAATCCCGCCCCCGATGGTGCGTGAACCGTTTTCCGCACGGGCAATGAATCGTTGGCCGTGGGCGGCGACGACCGGCTCGTTGAATCGAAATTGAACCATGCCGCGCGCACCGGGAGGCAGCGGCTGATGATCGAGGGGTACGACCTTGGCCTGCAATTCCGCAGTGCCCATATGTACGCGTATTCGGCTGAATGGTTTGATGGGTCTTCCGGCGGCGGGCAATACCCGGAAGGAAGCGTCCATGCGCTTCGCGGGTGTCAGATAGCCCGGTACTGCGAGTTCGTGACCGCGAGATGTCCGGTCGCGATCCAGACCGATGAGATTCAGAGCGGCCCGTTGTCCGAGTGCAACTTCGCGGCTGGTTTGGCCATGCGTTTGAAGGTCGCGGACGCGGCAGGAGGTGACGGAAGGCAAGAGTTCAAGCGTTTCGCCCGCGGACACGGATCCCTGAATGACCGAACCTGTCACGACCGTTCCGCGACCTTGAATCGGGAAAACGCGGTCGATGGCCATGCGAAACGGGCCGTCATGACGAGTGCGTGAAATCGCCGTCGCCACGGTAGCAAGAGCGTGCTTGAGGCGGTCAATGCCCGCGCCTGTCGTTGACGAAACACGAACGAAGTCTGCCCCCGCCATGGGCGTGCGTTCGAGCAATTCGCGGATGTCCTGCTCGACGATATCCAACATGACATCGTCGACCAGGTCGCACTTGGTGATGGCCACGACGGCCTGATGAATGCCCATCAAGCCTAGCACCTCGACGTGCTCGATGGTTTGCGGCATGACTGAATCGTCACCCGCGACGACGATGAGGGCCAAGTCGATCCCCGTCGCACCCGCCACCATGGTACGAACCAGGCGTTCATGACCGGGGACATCCACGATTCCGAAGTGCAGGGGTGGGATAATCAGTTCCGCGAAACCGAGTTCGATCGTCATCCCCCGGCGTTGCTCTTCCGGGAGGCGATCGGTGTTGACACCGGTTAGAGCCTTGACGAGAGATGTCTTGCCATGGTCGATGTGCCCCGCGGTCCCCAGGATGACATGCTCGCGGGAACCGATTTCAAGCGAAGGTTGATCTTCGTTCAGACCATTCATTTGCCCCATTATCCGTCTGGAACTCTCGAATGCCAACAAAGAGATTGTCAAATCAGTTCATGGTCATCCGGACCATGGGTCGTCTGGGCAAAAGCGGAGTATTTGCGGTCGACGGTAGAAATTGCAAAGGGCGGTAGTACGCAATTTGACACACCATGCTAGTGAATTATAATCCACCCGCGAAAGAGGCCCGTGTCGGCGGCGAGAAAGGCGCGGCTGATTGAGGAGATTCTGCGCGAAGGAAGAATGGCTACCGTTACGCTGAAGGACGTCACCAAAGAGTTTAAGACGCGTCGCGAATGCGTCTTGGCCGTGGATGGTGTAACGCTGGCGGTGAATCATGGCGAGTCGGTGGTTTTGCTGGGTCCTTCCGGGTGTGGCAAGACGACGACGCTTCGTTTGATTGCCGGTCTCGAACAGCCGACCCGTGGATCGATCGATATTGGCGGTAAATATGTGAATGACACTTCACCGCGTGATCGTGACGTGGCGTTGGTTTTTCAGCACTACGCCCTTTATCCGCATCTTTCGGTGAAAGAGAATCTTGGGTTCGGGCTGCGAATGCGGAATTTGGCGAAGCCGGAAATTAAGTCCCGCGTTTCAGCGGTTGCTGGGCGATTGAAAATTACAGAGTTACTGAATCGCCGTCCGCACGAGCTTTCCGGCGGGCAGCAGCAACGAGTCGCGTTGGGGCGGGCAATTGTTCGGCGGCCTAATGCGTTTTTATTGGACGAACCGTTGGCGAATCTGGATGCCCGGTTGCGTGCGGAGATGCGATTGGAGATGCGTCAATTGCAGCGAGACTTGAATATGACGCAAATATACGTTACGCACGACCAGCACGAGGCCATGATGCTGGCGGACCGTTTGGCGGTGATGCGGGACGGTCGGATCGAGCAGTTTGATCGGGCGCAGGTGGTTTTTGATTGCCCGTTGAACCGATACGTCGCAGGTATCGTGGGATCGTCGCCGCTGAATCTGATCGCCGGGAATTTGGAGCGATCATCGCATGGCGTTGAATTCGTGGTGTCCAGTTGTCGTATCCCGATGCCGTCGCGGTGCGTTGGCATGCATGGCGGTGTTGGGCGTGTCGAGTTGGGATTCCGCGCGGATCGCTGCGTGGTGTTTGATGTTCGGCCCGAATCGCCTGCCTTTCAGGTGTCGGTCGAGTTGATATTGCCGCTGGGAGACCGGCAGGAGATTCACGGACGATTTTCCGACGGACAGGAGGTCGTGGGACGTGTGGTTCCGACGGCGAATTTTTCGGAAGGTGCGAGCGCGTGGATCGTCCCGGACGGCGAGGGTCTTTGGTTATTTGATCAGGATGGTGGTGGAAGAAATATCGCCACTTTCGAGTCAGATGCTGCATAACGGTGTTTTGAACGTCAGTGGATTGGCGCTTCCGTCGTCATACGAGGCCGAGGCCACCATGCACTAGCGAGCAAGTTAAACAATCGTGGGCGGTGTCGGCGAGGAAAGTGGGAACGCGGTGTGCGCCCACTTTTTTTGTATCCGGTTGGCCGGGGCAGTGAAAGCAAGGGCCGTTGTGGCGCAAGGTCATTCGCGCGAGAGCAGAAGGGTTCGTTACCGATTATGAACAGCTCGGAATTGGTTCGGCTGGTCGATTCGATCAGCCGGGACAGGAATATCGAAAAGGAGCTGATCTTCGAAGATATCGAGTCGGCCATGGTGTCTGCGGCGCGCAAGGCCTACGGACTGGACGGGGACGTTCAGGTCCGCATCGACCGCTTGAGTGGTGAAATCACGGCGGAGATGAATGGTGAATCGATCGAGATGAAGACCGTGGGTCGGATCGCGGCGCAGACGGCCAAGCAGGTGATGATTCAGCGGATTCGCGAAGCGGAACGATCCAGCATATTCGACGAGTATTCGGAACGGGTGGGCACGGTGCTGACGGGTACGGTATCGCGTTACGAGGGCGGAGCGATCATCGTGAATCTGGGTCGAGCGGAGGCGATTCTGCCGAGGAGCGAACAGATTCCGGGCGAGTCGCATCATGCGGGCGAGCGAATCCGGGGAATGATCCTTGACGTTCACGAGGCGCCGCATCAAGTGAAGATTGTGTTGACGCGAACGCATCCGGATTACATCCGCAGGCTATTTGAACTTGAGGTGCCCGAGGTGGCGGAGCGGATCATTGAGATTCGCGCGCTGGCCCGCGAAGCGGGGTATCGGACGAAGGTGGCGGTGGCCAGCATCGATATGAAGGTTGATGCCGTGGGGGCTTGCGTGGGGGTGCGGGGGAGTCGCATTCGAAACATCGTGGACGAGTTGGGCGGCGAGAAGATTGACATCGTGCGTTGGAACGAATCGTCGCAGATTCTAATCGGCAATGCATTGAAGCCCGCTGAGATACAGGAGGTGGCTTTGTGTTTCGAGCTGGGTCGCGCGACCGTGGTTGTGGCGGAGGATCAATTGTCGTTGGCGATTGGGAAACGGGGGCAGAACGTTCGTCTGGCGGCGAGGCTGACGGGTTGGGACATCGATATTTCGACGCCGGCTGAATACAACAAGGGCCTGGATGAGATGATGACGACGTTGCGTCGCGTCGAAGGGATTGAGGACGTGCTAATCGACAAGCTGTTGGCGATGGGCATGGTCTCGGTCATGGACGTCAAGGAAGTGGGCGCGGATCCGTTGGTCAACGAGCTGGGATTGACGGAAGAGCTGGCCAATAACGTGGTCGCGTCTGCAACCAAGCGAGCGGAGGAGCTTCAGGTGGAGAAAGCGGCCGCAAAAGTTGCGGCTGAGGCTGCACGTTTGGCTGGGCCCAAAGAGGCGCTGGAGGGTGACGAGGCGTCCACGGAGATTTCCGGTGACGACGTGACGGTGTATGCGTCCGCGGTGGGCGATTCGATGGTCATCGAATCCGCGCTGTCGGTGGGCGTGGAGGCTGGCGCCGTCGTGCGAACGAGCGAGATTGAAACGCAAGAGGGGACGGACGCACCCGAACTTGACGCTGGTGTTCAGGAGACCGGCGACAATGAGAAGGCGAAGCACGGGTCGGAATAGGTTTTTTGGCGGGCGTTGTGATGATTGACGTGCGTTTGAGCTGCGACTGAAGCAAGGTGTGGAGGTTGTGCGTGGCGGACCGAATTCGTGTTCATAATCTTGCGAAGGAACTGAGCGTCAATAGCAAGATCATTGTGGAAAAATGCCAGGCTGAGGGTCTGCCGGTGAAGAATCACATGGCGACACTTAGCGCTGGCTTGGAAGCGACGATTCGCGAATGGTTCAGTGAGGGCGCTCACGTCACGACGATGGAAACCGCCAAGCGCGTGGACCTGGCCAAGATACGCAAGCGTGCGAAGAAGAAAGCAGCGACGAGAGTCGCGCAGATCGCAAACGACCCGACCGACGGCGCGTCAGATTCAATTGAAACGACCGCGGTGGCGACTATGGAAACACCGGAGGCTGCTGAGCCTGGCGACCCGTCGGAGTTGAGCGGCGGGTCTGCTGCTGCGACGTTGGAGCCGGCTTCGGCGTCTGCTGATGGGGCCTCGTCCACGGATGCGCTCCGCGAGGCGGCGGGCTTGGGCGAGTCTGTGGTTGATTCGAAAGTGGCGAAATCGCGAGAGGAGAGAGTTTCGACTGGCGCAGCGGCGGTGGAAACAGGAATCAAGGCGCCGTCGGTTGCCGAACGAGGCGTCGCATCGGCGAAAGTGGAGGAACCGGTTGGACCGGCAGGGCCGCAAAACGTGCCACGCCCGGCGCAGCTAAAAGGTCCACGAGTGGTTCGATACGAGGCGCCGGAACAGAACTACGGCCGGCCGGAAATGCGTCGCCGCCCCGTTTCGCCGCCCGGTACGGCTTCGCCGCCTGGTGAAAGCACAGCGGAAAGTCTGGAGGCGGCCCGTCAACGTCGGGGTCGCGTGCGCGCGGGGGCGACTCCGGAGAGTCCACAGAAGAGCCGTACGAGTCGTCGCTATTCCGGCACGGAAGTGGCTAATGAAAAGTTGAAGGAGTGGCGCGATCGGGATCTGCTGGAGCGGCAGGAGCGTATTACGGGCGCGACCGGGCGGCGGATCGGGGCGCATCGCGTGTCGGAGAAGGCGGGGCCAACGTCGCCGGGAACGTCGATGGCTCAGAAGACCGAGGCGAGTGTTCAGGCTCCGGTGATTATGAAGGATTTGTGCGCAGCGACCGGAATTTCCATGTTGCAGATTTTGCCGATCCTTCGCCGTGAATTCAACGTAATAGGCAATGTCAATATGGAGATTTCCGCCGAAATGGCGGAGTATGTGGCCTTGGAGCACGGCATCACGCTGACGGTCATGCCGGCCAAGACGCCGTTGGATGAAATCAGGGAGGAATACGAAGCTCGTGAGCCTGGAGAGTTAAAGCAGCGACCACCAGTGGTGACGATGTTGGGCCACGTGGACCATGGCAAGACGAGTTTGCTGGATGCGATCCGGGCGACGCACGTGGTGGATAAGGAAGACGGCGGGATCACGCAGCACATCGGAGCCTATCACCTGCAACACAAGACGGGTGGTCGGCTGACGTTTTTGGATACGCCTGGTCACGAAGCTTTCACGGCGATGCGCGCTCGTGGTGCCCAGATGACGGATATCGTGGTATTGGTGGTTGCGGCGGATGATGGTGTGATGCCGCAAACGATCGAGGCGATCAATCATGCGAAGGCTGCCGGCGTGCCGGTGGTGGTGGCGTTGAACAAGATTGATCTGCCGGGTTGTGACATCAATAAGGCGTTCGGGCAGTTGAGCGAACAGGGGTTGACGCCCAGCGGGGATTGGGGTGGTGAAACGGACGTGCTTCGGACGTCCACGGTGACGGGCGAGGGGATCGACGAATTGGTCGAGCACTTGGTGGCGTTGGGCGAAGTGTTGGACCTGAATGCTGATCACAAGGGCGGCGCGATGGGCACGGTGATCGAAGCGGAGACGAAGGAGGGCGTCGGAGCGGTGGTGCGGGTGCTGATCCAAGAGGGCGTGCTGGAAACGGGATGTATCGTGGTGTGCGGTCATGCGTTCGGCAAGGTGCGGGCGCTGATCGACGATCGAGGCAAGCGTTTGAAACAGGCGGGGCCATCGATTCCTGTGGAAGTGTGGGGATTGGACGAGGTTCCGATGGCGGGTGACAAGCTGTATGAAGTGAAGTCGATGCAACGAGCCAAGTTAGTGGCGGATGGAGTGCGGCGTTTTCGAACCAGCGAGGGCCGGACGGAGTCTCGGCGGTATCGTTCGCTGGAAGACGTGTTCAAACGTCGGGACATCGGCGAGATTCCGGAATTGAACGTGATCATCCGTGCGGACGTGGACGGATCGCTGGACGCATTGCGGAGCATGCTGGAGCGACTTCCATCGGGCGAGGTGCGACTGTCCGTTCGGCACAGCGGAGTCGGTCCGGTGACAGATAGTGATATTTTGCTGGCCGACGCGTCGGATGCGATCGTGGTGGCGTTTCGTGTGATTACCAGCCCCGGCGCCAAGAAGCTGGCCGATGAAAAGGGCGTGGACATTCGGCCGTACAAGGTCGTTTACGAGGTACTGGACGATATCCGCAAGGCCATGGAAGGGATGTTGGAACCTGAGGAGAAGGAGGAGCCGCGGGCGAGCTGCGACGTGCGCGACGTGTTTCGGATTTCGAAGCTGGGCGTGGTGGCTGGTTGTCTGGTATCGAACGGGGTGGTTCATCGGAACCACATAGCGCGTCTGACGCGGGACGGCGTGGTCGTCCGGGATAGGAATCGGATCGGTTCACTGCGTCGCTTCAAGGATGATGTGAAAGAAGTTCGCGCGGGGATGGAATGCGGCATCCGTCTGGACGGATATGACGACGTCAAGGCGGGGGATGTCATCGAAACGTTCGAGGTTGTTCAACACGCTCGGAAGCTTAGCGGCAACTAGTTGGTTTCCGCGCCGGCGACGGTCATGATTGAATTCAAGGCGGAGTGCGGTCATACCGTCCGCGCGAAGGACGAAGACGCGGGGAAAGTCGTCCGCTGCGCCTATTGCGGCAAGGAAGCCCAGGTTCCCGAAAACGAACCTGACGACATCGACTTTTTTTTCGCCGATCTTGGCAAGGAAGTCCCCGAATCCAAGTCCGAGCCTGCCGCCGGTCCGACCGGGCGAAAGCGGGGTTCGGTCGTTGGGAGTCATTCACGCAAGAAGCTTGATCCATTCGACGTCATTACGAAGATGGCCTACGTGGCGGCGATTCTGATTGCGGTCATCTTCGTGGGGAAGAAATATGCCTGGCCTTTGATTGATGAACAGTTTTTTGGTGGTGGCAGGGAAGTGGCGGGCAGTTCGACCGATGGCGCGATCGAACGACCGGCCCCCGATCTGACACCGATCAAGCCGCCTGCACCGCCCAAACGATACGGATTATTGGAGCCACGATTGGAGCAACGCGGGCGGCAGGGTTTGTACGTCAATGCCGTTCCGAAGGATATCAACGTTTATTACCGAGCGGCAGACCCCGTGGCCGATCGTTCGAAACCGCCGGAGGGCGACTATTCATGGATTTCCGATCCGACGGTCAAACGGATCGCCGAGCCGTCCTACGCCGACGAGCTGTCACCGGGCGTGTATGAGGTCGTAGTCGTATTGCCGCTGAACGATCCCCAATTGATGCGGACTTTCCGATCGTACGGATATGGTCAGTTTCGTCAGGACGTGGAAATGTCCGCGCGGGCCAAGGATCGCGACGAGCGTACCAGCGTATACTTTCGTCCGGACGGGTCGCAGCAGACGCGAGTATTGGCGATGGGGGCCCGAATCAACATTTTGCGGGAATATCTGGTGACGATTCGTTCGTCGGAATGGCAGGTTCTGACGCCGCTCTTCATTCCCGTAGCCTGCGGCATGCGCGACTTGGCCGAGCGTGTGGTTCGCGAGCGACCGACGTCATTCGGGTTCGACGAGGAATACCTATTGGACGAGCTGACGTATTACGGTGTCGCCAACGAGGATCGCCGATTCATCATTGACGTTTTGAAACGCATCGGGTCGATCAGCCATCACGAAGTGCCGGAACACCCGGATAAGGATCGGGCCTACCCGTTTCGGATGTTTCGGATCAGTCCGATCGACGGCGTGTTTACGGCGGCGCATTTGAAAGAGGTTCTTCGCGTCCCGGTGGAGTTGACAGACGGGCGATGATGGTGGGTGTGCTGCGGGTGGATTTGTCGATTGGTGACGCGCAGTCATTGAAAGACAAGCGTCGGGTGTTGAAGAGCATCAAAGATCGGCTGTCCAACACGTTCAACGTGTCGGTGGCCGAGGTGGACGAGAAAGATGCGTGGCAGCGGGCGGTGCTGGGTATCGCCATGGTGGGCGACGACGGCCGTTACGTCCACGGTGGGCTGGATCGCATTGTCGATTGGCTTCGCAGACAACGAGGCGTGTCGTTGATCGATTATGAGAAGGAGTCGCGGTGAAGCGCTGCTGTTCGGGTTTGGTGTTCGGCGACGTGATGAAGGCTGGATTCCGGCCTGCGCCGGAATGACGGTCAGGGCGTTTATCGGATTGCGTGGCTGAATCGTGCCGGTATGGATCGCGCGGTCTGTTGTTGTTGGGCGGGCTATTGCGTTGGCCGCGGGTCGGGCGTCGTCATGGTGTGCAACGCGCAGTTGGCTTGCGTATTTGAGATTTTCCGAACGCCGATCATCGGGCCCCCACCCATCGTTGCGCGATGGATGGGGCACCGCGGTTCGCGAAGTGTCCAGCGTCGTCCTAATCTCGAACAGGCAAAATTGTCGTCAGGTAAGATTGAATGCCATCCTATCGCGTGGAAAAAATGGGCAGCCAGGTTCGTTTGCTGGTCAGCGAAATCGTGCGCGATGAACTGAGCGATCCGCGCATTTCATCGTTGACCAGTGTGACTCGTGTGCAGATGACCCCGGATCTGCAAATGGCCAAAATATTTTTCAGCGTGTTGGGCACAGAGCCGGAACGTCGACGGACCATGGCGGGTTTGGAAAACGCCGTGGGGCGAGTGCAGCGACTGTTGGCCAAGCGATTGCAGACTCGTCATTGCCCGGTGTTGCGATTTGAGGAGGACGTATCGTTGAAGCGGGCGGCGGAGATGATTGGACTCATCGACCAACTTGACATTCCACCCATTCAGGATCCGGAATCCGCAGCCGACGGCGAGGTTGGAGACGACGCATGAAGGGCGGTACGTTTTATGCACGTCGTGTCAAACGCGCATTGGCATCGTGGAAGAAACAATCGGACGTGCCGAAAGTTCCAGCGCCATCCGATCCGGTGGATCAATTGGTGATCGGCTTGTTGGGTGACCAATCGACCATCAAAAACGCCGTAAAAGCAGCCAAGGCGCTGCTGGACGCGATGGTGGATTACAACGAAGTACGCGTGTCCACTCGCGCGGAAATCGCGGCGGTGATTCGCCCTTTTGTTCCAGAGGCGGGTAAGCGCGGAGAAGCCGTTCGAAGTGCCCTCAATGCCGTTTTTCGCAAGCAGCACGGAATGCACTTGCGGTCATTAGAGAAGATGGGGCTTCGGGAAGCCCGGCAATACCTCGAGAGCCTCGACGGCATGGACGCCCACGCGGCGGCCTCGGTTATTCTATGGAGCTTGGGCGGGCACGCCATTCCAGTGAGCAAGCCGCTTTACGAGATGCTGGTGGCGCAGGAGTTGGTGGAACCGTCCGCCACGATCCACGAAGTGCAGGCGTTCTTGGAACGAAACATCAGCGCCGCCGATGCGCGTGAATTTTGCCTTTTGGCCGAAATGCAATTGGATTCCGGTTCGGCTTCGCCGCGGGCAAGAAAAACCGACAGCCGACGATCCGATGATACCAAACCAGCTGCAAGACGATCGGCCCGAGCCAAAAGTCCCACGAAATCGTTGACAGGAAAGAGAACGGATCAACGAAAAAAGAGGGCCAAGTTGTGAACGTAAATCCACTGTCCACAGTCATCGGCTGTCTTATGCGGTTCTTCGGGTGTGGCGCGATGGTCGCGGCCATCGCTTCCGGCTGCGCCACCTCTCGTCCCAGCGAGGGAAGTCCAGTCGTCGCCGATCCGCCACGAACGGCGGAGCCTGTAACCCCGAGTCGGGCGTATCTGTCCATCGATCGGATCGAGCCGGCGGCATTGGCTCCGCGACCTCCGGAAGGGGGCGTTCCCGAACTTTCAGCCCGCTCGGTCCGCCGTTTGCAGCGGGGGCGGGAGCTGTTTGCCGAGCAGCGCTACACCGAAGCCAGTCTTGAAATCGAGAAGGCGCTGCGCCTCGAGCCGAATCACCCGGTGCTGCATCGTGAGATCGCGGTCGCGTTGCGGGCCGCCGGAATCGTCGAGCGCGTTCGCCAGCATCTGGCCAAGGCCGTCGCCGCCAACGATGACGACGTTGTGACGCACTATCATTTGGGTCGATTGTCGTCAGACGACTTGAAGTATGACGATGCGATTCGCGAATTCCGCACGGCCCTGCTGGCCAGCAATGCGAGCGAGCAGCCCGCCTACGTCGCCCTGTGTCATTTTCACTTGGCTCGGGCGCTGAACGCGGAGGGTTATCTGACGGCGGCCATTTCCGAATATCGCCGGTTCGAGGATTCAGTCGCCAGCCTCTCCGATTCGCAGAAGGCGGAATCGGAGTTGGCCTCGCTGTTGCAGATCAACCAGGGAAACGCGGGCGCGCCGATTTCGGTGGCCTATGAAAAGTTGGGACGATATTCAGAAGCGGCAGACGCGCTCCAGCAGTCCATTTCTGTTCGCAAGCCGGACCCCGGCACGCGCGAACACTTGGCCAGGTTGTTGATGCGAATCGGCCGGTACGATGAAGCGCTGGTGCACGCCCGATCGCTCTTGTCGGAAAGCGAGCGGGCGATCGATTTGTTGGCGTCGATACACGAAGCCGCGGGCCACCCGGAACAATTGCTTGTCGACGTGGAGGGTTTGTACGAACAAGACCCGGACCGCGTGGATTACCTGATGGCCTACGTGGATACGTTGCAAAGGTTTGAACGTGGCGAGCGGGCCATCGAGGTCCTCACCGACGCCGCCAACCGCCCGGCTGCCAAGAGCGTCGTTTACTGGCGATTGGCGGACCTGTTGTCAGGTGCAGGCCGATGGTCGGAAACATTGAGCACGTTGGCGGCTGCCGTCCGAGCCGACGAACTGAACGCCACAACGGCTCGCGCCAAAATCGTCCAGTTTGCTGAGCACGCCGAAGCCATCCGTGCCTTGCTTGGTGAAACCAACGCGCCGCACCTGCTGCCGGACGATTTTGCAAGCGATTATCTCATGGGAGAGCTGGCCGGCGAAGCGGGCCGGAGCGAGCGAGCGGAGGAGCTTTTGCGCCACTCGGTATCATTGAACGGCGCGTTTGTTGAGGGTCGGGCCGCGCTCGGTTCGCTGTATTTGAAGCGCTATCAATGGCAAGAAGCCATCGATGTTCTGTCCGCCGACGCTGAATTATTGTCCGGCGATAGTCGGCTTCAGCGTCTTTGCGGTGAAGCCTACGCGGGGCAGGACGACTTCGCCCAGGCTGAGGAGCATTTCCGATCGGCCCAACGCCTGAACCGCTCCGATGCGGACGCGATGTTCGCATTGGCGAAGTTGTACTTGCGTACGCACGAAGCGCGGCGGGGCTTGCTGGAGTTGAAAACCCTGCTTCAGACCAGCCCGCTGCATGAAGAAGGACGAGAACTGTACATACAGGTATTGTCTGAAGACAGCGAACGGGCGGATGAATTATCCAATCAGCTCGCAGAACTGAAGCGATTGTCCTCCTCTCCGCACCGCATCGCTCGGTGTCTGGCGTTGGCCAAGCGAGGTTTTGCACGCTCCAGTCCTGACTGGGCCGGGTATCGCGATATCCTTTCGGACGCCTTGGCCGAGCATGGGCCCGATGCCACCACGTACGTGCGATTGGCCGAGGGTTTCCTGGCGGACTTCAAAGCGGCCGACGCGCTGGAGTTGCTGCGAAAAGCCCTGGAAATCGAACCCGACCACCTTGAAGCATTGGCCCAAACCGTCCCGGCGCTCGAACAATCGCTCCAGTTTGGGGAGGCCATCGACACGCTGAAACGGTTGCTGACCCGTCATCCCAACCGGTCGATCTGGATCGATCGACTGTGGAATGACTTGATGATTGATCAACGATTCGACGAAGCCTACGAACTGGTCACGCGTCGCTTGCAACAGGCGAAGCTGTCGAGCGAGCAGATAGAACGTTACCGCGAGCAGGCGATCCATGCGTTACGCCGTGCCCATCGCACGGAGGATCGCATCGCGCTGGTCAAGGAATGGGACGACGCCACTGCGAACGATGCCACTGCGGACCACGCTCGGACGACGCAATGGCTGCTCGAAGCCTACGTCGCGGCGGAGCGCTTTGACGAGGCCGTGGCGCGGGCCCGAATCTGGTATGAGCGTGATCGGCTTGACGACGAGGCTCGTCAATCGATGTGGTGGGCGCTGATGCGGGCGAAACGTCATGACGAGGCCGAGCAGGTCTTGCTGGATACGTTGGAGGTGGACCCGTCAAACGCGAACACGCGCCGCCAGATGATATTGCATCTGTCCTTGGCTGAGCGATACGACGATGCCCTGGAACTGTTGGACAATTTCGAAGCCAACGCGGAAAGTGACTGGTCCTGGCGGGAACTTCGTCAGCAGGTTCTGCAAAGCGCCCGGCGATATGACGAGATGGTTGACCTGTTGTCATCTTGGATCCAGCAACTGGAAGGGGGTCAACTTCAGTTCAATCCGCGCATGCTTAACGTTTTGCAACAGCGAATCGCCATCGCCCAACTGCTCGGTCATCGATACGGTCAAGCCATTCAAAACCTGCGGAAATGGATTGACGAGGTCGAGGACGACGGTTTTCGATTTTCCTATCTCCGACTGCTGTCGCAATGCTATCAGAATCAGTCCGAAAGCGACCAAGCCATCGCGGTATTGGAACAGGCGTATGAGATGGCCAAATCGGACCCGGGCGTGAATAACGATCTGGGCTACAGCCTGGCGGATCAGGGCATTCGCTTGGACGAGGCGGAAAAGATGATTCGCTTCGCGTTGATCCACGATCCCGATAACGGCGCCTACATCGATAGCCTGGGCTGGGTGCTCTACAAAAAGGCGCGGTTTGACGAGTCCTTGGGATGGCTCAAGAAAGCGGTCCACGCCAGTTCGGGCGAAGACCCGGTTGTGTACGACCACCTGGGCGACGCGCTCTGGAGAAACGGCGACCGGGAAAAGGCTGTGCAACATTGGCAAGACTCGATCAAGCACATCGAGCAAAACGAGGATCAGAGAAACCGGCCTGATTTGCAGGAGCTCCTGGTCCGTGTTCATGCGAAGATCGAAGCCCACTCCGCCGGGAACGAACCTCAAGTCGCTCCCATCGGTGCCGAGCGCTCAACAGACCCACCAGCGGACGGACGATAACATCGATCGCACGATCAACTTTGACGGAGAAGGATAGCGATGTCAGGCCACTCCAAATGGTCCACCATCAAGCACAAGAAGGCCCGGCTTGACGCCAAGCGCGGCAAGAACTGGAGCAAGCTGGCCCGCAACGTCACCATGGCCGCCCGCAGCGGCGGAAGTCCCGATGACAATCCCCGCCTTCGCTTGGCCATCGACAAGGCCAAAGCGGACAACATGCCCAAGGACACCATCGAGAAAGCCGTCAAGAAGGGGACCGGTGAGTTGGCCGGCGAGTCGTACGAGGAAGTCGTTTACGAAGGTTACGGCGTCAACGGCGTGGCCGTCATGGCCCGAGCGCTGACCGACAACCGCCATCGCACCGCCGCAGAGATCAAGAAAATTTTCGAACGGGGCGGTGGCAATCTGGGCCCGTCGAACTGCGTAGCCTGGATGTTCTCGCAGAAAGGCGTTTTCACCATCATCGCTGAGTCGGTCAGCGAAGAACGATTGATGGAAGTAGCATTGGAGGCCGGCGCGGACGACGTTTCATCGTCAGAGTTGATACACGAGGTGACCTGTTCGCCCGATGCGTATCAATCGGTCAAGAGTGCCTTGGAAGCGGCACAAATCCCGATTGAAGGGTCGGACGTGGTCAGCCTTGCGGAGACCAACGTGACCTTGGACCTCAGCAGTGCCAAGCGGGTGCTTCAACTCATCGAAGCGTTGGAAGAACAGGATGACGTCGAAAGCGTGTCGTCCAATTTCGACGTGCCCGATGACGTGATGAAACTGCTGGCCGCAGATTGACGGCGCGCGACGGGATTCGACACGAACATATTTACGAGCCGCGAGCGCAAAGCGAGCGGGCTTCTCGCACAGTTCGACATACCAAATCCACCGTCTACGATGGTCCATTCCCTACGATGGCCCGCCCCTCGCAATCATCGTTTGCACTCGTTCTATCAGTTCGTTTGCGGCTTTCGCGTTCGACGCTTCCACGATGATACGCAGGATGGGCTCCGTGTTGGACCCGCGGACGTGCACCCATTCCTTTTCGGC
Organism: uncultured Phycisphaeraceae bacterium; assembly: GCA_964424105.1. Lineage (GTDB taxonomy): Bacteria > Planctomycetota > Phycisphaerae > UBA1845 > UBA1845 > CAYRHJ01. The sequence goes on along the minus strand of CAYRHJ010000030.1, from coordinate 275,847 downwards.
AGGCCAATCGATACGGATGCCGTCAAGTTCATTGACTCGCTGATCGGCAAATTCCCGACGCAAGGTCTTCAACGCCGATGACACTCGTTCGCGACCGCACGCTACCTTCGTTTTGAGCATGGCGTAGGTAGACAGGCCGCCCACGACTTCCGACAGACGTTGACGGCGGGCCGCGAGCAAATCCAACACAATGGCCATTCCCGAAAGACTATCGCGCACGCGCACGACGCGAGGATCAATCACCCCGCCGTTGCCTTCACCGCCGATGACGCATTTCTTTTCCAGCATCGTGTCCACGACGTGGGCTTCTCCCACCGCCGATCGATACACGCAACACGGTCCGCCAGCCTCCTCGGCCATATCGTCGATCAAACGGGACGTTGAAAGATTCGCAGCCACGGGTCCAGGGTGCGTTTCGAAAGTCCGCAGAACCGCGAGGGCCAGGCTCAACTCCTCGCCAACGAAACGCCCCGATTCATCAATCAGTGCGACGCGATCGGCGTCCGGGTCTTGGACGAATGCCAGGTCAGCCCCGACGCGGCTCACCTGTTCACATACGTCGGTCAGGTTCTCCGCCAACGGTTCAGGAGGATGGGCGAAGACAAGCTCGGATTCGGAGTTCAAATGCGTCACGCGACAGCCAAGCTGTTCCAACAGCATTCGGCCCGGTGTGGCTCCGGCGCCGTTGATGCTGTCCAGCACGACGTGAAACGAGCACGATCGAATTCGTTCAACGTCGACATGTTCTCGAACGGCTTGTACGTGTACGTCATGGATATTGAAGTCGGGCGTAACAGGCTGGGTTGACGTGGTTCTTTCAGCGAAATCTCCGCGATTGAAAATTTCAAAAACGTGGTCGGCCACGGATTTGGACGGCGCCCGTCCTTCGCCCGTGATCAACTTAATGCCGTTCCACTGCGCGGGATTGTGACTGGCGGTAATCACGACGCCGCCGGCTGCCCGCGCTTTCTTGACCGCGATGGCCACGCCCGGCGTGGTGACAATGCCGAGGTCGGCCACGCGCATCCCGCAGCGGGCGGCTCCGTCGACAAACGCCGCCATCAGGGCCTGTCCACCCGGTCGACCGTCGCGCCCAGCCATCAGAAACCGGTCGGCGCCCGGTGGGTCGGGTGGCCCGCCTCCGACGGGTGGCCCATCTCCTACGGGTGGCCCACCTCCTATGGGTGGCCCACCTCCTATGGGTGGCCCACCTCCTTTGGAGGTGGGGGAGCCGATGACATCCCGAACGATGAACGTCGCATAGGCTTGTCCCATGCGCTTGGCCACGTCAGGTGTCATGGTGACTTGGTCGGGCTGATCGGCTTCGACTCGTCCGCGAACCCCCGATACGCTCATGATCAAGGTCATGCGTGTGTCCTTGTCAAGTGGAAGACCTCCTAGCGTCGGCGCATGGCTCGATCCATCTCGCGCTGGGCGTCGCGTTTTTGAAGAACCTGTCGCTTGTCGTGCGTGGTTTTGCCTCGTGCGAGCGCCAGCGTCACTTTCGCCAAGCCCCGTTCGTTGAAATGTACGTCCAAGGGGACCAGGGTCAAACCGCGAAGAACCACCTTCTGCCCAAGCCGAGAAATCTCCCGGCGGTGAAGCAGAAGTTTACGTCGGCGGGTGGGGTCGTGGTTTTGAACGTTTCCGTGCTCGTAGGGCGGGATGTGGAATCCAATCATCCAAAGCTCATCGTCCTCGATTCGGGCGTACGCTTCTTCCAAAGAAGCCTGGCCAACGCGGAGGCTTTTCACCTCTGTGCCCCGCAAGACGATGCCACATTCAAGCTTTTCGAGCCATTCGAACTTGAAGGAGGCCTTCTTATTTCGGCAAGCCATTCGATCCGTGGACGGTTTCTTGGCCATAAACTATTGACAATAATGACGTTATCGGATATTCAGGGAAAAAAGGCCTGACAGCCTTTGCAATCGCCCACATTCAAGATTGGGACCTTGAAAGATTGTAACGCACGAAGCACGATAGAGGTATAATAGAGAGGTGGTTTATAACGATGCATGAAATGCTGGCTACGAGTGAAACGGATCGCCGCGCCGAAAAGCGGCTCGTCACCCGCGCCCGACGCGGGGAGGCGGACGCTTTGCGCCAACTGGTCGACACACATCGGGATCGCTTGTTTTCGTTCGTGCATCGTATTATTCGCAACCACCATGACGCCGAGGAAGTCGTACAAGATGCGTTTCTGAAAGCGTTCGCTTCGTTGGAATCGTTTTCCACGGAATATCGTTTCAGCACCTGGCTGTTCACCATCGCCTATCGTCTGTGCCTCAATTCGATTCGCCGGAAACGGGTCTTTACCGGCGAGTTTAACGCCGCGACGCTCCAGGACAAATCCGAGGACAGCGAACCCAGTCGAAACATGGCTGAAAGTGACGAGTCCAGGCACTTGTGTGGTGTCGTTTGGAAGGCGGTTGAACGCCTGACCGACGCCCAAAAGGCCACGGTCGTTTTGTTTTATCGGCACGAGCATAGTTGTCAGGAAATTGCTCAAATCCTTGAGTTGCCGGTCGCAACCGTCAAGAGCCATTTGCATCGGGCGCGATCCAGGCTCAAGGAACTGCTACAGTCGGTCGTCACGCAGGAAACATCCGGGTTTCGCATCCTGGCGGGTTTGGCGGGGTAGAAGGTTGCGGAGGCGGACAGCGTGTCCGCACAGAAAGACTCGCAAGCTAAGCTGACACTGATGAACTGCGAACAGGCACGCAATTTATTCGACGCCTATCTGGATGGGGAACTTTCCTCCGCCCAAGAAACGGAACTGGGCGCCCATCGTATCCAATGCGCCGATTGTCGACATGAGTTGGCGCTGTTGGAAGTTATCGGGCACGTCGTGTCGGCCACGGACGATCGACAGCCGCAATTGGACGACGGATTCACGGATCGCCTGCTGGCTTGTCTGGATCGTCCGCAGCCCAAAACTTCATCGAGATACGTTCGGAGGCTTTTGATCGGGATTCCCTCGTTGGCGGCGGCGGCCGCGATCGTGTTGGCGGTGACGCTGGTCATGCAGAAACCTGAACCGCGGGTTTTGGGTGAAAAGCACGTCAATCCTGACGCACCCAGCCCCCTCGATTCGGCGGCCAATTCGTTGGTTCAGCAGGTCGAATCCACCTGGTCACAGCGGGTGGACCATGCGAACGAGATTATCCATTTCGGTGAAATGACCATCATGCAAGTCCTGGACCGTCTCGGGATCGACGAGACTGGAAAACCGGCTGATGAATTTGAGCTGATGCCGCCGTCTTTTGACGAACTCGCTCCCGTGAGCGGCGGAGATCAACAAGTGAACGATCTTTGAACAGGGGTACGGGAACGCGGGAATGATAGTCTTCGCGCCCGCTTCCCCGCGCAGGACCCGAACAGGGCAATCGAGCAATCCCAATGTTCAATCGTTATATCATATCGCTGCTGATCCCGCTTGCCGCAACGGCAGGAGTGCTGGGTCAATCGCCTTCGAATGAAAGTGATGCGAAAAGGTCCGCCAGTCTAGCCGCCGTCGTGCCAGCGGACGCGGGGCTGTTTGTCGAGCTACGCGGCGTGCTGGGGTCGGATCCCCGATCGCGCGATGATTCAGCCGAGCGACTGTACACGCTCCTGGTGGGGTCGGAGTCGCTCGATTCAGCCGACGTTCGCGCGGCATTTCTTTCCGGGTTGGGATTGGAAAACTCTGAAGACTTGCGGGAACTGTTTTCCCATCAGCTTGCCGTAGCTGCGCCGTCCTGGCGCAGTTTGGCGGAGGGCGTGATCGTTGTCCGACTGCACGCGGGCAGCCGACTGGTGCGGGACGTGTTTGCCCCGGATCGAGTCGAAACCATGGACCGGAAAAATGACGTCGCTGTGTTTCGGACCCGATCGCGACTTTCCGCCGCGACCAATGGAGACGTCTTGATCATCAGTCAACGCAATCATGACGCTTCGCTCTATCGAAAGATGGTACGGATTCTGCTGAACGAACCCGTTGATTCCCTTGTCAACGACGCAACCTACCTCGCGCAAACGGCTGATTTACCGTCGGATCACGACGGGGTGTTGTACGTTCGGCTCGATGTGCCCGAACAGGGTCGCGAGGCTTCGGATTCCCTATTGGCGTCGTTGTCGCGTCTGGCCGTGGGGATTCAGTTCAGGCCACAGCACGTCGATTTTTCCGTTCATGCCAGCCGAACGAATCCCGTCGTCGCGCCGCGGGCCACGTCACTCTCGCTCGAGAGATTGAAAAATCTGCCGTTGACGACGCTCGCGGCTTGGCATACGGAGATTGACGTACGAAATGCCTTTCGTGTCATCTCGAAACGGCAGCAGGCTATGGTCGATTCGCCCCACCTCGGCCTGCTCATGCGCATCGTCAACCTGGACGAATTCGAGCGCGACGTTCTTGACCATTTGGGCCCCGGTGCGCTGGTTACGTGGGATCAGAACCTGGGCGCCGGCCCGGAAATTCCGCAGTTGGCCATCCAACTCGCATCTGACGATAGCGTGCGCTGCGCGGAAAGGATTGCCGATGCCATCCAGACGGTTGTGAATTGGTTTGATATCAAAAACCGTGGCCTGTCCGGGCGCAAACTCCGTCTTTCTCGAACCCACTACCTGGGCACGCAACTGTATGAAATCTCCCTGCCCAACGAGCCGGACCCCGCATCGGAATGGGACGTGCTTGGCGGCATTCGTCCCGCGTTCGCGGCCGTGGCGGACTCGCTGGTATTGGCCTTGAGCGCTGATCAAATCCGCAGCATCATAGACGCGCGGGTGGGCCTAGCCCCCACGCTGGCATCGCTTCGCGATTGGGTGGAGCTTGGAGGCAGTTCCAAGCCGGCGGCGTTATTCGGAATGGCCCAACCGGTCTTGGCGGGACAGGTGGTGGACCGATGGCTGAGCAGCCCGGACAGCGTCATGTCCCGTTGGCTGACACAGGGCATGGTCTCGACGCACGATGCGGAGACTCGGACACCCACGGCACTGCTATTGGGCATCGGCGCCCAACGGGGCGATTCACCCGGCACGCTGAAAATCGCACGAGTTTATTCCAATGGCCGGACGCACGGGTATCTACGACCGGACGACGTAATCCACGGGATCAACGGTTCGCTGCTTTCGCTTTCACATCCCACCGAGGATTTGCGTCGGATTGCAATGGAGACGGCTGCGAAGGGGTCGTGGGTTTTTCGCGTTCAGCGTGACGGCGAATTCACGGAGGTGGCTGTTCCCGTCAGGGGCATCACTGACGCGTCCGCCGATCCGAAGGTGGCTTTGCGACAGTTACAGTCATTGTTTCGACAGATCGACTTCGGAAGCATCCGTGCCGAGCCGACACAGGCCAATGGACTGCGGGCCCACGTCACCGTGCGATTCAACAATTCCAAGCTCCGCGGATAGCGTGATCGCGCACTCCTCTTTTTGACCCGATGGTTCGTATTTCGTAGAATTCCGCAACGTTCGACCGAAACGAATCGGCCACGTCTCGACGCAGAAACTGTTCGGCCGGCATGGCGCGAGGTTTGTCGCGAATTCAGCAGGAGTTTTGTTTATGGCTCGATGGTGGTCGTCCCGTCTCGACCGGCTCCCCCCGTATTTGTTTGTGGACATAGATCGCAAGCGCCGGGCCGCCATTGCGGCTGGAAAAGACGTCATCAATCTGGGGATCGGTGACCCGGACACACCCACGCCGGAATTCATCGTACAGGCGATGGAGCGGGCGCTGCATGATCCCGCGAATCATCGATATCCGGTGGGCGCGGGAAATGCGACCTTTCGAAAAGCGTGTGCCGAATTCGTTCGTCGGCGATTCAACGTTAAGCTGGACGAGTCGTCCCATTTCACGAGCGTCATCGGAACGAAGGAGGGCATCGGACATCTGCCGTCGGCCGTCATCGATCCCGGCGACGTGGTTCTGATTCCCGATCCGGGCTATCCCGTTTATCAAGCGGGCACGATATTCGCCGGCGGGATGCCCCACGTCGTTCCGCTACGGGCTGAAGACAATTGGCTGCCGCGTTTCGAGGAGATCCCGTCGGACGTGGTTTCAAAGGCTAAGCTGATTTTTCTTAACTATCCCAATAATCCCACCGGGGCAGTGGCCAATCGTTCGTTTTACAACCGGGCCATCGAGTTTGCGAAGCGACATGACATCTTGATCGCCCATGACGCAGCCTACGCCGATGTCTACATGGACGAACGTCCGCCGAGCATTCTGGAATTCGACGGCGCGCTGGATTGTTGCATCGAGTTTTATTCGCTTTCCAAGACGTTCAACATGACCGGATGGCGGATCGGATTCGCCATGGGTCATCCCACTCCCATCGCGGCGTTGGCCCGTTTCAAGGACAATGTCGACTCCGGTCCTTTCTCGGCCATTCAGCATGCGGCGGCGACGGCATTGAATCAGTACGATCACGTGTCGGTGCAAGCCATGCGCGACATTTATCGCCAACGACGAGATGTCGTGGTGAACGGGTTGTCAGCCATTGGTCTTGACCCGCCATTGCCGACCGCGACGTTTTACGTCTGGTGCCGATGCCCACGGGGATACTCGTCGCTTGATTTTGTGGGGCGCGTGCTCGAAGAAGCCGCGGTGGTGGTCATTCCGGGTAACGGGTTTGGGCCTGGGGGAGACGGTTTCTTTCGCATCGCCTTGACGGTCGGTTTGGAACGCCTGACCGAAGCCATGGAGCGAATAGGGCGGATTCAGTGGTGAGCAAGTGTGTCGAGGCGGCCTATCTGGGACTGGGGTCCAATCTGGGTGATCGGCGGGCGCTTCTGAAACAAGCGGTGCAATCGCTCGACGACCATGCCGACATCCACGTCATTCGCATTTCGCGGATGTATGAGTCAGCCCCCGCGGGCGGACCGCCGGGGCAGGGCGAGTATCTGAACGCCGCGGTCGCCGTGGAGACGTCACTGTCACCGAATGACCTGTTGGCTGTGATCGCTGGCATTGAACGATCGCTGGGTCGAATACGCACGGAGCGTTTTGCTCCCCGCACGATCGACATCGACATTCTGCTGTTCGGCGATCGCGTCTGCGAGTCGCCTGAATTGACGCTGCCGCATCCCCGCATGCACGAGCGATGGTTCGTCCTGCGACCCTTGGCGGAGGTCGCCGCCGACGTCGTACACCCGGTTTTCAAGCGATCGATCGGCGAAATGGATCGATTTCAACCTTGGCCACACGTAGAACCCATGTGTGAATCGTGAACGCCCTTGTTCCAGATCGGTTCCTAATCAGTACCGGGTATGCGAGCGAGCATCCGCGTTTCGAGGCGTATGGCCGTTCACTCGATCGGGCATGCCTCGCATCACGCCGCCGACCCGGCTACAATGACCGAAGATTCACCCTCGATTTGGTTTCCACATGAAATCATCCCCCATCAATCTGCCCGCCGGAGAAGTGCCGGCGAACCATGAAACGGCACCGAAGCAGCCCACGCCGGCGATGCAACAGTATTTGGAGCAAAAGCGCCAAGCCCCCGACGCCATCCTGCTGTTTCGCATGGGTGACTTCTACGAAACTTTTTATGATGACGCCAAAGTTGCGTCCCGCGTATTGGGCATCACGTTGACGGCCCGCAACAAGGGCGATAACCCTATTCCGCTGGCCGGCATCCCGTATCACGCCCTTGACTCCTATTTGCACAAGCTGGTCGCCGCTGGACACAAGGTGGCCATCTCCGAGCAGGTTGAAGACCCCAAGCAAGCCAAGGGCGTCGTCAAGCGAGAAATCGTCCGCATCGTCACGCCCGGAACCTTGACCGATGACGCGCTGTTGGACGAGCGTGCGGAAAACCTGTTGGCCGGCATCGTGGAAGGTCGAGACGGGATGGGATTGGCGATCGTGGAGTTGGCGTCGGGACGGTTTCGCGTTTTTGACGATTCGCGCGACGGCGTGTTGGACGAGTTGGTTCGACTTCAACCCGCCGAAATCCTGATAGACGACGAACCCGCAGGCCTCGCAGCCCGTCTCGCGAACGAGTTGCACGGTTTGTGCGGAACGGCAGTGGCCCGCCGTAGCCCGCATGAATTTTCCGAACATCGTGCCCGCGAAGTTTTGAACCGGCATTTCGGGGTGAGCACGTTGGAAGGGTTCGGCATCGAGGGCATCACCGCAGCCGTCCGTGCCGCCGGGGCGATCATAGGCTACCTCGCGGAGACTCAAAAGACGCCCTTGGCCCACATTCGCCGTTTGGAGCCGCACCGCCGGGCCGACACCATGATGATCGACCATAGCACCTGGCGATCATTGGAAATCGAACGCACGTTGCGAAGCGGAAAGCGCGAAGGCTCGCTGCTGCACGCCGTCGATCGAACAGTCAGCCCCATGGGAGCGAGATGTTTGCGGCAGTGGTTGTGCGAGCCGCTGATCGACGTCGAAGCCATTACCGCCCGGCAAGACGCGGTCGGGGCGATGGTCGAGGCTGGGCGAGACCGGCAAACTTTGCGACGGGATTTGCAGCGCTGCGCGGACGTGGCTCGAATCGCGGCGCGGGTTGCGCTGGATCGGCCGGGTCCGCGCGATCTCGTGGGACTGGGTCGCACGCTGGCCGAGTTGCCATCGTTGATCGAGAGGTTGAACACGTTCGATCCCCCGTTCCTGAAAACGTGCTGTTCGGACCTCGGCGGGCTGGAAGATTTGCGAGACCTGCTGAACGCAGCCCTGCGCGACGACGCACCGATCACGGTTCGTGAAGGCGGATTGATCGCCGAGGGGTTCAACGCCGAGCTGGACGACCTGCGAAACATCCGTCGGACGGGGCAGAATTGGTTGGCGAAATACCAGAAGCAGCAGATCGATGAAACCGGCATCCCTTCGTTGAAGGTTGCCTACAATCGCGTGTTCGGGTTCTACATCGAGATTTCACACACCTATCGTGATCAGGTCCCCTCGAACTACGTTCGCAAGCAGACCATCAAATCGGCGGAGCGATACATCACCGACGAGTTGAAGGAATATGAGACGAAGGCCCTGACGGCGGAAGAGAAGGCCAACGAACTGGAATACGACCTATTTCAGCGGTTGTGCCGGCAGGCCGGGCAACGGATCAGCGAATTGCAACGGGTGGCGGCGGCCCTGGGGCGGCTGGATGTTCTGACCGCGCTGGCTGAGTTGGCCTGTGAGCGACGATTCACCCGCCCGGTTATCACCGCAGGATTGGATCTGCGTGTGATCGACGGGCGCCATCCAGTGCTCGAACAGATCCTGCTGGACGAATTCGTTCCTAATGACACGGATGTGTCGGACGGAAAGGTGTGGATCATTACCGGTCCGAACATGTCGGGCAAGAGCACGTACATGCGTCAGATTGCGCTTCTTGCGCTGCTTGCTCAAACCGGTTCCTACGTGCCCGCACGGGAGATGACGCTCGGGGTGGTCGATCGCATGTTCGCTCGAGTCGGTGCGTCGGATGAGATCGTCCGCCATCGCAGCACGTTCATGGTGGAAATGACCGAGGCTGCCTTGATTCTCAATACCGCGACGAATCATTCGTTGGCCATCCTGGATGAAATCGGAAGGGGCACCAGTACGTTTGACGGGCTTTCGCTGGCCTGGGCCATCGCGGAGTCGCTGGCGACGACCGTACGCTGTCGCACGCTCGTGGCCACGCATTACCACGAGTTGACCGAGTTGGCCGATCGAGTTGACGGCGTTTCAAATTACAACGTAGCCGTTCGAGAATGGCCCCAGGCTGAAAACGAGAGCGAGCGCATCGTATTTCTGCACAAGATCGTCCCGGGCGGCTGCGATGAAAGCTATGGCCTGCACGTCGCCCGAATGGCCGGCGTTCCGGCGGAGGTCGTGAAAAACGCTGCGACCATCCTGGAACAGCTTCGCAGGCGTTATCAACCGGGCAATCGCGACCCCCTATCATGTGAACGTGCGAAGCCCGTCGATGCGCAGTTGTCGTTGTTCAAGCCGCCACCCGACCCGGTGATCGAGGAATTGAAGGGCATAAAGGTTGACGAGACGACACCGATGGATGCCTTGATGGTGCTTCGACGGTTGCAGGAAGCGGCCCGACGAAGCTGACAGTGGCGCAGGTTGTATGTTGGCCGGTCATTGGGCATCGTTGATTTCGAAATGGATTCCGTTTTGAACGGGCTGACGGTATTGGCGTCATCGTTAAAACTGTGTTATATCGTAGGCGGCGGGTGCGGTATGACGGCTGGCTTGGTTCCGCACCGCGGGCGGCGTCAAGCGTAAAATGACAGAAGTGACACAAGTTGTTCCATCAAACCAAGCAGGGAGAAGAACGATGCGTTATCGTAACCTTTTGTCAATTATAATCTTCGGCATGGGTTGTTTCGTTGCGGGTTGTAGTGAAAAAGAAGAGGAACTCCACGCCGACAAGGGCTGGGACGAGAATCAGACGAAGTTGCGCGAGAAAATTGGCCGGTACGGGACCGTATCTACTGCCTTGTCCAATTACAAGATGGCCATTGGCGACTATCCTTCTACTTCGCAAGGACTTAAGGCGCTGCTGGAGCGTCCCGGCGGGATGTCCGACCCAGCCTTGTGGCAGGGTCCGTACCTGGAAGATCCGGAGCAGTTGATTGATATTTGGGGGAAGGATTTCAGCTACAAGTATCCCGGTGACACGCATGAGAAACAATACGACATCACCAGCGCTGGCCCGGATGGTCAGTTGGGAAATGACGACGATATCAACAATTGGACCATTCGCTAACGCTTCGACGCACCGAGCCGAGTGTTCCTGCGCTTCGGCGTGACGGGCGAATGGTCGGCGGATCGACCGGGCGGGGGCGGCGCGGCATCGTCGGGTCGCACGGCATTGTTGGGTCGCATGCCATCGTCGGGTCGCGCGGCATTGTTGAGTCGCCCAGCGGCCAATCGGACCGCGTCTGCGCTTATGTCACATCCCATCCATCGGCGGCCTGATTCTTGCGCAGCCAGCAGAGTCGTGCCGCTTCCGCAAAAAAAGTCAGCCACCGAGTCTCCGGGGCGACTGCTGGCGGCGATGATCCGTCGTGCCAATGCCAGCGGTTTTTGGGACGGAAAACCGCAGCGCTCGCTCGAGACCGTGGAAAGAAATGGAATGTCCCAAACGTCCGTGATTGCGGGACCGTCACGGTGAAAAAAGACGGGGCCCTTGCGGGTTTTCTTGAACGGCTGTCCCGAATCGTCATACAGCAGGCCATCCGTTCGGTATTGACCATCGCGCTGTACGTTGAAAACGTGTTTTCCGGCGTGCTTGGCGAGCAAAAGAATCGTGTCATGTTTGCGCGGGAACCAATGTTTGGAGGTTCCGCCGGTGCGATAGCTCCAGATGATTTCGTTGAGAAACTGTTCCGGGCCGAAGACCTTTTCGAGCATCAGGCGGACGTGATGAGACGATCGCCAATCGAGATGGACGTAAAGGCTGCCGTGATCTGGAAGCAGGCGGTGCATCTGTTCGATGCGAGGGCGCAGGAATTCAAGATAGCCGGTGATCCCATCGGGCCAACGATCGTCGAAATGATGTTGGCCGGCAGCGGTCGTTCGTACCCGGTCCGTCATGAACGGCGGATCAATGTAGATCAAATCACAAACACCGTCTGGAAGACTGGTTATCCAAGGCAGGTTATCGCCGTGGACCAGAACACCACGATCGCTGGATGAAACTGTGTTTATGCGGGAATGCGTCACGCGAATTGATCCGGTTAACCATGTGGCGGCGGAAACCAACGATACAGCATGAAATACACCAGCACGCCCGTCACGCTGACGTACATCCAGATGGGCCAGGTCCAGCGCGCCAACCGACGATGACGTTCGATGCGATCGCGCAAGCCGGCGATCAAGGTCAGGATGGCCAGGGGCGGCACCGCGGCGGCTAGCACGACGTGCGAAATCAGAATCCCAAAATAAACTACGCGGATCGATCCGCTGTGCGCGAAACTTTTGGACCCGTGCAACGCGTGATAGGTCACGTAGCAAATCAGGAACACCGTGGAGATGCCGAAGGCGGTCAACATGCAGAACTTGTGCCGGCGGACGTCCTTGCGTCGAATGAAATAATACCCGGCTGTCAAGGCCAAGCCGGCCAGCGCGTTCAGCGTGGCATTGACCGCAGGCAGGTCCGCAGTGGTCATGGCCGACCTATCTGCTGGGCGAGCAGTTTGGCATCGTGCACCAGCTTGGCCGCTTCCGCCACCTCCAGGCCTTCGTAATACCCTCGTATGACGCCGGATGAATCGACCAGGACGAATTTCGTGCTGTGGAGAATGCGGTGTTCATATTCCTCGCCGGTGTCGACAGCCAGCTTGAAGCCCTTGATGCACAGGTCATAAATCGTGTTTCGATCTCCCGTTAAGAAGTGCCACCATTGGGGGTTGGCGCCAAAATCGCTGGCGTATCGGGTCAGCACAGCCGGTGTATCGTGCTCCGGGTCCACCGTAAATGACACCAGCCTGATCTGCGGTTGATTTTGAAGCGATTTCTGTAGGTCCGCCATGGCCAATGTCATTTTCGGACAGGGTCCGGCGCATCGAGTGAAAACGAAATCTGCGATCCAGACGAAACCCTTCAGGTCTTCGGAACTGAACGGATCGCCGGTTTGTCGCGTTAGGGTGAATTCGGGAACGGCAAACATTGACGGGATTTGGCTCACCTCGCTGACTCGCCTGACCTCGCCCGCGATTTGGCGAATGGCCATGGCCGCCCCCGCGATCCCGCACAAGGCCAAAACCACGATTACAACCCTGGAAACGCGCTTTTCGGCATCCATTTCACACCTCCGAGACCTGTTGCCACCATAACCGATCGCCGCTATGTCTCAAGCGGACAAGAGCCTATCGCGTCGTGGCGGCCAGCGACACGCCGGCGATGGGGAATCGTCCCGAACGTCACTCCGACGATCGCCGGAGTCCAGGCAGCGTTCTTCTGGATTCCGGCTTGCGCCGGAATGTCTGGCCAGGTGAGCGGGCACCCATTCAGATTCAATCCCGGAAAATGGTTGCGTGGATGACTATGATATCGGACGTTCGAGATTGAACCCAAGGCCGAGGCTCGATGATCCATCACGGCGCGCGGTGTCGGCGTGGTGAATCAGCGTAGGCGGTGTTGAATCAGTCAATATCGTGGCGAATCGGCCACAACGGTGACGAATTCGATACGACGATCGTGGTTTGACGAATTGATACGGCGTCGCGCAGTCAATCGATACAAACATAGGCAACTCGCATGAACGGCGGATCGAAAGGAGCGGATGCTTGGCGCACACAGTCGGCTGAGCGCCAAGTCGTGGTCGATCGACGGGCGTGGCCGACTCGAGGCGGAGCGCTTCGAGTGCTCGTGGTGGGCGATCTCGGACTGGAAATGCCGGTCGACGTGCCGGGATCCCAGTCCCAGTTTCTGCGATCGCTAAAAGGGCAGTCGGCTCAGTTGGATTTGGATTGGAGCACGCGGCGAATGCGGGTCGGCGGATTCGTGGGACGTGCGGCTGGATTCGCGTATTCACTGGGCGCGGAAGTCTCCGTCTGCACGATCGTGCCCGCGGAACCGCCGGAACCGATTTCGCGGTTCCTGGGTGGATTGGCTGAAAGTCAGATGTTCTTGACTACCGTATCCGGTAACTGCCCGATCGACACGCGCTTTCGATGCGCCGATGGTGTGCTGTCGGTTCGACGGCACGGAATTCTTGACCAGGCCCTGCCGCACCTGCCGGATCAGGCATGTTGCGATTTCGATTTGCTGCTGATTGATCCAACGCAATTGGCCTGGAAGTCGCCGATCATGGATTGGTTGGCGGGTGTTCTGAATGTTCGGGCTGGGGCTCCACTGGCGGCAGTGCGTGTCGATAACATCGGTCCGGTGGATTCAGATGTATGCGACCGCTGGGATGATCGGGTTTGGCCATTCATGCGTTTGACCGACGCGCGGGCGGCCTATGCGGCGCACATCGATCCGAATAGTGGAACAACCGGGTTGAACTGGATTGACGAGCTTCGATCGCTGGGGCGATTCGAACAACTCGTGATTCAGTTGGGCGAGGGGGGTGCAGCCGTTTCGCGGCCAGGGGCGTCCCTGGAACGAGTCCGAACCTGTCCAGTGGAACCGGTTGATTACTGTGGCGCGGGTGATTTGCTGATGACGGTAGCGGGTCTTTCATTGGCCGCCGGTTGCGACGCGACGACGTGCATCCGCCGGGCGGTTCAAGCGGCCACGGGTTTGGTGGCAGGTCTGCAACCCCCGCGCAGTTTGGAAGAGTTGAACGACGAATGTTAACCTAATGTGTGATTTCACCAAGCAGCCGTCGAACTTCTTCAAGTTGTTTCATCGCAACGATGCGCTCTGCCGCAACTGAGTTCGTCTTGTCGTCCGCAAGCAATTGAAGATCTCTCAATTCAATGGCCTTTCGATCTATAAGCCGCTGCAAATCGTCCTTTGCATCGGTTCGCCCTTTCTTGGTTTCTCGACGTTTTGATCGCCGGCTCGCACGGAGGATCTTTTCGTCATGCGTCAGGGTACTCCGTCGATGATTATCGAGTAGTCGATTTACAGTCTCCGCATTTTCGAACATTGATTTCACTGTTGACAACGCGTCCTTAATGGCGCGGCCGATATCCTCGAAGCCCTCTGGAGTATACCGGGCGAACTCTCCGAGTGAGTGCTCGTCTAATTCCATGCTCATGTGGAGCCGGAATAACTGTGTTCGTTCGATAGCCACAAAATGCGCGGAATATCGTACCCAATCATCAACGAATCGATCTGATGTGATAAATTCCCGCTCGCGCCCGCCTCTCCATATGGTCGTGTTACGGCCGTCGGTTCTCGATAATTTGGGAAACTCTCGTTGTCGGGGTTCCTGTAGGGGCTCATTGAGCTCTTCGAAGCCCATGACGGGTTCGATGAGCCCTTCGAAATCGTCGAGCATTCTGATCAAATCTGCCGGTGACGCCGTAGACTCGTACACAACTCGCCTCACTTGGTCAGGCGAAAAGGAGTGTGTTTCTCCTGCTGCGGTTGAAATGCTGACTGTGTCATTGGTGCGTTCAACGTCTCCGGAAAGCTTGCGGCCATCTTCCAGAAAAAGCTGGTCGCCAAGTGATCGATTTAATGTGACGGCCCCGATCCCAACCAGGCAGAATATAGAAACTCGCATTGGGGAATTCCTTTCAAGCTGTACCAGCGAATGTACTCGTAAGCAAAGCAGATTCGGCGCTCTCGGTCGATCAAAAGTGAGGGAAATTGTAGCAGTTTCACCACAAGAAGTCACGGTAGCCTTTAACATTCATCGTTAGGGCAAGACAAAGGCGTGTTCATAAGCAGCGAGGTGTGGATACGACAACCGAGGTTTTTAGCGTGAAATGGTGCGGAACAGCAGGGGTAGGGATTCGAGGTTCGTTACTTGTCGTGCCCAAAAACAAGGGCGGCCCGATCGATTTGACCGGGCCGCACCGCATGGCCGCGGATCGTGAGAAGGGCCGGCAGCGTGAACCAGTACCGAGGCCTGGAAACGGCGACAGGAGGAATAACGGAAACGGCGACAGGAGGAATAACGGAAACGGCGGATTCAACATAACCAGCGGTTCCGACGGCCGGATGAAAACGAGCACCGGCGAATCCCAAGAAGCCCCGTGCCGTTGAAAAAGATTCTCAAGCTCTGACGGTCGCGGCTCTGTTAAGAGGCGGACATGATCGGCAGTACGAACTGGCGCTCTGATCAACGACTCGCCCACCTCCAAAGGAGGTGGGCCACCCGTTCCGGGGGACCGCTCGCTTCGCGCTCGCGGCTCGTGAAGTGATTTGGAATAGAAGACCGCTTCCTGACGGTCGTGGCTCGGAAAGAGGTGGTCGTGGCTCGGAAAGAGGCGGGCGGGCGGAAATGCGGTCGAACTTGCGATGGCCTGGTCAGTGTACGTCGCGCGACGTGAAATGGCGGGCTGTCAAAACGAAAGCGGCCCGATCGATTTGACCGGGCCGCCTGATGGCTTGTCACGTTGCTCCCGCCAGTCGGCGGTGAATCTCGTTTTCATGTACCGGGATCCCGCGATGGCGGGGTCACTCACATTTCACGCGCGGCGCGCGTGACCCGCCTAACGCGGGAAATGCACGCTGGGCGTGCAAGCGACCAGGAACGCACCGCTCTTGGCGGGCGCTACGGCTTTGATGGCGCTCTTGCCGTATTTTCGGCACAGCACGTTTTTGGCCGTGGTCGCGCTCTTGACCGGCTGGGCTGATCGACCCATCCGACGAACCTGGGCGGCGCTGACTTTCTGAACAACGGCGCCTTTTTCAATCCACTTGGACATGGTGTTGAGTGTGGCCGGCGAGGGACGTGTTCCCTTGGCCGGTCCGCTGGCCTGACCGCACAGAGTCCGATAGGACGAAATCTTGCGGTTAAAAGTATCACAGACGTTCTTGTAGCCGGGGGCGGTCGCTCGAGCCGAGCTTCTGGCGCTCTTGGCACGGCGATTCGAACCCCAACCGAATGCACTTGCACTTCTGAATGACGTAGGCATACAGAGTCTCCATTTGATAAACGTGACAGCCAAACAATTTCCGTTTCAGCCGCATCATCGGATGTACCGAAACTGCGCTTAAGTTATGCAGGCGGAAACACCGGGATTTTGCGAATTTTTTCAAGTTCTTGCTGGGGTGAGTCGGGGCGGTCGATCAGCCGCGGAGCAGCGAATCCGTGATACCTGTGATCGACTTCGATAGATTATCAGCCATGCGACACGTTGGAAGTAGAATGAATGATGTGCGCTTTTTGGATGCCCGCGTTTTTTTGCGAGGCGGATCGGCCAAGACGAGTGGGGCGACGTGTCGAGTTCCATGGCAGGTGTCTGGTGTTGGCTACGGGCATTGGCTGGATCGTTCGGTGGCCGTTCATGGGCAGGCGAAATGATCTATATAGGAATTTGGACGCCGCGTTCGTCTGCGATCTTGCGTGCCCGTTCGTATCCCGCGTCGGCGTGTCGAATGACACCCGTTCCAGGATCGGCGGTCAGGACGCGTTTCAAGCGACGTGCGGCGTCGGGCGTGCCATCGGCGACGATCACTTGACCGGCGTGAATGGCGTATCCGATTCCCACGCCCCCGCCATGGTGAACGCTCACCCAGGAAGCGCCGCAGGCTGTATTGACGAGCGCGTTCAGGACCGGCCAATCCGCGATGGCGTCCGATCCGTCCAGCATGCCCTCGGTCTCGCGATTGGGCGAAGCTACGGATCCACAGTCGAGATGGTCACGTCCGATCACGATGGGCGCCGAGACCTCGCCGTTGGCTACCAGGTCATTGAACACCAGCCCCATGCGGTCGCGCTCGCCGTATCCCAGCCAGCATATCCGTGCGGGCAGACCCTGAAACTTCACGCGCTCGCCGGCTAGCTGAATCCATCGGCAGAGGTGGTCGTTTTCGGGGAACGTCTCCAACACGGCTCGATCGGTACGGGCGATGTCGGCGGGGTCGCCAGATAAGGCGGCCCAGCGAAACGGGCCCTGCCCTTCGCAAAACAGCGGTCGAATGTATTCCGGCACGAATCCCCTGATCTTGAACGCGTCTACGACGCCGGCTTCGAGCGCCTGGCCACGGATATTGTTTCCGTAGTCGAAGGTGATGGCCCCGCGAGTTTGGAGCTCGAGCATCGATGTCACATGCTCGCCCATGGTCCGCATGGACTCGTTGATGTATCGCTCCGGGTTTGTTTCGCGCAGGGAGACCGCGTCTTGAAACGTCATGTTGTTGGGAACGTATCCGTTGAGCGCGTCGTGGGCGGAAGTTTGATCGGTCAGGATGTCCGGCGTGATTTCACGTTTGACCAACTCCGCCAACAGGTCTGCCGCATTGGCGAGCAGCGCGACCGATAACGGCTCCTTTTTTTTGCATGCCTCTTGGCACCAGGTGATGGCTTGTTCGATGTCTTCCGTGGCCTTGTCGCAATAGGCGTTTTCAATCCGCCGTTTCACTCTCGCGGGGTCGACTTCGGCGACGAGGCACACGGCTTCGTTCATAGTGGCGGCCAGCGGTTGGGCACCTCCCATTCCGCCTAATCCACCGGTGACCACCCAGCGCCCCTTCAGCGACCCCTTGAAGCGCTGGCGGGCGCAGGAACCGAACGTCTCGTAGGTCCCCTGTAGAATCCCTTGGGTCCCGATATAGATCCAACTGCCGGCGGTCATTTGACCGAACATGGTCAGCCCCAGCCCTTCCAGTCGGCGAAATTCGTCCCACGTAGCCCATTTGGGAACCAGCAGGGAATTGGCGATTAACACGCGCGGGGCATCCGTATGGGTTTGCACGACGCCGACGGCTCGGCCTGATTGAATCAACAGCGTTTCGTCGGGTTCCAGTTTTTTCAGCGCCGTAACGATGCGATCGTAATCCGCCCAGGATCGGGCGGCTTTGCCGCTGCCTCCGTAGACGATCAATTCGTCGGGCTTTTCGGCAACTTCGGGATCAAGGTTGTTCATCAACATGCGCATGGCTGCCTCGGCCTGCCACGTTTTGCAGGTTATTTCCGGGCCACGCGGTGCTCGGATGGTGCGGGCGATGGCGGGGGTCGTTTCCGTGGCGGAATTCATAGTGACACTCCGTTGGTTCATGCGAGATCGTCAACGTGGCTACGAAACGTCGCGGCGATCGATGAAAGCGAGATTGCGGATTCTACACGGTTTCGCGATTGTTCGCGACCGGCAATTTCGGATTACGGATAGCTCCTACGGCGGACTTTCATTCGCCATGAATCGGCCACACTATCCTAATGGGCCCAATTGGTTTTGAATGGCTGAAAGTACGCGTTGCGAGCGAAACAATGCCAGCGAGGTCTGGATATCTTGCCCGAAAAGGCGGTCGTTTTCCGTGTGGGTGATGACCTCGCGGACCACGCCGTGGGCGATTCGCGGTCCCACGCCCGGTTTCAACGGCGCGCGATAGTCCAGGGCTTGGGCCGCACACATCATCTCAATGGCCAACACGGTTTCCACGTTGTTCATGATTTGCCACGCTTTGGTGGCCGCGGTGGCGCCCATGCTGACGTGGTCTTCCTGACCCAACGACGTAGGAATCGAATCGACGCAGGCAGGGTGTGCCAGAATCTTGTTCTCGCTCACCAACGCGGCTGCGGTGTATTGCGGCAGCATGAACCCGCTGTTCAGTCCGGTGTCCTTCATAAGCAGCGCCGGCAGGCCATCCTGACCGCTGAGCAGGAGGTAGATCCGTCGTTCGGAAATCGAGGCCAGTTCCGCGAGCGCGAAGCCCATGTAATCCAGCGCGAAAGCCAGCGATTGGCCATGAAAGTTTCCGCCGCTGATAGCCTCGCCGTCGGGGAAGATGACCGGATTATCGGTCACGGCGTTGATTTCGGTTTCGACGATCCCGCGGGCGTGTTCCAGTGCGTCGCGCGAAGCACCGTGAACCTGCGGGACGCAGCGTAGCGAATAGGGATCCTGAACTCGATCACAATTGACATGTGATTCCACAACTTCACTGTCGCCCAGCAGGCGGCGGAAGTTGGCCGCCGTCGTCACGGCGCCGGGATGGGGCCGGACTTCGTGCAGACGCGCGTCAAACGGTTTGACGCTGCCGGCCAATCCTTCCAGCGACATCGAGGCGATGACGTCCGCGTGTTTGATTGCGCGGAACGCCCGCACGAGAATCGCGGCTGCGTAGGCGCTCATCAATTGCGTGCCATTGATCAATGCCAGGCCTTCCTTGGCTTGTAGTTGAACAGATTTGAGGTGTAGCTCCTGGAAGACTTCGGCGGATGGCCGCTCGGTCGTTTGATATCGGACCATCGCGTGGCCGATCAGCGGCAAGACCATATGCGCGAGTGGGGCCAAGTCACCACTGGCACCCAGCGAACCTTGATCGGGGATGATGGGCAGCACGTCGTGATTCAACATGGCTGTCAGACATTCGATGGGTTGACGTCGGACGCCGCTATAACCCAGTCCGAGTGCGTGAATCTTGAACAGCATCATCCAGCGTACGACGGTTTCGGGCACAGGTCGGCCCACTCCCACGGCGTGCGAGCGGATCAGGTTTTCCTGTAGCACGCCCAGCGAATTCGAATCGATTTTCTTGCGGCAGAGGTGGCCAAATCCGGTGTTGATGCCGTAGACGGTGCTGCCCATGGCGATGATCTTGTCGACGGTGGCCCGCGAGCGGTCCACCCGTTCCCAGAATTCGTCGGCGATGTCGATGGTCAGCGGATGTTCATAGGCGGCGTCAAGTTGATCAAACGTCAGCGGGGCATGGGTCAGCCGCATTCGGTAGGGCGTGTGCAGATCGGTTGCTCCGGTTGGTTCGTTCATCGGGTGCTATTATACGGCGAGGCGGTCGGCCTGACCAAATAGCGGCAGGTCGGGATTCGGCCGGTTCGATTCGAATGTCCATCGTCGGACCAAGCCCGACCTATTTTTTGGGCGCCAGGCTCGTGATCCGCTCGATCACATCTGCATCGTCAGGCAGCAACCCCAGCGGAACAACTCGTGGCACGACGTCGGCCCAGATCGGCTCGCGGGCGAACACACGCTTGAACAAATCGAGTGCCTCCTGCTCTCGACCGGCTCCGAAAAGCGTGACGGCTTGCCAAAACTGTAGCTCGACGATTTCCGGGGCGATGCGAGCCGCGGCGGCATATTCGTCCAACGCGTTTTCGATTTCACGCTTCTCGACGAATTCGTCACCACGATTGCTGCGGTGGTAGGCTCGCTGTAGCCGCACCAGTCGTTTCAATTCCTTGACTGGATCGGGATGGTCTTCGACGCGGAGATCGAACAGGCGACCTTCCCAATCGGCCTCCTGACGCTCGGCTGAAACGATCAAGATGGCGGCGGATTGCTTTCCGCGAATATCACCGCCCGCGGTCTGGGCCGCTTCCATCGCCGCCATCATCCGATCCGCCAGATCGCCCGTGGCGCTTTCAAACGATTTTCGCATCGCCGGAACGACTGCGTCATTCAACATCAGGTTTGCCTGTACGGAAAAACCGTCGCCCGTTTCATGTCCGGCAGCCGCGATACACTTTGCGCCGGTGTGCACAGCCACCCGTCCGCCGGCGTCCAACATCGCCACCTGTCGAACGTCTCGACCGTCGTCGGCTTCGACAAGCTTCTGCAATGCGTCGGCTGCGCTCATGCCATCGGCCATCAGCGCCAGACCTTCCGGGCCGTAGCTGATCTTGACCAGCGATTGGGTGGCTATGGCGCCGACGCCCGCCCGTGCCCAGGGGACGATCGGTCCGACTGAAAACCAATGCGATTGGACGGCCACGCCCATCTGCCCCGTTTCGGAATCGCGGGCGACGATCGAATACGTGTGCACCAGCGGTTCGCGACCGTTGGCAGACCGTTCAGCGAGGGTGACCATCAAACTTGCGATCATGGCAACGCTTGCGATTTGCAGTTTCATGTACCGATGTTCCTTGAAAACAGATGCCCGCTGTGGAACGGCAAGATGCCGCCGCGAATCGCTGCGCCCATGCGGGGTGCATTTTCATTCGCCCGGCGCGAATTTGTTGCGTAATTCGCGCATGCGGGCCAGATGGTAATCGTCGTGTTCGCTGTCGAAATAGGCGATGTCCACGATTCGCAACGGCTGCCTGATGCGGGGATGCAAGGCTGACTTGCCCCAATCGGATTCGGCAAGCGATTCAAACTTCGCCACCAGGCTGTCGCGTTCGCTTCGAAATTGCGTCAGCAGGTCGGCGATTCCGCGTTCATGGTGCCGGGCTTCGATCGTTTTGCGATTGGACATATCCGCGGCGGTCAAGATTTCCTGGCCGGCTAGAATTTCGTCGATGCGCGTGACGGGCAGGTAGCCCAGGTCGATCAGGTGTCCGATGTTTTCCTGAATCGACCAGCCGAGATCGTCTCGCCGGGTCAGCGTGGCGGAATCCAATCCGCTCACCAGGGCTTCGACTCGAACGGGCGTGCCGCGGATGCGTTCAAGCAGATCGGGGAGCTTCGACGGCGGGAAATCGAAAGTGAACTTGCGTTCAGTCCACGGCCAACGGGGCATGGGTTGATCCTCGACACTTGGTGCGAACCAGACGTCAGTTTCTTCAATTCTGAGCTGCCAGGGCTCGAACCTGGAACCTCCTGATCCAGAGTCAGGCGTTCTACCAATTGAACTACAGCTCAGTCGCAGGGGTCCACGTCAAACGAGCCCGGTCAAGAATGCATCGGCAGGAATCGCCGCCCATTTTGATCCGAATGGGACCACATCATCCGCGCAAAAGATGTACCGCGCACCCGCCATCCGGTCAACCGATTTCCCGTCCACATTCGGGACACACGCCGGTCGTGTTGCCCGCCAAATTGTATCCGCAGCCCTGGCAATGCCCCGGCTGGGGTTCGCGGGCCGCGCGTCTTGACAGAAGCGTGATCAAGCCGGCTATGATGGCCAGCGAAAGCAGCGGCAGTTGAATCACCAGCGTGTTCCGAATGCGGTGGATATTCGGCACGAGCCAATACCAGGACGCGCCCGTTCCGCCACGTTCTGCCCACCAAACGGGGGTCGGTTGGATGACGTCGTCGGCCCACGCTATTGTGAACACGCCCGAATTCAGGACCAGCATGAAATGGGAGCGGATGTGTCCCACCCGTACGGCGTGGCTGACCGCCCAGAAGAGCAACAGCAAAACCATGGTCACCACCCCAATCCAAACGATGATATATTTTCGCGGACGCAGACGTGTCATAGTCCCCGTCCACATTCCGGACACAGGCCTGTGGTGTTGCCCGTCAAATTGTATCCGCAGCCCTTGCAATGCCCCGGCGGAATCGGATGATCTTTCAACCATAGCCAGGCTGTTGGAAGTGTTACGAGTAGTAGCGGAATCCACATGGCAAGAAAGGCGGACGTTTTATTCGGTGATGACGTAACAACTATCCAAGGCACGGGGCCGCTGAGTTTGTAGCTTGACGGCGCAATTTCCCATCCTGTTTCAAAAAACCGAATGGCCTCGTGTTCGTGGGCGACGCACACGATGCCCTTGCCGAGGGCGAAGTGCCATTCGCTGCCCCACCAGATGATGATCCATACGTGGCTGACGACCCAAGCCAAAACGATCGTGATGAAACCGACCGTGCCAGTCCATTTGATCCATCGTCGAAATCGTTTGGGGCGGTCGTTCATGTTGACATCGCGTCGGCGGAAAGCGGCGTTATTTTCCGTGCCGCGGTCAGAAACTGATTTGGGAACGCGTCACGTGAATTCGTCCTTGCCAAATGGCTGCAATCCAGTATACCGCGACGGCGACAAATGGGCGTCCTGTACACTGAATCGTTTGTTAACGGGGAGCGAATGACCATGAACGTTCGACGCGTGGGGTTGATTGGCACGGGCATCATGGGAATTCCCATGGCACTCAATTTGATCAAGCACGGTTTTTCCGTCACTGTTCATTCCCGCACGCGGGGCAGAGCGCAGCCGGTTCTGCAGGCAGGGGCGACGTGGGCGGAGTCCCCGCGTGAATTAGCCGCTGATTGCGAGGTGGTCGTGACCATCGTGCCCGACTCGCCCGACGTGGAATGCGTTTACCTGGGGTCGGGCGGCGTTGTTGAGGGCGTGCGACAGGGCGGCGTGGCTATCGACATGTCCACCGTGTCACCTGCTATTACTGAACGCCTAGCCGCCGCCCTCCGCGAGCGCGGGGCGGATTTGCTCGATGCTCCTGTTTCGGGGGGAAAAACGGGGGCTGAGGCGGGCACGCTGGCGATCATGGTCGGCGGCGAAGCTGAAACGCTAAGCCGAGCGATGCCGGTCCTGCGGGCCATGGGCAAGACGATCGTTCATTGTGGACGCACGGGTTGCGGGCAACTGACCAAATTGTGCAATCAGATCATCTGTGGTTTGAATCTGTTGGCTGTTTCGGAGGCGATGGTTTTTGCGAAGCACGTGGGGCTCGATCCCGACGTGATGTTGAAGGTGGTTGCGTCCGGTGCGGCGGGTTCGTGGGCCGTCGAGAATCTTGGTACGCGGATGGCTACGCGGGATTTCGCGCCGATGTTCATGATCGATCTTCAGCAGAAGGACCTGCGTATCGCAATGGAAACGGCAGCCCGTTCGGGTGTTGGTGCGGGCGGTTCAACGGAATCGCATCCACTCCCGCTGCCCGGGACCGGCTTGGTGCGTCAGTTGTTGGCTGCGAATCAAGCCGCGGGTGAAGGTCGGGAGGGCACGCAGGCGCTGGTCAAAACGCTCGAAAGATTAGGCAATCTGAATGTTTAGCGATTTGGTACGCGCGGTTTTAGAAATGAATCGCGCTTTCGGTTTCGATGAATCGGCAAGCATGTTGAACATGCCACCTATTTCAGCGGAGCCGGCCTGTGCCAAGCGTCGTCAGGATGAACCAGAATACTACGGCGCTGACAACGAGCGTTTGCCAAAGCTGGAAGGGCGGTCGCAGGGTCACGTGTAGTCCCCACATGAGCGCGAGAAAGGCGAACAAGGCTAGAAAGCGTTTTGCGTCCAATTTCCTCAATCCACTTGAAACCATCATTATATTGTGGTTTTGACCGAGTTCTGCAAGTGCTGCAAATTGGGCGGGCCTGGGGAGGGACCGGACCATGGTTGAACAAGGGAAAAAATGTTAAGCTGGAGCCAGTTTAATATCTGTCTACCTTTCATCGGAGGTGAGTCTAATGCATGGGAATTCTAACTACTGTCGCTACAAGGCGTTACTGACGGCCTGTGCCCTGCTGTTGGTCGCGGGTTGTCGAGAGGACGCGCCGGAACAATCTGTCGATTCAGGCTCGCAGGTTGCGGATCGGCTGGCGATGGCGGACGCGGTTGATGGCACGGTTGACAAAATTGTTTCGCGATGCGGGATGTGTGCATTGGGAATGGACGGGCGATCGGAGCATAGTGCGACCGTTTCCGAATACACGCTTCATTTTTGTTCTGAACATTGCCTTGAATCATTTCAGAAGGACACGACGAAGAACATCCTGGCGATGAAAAAGCCGTGAACTCGTACGCAACGGAGCTTGGAAATCAACGCGCGGGTGAAATGGGTTTTGAGCCGTGACACAGCGACTGATTCGGTTTTCTCGCTTGGCCTTGGTTCCATTGATTTGCTCGCTGAGCATGTTTGCCGAGATTGTGGCGAGGGACGCGCTTTCATCCGTATCAGCGGCGGATTTTTCCAGCGGCCACGGAAACGAACGAGGCATGGGGGGCTGTTGTGTTCCGTTCAACGGCTCGCCGGGATGCAACGACCTGTCGTGTCAGCAGGCCGTCTGTCTTGAAGATTCGTTCTGTTGTGATCAAGATTGGGACGCGGTGTGTGCTGATCTCGCGGGCGAGCATTGCGAAGGGCATTGCGTCGCGGGGCTTTGGGATTGTTGCATGGCCCGGATGGAGCCGGGTTGCGGTGAAACGTCCTGTCGGGATGCGGTTTGTGCCCGGGACGGGGCCTGTTGTTCGGTGGCGTGGGACAGTCGATGCGTGGAATTGGCGAAGGAATCATGCGGGACATTTTGTCAATTGGCCGGCGATTGTGCCGCGGATTTCAAGCTCGACCTTGATGATTTGTTTGGGTTTCTTCAGTGTGCCGCAGGCGGGACGGTGTTCGTTTCAGATCCGTATTGCGAGTGCGCCGATATGGATGGCGATCATGACGTTGATGCGTCTGATTTTGCATACCTGCAACGCCGGTTGGGCGAATGATCGCGCACGGTCGCTTGTCTCCCGTTGAACGACCACTTCGACCGATCCCTGTCCAATCGTTATGATTGAATCGTGAGCTTGCGGCTTTCGGCCATCTCAGTCATCGTTCCCGCGTACAAGGAAGGTGGACAACTCGCGGAATTGATCCGGCGCGTGTTCGATGTGTTGCAGAAAAGCGGGATCGAGGGCGAGGTCATCGTGGTGGATGATGATTCACAAGACGGGTCACAGGAGACGATCGAGACACTGGCGAGGGAATTTCCGGTTCGAATGTTCGTGCGGAAGGGTCAACGCGGGCTGTCGTCCGCCGTGGTCTTCGGATTTCAACAGGCTTCGCATGACGTGTTGGTGGTGATGGATGCGGATTTGCAACATCCACCGGAATCGATCCCCGATCTGATTGCCCCCATCGCTCGCGACGAAGCTGACATGGTCATCGGGTCTCGATATGTGCAAGGGGCCCGCGTAACAGTAGATTGGCCGCTGGGTCGTCGATGGGCGAGTTGGTTGGCGACCCTGGTGTGTCGGCCACTGGTCAAGGCGACGGATCCGATGAGCGGGTTCTTCGCGATCCACCGTTCCGTTTGGGAGGGGGCGGTCGGCCTGCGCCCGGTGGGATTCAAGATTGGGCTGGAGTTGGCCGCTCGGGCACGTGAACTGCGAATTCAAGAAGTTCCGATCGTATTTGGATCCAGACGAGGCGGCGAAAGCAAGTTGAAAATGGGCACAGCGTGGCAGTTCGCTGTGCAATGGATCAGCCTGACGTGGTTTCGCAGGCCGATCGTATTCGCGGCCAATTGTGTCGTCGGGGCGGCGCTTGTCGGACTGGTGTTTTACAACGTGTTTTTTGCGGAATGATTCGGGCCGCGTTTTTTGAGTCATTCGCATTTGATCGATGCGGTCGCCGCGAATGATATCACGGTGGCGGAAGTTGGGCGATTGCCATCGCGTATTCGGGCACGGCGCTGATCAGGGGCCTTTCAAATGCTTGTCATTCGTAACATAGGCCAGTTGGTGATTCCATCCGACGCCACGCGTCCGGTGGATAACCGGGTTGATATACAGACGCTCGAAAGCGCCTACGTCAGCATGGACGCGGAGCGGATCGTGGCCGTGGGGGCCGACGCGGAGTTCATCAGACGCGAGGGGTGCGAGGTGATTGATGCGCGGGGCGGGTGCGTGGTGCCGGGGTTGATCGACTGTCACACGCACACGGTCTTCGCCGGATCGCGGGAGGCGGAATTCGTGATGCGAATCCGGGGGCGAAACTACGCGGAGATCGCCGAGTCGGGCGGCGGAATCATCAACACGGTCCGGGCGGTTCGTGCGTCAACGGTGGACGAACTGGTGCAACTGGCTATGCCGCGGTTGAGGCGGATGCTGGCCAACGGCGTCACGACGGTGGAGATCAAGAGCGGGTACGGCCTGTCGGTGGCAGACGAAATCAAGATGTTGCGAGTGGTGAAGCAATTGGGCGAGCTTCAGCCCATCGAATTGGTGGGGACATTCCTGGGCGCGCATACCATTCCGCCGGAATTCACCCATCAGCGAAGCAAGTATATCGACCTGGTCACCAGTGACGAGATGATGGGGCTTATCGTCGAGGAGCGCCTGGCGGAATTCTGCGATGTGTTTTGCGAGCGGTCGGCGCTCAGCGTCGAGGAATCCCGGCGGGTGCTGCAAGCCGGCAGGGAGCGCGGTCTGATGCCGAAGCTTCACGCCGATCAGATTACGCAAATCGGCGCTTCACGATTGGCGGCGGAAGTGCGAGCCATCAGTGCGGATCACCTGGAAACGATAGATGAAGGCGGGATTGATGCGATGAAGTCGGCGGGGGTGATCGCGGTGTTGTTGCCGGCGTGCTCGTTTTTTCTGGGCGTGGAGCAGGCGCCGGCCCGTCGGATGATGAAATCCGGTTTGCCCGTGGCGTTGGGGACGGACTACAACCCGGGATCGTCGATGGTGGAGTCGCTGCCGCTGGCGATGTCCATCGCTTGCACGCAAATGCACATGACCCCGGCGGAAGTATTGGTGGCGACCACGATCAACGCCGCCGCAGCCATCAATCGAGCCGCCACCATCGGGGCCATTGGGAAAGGCAGGCAGGCGGATTTGGCGATTCTGGACGTGCCCAATTATGAGCAGTGGCCTTACAACGCGGGCAGGAATTGCGTGCGGACGGTGGTCAAGCGTGGTCGAGTCGTTTATGGCCGCGATGAGGAGTCAGCAAAGTGAACGGCGCTCGGACGGTGGAAGCCGACCTGACCTACGTGAGCGAGCGGTTTGAGACGGGCGTGCAAGTTGAGATTCTGGACGACGGGACGATCGGGCGGGTCGGTCGGCTGGGTGTGGAGGATGCGGAGCGGCTGGAAGGGTGTGCATTATTGCCGGGCATGATCAACGCGCATTCGCACGCATTTCAGCGAGGATTGCGGGGGCAGGCGGAACGATATCCGAAAAAGGCGGGGACGTTTTGGTCGTGGCGGAAGGAGATGTACGACCTCGCGGAGCATCTGTCGACGTGCGATTTTCATGACACCTGCCGGCGTTGTTTTGTGGAGATGTTGCGGGCGGGCATTACGACGGTGGGCGAGTTTCATTATTTTCATCATGACGAATCTTGCGCGGGGAATGGATTGGACGAGGTCGTCCTGTCGGCGGCGCGGAAGGCGGGGATTCGTATGGTGCTCCTGAATGCATGCTACTTGACGGGCGACATCGATCAACCGCTCGAACGGGCGCAGCGTCGATTCGGCACTGAATCCGTCGAGGCCTATTTAGCCCAGGTGGAACGGATCGGCGGAATACTGGATGGACCGACGCAGTCGCAGGGGTTGGTGGCCCACAGTATTCGGGCGGTGTCGATCGATGACATCGTTCGGATTCATCAAAGGGCGCGTGCCGGCGACTTGCCCTTTCACATGCACGTCGAAGAGCAAAATCGCGAGATCGACACCTGCCTGTTGAAATACAAAGCCCGGCCCATGGAGCTGCTGCTGGAACGATTAAGCCTCGGCGACGAGTTTACGGCTGTTCATTGCACACACACGCAGAAGGACGACATGACGCGATTCATCGATGCGGGGGGGAATGTGTGCATCTGCCCGACGACGGAGGGAAACCTGGCTGACGGTGTCCCGGCCATCGCACGGATGTGGACGGAAGGTGCACACGTGTGCCTGGGCAGCGATTCGAACGTGCGGATCGATTTCAATGAAGAGATGCGTTGGCTTGAATATGTGCAAAGATTGCGATATGAGCGAAGAGGCGTCTGCCAGACGGGGGAGGGTGACGTAGCAGCCGGTCTGTTTCGGGCGGCGACTTCATACGGAGCTCGATCCTTGAAAGTCAACGCCGGCACGATCAGCACGGGCAAATGGGCTGACTTCATCGCGATTGACTTGAATCACGTTCAACTGCACGGATGGAGTTCGGAGACGCTGTTGGCGGCGTTCGTGTTCGGTTGCGATGGGCGGGTGGTCAATGGCACATGTGTTGGGGGCAAGTGGATAGATGGATTGAATTGAGCTTGCCGGCACTGCGGTTTCCTGGACTCCGGCTTTCGCCGGAGTGACGGCGTCTTCGCCGGAGTGACGATGCCGGCGGTCGTGGATTGGAGTTGCATGTGCTCCGCGGGCGACCGCTCGCTTTGCGCTCGCGGCTCGTTTGCGTTGTCGTCATCGGGTCCCCCACCTCCAAAGGAGGTGGGCCACCCGTCTCGTTCTGATCATCGAGACCCCACCCATCGCTGCGCGATGGATGGGGCACCCCGGGAAGACCGCTCCCTGACGGTCGCGGCGCTGTTGAAGAGGCGGGTGATATCCGCGCTACGAACTCCAAGGGTCATGGGGCACCCGTCTACCGACCTGAATCCGGCTTTGGAGTGTACCCGCGGTTTTGATTGTCGCTCGTTCGTTGCGTATCATGGGCGGGTATGTTTTCGGTTTACCTGCTATGTGACCCGTGGGACCTGGAACAAGAGGGCGTCCGGGAAACGCTCGATCGCCTCCAAGGCGAGGTCGGTATCGATGGGATCACGGTCGTAGCAGCCGGGGGTCCGGTTGTTCAATTGCGTCGAATTGTATCAAGCGGGCCGCTGGTGTTCCGTAGCGAGGGCGGGTTGTATTTTCAGCCACGGGAGTCGGAATACGGGTCCACGCGATGCAAGCCGCTGACGGCGGACTGGATCAAGACCCGCGATCCGGTGGCCCGAATTGTTGAAACGTGCCGGGAGCGAAAGCTGAGCGTGCGGCTGGCCTTCGCGACAAATCGCATCGGGCGAATGGCAGAACGTCATCCATTTGCAGCTTTTTGTTCGGCGTTCGGAGACCGATCACCGGGATGTTTGTGCCCGATCAACCCCGATGTGACGGCATTTCTGCGGGCGATGATTTCGGATGTCTTAGCGCAACATGAACCGGAATCGATCGAGTTGCACGGGGTCTGTGCGCTCTTCGACCACGATTTGCTGGACGGCGATTCACTGTCGATGAATTCAGATCCGTCGTTCAATCGCGGTTTGGGCGTGTGCTTTTGCGAATCGTGTCAACAAGCCGCGACCCGCGCCGGGATCGATGCCTCGCTTGCGAAAAATGCGTTGGGAACATGGTTGAATCGCCGCCGTGCGGGTGGCTACGGGTCAGACGTTTCCATCGACGATCTGTTTTCGCGGAACGAAAATCTGGATCGTTACGTGCGTCATCGCTGCAATGAACAGCGATCGTTCGTTTCAACGCTGACGGAGCAATTCAGTGGTCGAATCGGTCTATACGTAAACGACGTCGGCGAGTTTCGTGCCACATTCGGCTCGATGAAGCTAGGCGGCTTGCGGAATCTTCGTGCCGGCCACGACGCGATAACCCAACGCGATTGTTCAGCCGTCGCGCTGGAATTGAACCAAGTGGGCGGAAATGGGCCGCACACGGAAGCGACCGTCATGCTGACGGCTGGTGTCGATGGGCCTGGGTTGGTCCGGGTCGTGCGGGAACTGGCGGAATGCGGATTCACGGGCGTTACGGTGGATCGATACGCGTTGATGGGCGAGGATCATTTCAGCGTGGTCAAGCAGGCCATCCGATTCGTGCATCGGGAATAGATGACGCGATGAATGGCGGGGGCGCGCACCTGGGCCTGTGGCGAAATGCCAGTGGGATTTGCAATCGCCTGCCCGACACCGTTGGAAGTTTGACATGATCCGGTCAATGACGCGCCCTGGGGCGTTGACGCTGGCGACTGGCGGGAATGCGAATATGGAGGCCCGATTTGTTCAGACGCTATGACCGTTCCGGTTGGCAGGTCAGGCAAAAGTGCGTGGAACGTCCCGCGGCTTGAATGCGAAGAATGGGCGTTCGACATCGGCGGCAGGGTTTTCCTTCTTGGCCATAGACGCGATGCCGGGTTTGGAAACCGCCCGGTCGTCCGTCCGCTCCGCGGTAGTCAAGAATCGTCGAACCGTCGAATTGGATGGCTGAGCGTAACACGTCGCGGATGGCCCGCAACAGCGCTCGCACCTGTTCGTGAGCCAAGTCGGCGGCTTGAGCGAGTGGGTGGATTCCGGCGCGATGCAGCGCTTCATCGCAATAGATGTTTCCCAATCCCGCGATCATGCGTTGGTCCATCAGCAGGGCCTTGATTTGCCGGCGACGGTTCAGTAGCGTCACAAAGCGTGGCAGGCGGATTTCAAGTGGTTCGGGTCCAAGGTTTTCCAAGGGATTCGATGATTTGGAATGGCGACCTCTCGACGCCCTGTTGGTACGGCCAATTCTGTCGCTGGGCTTGTTGCTCGCGTCAACCCTGGGTGTTTGTCGATCGCCGGGCAGTTTGTCGGACGTTGATTTTGGGGGCGGCGTGCGGGTGTGGGACGGCGACGGTCTATGCGCCTCGTCCGATACAACAGATGCATCCAACAGCCATACGCCTCCGAACCGCCGAACGTCCTGGAACCGAATCTCCTGGTCGTTGTCTTTCAGCCGAATCCGCAGATGGGTGTGCGGCTGCAACGGAGTAGAAACGGCTTCTACCGTCAGACGACCGGTCATGCCCAATGCGACGACGATTCGTCGACCTGAATCCAAATCGAATACGACGCGTTTTCCCCGACGGTGGACCGCGTAGATGCTGGTTTGACTCAGCGATTTGCAGGAGAAGTCTCGACGTCGAATCACGTCCCTGCGGAGCACGCGAATCTCGCGAATCGTTTGGCCCGCGACCCGCGTCTGGAGGTATCGGGCGATCGCTTCGGCTTCTGGAAGTTCGGGCATGATGAACTCTTGCGGGCCTTTTTGTCATTCTGGATCGACAGGTAGCCAACCGTTCCATTGTCGGACGGAACGGCGATGACGCAAGATTGGGCAGGGCTTGGAAATGGCTGGGGCATTATGCCCTGGCGAGGGCTGAAACGAACGGCGCGGAGCCGAACCGGCGGGCGAGTTCTTGCCGAATGGGGGTGTGTATGGCGTTTTGCAGACCCGGATCTGATTCCAATATCGAGGCTGCGTCATTGCGGGCGTCATTTAGAAGGTCAACGTCCTGCGTCAAGTCCGCGACCTTCAATTCGGGTATTCCGTGCTGTCGAAGGCCCAGGAATTCCCCCGGACCCCGCAGGCGCAGGTCTTGTTCCGCAATATCGAAGCCGTTCTGGGTGTTGCAGAGGACGGCCAACCGATCGTTCGCTACGTCGCCGGCTGCGTCCGAGACGACAAAACAATGCGATTCCTTGCTCCCGCGCCCGACCCGCCCACGAAGCTGATGAAGCTGACTAAGCCCGAAGCGTTCGGCCTGTTCGATCACCATCATGGTGGCGTTGGGCACGTCGACGCCCACTTCAATCACGGTGGTCGAGACAAGGGCGTGCAGTCGTCCCTGGCGGAAATCGGCGACGACGCGGTCTTTTTCGGACGGCGGTAGTCTGCCGTGGATCAGCCCGATGTTGAATTCGCGCAGCGGGCCCTGTCGAAGTTGTTCGAATTCGACGGTGGCTGACTTCAGTTCCAACGCTTCCGATTGCGCGATCAGCGGGTAGACGACGTAGGCTTGCTCTCCCCGACGCAATCCGTCGGCCACGTACTTCCACATGCGGCTCAGGTCGGACGAGCGGACGCGGTGTGTGCGAATGGTTCGTCTCCCTGCGGGCAAATCGGGGATGGTGGAAAAATCCAGATCACCGAAATAGGTCATGGCCAACGTGCGCGGAATGGGGGTGGCGGACATGATCAAACAGTGGGGCGTGTGTTGCTTTCCGCGAGCGCGGATGCGTTGGGAAACGCCGAATTTGTGCTGTTCGTCGATGATGACCAACCCGAGATCGGCGAAGGTGACGTCCTTTTCGATCAATGCGTGCGTGCCGATGAGCCAGTCGATCTCGCCGGCGGCTGTCGCACGGACCAGGCTTGCGCGTTCGGCGGTTTTGATGTTGCCGGTCAGCAGGCCCACTCGTACGCGGCTGCCGTCCAAGTATTGCGATACTTTTTGAAAGTGCTGTTGGGCCAGGATTTCCGTGGGGGCGAGCATGGAGACCTGGTGGCGTTCAGCGATGGTGGCCAGGGCGGCGTAGACAGCCACGGCCGTCTTGCCCGATCCGACGTCGCCTTGCAAGAGGCGGTTCATGGGGCGCTGGGAATCCAGATCGGTCAGAATTTCGCGCACCGCCGATTCTTGACCTGGGGTCAACTCGAAGGGTAGCCGGGCGCGAATTCGCGTGTGGACGTTGGCAGGGGTTGGAATGGGCTTGGCGGATTGGTCTGCCGTCGCGGTTCGTCGGGCGCCTTGGATCCCGAGTTGAAGCAACAGAAGCTCCTCGTAAGCGAGCCGTCGGCGGGCGACGCGGATGTCGTCTCGACCGGTCGGCTGATGCAGTCGTAATACCGCGGTGCGACGCAGTGGGAACTCGCGAAGCCGTCGCAGCGAATCGGGAATGAATTCGACGAGGGATGAAGCGGCCTGGGGCAGAATAGCGAGGATAATTCTGCGCAGGGTCTTGGAGTCGATACCCTCGGTGACTGAATAGACCGGGACAAATCGATCATCGTCGGTCTGGAAAGGGTCATCTCGATCGTCAAGTATCTCGAAAGTTGGGTTAACGAATTCGGCGATGTGTTGGAGGCCTACGACTTTTCCGGATACCCGCAAGACGTCGCCCACGCGAAGCTGTTCCGCGACGTAGGCGGCGTTGAACCAGCGCACGCGACAACGCCCCGTTCCGTCTTCCATGTTGACAACGACGCTGGGTTTTGCGCCACCGCCTGGGCCGCGGGATTTTACTTTTCTGATCTCGGCGATGATCGTCGCGACTTCGTCTCCGACAAGGTGTCCGATGGGAGTGGACCGTGGAAGTTTTTCGTAGCGAAAAGGGAAATGATGCAGCAAATCGCGGGCCGTGACGATGCCGAGGTTTTCGAGGAGTCGGGATCGAACCGGCCCAACGCCGCGTACATATTGAACGGGCGTGTCGAGATCAAAATTTGCCGCCATGTTGACGTTGCGGGCGAACCCATCGGTCAGCGGTTGTTGAGCGGCCATGTTATTGCCGACGGTTGATTGGGCCGTCCATCGGAATTACGAACGAGACGCCGCGAAAAGTGGCGGTCGCGCCGGTATTGTTCGAGCGCCTACGGAATGACCAAATCCTGGCCGACGCGGAGCTTGTTGGGATCACTTAACGTGTCTCGATTGGCCGCGTAGATATCCTTCCAGCGCGACGCGTCGTTATAGTACGTTCGAGCGAGTCCGAAAAGCGTGTCACCTTTGGAAACCTTGTGCGTTCGCCCCGTGGCTGAATCGTAGCCTTGAGTGGATGCGCCGCCCGGATAGGCACCGCCGGAATCATAGGGATCGGACGCCGTGTTATTCGAGGACGAGGAGTATAGGTCCGGCGGCAGGGCTCCATAGTCGATCGACGCGTTCTGGGCGGAGGCGACGTCGGCGTCCTTCTTTTGATTCTGACACCCGCACAAGAAACCGGCACCCATCACGGCCAACAGGGCAATCCGTCGCGACATGGAAATTCTCCTTATGGGAATGAACAGTACTACCGCGCCTTGCGGTGTGAAGTGGCGCGATCATAAAACGTCCCGAACCGGTGTCAAGCACCATCGCGCTTGGGATAATTATTAACATCCGCATGAAATGCGGCGAGCGCCGGCCAGACGTGGGCATCGGTTGGGAAACGGTGAACGAAGGGCGCTGAACACAACGGCCGACCTGCCTTTCGAATAGATCGGAAGACCGCTCCCTCACCGGTCGCGGCTCTGATCAGGTTAGGCGAGCTAAGGATCGCAACTGAATCGAAACGAATCATCCAAGTCGATCGGCAGGACGAGCGTTCTGAACTCCGCCGCCAGCGCGTCGTCGCAAAGCATTTCCCGTTCAGCATTATTGGTCACGAAGCGCTCGGCGTACTCGGCATTGAATACCGGTTTGCCGGCTTGGATGAACGGTTGCAAAAGTTCACACTCGTCAAATTCGTGGCATTGCTCGTTAACGCTGAAATCAAAGAATTCGACCAGATCAGCAATTTGATCAAGGTCGTTTTTCAGCCCAACCGACAGCCCCCGCCGATGGGATTCGTTGGCAATGAAACGATTGAAGGCCAACTGATCAAGCGCGGTCAGGTTGAAACCCGTATCATTCTGATAGCCGTCCACATTGTCCGGCTCGACGCCGTCACAACCCTTTTGATCGGCAAGGTCCAGCCTGCGAAGCATGATCTCGGCGACGTTGATCGAGCGAATGTCCAACCAGTTTTCGTCTGCGAAATCACTAAGCGGCAGGCCAAGGTCGGCTGATAGAAACTGATCCGCATCCGAACGGAAATCCTCGAACGACCCGGCTGAAAAGTAGCAAATGACCCGAATCCCCCGCTCCTGGAGCATGGCGATCTGGGATTCGGAGACGTCAAACAAGTCAACATCGTACAAGTCGACCTGATATTCAGCGTTTATTCCGCCCGTTTCGCCAGGCTGAAGCTGCCAATGCCAGGTGGTTTGAACCGGGGGTCGGTACCAGTCACCCTCGGTGATCGAGAGGGCATCGGGGTCCAGCGATGGGGTTTCGTCGCCGTTACCGGTGTCAGGCCCCGGCGCGTTGTCGTTTGGATTGACCGTCGGAACGGCGCACCCGGCCATAAAAATGATGCCGATGGCGGTGATTTTCATCCACGCCGTCCGACATAGGAACAATCCGTCGATTCGATTCATGCGGCCATGCGGGTTCTTGACCGGGGTGGGCATGTAGGGTTCCCTCCGGAATCGGGGTGTCACCAGTTTTGATAACATTGTGATTATGATGGCAATGCCGACTGTCAACAAGGACTTGGTAGGAGCACCGACCGCTGAATTTGTGCGAAACCGGATCGGTGGGGAATCGTGAAGGCAGCGAAATGTGCGATCGGGCCTGGACAGGGTTTGCCTCGGTCGATCCCGCACACGGAGAATTCAGAATCCGCGAGAAAAGGAACCGACAAATTAACCCAAGAATCCGAGAATTGGACCGGCTGGTGTCGGTTGTATGAAAGGTGGGGGCTGTACATAATGGGGCGGTGTGCGGCTGGTACGCGTTGGGTGCGTTTCAGCATGGCACGGAACGATAGTGGTTCGACCTAAACTAACTCGGTCATTCGGGCGGTGTGGGCGCGCCAATCGAACCGGGCAGGGTTCCGTCAAAGACCGCTCCGGCAGCGTCTCGGGATGGATGGCGGACCGCTTACTGACGTGCGCGGCTCGGAAAGACGCCGTCGCGGCTTGCTGTGGATAGGCGCCGAGGAATTCCGGGCGGCGACAAATGGTTCAGAAACAGATGCAGGAGAACGCGAAACAATCAGGCGAGACCGATTATCCACCGGGCAATAGCGCCGTGGAGATCGCCGCTCGCAGCGGGTTCGGCCCGCTGAGTTCGTTGGCCAGCAAAGTTTGGCATGGTGACGCTCGCCCCTGCGTGTCCTGTGGACAATTGGTTCGTCGGACGGGAACGGAATGTCCCTCGTGCGGCGAGCAGCTTTCCGCGGAGATGATCCGCCGCATGCAGGTTCACGCGGGGCCTTGGTACGTTTTGGAACACGTCCGCCCGTTTCCGGGGGTGACGTGCGAGCGTTTGGTGCGGCAGGTTCGCCGCGGGGTTTTGACTCGTATGACGATCGTTCGGGGCCCGGGCACGGATCACCAATGGCGATTCGCGGGCGAGACGCCGGGGTTGTGCAAATATCTGGGCGTGTGTTGGAGTTGCCAGGGCAAGGTGAACGTTCATCAAGAACGCTGTCCGACCTGCGCGGTCCTGTTGGGTGAACTCAGCGACGACTGTAGTTCTTGTGCGAGCAAATCGTCCGGCAGGGGAACGACCATCGCGGGCGTGGAATCGAATTCGATTCGCGAATTGCGCGACGTGGTTCAGCGCACGGCCACCCGCGCTCGTCCGCAAGTGGATACGCCCCGTGTCGGTCCGGTGCGGACGTCGTGGATCGCGGTGGCCATCCTGGTAGCGGTGGTCGGTGTTTTGTTGGTGGTGGTGCAAATGCGAAATCCCATATTAGGTTTGAATTCTCCGCCGCCCCCGTCGTCGCCATCGACGGCCACAGGTCCGTAACGTCTGCGACGGCGCGTCTTCGCCAACAGATTCCGTTCTGATTCCGCGAATCGCCGTGCAGGTCTCAAAACCCATTTCACCTCCACAGCCGATGATGATGCATCCGCGCCGCCGGGTAATTTGCCTCAACACTTTCGACCCTATGACATCTTGTGCCAAACATCGCTAAAATGTCAGCCATGATCAACAAGTCGTTGGCGGGCGCGTTCGAACGAATCGCGGATTTGATGGAAATCCTCGGTGAAAGCGGATTTCGCGTGAATTCGTATCGCCGGGCGGCGCGGACGCTGGAATCACATCCAACCGACGTAGCCGAGTTGGCCAAGGATGGCAAGCTGACATCGTTGCCGGGGATCGGCAAGGGCACGGCTGACAAGATCGACGAGTTTCTTGCGTCCGGTCGCGTGCACCTGCTGGACGAATTGGAGGCGAAGCTGCCTCCGAACTTGCCCGACCTGTTGAAAATACAGGGATTGGGGCCGAAAAAAATCTCGGCCATTCATTCCGGACTGGGCGTGGCTGGGATGGAGGACCTGAAACGGGTGATCGAATCCGGCGAATTGGCGAAACTGTCGGGTTTTGGCGCACAGAGCGTTAAGCGGATCGCGGAGGGCCTATCGTTCTTGGAAGTTTCTTCGGAACGCAGGCCGTTGGGAATGGCCTTGGCGATCGCTGAACGGATGGCGGAATCGCTTCGGGCGTATCGGGGCGTGCAACGCGTGGAATTGGCCGGCTCACTGCGACGGGGGTGCGAAACGATCGGCGACGTGGACATCCTTTGTGAGGCGGCTGACGGTCCCGCGGTCGTTCAGGCCTTCACGAGTCAATCAGACGCTCTGCGCGTGCTCGCGTCGGGCGATACCAAGGGGTCCGTGACGGTAGGGATCGAGCGTGGCCAAGAATTGCAGATCGATTTGCGGGTGGTAGCGGAGGAGTCGTTCGGGGCGGCGTGGCAATACTTCACGGGGTCGAAGCAGCACAACGTGCGACTTCGCGAGCTGGCGGTCAAGAAGAAATGGCGGCTGAATGAATACGGATTGTTCGACGGCGAGCGGCAGATCGCGGGGCGCACGGAGGAGTCCATCTACGACAAGTTGGGCGTGCCGTTTGTTCCGCCGGAGATTCGCGAAGATGCGGGCGAATTCGACGTGGAGCAACCGCCGGCGCTCATCACGCTGGACCAGATCCGGGGCGACGTTCACATGCACACGACGGCCAGCGACGGGAAGTCGACCATCGAAGAGATGGCCTGTGCGGGCATCGCAGCCGGGTACGATTATATCGCCATCACGGATCATTCGAAGAGTTCGGTCATTGCCAACGGTTTGACCGTCGATCGAATGAAGCGGCACATCGAGAACGTTCGGGCAACCAATACCAAAATCAAGGGAATCACCATATTGACCGGCTGCGAATGTGACATCCTGCCGGACGGTTCGCTGGATTATGCGGATGAAATATTGGCGGAGTGTGACATCGTGGTGGCCAGTGTTCATTCCGCGATGACGGGCGGGAAGGTGAGTCCGACGGAGCGGACGATTGCGGCGATGCAAAACCGGTACGTCACCATCATCGGCCATCCCACGGGTCGTTTGATCGGTCGGCGCCCGCCGATGGAACTGGATATGGGCGAGTTGATCCGGGTGGCGTTCGCGACGGGGACTGCAATGGAAATCAATTCGTCGTGGCAGCGGCTGGACTTGAAGGCCGAGCACGTGCGTTTGGCGGTCGACGCGGGCGTGAAGCTGTCGATCAATACTGATAGTCATCACAAGGACGGGCTGCCGAATATTCGACTGGGCGTGGTCACGGCGCGACGAGGATGGGCGTGCGCCGACAACGTGCTGAATGCGCTGACCACGAAAGGGTTGATGAGCTGGGTCAAGAAAAAACGCGCGAAGGGGGCATGAATGAGCTACTCGGTGCCTACCAACTCGGCCACTTGATTCGGGTCCGTGGGAAGATCGGCTGTAAGGATTTCCGGGCCATAATCGGCGCGGACGTGAACGGTGTCTTCGATGCGGATTCCGCCGAATCGTTGTTCGAGTAATTCTTCGACGACCGGGCGATTGACGCAATCGGCAAACGGCCCGGAAAGGTCCTCGTTACGCCAGATGGCGGGCACGAAGTAGATGCCCGGCTCGATGGTGACGGTCATGCCGCGCTGGAGATCACGATCGAGACGGACGAACTTGTCGCCGAAG
Source organism: uncultured Phycisphaeraceae bacterium (assembly GCA_964424105.1). Classification (GTDB taxonomy): domain Bacteria; phylum Planctomycetota; class Phycisphaerae; order UBA1845; family UBA1845; genus CAYRHJ01. The sequence goes on along the minus strand of CAYRHJ010000030.1, from coordinate 236,445 downwards.
GCGGTGCGTCGCGTTCGACCGGGTGCGTAACCGGCTTGATCGCCGAAGTCTTCCATGTCGTGAACATCCAGCCCGATCAGGTGCCCTAGGCCGTGTGGAAAGAAGAGCGTGTGGGCTTTGCGTTCGAGCAGCGCGATCGGTTCGCCGCGGAGGATTCCCACGTCTTTCAAGCCTTCGCAGATCGTCTGGGCGGCTTGGTCGTGAATGTCGCGGAAACGTTTTCCGGGCGCGCAGGAGACGATCGCTTCGCGCTCGGCACGAAGGACGGTTTCATAGATTTGAAGCTGGCGACCGCTGAAAGCACCGCCGACGGGGTATGTTCGTGTGATGTCGCTGGTGTAGCCTCCCGGTTCCTCGGCGCCGGCGTCGATCAATAATAGTCGGCCTGCTTCAAGCACGTTGGCGTAATATTCGCCGTGTAGCACGTCGCCATTGATGGTGATGTTGGGGGTAAACGAGGGGTCGCAGTCGTTGGCGACGAGAGTGGCCATGAACGCCGCAAGCGCGTCCGCCTCCCGGCGATTCGGCTTGGCTGCGCGTGCTGCGGCGCGGTGGGCGTCGACAGCGACATTGGCGGCTTTTCGCATCGCCGCCAGTTCGTGGTCGTCCTTGATCAGCCGCATGTCGATGATGGGTTGAAGGTCCTCCTGACGCGGAGCGGCCAACCCCAGGGCGGCTACGAGGTTCAAGGACTCCGGGCATGGCGGGCAAATGGCTGCGGCCTGCTGCCGTCCCAGTCGCGAGCGCATCGCGTCTGGGGCCATGATGGCGAACGAATCGATCCCCGCGACGGCAGCCAACGCGTCGTCATCGAAGGTTTCGCCCAACCAAACGGCATCGTCGAATGTGAAGGCCCTGCGGAACAGGGTACAACCATCCATACCATCGGCACCGGGCTCGATCAGCCAAGCGGCGCCTTCGAGGGGCGGACCGCCGAAATACAGATAGGTGCCGGCGGCACGAAACGGGTGCGTGTTGGTGGCGTATTTTCGTGCACGTGCCTGGCCGGCAAGAATCATCATCGGCCGAGAAATAGACTTGCCGAGCTTGGCGCGGCGTTGCTTGTAAACCTCGGGCGAAGCGGTCATGGAAATCTTCTTGTTTACCATGGCGGCAGATTACCGTCATTGCCCCGGTCGTTGCAAGCGAGACGTGATGGGAGAGCGAGCCGTCGGCCCGCCCGGAATCGGTCCTACCCGCGACTTATCAGTTGTCAGTTGTCAGTTGCCAGCGGTCAGCCCTGGATAGTGGTTAGGGATGTTTTCCGTAATTCCAACCGGTAATTCCATTGTCAGATAAGCTTTAGAGTTCGCATATCCCGATGGGAACGAACTTGTCTCTTCTCCACCACCGATCCTCTGTTGCCTCCGTGGCTGAATCTTTTGCCACAGAGGGCACAGAGTCAGTGTATTTTCGACATTCCGACCCGTAACTTCGTTGCTGGATAAGCCTTAGGGTTCACATTTCCCGAAGGGAACGAAACCGATAACTGATAGGTGCCCAAAAGCCGCCCGGGTTCGATGTTCACCGGGCGGCGTAGGGATCGCGTCGAAAAATTTGCGGCGGCTCGTTCGATCCTCTGTGACCTCCGTGGCTGAATCTTTTGCCACAGAGGGCACAGAGTCAGTGTATTTTCGTCATTCCGACCCGTAACTTCATTGCTGGATAAGCCTTAGGGTTCGCATTTCCCGAAGGGAACGAAACTGATAACTGATAGGTGCGCAAAAGCCGCCCGGGTTCAATGATCACCGGGCGGCGTGGGGATCGTGTCGAAAAATATGCGGCGACTCGTTACTGGGGCCTATCGGCCGATTCCGGTCAATAACGCGTCGGCCTGCTCCACAATGGCACGCGAGTAGGTTGGATTGTGGACACCCAGCGAACCGTCACCCTGAAGGAAAGCCCGGAGGAAGCGTACTTGCTTGACCTCGTTGGAAAGACCCGCCTGCAATTCTTCAGCCGGTCCGCCTTCGGCACTGTATTGCCAATCCGCAGGATCGCCGAGTCGCGTGGCGATGGTATCCAACGCTCCCTGGATTTCAGCCTGAAGGGTCGCGACCTTGCCCGCGGCTGGATCAGTGTCGGGATTGTGGCACGCGATGCAAGCATCAAAGTCTACCATGAATGAATGGCCGCTGATGGCCGGCGCTTCCTCGCTTTCGAAGTCCTTGCGATGCATGTGGCAGCCGGCGCACTGCTCGGCGACCAATCTATGGATGGACGCGGTATTGGCGACGAGCGGTCCCTCGCCTTCGCGCGCGGGCATCTCGCCCAGGTAAAAGTTGGATTGCAAGCTGTGGTGCGGGCCTCGGGTCGTCTCGTCCCACGTCCGACCGCGACTATGGTGACATTGGCCGCAGGTGTTGAATCGATCGGGGTTGGTGACGTCGGCGATCAGATTGGACGGGGTGGGGCTGGCGACTTCTGGAAAGCGAAGCTGAAAGTCACGGCCCTCGTCGGGCATAAATGCGTTGCCGGTTTGGGCGTGGGGATCGTGACAAACCGCGCAGGTGATGGGATTGAGGTCATCGGCGGTCAACCCCACGAACGCGTCTTCGGCCACTTCGTCCCCATGGACGCGAGAAGCGATAAACACGTCAGCGGAGTGGCACGAGCCACACGTGTTCACCAGGGGTCCGCCGGCCAACAGGTCTTCGGCCACCGATTCCTGGATACTTGCATGGCCCGATTCAGTCCACTGCTCAAAATTGGGATGATGTTCACCCATGTGGCAATCGCCGCAGAGCGTGGCGGCGATGTTCACGGTCATGGCCACCGTCGTTGGGCTGTTGGCATGATCAGCACCGGGGCCATGGCAATTCTCGCACTGCACGCCCGCCAAGTGCGGCGTCGACGCCCGGTCAGCGAATCCGCCCTCCTCGCCGAAGCCGACGGTGTGACAAGGCAGGCAATTCGCGTTGGAGCCTTGACCGATGGCCTCCAACGTTTCCAGGGCCGTGGCGTGAAGCGTGTCAGACCAGGTCGAAAAGTCGGTTCCCGTTATGGCCACGGCGCCGTGACATTGCAGGCAGCGCTCCGCCCCCGCAAACTTCGCGACCGTACCGCCGCCGTTGTCATTTCCGTTGCCGTTCGTATTGCCATTCCCGTTGCCGCCCGGTGGCGTCGGGCACCCGGAAATCGCCAACAGAGCAACGATGGCCGTCAGTCGAGAAACAGTCACACGAAGGTTTTTCATTGAATCGACGCAGTTCGAGGCGTGAGCGTTCATCGCGACATGCTCCTGTTTAGATACGAGACGTTGACACCACACGTATCCAAATGTGCGACGGATACGGTGCAAACACGGTTTATCGTACGAAACGACGCCGCAGGCCAATCAAATCCTGCTTGACCACGAGCAGACACATGACCGCGCCGACACGACGCCCACCGTACGATTCTATTCAACCCCTCAACCCCGTGCCCAAACTGACGGCCGCTTCGTATCACAACCCAACGAACTCGTCAAGCAACAAATGCCAATTATTCCTGCGGATGACATTACTTGTCCCCGATCTTCCCAACGGACCCCAGCGAGATTTCACCCGAATCGGATTCGATCATCGCCCGTGGCCAACCCATCAAATCGATGTGGTATTGTTTTCCGAAAACGGTGATGTTGCTTTCAGAAAAATGACCGAGCAGGCCCAGGAAAACGGCTGCAAACAACCCCGCAAGCCCAATTCCCACCGAAACGGTGCGTTTTCGCGGGTGGCGGTATTTGCTGCGATCGAGGAATGGCCACAAGAAAAGTAACACGAACGGCACGGAGCACGCGAATATTCCCAGAACGGCGCCATATGGTCCTTCGAAGTATTTCAACAATTGGTAGCTGGGAAGAAAATACCATTCAGGTTTGATGTGTTCCGGCGTGGAAAGCGGATTGGCGGGTTCCCCAATTTCCCAGGGGGCGAGAACGGACAGGGTGACAAGGACGGCCATCAAAAACACAGCCACCACGCCCTCCTTGTAAACGTGCACGGGAAAAAAAGGGATGCCGTGTTTTTCATCGACCGGCTTCTCCTCACCCACCGGCTCCAGTGTGGCCAGGTTGTTCAGACGCATCAACACCAAGTGGACGATGATCAAAGGCGTCAAGATCCAGGGCAGGACAATCACATGCACGACAAAAAACCTTGACAGGGTTTCGCCGGAGACGGCATCGCCGCCGCGTAGAAAATATTGCAACCAGCCGCCGATCACCGGTACCTTGTTGGCGGATTCGGTGCCGACGGTCGTCGCCCAAAACGCGATTTGATTCCAGGGCAGCAGGTACCCGGTGAAACCGAACGTCACGATCACGACGAAGATGAAAACTCCGCTGACCCAGGTCAGCTCGCGAGGCTTCTTGTAGGCACCGGCGAAGAACGTATGCACCATGTGCAGCAGGACAAAGACGATCATCATCGTCGCGCCCCAGGCGTGAATCTGGCGATACAACCACCCGAAGTTGACCTCCGCCGTGATGTATTGAATGGACTTGTGTGCCTCCTCCGGCGTGGGACGATAGTAAACCAAGAGGAGAATGCCCGTCACCGTCTGACTGAAGAACAGCAAAAGGGCCAGGCTGCCCAGTACATGCAACCAGCCGGTGTGCGGCGGCAGCCGTTTGTGGGCCTGCTTGTCCACAAACTTGCGCACCGCCTGCACGTCGAATCGGTCGCTCAAGAAATCGTTTATGGTTTTGCCGAGTCGCATCAGACGATTCAAATCGACCTAAACTTTGGAGACGAACATCTTCTCCGACACTTGCTTGACGGTGTATTCCGGCATCGGCGCGGGCGGCGGACCGGATATCACGCCGCCATTCTCGTCGAAGACGGCTGCGTGACACGGACACAGAAATTTCTTCTGTGCACCATCCCATTTCACCAGACAGCCCAGGTGCGTGCAGACGGCTGAAAACGCCCGAAAGCCGGATCGCCCGCGCACCACGATGACGGCTTCACTGCCGAGCTGAATCAATTTGCTGTCGCCGGTTTTCATGTCAGCCACCCCATCCACCTCGACGCTACCGGTGGCCTCGCCCTTGGCCGCCGGCCAAAGATAGAACAGGCCTGGAATGGCCATCGCCGCCGCTGCGATGAACGAGCAGCCCGCGATCAACCAATCAAGAAATCCCCGGCGAGTTGGCGCTTCTGGCTTCTGCATTTTCCTCACCTGTGCGAATGGTCCGACAAGGGCATCACCAGCTCCGATTTCAGCCGCCGGTACTTGACGTACAGCGCAGCCGAAAAGACAGACGCAAACAACCAAAGCGGAATGAGCGCCGCCTTCCGCAGGCCTAGTTCTCGTTCCAGATCGTCCAAGTCCAGATTGACCTGATCGCAGACGGCGTGCAGTTCAGCTACTTTGCCGGACACCAGACTGTTGTCCAGGGTGTGTTGCAGCGGAGCGAGTTCGATGAGATGGGTGGTGGCGTCCTCGAATTTGAACCGTGCGCGGTCCACCAGGTAGACGCCTTTTTCCATTTCATTCAAACGTTGAGCCGTTTGCACGTAGACGCGTTCCGCGTCGGCGATGGAATCAAGCAACACGAACAGTTTAGGCAGACTTTCGTCGTCTTCGATATCTTCGTGGCATTGAAGACAGGTCGATAGGGATCGGTTGATGATGGCTTTGGGATCGGGATTGATTTCATCCGTGATCCGCTGCGCGCTGGGCGTCGGATCGATGGTGAGCAGGTGGGCGTAGCGCTCGATGAGCACGCCGGTGGGCTTGGTGATGCGTTCGATCAAGTGATCATGCCTGTCTTCGCCACCCCCGTGACACTGCACGCAACCCTTGTGTTCGGGTAGTTTCGCGTGAATGCTCGATGCGAAATTCAGGGAAGCATGTTGATGACACTGCCCGCACACCGCACCCACCGTGGCGAAACCAGGCGGCGTCGCGGAATGGTTTCCGTGGCAAGTGGCACAAGTTGGCGCGCCGACGTCACCCTGTTCGAACAACAACTTTCCATGGACACTGGCGCGGTATTCCTCGACGACTTCCACCGGAAGATCGTAATGGGACATCAACGCAGAATCTGCATGGCAGCGACCGCAGGTGGCGGGGACGTTCAATGGATGCGTCAGGCTGGCTGGATCACGACCCGGCAAGACGTCATGATTTCCATGGCAATCGGTGCAAACCGCCACGTTTTCATCGCCCTTCTCGCGCAGGGATTGTCCGTGCCGACTGGTCCAATACCGGGCCAACTGATCGATCCGCAGACCATAGGGGTTCATGTGCTGGGCATCGGCGTGACAGTCTCCGCACAAGTTGGGAATTTCCGATTTCGCCGCCGGCCCATGAAACGTCGGGCCGTGGTCGAAGACCGATCCGCTGTTCGGGGTGCGACTTTGAAATCGCTGCGCTTCGGCTTCCGTCACCTCGTACCGCTCGGCGCCGCCGTGACACTCCTGACAACCGATGGCTGAATGAACCGATGCGGACAGGTGATTCAATTCAGCCGAATGGCAGGAGCCGCAGGTCAGTATTTGCACGTCGGCCCAGCTCGGTGCGGTGACGAAACCAACGGACACCATCAGCAGCGTCCGCAGCCTGCGTGGAAGGGCGACATCATCTTGCGGCATCTGATTACGTCGAGTCAAAAGTTTTGGACGAGGCTACGCGCCAGACATTGTTTCAACCCGCGCCCATCGCCGACCGCCGACGATGGGAACGATGCGCTGTTTAACACGCCCTCGCGGAATTGTCTATATGAAAATAGATTCTACGGAGAGCGGCAATTAGTGAACATCGGCGGGCGGAGAATAGTGAACATCGGCGGGCGGCAAATAGTGAACATCGTCATTCCGGCGCAGGCCGGAATCCAGCCGTCAGCGCGGTTTCCTGGACTCCGGCGTTCGCCGGAGTGACGAGGCGCTCGCTGTCACCGGCGAAAGTGCTGTCATTCCGGCGCAGTCGCTGTCATTCCGGCGCAGGCCGGAATCCAGCCGTCAGCGCGGTTTCCTGGATTCCGGCGTTCGCCGGCGCGACGCATGCGGGCGCACTTGTCTGCCTATTGCGGGAGGCACTCGACTTCGAACTGTCCGACGCCGGCGCTGACGTCCGTTGGTCCGCCAACGCGGATGGAATAGCTGCTGCCCAATTCCACGGGGACGGTCACCTGCGATTGCGTGCCGCAGAAATCGTCATTGCAACCCAACAAGACTGTCGGACAGGAGAAGCCAGGCGCATCATAAATGGCCAGGCGGGTGTTGAACGGGCTTTCGCAGGTGCTGACCGTCAACTCGCCGGTGCACGTGGCGACGTAGGTGTACCAAAGATCATTCCGCACGTCGCAGTCAACGGGTCCATCCGTCGATGCGAGTGTGTTGTCGAACTCCGTCACACCGTCTTGAACGCAAAAGGGCGTGAAACAGAACAGGTCGTTTTGGTGCGCGACGATGAATGAATAGGTCCCGATCCCCGTACCAAAACCCGAAGTCTGAACGGTGATGGTGTATTCACCCCCTAGACCCAGGAACCCGAACGCATCGAAATTCGTGCTTTGCGGGCCGAATATCCGTGTTCCCTGTGAATCTTCAGCTATCCAAATCACATTCGACGTTCCCCCTAGGCTTTGAAAGACGACGACTTCACCGGGGTTAGCCTGAAATCGGTAAATGTCACGATCCGTTAAGACGTCAATCTGTCCTGCGCCCAGACCGGGCACGTTCAGACCCACAAGGTCTCCGATGGCGATGTCAAACTCGGACGGCGGCAACACGCCTAGAACGTTGAAGGCGTAGCTTCCGCCGCCGATGGCGAAGCCGGGCGCAACCTCGATGGTGTACTGCCCCGTTTCAGGCAGAATGCGAAAACCCGTGTCGAATCCCATGCTGGCAAAGCTGAACACGTTGCCCGCGGGACCCGATGGGCCGGTGCAACTCCATGAAAGACTGAAATTCGGGTTCACAATATCAAAGTACACTACTTGGCCAGCCGTGCCATTGAATACGTAGTTCTCCTGTTCAGCCGGAGAATCGATGGTGCCCAGCCCGACACACGGATCGCCATTCGCGCTGCTGCTCGCGGAGATGCTCCCTCCATCATCGGGGAAGTCGATCGCTATAGGACAAGGCCCGCGAACGACCGGCCGTTCGAGGATGAACTGGTAGGAACCGACACCGAACAGGCTCGAAACGAAAATCCGGTGCGTGCCCGCGGGGCCGATGGTGCGTAGTCCGGCGTCACCGCTGAAAACGAAGTCGAACAATTGGCCGCCGCCGGCGAGGTCCGTTCGCCATCGCAAATTGCCATTCGGCTGCGTCACACGGAAGTAAATCTGCTCGTTGGGCACGGACGTCTGGAACGTGAACTCATCGGTCTCGAACAGCGAATCGATCGAACCGGCGCCAGCGCAAGGCGTGTTCGTTGTGACGAGCTGGTCGATCAGAATTCCACAGGGGACCGGAGACGGGACGATGATGATATCGATGGAGTAGGTACCCATGTCACCTGACTCGCTGAAAACATCAAGCGTGAAGATGGATTCGGCGGCCATGTCAAACGGTCCGCGGTCACCCTGGGTTGTCAGCGTGTCGATAAAGATGGTGTTGCCGAACTCGTCACGAAGCTCCCAAAGCAATGGACCGCCGTTAACGGTTTGCACGTCCAGAAAAATGGTCACAGCCTGATCGGAAGAGATTTCATAGGAATCGCGCGAGCCGGGCATCTCGATATTACCCGGTATCCCCTTGTCGGTACCGATACTGTCGGGAATGGAATCGCCAGGAACGACGTTGAAAAATTCCGGCAGCGGAGCGGTGACCAGTTGAAAATCGTAATTGGCTGGTCCACCGCTGGGATCGATGTTGTCTAGGGTCACCATATAGGTGCCTTGATCGGGCAAGATGATCGTGCCGGGATCGAAGAAAGGATCGAAACCGGTGTCAAACAGCGTTGCCCCCAACGGCGTGAGCAATCGCCATTCGATATTTGATGGAGTGAGGGCGTCGAAGTAGACCTTCTCGTCCTGCTCGCCGAAAAATTCGTATTGGTGGGAATTGACGGGGTGTGGAATGTCGCCCGATTTTGTGGGGCCATCGATCGACGTATTAAACATGTCCGGCGGCTGATTCGCGAGGATATCGAATTGATAGGTCCCCCCGGCTTGGCCCGATTGATGAAACGCGTGAATAACGTAATTACCGGGTTGATCGAGAACGAAGAATCCGGGGTCGAAGAAGTTGTTTACGTTTCGGGCGAAGAACAGCATCGAGCCGTCCGGTTCCTGACATTCCCATTGAACGTTGGCCGTCGCATTACGTCCGTCGAAATACACGACCTGATCCGCAACGTCTCGACTGATGGTAAACACATCAACTTCGCCGACCTCGCCCAGAACGCCATTGCCCGCCTGGGGTGAATCCGGCGTGACCGAATCGCCCACGGACAGGACAGTCGGCGGTGCGGTTCGGGAGAAGACCGTGAAATCGTAGTCCGTTCCGGTCGTGGACAACGCCGAAACCGCGAAGTGGTAATTGCCCGCCGGAAGGTCGGCGAAGCGGTTTAGGTTGAATCCCGACGTGAAGAACAGGTTGTTCGCATCGTCGCGCAGTTCGAAGAATCGCCCGGTTCCCTGGAAGAACAGCCGCTGCCGATTCGGCAGGCTGAACGTGAACGCATCGCGTTCGACAGGGTTTTCCAATGTGCCGGCGAATGGCGTGTTGAATAACAACGGCGTCATGCCGGGGGCGACGCCCGAATCGAGCACGGTGAAACTGTACGTCCCCACCGTTCCAAGCCCCGCGATGACGTTGATGGTATACGGACCATCCGCCGAAAGCAGTCGATTGCCGGGGTGCGAAAAAGGATTGAAATTGCGTCGAGTCACGACGGCTTGGCCTGCGGGATCCAACACTTCCCATCGGAGGATGCCGTCGCTACAGAAGCCGCCGTTGTTCGTTTCAATGTCCAGCGGCTGGAAATAAACGGTCTGGCTCGTAAAGCCGCTGAACGTCCAACACTGCGTGTCGCCCGGAATATGGATCGTCCCGATGACCGGCACCCCGCCGTTCACCTGAATCTGCGGACAGCAATCACTGATGACTCCGCCCTCGCATTCATCGGGGATGCCATTGAAATTACAGTCTCGGCTGGTGCCCGCCAGTATGTCGAGCGCATCAGCCACGCCGTTTGCGTTACAGTCCACTAACGTCACGCCCCCCCCACCGCCTATCGACGGGCAGGCATTTCCGACGCCGTCCCCATTCGTATCCTCTTGGTTGGGATTGGGTACAAACGGGCAGTTATCGACTCCGTTGGGCACGCCGTCACCGTCCACGTCGGGATCGCAAACATTGCCCACGCCGTCCGCATCCAAATCCGCCTGACCGACGTTGGGCACCTCGGGGCAGTTATCTTCGCCGTCGGGAATTCCGTCTTCATCCTGATCGGCGGTCGGATCACAAGCATCACCAACGCCGTCCTCATCCGCGTCTTCCTGATCGGGATTCGGGTCCTGCGGGCAGTTATCCGATGCATCGGGCACACCGTCCCCGTCCTCGTCGTCATTCACGTCACACGCATCGCCGATTCCGTCACCGTCACTGTCGGCTTGATCGGGATTGAAATCCTGCGGGCAGTTGTCCGAGCCATCCAGGATTCCGTCGGAATCAGCGTCATCCGTCGGATCGCACGCGTCTCCCGCGCCGTCCCCGTCGCTGTCCTGCTGTCCGGGATTGGGCGAACCGGGACAATTGTCCGACGGGTCCGGGACCCCATCGCCATCGCTGTCGACCGCATCGTCGCCCAGGGGTTCGTTAACGAAGAAATCGAAGATGAATGGCGAATCGGCAAAATCCACGCCGAATTGCTGGGCAATCGAAGCGATGGCCCGCCCGTCTGCAAACACGCCGCTGACGGAAAACGCGTCCGCCTGTTGAGGTCCGATATCAATGGGTGGTGAACCACTATTGAGCCGACGGACACTTCGCCGAACCAGCGTGTCTCGAAGGGTCATCTCAACGGTCACGTTGGCGGCTTGATTGGCTCGGTTGAACAAGCGCACCGTGATGTCGGCGGATGGCACCGCTTGTCCCGGACTCAATCCACCCTCGACCACCAGCGGCGGAACGGTCGGAACAAACGGGTTTCCGAACAGGCCGGACCCCGATTGGCCGGATTGACCGGCGTCGGTCACAGGTCGTTCGTCACCGTCGCCAGGCTCGACACCCCCCCCACCGTCTGGATTCACCGGTTGAGCCGGAAAAAAGCTGGACAAGTCGATGCCGAAACAACCGACCGACCACACTGTCATTCCGGCCAAGGCCGGAATCCAGAACATCGTGACAACGAGTAATCGTTTCATTACCATTTCGACTCCGACGAATGATCTTCGCAGCCGGTCAGCGCTTCGTCATTTACTTTTCGGAGCATGAACCATTGAACATCCAGCGATGGGCCACGCCCGCTTGCGCGCTGGATTCCGGCTTGCGCCGGAATGATGATGTTCACTGATTTGCTGCTATCCGTAGTCACCAACGCCCGACCGGCCCATACCGGACATTCCAAACCTCGCACAACGCAGCACAACGTCCAACGTGCAACGTGCAACGTGCAACGTGCAACGTGCAACGTGCAACGTGCAACGTGCAACGTGCAACGTGCAACGTGCGCACCCCGCTGCACGCTAAGCGTATCCAAGACGTCGTTCCATGTCAATTTTCGTTGATTGGGGCCTGTTGGCCACGGTTCTGAATACGAGAGGTCGCGCGGACTGAAAAGTGACGTGATTTATCGGGTGTTGACGGCCATTCCCGGGAATCGGACGTTCCCATCGGCGGATGGCTCGCATCGCTGCGAGGCCTTCAAATCGAATTCAGCAGGGCAGACCGACTGCGATTTCCGAAGCCCTGTCCAATCCGTAATGCTTCATCTTCTTGTACAGGGTCGTTCGGTTAATGTCGAGTTGATCAGCCGTCGCTTGGCGACACCAACCGTTGCGGCGCAACGCCGACTCGATGATGCGGCGTTCCGGTTCGCTCAACGCTTCTTTCAAGGTTTGGCCGTGATATTCACCAACGTCGGCAGGCGACTCCGCGATGGCGATCAGCTTGGGCGGCAAATCATCGATCCCGATTCGTATACTTCGCGTCAGGACGACCGCCCGTTCCACCAGGTTTTCGAGTTCTCGTACGTTCCCAGGCCAATGGTATCGTTGCATGGTGGCCAATGCGTCGTCCGCGATACCCTGCACGTGCTTGCCGGTTTGTTCCGCATAGCGCTTCAAGAACCTCGATGCCAAAAGTGGAATATCGCCAATGCGTTCGCGAAGCTGGGGCAGCGAAATATTCACCACGTTGACGCGATAATACAAGTCCTGCCGGAATCGCCCGGCTTCGACTTCCGCCTCCAAGACCACGTTGGTGGCCATGATCAGACGGACGTCAACCTTGACGGTCTGATTGCTCCCCACCGGCTCGAATTCACGTTCCTGCAACACCCGCAACAATTTCACTTGCAGCGCCGGGGAGGCCATCGCGATTTCGTCCAGGAACAGCGTCCCGCCGTCCGCAGCCTTGAACTTGCCTTGCTTGTCCGCCACCGCGCCGGTAAACGCACCCTTAACGTGGCCGAACAACTCGCTTTCCAGCAATGATTCCGGCAAGGCCCCGCAACTGACTTCCACGAAGGCCTGATCCCGCCGATCGCTGCGTTGATGAATGACGCGGGCCAGCAGCGACTTTCCGGTTCCCGACTCGCCGTCGATCAACACATTGACTTTCGAATCAGCCACCGCCTCGATCAGGTCGAAAACGCGAAGCATTTTGTAATCGTGTCCGATCATCGCCCCCAGGCTGAATCGTTCTTCAAGTTGGTTTTGAAGATTCTGACACCGCCGCAGGAGTGATTGTTGTTCCAGCGCCCGTTTGAGCACCAGCCGCAGTTCGTCGTCGATGATCGGCTTCGTCAGATAGTCATACGCCCCCATCTTGATGGCCTCGACCGCGCTTTCGATGGTGCCGTACCCGGTCATCATGATCACAGCCGTATCCGGAAACCGTTTTTTGAGCACGCTCAGTAGCTCGAAACCGTCGGGTCCGGGCAGATTGACGTCCAGAATGATGGCGTCGTGCGTCGTTCGAGAAACGGCGCTCATGACCTCGTCGAAATGGCCCGCGCTCTCGACGGCAAAGCCCTCCAACCGCAAGAATTCGGTCATGGATGACCGAATAATGTCGTCGTCATCCACCACCAGAATATGAGTTGCACGCCTGGTCAACGTTTCATTCTCCCCGCACAATGCGTCTCGTCATCAAAAAAAAGGCCATCGCAACACCGCGACGCCCATTCCATTCTGGTCATCCCCCGTCCCGCGCCGAGGGCACGCCGCTGATCGGCAATTGCACCGTGAACACCGCTCCGCGTTCCGATCCGTGTTCAGCCGAAATAATTCCGCCAAGACCCTCGACCAACTCCTTGCAAATGGCCAATCCCAAGCCGGTTCCTTCCTCGTCCGCTCGCGTCGTGTAGAACGGCTCGAACAGCTTGGCTGGGTCCGCTTGGAAACCTTGACCTGTGTCCTCGAATTTCAGATACGCCCGCCCGTCGGCCATCCACGTGTGGATCGTCAGCATTCCGCCGCCGGGCATGGCCTCCAGCGAATTCTTGATCAGATTGCAACACACCTGATAAACCGGCGTCGCGGGCAGGGCGGGCATTTCCACGTCGCGATAGCTGGCCGTGATAATGACGCCCTGCTCATTGGCTCGGTGTTCATAGGAATGAATCGCCTCCTCGACGACGCGATGAATCTCGGTCGTGGATTCCCCGTCGGGATGTCCCGCCCGCGCATAAACCGTTAGTTCCCGCGTGATCCGTGCCATGCGTTGCAGACCCCCACGGATCATCTGCAAGTGATCCTTGACCTGATCATAGGAACCAGCTTCACCTGCTCGCAGCGCAAGATTTGCGTAGCGAAGCAAACCGTCGAGCGGGTTGTTGAGTTCGTGGGCCACCCGACCGACAAGCCCGCCTCCCCCACCAATTCCGCCCCCCCCGATTCCTCCGCGGCTTATCGGACCATCCAACTTGATCGGTTTCGATTCCACCCCCGCACGGTGTAATCTATCAGCCAAGTCGGTTTGATGACCGTTCACGCCGCCGCTCCCGTTTCCTCGCCGGCTGATTCGCTACGTCCGATCATGGTCTTGATGATTCGGTCAGCCGCCGTCGTGTGTATCGACCATCTGTTGCGTACGTTCAACGCCTCGTCGCGTTTGCTCAACACACCTCCTTTTCGGGAGGATGCGAAGGATTATCGGAGCAGGAGGCGCAATTTCGAGTTGGACGAGCAATGGCCGGGCATTTGATAGGAAACGAGCGAATGCGGCATCCCCGTCATGCGGGAATCGCCAACGGATGGCACCATCGAAAACTTCAAACCCCATCAAATCGAAAACCGGTGACGGCGCAACTTCAATCCCAACATGGATTCGGCCCGATCGCTGGAAACTCGCTTGCCGCGCCCTATTTCCATTGGGTCGCAGCGCCACTCGATTGGAGCCATGCTTCTGTCGGCTAGGATTTTATCGTACAACTCTCGCCGGGTGATGGGATGGTTGTCGGTCAGGTTCAACACACCCGCGAATTCGATGGTCATCATCGCCGAAAGTGACTCCACCACGTCATCGATATGAATCAAATTGACGAATCGTTCGCCGCCCGTCTGCGACGTGCCGCTCAGCCGGATGACGCGATCAGCCGGATCTCGATCCGGTCCATAGATACCACCAAGTCGCACGACAATGGCCGCGAAATCCTTCGCGATCCCCGCTTGGAGCAAAACCTGTTCGGTCGCAACCAGCACTCGGCCATTCGCTTGCGTGGGCTGGGTCGCTGAATCTTCATCGACGACCGATCCGTCGTCTTGTGCGTAAACGCCCGTCGAGGATGTGTAGATCACGCGACGAATATGAACCGGATCGATGGTGTTGACGATGTGACGCATGCCTTCCAAGTAGACCGCGGCGTAGGACTCCGCATCACGTGCGGGTGCCAGGGTCACCAGCACGATTGATCGGCCAGCCAACGCGTCGCGCAACGACGCTTCGTCCGCGACGCGGACCACTCGCGCGTCGATTCCCGCCGCTTCCAGCTCGGCCACCCGGTGCCCCGACGTGGTCGTTCCAAGAACGCTCCATCCGTCTCGCACGAGTTGCCGTCCCACAGCCGTGCCGACGTAACCGCAACCCACGATGGCCAACGAATGACGGGTCATGTCCTTTTGCACTTGATGATGACGATGGCGTTTTGCCAATTCGCGACGCGATTGTCAGCCCGGCCACGATTCGCGGAGACCTCGACGTAACCCGAACTGCCGACAAGGGCCAATAACTCGCCCTCGGCCACGTCGCCATAGGTACGCTGTAGCGGCCCGACGTGGATATCACCGATCCAAACATCTTGACGCGCGGAGAATCTCAACTGTGCGAGATGCGACGATTCGATATTGGTGATCAAGTTGCCGAACCGATCCGCATACAACACGGCGCCTCGCAATTCGGTGGAATCGATCAGCAGCGGCGTTGCCATTTGCAGAATTTCGACGGTGTCCGTAGGTTCACCAACGTCCCCAAGTTTCGCTCCCTTGGCCAAACGGGCCGCGACCGGCGCGATGATATCTCGACCGTGAAACGTAGGGGAAACCGGTTGGTTGAAAAACGTCGAATTTCCTACGACATGCAGCGCTTCGACGTTACAATGACGATGCAGGAGACTGAAAATTCCATTGTCCGGCGCCACAACGATCTGCGAATCGTATCGGCCAGCCAGGATACGTCGCCCCGAGCCGACGCCCGGATCGACGACCACGACATGAACCGTTTCCGATGGGAACCAGCGTACCGCTTCGTACACAACGAACGACGCCTGCACGATGTGGCCGGGCGCGATTTCGTGGGCCATGTCGATGATCTGGGCATCGGGCGCCAATCGCAGAATGACGCCCTTCATGACCCCAACGTAATGATCACGAGTTCCGAAGTCCGTGGTTAAGGTGATCCGAGGTGGCATGGGCAAATCTTTACGCCGACGCTCCCAAACAGCAAGGCCGATCGAACGGGCAAGACTTTTCGACCCGCGATCGAACGGCGCCCGTCACTCCGGCGAAGGCCGGAGTCCAGTGCGGCGAACTCCGTCACTCCGGCGAAAGCCGGAGTCCAGCGAATCGTATGCCTCCGTCTATAATGAATTCTACGCATGAACCCGAACGCCGATAGATTTCGCGAAGCCCGGTTGCAGATGATCGAGCAACAGATCGCTGCTCGCGGAATTCGTGATCCCGACGTGCTGCGCGCCCTCGCCGAGACGCCGCGAGAGCAATTCGTCCTGCCGCGGGACGCGGAGATCGCCTACGACGATCGCGCGTTGGCCATCGATTGCGATCAGACCATCAGCCAACCGTACATCGTCGCCTACATGAGCGAAAAGCTGCGGATCGATCCGACTCACCAAGTGCTTGAAATCGGCACGGGCAGCGGTTACCAGACCGCGATATTGGCTCGCCTGACACGACATTTGCATACCATCGAACGATTGGATTCGCTCTCCCGTCACGCGGCCCGCAGGCTGGCGGATTTGGGCATAACCGGCGTGCACTTTCACGTCGCCGACGGCTCGCTGGGATGTCCGCAGGCTGCCCCATTCGACCGCATCATCGTCACCGCCGCCGCGCCCAGCGTTCCCACGCCGCTGATGGATCAACTCGTTGACGGCGGCAGAATGCTGATTCCGATCGGTGACGCCACACAACAGACCATTCTTTCCATTATCAAACGCGGACCGCGAATCGTCGAGGTCCCGTTGATTCCCTGCCGTTTCGTGAAATTGCTTGGCCAATCTGGATGGTGAAAGGACCGCGACCAAGCCCAGCGCCATCACCATAACCGGTGATGTCCGGGTTCAATTCGTCCACCGATTGGTTCCGGACATGAACGGAATCGCCACGCCATCCGCCATTTTCTGCAAATTTGCCCTTGCGTCTTTCCTGTCCGCCTACATAGAATCCGTCCGCGAAGCCCCGCGGGGGCGTACGTATTGATGAATGGGTGGGTCGCGGTATTGCGGCGAACGATTTAGATTGGAGATTTTTGCTATGGCTAAGAAGAAAGCAGGCGGAAAGAAACCGAGCGGAAAGAAGCGTGAAGTACTGGTCGTAGCCAGCAAGGTGAAAGCCTATGTCAAGGGCAATAACATGAACACCTCCGCTGATGCGATTTCCCAATTGTCCGACAAGATTTATTGTATGCTGGACGATGCAACGGCGCGTACAAAGGCCAATGGCCGAAAGACGCTCAAGCCCCAGGACCTGTAGGAAGTCCAAGGTCGGAAGGTTGGAAAGTTGGAAGGTGGAAGGTTGGGAACTTGAACTTTGAACCTTCTAACCTTCTAACTTCCAAACCTTTGACCATCGGGCAAGTCCCGCCGGATGGATACGGCTGTGTTGTTCTCAACTCGCTCGCGTTGGAGCATGACGTGCTCGCGCGGCAAGCAACCACTGATATCAACCACTGCGGATTCGACCATGTTAGTTGTCGCGGCTGTTCCATCATCTATGCCTTTCGCGGATCGTTCACGCCGGACGATCTTCGCCGACTCGCGACGGATCTATTAGCCGACCCCGTCATTCAACGATTCGAGGTTTGCGATCGCCTAAACCCACCGCCGGGTGAACGAACCTGGGCCCAGATACATTTTCGACCCGGAGTCATGGACCCCGTCGCGCAAACGGCGCTGGCGACGACTCAACGATGGGCGGCGGGCAGTCGCCAACTCACACCTGGAATTCACGTGACCGACGTTGCGACGGCTCGTCGGTACCATCTCGAGGGGGTCAAGGACCGTGATGAATTGAATCGGATCGCTACAAAAGCGCTGGCCAACGTGGTCATTCAACAGGTTTTTCTGAATGGCTGGGGACGATGCGATCCCCTGCCGGAAACCTTTGCGACAAGCCCGTCCGCCGATCATAGCCGCCGCGTTGTTCCCTTCGTACATCTGGACGCCGCCGCCCTCGCTGAATTTTCTCGCCGGAACCACCTGTTTCTTTCCGTCGACGAGTTGCAGGCCATCCAACGACACTATGCCGCGCTGGATCGCGACCCCACCGATCTGGAGCTTGAAACGTTCGCCCAGACATGGTCTGAACATTGCGTCCACAAGACGCTCAAGAGCGAAGTCGTCTACCAAGGTCCCGGATTCGGCGGGGATTCCTCGATCATTCAAAAACGATACGGCAACCTCTTGAAAGACACCATCGTGGCCGCCACAAGACGTATCAACAAACATTGGTGTCTTTCCGTTTTCGAAGACAACGCCGGCGTCATTGAATACGATGATGATTTCGGAATAGCGTTCAAAGTCGAGACGCATAACCATCCGTCCGCCATTGAACCATACGGTGGTGCCGCGACCGGCGTGGGCGGGTGCATCAGGGACATCATGGGATGTGGACTGGGAGCGAAGCCCATCGCGTCGACGGACGTCTTTTGCCTGGGGCCGCCGGATTGGTCGGCGGAGCGCGTTCCCCATGGCGTGATCCACCCGCGGCGGGTTCTGACGGGAGTGGTCAGCGGTGTCCGAGACTACGGCAATCGCATGGGCATTCCCACGGTCAACGGCGCCATCTTTTTTGACCCCGGCTACCTCGCCAACCCATTGGTCTTTTGCGGCTGCGTCGGGCTTATCCCCAGGAATCGGATCGACAAGCGCCCGCAGATAGATGACCACGTCGTGCTCGTCGGCGGAAGAACCGGGCGAGACGGCATTCACGGAGCCACCTTTTCGTCCAGCGAGCTGACCGATCATCACGCGGACGAGTTTTCACACGCCGTTCAAATCGGCAACGCCATCGAAGAGAAAAAAGTCCTCGACGCCATCCTTTCCGCCCGAGACCACATGAACGGATGTCTTTTCAACGCCATCACGGATTGCGGCGCGGGAGGATTCAGCAGCGCCGTGGGCGAGATGGCTGCGGAGCTGGGCGCCGAAATCCATCTCGAAAAAGTGCCGCTCAAGTACGAAGGCCTGCGCTACGATGAAATCTGGATTTCAGAAGCCCAGGAACGAATGGTGCTCGCCGTTCCGCAAACTCATATCGAAACGCTGCTCGCCGTCTTCCAGGCCGAACGGGTCGATGCCACCGTCATCGGGCGATTCACCGGCCTGGGAACGCTACGCGTGTATTATCAAAACGAAAACGTCGGGGAGCTGGACTGCGGATTTCTTCACAACGGCCTGCCACGCAGCGTACGCCATGCGGAGTGGCCAACCGAACGCGAGAACGACCGCGCCGATGATTCTGCCGACGTTCAATCCGAATTGAGTCTGGCACAGAGACTTCCTGCCGTTTTGAGAAGTCTCAACGTTGCATCCCGGGAGTGGGTCATTCGCCAATACGATCACGAGGTCCAAGCCGGCGGCGCAATCAAGCCGCTGGTCGGACCCGGCCACGGTCCGTCCGATGCAGCCGTCGTTCGCCCGCGACTTGATCGACCGAACGGCGTAGCCATTGGCTGCGGGCTGTACCCTGCCCTCAACGACACCGACCCCTACGAGATGGCCATCCGAGCCGTTGACGAAGCGCTCCGCAACGTCATTTGCGTCGGTGGCGATCCCGAAAGGACGGCCATCCTCGATAATTTCTGCTGGGGCGAAGTTGAATCAGCCATCGCCCTCGGTGGACTGGTTCGTGCCTGTCAAGGTGCGCACGACGCCGCGGTCGCCTTCGGCTTACCATTCATTTCCGGCAAGGATTCGCTGAACAACAACTTCTCCATGTCCGCAGCAGAAGCGAAACGCGTCCGCCTGCCGCAGAACCTCTCCATTCCGCCGACGCTGCTCATCAGCGCCTTCAGCGTCATCGCCGACGTTCGCAAGTGTATCACCATGGATTTCAAAGCCGATGGAAATCACATTTTCCACGTACGCGCCGACGACGAAACAGGCCTCGATACCGCGAATTCCATTCACCGTCGCGTCGCCCATTGGATTGCTACAGGACAAGTCGTGTCCGCACACGATGTTTCTGACGGGGGATTGGCCGTCGCCGTCGCGGAGATGTGCATCGGCGGAGGTTGCGGAGCCAAGATCCGATTGAATAAACTCGACCTGCCCCCACCCTATCACGCGATATTCGCGAATGAACCGTCGCGCTACGTTCTGGAGTGCCCGCCTGATGTCACCTTGACCGGCCCACACGTCATCGAAATCGGCATCGTCACCGAGGCTCCGCTGCTGACGTTCGAAGACGCCGGGCAAGTCCTCGCCCGTTGGGACGTCGATGATTTAGCGCGACACTGGCGAAGCCCCATTCGATCATACGGAGATTCGCACGATGGCTCATGTTAACGTCGTCATCGTCCGCGCGCCCGGGACCAACTGCGAAATCGAGACCGCCTACGCGTGGGAACTCGTCAACGCCAAACCCAGCACCCTGCACATTGACCAGCTCATCGCCGACCCGCACGCATTATCCCGAGCACAAGTGCTGACCATCCCCGGCGGCTTTTCGTACGGCGATGACCTCTCCGCAGGAAAGGTCTTCGCCATCGATCTTCAACTGTTCCTCGCCGATGCCCTGCACGCTTTCGTCGATCGAGGCGGCCTCGTTCTGGGGATTTGCAACGGCTTCCAGGTGCTCGTCAAAGCCGGTCTGCTGCCCGGAAACGTATCCGGCGTGCCGCAGGTGACATTGGCATTCAATACGTCCGGCCATTACGAAGATCGCTGGGTTCATCTCGCTGCAACTTCGAAACGATGTTGGTTCTCGGAAGACGATTTGCTCTATCTTCCCGTCGCCCACGCCGAGGGCCGCCTCGTGACAACCTGCGACGGCGAGCTGAACTCGCTTGCCAAAAATCAACACGTCGCCTTTCGCTACGTCGACGAGAACGGCCGACCGGGAGACTTTCCCATCAACCCCAACGGCTGCATGGACTCCATCGCAGGACTCACCGACTCCACCGGCCAAGTCCTCGGCCTGATGCCCCACCCTGAACGCAACATCGACGTCACCCATCATCCGCGATGGACCCGTCTGCCGCGTGATCGTCAGCCCGACGGACTGCGCATCTTCCAAGCCGCCGTCCGGCGCTTCCGCTAGAACGGTTGATCGAGACCGACCCGAAGCGAAAACCGGCCATGCACCGTGAATGCCTATTTATGGGTTCGAATACCCGTCGATCTTCCCACGCTTTCGACGTCGCGATTTCCGTAAATACGTGACGACGCGTCTTTGCCCGTCCTTCCATAACGCCTTCGCCGACCATTCGCTCGATCCGCCCATCTCCAGCCACAGCCTGATCCATCGAAGTGCGTCGGATCGCGTAACACCGCGACAATGGACGAGGCTCGCCGCCAATCGAATGATCGACCTCGGCAATACGCTGGTATTCCTCGCCCGCCGCCCGAATCGCACACCTTCCAGATCGATGAGCCACAACCGCGGGCAAGCCCTCGCGTCCATCCAATTCGTGACCATCATGTTGGAAGCCTTGAAATCGCGATGCTCCACGCCGTTTTGTTGCATCGCCAGACTCACGCCGGACAACGCGCGGATGATGCGGCCCTTGGCGCGCCACGCATCCGTCGGTTCCAATTCCCAGATTCGGCTGGACAAGATAGTTTCCAGATCCTGACCACCCGGCACAGCCAGCGTGATCAGAAATGATTCGCATTCTGGCCCGGTCCTCTCGATGACGGCTAGCGGTGGCGGGGTCAGGATGCCGCATCGCAACAACCGCACCGCCGCGTCAAACATGCGAGATTCCCGACATCCCAGGATGCGTCGAGGCCAACCCCCCAATGCCCCGCCCTCGCGGCGCCGCTTGACCACCACATCAACAGTTTGATTCCCGACGGCTGCGGGCGCGCGAAACACCTGCTTGCCACGCGACGTTTTCAGCATGGTTCGCGACGGCGAATCGAAATCGTCCGATAGGAGCTGGTGTATCGCGGAAACCCAATCCTCCGCGCGAGCGCCGATCGAAAATTCCGGCAGCCCGATGTGGCGACCTTCCCAGCGCGTCAGCACGCGTCCCCGGGAACTTTCATCAACACGGACGGACTGAATTTCAGCCACGGGTGACGAATCGTTCACAACGCGTGTCCGTGTATGCGCGATCGTTGGTGGAAATTCAAGACCGTTTCCGTTACGGTTCTAATGATGTTCGAACGGTTAATTAACAGAGCCCCGACCCTGGACGCGACCAAGGCGGGAGCGTCCAGTATGGCAAACGAACGACGAAGTCCGTAGTGCTCGAACCGCGCCACTCCCACCCGAAAACACCTGTTCAGGGAGCGGGATTTCGCTGATTGCCGCCTCGATCGCATTAATCAAGCTATTCAATGATCAATAACTGCCGCGCAAAGTCGCACCACATTCGGCGAGATGGGATTCAAATGACTTGCGAAACCGCGAAACATCATTCTCGTCAAGGGTCCGCTCCGCATGGCCAATCCGCGTTCGAAAGGTCAAGGCTCGCTTGCCATCCGGGACGGACTTTCCTTCGTAGGCATCGACGAACGTGATGCGACGCAACAGTGGGTCAGCAAAACCAGCCACCTCCCCCTCGATTTCCGCGTATCGACGAGCCGCGTCGACAACAACCGAAAAATCGATCTCGACTTCCGGAACGGTCGGAATGGGTGTCAGGCCGCAATACGCATCGATCCCCGCAGCCAACCCGTCCAGCTCAATCTCCGCCCAAACCAGCGTCCACGCAGCCAAGTGATCGTCGATGCGCCGGCGAAGCTCCAACGGAACGACGCTGGCTCGTCCGACGGGCCGCCCACCCATCAAAACGTCCGTCGTCTTGAACGGATGCTCCCACGGCGCCCGCGCGCCAGATTCTGCAACTCGATAGGCTGCCGAGACCGCCAAACCTCGCAGCGCGATCAGATCGACAATCTGCTTCAACTCCGCCAAACACTCGTCCTCGGCGTTCTTTTCCCGACGACCGATGATCATGCCCAAACACCTCCGCTCGGCATGCGTACCATTGACGATCGGAAAGATGCTGCCCAACTCGAACAGGCGAAATTCCGCCCAATGGTGTCGATTCAGGTCCGCCGCGGACAACAGGTTGGGGAGCATCGTCGTCCGCATATTCTGTAGTCCCGCCGCAGCCGGATTGCGAAGCGACAGGCAAGAACCCGGTTCATATCCCAGAACGTCACACCACTTGGAATCAAACCACAGGTAACTATGAATCTCGATCATCCCTGCCGCTTCGGTCAGCAGACGCAGCATCCGCCGCTCCAATTGCTGCAACGGGTTGCGTTCCAAGGCCCGAACGGTCACCTCCGGAAAGCTTGGTTCTATGTTGTCATAACCGACGTAACGCGCCACCTCCTCGATGATGTCGGCTTCGATTTCAATGTCCCGAGTGGCCCGAAAGCTGGGCACTTCGATGCGCAGCCGGGCCCCGTCGTCGCTAACCTTGAATGCCAACGCCGTTAGAATCTCTCCAATTCGCTCCCGGCTGACCGGATGCCCCATGACCCGAACTGCCTGCTCCGGATCGAGCGTGATGACCACCTCCGGCAAGCGTTTGGGATACGCGTCACTCAGTCGGCTGGCCAATTTCAAATCCGGATATTCCCGTCTTCCGAGATGAACGAATCGCTGGATCGCGAGAACCGTGTGCGCCGGGTCCAGTGATTTCTCAAATCGAGCGCTGGCATCGGTCCGGTGACCCAAGTTGGCCGCACATTTGCGAATCGTATGGGGATTGAAATTGGCCGACTCCAACAACATGGATTTCGTCGCAGTCGTAATTTCCGTCTCCGCGCCGCCCATGATCCCCGCCAGCGCGATCGGCCTGCCTCGACAAGCGATGACCAGCGCACCTTCGGGCAACGTGCGTTCCACATGGTCCAGCGTCGTCATCTTGGTTCCAGCCGCGACCGTCCGAACCTCGATACCGTCAACCGTATCGGCATCGAAGGCGTGCATCGGCTGACCCAACTCCAACATGATATAATTGGTCAGGTCAACCAAGCCGTCGATGGGTCGCAGGCCGACGTGTCCCAGCCGCAGTTGCATCCACAATGGCGACGGCTTCGATTTCACGCTCGCCATCAGCAAACCGCTGTAGCGCGGACATTGGTCGGGGTCTGTGATTTCAATGGGGACTACCGGCAAATCTGGATTTTCCAATTCGCTCAGCGGTGTCACCGTATATGGCCTCAGCGGCTTGCCATAGATGGCTGCGATCTCCCGTGCGATCCCATAATGTCCCCACAAGTCCGGTCGATGGTTAATCGAATGGTTATCGACTTCGATGACCCAATCATCGAACGGCTCCGAATCGATCACATCGCCCGCATGGACGTTCGAAGCCAGAAACAACGCCTCCCGTGCAGATAAGGCCATTCCGAGAGCCTCGCCCGGCAGGATCATTCCTCGACTGGCAAAACCCGCCACGTTGGACTCGACTATTTGTCCCAGACTCCGCACCGACGCTCCTATCGGCGCGAAAACAACCTGCTGGCCAACTTTCAAACCCGGCGCGGCGCTGAT
Organism: uncultured Phycisphaeraceae bacterium; assembly: GCA_964424105.1. Taxonomy (GTDB): domain Bacteria; phylum Planctomycetota; class Phycisphaerae; order UBA1845; family UBA1845; genus CAYRHJ01. The sequence goes on along the minus strand of CAYRHJ010000030.1, from coordinate 211,928 downwards.
CGTCTCCACGGATTCCCCACCGCCCACATTCAGCGCCACCCGATTCAAATCACGTTGGCCGTCGATATCGAGCACCGATTCGATTCGCGCACAAATCAATCCCCTCGCATTCACCTCGATTCGTTCGATCCCCTCCACTTCGGCGCACACCATCGTGAATCGATCCGCCAACTGCACCGGCGTCAATTCGACGGGCAAATCAACGAAGTCCCGTAGCCAATTCCAGGAAATCAACATCAGATCAGACTATTCCTTAGCACGCCTAACTCTTTCAGAGCCGCGACCGTGAGGGAGCGGTCCTTCTGTCTATTCGAATGGCAGGCTGGCCAATGTGTTAGGCAAACTTATTAACAACGGTCACACCGGACAGATATTCCCTTGGCACCAGCGCTCGAATATCGCCGCTGTTCAGCACCCGTATGTCCCGGACGCCGTATTTCATCATGGCCAGTCGCGTCAATCCCAGCCCGAAGGCAAAACCGCTGAACTTCTCCGCATCGATTCCGCCATATCGAAGCACGTTGGGGTGCACCATGCCGCACGGCAGAATCTCGATCCAGCCCGACTGCTTGCACGTCGAACATCCCTCGCCGTTACAGATCAGACAACTCATGTCCAACTCGAATCCCGGTTCCACGAACGGAAAGTATCCCGGCCGAAGTCGAATGCGCACCTCGCGCCCGAACACTTCGCGAAGCAGCAGCTTCATCATGGCAATCAGGTTGGCCACGGTGATGTGACGATCGATCATCAATCCTTCGACCTGAAGAAACGTGTTTTCGTGCGAGGCATCGATCGTCTCGTAACGAAAGCATCGGCCCGGAACAATCACGCGAAGCGGCGGACCGTGCTTTTCCATCGCCCGAACCTGCACCGGCGACGTATGCGTGCGCAACAGCATCCCGTTGTTCAGCCAGAACGTGTCCTGATGATCCCGTGCCGGATGCAATGCCGGAATGTTCAACGCCTCGAAATTGTAATACTCCGTTTCCATCTCCGGCCCCGTCTCCACGACGAATCCCAGCCTCTGAAAAACCTCCTCGATTTGCCATTGAACCTGTGTCACGGGATGCAAACACCCCAGCGGTTTTCGCTGGGCAGGCAATGTTGCGTCGAAAAGTGCAGCTTTGCCACTATCAGCGGCAGTTTCCGCAGTTCGAATACGCTCGTCAGCCTTGGCCAACAGATCGTTTAATCGCGCCTTGGCTTTGTTGAGCGATTTGCCGACCGCGCCGCGTTCTTCCGGTGGAAAATCCTTGATGGAGCGCAGCCATACCCCCAGCGGACCGCCCTTGCCAATCGTCCGCGACTCAAGAGCTTGCAAATCGTTCAGATCGCGCAATTGAGGCAGCGCTTCAGCCGTTTCGCTTTCGAGCGCTTTCAAGCGAGATTGCAGTTCAACCAGATTCACTTCACAGTTTTCCCAACGTCAATATACAATCGGTACATCCTGTCGAAACCGCCACGCTCAACAGACGAGTGGATACATTATGTACGCGGCGGTGCAAACACAAGTGCCGCGGGTAATGGTAACCAAAATGAACACCCCGAACACACTCGCAATCGCGTTTCGTAACCTGATCATTTCGCCACTCCAGTTATGCAAGCCGAACAACGCGAACCAGTCTTGACAAACGTTTGGTCGCAGGGCGATATCGCTCGACGGTCGGCCAAGCGCGATTGATTATCACGTGAACCATTCGCGATTATCCTTGACTCGGGCCGACGCCTGTCCAATAAACAAACTTCATCGGTTTGTAAACGATTCGCGGGAGTCGCGTTCGGGCACGCGAGCACAAGGTTTTGCGAGGCGGGCATATGAAAGACCAGGTCGTTGTGGTAACCGGTAGCGGGCGTGGTATTGGCCGGGCCATCTGCTTGCGCTTCGCTCGCGAACACGCCCACGTGATTGGAATCTCCAGAAACGAAACGGACTTGGCTGAAACACGTCGACTTGTAACCCAGGCGGGTGGGCGGTGTGATACGTTGGCTGCGGACGTCGGGTCGTCGGAAGAAGTGGAAGACGCGATGGAAGGCGTCGCCAGATTGTGCGAGTCCATCCACGTGTTGGTGAACAATGCCGGAATGGCCGCCAAGGGCGAAATCGAATCGCTGGAATTGGATGTTTTTAATGCCATGGTGGCGGTCAACGTCGCCGGCCCGTTCTATATGTGTCGGGCGGCGTGGCCTTTGTTGCGCCGCGCAGGAGGTGCCATCGTCAATATCTCGTCGATTGCTGGGATCGACCCGTTTCCGGGATTCACCGCCTACGGCGCATCGAAGTGTTTTGTGGATGGTCTGACACGGGGCATGGCTCGTGAAGGCAGGCCAGTGGGGATTCGCGTTTTCGGCATTGCGCCAGGGGCCGTGGAAACGCAAATGCTTCGCGGTCCGTTTCCCGACTTTCCGATCGACGACTGTCTTCAGCCATCGGAAGTGGCGGATATGGTGTGGATGGTGACGCAACCGCAGTTTGGCTACGCGACGGGACAAACGGTTTATTTAGCCAAGAACCGCTGATGGCCGGAAGTAGGGATTGCGAAAACACCGGAATCAGTTAAGCGCGGATTGAAAGATGGTCAACAATTCGCTGTGTTGAACATGCCGGGGATTGAATCGCGCGGTCCACTGTTGCGCGGCTTCGTTGGCCAGTTCTGCAAGCTGATGCGGCTGAATGTTCCAATCGCAAAGCCGCCGGGGAACGGCTGCTTTTTCAAGCAACACGTTCAAACGAGCCGCTAAATCGTCCGCGCTCAATCCTAGCGGCTCGTATGGATTCGTTCCGTTGGCAGCGTTGAATCGGACGACGTGCGGAAGCAGGGCGCCGACGGCAAAACCGTGCACGATCCCGTGACGGGCGGTCAGCGGATTGGCGCAGGCGTGGGCGGCTCCCAGCATGGATAGCTCGATGGCGATTCCCGCCACATGGGAACCGAGCAGCATGGTGGCCCTTGCATTTTCATCGTCCGGATCAAGCAGTGACGTTTCCAGCGATTCGTTTATCAACGTCCAGGCCAGCATGGAACATTCGAGTGACCGCGGATTGCGCCGGGTCGAAGCAGCCGTTTCCACGGCGTGGGCGGCCGCGTCGATTCCTGCCGCGGCTGCTACCCGTGGCGGTTGACTGCGGGTCAAATCGGGATCGAGGATTGCGAACATGGGCCGCAAACCGCCATGGGCGGGAAGTCGTCGATCTCCACAGGCCATTTTGACGCCGGTTTCCGAATCGCAAATCAACGCAAACGATTGTGCTTCACTCCCGGTACCCGCCGTGGTCGGCACCGCGAACATGGGCAGCAGCGGCTTTCGTTGGTCCAACACGTCCATGGACGGATCGCCGCGATAGTCCGCCATTCGTCCGCCGTTGGTCAATAGCAGGTTGATGCCCTTGGCGCAATCAAGCGAACTTCCACCTCCCAATCCGATGATCAAGTCAACGTCCGCCTCAACGGCCAACCGCAAGCCGAGTTCAACATGCCTCGTCGTTGGGTTCTCCCTGACCCCGTCAAATAGCACGACCTCGATACCCGCTGTGCGAAGCAAGTCTTCCGCTCGTTTGACGTGACCCGCGGATACGATTCCGGGATCCGTGACCAGCAATACGCGTGATGCCCCGATGGACGCCGCACGCGTTCCCAGCTCGTTGAGCAGACCCGACCCAAATAGTACTTGAACAGGGGAATGGCCCAGCGCCGCGGGTAATGGATGCGTGTCGCGGGTCATGCGGCAGGTTCGATCTGAAAGGCTCGCTGTCGGTATAGGTGCTCGAACAAGTTTCCCTCGTGCGGCTGATCCCAGCTCAGTTGATAAGTGGGGATGGGGCCCAAATTGAATCGGTCAACGTGGGGAGAGGCCATCAAGGCGTCGGCGAATGCTTGATCGCGCGTCACGGCACTGACGACGAGCGACGGCCCGATCGCATCCGGCATCTCGCAGATCGGACACTCCACCACGCTCGCGTAGGGGAACAGGTATTCGCGATTGGCCAGCGGGTGCTCGCGATCCTGACAATGAACGATGGTGGGCAACAGCCACGAGCACCGGCCCTTGACGACCAGGCGACGTGACCCGCGCTTGATTTCGGTGTACTCGGTGGCACCGTCAACGTGCAAGCCTGCATCAATGACCTCGGAAATGCGCTCAGCCATCGTTTGATTGGCAAATGCGGCCAGGGTCGCGTTGGGGTCATCGGCGGGCAACGCCTGCACATCGGCCAACCGCTCCGCGAGCGCCTCGGCGATTTCACGACCGTTCCTGGGGGTCCAGATGGCTGACGCGTTGATGCAGGACCGACCTCCGTTCGCGGCGATCGATTGCACCATCAAGTCCAGATATCGGGGCCAATCGTCTGCGGTGTCATCGCCAAACAGAATCTTGCTGAAACCAGGCCCATGAAGTTGCACACGTTCATCATTCTGCCATGGACGAGTGGTGGCGGAATCGCCGAAAAGCATGGATCGTTGCGCGGTCCGCAACAATTCACCAGCCCCGGCGTGGTCAGTGGGATAAAAGCCGAACGCCTCCCGCGGCACGCCCGCGGCGGCCAGGGCCTCGATGATGCGATATGGCGTCCACGGTTCCTCGCGCCCCGGTTTCAAAACGATGGGCGCCTTCAGCACGACGGCGGGTATCCACAACGAGTGCACGCCCGGCGAATTGCTCGGCAGAACCGCTCCGAACAACCTTCCAACTCTGTAGTAGCTCAGCAGCCCGCCGTGATGCGAACCATATCCCCGGTCGAGAATGGACAAATCGAATCCACGCGTCAGCCCGTTGATGACGACGTCGATCTCCGACATGACCTTGTGAATCTTGGCGGCGTTGTTGCGACAGTAACCGGCGGGCATGCCCGTGGATGCGGATAGCTGTTGGACGTAGTCGTTGAATGACTGCTCCTCGTCACCCAGCGGAAGCGAGCCCGTCATGAACAGGTCTGCGGCTTTGCGACACATGCTCATCAGCTCGTCGACGCGGAAACGCTCGAGCACGGTGTCGTCCATCAGGCCCAGGTCGCGTCGAACCATGCCGCTGTTGGCGTGGCTGACTTCGACGACGGGCTCGCCGGTCGCGTGATGCACCAGCGTAACTTTTTCAACGCTGTGGTAGGGCCTTCCACATCTCAGGATCGGTATATGTTTCATTACGAACATCCCCAGAACAATTAGGGCGATTTTAGCGGGCTTGACTCGGCCGTGCGATGTATAATCATGTCATGCAGGCCTACGAGGATCAAGTCCGACGTGGAGGCGACGTGGCCGTCATGGCAGCAGCGCGGTTCTTGATGGGTAACGATCCGGTTCATCAAACGCTGCACGTGTTCGCCCGCCGTTTGCAAGACCTACAAATTCCGTACGCCGTGGTGGGAGGTATGGCGTTGGTGGCCCACGGCTACCTTCGCACGACCGAAGACGTGGACCTGCTGGTCACCACCGCGGGGCTTGATACGATTCATGACAAGCTCAATGGGCTTGGATACATTTCCTCGTTCCCCACGAGCAGGAATCTGAGGGATACCGACACAGGCGTCCGCATTGATTTCGTCGTGACCGGGCAATATCCCGGCGACGGCAAACCGAAGCCGGTCGCGTTCCCCGACCCGGCTTTGGTGGCCATTGAAATGGGTGGGATTCGGTACGTGTCTCTGCCGAGACTTGTGGAGTTGAAACTGGCTTCGGGCATGACGAACCCCGCTCGCCTGCGTGACTTGGCTGACGTGCAGGAGTTGATTCGAATACTCCAACTCCGCAAGCCATTCGCCGATGGCTTGGACCCTTATGTTCGCCCAAAATTCCATGATTTGTGGCATTCAGTCGATCAGTCGCCACTTGGCCCCTGATCCCTTTCGCGAACCCCGCCGCCCGCTCGTCATTCCGGCGCACGCTCGTCATTCCGGCGCATGCCGGAATCCAGCCGTCAGTGTAGCTCCTTGGACTCCGGCTTTCGCCGGAGTGACCTACAGACCGGTTGCGAACCGCGCGGCTAGTCTGATCAATAGACGCCTTCAATCACCGGCGTCGCAAAACCTGAAAACGGTCGCACGTCGCCCACGCCGTCCCAGGGATAGGCATCACACGGCGGCGTGCGAATTCCCTCGTCGCGTTCCAGGAAGCCCGGCATGAAAAACTCCTTGGTCAATGTGGTCAGTCGGACCCGACCGAGCGCGCCATCGTCAACCACGCGATCGGGTTCATCGGGATCGACAACCTCGATCATGGCCCGCGGGCTTGGCGGATGATAGATGACCATGTATTCGTCCGCCGGCTCGAAAGGCTTGTGGCAGGCCAAACCCATCAACGTATTCCCATACGTTGGAACGAAATCGATGCTTCCTTCCAGTAGCTCCTCGCGGGCAAAACGATGGAATTGGCGGGTCAACTGCGTCCCGCCGCAGAAAACGCCGGTCAGCCCTTGCCTTTTCAACGAGACTCGCTCGCACAGGGCTTCCAGCAGCTTGGGCGTTGTAAATAGACAGCGAATCGAATCGTGGGCCCGCAACACCGTCAGACCCTGATTGATGACGTGGTCCTTGTATTCGTGCATCAGATCCATTCGACCGCTCTTGATCAGCTTCACCACCCAGCGGGGGTCCATATCCACGCAATAGCAGATGCCGCCCCGATGTTGGCACAGGTGTTCGACGGCCAAGCGCAGTCGGCGAGGTCCACTCGGCCCCAGCATCAGCCAATCGGCCCCCTTGGGAAACGCCTCATCGGACAAGGTTTCGCTGAACAGTTCATAGTCGATACGGAAGTCATCGATGTTGACGCGTGATTTTGGCGTGCCCGTGCTGCCGCCCGTCTCAAAAACGTAGACGGGCTTGCTTTCATACGCCTTCGGCACCCAGCGCCGCACCGGTCCACCGCGAAGCCACTCGTCCTCGAACGGCTCAAACTTGCGCAGGTCCGCAAAACCTCGGATTTCCTTCCGCGGATCCCAGGAAAGCTTCTTCGCGTAATCCAACCAGAACGGGCAGCCGCTGGCTCGATCAAAATGCCAGGCGACCGTCTCTCGAACTTGGGTGTCGAGCCGGTCTTTCGCTTGTTTGATGCGCTGCGTCAATTGAGGCGCCGTCATGTTTCGAGTGGCCGTCGTCATTCGCTTCCCGATGTACCTGCGTTACTTGGGATCATTCGCCCCGTTATGGCGAACATCGTCCTCCGGTTGGTCACGTACAATACACCCTTCGATGCCACCGGCGACGTGTAGACCGAGGTCCCCATGTCATTGGTGGCTAACACTTCCAACTCCTTGCCGTGTCGCATTACGAATAGCTCGCCATCCTCCGTCCCCAGCATCACTTTGCCGTCGACCACAAAAGGCGAGCCCCAGATGGCTGCATAGGTATCATGTTTCCAATATTGCTTACCCGTTTTCTCGTCCAGGCAGTACAGATACCCACTGAGGTCAGCCGCGTACACCAACCCGTCAGCCACCGCGACCGTGGACAAGGAACGATGAAAATCTTCATTCCCCACGTGCCACACCCGGCCCGATTCGGTGACGTCGCCCCGCTTGGTCGCGTCGATGGCATACAAATGCCCAGGCCCCTCGCCGTGTTCCGGGTCCTGACCAACGCACAGGAAAACCCTCTTGTTGTGAATGACGGGCGTGGCGATGATGTTGTTGCGCGTGCCCCGGCCGCCCAATTCCCACTTGGATTCCTTGGGATTCAAATCGAACTTCCAGATGATCTCGCCAGTCTTGGGCTCCAACGAATAACACCAGCCGTCACCACCTGCGAAAATAACCTGCGGCGTGCCATCAATAACACCGTATGCGGGCGACGACCATTGCCCATGCAGCACGTTCCCTCCGACATAGCCCTTGGCCCACACCAGTTCGCCGCTGTGCTTATTGACGGCGATGAAATCCGGCGCATCCGGCATGGGAACGTCAAGATGGCCCTCGTCCACACCATTCGACGTCGCGACAAACACCAGGTCGCCCGCGCCCACCGGCGACGAGGTGGCCAAGTTATGCGGAAACGAGCCTAATTCCTCAATCATGTCCAGCAGCCAGATGAAATCGCCGTCTTCCTTTTCATTATACTTTTCATCCTTGAACGGCCCATCATTTTCGCCGTCGAGAAATCCGTTCAAATCCGCGCAGACCAATTCTGCCCGATTGCTGACGTAATAGATGCGCTCGCCATCGATCCACGGTGACGAACAAATCCCCTGCTCAGGCCAATCGTTGACCCGACCCGTCGGCAATTTGTCATGCGTTGCCTGCCACATCATTTTTCCGGTTTGGGCGTTGATGCAGATAATCAGACCCTTGTCGCCCTTGATATTCGGGCGCAGTTCGGCGCCGTTGTTACTGCCTACCAGTATCTTGTCACCAACAACAACAGGATTGCCGTAGGACTGCGAACCAAGCGGCGATGACCACTTGACGTTCTTGCCGCCCTTGATGTCCCATTGGGCCGCGATGCCCGTTTCACCGGATACCATGTTTCGATCCGGCGTGCCACCCCACATCAACCAATCGCCCTTCTTGGATTGATAGCCGTCCGCAAAAACGGTCGTCGCCGTGGCAAACATGGACAGCGTAACTGACGTCACCAACCCGACCATGAAGGGACACGCATGGATACTTCGAAGACGTCGCAGCCTCAGCTCGACGACCCGCTGTTGGTAAAATGGAACGCTATTCGTCATTTCGTGTTACCTCAAAATTGTCGAAAAAAACCTCGGGACCGTCGCTCTTGTGCGTCGTCCCCGCGGAATAGGCGTACAAGCCGGCGCTACCCGACCGATTCGGGCAGGAGTCCGTCACTTCGAAATTCCATTCATCCGGTTCGGCTGACTCGCGAAGCCAGACCTTTCCGCGAAGCACAGCCTCGTCGCCTCGCAACTCCACTTGACATTTCATCCGATACCACGTTTCGCCTTCCCACGGAAAATCGAAATCGTGCCGAATGCGGGGAATAGCGGTCCATGACTCGATGCGCAACTTGCCGCTTCCCAGCAATGACATGACGTAGCGGCTATTGATCACGCCCATGTCAGGCTTGATCGGTCGGAATGCTTGCTTGACGGTTCCCAGCACGTCCGTCTGAACCGTGTACCCACCGTCGATTGGTGGCGTTGCGTACGTTTGCAGACGCATGAACGGCGGGCTTGGACGATCCTTGGAGGCCAGCTTGCGAAGCACCTTGGACCCGTCTCGCTCTTCGATGCGCGTTTTCGCACCCGCCCCGATCCAACCCGGTGGTGACGCGCCGTCGGTCATGCCCTCGAAACCCTCGCTGATGGGCAGTTGGGGAATGATGCGCACCCGAGCCGTCGCCTCCAAACCTTCACCCTTCACCGTAACCATTCCCGCGGAAAATTCATTCTCCGTGTCGGCCTGCAACTTCCCATCCCCGCCGATCTTGCCTTTCACTCCCTTGACGGTCCACGTGCCCTCCTTCAATGGTCGGAATGACGTGGCCAATTCGTCGGTCACCATGGCTCGAAGCTGCACCGATTGACCCGGAAGTAGATGAAAATCGGCAGGCCGGATTTGCAGGTACGATGGCTGATCGGCGTCAGCCGTACGCTCCTTGGCCATGGGAACGGCGGACACGGATTCAACTTCCGTATCACGCGATCCCAGGCAATAGGTGTGATAGCGAGTCGCAAAATAAACACGTCCGCCTGTCACGGCTGGTGACCCGAAAATCTCGTCAATCAGATTATCCGACCGCGTGAATTCATCGCGATCCAGCGACACGCAGCGATCACCCTCGTCCTTCAAAATGTGAAAAACGCCGTTCTGCTCCGCAACATAGATCACCCCGTCCGCCGTGACCACCGGCGAGCCCTTCCCCACTCGCCCCAAGCCGAACTCCCAGATGGTCTTGCCCGTTTGGGCATCGAGACAATACAAATTGGCGGAATTGTCCACGACATACAATCGTCCCTCTCGAATGGTCGGCGATGCGTAGCCCACCGTCAGTTCGCGGTGTCGCCAGACCTCACCCGTCTCCGTAATGTCGCCTCGCTGGGTGGCGTCGATACACACCACGCGGCCCATGTCCGTATTATCAAGGTTTTCCTCACTATGGGCGATGAATACATGCTTGCCGTCGACCACCACGCTGGAATTCAGACCCCGTTTGGTGAATCGAAACTTCCACAGCATCTCGCCGGTGCGGGCTTTCATTCCGTAAACGTTCCCATCCGCAGCCCCTGCCACCAGTTGACGCACGCCGTCAATAACACCCACCACTGGCGTGGAATACGTCGTATCGTGTGGGTTGTCACCCGGATCTGCCCACCACAGAATCTCGCCGTTGTGTTTGTTGAACGCGACGTAGCGGTGCTTACCAGGCCCGAACGCCCCCCAACTGGAATTCAGATAGCTGATAATCACGCGGTCTTCATCGATGATCGGCGTGTGCAGGCGACCACCGTAGCCGCTGATGCGCCCCAGCACCTCCGTCATCGATACGTTCCACAGAACCCGTCCGTCGCGATTGAATGCAATCATTTCGCCGCCCGTGCCGTGGGCGTAGACGTTGCCGGTTTCAGGATCCCCCACCAGCGACGTCCAACCCAGGCGGTTTTCTACGACATCGGAGTGATACACCATGAAGCGATGTTCCCAGCGGGTCTGACCGGAATCGGCATCGAGACAAATCACCCGCTCCTGTAAACACTCGCCCTCCCCCACCGGACCGATGAAATACACATGGTCGCCCATGACAATGGGCGTCGTGCGGCCCCCGATCGGAACCTGCCACAAGAGATTTTCGCCGTCGGGCGACCAACTCTTGACCACCGCCTTTTCTGCCGTACGCCCGGCCTGCTCGATCCCACGCCAGTAAGGCCAATCCGCTACGGCGACTGAATGCGTCATTCCGGCGAACACCGGAATCCAGAGATGCAAGCAGGCAAATTTCCAATTCCCTCGCAATGAATGTCTCATTTCTCGAATCCTATGCGTCTTCTGTGATCTGTCCAATTCGTCGAGCCGAGTCGCCGTAATGCACCCGTCTCGCTTTCATTTCGAATCGCGGAAGCGAACCCGGTTCCACCGGCACGACGATCGGACGGAAGTGTAGCCGGTCTCGGACGGCATGGGTAATGCGCTCAACCAATGTCGATACGTCACAACCGTACCGGGGTTCGATTTCCAGGTACAAGTCGCTCAACGTGTTCGATTGATCGACCACCATGCGGAATTCCGCAACATCCGAAAATTCGCGAAGTATGCCTTCAATGACTGATGGAAAAACGTTGTTTCCGCGAATGAACAACATATCGTCGCATCGGCCGCCCACCCCGCCATCCAATCGCGCGAACCAGCGGCCACAGGTACACTGTCCGCGGGTCAATGTCACTTGGTCCCCGGTGCGGTATCTGATCAACGGCATACCCACACGGCCCAGGTTCGTTAGCACCAATTCACCGCAGGCCCCGTCGTCCACAACCTGACCGCTTTCCGGGTCGATGACCTCAGCGATAAACTCGCTCTCCATGACGTGCATCCCGCCGGGGTGTTCGAGGCATTCGAAACCCCACGGACCGACCTCCGTCATGCCTGCATGATCAAAAACTCGCCCACCCCAACCATCTTCGATCCGCTTTCGCGTTGCTGTAATGTTGCCGCCAGGCTCACCAGCCACGATCAGCGCCCGCACGCTCGATGCCGACAAATTCAATCCTTCTGACAAGGCCACATCTGCCAAATGTAGCGCGTAGGTCGGCGTGCAACAAACCGCTGTAGTGTCGCTTTCAAAAATAAGGCGTAGCCGTGCGGAAGTGGTCATCCCCCCAGCCGCGATTACCCGGTTTCCCAACATCACGGCGGCTTCAAATGCACCCCAGAATCCGATAAACGGGCCAAACGAAAATGGAAACAAAAGGCGATCCGCGGATGTAATTCCTGCTGCAAAGTAAATTGACGCCCAACACTTTAACCACCACTGCCAGCACTGCGGCGTGTCCAACCAACGTAGCGCTGTACCCGAGCTGCCAGATGTTTGATGCCAGCGGGTAAAATTGTTCAACGGGAACGTCAAATTCGTGCCGTGAAGCGGATGGTCTGCCTGATCCTGTTGGATTTCCAAACGGGTTGTGAATGGTAAAACCTGCAATTCGTCGCATAGCGGATCGAAAACCACATTGTCCAATTTCCGACCGTAAAAGGGGTTCTTGTGCCTGACTAATTCGAACAGTCGAGCGAGCTTGGTTCGCTGCAACTGCTGCAACTCCACGGGTTCCAGGAGTTCCTCGTTTTCAATGTGGAATGGCATGGATCGCAACGACAATATGGCGGAGTGTTCCTCGTTGAACGTCGGGCGTACGAAGCCAACAGCATGATAGTCTAATTGCGATCATGATGCGATACGAGACCAGTCAGCGATCGATTGATTTGTGAATGTCAGTAATTGTCTGCGTTGAATTCGGTTGCCCTTTCATCGTGTTTGTCGGCGTGAAAAAACCGCATCGCACGACTCTATTGGGACCGGAATGCCTAGCGGTACTTGGCGGTGATTGTTTCCCCGGTTATCGACGTAAATCTTTGTCGGGCGGATTAGGAATGCTTGTTGGACGCGGCAGGATCGGTAACATACCGGGGTTCGGGCGACGCGGCTTCGGGTCGGTCGCGCGGTTTTTCGACGCGATCGCGCCGCCCGACGTGTCACAAGAGACGACTGAAAATCCAGGGATCTTTCGGTGAGCCGGTCCCGCACTCATCAAAAGGAGCATAGGCCAATGATTCGAGTTATGAAACGTGGAAGACGTACGCAGGGGTTCATCGCCGCGCGACGGGTCTCGAAAGGGCTGTCTTGCGTTGCGATTGTGGCAGCCATGGTTGGTTCGGCCTCGGCGCAGAATTTATCGATGATCAATTCGGATCATCCCGATATACCCAGTTTCTTCACATTGGATTTCGGTCCGGGGATTGGCCGGACAACCGCGGACATTACCGCGACGACGTTCGCTCTCAGTGTGAATGCAGATCTGGGAACGGCTCGCTTCTCCAGCTACCATCAGGAGCTTGATCCGATCATTCTTCCGGGAGGTTTCAGTACGGGTGAATTGACGATCAATATCGTACCGGGATCGTCAACGGGTACGTACGACGAACTCTCCGGCATGTACCACACCAGTGAACTTTACGCCGTGTCCTTCGATGGCGACCTCAGCGCGTTTGGTCTCCAGTCACCGGTGTTCCTGCCGAGCGAATCGATCGGCCAACTTTCGCTGCAAGCGGGTGAACCCGGCACGGTAACCATGGTTTGGCAAGGGGCCGGGCAATTGGCCAATCCGTTTGACCCCAACTCCTTCCTGGATTTCACGTATTTCTGCTCGGTGAATACGATGTTCACAGCCCTGCCGGCCACCAGTGTGCGATTGGATCTGATTCCCGACGTGTTGAATCTCGGACTGACGGGGTTTTTGGAAAGCAATCTGGTTGGGAAACTTCGCACGGCATTCAACGGAATCCAGACTGGTGATGACCTGGCGGCCGACCAGGCGCTGGGTGCGTTTGTCGGCACGGTTTTGCAAGTTCGCGGCGGGCGTATTTCGATCGATGCCGCCGACCAATTGATTGAAGCCGCATCGGCCGTGCGAGCGGAGATTATGGGCGATCCCGTCGACGACGGCCCCGTCTTGATTCTCGAGGATCCACGGTTCTTGCCGTAGGGCTAAACGAATTAACATTTGCACGAGCCAGGCCGTTCCTACGGGGCGGCCTGCGTTTTTGGATAGGCATCGGTATTGAAGCGCATTGATGAACGAGTAGGGATCGACGATAATTGCGGACAGCACTTCGATGAAAGTTGTGACACTTGCGGCGGGCGCGGGCGGGATGTACTGCGGAAGCTGCATGCGCGACAATCGCGTGGCCGCGACTTTGCAAGCGAGCGGTCACGACGTGGTCCTTTCGCCGCTCTACACGCCCCTGCGCACGGACGAGCAGGACGTCAGCGAACACGAGGTGCTTTACGGTGGAATCAACGTTTTTCTGCAACAGGCCTCCGCCGTTTTTCGCCGGCGATCGCCGGGTTTGGATCGAATTTTAGACGCGCCGGCATTACTCCGCGGCGTCGGTCGGTTCGCGTCGAGCACTCGGCCTCAAGACCTGGGCCCATTGACCGTTTCCGTTCTCGAGGGCGAAGACGGGGCGCAGCGAAAGGAATTGATCAAACTGACCGACGCGCTTGAATCCATGCACCCTGATTTGATCAACCTTCCAAATCTGATGTTCGTGGGTGTGGCTGGGCATCTTCGGCGGTCGTTGCGTTGCCCGATCGTTTGTACGTTAAGCGGCGAGGATATCTTCCTGGATTTGCTACCCCAGCCGTTCAGGGATCGGGCGTTTGCCTTGATCGAAGAACGAAGTCAGGAAGTGGATGCCTTTGTCGCGGTGACGCGCTATTTCGCGGATCATGCGTGCGGGCACTTCAAACTGCGGCGCGACGCGGTCCATTACGTCCCTATGGGAATTCAGACGAAAGACTTTCCGCAGGCCCATCCGTCGAACGAACAGCCATTTACGATCGGATATCTCGCCCGCATATGCCCGGAGAAGGGGCTTCGAGGCCTTTGCGACGCGTTTATCGGGTTACGAAAGTCTGGTCGGAATTGTCGTTTGAAAGTTGCCGGCTACGTGGGCGCGGCGGATCAACCGTACCTCGATGAATGTTTGCGACGGGTTCACGATGCCGGGTACCGAGGCGATGTCGACTATCTGGGCGAGGTCACTCGTGCCGAGAAAATCCGCATGTTGCAATCATTGCACGTCTTGTCCGTCCCCACCGTTTACGCCGAAGCCAAGGGGTTTTACGTTCTGGAAGCCATGGCTTGCGGGGTGCCGGTGGTGCAACCGAATCATGGATCGTTTCCTGAATTGATTGAACGGACAGGGGGCGGACATTTGTTTCCGGCAGGAGACACAACCGCGCTAACCGACGCGCTGATTCAGCTTATGGATCATGATGACCTTCGATCGTTGCTTGCGCAGGCTGCACGCGAAGGCGTTCAGAATCATTTCACGGACGAGATCATGGCCGATCAGACGTGGCAATTGTACGAGAGACTCGTCCGTTCCGGGGCTGCGAGCTGACGTGGACGTTGCCAAGAATCTCACTACCATCACCGGCATGCTTCAGGCCGTCGGTCTTGAAAAGAGCTATCCCACCCGCAGCGGTCGCCTCGACATCCTCAGGAACGTGGAATTGGCCGTCGCGCCGGGCGAGACCGTGGTCATCATGGGGCCTTCGGGATCGGGCAAGAGCACGCTGTTGAACATTTTGGGAACCTTGGAATCGCCCACGGGTGGTCAATTAACGTTGGGCGACGTTCGACCTTTTGAATTGCCGGAGGCTGACCTCGCCCGGTTTCGTAATTCGCAGATCGGTTTTGTGTTTCAAGACCATCATTTGTTGCCGCAGTGCACACTATTGGAGAATGTGCTTCTGCCGACGTTGGCGCGACGAGGCGATCGTGGGGCGCGGGGTCGGGCTGCGGAGTGGCTGGCGCGGGTGGGGCTGGCTGATCGCCTTGACCATCGGCCGGCGGAGCTATCGGGTGGCGAGCGTCAGCGCGGAGCGATCGCCCGAGCGCTGATTAACGACCCGGTCTTGGTATTGGCGGATGAGCCGACGGGCAATCTCGATCGATCGTCCGCGGACACGGTGGCGGACGTGTTGTCTGCGATTCAATCCGACGATCAGCGGATGCTTGTCGTGGTGACGCACAGCGACAGGCTGGCTGATCGATTCGACAAGCACTATGAATTGGACGGCGGTACGTTGCGTCCGCGTTGACCCATTCCATGCGTCTGCTCGATTTTCAATTCGCGACGGTACGGTACTACTGGCGAACGCATCTCGCGACGGTGGTGGGTGTCATAGCGGGCACGTCTGCCCTGACCGGCGCCCTGCTGGTGGGGGATTCCATGCGCGGCAGTCTTGCCGATCAAGCCGTCTCCCGCCTGGGACGGGTCACGCACGCGGTCGTTCCGCCTCACGACGTCCGTGCGGAGCTGGCTGTGCAAATAATGAATGACGCGGAATTCAGCGATCGATTTGATGAAGCGCAGGCCGTCCTGATGTCGCGCGGTTCAGCCTCCCACGCCTCCAGTCATGCGCTTGCCCGAAACGTCACCGTCATGGGCGTGCCCCATTCGTTCTGGGATTTGCATTCAGACCATGACGTCCTACCGCAACAGCCGTTCGGGGCAGAAAAGCGCTCGGAAGCAGTGCTTCACCGCCTGACGGTGGGCGTCGGCGAATGGTCCGGGCGATCGGTCGTGCTGAATGAATCGCTGGCTGCGGAATTGAGCGCTGCCGTCGGTGATGACGTGCTGGTGCGTGTTCCAAAGATTGGGGTCGTTTCGGCGGAAATGCTGCTGGGACGGCGGGATGAACCTCCGCATTCACTGCGGCTGAAAGTGGTGGCCATCGTCGACAACCGGGGTGTCCATTCGTTTGGGCTGAATGTGCGACAATCCACGTCACACGTCGCCTTTGTCCCGCTGGAAACCTTGCAACAGCGATTGGATCGCCCGGGCCGGGCTAATACGCTGTTGTTTGCGGCAGCCATCGACGCTGGTGGTGACCATGTTCCCGCCGGACCGAATGGTGAAACGTGGTTGCAAAACGCGCTGGCCAAGTACGTGACGCTCGACGATTTGGGCCTGACGCTGCGAAAAGATGAATCCAGGCGATATGCTGCGTTGGAATGCGAGCGATTTCTATTGGAACCGGCCATCGAACAGGCCGCCAACTCCGCATCGCAGCGGCTGGAGATTGGAATCGGATCGGTCTTGACGTATTTGGCCAACGAGATTTCGCTTTCTTCCAGCGACGCTCGGATCCCCTATTCGACGGTCGCGGCTGTTGACGGCCACATTTCGGCGAGTTTGTCGTTGATCGATGGAACCTCCGCACCGGCGATTCAATTGCACGAGATATTATTGAACGAGTGGGCCGCGGCAGACCTCAAAACCTCGCCGGGCGAGGAAATCGAGCTGTCCTACTACGTCACCGCAGAAGCCGGCCAACTCAAATCCGTGCAGTCGACATTCACACTTCGGGGCGTGGTGGCGTTGACGGAAATCGCGGCTGACCCTGGTTTGACTCCGACCTATCGCGCCCTTACGGATACGGAAAACATCGCAGACTGGAACCCGCCCTTCCCGGTTGATCTCAACTTGGTGCGCCAACAGGATGAAGAATACTGGGATCGATACCGGGCGACGCCGAAAGCATTTATCAATCTCGCTGACGGGCAGGCGTTGTGGTCAGACGAGCCGGATCGTTTCGGCAAGCTCACCTCGATCAGAATCATGCCCGCGGCAGACGCGGACTTTCATTCAACGGTCGAAGCCTTTCGACACGAGTTGGTCGATCAACTGGATTTGCCGCGTCTCGGTCTGGAGGTGTCGGCTGTTCGCGCGAAAGCGCTTCGAGCGGCCGCGGGCAGCACAGACTTTGCGGGTTTGTTCATCGGTTTCAGTTTCTTCGTCATCGTTGCAGCCGCGTTGTTGGTGGCGCTGTTGTTTCGATTGGCCGTCGAACTTCGTGCTCACGAGTTGGGGCTGCTGGGCGCCTTGGGTTATTCGCGCTCGATGATTTCACGCTCGCTTCTGTTTCAAGGATTCCTGATCACCGCCCCTTCGGCATTGATCGGACTTTTGGCCGCGGTGGGGTATGCCTGGTTGATGCTTGCGGGGCTGCGTACCTGGTGGATCGACGCCGTCCATGCTCCGTTCCTACAGTTGCATGTGTCGTGGTCGAGTCTGGTGATTGGATATGTTGTCAGTGTCGTGGTGGCACTGGCGTCCGTGGCGTGGTCGATTCGCGGGATGACGAAACTGTCGGCCCGCAATCTCATCGCGGGCGTCGTGCAAGCGATCCGACCGCCGGTGGGAAACCGGCGGGCAGCGACGATCTGGTTGGCCATCGCGATGGGTTTGGGAATCGCGTTATGGGTGTCATCCCTGACCGGTGCGGTGCCGGACGCGGCGGCTTTTTTTGGAATGGGATCGGCTGCGCTGTTCACAATGCTCTTGATCTTGCATCGAAACCTGTTGAAGGAAACAAGTCGAATCATCGACGTGGGTGGATGGGGTGCTCTTGCGCGATTGGGATGGCGTAACACTCGGCGAAACGCCCGCCGATCCGTGTTGACCGTGTCGCTGATGGCGGCTGCGACGTTCGTGATTTCGGCCCTGCAAGCATTCCGTATCGACGCGTCGAGCGGCGGGCAAAATCGAGAATCGGGCGATGGCGGTTTCGTATTGTACGCGGAATCCGCCGCGTCGCTGAACTTTGATTTGAATGATCCAAGCGGCCGGGATTCACTGGGTTTATCGATCGAAGCAGCCGCCCTCTTGGCGGATGCACACGTTGAATCCTTTCGATTGCGTCCTGGTGATGATTCGAGCTGCCTGAATCTTTACGTTCCCCAGGATCCGAGAATCGTCGGCGCCCGCGAGCAAATGTTGAATCGAGGCGGTTTCCAATTCGCAGCGACGCTGGCCAAGTCCGATGCCGAAAGGCAAAATCCCTGGCTGCTGTTGAAACGCACTTTTCCCGATGGCGCCATCCCCGCCATCGGTGACCAAGCCGCCGTCAAGTGGCAACTGCATCTGGGAATGGGCAAGGACCTCGTTATCACTGACGAGCGCGGCCACGACGTGACGCTGCGATTCGTCGCCCTGTTGCAAGGCAGTGCCCTGCAAGACGAGATCATCGTTACCGAGAACCAGTTCGTGAAGATATTTCCCTCCATCGCGGGATATGGATTCTTTCTGATCCAATCCCCCACCGAACAGCGCCGCGACCAAGTCTCTTACGAGCCGCGAGCGCGAAGCGAGCGGTCTTCTCTCTCTACGAGCTCGACCGAGACCCTCGCCGCCACCCTGGAACACGAACTGGCCAACTATGGTTTCGACGTGGCCAGAACCGCTGACCGACTGTCTCGCTACGCCGGCGTTCAAAACACCTACCTCGCCACCTTTCAAACGCTGGGGGGCGTGGGCCTGATTTTGGGGACCATGGGTTTGTCAGCCGTCATGCTCCGCAACGTATACGAAAGACGGGGCGAATTGGCCTTGATGCGCGCCCTGGGCTTTTCCAAACGTTCCCTGGCGGCCATCGTGATGTTCGAAAACGCGTCACTGATCGCCGTCGGCTTGGCCGTGGGAACCATATCAGCGGCAATGGCCGTTGGACCCGAATTGGCGTCACGACCCGCATCGCTGCCGCTTTTCGGTTTGGGCTTGACGCTTGCTGGTACCGCATTGGTAGGCCTGACCGCGGGTGCGCTGGCCCTGATACCGATGTTACGTGCCTCCTTGCTCCAATCCCTCCGAACTGAGTGATTGTCGGGCGCGATTATGCTAACATGTCGGCATGAGACGACACGGCCTGCCACCACAATCAATACCGGCCATCAGCCTGTTCATCAGCATCTGCGGAGCCGGCGGCGCATTGGCCATCGCGGAATTGCTGGAAGTGCAATCCGTTTTTCCGCCGGCGCATACCCTCATCGCACCCGTGGACACAACGATTCGCATTCAATTCGACCGCGCCGTCAATACCAACGCGGTCGTCCTTGGCCAGTCGTTGATGGTATTTGGCCGGTGGAGCGGTGCTGCTCTTGGCACGATCACCTATTCCAGTAACAGCACCGTGGCCGAGTTGAACCCTGTTCATCCCTTCTCCGCCGGTGAAACGGTGACCGTGGTTCTTTCTCATGCGATTGAAGCCGCCGATGGAACACCCCTGCGCCAAGGCGGATATTCGTTCCATTTTTGGACGGCCACCCGGGAAACGGACATGGACTTTCAACAGGTAGGGCAGCTCGACGTGCGTTCGTCGCCGACCACGCCCACGCAGGCCTACGGCGGCATCGCGACGGATTTGGACGGCGATCGATTCCTGGATATTTCCATTGTGAACGAAATCACCGGCGACCTGCGTGTTTTCTTGAATCGCGCCGATCGCAGCGGTCTTTTTGATGATTTTCTGATTCCACCGTCGCCCGTCAACGACCGGGCCAGCCCGTCGGAGCCGGCGGACTTCGACCGTAACGGAACCGCCGACCTGTGCGTCGCCAACATCAATACGAACAGCGTGTCGATCTTGCTTGGTAACGGAAACGGAACTTTTGCTCCGCAGCAGGAGGTGGCCGTCGGTGGGGCGCCGCGCGGGATCGCCGTGTTGGATGTCGATGGTGACGGCGACATGGACATTGTCAACACCAACTCCGGCGGCAACAACATGTCGCTGCTGCTCAACGACGGCTTCGGCGTTTTTCAGCCGCCTATTTTCTTTGAAGGCGGAGGCAGTGCCGAATGGGCGTTGGCTGCGGCCGACATGAACAACGACGGCATCATGGACCTCGTGATCGGTGCTCGCAATTCGCAGCAAATACTCGTACGAACGGGCAACGGGGACGGCACCTTTTCACCGGCAAGTTCGCAGGCCAGCGGCGGTCTCGTTTGGATGCTCGTCGTGGGTGACGTCAACGGCGATGGCAATCAGGACGTGGCCACTGCGAACAGCTTCACCAACAACGGCGCCATTCTGTTGGGCGACGGCGACGGTGGACTAGGCCCACCCCAGACCTACGCGACCGATCCGTTCTCGATCGCCACTGATTTGGGCGACCTAGACGGCGACGGCGATCTGGATTGGATCACGTCCAGTTTTAGCGGCGATTGGCTGTTGTTCACCAATGCGGGCGACGGCAGCTTCACGTTTAATCGATCGTTTGACGCGCCGTCCGCGTCGTCTTGTTCACTCATGTTTGACTCGGATAACGATGGTGATCTTGACCTGGGTCTGATCGACGAAATCGCAGACGTCGTTCTGCTGATGAAAAACAGCGGTACAGCCGATTCGCCCAAACGCCCCATTCCAGCGCTGACCGTCGTTGGGAAACTGCTCGCAGCCCTATCCATTTCCGTGGTGGGCGTGTTTGCGGTGTACAGAAGATTGGCCTACGGTTCGAACGTCGCGGGTTGACCCAACCGCCTCTGTAGCACGCTATGGTCGGCCAAGTCGACGTCCCCATCACCGTCCAAATCCGCACAAGAACAACCCTCCGCAATTCCACCGCCCGGACCGGTATAGCAAAACATCGAATTCCGACTCCCCAGGCGTTTCAACTCGTCTCAATCTCGCTGCCGCCGCTCGAACAAGTACGCACATTCCTCGTGCCGACTCTTGCCATCGCTGTACACCGCGAAATTAGCCCCGGACCAGATCGCTGCCGAGCCGAACCGGCCGTCCTTGGCCAACGCATACATCTTCACGTCGAATGCGGGCAGTCCCTCCTCATTAATCAGCCACGGATCCCGGGCGTGATTCACGATTCGCTTCAACACTTCCAGACAGGCGTCCGTCGGGGCGGCGCCCGTTCGCATCAATTCCACCACCGCGAACGCGCCGCAATTCTGTATCACTGATTCTCCGCGACCCGTACTGCCCGCTGCCCCGATCTCATTGTCCACGTACAAACCCGCACCGATGATGGGCGAATCGCCCACTCGCCCCGGAATCTTGTAACTCAATCCGCTCGTCGTCGTCACACCGCTCAGTTCGCCCTTGTCATTCAGTGCACTGCAATGAATCGTTCCATACGTATGCATCAATGCCGCACGGCTCGACGAATGTTCCTCCCCCCCGGCCTCATCTTCGCCGGGGGGTGAAATCCAATCGTCGCGATCCGAATGACGCTCTTTCCAGCGCAGCCATAACTTCCGAGCCTCGTCCGTCAATAGATCGACCTCTTTGAACCCATGGGCCTTGGCAAACCGCAACGCGCCTTCACCGACGATCATGGCGTGATCCGTCCGGGTCATCACCAGCTTGGCGACGCGAGACGGGTGCATGATGTTCCGTAGCGCCGCCACCGCACCCGTGTCGTGCGTTGGTCCGTGCATGACGGAGGAATCCAATTCCACGACACCATCTTCGTTCGGCAACCCGCCATAGCCGACGGAGTGGTCATCGGGGTCGGCTTCGACGAGATTCACGCCGGCGATGACCGCGTCAAGCGTGTCCGCACCTTGGGTGATCATGTCGCCCGCCGTCTGCGTCGCACCCAGCCCATTGGCGCTGGCAATGGCGATCGGCGGCTGCGCTCGATGCGCCGCCGGCTGACGACTTTGTGCCTTGACGGTCTGCGTTCCCATCGCGACGGCCGACGCGGCTGCGGTCGCCATAAACGATCGACGTGTTGGATGTTCTGCCATAGCCCTACTTCCGATAATAACCCGTGTTCAACCATCCATAATTCTACGGTAAACGTCCCACGCCGCAAAGTGGCTCGGCCACGAAAGCGGTGCCCGAATCCACTCGATAACTTCCAAAACCGCCCACTTCATGGAGCCCAAGTAAACGAATGCTTGACGGAATCTCGTCATCCTACGGTGCCAGCGGCGTAATGAATGCGCTGCTGCGCGAGTTGGGCAGTTCCGCACTCGGGCGCCGTCCGGAGAACGTGTTTCCAGGCACAAGCGTGACCGCAACGAATCACGCGCGCGGAAAATCAGAGCTTACCGACGAGGAGCGCAAGCAGATTGAAGACTTGAAGGCTCGCGATCAGCACGCGCCGCTTCTCGAAGTCGCCGCCAATGAATCCCGAGCCCGGGCCGAGATGGTTCAGCCACGAAAAGATGACCAAGCCCAGCGCCGAACTGAATCACCTTATTCGCCAACCGCCGATACTCAGTTCTCGACTGACTCGCAACATCGACGAGGTTTGTTTGTAGATCTTCTCGTTTGACCGCCCTTGCACGGCCCAGTTTCCCTGCACAGTGATGCACCGCGGTGGTGATTCGACGAGGCAAAACTATGTCGTGGTGGTTACCTGCGGGCGGATCAAGCCATGCTCGCCGATGTTTTCATCGTCCGCGAAGCGCGTACAGAATTCTGCAATGTCGGCGTCGTCGGTCAGTGTAATCAAATCGTCCCACACGCCGCGAATGTCAGTGGGCGTGGATTGAGCAAGTCGATTCAGAAGCGTTGCGCGGGCCTTGTTGTGAAGACGACTTTCTAACCAGCGTTCCGTTATATTCGCACCGTCACGTTCGATTGCGCCGTCGGGTTCACACCCATCGGCACGACTCTCGCGTACCAATCCTACCAGTGCGGACAACGTGCGTTCAGGCAAGTGATTGATGACCATCTGCCGTGAAACGAGGCCATCGAGTGCGTCATCGACATCCGATGTGCAATGCCGAGTGCACAGTTCCACAAGGTCTGTTAGGCATTGAGACTGAAAGCAATCCGCCACCAGTTCGGTCCAGCGAGACCGCGATGCGCCAGCCTTTGACAACGCAGTCACGTCGTCGATGAACTTAATGTCGTGCCCGCGAACAATGCGTGTCACGCTCTTTGTGTCGCCATCTATACAATGGAATTGATAACGACGCGAAAGGGCGATACGCAGTCCGATGGAAAATTCGAACTGCCGCCGCTTCGAAACGGGCATGGCCAGGAGAATGGATTCGAGCACTGCGTGCGCTCGGGGCAGTTCATTGACCACCACGCAGGAACCGCCGATCCCTACATCCAACAAATACAAGTACACGGCTTCGCTGACTACATGGCGACCGTCGTGGATGGCTGCAACCCCCCTCGATATTTCGACGTCACCCGCGTAGCCATCAGAATCGCCCACAACAGAGCCGCGACCGTCAGGGAGCGGACCCCTTAATGAGACCGTTTCCAGTTCGCAGCCGGATCGCTGAACGGAACGAGTCGGGTCAATGTGTACCGACGCCGCACGCAGAATGTCAAATGGATTCCAGCGAAAGGCCGCACATTGGTCAGACGTCAGCACAAACACGCGTGTCAGAACCCGTTTTCCACCGCGCCCCGATTGTTCCTGCCCGGCGTAACACGTTCGCGCCAGCACATATCGACCGCTATCCATACGATAGAATGCAAGACCGACCGCGTCCGCCGACTTGTCGCACAGGGCTTCGTGTGACGGCGAATGTCGCGAGATGCACTTTTTTTCGTCGGACGTGACACCGGGCGACGCAGCCGTCACGCGATATCCTTGACCCATGACCGTTTCGGCCGACGTGAAAATGGCCTGATCGATGTTCATTACAGCGCCGAGAGCAGCCATTCGTAGGGTTCAAGTACGCCGCGCGGCGCCGAGTGCAGCGGCACGGGCACGACGTTGTCATCGACGTCCGTACCGAATCCGATGGCGCCGATGACACTTGTGGCGAAGAAGGCGACGTTGGCGAAACGCGACTCGCACAGGTTCCACAGACGATTCAGATTGGTGCGTGCGAAGGTGATCGGGTCGTCGAACGCCTGCGGGCAGTAATCGCTCTTGCACAGAACGACCGCGACCGGCGTGGCGATTTTCACGCCCGACTTCAGACCAGCCAATTGATCGATGTAGCTCATCAACTTGAATGCGAAGAAATCGGCGTGCACGTTGCCCATCGCCGCTTGCGAGGCATCCACCAGCAGCATGATTCCCGTGCTCTGCGCCAGTATGCCGCGAATGACCGCATAGGTGTGCGGCGCGTCGAGTTCCGCGGCGATGGCTTCGCCGGCCATATCCGGCATCACCAGGTCGTGCCAGCGTTCGCTGTTCTTGCGATTGATGATCTGACAATAGGCCCAATGCCATTGATCGACTTCGTTGGGCGTCTTGGGCGGAAAAAGCCGAGACGCCAGGTGACTCATGACGGTGTGTTGCAGGTTGACCGAGAAAGGCCCCTTGGGAACGGCTTCAAACTCGCCCGCCCGCCGACTGAGCATGTCCAACAGATATCCGAGATAGACCGTCTTTCCAACGTTGCTGTCACCAATGATGGTGATGATGCTGGGCCGTTGGTCCTGGGCGATGGACTCGTGGGTCAAGGCCATCGGTGCCGCGCAATGCGCGCAGAGCATGGCATCTTCCGAGTTTGTGGTTCTGCATACCAGACACTGTGTCGCATGGATCGCTGTCGCCATGGCCTGTTCCCGTTCTATGAATGCGATGAACCTTGTGTCGCCGGCAGATCCATCGCACAGCGGAACCCGGTGTTATGGGCTCGTCCCAGCGCAATGTGCCCCGAACGAAATGTTGCCGTTGCTTGTGACTCAAAATACGTATCAAACGCGCCGCCCCGCACGCCCAACATGGGCATCTCGCCCACGATCGGCGTTCCGTCATCCGCCAGGACGTTGAATTCCGTTCCCACCCACTCCCAAACGTTGCCGATCAACTGCCGCACTCCGTTGGGAGCCGCACCCTGCGGATATTCGTGAACCGGGACGGTCGTCCCGATCCCGGAATTCCACAGATTGCAACGCGTGCAATCCATCGCGTCGCCCCAGGGAAATCGCCGCAACAAGTCAGCCGAGCTTCGAATCCGCCAACTCGCCGCCATCTGCCATTCCGCCTCCGTGGGCAGCCGATATCCGCACCACGCCGCGTAGGCGGCAGCTTCATACCAACTGACTCCCACGACCGGATGATCGCCGCGACGTGCATCATGTCGCCCACCCCGCCAGAACCGCGGCGCCTGCTCGCCCGTCAAATCCAGGAATTCAATCAGGTAAGGCCAAATCTCCTCCGGCCAAAGGTCCATGTTCGCGTAGGCCCCGTCGTCGACGAACGACTGAAACTCGGCGTTGCTGACCGTGTGAATGGCCAACAGAAAAGGCTCGACTTCGACGTCCGTTTGAGCCGATCCCGGGCGATCCGACAAGGTCTGCGCCAACGAGGCTGCACCTGCGGGCACGAGCGCAAACGTGTCCTCGACCTCGGTAAGCGCTTTCGCAACGAAATCCGCGCCCTGGGCATGCGCCTCCCACGAGGCGATGTTCTGCACGATCAACCCCAACCGTTTCTGTTGCGCCAATCGCAACAGCGCGTCATCGGAGAAGGTGCCGACCTGCGCCGGTACGAAGTCCGCGAGAAGTGAATCCGGCGCCGCCGCGGGTGGTGCGACTTTTCTTGGCGTGCGTACAGCCACGTCGTGGGACATCTGGTCATTCTTCTTGCGCGAAAACAGTGCCAGCGCCATAACTCGTCACTCCTACCGGTCACCAGCGTTTGACGGAAAACCCGTCATACGTTTCGTCTACCTCGCGCACAATGGACACGACCATTCACGAATCCCGCGACCGTCTCTTGCCGAGCCGCGACCGTCAGGAATCGGTCGTCAGCGCCGGCCATCCGTATCCGCACTCCCTAAACAAACGAATCGGCTATTATCCAGCGAGCGCTAACACAGTCCCTTGACGCGTCTCTTGGCATCACGGCGTAGCTTTTGAAAATGAAACGACAGTCCATTCGCTTGCGTTTCGGGCGACTTGGCCTTCAATCCGCCTACGGGCACCTCGTCTTCGTCAAAAACAGACTGCTTGATCGGTTTGGGCGTCGTCATCCGTGGAATATCGGGCAGTTGCAACGCCGCCGGCGCTGCGGAATTATGGGACGTCGCCCCCATCCGCTGCATCAGGGCGGTGCGTTGTTCTGCCAACGCGTTGCGATCTTTTTCGAGCTGATCGCTGATGACAGAAATGTTGTCGCGCACGGAGTCGAGTTCAGCCGCCTGGGCTATTAACTGACTCTCGTATCCAGCCAAGGTCGATTCCCGCTCCTGAAGACGAGTCTCGCGGTCCGCCAAATCCGCCTGCGCAGACGTCAATTCGGACTGACTCAAATTCAGTTCCGATGCCCGCTTCTGAAACGTCGTTCTCTCTTCGGCGATGGCTTGCCGCTCCGTTTCAATAATCTGAGTGGATTTCCGCAGGTTTTCAAAATCGGACGCCAGCTTTCTTTCCCGATCGGCCAAGGCCTCACATTTCTCGTCCAACGACGACGTCCGCTTGGAAAACTCGGTTTCCCGCGTTGCCAGCTCGTTTCGCTGAAGCGTCAATTCAACGGCTTGTCGCTCGATGTCCTTTCCCTGGGACAGCAATTCCGCATGCCGAGCGAACAGGTCGTCCGCGCGAGCCCGAATAAGCTGTTGGGCACGAGACAGCTCCGTCATCACCTCGCCGGCTAAACGGCGTAACGGCTCCAACACCGGACGCTCCGCCAACGACTCCATCCGCAAGCTCGTGTCGACCATCATGCGCTCCCTGCATTCCGCCCGGATTGTATGTTCCTTAAATGGCGTTGGTTATCGAATCCGGGGTCGTCCTTCACCGACCCCCCCCATGGCCAACGCTACCCGCAGCTTACAATACCGCCGGCGCGGGGCAGGGGCGTACGGGCTTCACGTTTTAGAAAGTTTTGGTCATCAATCGGACGTTGGGCACGTTGATCGGACAACCGATATGACGACTATCGCAAGGTGTTCAGACCGTCACCGCGCCTTTGGAACGGTGCTCAGAGATTGGCTCGAAAACTCGCGCAATGTCCGATAACACCGAAATCAAACTCGATTCTGCAAAAACCGTCCGCGGGAAATCGCCAAGCGACGTGGCCGAAGCGGACGCTTCACCCGCCGTGGACGAGGGCATCCTGGCTGCACTTTCCGACGTCGAACGCAAGATCGCCGAGTTCGATCAACACGTTCAATCCATCTGGCAGCAGCTTGAGCAGCGGCAGCAATCCATCGATCAACTTGCTCGATCAATGGACGAGCGGGAACGTGGCCAAGCGGATCAGCAATCGCGACTTGATGATGGGCTGAAACAATGTGAATCAAGCAAAGCGCAAATCGACAAGGATCGGGCAAAGTGTGAAGCTCGAGCGCAAGAGCTGCAACAGCAGGAGGCGCTGCTCGCGTCTCGCGAGGCACAATGCGAGAATCTCGCGAAGCAACTCGAAGCGCGTGAAACGGAATCCATCCGTCGCCTGACCGAACGCGAATCCGCGCTTAACGACAAATCGGCGGAGGTGGCCGAGCGGGAGCGTGACGTCGCTGAGCGCCGCGCCGCGCTCGAGCAACAACGGACCGAAGCGGACGGGCGTCAAGCCAGTCTGGACGAGAAGGCGGCGAAACTTCACGACGATTCCGCCGACGTCGAGCGCCGCAGCCGAGAGTTGGAAGAGCGCCGCAGCGCCATCGAGGCGCGCGAACGCGAGCAAGAGCAAATCGCGAAAAACCTCGAAACTCAAGCGGCTCAAATCGCAAGATCATCTGATGAAATCGAGCAACTTCGATCCGTCATGGAAAGCGAACGGGAATCGATCGCCACCCTACAAAGCGAGTTGGCCGCCGAGAATGAACGACTGGCGAGTGAACTTCAATCGCTGCAAGCATCGCGAACGGAAATAGAGGCCGGCCACCGCGATTTGGAAAAGGCCACCCGTGCGATTCAAGTCGATCGCCAATCGCTGGAAGAGCAGCGGCGTCAATTAGATGAAAGGCACGCGGCCCACGAACGCGACCTGGAAAGTCATGCCCAACTTGTACGGCAACAGAACCACGACTTCGAACAGCGTTCGACCGAGCTGGAACAGCAGGCCAAGTCGCTCGCGGAAAAGGATCGCCATCTACAGACCCAATCTGACAAATTGCGGAGCGAGCATCGATCGGAACAGGAGCAACTGACCCAGTCACGAAAACAGCTTGCCGACGAGCAGAAACACGCCGAATCCCAACTCGGAAAGTTGGCGGCTGAACGCGACAGTCTTGCCCGCGAGCGCGAACGTCTGGAGGCTGAACGTGACGAGCTGAGCGAGGAACGCCAGCGCCTTCAGAACGAGCGGATCCAGATTCACTCGCAGTCCGAGCAATTCGGTGATGAACGATCACGGCTCGAGCAGGTGTCCAAGCAGCTCGAAGCCGACCGCGAACAACTTCAAGCCCAGCGCAAGGAGATTCATCTCGAACATCAACGGCAGGAGGAACTTCGCCGCCAATTCGACGGCCAACAGAACGAATTCGCTCGCATGCGCGAAAGCCTGCAAGAGGAACGGCAGAAGTCCGAACGACTGCAAGCCGATATTCAGCAGCGATCAGAAGCCCTTGACAGTCGCGAATCCCAACTCAACGAACTTGATAGTCAATTCAAGATCGAACGAAGTGAGCTTGAGAAGCGGCAACGCGAACTGGAACAGCGTTCACAGGTCCTCGAAAAGCAAAGCAAGAGCCACGAGCAAGCGACCCTCGAAATCGAACGCCGGCGTCAAGACGTGGAAGCGAAGTTGCGGGCAATGGAAACGCAACGGAGCGATGACGAGCGCCGCCAAAAAGAGCTTGTAGAAACACAGCGTGCCTGCGAGGAGCAGCAGGCCAGGCTCCAAGACGAGCTAGCCAAGCTGGAAAGCGAGCAGAAGCAAAACGAGGATATCAAGAAATCGCTCGCCAAACAACAGAAGGACATCACTAGACAGCAGAAGGAATTCGACGCGCGGCAGCAAGACCTCGAGAGTCTCGAAAGCCGACTCCGCGAAGCTGAGCAAGGCGCCGACCAGTCTCACCAAGTCGTCAGCGCCGAACAGGAGCGACTGAAGATTGAGCGGGATCGCCTTGAATCGAACCTGCGAGAGCTGGAATCGGAACGTGCAGCCCTACGATCCGACCAGGAAAGCCTGGAAGGTCTGCGGACAGAACTCGACCAATCCCAGCAAGCGGCCGATCGCGAAAACCAGCGGCTGGCCCAGCTCGCGACTGATCTGCAAACGCAGCGCCAAGCCCTCGAAAATGAAAACACGGCCTTGCTCCGCGCCCGAGAGGAACTCGAACGAAGTCGTGAGGAATTGGCCAGCGCCCTTGCGGAGGAGCGCACCCGCAGCCAAGAGTTGGCTGATCTCCGGTCTGAATTCGACAGCCGGACTGAATCGTTTGAACTGGCGCGATCCGAGTTTCAGGCTGAGCGCGACGCGATGGAGAGACGGGCAAACGAATCAGCAAGCGTCCAAACAGAATCTTCGCAGCATGTCGAGGAGGAACGTAGTCGCCTGGAACATCTGCAATCCGAGCTGGAAAATCTCCGTGCCGATTTGGAACTGGATCGTGCCGCCCTCGAAAAGGACAAGTGCCAACTCGACGACATGACCCAGGAAGTTCTGGCTCGCGAAGAGAAAGTCGTCGAGGCCGAGAAGGAATTCCAAACCCGGCTGGCCAACGTCACCGAACGGGAAAAATCGTCAGCAGCCAAGCCACAAAAGCCCGTTCAGGAAAGTCGTAGGACCCATTCCCGCAAGTCGTTAGTTTCCAAAAGTGTTCAGGGCGACCGCTCGACCGCCCCGCCCGCAACTAAGGCCGACGCATCGCCCGAGACCGATTCACCCCATGCTGAACACGAATCAAGGGTCGATGTTTCAGGCTCATCCAAACGAAAGGCATCTGAAAACCCTGTTGACGCTTCGTCGCGTTCTTCCGCGGTCGAATCGGATCGAACACAGCCTGCGGCGGCCGACGATCGTGCCCGGGCGCCGCAGATGGCTGCTCCGCCTGCCGATGCCCCGGCTGATTCTTCCGCTGAATCAAGCCCGCTGTCGGAATTGGACGAGGAAACGCAAACCAAGCTCAAGATGCTCCGTCGCATCAAGGGAGCCAACATGAGTGACGCGGATCTGATGGAGATCATCAGAAATCAAGCGCCGCATCCCATGCAGGATGTCGAATCGAAGAAAAAGCGCTGGTGGCAACTCTAGTTGCGTAAATTCACGGAACCCAAAACTCGCAGGGCGGGTTTCACACCTCCAACTGCGCCGCCACCGCCATTTACGGGCCACGACCGCCGCTTTTACGAGCAACGAGCGCAAAGCGAGCGGTCTTCGTGACCCGATGATCAAAACGAGACGGGTGGCCCACCTCCTTTGGAGGTGGGGGAGTCGATGATCAGGCTCCGTCTGAAAACCGTATCGCTTGTGTAGTTATGTCGAGTGGCCGACAATCGCACCTGTATCATCCTGTAAATCTTGTAAATCCTGTCAATTCTTGCCGCGAGTCCAACGACCGCACCTGTATCATCCCGACGGGTCGCCCAGATTCTCCGAACCTTGCACGCCGCCAATTCATCCTCCGCAAGGGCTCGCGAATCCGCCTCTTAACAGAGCCGCGACCGTCAGGGAGCGGAAATTCGAATCCTATCAGCCCCGTGAACGAAATCACGCCCAGACCGTTCAAACGCGCCATCGCCGTTTCAAGAGTTGCGACAATTCAGACGAACCACGCTAGAATCGCCGCGTCCTCGTTTCCCAAGGCTGCCATCAAGGAAAGATCGCATTATGGACTTGGCTGTTCGCTGCCGCGACCTACGCAAGACATACGATCCCAGGAAGAAGAAACCCGTCGACGCCCTCAACGGGCTGAATCTCGACGTCGGGGTGGGGGAGTGCTTTGGACTGTTGGGACCCAACGGCGCTGGAAAAACGACCACCGTCGAAATTCTGGAGGGCCTGCTGGCCGCCACGTCGGGTGAAGTCGAAGTGCTGGGCCGATCATGGAATAGTCGTGACCAAAACGACATCCGCCAACGCATTGGCATTACCTTGCAGGAGACGCGCTTTAACGACAAGCTCACCGTGCTGGAAACGCTCCAATTGTTCCGCAGCTTCTATCGCGTCGGGCGAGAACCACAAGAGGTTCTATCCATGGTCGCCCTCGACGAAAAAACCGGTGCCTGGGTTGGAAAATTATCCGGCGGTCAGCGTCAACGATTGGCCGTCGCGTGTGCCCTCGTAGGTGATCCCGAATTGCTGTTTCTCGACGAGCCTACGACGGGGCTGGATCCCCAGGCTCGGCGCGAGCTATGGGACATCATTCGCGAGCAACGCTCGCGTTCCAAGACCACCATCATTACCACGCACTACATGGACGAAGCCCAACGGTTGTGCGATCGTGTCGCCGTCATCGACCACGGGAATGTGATTGCCCTTGGCTCACCGGAGGAACTCATTCTCAAAATCGGAGGGGAACACATCATCGAATTCAACCTGGATCGTTCCAACCATCACCAACCCGACGTGCCCGCCGAATTTTTTACCAGTCTCCCCAGCATCAACGCCGCACGGCGCGACGGCGACGGATATTCGCTTACCGTAGCCGAGCCGCACGTTGCGCTGCCGGCTTTGATCTCCAAACTTCAACAAAACCAAATGGAGATGGCCAGAATCACCACCCGACACGTCAGTCTCGAAGACGTGTTCGTGACGCTTACAGGTCGGCACTTCCGCAATGAAGAACTATCATCCACTTAAAGAGCTGTTCTGGGCCCGCATGCGCTCGTTCTACCGTGAACCGGACGCGGTGTTCTGGACCTACGGCTTTCCCTTGCTGTTGACGATTCTCTTGGGAATCGCCTTTCGCAATAGCCAGCAGACCATCATCGACGTCGACGTGCATGCCGGACCGCGGGCCGAACCACTTCGCGATCAGCTCCTCGAAAACGAAGAATTCAACGTCGAAATCCACGAACCTGAGCAATGCGCCGATCGACTGCGACTCGGCAAATCGTCGATCGTTCTCGTCCCGGGCGACGTGATGGAATATCACTTCGATCCCACCCGGCCGGATAGCGCACTGGCCCGCGCCAAGCTCGATGACGCCCTGCAACGGTCAGCCGGCAGGGTTGACGTGTACGACACCCAAAACGTCGAGATCACCGAGCCAGGGGCCCGTTACATCGATTTTCTCGTACCCGGCCTACTGGGCATGAATCTGTTGGGCGGCGGCATGTTCGGGATCGGGTTTGTCGTCACCGAAATGCGGGTGCGCAACCTGTTACGCCGGATGGTAGCCACACCCATGCGCAAAAGTCATTTTCTCTTGTCACTGATCGGCGGTCGACTGGTATTCACCATCCCCGAAATGCTGTTCATCATCGGTGCCGGCGTGATCATCTTCAAGGTCCCCATCGCCGGCGGGTGGTGGGCCATCGTCATTCTATCCCTCGTCGGTGCCGTCAGCTTCAGCGGCATCGGCCTATTGGTCGCCTGTCGGGCCAGAAAAATCGAAACGATTTCAGGTCTGATGAATTTGGTCATGCTGCCCATGTGGCTGTTCTCGGGCATTTTCTTTTCGAGCGAGAAATTCCCCGATGCCATGCAGCCCTTCGTCCGCGCCCTGCCACTGACCCAGCTCAACGACGCACTACGAAACGTGATTCTTGAGGGCGCTCCGCTGATCGATCAATCGTTTCCCATGCTATACCTGGCTGCCTGGGGATTGTTTTCGTTCATCGTCGCCTTGAAAGTGTTTCGCTGGACCTAACGGTTCGACACTGAATTCGCGGGACTGCCAATCAGCGTGTAGTAATCGATGGCCCGGCGAAGACCCTCGTCGAATGACACCTGCGGTTCATACCCAATCAATTCCCGTGCCGCCCGAATGTCGGCCAGCGAATGTTTGACGTCACCCTTGCGAGCTGCCAGATATTTTGGCTTCACGTTCTTTCCGAGCAATTCGTTGATCCGCGCGATGATCTGATTCACGCTCACTTGCTGACCGCATGCGACGTTGATGGCTTGGCCCGTCGTTTTCGGCGCCTTGGCCGCCAGAATATTCCCGTGAACCACGTTGTCGATATACGTGAAATCACGAGTCTGCTCGCCGTCCCCATACACGATGGGTGATTGATCCGACAGGATGGCCGTCACAAACGCTGGTATCGCCGCGGCGTATTGGTTCGTGGGGTCCTGACGCGGGCCAAAAACGTTAAAATAGCGGATGGCCAGCGTTTCCAGCGCAAAACACTCGTAAAACGCGCGTCCGTAAAGCTCACCTGTCAATTTTTGAACTGCATAGGGGCTTAGCGGTTCCGGTCGAATTCCCTCGTGTTTCGGAGAAATTGCAGTGTTACCGTACGCTGAGCTGCTGCCGGCGTAGATGACTCGCCGAACGCGTTTTTCCCGAGCAGCCATCAAGATATTAAACGTACCGTTAATATTTGCGTTGTGACTGGCTATGGGGTGATCCACGGATTTTGGAACGGATGGGATCGCGGCTTGGTGAAAAACGATCTCGATTCCGTCGCAGGCTTGGCGACAGGTGTCATAATTGCACATATCGCCGACGAGCAGGTCGATGTGTGATGCGATGGCCGCCAGGTTTTCACGCTTGCCACTGCTGAAATCATCCAGCACGCGAACATCATGTCCCAATTCCACGAGTCGGGTGGCCAAATGCGCCCCGATAAAGCCGCCGCCCCCGGTTACCAGATAATTTCCCATAATTCGTTCCTGCCGGCATTTATCCTGTGGCCCAGTGATTCAATCGGAATCAACCGTCACCAGCCGAGGCTACTGATTATTCTTCGCCCGTCAAACACCGCGATATTCCACCGCGAAGAGTCACTCCCAGTCTTATCGAACCCTACGCACTCGCGGTTGATTGACAAATCCCACCGGTTGAGGATACGTTTCGGCCGTGTTGACGATCTGGAATGCCATGCAATCACGCGCGGGCAGAACGTCCATGACGGCGTCGAGTTGGGTCATGCTGACGATGTTGAGCATGACCGTCGGTTGTCAATACGCTCCCGATGTGCCCAACGATCAAGCCAGCCGGCAGGCATTGTCACTTCTGATGCCCAGCCGCATCGAGATTGTCGAGGCGTTTACCGCGTGGGCCAGCTTCGACGGCAAGCCCGGCATCGACGGCATCGTCGTCAATGTCCAACCGATCAACACCATGAATGATCCGATTCAGGCCAGCGGGCGCATGGCCGTCGAGCTGTACGCCTTTCGTCCGGCCTCGGGCGATGCGAAGGGTAATCGTCTGGAACGTTGGGAACTCGCGCTGACGTCTTCAGACGACCAACTCCGCTGGTGGAACCGGGCTACACAGATGTATGAATTTGCGTTGGAGATTTCTCCACAAGCGGAAAAAGCCAGTCCCGGACAGAAATTTGTGCTGCTTGTGACACATGAATCACCCTTGGGAGAACATCAAAGCGCGGAGCTTGTGCTGGACGTGCCCTTGGCGCAGCATGTCTTGACGCAATCCGATTGACGCGGTGGAATCGGGAATAGCGGGGGGACTCGAAAAAGGTGAATGGCTATGAAACGGTTTCTGATTGCCGGATTTCTGACGTTGTCGCTGGCGCTGGCGGGCTGTGATCGGCTGACGCGGGATCGGTTTGATCTTCTGCAAGTGAACACTTCGAACATGACCGACGTTCAAAAGACGCTGGGCGACC
Source organism: uncultured Phycisphaeraceae bacterium (assembly GCA_964424105.1). Taxonomy (GTDB): domain Bacteria; phylum Planctomycetota; class Phycisphaerae; order UBA1845; family UBA1845; genus CAYRHJ01. The sequence continues at coordinate 176,902 of CAYRHJ010000030.1, read as the reverse complement.
CCACGTATCGGCGGGATCGTGAATGGCATTACGAGCGGGCCAGTCAACACCTGAACGTGCTCGTCGAATTTGACGATCAAGGCCAACTGACCCGCAAACAGTGGATCGACGCGGTACAAGGCGATTGGAGTGACAGCAAACCAAACGACAGTACAGGTACGCGGGAGTCAATCCAAGTCCGCACGATCAAATGAACCGTGTTGGTTCGCGCGCCCGACGTTCGTTCAAGTCATGAACTAACATCCTACGGACGGTTTTTCCTTCGTGAATGTTTATCGAATCTTTCACCATGGAATGACCCTCGTGTGGACATGTCCGCGGAATGTCGCTAGCCTTTCGAACTTCGATCGGCCCCATCGTCTAGAGGCCTAGGACACCGGCTTTTCACGCCGGCAACACGGGTTCGAATCCCGTTGGGGTCAAATTCTCGCACATCGATGGATGAACCCCGGGTTCGCGGACATTGGACCTCCCGGTGAACATAGTCAGGACTCGCGAGATTGACAGGGTGAATCAGGTCCGCTCGCCGGTTCCGGCAAGAACGACGTTCATGTCGATCCTGAAAATTTTGCAAGCTTCGCGAGTTCAACTTGATCATTTAGTTTTTAGGCGGCTCGCACGTTTGATTTGTCGCAAGCATTGAAACGGCGTTAACGCGGTTGAAACGGGTTAGGCGGCCCCCCGCTCCCTGAATAGGTGGATTCTGGCAGGAGCGGCGCGATTCGGGTGCCATGGACTGCGGCGTCCGTTTGCCATACTGGACGCTCCCGCCTTGGTCGCGTCCAGGGTCGCGGCTCTGTTAAGATGCCCAACGGGCGGGTCATCGGAACCCCACCCATCGCTGCGCGATGGATGGGGCACCCCCGCTGGATTCCGGCGTTCGCCGGAATGACGGAATGCGGGGGACCGCTCGCTTTGCGTTCGCGGCTCGTGAACATGTGCTTCGCGGGGGACCGCTCGCTTTGCGCTCGCGGCTCTGAAAGATGCGCTCGCGGCTCGTGAACGGGTTGGTGAAACAGGGGCGTGTGGGGTTGCCGGTGAGGGGGCGTGCAACTATGCTCAGTCGTGAACATGCAGGCAGGCACTAAAATCACGATCAGCACGTTGCGTCGTCGCAAACGAGAAGGTGAAAAGTTCGCCGTCTTGACTTGTTATGACAGTTCCACGGCCCGGATCATGTGTGCGGCCGGCGTGGACGTGATACTTGTCGGTGATACGTACGGTGAAGTGTGTTTGGGACATTCGACGACGCTGCCGGTGTCCATGGATCAATTGGTCACCGTGACGGCTGGGGTACGCCGCGGAGCTCCGACGGCATTCATCATCGGCGACATGCCCTTTCTGAGCTATCAAGTGTGCGATGCGGAGGCGATTCGCAACGCCGGTCGATTCATGATTGAAGCGGGCTGTGATTGCGTCAAATTGGAGGTGAATGGCGGATTGGCCGGGACGGTCGAGGCGTTATCGCGGGCATCGATTCCGGTGATGGCGCATTTGGGACTGCGGCCGCAATCGATTCATCAAATGGGTGGCTACAAGGTGCAGGGCCGAACGGCGGAGGAGGCCCGTGTTGTGATTGATGATGCCCGTCGGATGGAAGAATGCGGTGCGGTGGCCCTTTTGCTGGAGGCGGTGCCGATCGAGGTTGCGCGTATCATCAGTGAGAGCACGGAGCTTCCGGTGGTTGGATGCGTGGCGGGTTCGTATTGCGACGGAACGGTTGTGGTGATGCACGACATGTTGGGATTTGGCGAGGGGCATCCGCCGAGCGGGATCAAGCAATATGCCCAAATGAACGAGGTGTTGACTGCGGCATTTGTAGAATATGCAAGGGATGTGCGGGAAGGGAAGTTTCCGGGTCCGTCTCACGGGGTGCCCATGGCCCAGGAAGAATGGGATCGATTGGTCAGCCTTTTGCCGGGTTAAGAGGGGCTAACACGATGGGATCGCTGGCATTCGAAGAGACAGGAAGACCGCTCCCTGACGGTCGCGGCTCTGTTAAGAGGGGGATGAGGTTGGAAGAGAAGACCGCTCGCTTCGCGCTCGCGGCTCGTAAAGATGCGGTCGCGGCGCTGAAAAGAAGCGGTCGCGGTTTTGAAGTTTTTGTGGGTTGAAGGCGGGTGCCCGTCGTCCGATGTCAGTGTCGCTGAATTCTTGACACGTGCGGCGAGATCGGATATTCTGATTTGCGAGTCGTCGCGGAGTTTTGAACATGCCGGTGAGAATGGATCTTGCGCGAATTATCATTCGCGAAACCGGCGATTCGCAGATCATCGTGCTGAAAGAGCGCGACGGCCCGAGGCATTTCCCTATTCTAATTGGCATAAGTGAGGCGATGGCGATCGAACGCCACGTCAAAGACGTTTCGACACCGAGGCCGTTGACACATGATTTGCTGGCTCGCATTATCGAGAGTCTCGACGGCGAGCTGACAAGAATCGTGATTAACGACCTGAAAGACCATACGTTCTACGCCACGTTGATGATCCGCCGAAATGGAGAAATGATTTCAGTCGATGCCCGGCCATCAGACGCGATCGCGCTGGGCGTGATGAACAACACGCCGATATTTGTCGAGGAAGAGGTGTTGAAGGCGGTTTGTTTTCCCGAAGAATCTGAAGAATCTGATACTGACAATTAATCGATTGTTGCGGTGACGAAGCACCGAAGGCGCGATGGCTTCCCCATGAGTGCGCAGGACAGTTCACGGCCCCCATCATCGGCAAACGGCGCCGCCGGACCAGCGACACTTCGCGAACCGGCTGCGGTTTGCTTTTCCGCGGAACCGGCGGCTGATGACATTCAATTCGTGGCCCAAGCCCCGGGCCGATTGGATGTGCTGGGCGGCATGTCTGATTTTACGGGCGCTCCGGTTCTGAGCGTGACCACGGCTGAGACCATCAGCGTGGCGGTGCAGTTGCGAAACGATGATCAAGTTGTTGTCTACGATCGAACGGCTTTTGCGAGGCCGGAATCGGGTGCGTGGCGACGAAGATTGGCGCAATTCGACGACGGGGGCGTGCATGCGGGCGTGAGTTCGGACGGGCGATTGGGCGTTGATGAGTCTGCATGGTCGAAACCCATCGCGGGCGTCATCAGCGCTATGTTCCGAAGCAAAAAGCTGGATGGGTCTCAGTCGGGGGTTACGGTGGTCATCGGCGGCAACTTGCCGCCATTGGTGGACTTGGGTTGCGCGACGGCGCTCGGCTCGGCGGCCACGCTGGCGCTGTCGGAAGCGTGGGGTTTGAACACCGACGCGGTGGAGTGTGCCCGTCTGGTCAACGACGGAGAGAGTATCGTCATTGGATTTGCGAGCGGTCCCGGTGCGGCACTTGCGATTCTGCATGGTCAAACTGACGAGTTGGTACAGATTGATGGGCGGGATCGGTCGGTGATGGGGCGTTTTCCGATCCCCTCGGGAGCGAAGATCCTGGGCATCGATTCGGGCGATCGTCACGCGGATTTGGCGGCCAAGATCGCCATTCAGCGAGCGACGTCGGCCATGGGCATTACGATTATCGAACGTGTCATGTCCGCGCAATCGGGACATTCTCCGATCGCGGCAATTTGGTTGTCGGACATATCATTGGAAGATTATGTTGCGCGGTTTCGCAATCGATTGCCACTGAAAATGAAGGGATCGATGTTTATCGATCGCCTGGGGCAGCCGGGGGATGCGTCGGTCCACGTCGAGCCGGACCACGTTTATAAGATTCGATCGCGGACGGAGCATCATATTTACGACGCGCATCGATGCATGGAATTCGCCAAACTGATGAAACGAGCTTCACAGGACGTCGCTCGCCTGGTGTTGAAGGCGGCGGGTCAGGAGATGCTGGCGTCGCATTGGAGCTACGGACAACGGTGTGGTTTGGTGGGCATCGACACCGATCGGCTGGTCAAGGGATTGAAGGGCTTGATTCCCAGCGGCGAGGTTTATGGTGTGCGGGCTTCCGGTCATGGCGGCGGAGGTGTGATCGTCGTTTTGATGAACGATTCTCCGGCGGCGATGGCAGCCGTCGAAAACGTTGTGCGGGATTATGAGAAGGAAACAGCACGCATCACGCGATTCTTCAAGGGCCATTCGAAGGGAGCGCTCGCGTATCAGGTCGTACGAAGCCCGGTCGAATCAGCCCAACGGTGACCGTTTCACGCGGCGCTGGCGATATCGAAACGAAAACCGATCGGGAAGGTTGACGCGATTCACTTTCTAACTCACGCGGAAGTATCGCGACAGGGCGTAGGCGGGAACCAGCCATCCGAGCACCATCAACGATGCCCACGGTCCGCGTGTGGCCAACACCAAACTCGCATCGATGATGACGATCATGAGCACGCCGATGCGAACGGCACGTTGCACGTCGGCTGGGTGGCCGGTGACGATGGCCGGTCGAACGTGCACGAACCAAAGACCGATCAATAAGGCGACGAGGACAAGGAAGGCTGGGAAAACGGTGGCAACGACGGCTTGCATGAGCGCGATGGATAGGATGGCCAGCGCCATCGCCAACCCGCCGGCGACGAGGGTCAGTCGAGCCTGTCCGCCCGATTCGTGGCCCGCGAAGATCGTCAGGGCTGTCACGTAGAACCAGATAATGGACACAGCCAGGTGGATTGAAGCGTCCCAACTCCCGCCGGCAGCGGACGCTCCCAGCAGGAAATTCAAGGATCGGCATAGCCCCATCCATCCGGGGGCGAACGGGGTGCTTTTGAAAAGACCGTCGTAGGCGAGGATGCAAAAGAGCAAGGCCAGGCCGACCCAAGACGTGGGCGATGTTTGGGCGATGCAGATCAGAGCGGCCCCCGCGAGCAACGCAGCCGCCAGCCTGCCGGCGTGTTTTCGCGATACGGCACCGGATGGGATGGGACGGGTCGGGCGATGTTCCGCGTCGCGATCGGCGTCTACAACGTCATTCAAGACCACGCCACCCGCATAGAAAAACATGGATGCGAGGACGATTGGCAGAAATTGTGGGAGTGCGTCCCATAGGCCGCCCGCGAACAAGAAGCCCGCGGTCACGTCGGCGGCGCTTGTGACGACGTTGGCCGGTCTGATTAAATGCAGCCATGCGCGTAGTTTGGACACGTCGGATGTTTCCCGATTAAAACCGCATCATAAAGATTCGCGGCTCCTGGTAAACGTTTGGTGTCGTGCGACAGCCTGCGTACTAGTCGGCAGTCCGCGCGTTTATAAGACCCGCGACATTCGGGCACGCGCTGTGGTCATCGGCTCCCCCACCTCCAAAGAAGGTGGGCCACCCGTCCGAAACACGCTGGAATGACGAAACACGCTGGACCGCTCGCTTCGCGCTCGCGGCTCGTGAATATGTGTTTCGCGGGGTGGGTATTGTAGGGGAGGAGACCGCTCGCTTCGCGCTCGCGGCTCGTGAATATGTGTTTCGCGGGGTGGGTATTGTAGGGGAGGAGACCGCTCGCTTCGCGCTCGCGGCTCTGTTGAGAGGGTGAAGCCCGCCCTGGGATCGCCAAGGCGGGTGTGGGAAACGTATGTGACGGGGGGGCTGCTCGGCTACAGGGGTCCGGCGGCTAATTCGTCCAGGTCGATGCGAATGGTGCGACTCGCGATGGGAATCGGTATTTCAACGACCCGCAGACGTCGCGGGCTGGGGTGGACGGGTTTGTAGACATCGACGATTTCACGGCGGGTCGAGCGCCGGCCAACGTTCGCGACGAGTGTTTGTGAATCCAACAACTCGTATCGCTTGGGGTCGTTCAATTCATCCTGAAGCATCTGGACTTCCGCTAAATTCAAATCGTTTTCGCGTTCCACGAAAACCCTTTCCAGCCCGAACGGGTCCAGGATTCGGGCGACGTCGGAACGGTTGGCGACATAGGACGTGAAAGCGAACCGCGGATCGGACGCACAAGAATACAGCAGCTTGCTGCCGCGCAAGATGACGCATCCTTGCACGCCCAACACACATCGAGCCGCGAAGACGAAATCTCCGTCTCGATGACCTTCAAACATGATCACCCGCCCGCGGATGGCTGATTCGTGCGTGCGAACGAGGGGTCGATAGTCCGGTCGGACGGGTGTGTCTGAACGATACCCGCCGGCGGCTGCAATCAGCACCGCGGTTGCGGTTGCGAATCGCATTGAATTCGTGTTGGTTAGGCGGTTCAGCAGCGCCTGCATCGCATACCCCGCCCAGATCGCAATGGGCAGGAATCCAAAAAACGCATAACGATTTTCCTTGTGTTGAATCACGACGGACATGGCTGCGAAGACGAGGAACCACAACCCCACGGCTGCGTGTGTGACGGTGGGACGGCGCGCAAATAGAAGTAGCCCGACACCAGCCAACGCCAATATGACCCAACCGACCTGTCCAGGCAGGGCGCTCGGGTAGAACGCGATGGCTGGCCAATTCAACCAATCTGTGGCGGAACGACCCAGGGAAACCAAGTTGGACATATGGTTCGTTGTGCCGCGGGAATTCATCGTCATCGCCAACATGGTCGCGGGAGGTGTGCCGGTGATGACGACGCTCGCAATTACATGTCGCCAGGGCACGCGTTTTTTCAAGGCGGCTTGGATGAGCAGGATGAAGACGACGGGTAGAATGAAAACAGCCGTCTGTTTGAACATCGGTGCAGCCAGAAGCAACAGCGTGGCTGGCACCCATCGCCGGGCGGATGGATTGTCCAGGTAACGCAGCGTTGCCCACAGCGCCCAGATCAAGACGGCCAGCGTGGGCATTTCCAACATGACCTGCCTGGTCCAGACGACGACATCGGGCATGGCCAGCAGGGCGGCCGCTGCACAGGCGGCCCCCGCAGGAGCCATGATTCGACGGGACAGAAAATAACATCCCACGACGGCGAGAATGCCGAACATGACCACGGACATCCTCGCGGCTGTAGGATTCACGCCGAACACGGCGAAGAAAACGGATTCGACCACGGCGAAACCCGGCGGATAAACCCGCCCGATCCCCAACGTCGGGTAATGCCCGTATTGGCGGACGGCGAACGCCATCGGATCAAGCCAATGGCTGGGGCCGGATTTCACCCAATCGTGAATCAACACGCCGTCCATGGCGTGTGTGCAGGCATCGCTATATCGCAGACCGCCAACGGAAATGTCGCGCCCAAATACGACGCCGGCCAACATCACCAAGGCGAGCACCATGATGAATTCCGCGCGACGATTCACTCGCGTTGGGTCAGTTGCCAGTTTTTCACTGATTGGGTACACGTGGAGTTTCCAGCGCGTCGCAGAATGACAACATCGGCAGAAATGTTACGCTGGTTGCCCAAGACGCATTATTTGCCGGATTATGTTTTCGATGGTGGGTCAGGCTGTTCTTCGCTATTCCGACCCGTAAGTCCATGCTCAGATTAGCTTTAGAGTTCTCAATACACCGATGGTGTCCAACTGTGTCTTCTTGCATCCCGGCACTTCGTCAAGATGAATTAGCCACAGAGATCACAGAGGCCGCTCTCTGTGCCCTCTGTGGCCGGTCAACCGCAGTTTCCGCATCGCGGTTGACGCTCCTAGTTGAAGGTTGGAAAGTTGGGAGGTGGAAAGTTGGGAGGTCAAAGGTCGAAGGTGAACACGGGTAACTGCAAGAATCATGCCTGGACCCCGGCCTTCGCCGGGGTGACGGTTTTAGGGTCAGAACGGATCAACTTGATTGCACCGTCCAAACATGAATAGGTGGACCGATAATGTCTCCCACCGACGCCGACTTGCAACGTCCCACCGACGCCGACGTGCAACGCCCCACCGGCCTTTTGACCTAAACCGAAGCCCCACAGGGTCCGAAAAATCATCGAAGGGATACCCTGCGAACCGTCGTCGGTGCGGCTGACACCCGGCAGCGTGAATCTCGACGCGCCCGGTTTGAAATTCTGCGCGGATCGAGAATGTGTAGATGGCCATGAATCGCAGATTTCTTGACTTGCTGGTTTGTCCGACGAGTGGATCTCGTTTGAACGTCGTCGTGCAGGACGTTGACGGGGACGACGTGCGACGGGCTACGCTTTCCGCGGACACAGGTAATGTAGACGTCACATACAGGTTGACGGACGGCATTGCCAGTTTCGTCGACGCGGAGCAGGCAGCTTCGCAAACTGCGAGGTCTTTCGCCCAGAAGTGGAAACGGCACGCCGATTACCGCCGTGACACGGACGAGTTTTACATTCAATGGTTTTTACAGCGTTATGGATTCGCGGACGCGGGCGAATTGGCTGCGCTGTTGAATAATGCAGAATATGTCTTGGACGCCGGGACGGGCGCGGGTCGAGACGCCGCCCACTTCGCCCGACTTTGCAACGCCACCGTTTTTGCCGTCGATATTACGGCTGACGCGCTACGCAACGCCCGCAAGACCATTGAACAACGAAATGTTGCGTTCGTACAAGCGAACGTGAATCTGCTCCCGTTTCCTGACGGCTTCTTCGATTTCATCAACTGTGATCAAGTCATCCACCACACGCCCAATCCGCCGGCGGCGTTTAGACGTCTCGCCGCGAAGCTAAAACCCGGCGGGCAGGTATGCACGTACGTCTATCGCAAGAAGGCAGCCGTCCGGGAATTCGTGGACGACCACGTTCGCCGACAGATCATGCACGGCAGTTTCGATGACGCGTTGGGGGCGTGCGAGGGTCTTACAAAGCTTGGAAGAGCGCTCGCCAGTTTGAAATGTGAAATTGAGATCGCGGAGGATATCCCCGTTCTGGGCATTCGGCGAGGGCGTTATGACTTGCAGCGATTCGTGCATTGGAATCTATTCAAGTGTTTTTGGAACGACGATTTCGATTTTTTCACGAACAACATCATCAACGCCGATTGGTATCACCCCGAAAACTGTTTCCGTTACGACCCCGATGAATTCCGCGATTGGTTCGCCGACGGATGGGATGTTCAGGCATGGGACGTTCAAGAAGCCGGCATTAGTTGCCGCGCTCGAAAGAGGTGACCCGTGTGCGGAATTCTGGGCGGATTCAACACCCGATTTACGTCCGACCACCTGGCCCGCCTGCGGCATCGAGGCCCAGACCAACAGCACTTCGAATCGATCGCGTTAGCGGATGGCTGCACCATCGATCTTGGTCAGAATCGACTCAACATCGTCGACCGGGACGATGTTGACCTTCCCGTGCGGATCGGTCGAGCGAGCATCCTTTTCAACGGCGAGATTTACAATTATGTGGAACTGCGCGACGAACTACGCCGTCTGGGGTGGTCCTTCGAAACGCGAACGGATACGGAAGTCGCCTTGGCTGCCTATCTTCAGTGGGGTGCGGAGTGCCTGAATCGCTTCAACGGCATGTTCGCGATGGTGGTCTGGGATGGCGACAGGCTTTTTTGTGCGCGGGATCGGTTGGGCAAGAAGCCGCTCTATTGCCGTCACGGTCCCCATCGCCTGGAATTCGCATCGGAAATCAAGGCCTTCGATGGCCTGGAGCTGGTCACGCTGGACTCGTTCGATCTTTTCGAATTCACCTTCGACGATCGCACCATCTATCGCGACGTTTTCGCGGTCAAGCCGGGCCATTATCTGACTTACGACGTGAAGCGCGGCATGTGGTCGACGCGGGCGTATTGGGACATCGAGCATCAGGTGGGAAGTCGCATCGACAATCCCCGCCGTGCGGTCCGAACGTTTCTGGAGTTGCTGGAAGACGCCGTGCGACTGCGCATGCGGGCGGACGTGCCGGTGACGTTGTTTCTCAGCGGGGGGGTCGACTCCAGCCTGTTGGCCGCGTTGTCGGGCGTGCGCGAAACGTTCACCTGCCAGTTCGATGAATTTCGCGCCCTCATCAACGAAGAACGATTCGTCACCGATCTGGCGTCGCGACTTGATCTCCATGCCCACATCGTTCGGCCCACCCGCGAGCAGTTTTTCCGGGACCTGCCCCAACTGAGCCGACATCTGGAAATCCCTACCGGCTCGTTCAGTGCGTTTCCGCTTTATCGCCTGGCTGCCGCGTGCCATCAACACGGCTACAAGGTGGTTCTTTCCGGCGAAGGTGCCGATGAACTTTTCGCGGGCTATGCTCGCAACGCATTCTTGATGGACGATGCCGGACACGCTTCTGACGATCGCCACCGTCACTACGCATCCATGTTGGATCGTTATCAAGGCAGCCTGCTCGATCAGTTTTGCAGAATGGCTTCGCGGTCGGGTCTGGCGGGTGCGGCGATGATGAAAGCGGTGCTCCACCGCCATTGGGACGATCGCCGGTCTCCGCTCGACAATCTCTGCTACCTGGAAACACGGGTGTTCCTACAGCCGTTGTTGCAAATGAGCGACCGGATGTGTATGGCCCACTCCGTCGAGGCGCGATGTCCCTTCCTGGATCATCGGCTCGTCGAGTTTGCGTTTTCGTTGGACGATTCGCTGCGCTTGCGCGACGGCATTGGCAAGTGGATCGTTCAGGAGGCTGCGCGAAAGGTGCTGCCTCGCGACGCGCTCGTGCTCCAGCGTACCGTCAAGGACGGATTACCCGCACCCATCAATCAATGGATCCAGGGGCGCCATAGCTTCGACCGGAAATATTGGAACACGCTGATGATGGCGGAGTGCATCAAGAACCTGCTGAGCGACGCTTCCCCCGTCGAAACCGACGAACTCGAATTGAAGCCTCCCAGGATGCCTGCGGGCGGTCGCTTTGCGCCGCGAATCGATCTGACGGAGGTTCTGGCATGACCGGGTCGAACCAGGGTCATATCCATCGGGCGCCGTTGGATCGTGACATCGACTTGTCCGTCATTACGTCTTGTTTGAACGAACGTGAGAACATCGATCCGTTGATTCGTCGCACGCTGGCTGCGTTAGAACACATTGGCGTATCCGCCGAATTCGTCATTGTGGACGATGGCAGCACGGACGGGACTTGGGCAGCGGTGGAAGACTGGTTGAATCGCGACGCCCGCATTCAATTTGTCCGGCATGATCGCAATCGCGGGATTGAACAGGCTTGGAAGACGGGGTTGTCGAAATCCCGAGGCCGGCGAATCTGTTTCATCGACGCGGATTTGCAGAATCAGCCGGAAGACATCGCCAAGCTTTTCGCGGCGTCTTGTCAATCGCCCGACGCGGTGATCCAGGGTACGCGTCGCCCGGTCACGTACGCGATGCTCCGATATGTGCTGTCCAGGGGCCTGAATTCGCTGCTCAATGTCGTTTTTGATATGAACCTGAATGACAACAAATCCGGCTTCATCGTCGGGCCTAGGCAAGCGTTGCGAGACGCATTGCAACACCGCTACGATTATCGGTACTATCAATGTTTCCTGGTCATCGCCCTGCACAAGCGTGGTTGGCCCATCCGTCAGATTGACACCGTTTTTCATCCCCGCTCGGCGGGAAAATCGTTTCTGAAAAACATGCCGGTCCGCGTCATCTTTACCATCCTGTGGGAGATGATCAAAGCGCGCACGGAGTTCCGTCACTACACGGGCAGGCAGGTGACGAATAATATGCCCTCCCCTGACCCGCAATCGCAGCCGCTCTGTCGACAAACAAGTTGATAGTCGCAGATGATGGCTCCATCCCGATTTCCGATTGAAAAGTTTCACTATCGCAGGTTGGGATCGCGGATTGGCCAATCGTCGATTGCAGCGAAAGGCGCCAACCCGTCGGCTCGATGTAATTCGGTGCCGGCGACGGATGTGAACGCCCCGGCATTTTGGATTGCCAATCGGCGAGCGACTCCGAATCACTCGAGGCCTGACTACGGACCCCAATCTGCAAACCATCAACGAAGACGGCCATGCTCTGTCGCCCCATCCCCAGCACCGATGTCGAGCAGTGGAACGACACCCTTGCCCGCGAACACGACATCGACGATTATTATCGGCACTCCGGTTGGGCCATCCGCTGGGTGGAGCACCGCCGCCTGCGCATCATCCGGCGAATGGTCCGCATTCAGCCGGGCGAGTCGTTGCTCGAGGTGGGGTGCGGGGGGGGACACGTGTTGGCCATGTTCCCGGTGGCGAATCTCACCGGCCTGGATGTTTCGGGTGTGATCCTCGCGAAAGCCCGCCGCAACCTCGCCCACCTCAACGCCCGGCTCGTCAAGGGCGAAATTACGGACATCGACCTGCCCGATGATGCGTTTGACAAGGCCGTCTGCACCGAAGTTTTGGAGCACGTCATCGACCCGGAAGAAATCCTGCGACAGCTTCAACGGGTGGTGGTCCGCGGCGGCACGATCGTTGTGACGTTTCCGAATGACGGCTTGATCAACCAGATCAAGTCAATTATCCGCCGCGTCAAATTGACCAAGCTGCCGGCATTCCGCTGCATCGCCTGGGGTGCGGACGAATACCATCTGCATGTGTGGAGCCCGGCTGAAATGCGTGACCTCCTCAGCCGATACTTCACGGTCACACGCACGTCATCCGCGCCGCTTCCCATCATTCCGCTGCGCTGCTGCTTCACGTGCGTTAATGACGGCAAGTGATAACCATATGCGATCGTGAAAGTCTTTCCGAGCCGCGAGCGCGTGCCTGTCGGCAGGCATGCGACCGCCCGCATCCGTCATTCCGGCGAAATCCGTCATTCCGGCGAACGCCGGAGTCCAGAAGCAGTCTGCCTGGACTCCGGCCTGCGCCGGAGTGACCGTCGGGACGACTCCGCTCGCGCTACCGCGGCGGATGGCCGTCTCAGCCAATGGTCATGGTTTGGGTGCGGCGGCCACGACGGATTGAAGAAAACGATTGATGTTCGTTGGCCGGATACGAGCGGTTGATTGAAGCTCGGCGATGAGCTCCTCGACGAGGGCTTCAAATCGAACTTCACGATATCTTTCGATCAGCGCGGGCTGGATGGACTCGAAAACGAGGTCCTCGGCCACTTCGATCTCGTCGGCTTGCACGACAAAGAAGGCCTGGGGGGTTTCGACGACGTCGCTGGGCTGTTGGGCGGCTGGCAGGCTGAACAAGGCGTCGACGGCGGGTTCCAAATGTTCGCGCACGCTTCCGCGCGTGACCCAACCCCATTCACCGCCATTGCGGGCGCTGATGCCGGTGGAATACTTGCGGGCGACGTCGGCGAAGTCTGCTCCGGCGCGAATCTGCTCCCGCGCGGTTTGGGTGATGATCCAGGCAGCCGATCGGGCGTCGCTGAGCTGGTCCGGTGTGGGGGCGGTGACGTTGTCGGGAAGCTGTGCCGTCACGGAAACTTCAATCAGTCGCAATTTGCGTCGTTCGGGCTTGCTCTGGGCGTCTTTCCGGCTTTCGAAGATGCTCCAAAGTTCATCACGCGTGGGATCGGCGATTTTCGGCGTGATCGTGTTTCGCAGCCACTGGGCGATGATGATCTCGCGACGAAGGCGCTGACGCTCGTCGTCGAGGGAGGAGCCTTCATCGGCCAGGGCACGCTCGAATCTTGTTTGCCGCCCTGCGAAATCCCTATTGATCCTGTCGCGCACCTGCTGATCGATGAATTGATCGATGGCTGTTTCATTTTCGTCGGTAAACCCTTTTTGGGCTTCGTTGTAGACCAGTGCGTCGCGTGCGAGCAGTTGAACGCGCTGTCGAATGGTATCGCCCAGAAGCGCGGTATACTCGCCCGGCGGCAGGGCGTGGGCTCGATCCTGCAAGAAGGGTCGAATGGGCTGGAGCACGTCATCGACGTCAATGGACTGTCCGTTGATCGACAGGACGTCGACCGGCTCATCGGAATCGTCCGACGGAATGAACGACAGGACGGGGGTTGGCGGTCGACTCGAGGGCGTGGATGATTTGCCGCGTTTCGCGTCCTGGCGACCTTTCCAGCCGGTTGCCGGCTTGTCGTTGCGGCAGGCGATGGAACATAGGCTTGGGCTGATGCTCGCGAGCAGGATCGCGATTTTGAGAACGTGCCCGGGTTTTTTGTAACAGTGTTTCACAAGACATAGCGTACCAGCATTTCCCGATTCGACCAAGTCTCGATTATCAGGTGGGCGTTTTTCCGAACGGTGGACCGCTCCTTTCAAAAAGCTTGAAAGAGGATGGACCGCTGGCGAATGTGTGGCCTGCTTTTATAATCTCGTCGTGGCGTGGGCGGACGGCGGACGTGGAACGTGTCGTCGGAAGATGTTTGATCGGCGGCACATCGTCGCGCGGTTCAACAAGCTCGGCGAGTGGAGAACCATGGGAACTGGATTTCATAAGCGAAGACTGCGTGTAGGGGCTGTCTCGTATCTGAATACGCGTCCGCTTATCGAAGGGCTTGGGGCCCACTCGGACGTGGATCTCGTATTGGACGTCCCCGCGCGGCTGCCCGGTTTGCTCGAAGCCGGCGAGGTGGACCTTGCCCTGGTGCCCGTGATCGAGTTGACGAAGTCGGGTCGGCGCTGGGAGATCATCTCCGATGCCTGCATCAGTTGCGACGGTGCCACGCTGACGGTGCGTGTTTTTTCGCGGGTCGATCCCGCGGAGATTTCGACGTTGCACGTCGATCCTGATTCGCGGTCATCGGTCGCATTGGCATCGATCATCTGGCGCGAGCGGTACCATCGGGCACTCGCCTTGGAGATGCTCCCGCGAATGGGAGGCGGTGGGAATGCGGATCCGCCTGATTTTGGATCGTGTCAAGCCGTGCTGCTCATCGGCGACAAGGTGATCGATCCACCGCCCGGATTGGAGGATTTTAGTACGCAGGTTGATCTGGGGGCGGCTTGGCGAGCCATGACGGGCTTGCCATTTGTTTTTGCAGCCTGGGCGTCGCGTGGTGATGTGGATCGGGAAGCGGCGGCCCAACTGCTTTCGTCGGCGCGGGACGCGGGTGTGGCCCGGGCCCATCATATTGCCGCCACGGAGGGGCCAAAGATGGGTTGGCCGGTTGGTCTGGCGGAACGATACTTGACTCGATATTTGATGTTTACGATGACCGATCGGCATCGCCAAGGGTTGCAACGGTTTCTGGAGTTGGCTGGTGCGGATCGGCCGGCAGGCGTCGAGAACGTCGAACTGCCGGCAGTCGGTGCGGGTGAGCGATGAACGAGCGATGACGATCGTCCAATCGGCCCAATCTGCGATCAGTGCTTCTGTCGGCCGGCGCATCAGCACGGACGAAGCGCTGGCGATGTATCGGGAGTGTTCACTGCACGAGTTGGGTCGCCGTGCCCACGAAGTGACGATGGGTCTGCATCCCCAATCGCAGCGGACGTACGTCGTTGATCGAAACATCAACTACGCCAACTACTGCACCGCGAAGTGCATCTTCTGCAATTTCAAAGCCGATCCGCCGGGGATGGATACGGGTCGCAAGGACCTGCCGTCGGGCTACATTCTTTCGTTTGATGAAATCGGCCAGAAGATCGAGGAGCTATTGGCCATCGGCGGAACGCAGGTGTTGATGCAGGGCGGCTTGGTGCCGGGCGAGATGCTGCCGTTCGAGTGGTATCTTGAGCTGATGCGTTTCATCAAGATGAACTATCCGGCCATCCACGTTCACGCGTTCAGTCCGCCGGAGATTTTCGCGTTCGAGCAGATTTTCAACATGCCGGTTCGCGACGTACTTCTTCGATTGCAAGATGCGGGTTTGGATTCCATTCCCGGCGGGGGCGGCGAGATTCTGGTGGATCGGATTCGCGACAAGATCGGGGTTGGCAAAACACGGACCGATGAATACCTGTACGTTTGCCGCGAAGCCCACCGCATCGGGATGAAAACGAGCATCACTATGATGTTCGGCCACATCGAGACGATTCCGGAGCGGATGGAACATCTGCGGCTGATTCGCGAGTTGCAGGACGAGACGGGGGGCTTTACCGCGTATATTTGCTGGACGTTTCAGCCCGGCGATACGCCGCTGGGCCGCGTGAAGCAGTTTCCAGCCGACTATCGCGGCGAGCCGGACGGAAAACATCTGATGTTGGCGGACGCCAACGAGTATTTGAAGATGTTGGCGGTGTCGCGGATTTTTCTGGACAACATCCCCCACGTCCAATCGAGCTGGGTGACCCAGGGGCCCAAGATTGGTCAACTCGCTTTGTTTTTCGGTGCCGATGACATGGGATCGGTCATGATGGAAGAAAACGTGGTCTCGGCCGCGGGGGTGACCTATCGACTGAACGAGCACGAAATCCGCCATCTCATTTCCGACGCCGGCTGGCAACCGCGCAAGCGCAACTTCTATTACGAGTTGATCGACTGAGCGCGGGCCGGAATCCAGCCGTCAGCGAGATTTCCTGGACTCCGGCTTCCGCCGGAGTGACGGTCAACGAATGATCGCGCCGCGTTCGACCTGCCTGCGTTTAGGATCGATGCGATTCAGCGTTCGACGGCGGAATTTCTGCAAGGGGGCAGTGAATCGCGAATGCCAACGAACCCATTTCGGTTTTTCGTACGAACGTCTGATTTCATCTTCGGACAACTGGTCGGGGCGGAATCGACGGCGGAGTTTCAGCAGATGATAGCGATCGCTTTCCTGTAGTTTGCGACGCATCCAACGAACCCAGCGAGACTCTCCGCCGGCGAATGGCCAGCGCCAGGAAATTTGAAAATCGATCAGGTAAGGCCGACCATCGTCGCCCAATATGACGTTCTGCGGTTTTTCCAGATCGACGTAGGCCATGTTGCGATTGTGCAGCGCTTGGAGCGCTTCCGACAAGCGTAGGAAGAAATCGTCCGGTACCGCTAATCCTCGATCCAAGTGTCGGCCCTCGATGTATGCGTGCACGACGCCGGTCGGCCCCCAGCGTCCCAGGGATTTGGGAACCGAATCGAGGCCTGACGCGTCCTGCAAACAACCGTTTTCGTGATGCGCCAAAAGGCGGCCTATCCATTCACCGGGCAGTCCCATCAGGTCAGCTTGCCGATTCAATTTCAAAATAATTTTCCCGGCCTCGCCGTGATAAATGGATGTGCAAGCGAAAAAATCATGCTTCAAACAACGATGAAGTTCATAAGTATGACCATCGATATGAATGCGCGGAGGCGGATTCGACCGTCCCAAAGCCAACAGACCGTGCGGAATGCGTTTCATCATGATCACATCGAGACTGACGCGTTCGGTCCACTCGGTCGGGATTATACGAGCATGACCAGACCCATCCAATACCATGTTTGAAATGCGGAATGGCAAGTTTTGCTCGCGGCCGGGTGGCGGGTGGCCCATCCTTTGCGAAGCAAAGGGCGGGTTAGCGATGATGAACCCAGTGTTGGTTTGCGTGTTGGAGATTCCCAACGGCGATCATCCCGACCCCACCCATCGCGGCGCGATGGATGGGGCACCCATGCGGATTTCGTTAGAAGAGAAGACCGCTCCCTGACGGTCGCGGCTCTGTTAGGCGGCGGGGGGACGTGGCGGTTGAAACCCATTCCGCCCGAATGGAGGCCGACGACCTTGCTCGTCATGGCAGATGTCTCGTATTGGCTGGTGGACTTTGCCGCATCGGCGGAAACGGGTTATGTTGGGTGGGTCATCCATCCCCGGCTGCCGTGCGGAGCGGCGGACCGACGGGGTCGGATTTTTCCCGCGGGCTAGGAGGTAGGTGTGGTGTCGATTCGAACCTTGTGCAGCTTGGGCATGACGATTTTACCATTGAGCGCGTGTGCCCAAACCGAGCGGAAGATGACGGAAGCGGTTGCGGTACCACGGACAGTGGATTCGGAACCGGGGTTGGCTGGCGAGCGTCAACCCCACGCGGGAATGCTTCGCTATCCGGACGTCAGCGCAACGCACATCGCCTTTGTTTATGCGAACAATGTATGGCTTGCACCACGGGAAGGGGGGATGGCGCATCCGCTGGCTGGGGCACCGGAGCAGGAGATGTTTCCGAGGTTCAGTCCCGACGGACAGACCGTCGCGTTTGGCGCCAACTATGACGGCAATCGTGACCTGTATTCCATGCCGGTTGGCGGCGGCGTGCCCAAGCGTATCACCCACCACCCGGCTGATGAAATACTCTGCGACTGGACGAGCGACGGAAGGCTGTTGTTCTATACAAACGGATTGGCTGGACTGAGTCGGCAGACGCAGTTGTTTACGGTTTCCGCTGAAGGAGGCATGCCCACACGGTTGCCGGTTCCCTATGGAGCCAATGGAGCCATTTCGCCCGATGGGCAATGGTTGGCGTACACGCCGCATTCTCGCGATCATCGAACCTGGAAGCGATATCGTGGGGGGATGGCTACGGACATCTGGCTATTCAACCTGCGAGACCATTCGTCAAAGCAAATGACCGATTGGGAGGGGACCGATACGCAGCCCATGTGGCACGGGAACACCGTTTACTACCTTTCCGACGCGGGCGAGGGGCATCGCCTGAACATCTGGTCGTATGATACGGCTACAGGAAATAGGCGGCAGATCACAAACGTCCGCGATTTTGACATCAAATGGCCGGCCATGGGACCCGGCGCCGATGGCAACGGAGAGATTATTTTTCAACGTGGCCCCGATCTGAATGTGTTGAACCTTTCCAACGGTGAGATTCGCACGGTCATGGTGACGATTCCGGGCGACCGCCCACGCATTCGACCGCAGCGCGTGGACACTTCTGAATTCATCACCGGATGGGACATTTCATCCACCGGCAAGCGGGCAGTGTTTGAGGCTCGCGGCGACATCTGGACCGTCCCAGCCAAGAAGGGGTCTGCTCGAAATCTGACCCGCACAAGCGGCATAGCGGAGCGCTACCCGGCTTGGAGTCCGGATGGCCAATGGGTCGCCTTTTTTTCCGACGCAACAGGAGAATATGAGCTGAACCTGCGGCAGTCCGACGGCCAAGGTGAATCGCGATCGTTGACTCGCGACGGTGGTAGTCATCGTTACGCGCCAACATGGTCACCCGATTCCAAGTTGATCGCGTTTACGGACAAGGCCGGCGGGATTCACGTGCATGACGTGGATGCGGGAGCGACGCGCGAGATCGACCGTGAACCGTGGGCGTCAACGCCGAGATTGAATTGGTCGTCGGATTCCAATTGGTTGACCTATACCAAGGGCGGTGAAAACCGCGTTTCATCGATTTGGATTTACCATCACGGCGACAATCAAACGCACCAGGTGACGGCGGGCATGTTTAACGACTCCTGGCCCACGTTCGACCGGAAGGGTGATTATCTGTTTTTCGCCAGCCAACGACGATTCGAATCTCCGACCTACGAAGACGTTGGTACGACGTTCGTTTACGCCGACACCGATCAATTGATTATTGTCCCCCTTCGCGCGGATGTAGAGCATCCCTGGGCGCCGAAGAGTGACGAAGAAAAGTGGGGTGATGACGAAGAGGAGGACGAAGAGGAGGACGAAGAGGACAAGGAAGGCAAGGAGGACAAGAACGGAGCCGATTCGGGCGAGGATGATGCGCAGGAGAAGAACGATGACGATGGTGAAGATGATTCGGCCGACAAAGATGACGAGGACAAAAAAGGCGAGGATGAAATCAAGCCGGTCAAGATCGAGCTGGAGGGATTCGAACAACGAGCGATTCTGCTGCCGGTGGATCACGGAACGTTTTCAAATCTGGCCGTGAACCATGAAGGCAAGCTCGTGTACGTTCGCGGAGCGCCGCGAGGTTCTGGCCGCGATTCGTCGATCAAGATATTTGATCTGACCGATGACAAGAAAGAGGAACATACCGTTTTTGAGAAGGTCGGCTCGTTTGCGATGTCGGCGAACGGAAAGAAGATTCTCGTCAGGAAAGACGGCAAGTACGCGGTGGTGGACGCGGCCAAGGATCAAAAGCTGGAAGACACGCTTTCCTTGTCAGGTTTGTCGGCGGTCATAGATCCTCGCGAAGAATGGCGTCAGATGTTTTCGGAGGCGTGGAGGGTCATGCGCGATTACTTCTATGACCCCAATATGCACGGCGTCGATTGGGATGCGGTGCGCTTGCAATACGCGCCCATGCTGGACGACTGCACGTCAAGAGAGGACTTGAGCTACATCCTCGGCGAAATGTTTGCCGAGCTGAACGTCGGACATGCCTACGTACGCGGCGGCGGCGATACGGAGGTGGGTCCGCGGGTAGCCGTGGGAATGCTGGGCGCGGATTTCGAGCTGCAAGAAGGAGTCTATCGCATCACGCGGATTTACCAGGGCGCCCCGTGGGACGTGGACGCCCGAGGCCCGCTGAGCCAGCCGGGCATCAATGTCAAGTCGGGTGATTACCTGCTCGCCGTCAATGGTTTACCTATCGACACGTCGCGGGATGTGTGGGCGGCGTTTGTGGGATTGGCCGGCGAGACCGTGACGTTGACGGTCAGCAGCGTTCCCATAAAAGACGAAGCCGCTCGCGATGTCGTGGTCAAATTATTGCCGAACGAGGAGGATCTGCGATTTCGCGCCTGGATCGAAGAGAAGCGAGCACACGTGGACCGGGAGTCCGACGGACGAATCGGCTATATCTATGTGCCTAACACAGGCGTCCAAGGGCAAAACGAGTTGTTTCGGCAGTTCTATGGTCAGGTCCAAAAGCAAGCCCTGATCATCGACGAGCGCTGGAACGGCGGCGGTCAGATTCCTACGCGTTTCATTGAATTGTTGAATCGCCCCGCGACGAATTTCTGGGCCCGACGAGACGGTCACGATTGGCCTTGGCCGCCGGATGCGCACCAAGGCCCCAAGTGTATGCTGATCAATGGGTTGGCCGGTTCCGGGGGCGATTGCTTTCCATACTATTTTCGACAGAGTGGCCTGGGAAAGTTGATCGGGATGCGGACGTGGGGCGGTCTGGTGGGCATTTCGGGGAACCCGCTGCTGATTGACGGAGAGCGAATCACCGCGCCGACGTTTGCCTTTTACGAGACCGATGGAACATGGGGCATTGAGGGTCACGGCGTGGATCCTGACATTGAAGTGGTTGACGATCCGGCGCTGATGATCGACGGCGGTGACCCGCAATTGGACGAAGCCATCAAGCACCTGCAAAAGGAGTTGGCCGCCAACCCCTACACCCCGCCTCGCAGGCCCGCGTACCCCGATCGCCGCGGCATGGGAATTCGTGATGCGGACAAGTAATCGAATCATCACGAATGGAAATGGATGGCCTTCCGTTCACTGAGTGTCTGACGTGTCGCATGTGTCAGGCTCGTCAGTTGTGTCAGGCTCGTCAGTCGTGTCAGGCTCGTCAGTCGTGTTAGGCTCGTCAGTCGTGTTAGGCCTGTCAGTCGTGTCAGGTTAGTCAGACACATCGGACGTGTCAGACGAGCGATTGGGCCAGTATTTCTATGGGATGCAAGGCCCGCACGCCGGTGTGGTGTTCAATCTGATGTCGGCAACTGAAACCGGATGCGGCGATCGTGGCCCCATGCGCGTCTCGAATCGCGGGAAACAGCCGTTCTTCGCCGATCGCCCGGCCAACGTCGTAGTGGTCCCGCTCCATACCGAATGAACCGGCCATGCCGCAGCAGCCGCTGTCGATTTCCAGAAATTCGAGTTCGGGGATTCCCCGCATCCATTCACCCACCATTGCGTTTCCCAATAGGGCCTTCTGATGGCAGTGTCCATGATACAGCACTCGTTTCGCATCAATGGATCGATGTCGCAGAAAGGACCGATCGTTGCGAGCCAGCATCGCCAGAAACGATTCAATAGGTTGTGCGCGGTCGGCCACACTGCGAGCATCCGCGGACCGCACCAACTGTGGATATTCGTCAACCAGGGTGAAGATGCAACTCGGCTCCGTTCCCACGATCGGGACTCCTTCGTGGGCCAGCGGCGCCAGACGCTCGACGTTGACTTCCGCCAAATGTCGAGCCTCCATCAACAGACCGTTGCTGATCAATGTCCGTCCGCAGCATTCCGTCGATGGAACGATTACACGAAAGCCGGCGGATTCCAAAACCCTGACCGCAGCCAGGCCGATGTGTGGTTCGAAGTAGTTGGTCCACGTGTCAACGAAGTAAACCACTCGTGGACGATTGTCAGGTTTCGCCGGATTCGTCATTCGATGTTTGCGATACCAGTCACGAAAGGACTCGCCGGCCAATGGAACAAGATTCACGCGCCGGTCGAAGCCGAATCGACGCTCCAGCCACCTTTTGAGCCAACTGGACTGTGACAGGCGATTCGCGAGTCGTGAAAATTTCTGCCCGCGCCTGGCCCATCGGGGCGCGTCGGCCACGAATCTAGCACGAGCGGGCACGCCGTCGCGCATGTTTCGCATGGAAAGCCATTCCGATTTCAGGCGGGCCATGTCCACGCCGGTGGGGCATTCCGACTTGCAGGCCTTGCATGAAAGGCACAAATCCATGGCCTCGTCGATGGCATCGTCGGTTAGGCCTTGAAGCATCCCGCGGTTGGACATCGCCACCCGCAAGGCGTTGGCTCGGGCGCGCGTGGTGTGCATCTCGTCTCCGGTGGCCATGTAAGACGGACACATCGTCCCGGTCAGACGTTTTCTGCATTCCCCAACGCCGCTGCACATTTCCGCCAAACCCGCGGGCCCGCCGTGGGTTGAAAAGTCGAGGTGCGTCTTGACGGAACTCGACGTGTATTGCGGTCCATATCGAAGGTTTTCCGTCATGGGTAGTGGATCGACGATTTTTCCGGGGTTGAACAAGTTCACTGGATCGAACGCATGCTTGACGTCGCGAAATGCTTTCAGCAGTTGTGGACCGTACATTTTTTCGAGCCAACACGAGCGCAGCAATCCGTCGCCGTGTTCGCCCGTCATGGCCCCGCCGAATTCCATGGCCAAACTGCTGACACAGTCGGCAATGCGCCGCATATTGGCCACACCGGCCGCAGTCTTAAGATTCAATACGGGTCGCACATGAATGACCCCGACACTGGCGTGCGCGTAGTAGCCCGCTTGCCGAATGCCCTCGGCAGCCAGAATATCCCGAAATCTCGCGATGTATTCACGCAATCGAGACGGATCGACCGCAGTGTCCTCCACGAAGGCATACGACTGCTCGTCGCCCGGCCTGGACATCAACAGCCCCAGACCGCGACGACGCAGTCCCCATACGGCCCGCTGATGAAGTGCATCAGTCAACAGACGCCGATCACGGCCAATGTCTTGTTGCTCCAAATCGGTCATCAACGCCCGCAGTCTGTCATTCAGTTCGGCACCATCTTCGTCGATCAGTTCGATCAGCAGCACCGCAGTGGCCGCAAGGTCAACCGAGGCATGCGACGCTTCATTCGCAGTCGACTGGGATGCCGCCGTCAAAATCATGTTGTCTACCAGTTCAATGGCACTGGGTCGATGCGCTAGAATGGCCGATGTGGACGAAAGTGCGTCCAACAAGTCGTCGAAGTGAACGATCAGCATTGCGGTATGATTGGGCAGGGGCGTCAACTTCAAAACCGCCTCGACCACCATACAGAGCGTGCCCTCGCTGCCACATATGATCGTGACCGGATTGATCGGACCCGTATCGTCGCAAATTCGGTCCAGCGCGTACCCGCCGTTGTGCCTCATTAACTTCGGAAATCGTCTTCCGACTTCTTCACGATGGTCAATCGCAATGCGAAATAATTCCGACTCGATATGCGAAACCGCGTGCGATTGTTCAGCCATTGGCGCCGGCCAAGTGACCACGTTTCCGTCGGATAGGACGACCGTCAGTTCCGCGACGTGATCCACAGTTCGCCCGTAATGGACGGAGCGTGCCCCGCAGGAATTGTTCGCAATCATCCCGCCGATCGTCGCACGATTGGCTGTGGCAACGTCGGGTGCAAAGTGCAGTCCGTGCACTGCGAGTCGCCGATTCAGTTCGTCCAAAACCACCCCGGGCTGAACCCGGACCGTGCGATTTGCGACATCAATTTGACGGATGTCGGTCAGAAAACGCGAACTGTCGATCACCAAGCCGTGTCCGACGCAGCCACCCGTCAGGCCCGTTCCCGCCCCACGCGGAACGATGGGCACTGCGTGTTCACGACACGCATGCACGATCGAAACCACATCGTCGGTGCATTTGGGCCAGACAACACCCGCTGGAATGATCTCGTAAATGCTGGCATCCGTTGCGAATAGTGTTCGGGCCAATCGATCGAATCGGGCGATGCCTTGAATTTTGGGCGCCAAAGCGTCCAACAGCGGATGGGACAATTTCATGACAGGGTTCTGAATCACTGCCTATCCGGTCATGGGAATGGGATGCCGCCGCATGACCAACTGGCGAAACAACTCCGCGGTTTTCTGGGCCATGGCGCTCATGGGGTGATGTTCCTTGACGTAGGCACGCGCATTGGAAGCCAGTTCCCTGGCCTGTGTTGGGTTCTTCAAGAGCAATTCGATCGATGCAGCCAGCGCGGAGGTCGTCGCTTCCTTGCACACCACCGCCGTTCGACCGTCATGCAGGTAATCGGCAGCCGAGCCATCAAAGCCAACCACCACCGTTCCATTGGCCATGGCTTGAAGCGGTCGCGCGGAAATGGCCGAGTCGCCCGGTGGGATCATTAAAATATCCGAGCCGCGAAGGATGTCGATGGGTTGGGCCGACGGTCGTCCGAAGGTCACGTGTCGCGAGAGGTCCAGCGAACGCGCCTGCGCCCGCAAGGACGCTTCCGCGTTTCCCGTGCCGACCAGAAACAGCAACGCTTCGACCCCGGCGTCGAGCACTTCGCGCAAGGCCCCCAGCAACACATCGATTCTGCACGAATCTTCCAATGCAGTCGTACACACCATGCACGGCGTTCGATCGGGACGGTCGAAACAGGATTGATCCGATCCCCGCAAAACACCTGGGCGAATCAACGAGGAATGGTCCGTAACTGCCCCCGATCGGACGTGTAAAGCATTCAACAATCGATCGCTGGCCGCCACGATGTGAGACGGCGATTCAGTGGATGGCGAGTCAAGAACGACCAAGTCGGCAAATGAGGTCAATTGGACAATCAAGTCGGAATCGAATGCGTTTGCCAACCATCCGCCGAGATGGTGAGACGCGCTGCCGATCGCGTAAACCACCGTCGGCGGCGATTCGGACAGAAACTCGCAAATTCGCCGAAATCGAGATCGACGAAAGAGCCATTTCAGCGGCTTGTGCACGAACAGTTGCACGGGGCCGAACGAGGACAAGGTGAACGCCTCGTCAGACTCGGTGATCACCCGCACCTTGGCGCCGTGATCGACCAATCCGACACACAAATGACGCACTACCGGTCGAAGACGCAACATCACTTCGTGATCCAGGCAGATCGCAACGTTGACCAGTGACGCCAGTGATCGATCGTTTTCCTCGGTGGCCATGGAATCTATCACAACCCCGTCCGGGGCCGCTGTCAACGAATGATGCCCATGTCAGGTCGTTCCGTTAACTGCAAATATCCAGTACGCTTCTATTCTGCCCCGCGTACGTCGGTCAAACTTTTTTTGCGGTGAATGTTCATGAAAGTCGTCAAGGGATGGGAAAATCTGAATGCACCCCTCGCAAAGTCGGTCCTCTCGATCGGCAACTTCGATGGATTCCATCGCGGACATCAGCAGGTGCTCGCCCAGGCGGCCATGCTAGCCGAAAATGAAAGGGCTTCGCTGGTCGTGCTGACCTTCGAGCCGCATCCTCTCGCCATTCTTCGCCCTGACCATGCACCGGCCCGCCTGTGTACGCCGGCTGAAAAGATGCAACTCATCGGGTCATCCGGCGCCGCGTTGGCCATCGTCCTGGAAAGCACCAGGGAATTGCTCAGCATGGAACCGGAGGCATTCGTCGGCAGCATCTTGAAATACCTGCGCCCCATCCACGTGGTGGAGGGTTCGTCGTTTCGATTCGGTCGAAATCGGACGGGGACGCCCGAACTGTTGCAATCCTTGGGTGACAAGTGCGGATTCCGGACGTGCATCATTCAACCCGTTACCTTGTCGATCAACGACGACGAGTCCATCCCGGTTTCCAGTTCCGCGATTCGACGCCTGATCGTCGAGGGGCGAGTCCATCGCGCAGCCCTGTGCCTGGGACGTCGCTACACCGTAACGGGACGCGTGGGTCGAGGTGCGGGGCGGGGTGCGACGCTGGGCTTTCCAACGGCCAACCTCGACCATGTTCAACAGCTCGTTCCCGGTGACGGTGTGTACGCCGGCTTTGGACGCATTCGCGAACGGCGTTTTCCATCGGCCATCAGCATCGGCGTCAATCCAACGTTTCAAGGCACGCAGCGCAAGTTCGAAGCCCATTTACTCGACTGCGAGGTAAACCTTTCGAATCTTGAAATCGGAGTCGAGTTCGGAAGGCGGTTGCGCGATCAGCGTACATTTCCCAACGCCGACGAGCTTCGCGCTCAAATCGCCCGCGACGTGGCCGCCGTCCGTGAATACGCTCGCAACGCAACCCCAACGGCTTCGACTGACCATCCATCATGACCGGCGGTCACCGTATTCAACGAGCCGCCGATATCGGCGCGGGAGGACGCCGGCACTCGCAAAATCCGGCAATCAACGTCTACACGGCGATCAACGTGCATCATTGCCATCGCGGGTCGGACCAAGCGATCGACGTCAACACGAAACCTATCCGAGTACCCTTTCGATCTCCGCCTTGAGTCGCCGAGTCGAGGGCTGATCCAATTCGTACCGGACCCGGACATACGGTATGTTGATCTTCAACAATCGCCCAAGATCGATCGGTGTGCCAATGACCACCGTGTCGCAGTCGGACTTGTTGATCGTCCGTTGAAGTTCGGACATCTGCTTCGCTCCGTAACCCATGGCCGGCAAAACCTGCTTGAGATGGGGGTATTTCTTGAACGTCGCCTTGATGGACCCCACCGCGTACGGGCGAGGATCGACGATGCGCTTCGCTCGATATTTCTTCGCGGCAACGTAGGCCGCACCATAGGGCATGTCACCGTGGGTCACCGTCGGACCATCCTCGATGAGCAGCACTCGTTTTCCCCGAATGGCCTGGGGATCATCCGGCTCGACCGGCGAGTGCGCCTTGATGATGCGAGCACGCGGGTTGACGCGGCGAATGTTTCGTTCAACGGTCTTGACGTCTACCGCCTTGGCGGTACCCACCTTGTTGATGATCACGACGTCCGCCATCCGCACGTTCGTTTCCCCCGGATAATAGGTCAATTCATGGCCCGGTCGATGCGGATCAGCAACGACCACGAATAGGTCCGGCTTGTAGAACGGCATGTCGTTGTTGCCGCCGTCCCACAGGATCACGTCCGCTTCCGCCTCCGCCTGACGCAAAATCGTTTCATAATCGATGCCCGCAAAGACGAGACCGCCCATGGCGATGTGCGGCTCGTATTCTTCCCGCTCCTCGATGGTACATTCGTGAAGGTCCAGGTCCGCGACGTCGGCGAATCGCTGACAGACCTGCCGGCTCAAGTCTCCGTAGGGCATGGGATGACGAACGGATGCCACCCGCTTGCCCATCGATTTCAAAATCTCGCAGATGCGGCGCGACGTCTGACTCTTGCCGCTGCCCGTCCGAACCGCCCCCACCGCCACGACCGGCTTAGCCGACCTCAACATGGTCGAACCGGCACCCATCATGTAAAAATCCGCCCCGGCGGCGTTGACCAATGCCGCCTTGTGCATGACCTCCACGTGAGGCAAATCGGAATAGGCCATCACGCAGATGTGCACGTCCCAGCGGGCGATCAACTCCGCCAGTTCTTCCTCGGCGTGGATGGGAATGCCATCAGGATACATTCCACCCGCCAGTTTCGGCGGATACACCCGGCCCGCGATGTCGGGAATCTGCGCAGCCGTGAAAGCTACCACTTGGTAGCGTGATTGATTCCGAAAGCAGACGTTGAAATTATGAAAATCACGACCAGCCGCGCCAATAATGATGACGCGTCGCACATTTTGCGAGTACATCCTGCAATGCCTCCAATTTCAGTTTCACGTAGCGGGTCGATCCAGTTGACGCATTGGCCCAACTTGAGAATCGCGGATATGGCCGATTGTGGTTCTACGACATCTGCGCGCCGCGTCGGATGTCGTCGCGTTCCATGATCATGACGACAGTGTATCACCCTGGAATCGCCCGGCAAGTCCGCAGACTCCACCGATCACGGGAGCGTCCATTCCGGCGAAGAGGAGACGTGAAATCGCATGAGTGACGGAATAGGGTCTCCGATCTGCTTGATACGAATGAAGACAAACTCCGCCCCCTCCGAGAGAGCCACCGCCAACGCCTTGGGCATGCCAAAAACTCGAAAAGATCGCCCCACCGACACCCGCCGGCACGTGCACTCAGCCAATTGCCGATCATCGCGATAGACGATGTTGGTGAGGGCGTCGCAAATCGGCTTACAAATGTTGTCCGCGTCACAACGCGGCGATCCTTTGTAAAAGTGCGTGATGCTGATGGAAATATCCTCGTCCACAGCCAACTGACGCACGCGGGCACGGGCGGCTGTCGCGATCTTTCGCCGCCACTCGCAAACAACCTGGCGATTCGATCTGAAGCTGACGGGCGTACCGCGTACAAGCAAATCAACCGGTAGCGACATGGGGAAACTCCTTCCTTGAAAAAGTGGTATCGACCGCCATGGCCCAAGAGTCATGACGATGCCGTGTGTTCTGTAATTCGCTAAGTTCTATTCAAAGCATCGAAGCGATCCCGAAACTCCCATCGAACATCCGCCCGCAGGGTGCGGGCGCCAATTCCCGCATGCGCAGGCGCGAGGTTCGATCATGTGCGGCGTTCTGGGATAGATTCCAGCAAATACGAGAAGTCGTGCGGTCCAGCATCCGATCCAAACGTGACGCGTCGCAACGTTAGCATCAACGTCCAATGGCCGGACAAAGCTGCAACAAAGATGGCGGATGACTGATATTGGCACTCGGCCGAGTGTCAGAATCTGACACCCGCCATTCCGAAAGCAAGGGACTCGCATGCGAATGGTTGAGCGCGGTCGCCGTGATGATGTCGCTTCCCTAGCCGGAATCGATATGATCTAGCTGATCCGAGCCCCGACCTGCCAACACCTACCGAGGTGGCCAAACGTTCCACGAACCTAAACCACCACCAGCCCCTCGATCTTTTCAATCACTTGATCAACGGTGAACGGTTTCTTGATGAACCCGTCCGCCCCTGCACTCAGCAGTTCCTCGATTTCGTCGGGGTCGGCCACACCGCTGATCATGATGACCCTGGTATGTTTCAGTTCGGGCGTTCGCCGCACCGATTGACAAACAACCGTGCCGTTGAGGTCGGGAAGCTTGAAATCCAGCAACATGACGTGCGGCAAGAAATCCCTGGCCAGCAACCCCGCTTCAAACCCGGTGGCTCCGGATCGCACGTCAAATCGTCCGTCCATTTCCAACAGGTCCTTAAGCATCGAGACGATGTTCACGTCATCATCGATCACCAAGACCCGCTTGGTGGAAGGCTCCCCCGGATCCAACGGAATTCCGTGCTCCCGCATAAACGTAAACAGACTGTCACGCGGTATTCGACGGAAACGCGATCCCGGAACTCGAAACCCGCGCAGCTTGCCGTTGTCAAAACAACGAATCACAGTCTGCTGACTGATGTTGCAGATGGTTGCGACTTCGCCAGTCGTATACACGGCCTTTGTCTTCGCCGGTTTCCGCATGTCCCCTCTCCATATGAAGACCGCCCGGTTCATCAATGTCTTTGCATTTGCCCAGCCCGCCTAACTTTTCCACACGGTACAATCCGTCTCCACACAATGTCAATACATTTCAATGAAACTCAACTGAATAAATCATGCCGAATAAAACAAACGGGTGTGATTAAAAATCAATTCACAGGTAGATATGGTCCGCCCGACGCCGTTCGCGGCGCGACTTGACCCGTCTGTTGCGCGCAGCGATTCTTGCAAACGAGAACCCACAAGACGGTTACGTCCGCGGGGGTGATAGCACTGATCCGCGATGCCTGTCCCAGTGTTCGCGGTTGGATTCGCCGCAGTTTCTCCCGGGCTTCGTGACTTAGCTCCGCCACATTTTCATAATCCAGTTCCGCGGGCAGGATCAATGATTCCATTCGATTCAATCGCTCGATCTGACGCTGTTGTCGCGCCACATAACCGGAATACCGCGTATCAATCCAAACCGAACGACAGGCCAGCGGTGAAATCTCCCATAGGCCTTGATCTGCCAACCACGATTGGAATGCCTCACCATTCCCGTCCGGCCCACGAAGCACTTCCAAGACGGGACGTCCCATCCAATGCCTATTCTCAACAAATCGCCCAATCCTCTCAATTTCATCGCGAAACGCTTCGAACACTCGCCATCGACGATCATCCACCAACCCGTATCGTCGGCCTATGGGCGTCAATCGACGGTCCGCATTCTCGGCCCGAAGCTGAAGGCGATGTTCCGCACGGGACGTGAACATTCGATACGGCTCCGTGGGCGGCTTGGTTATCAAGTCGTCAATCATCACTCCGATGTAGGCCTGCTCACGACCCAGAATCAAGGGCGATTCGCCTCGAAGCAATCGAACCGCGTTCACCCCCGCCATCAGACCCTGCGCCGCCGCCTCCTCATATCCGCTGGTTCCATTGATTTGGCCGGCCAGAAACAGACCGCCGATGCGCTTCGTCTCCAAGGTGCTGTTGATCTGATGTGTGGGAACCCAGTCATATTCCACCGCGTAGCCGGGTTGGATGATCTCCGCACGTTCCAATCCGCAGATGGAACGGACCATCTCTCGCTGCACGTCCGCCGGCAACGACGTGCTGATGCCATTGCAGTACACCCGTTCGTGATCGTAGCCCTCCGGCTCCAGAAACACCTGATGGCGCGAACGATCCGCGAACCGAACCACCTTGTCCTCCACGCTCGGACAATATCGAGGCCCAGACGATTCGATCTGACCGTTGTACATCGGGGCCAAGTGCAGATGATTTCGAATGATCTCGTGCGTCCGTTCATTCGTATACGTCACCCAGCAGCAGACCTGTGGACGCTCGATGCTCGTGGTCAAAAATGAAAACGGCGCCGGCACGTCATCGCCCGGTTGGGCAGTCACGACGTCGTAATCGATCGAGTCCCGATGAATGCGCGGCGGCGTTCCCGTTTTCAATCGCCCCAATTCAAAGCCCAGCGACATCAATCGTTCGCTCAACCCCCCCGACGTACGCTCGCCCACGCGACCACCCGGAGTTTGACGCGCCCCACAATGCATCAACGAACGCATGAACGTGCCCGTCGTCACGATGACCGCGTCCGCCGACAAATCACGGCCATCCGTAAGGCGAATGCCGCTGATTCTCGCACCATGCCCGTCGATCCCGTGCGCCGTGCACAAGTCTTCAACCGTGCCTTCCACGAGGGTCAATCGCTCCGCCCGTTCAAGGATCCCGCGAAGTTCAAACGCGTAACATTCACGGTCCGCCTGCGCTCGCGGAGCCCAGACCGCCGGTCCTTTGCTGGTGTTCAACATGCGAAACTGAATGCCCGTCGCATCGATCACCAAGCCCATCAGACCACCCAACGCATCGATTTCGCGGACCATGTGCCCCTTGCCCAGCCCCCCAATGGCAGGGTTGCACGACATGCGACCGATGGCGGACATTTCCATCGTGACCAGGGCTGTCTCCGCACCCAGCCGCGACGACGCCCACGCAGCCTCAGCCCCCGCATGCCCGCCGCCGATCACAATGACATCGAATCGTTGCATGATTTCCCTGCCGCGCCATGACTCCAACTGCGAGGGCATTCTATCGCAGACCGCGAGATTGAAGAAGACCGGCAACGACAGGACGCAGATTCAGCGCACGCATGCTAGAATTCCCAACACATTCAGAGAATTCCTAATATTTTCCGACCCGCGACCGCTGTATTACGAGCCGCGAGCGCAAAGCGAGCGGTCCCCTGCGGAACACGCGCAACCCTGGGCCGCGACCATCCGACATGGCTCGGAGAACGATACTATACGATTAGGACGGGCGCTTGGCAGCACCGGCGAGATTCAACTCGATGCGATCAACGGCGAATGGGAAATGGTCAGCGGATATCAATCGCGATCGCCGGCATCGGCCACCAAGGCAGGCCATCAACCCGTGTAGGGAAGCAAGGCCATGAACCGGGCACGCTTGACCGCCAATTGCAAAGCCCGCTGTTCGCGAGCGCTCGTGCCGGCCCGCTTGCGAGACATCAGCTTGTTGCTCGAAGTCAGAAACTTTCGCAACAGTTCTGTCTCTTTGTAATCCACCAAGGGACCCTCCCATTGGCCCTTGATTCGATCCGGGAACCGCTCCACGGTGTGGAACGCACGCTTCTTCCGATCCGTCTTATTGACTGATTGCATGTTCATCCACCAGTTCGCGCCCCGCCGCGCCGACGACCCGATCGAACTCTGCTTCGTCGACCGTCTCAGCCTCATCGATCAACATGATGGGAATACCGTCCCGAATCGCGTAACGCAAGCGCGCTTCACGGTCCGTCGAGTACAACCAATCACCATCCTGAATCAACGAAGCCCGCGACTTCGGGCAAACCAGAATCTCCAACAATTCCTTATCAAGCTCCGTCACGTCGAATTCACTCCACCGGCGCACCCGACATTCGGTCCTGGTGCAGGCGCCGCCGACCGATCAAGGTGCAGAATCATAATTCCCGCTGGCTGCGAACGCAAGCCCGCCTTCCCGACATTCCAGCGCGTTCCGTCATTCCGGCGCGTTCCGTCATTCCCGCCCGTTCCGTCATTCCGGCGAAAGCCGGAATCCAGTTCGCCACGTCCGTCATTCCGGCGCAAGCCGGAATCCAGCCCATCGTCCGTGTTTCGCCCACCCCTTCACGAGCCGCGAGCGCAAAGCGAGCGGTCCCACCCGTTCCGTCATTCGATCCGCGTGGATCGCATCCCTCATTAATCGGCCAGCCGCCAACGCCGCCTATAGGAATGATGCAGCCAATGCGGCTTTTGCCTGTCGTAGCCATGGCGACGATGGCGGTTTCCACCCATTACCGCGCAGGGCTGGGGTTGTTCTGCCGGCGAAGATGTGCCAAGGCTGCCTCCAACACCGGATCTTCCAGCCCAAAATCGACACCTTCCGACGAAACCGGCACATCCGGACTGACGCCGCTCCCTTCGATACACTTCCCATCAGCCGTCAGCGCCTTCCAAGAGGGTATCATAGCCTGGATCCCGTTCGGCAAGAAAATCGCCGCCGGATTGCCCGAGCTGCCGAACGAACGCTCGCCGATCAACGTTACCCGCGGCGACAGTTTCATCATCAGCAGGAACGCTTCGCAACTGCTCACCACCGTCGGACCCATGAGCACCGCCACCGGTCCCTGATATCGTTTCGACGGCTCGTTGGGTTCAATCACCCGATCGCGGGGCGGAGTAAAATCTTCAGGACCCCGCCCCCGCCGAAAAACGTGCCTCGCATAAACCGCCGTCTCGTCGACGAACCAGGCCGCCACCGAACGGGCCAACATTTCGCTGCCCCCGGCATTGGGTCGAACGTCGATAATGATTCCCGGCGCGCTCAAGGATGACGCCAAAGCATCATGAACAGCCTGCAATTCCTTCTGTGCCCCCGCGTCCCAGGTGTGGATCAAAACATAAACAAACCCATCTTCCGTTTGGCCCAGACCCACGCCCGCGTTGACCATGGCCACGTCGCCCAGCGTTTTCTGAAGACCGCTGAATCCAAAATTGGATCGAACGTGCCGTTGATACGTCGGAATGACTTCGCCCTCCAAAACGAGTGTCATATGTATGTCACGTGCTGTTTCGAGCATCGTCGCGGCTCGACGGGCCCATTCCGAGACGTCCTTCGACCCCACGACGCCATCACAATGTTCAGCGAACAACCCTTCCCAGTCGACCCCACGGTGTTCCAAATACGCGTACTTGCTCCGGACGGCGTCCGCCAACGCACCGAACGATTCGATATTCGACCTGCGTTGATCTTCGGGAGTCAGTTTGATCGCCGTCGTGCCGCCCGTACGGAAGTGACAGTGAACCGGCTCCAGCGGAACGTGCCAGATGCTGCGAAAATTGCGATGTTGAGCACTGTTCAATCCGAATCGATACGTGTGATCAGCCTTGAGCCGAACGGGCAACACGAACGTGTGAGCGTCTTCCCATCGTGGCTGATCTGTGACGCTGGGAAAATAAGCCCCGCCGCCGACAACCGAATACCCATCGCGACTCATCGCCATATCAAACGTGATTCGAATCTCGTCTAGGCTGGGGTCAGCATCCTCCGCACCGATGGTTGGATGAATGACCTGCACACGCGGTGCACGCGACTTGTCGTCGGGCGATTCTTGAGCGAGCAGAAGCGTTGCCAGGAATCCCAAGACGATCGAAAGAGCAATCTTCAACATCGTCAACAGCCCCGAATGACAAGCGATTCTTTCCAGCGTCGCCGCTCGATGCAGAAAGGCTGATTCCTATGAACGCCTATCAATTGCAGTGCCGCGATCATGTCTTTTACGAGCCGCGAGCGCAAAGCGAGCGGTCTTGCTATCAATTACAGCCGCGAGCGCAAAGCGAGCGGTCTTGTTATCAATTACAGAGCCGCGATCGACAGCGAGCGGTCTTCCTTTCCGCCACTTCGAACGACAGGTCGGCCATTGCGTTAGTCACTCTAAACAAATCCCTAATTGCGTGATCCACCGAGAAGACCGGATCGGAACAAGAAGTAGAGAAGTGTCAGAATTGCCGACAGCGTCGCGGCCACGTAGGTCAGCGCCGCGGCGTTGAGCACGCGAGAGACCGCCGCCAACTCCTGAGGTTGCACGATGCCATGCTGTACCAACACTTCGCGGGCTCGGCTGCTCGCGTTGTATTCCACCGGCAGATTGATCAATTGGAAGAGAACGGTCACCGAGAACAACGCGATCCCAGCCAACACCCAGGACTGTGACCCGAAGATGAACCCTGCGATCAGAATCAGAAACGAAAAGTTTCCGCCAAACGATGCCATGGGAACCAAACCGTTGCGGAGTTTGAGCGGAGCATAACCGTAAGCATCCTGCAAAGCGTGGCCGGCTTCGTGGGCGGCCACACCGACGGCGGCAAGTGTCCGCCCCTGATAGATTTCAGGGGTCAGTCGCAGGACCTTCTTGCGCGGATCATAATGATCGCCCAATAGACCCTGTGTCTGCTCGATTCGCACGTGGTGTAGATTATTAGACTGCAAAACCCTCGCGGCTGCCTCCGCGCCGGTCATGCGGCTGCTTGGTGCGAACTTTGATGCGTGCGCCAACGCGGATTTGACACGCATGGAAGCCCATGCCGCAAAGATCATCGCGGGCGCGAGAAAGATGAAGTACATCGGGTCAAGTCCGAACATCATATGAATCTCCGTGAATCGAACTCCGTCATCGATCTAGTATCCAATATTGTACAAGCGGTAAACAGCAACGTCCGTGCCAAATGGTGCAACGCTGCAAGCATCGATTTCATAATTAGTTACATCGATCAATGTAGATCCGAAGCACTGCCAAAATGGCGGGATTTGCCCAAAAATGTCATTGAAAACTACGGTTCCCGGTTACATAAAGTCGCTTTGCAAATCACTTTGCGCCAAAACGACGAACCGGTGCTGACGCAAAGCGTCTGTTGCAGAGGACATGTTTTCAGCATGAATAGCCAATGCGGGGTGACCATGCGACAGGCCGAGCAGGGCGTAGGTGTAAAATACGTTGATTTCAGCACTTAGGATCGCTGCCCACAGATTGAGCAGTCCGCGTTTCCCTTCCGGCACGCAGACCACCAGGATTTCCGTCTCTTTCACAGGAAAACGGTGGTTTCGAAGCAACTTGGCCGCCTCGTCGGGCTTGTCGACAATCAACCGTACAACCGCTGAATCGGTCAGATTAACGACCATAAGCCCCATAATGTGAATGGGTGTTTTCTCGAAAATCTGTGTCAAACGAAGTAACTGCCCAACGCGGTCGTCGATAAATACCGAAAGCTGAACGACCAGCGGCATGTCGTGCGCTTCGGCGGTTTCAAGTGGTTCCAACGCCATAGTAGCAGCCAGTTTACGATGATTTTGAGCCGGTTGACAGCAAAAATTACGATTTTCCGCCCGATAATACGCAATAATCATGCCACGAATGTCAACTCGCCATCTGCCATGTTGACAGTCTAGACGATGCTCCTGTTCGATGGAGAATTCGTATAACTATTTACTGATTATATGGTTAACGGCTAGAACGTCAAAAATTTCATTCACGGCACCCGATTTGCCGGTTGGAATGACTAGATAGGTTTGCGCCGTAGGTCCGGGTTTACCAGGCCAGCGGATTTTTAGCAGGAGACAACAATGTCAAAGATAATTGGAATCGATCTCGGAACCACAAATTCCGTAGTGGCCGTCATGGAAGGCGATCTGCCGAAGGTCCTGACGAACGCCCACGGAGCTCGCCTGACGCCATCGGTAGTGGCATTTACGGAAAAGGGAGAGCGGCTGGTCGGGCAGATCGCCAAGCACCAACAGGTCACCAATCCCAAGAACACCGTTTACAGCATCAAACGGTTCATGGGGCGACGGCACGTCGAGGTTAGTCAGGAAGAGAAACTCGTGCCCTACGAGGTTGTCGGTGGGCCGGAAGACCTGGTCAAGGTCAAGGCCCGAGGCAAGGAATATACACCGCCGGAAATCAGCGCCATGATTCTCCAAGATCTGAAGCGTACAGCGGAAGATTATTTGGGAGAAAAGGTGGACCGCGCCGTCATCACTGTGCCGGCATATTTCAATGACTCGCAACGACAGGCAACGAAAGACGCCGGTGAAATCGCCGGTTTGAAGGTCGAGCGGATCATCAACGAGCCAACGGCGGCTGCGTTCGCCTTCGGTTTGGAAGACGCGAAGACGCAGCACGTAGCCGTGTTCGACCTGGGCGGCGGGACGTTTGACATTTCCATCCTCGACATCGGTGATGAGGGCGTCTACGAGGTGTTGGCCAGCAACGGTGACGGCCATCTGGGCGGTGACGATTACGACGAGGAGCTGATTGATTGGGTAGCGGAAGAATTTCGCAAAGCTGAGGGCATCGATATTCGCAAGGACGCCATGGCTTTGCAGCGAATGAAGGAGGCGTGCGAGAAGGCCAAGTGTGAACTTTCCACGACGCTGGAAACTTCGATCAATCTGCCATTCATCACCGCGGATCAGAGTGGCCCCAAGCATTTGCAATTGACCGTCACGCGGCAGAAGTTCGAGGAGTTGACGGAGAAGCTGACCGAGCGTTGTCGCGGTCCGGTGGAGGCTGCGCTTCGCGACGCCCGGAAGAAACAATCCAATTGGGACGGCAAGGTCGATTCCGTTCTTCTAGTGGGCGGGTCGACGCGCATGCCGGCTGTGCAGAAATTGGTCAAGGACATTTTCGGGATGGAGCCCAACCGGAGCATCAACCCGGACGAAGTGGTGGCCATGGGGGCTGCGGTTCAGGGCGCGATTTTGAGCGGCGACAAGAAGGACATCCTGCTTCTGGATGTCACTCCGTTGACACTGGGTGTGGAAACGCTGGGCGGAGTGATGACCAAGTTGATCGAGCGCAATTCGACCATCCCTACGAGCAAGTCGGAGGTGTTCAGCACGGCTGCGGACAATCAGACGGAGGTGACCATCCATATTTTGCAGGGTGAACGAGAGATGGCGGCGGACAACCGCTCGCTGGGTAAATTCAATCTGACGGGGATTGCGCCGGCTCAAAGAGGTATGCCGCAGGTCGAGGTCACGTTCGATATCGATCGCAATGGGATTTTGAGGGTCTCCGCGAAGGACAAAGCCACGGGCAAAGAGAATGAGATCAGCATCGAGGGGACCAGCGGGCTGTCCAAGGATGAGATCGACAAGATGAAGCGCGACGCGGAATTGCACTCGGCGGAAGATAAGAAGAAACGCGCCTTGGTCGAGGCTCGCAATCAGGCGGAGCAGTTGGCGTTTCAGACTGACAAGACGCTCAAAGACCACGGCGAGAAGGTTCCCGCCGTCGAGCGCGGCAAGGTGGAATCGGCAGTGTCCCATCTTCGCGAGGTGGCAAAGGGTGATGATGAGTCTGCCATCCGCAAGGCCATGGAACAAGTCATGGAGTCGTCGCAGGCGCTGGGCAAGATCATTTATGAGGAGGCAGCCAAAGCGGCGGGCGCGGCTGGAGGGGCTGGTGATGGATCGGCCCGGCCCGGCGGAAGGGCGGCCAATGGGAGTCAGGCTAAAAACGACGAGGACGTCATCGACGCGGAGTATGAAGTGAAGGAGTCGAAGTAAGAGAATCGTCGCGGTGCGATGAAGGGAATGAGGGGGGACCGCTCGCTTTGCGCTCGCGGCTCGTAAAGGGGCGAAATCCCGCTCCCTGACGGTCGCGGCTCTGAAAAGACGCGGTCGCGGGTTAGTGAACAGGCGAGTGCAACACGGACAATGGACTGGATTCCGGCTTTCGCCGGAATGACGGAGCGCGTCGGAATGACGGAGCGCGGGGGAATGACGGAACGAGCCGGAATGACGGAGCGCGTCGGAATGACGGAGCGCGCCGGAATGATGGAACGCGGGGGAATGACTGGCCAACGTTCGCGGGAGATATGCCAACCCGCGTGGGACTCGTGCCAACGACAAATCTGATGAACAATCTTGCTGGCGGGCGGCAAGGCCTGCTAACAAAAATATGGAACCCAGTACGCGCGGACTGGGTTTCGGGGTAGAAACGGCGTCTCCAGCACGCGGGTGAGTGGCGGAATGGCAGACGCTGGGGACTTAAAATCCCCTGACCGAAAGGTCGTGCGGGTTCGATTCCCGCCTCGCCCAATCTTGACGTACCAAGTAATTGAATGGATTGGTTGCGACCGGTCGTCGGTGTTCACGTCGTGACGCGGAACAGGAAACGTTGAATTGGTGTCTCCGCGACATTCTGCCAGTCGGCCTGAATCATCGGGTCCCCCACCTCCAAAGGAGGTGGGCCACCCGGCGTGTGGATTCCGGCGTTCGCCGAAATGACGCATGCGGGCGGTTGTGGGTCGGGAGTGGTTGAAAGAAAAGACCGCTCGCTTTGCGCTCGCGGCTCGTCAAGATTAGCTCGCGGGTCGTCAAGATTAGCTCGCGGGTCGTCAAGATTAGCTCGCGGGTCGGAAAGACCGCTGACGGTCGCGGCTCTGTTAAGAGGCGGCGGGGGGCGGAAATGCGGGTGTGGGGCGGAAAGAGGCGGGTGTGGGGCGGAAAGAGGCGGAATCATGGATAAGCGTTTCGAGGGCACATTGGAACGGATCGACAATTGTCGATGGCGGATTCCCAAATCGCACAAGGCGGGCATGCGCGTCGATGGGGTGGTTTATGCAGATGACCGCCTGATGAAACTGATTCGGAACGATTACTCGTTGGAACAGGTGGCCAACGTTGCGACGCTGCCCGGGATCGTGAATTACAGCTTGGCGATGCCGGATATTCACTACGGATACGGTTTTTGTATCGGCGGCGTGGCTGCGACGGATCCGCGTGCGGGCGGGGTCATCAGTCCGGGCGGCGTGGGTTATGACATCAACTGCGGGGTGCGATTGCTTCGCAGTGACCTGACGGAAGAAGATGTACGCCCTCGGTTGCGTGAGTTGATTGATAAGCTGTTCGCGACGGTGCCGGCTGGCGTGGGCGAGCGGGGCTTGATCAAGTTCGATCGTGACGAGTTGCGGGCCTTGATGCGTCAGGGATCGAAATACGTGGTGGATCGCGGATATGGGTTGGCTGAGGACGTGGAGATGACGGAGGCGAACGGTTGTCTGGCGGGGGCTGATCCTGATTTGGTATCGGATCGTGCGTTGGAGCGAGGTAAGGCGCAATGCGGCACGCTGGGTTCGGGAAATCATTTTCTGGAGGTGCAGGTCGTTCAGAAGATATTCAATGAACAGGCGGCGAGCGTGATGGGATTGGCGGTGGGCGGCGTGTGCGTGATGATCCATTCGGGGTCGCGGGGCCTGGGCTACCAAGTCTGCGATGATTACTTGAAAATCTTGCAGGACACGCCTCGAAAATTCGGGATCGATCTGCCGGATCGGCAATTGGTCTGTGCGCCGGTTGATTCGGACGAGGGCCGGCGGTATTTGGGCGCCATGCGGGCGGCTGCGAATTTCGCATGGTGCAATCGGCAGATTTTGTCCCATTTGGCTCGCAAGGCGTTCGAGAGCGTGTTTGAGATGCGTCCGCCGGAGCTGGGCATGCGGATGATCTATGACGTAGCGCACAACATTGCCAAGATGGAGCCGTATTCGATCAAGGGAAAGTCATGCGAATTGTGCGTTCATCGCAAAGGCGCGACGCGGGCCTTTCCACCGGGGCACGCGGAGGTGCCGGCGAAGTATCGGCAGATCGGTCAGCCGGTGTTGATACCGGGCGACATGGGCCGCAATAGTTACGTTCTGGTGGGTCGGGAGCGGTCCATGACGGATACGTTCGGAAGCAGTTGTCATGGTGCGGGAAGGGTGATGTCGCGAACGGCAGCGGTTCGCAGCGCCCGTGGCCGATCCATTCAACAGGAATTGTTGGATCGGGGTGTGGTGGCGCGTGCCAAGGGTCGTCGGGGTTTGGATGAGGAGCAACCGTCGGCCTACAAGGACGTGAACGAGGTGGTGCACGTGGTTGACGAAGCGGGGATCAGCGAACGTGTGGCCCAGATGCGTCCGATCGGCGTGATCAAGGGGTAGAAGGGGTTAGGAGCGTCATGGCCAAGGTTGATGCAGGTGGACGATGTTGCTGATCATTGAATGGTCTATTGAACGATAGTCGTTAATTCCGTGAGAGCCGGAATCCGCGACGATCCCGCCTGGACCCCGGCTTTCGCCGGGGTGACGGGTATAGGGCCGGAGGGAACAAACTACGTGTCGCCGTTCAAAGATCAATGGAGGAAGGTGTGGGCCGGTGAAGAGTGAAACTGACGACCGACAAGATTTGGAAGCTCGTTACCGTCGATGTGTGGAAGAACTGTCGTCGCGAAATCAGGGACATGTGTTGCGATGGTGGGAGGAGATTTCCACGTCTGCTCGCCGGCAACTGCTGAGCGAGATTGAGGCGATTTCCTGGTCGCAGGTAGATCCGTTGATTGAAACGCACGTGCGGCAACGTCCGCCCTCGGCGCCCATCGACCAACTGGAGCCGGCGCCGGTTTGGCCCGCCAAGCCCGAACCTGGCAATGAATCGAGCTACCGGGAGGCGAGAAATCTGGGTGAGGAACTGATCCGCACGGGGAAGGTGGCTGCGTTCACGGTGGCGGGTGGACAGGGGACGCGGTTGGGATACGAGGGGCCGAAGGGCACGGTTCCCGTTACGCCGGTGCGCAAGAAAACGTTATTCCAATTGTTCGCTGAAATGATCGACGCGGCTGGGTGTCGTTATGGTGTCAAGATTCCTTGGTACATCATGACGAGTCCG
Organism: uncultured Phycisphaeraceae bacterium; assembly: GCA_964424105.1. Lineage (GTDB taxonomy): Bacteria > Planctomycetota > Phycisphaerae > UBA1845 > UBA1845 > CAYRHJ01. Next base: position 135,728 of record CAYRHJ010000030.1, on the reverse strand, counting down.
GAGAATCACGGCGCGACGCGCGATTTTTTTGAAACGCAATCGTATTTCGGGCTGAGGCCGACCGATGTGGTGCTGTTTCGACAGGGGACGCTGCCGCTGTTCGATTTCGAAGGTCGTATCCTGATGCGTGATCGGGCCAGGTTTTGGACGGGTCCGGACGGTCACGGCGGGTCGCTGAAGGCGTTGCGTGACAGCGGGTCGCTGGCGGACATGGAACGGCGGGGCATCGAGACGATCGCGTATTTTCAGGTCGATAACCCGTTGATCAAGCTGTTTGATCCACTGTTTATCGGTTTGCATGCCCAGACGAGTTCGGAAATGTCGACGAAAGTGACACCCAAGGCCCATGATCAGGAACGAGTTGGAAATCTATGCCTTCGCAACGGTCGGATCAGCGTGGTGGAATACAGTGAATTCCCTGCGGCGCTGGCCATCGCCAAGAATTCGAATGGATCACGGAAATTCGATGCGTCCAACCTGGCGATTCATGCCATCAGTGTCAGCTTCTTGAATCGCATTGTGGGCAGCGATTTTCAATTGCCGTTTCGGCGAGCGGAAAAAGTCGTGGAATTTCAGAATGAGCAGGGCGAAATGATTCGACCGGAAACACCCAATGCCGTCAAATTGGAGATGTTCGTGTTCGACGCGATTCCCTTGGCCAAGGATCCACTGCTGCTGCAAGTCGACCGAGCCGAGGAGTTTTCACCGGTGAAGAACGCGGCAGGTGACGATTCGTTGGAGTCGGCCATCCGCGATCAGAATCGTCGAGCGTGCCGGTGGATGCAGCAGGCTGGGGTGGAAGTGCCGATCGATTCATCGGGTGAACCGGCGGTGGTACTGGAAATCGCGCCGTCAGCGGCGTTGGAAGCGGGCGATTTAATGGCCAAAAGGGGATCATGGCCAACGCTGAAGGCGGGGACGAGCGTGTATCTCGGCTAGTTGCGATTGCGAAAATCGGGTTTGGAGTCGATAATAGGAGTAGTCGGCGGTTGCATTCTCGTTTTTCAAGTCTGGGAGCGGCCGCCGGCATGGGCGCGGGTTTATTGACGGTGCGGTGAATCGGTGGTGCGGTAGTCGTGCAATCTCAGCGAACCATTCAAAATCCGGCGGAATTGTCCGGGCGAGGTTTGTTCACCGGGGTGGGCTCCACCGTGCGTTTTTGTCCGGCTAGTCCATATTCGGGCATCACGTTCGTCCGCGTCGATCAACCGAAGCCGATTCGGATCGCGGCGCGGGTACAAAACGTTTCCAAGCGGGCGCGGCGAACGTCCTTGCGGAACGGCACGGTGTCAATCGAGACGATCGAGCATTGTCTGAGCGCCTGCGGCGGTTTGGGAATTGACAATCTCGATATCGAGCTGACGGGCGACGAATTGCCGGGGATGGACGGCAGTTGTTTGCCGTTCATCGAGGCATTGCGGGGGGCGGGAATTCTTGATCTGGATTCCCCGCGGGAGGAGTACGTCGTCCCCGAGGTCATCCGAGTCAGTGACGGGGACGCGGAGCTGTTGGCCCTGCCGCCCATCGAAGCGGACTCGCACCATTTGGAAATCCTGTATGATCTTGATTACGGTACGGAAGGACCGATCGGTCGACAGATTTTAGCCGCCCGCATTATTCCGGAAGAATTCGTAGCCGACATCGCCCCGGCGAGGACGTTCCTGCTTCAACAAGAGGCGGAGCTGCTTCGTCAGAACGGTTTGGGCAAGCACCTTGGTTATGCCGACGTGCTGGTTTTTGGGCCCGATGGTCCGGTGGAAAACCGACTCCGATTCCCGAATGAGTGTGTACGGCACAAGATACTTGACCTGGTGGGCGACCTGATGCTACTGGGTCAATGGGTGGTGGGTCGCGTTCATGCCCGTAAGAGCGGTCATGCGTTGAATCATGAACTGGTTCGTGCGCTTCATCGATCGCAGGCGGAAAAAAAACGAGCCCACCGGCTTTTGGGACGACCGGTCGCGGGTATTCGGCAGGTGCAACGCATTTTGCCGCACCGCTATCCGTTCCTGATGGTGGACCGCATCATCGACATCGAGGGCACGAAGCGGGTGGTGGGGGTCAAGAACGTGACCATCAACGAACCGTATTTTCAGGGACATTACCCGGGCCGGCCCATCATGCCGGGGGTCTTGATTATCGAGGCGTTGGCGCAAATCGGCGGCGTGCTGCTTTCGCAGGAGCTGGAGCACAAAGGGAAAATCGCCGTGTTGCTGAGTCTGGACAAGGTGAAGTTTCGCCGGGCGGTCGAGCCGGGAGACCAGATGGTGCTGGTGGCGGAATCCATGCGGGTGACGTCGCGCGGCGGGCAATTGAAGTGTCGCGCCAGCGTCGGCGCGGAGCTTGCGGCGGAGGCAGTCATTCGATTTGCCATGGCCGACGATCACGAAGAGTAAAGGATTGGAGCAGAGCATGCAGCCAACGGGCACCGCGTTTGAAACGCAGATTCATCCGATGTCGGCGGTGCATCCGCGGGCGAGCATCGGCTTGGGTACGCATATCGGTCCATTTTGCACGGTGGGCCCTGACGTGGTGCTCGGTGAGCGTTGTCGATTGATCAGCCACGTGGTGATCGATGGTCACACGACGGTAGGCGCGCAGTGCGAGTTTTATCCCGGCGCGGTCCTGGGCATGTCACCGCAGGATTTGAAGTTCATGGGCGAGGTAACCTATATCGAGATTGGCTCGCACAACGTTTTTCGTGAACACGTGACGGTGCATCCGGGGACGGAAAACGGCGGATCGATGACGCGGATCGGCGATAACAACGTCCTGCTGGCCCACGTGCATATCGCCCACGACTGTACGGTGGGAAATCGCTGCGTTTTGGCGAATTCGGTTCAGTTGGCCGGTCACGTGCGAGTGGAAGATTGCGTCGCGTTCGGTGGGGGGACGGGCGTGCATCATTTCGTGACCATCGGCAAGCAAGCGTTCGTGGGGGGCATGTCCCGAATCACGCAGGACGTGCCGCCATATATGATCAGCGTCGCCGCCCGTGGCCCGCGTAGCGAAATCCGCATGATCAACGGCGTGGGGTTGCAGCGAGCCGGCTTCAGTGAAGCGCAGATTCTGGCGTTGAAGCAGGCGTACCTGCGGCTTTTTTCACGTCGGGCACGCGGTTCGGGCATTCCCATCATCAAGACCATTCATCGTATTCTGGATGAAAAGCCGCTCGATTCCAACGTCGAGTACCTGTGCGAATTCCTCCTCCGCTCCTACGAACACGGTCGTCATGGCCGATACCTCGAATCGCTGCGGAACGACAGCAAGTGGCGGCGGGACAAGAGCAGGAGTTGAGAAAGCAATGCCTGGCCGGCCATCGCGCCATCGCCGCAATGCGGTGACCCTGCGACGCTGATTTTCCAACCAGACAAGCGGAATCAGGCGTTGGCGGGTCCAGAAACCGCCAAGAGCCACGAACCGTTTTCGAGTGCGCGAACGGACATCCCGTGACCCCGTGCGATGGCCTCGAATTTGGAAGACAGTCTCGTCGGCGGGTTTTCAATCATCAGCCCCCGCCCCATTCCGTTTCCGCCCGCCGCGAGCAGCGTTTCGATGATGATGATCAACTCGTCCACAAATGACGGTGCAACCCCCGCCACACCATCAAAATCAACGATTACTTGCGACGCCGTGTCAGGTTTCTCGGACGCCGGCTTGCCGGATGTCAGTCCCTCGGAAATCATCAGGCGAATCGCGTCTTCCAGGAGATGCGCCGATTCCCGGCTGACCAGGACAGGGTCCTTCAAAATGTCGTTCACTCGAAGTTTGGTCATGTTCAAGCCGGGATTGAAAGGTGCGCGAGCGTTCCAGGAAACAACCGCGTACGCCGGGCGGAGCTTTGGAGGTCTTCGGTAATTTCCAGAGATCCAAGTCCAGAGTGTAGCTGGAGCGATCCCTGCGGACGCCGCACATCCTCGCTGATTCCATACAGCCCGATACCCCGATTGGGATCGCCCGTGCCGCTGACGCGCTCCCGCACGGCCAGTTCCAGGGCATCCCAGTCATAACGGACTCGTGAACGAAGTGTTTCACTTCGGCGGAGGCTTGTCAGGACTCCGATGCCACCGTCCGCCACCGTACAGTTGAACCGCGATCCATATTTGAACTCAGAAAACTGAATGCTGGCAAATGACCCCACCTGAGACTCGCTGTGTTGGGCGGCATTCAGGGCAAGTTCGCTAAACAACTCGGTCACCATCGATGTTAAGCCTGGCGCGCCAAAACCGGACGATTGCAGGTTTTCAAATGCGCGGTTCGTAAGGTTGGTCGCGTCTGCCGAGGTCTCGAAATGGGTAATGGGCAAGACGACCTTTTCGTTTTCACGAGGATTCAAACCGCGGTCATCCACATCGACACCGCGAGTTTTCAAGGCATCGAAAAGACCCAGTGATTTTAGATACAAAGAAACACCAAAGTTCTGGGGAACGAGTAAAGCACATCGGGAACCCGTATGTCGTGCCAGTGACAGATAGACCATGCACCACAGCGCGGCCGCGGGTCTGACAAAATTGCAATTCCGTAGATCAAGGCACAATTCGTCCACGGGTTGCTTGCGTGGATCGCAGGTATCATACTGTCCTGACAATTGGCCCGCGTGCTTAAAGTTGGCTGGAGGTATCAAGTCAAGCGTCACAAGCCTGGTTCCGTGTTATTACTGGACACTTGCGTTCAACGACAAAGTGGGAACGAACAAACATAACGCCTTCCGCAGGTATTCGTCAACGTACCAGTCGCACGCGGACCGCGGTCGGGACTAGTCCAAATCTATGGTACCGGTGCCGCCAGCGGAGCCACCGGTCAGAACTGCGTGCGTAGGCACCCGGACGCATAGATTCAACGCTCCGGTCGCGGGGGCCCGATGCTGACGCATCGGGTTCTGAATGACGGCGACCATAAACTTGGAATAACCCCCCGTGATCAAGGCGCTTTTTCGGCTAGGCTCACTACCCAAATCCACGCATGGCACCTACGATGAACGGTGATGAAACAGACCATCCGCACCGCCGTCGTCGGCGCCGGACACATGGGCCGGCATCATGCCCGCATCTACGCCGAATTGCCCGACGTGAATCTGGTGGCGATTTGTGACACCGATCGCACTCGTGCCGAGCAGATGGCGGCGAAATTTGGCTCGAAAGCGATCACCGAACCCGGCGATCTCCTCGGCCAAGTTGACGCCGTCACCGTGGCCGTGCCCACCGTGCATCATGCGGAAGTGGCCAAGCCTTTTCTAAACGCGGGCGTCGCGGTGCTGATCGAGAAGCCCATCGCTCCGGATTCCGAAACAGCCCGGCAGATCGTCGAATGGGCGGCGGAGTCGGGGGCTGTGGTCAGCGTGGGTCACAGCGAACGGTTCAACCCGGTGGTGCTGGCCATGGATCGCATGAAGGTCGAACCGAAGTTCATCGAAACGCAGCGCGTCAGCCCGTTCACTTTTCGCAGCGCGGATATCGGCGTGGTCTTCGACATGATGATTCATGACATCGACGTCGTTTTGCATCTGGTTAAATCGCGAAACTACGCGGTGCACGCGGTGGGCGTCGACGTTCTGGGGCCGCATGAAGACGTCGCCAACGCCCGCGTGGCGTTTGACAACGGTTGCGTGGTGAACCTGACGGCCTCTCGACTGGCGCTCAAGACGGATCGCCGCTTGCGTGTCTTTTCGCCCGACGCCTATTTCACCATGGACTATCAAAAAAAGTCGGGGCTGGCTGTGAAGAAGGACGCCAATCTGGACCTGATCAAGATGGCTCGCGAGCGGAATTTTCAAGACCTCTCGCAAATGAGCGGCCTCGATTTCGGCAAGCTGCTCAAGGTGGAGCCGCTCCTGCTCGACGACATCGAGCCGCTCCGCGCCGAGATTCAATCGTTCCTCCACGCCGTTCGCACGGGCGATCCACCCGCCGTCACCGCTGAAGACGGCCTGGCCGCAGTGACGCTGGCCGAGGAAATCGTGGCCTCGATCCGGCGGCATGATTGGAATCCGCATCGATCGGCGTCCGAACGGAATGCTGTGATTATGCCCTAGGAAAATATCGAGGGCAGGCGATCTATGCAACGAATTTCCGTAGGCGAATCGCCATTCGAAACGTGGTCGCGACTGATCGAAAATGGCGGTGGTAACGTTTACACGGCGAGCGGTCCGGGTGGGAATGAAGCCGTCGTCTACGAAGACGGCCGCTGATGCGACGCCCTTCCGGGGTGGCAGCCGGGGTTGGATTGTTGAAAATTGTCAAGAAACGTCCGAAATTCTACTTGCGAAAGTCGTTTGAAATTGCTATTCATGCCGTTGGCTTCCACAGTTCTGTGGTTGAAGGTCGATAGGAATCCATCGCTCGGAAAGGCTGTGCGTATCCCGTGGCTTTGCGCCGGGACGTGACGCGCAACGGCTCGTGGCATGGCCGACTCCGAGTCGCGGGCATCTGTCCGAATCCCCGGCGGCAGGCGCCCAATCATCGTGGTGGTGCGGAGTAAAGTTGCTTCGTATTGCACGTCCATGTCCCTTCGGGACGTAAATTCGTCAATAAGACCGGAAGACTATTCCTTGTGGCATTAAGCGCAAGCCGATGTGTTTGCGCGCCGGACGGCGTCTGGGATCATTTAAGGAGGATCAGAAAATGTCTGTGGTGAGTGCTCTCTGTTGTGCAAACGGCGTTGGGATCGAACGGCGTGACCAATCTGGTGCGCGGAGGAGTATAGTTCGTCCCTACGCTGTGAGGATGTGCCTCGTGTTTGTGGCGGGTGTCGGGGGTTTCTGCGGATCGTCGCTCGGAATCGACCGACCCAAGGCCGACGCCGGTGTGGATGTGCTTCAGCCCGAGGCCAGTCCCGTCAAGCTTCCCATGAACGTCACGGATTACATCGATGAACAAACGGCTGCGGCGGATGAGGCTGCACTGATGCCCGGACCGCATTTCGTGGACGAGAATGGCCTGTTCAGCGTGCTGGTCCACTTTGATCCCCAACAGGATGTGCCCAGCCCGAATGGCCGAGCGTCGCAGGCCCGAACCCGTGTTCGCGACTTTGTTCAAAATCGCAAGTTGGACATTCGTCACGAGTACACGGTTCTGCCCAATACGATCAACGTGCGTGGCTTGACACAAGCAGATATCGATGCGCTTGCCAAAATGCCGGGTGTGGCCCGAGTGGAATTGGATGAAATGAAACACATCTACCTGCACGACAGCATTCCGCTCATCCGTGGCTTGGAGAGTCAAAAGGCCGCGGCGGGACATTCTTCCGCCACCGGCGCGGGGACGCGCGTGTGCATCATCGATACGGGGATCAACGCGTCACATATCCTGTTTACGGGCAAGATCGATACCGCAGCGGGATGGGATTTCTATAACAACGACTCCAATCCTGCCGACGACAACGGGCATGGTTCCAACGTCGCGGGGATCGCGGCTGGGCTGGATGGATTTTCCGTCACGTTCGGCACTTGCGGCGCCCAACCCTTTCAGGGCGTCGCACCGGACGCCACCATCATCGCCGTGAAAGTGTGCAGCGGAAGCGGCAGTTGCCCCACGTCCGCCATCGTGGCTGGCATAAATCATTGTGCATCAACTTCGTTGCCCGGCGGCCAGGCGGATGTCATCAACCTCAGCCTGGGCGGCGGACAGTTCAGCGGAACCTGCAATTCGGATTCGTCCGCCCTTGCAGCGAACAATGCGGTCGCGGCGGGTGTGACCGTAATCGCGGCTTCCGGCAACAACGGGTTTTCGAACGCGATGGGGTCTCCGGCCTGCGGATCGCAGGTGATCGCGGTGGGTGCGGTGTACGACAGCGATTTTCCGAACTGTCAGGATGCGGATACGGCCTTCACTTGGTGCCTCAATTCGTTCTGTAGCAGCACCTGCACGGACAGCGCGCCGGTCGAAGAGGACGAGCTCATCTGTTTCAGCAATCGCAGCGTCAATCTTGACGTGACGGCGCCCGGCGGCGCCATTTGGTCCGCCGGAAGCAGCGGCACTTCCAGCATCATCGAGATGTTCGGAACGAGCCAGGCTTCGCCGCATGTGGCCGGTTTAGCGGCGCTCATTCTGGGGCAGGATCCCAGTTTGACGCCTGCGGAAGTGCGCCAACTTCTGCGGGATGGGGCCGTCGATCTCGGCGCCACCGGCTTTGACAGCAGCTATGGCTGGGGTCGGATCGACGTCATCAACACGCTGGACCTCGTCGGCGGCGGCTGTCAGACCAACGGCGATTGCGACGACGGTCTATTCTGTAACGGGGCTGAAACCTGCAACACCGGGACCGGGCAGTGCCAAGCGGGCACGCCTCCCAACTGCAACGATGGCGTCGCCTGTACGGATGACTCCTGCAACGAGAGCACCGATTCCTGCAACAACGTTCCCAATTACGGGAATTGTAGCGACGGGTTGTTCTGCAACGGATCGGAAACTTGCCACGCGACGCTCGGTTGCCAAGCCGGCTCGCCTCCCAACTGCAACGACGGCGTAGCCTGTACGGATGACTCCTGCAACGAAAGCACCGATTCCTGCAACAACGTTCCCAATAACGGGAATTGTAGCGACGGGTTGTTCTGCAACGGATCGGAAACGTGCCACGCGACGCTGGGTTGCCAAGCCGGCTCGCCGCCTAACTGCAACGACGGCGTAGCCTGTACGGATGACTCCTGCAACGAGAGCACCGATTCCTGCAACAACGTCGCCAACAACGCCAACTGCGATGACGCGTTGTTCTGCAACGGTGCGGAAACGTGCCATGCCACCCTGGGATGCCAGGCCGGCAGCGATCCGTGCCCCGGGCAGTCGTGCAACGAAAGCACCGACCAGTGCGTCGCCTGTATCACCAACGGTGATTGCGACGATGGCCTGTTTTGCAACGGCGCCGAGACCTGTTCCGGCGGCACGTGTCAAGCGGGATCTGCGCCGAACTGCAATGACGGCGTCGCCTGCACGAACGATTCGTGCAACGAAAGCACCGATTCGTGCGACAATACCGCCAACGACGCCAATTGTGACGATGGGTTGTTCTGCAACGGCGCGGAAACGTGCCATGCTACGTTAGGCTGCCAGTCGGGCACTGATCCGTGTGCGCCCGACCCGTGCGACGAAGGGACGGATACGTGCGGCGGCGGTGACAATCGGCAGTTGTGGGTCACTTTCCAAAGCAACACGTCTGTTCCGGGCGTGGGGACCGTGACCAACGACGACATCGTGGTTTACGACTTCGCCACGTCTTCGTGGTCGTTGATGTTCGACGGGAGCGACGTCGGGATCTCCTCGCTGGTCATCGGCGCCTTGTCCGTGCTGGACAATGGCGATTTGCTGATGTCGTTTACCGCTGCGGGCACCGTTCCGGGGTTGATCGGCGGGCCCAATGGAACATCCGTGGATGACTCCGACATCGTACGATTCACCCCCAACACGTTGGGTCCCAATACGTCGGGTACGTTCACCTTCCACTTCGACGGCAGCGACGTCGCCCTGACGGCCAACAGCGAAGACTTCGACGCCATCGGAATTCATCCCGATGGACGGCTGCTGGTTTCGGTCACCGGCGGATTTTCGGGAACCGGCGCATCAGGCCAGGACGAAGATTTGTTCGTGTTTACCGCCTCGTCACTCGGCTCCGTGACTTCCGGCAGCTTCGCGCTCTTTTTTGACGGCAGCGACGTTGGCTTGAGCAACTCAGCCAGCGAGGACGTGGATTCGGTTACCTACACCCCCGATGGAACGCTTTTGCTGTCGACCATCGGATCGTTCTCCGTCAGCGGCGCATCAGGTGGCGACCTGCACTTGTTCGAGTTCTTCCCCACGCAATTCGGGAGCAGTACGCAGGGGACATTCGCCCCCTACGTCAATCTGACCAACTTGGGTATCAGCTCGACGGCCAACCCGAACACCATGACGGTTGTTTGGCCATAAGTCGGCAGCCGATGGGCGGGCAGATTACATCGGAAAGAACGACGATGTGTTCTTGATCGATGCAAACAAACCGGCGGGTTCCACCTAGGGCCCGCCGGTTTGTCTTTTTCCTACCACTTGATCGAACGATTCAACCCCAGTCTAACGCGTGGACTGCCAGCCGCATGAATGCCAGGCGATTCTGCCGACCGGCCATGCGCATCCCACGCGGGATTCGTACAATTCAAGATCCGTTCGAATGTTCATTCAGGCTCCCGCACAGTTCGATCGTAGTCGCCCCCGCAGCGCGACAGCGAACGTGGATGGTCCAGGTGTGTTCGGCAGGCACGCAAGCGGCAGCATTCGCCTCGGTGCAATAAACGAAATCGACGGATACGTTCCATTTCGAGCCATCGGAAACCAACGAGGCTGGCACGGTCAACTCGATTGGAAAAGCAGCGGCCAAGACACGTGTTTGCACGAGCAGTTGTTGGCCAGCCTTCACGCGAGCGGTGAACGGCGCATCACGATTCAGGTGCGCGCTTTCGGGAAGCGCGACATGGATGCGTAGGGTGATGTCAGCGTCGCGAGCGATTTCGACGACTCGCGATGCATCGTCATCGTCCGGCGCGATGGCGCTCGCCACCCGGCTCGACTCCGCAGGAGCTTCGAAGGACCGTCTGGGAGCGGTCAGGCCCAGAATGTTCAAGGCGGACCAGCGGTGCGATTTCAGATTGACCATCACCACCCGATGATTGTTTGTATCCGCGATGAATAGCCGGTCCCCCGCGGCATGCAGACCGCCCGGCTCGGATAGTTGGAGTCTACCGTCCGCAGTCGAGATTCCCGGTTGGCCGGTACCGTATCGCGTCGTGGCGGAGCGGTCGGCGGGGTCGATGATTTTGATTTTATGATTGTAACTGTCCGCGACGAGGAGCTTGTCCATCCAGACAGTGACGCCCAGCGGATGTTGCAAGCGTGCGTCGGGGTGTTTCCCATCGACGTCACCGTAGACAAACAGTCCCAAGCCCATGATCGTCGAAACCATTTCCGTGGCCAGGTCTATTTTTCGAATCGCGCTCACCTCGCTGTCGGCAATGTAAAGGCAGCCGCCCAGCAGGCACACACCCGAAGGTTGGGACAAGGCGGCGGATTCAACGGGCCCGTCGACGATGTTCTCGCGGCCCGTTCCTGCGAGTGCCCGGGCGAAGGCGATGGGCATCTCGACGCGCCAAATTTGATGCGTGCCGGCCATCGCCACGTACAACGTGCCGCCTTCCATGCACAAGTCCCACGGCGAGTTGATCGGCTGTTGCGTTCCCATTCCGCCGCCGGCGAGGTCCTGACCCATCTGACCCGTGCCGACCACCGTGGTCACGTGCCAACGAACAGGCGACTTGGAATCCAGAACAATCGCACGGACCGTGTGGTTTTCGGTGTCGGCGACGTACAGCGTGTCACCCGCGAGGGCCAGACCCTGCGGATGATCGAACGTGGCCAGGTGGGGTGGACCATCGGAAGCACCAACGTCGCCGCTGCCAATGATTTGCAGACATTCGCAATTTCCCGCATCGTCGGGCCAACCGGCGACGACGATACGATTGTGATTGGAATCCGCGATAATGACCCGCCGGTTATCGCAATCGGCTAAAACCTTGCCCGGAAAGGCGAGGCCCGTCGAAGTCGCCGACGGCGGCTCCAACCGAACGGTCAGGGGCGCCGGGGCCAGCGTTCCGGTCGATCGATGGTGGTCAAATAGACGTTGGACTGCATCGTCGAGAATGTGACGCCGACCTTCACCGGCGGCATTGAAGGCCACGTATCCCTGCGGGTCGATCAGCACGTAGGTCGGCCAGCTCCGGGCACCGTATGCTTTCCAGATCGTCATATCGTGATCGATGACGACGGGGTGCGTGATTTCGTATCGATGAACCGCAGCGAGAATGTTTTCGCGAATGGCCTCGTGCGGGAACTTGGCGCTATGCACCCCGATGACGAGAAACGGCTGATCCGCGTACTTGCGTTCCAGATATTTCAAGTCAGGCAGGATATGGATGCAATTGATGCAGCAGAACGTCCAGAAATCCAACAGGACGATTTGACCCTGCAATTCGTGACCGATGCGCAGCGGGCCATCCGTGTTCAGCCAGCCGATGGCGCTTTCCAGTTGCGCGGCGCGGACGTTTTGCTGAAACGAAACAGTCATTCGATGGTCGCCTCCCATATTTGTTCGGTGACGATTTCGACGGAGTTACCCGCGGGATCGCGAAAATAGATGGATTGGGCGCCGTTGGGCCAGGTGATTTCCCGCTCGATCGCAACCATTCGATCGGTCAGGTGGCGGCGCCAGTTTTCGAGTTCGTCGGGCTTAACGGCAAACGCGAGATGCCCCGGACCGCGCGTGCCGTGCGAGGGGATGTCCTGTTTCCTGGCCGTTTCGTCCGGATTGAAAACCAGAAGCACACAGTGGGGGCTGACCCGAAAGAACACGTGTCGCGGATATTCCGCGGACATGCGTTGAAGATTCAGGATATCGGTATAGAAGCGTTCCATGGCCGACAAGTCCGTCGCATAGATGCACGTTTCCAGTATGTGGGAAATCCTTGGCATGGAAACATCATAGCAAAGTGGTCGATAAGTTCGATGGCCGGCCCCATGGCACGCGAACGGGCTGGCGTTGGGCGTTGAATAATCGCTCCGCTGCCGCTATCGTTCCGTTCGCGTGTTTGAAGACGATGGGCTGATGGCGAGATCCCGGCGCAGTGGGACGGCAGGTAAGTGGCTGACGACATGAAAATGTTCATCATTCTGTTTCGATATCAGATCGAGGGCGAGAAGAAGCCCGGTCCGGTCAGGCAGTTCCGCATTTATGCCCGGGACATCGCTGAAGCCCAACACGAAGCCAAGCGGTACGGAAACTATCCCAACCTGCAAATCCTGGACGTAAAGCTTGGAACTGTTTAGGAAAGTTTCGAGGCGCCAAGAATGCAGCAGCGCCGCGATCATGCCAGCGCGGCGTATCGACTTGCGAGGCCACCAACCATGTCCGGTCAATGGCCGCTGATTGAAAGCGCATGTTGGCCTGGGATGCCGCCGACCCGCTATCAGGGCAGCAAGCGCAAGATGGCTGCGTGGATCGTCGATCAACTGCGGGATTTGGAATTCGACACCGCCGTCGACGCCTTCGGTGGCAGCGGCGCGGTCGCATTCGAGCTGAAGCGCCGCGGCAAATCCGTCACGTATAATGACGTCTTGCGATTCAATCATCAGATCGGGCTGGCGTTGATCGCCAACGACGGAATCATGCTATCTGACGATGATGCGATCGATCTGCAACGACGTCACGTTGGTCAGTCATACGATGATTTCGTGACGCGTACGTTTGGCGGCATCTATTATACGGATGATGAAAACCGTTGGATTGATACGGTCGTCCAGAACATCACGCGGATGGGGCAACCCATTCAGCGGGCGCTGGCGTACTACAGCCTGTTTCAATCCGCGCTGGCTAAGCGACCGTACAACCTGTTCCATCGGCGTAATCTGTACATGCGTCAGGCCGACGTGCGCCGTTCATTCGGCAACAAAGCCACCTGGGACCGACCGTTTTCGACGCACTTCGCGCGGTTTGTGAACGAAGCAAACAACGCCGCGTTTGACAATGGCTGCACATGCCGCGCGACCTGTTCGGATGTGTTGAACGTGGAAGGCCATTTCGATCTCGCGTACATCGACCCCCCGTATTTTCGAGCAAATGGAGTCGGCGTTGATTATCATGGATTCTATCATTTCCTGGAGGGCTTGACCGATTATACCGTTTGGAAGGACCGTATCGATTGGGACAGCAAACATCTTCGATTGCGGTCGCGACCCAATCCGTGGTGTGACCCAACCCGCATTCGCGGTGAATTCGACGCAGTATTTGAACGATTTTCGGGCGGTATCGTCATCGTGTCGTATCGAAGCGACGGCCTACCCAGCATCGTTGAACTAGAATCGATGCTCCGCCGGCACAAATCTCGTGTCCGCATCGCCGATTTCAACGCCTATCAGTACGCACTTTCAACGAACAAGCGTTCACGCGAAATGCTGCTGATCGCATCCTAGGAACGAATCCGGGGCGACTTGTCAGTCATCTGTTCAGGGTCGAGCAGCCACCTGTCGTGCAATGCCGGAATGGCGACATTCCATTTGCGAGATTGGTAATTTGCTTTACAGTGACCCGTCTGAGCGGTTATAACGGTTACATTACCATTAGGGGTTTCGATTCCCGCCACCGGATTCGATGAAACTCCGTGAATGGGTTGCGCGCTTGGGGTCCGCAGCCTCAGAATTTATGTGTGATTATCGGACCGTGGGCCGGCATGCGGTCTAGATATTCGCGTTGTGGAGGCATGCTTCGGTGACGCTCCATTGGTGCCGCCTGCCCGAACGGTCCGCATGAATACAAAACGGAGAACGGCAAGATGAACGAACGATTGACCAGCAAAGTGTGTATCACGTTGGGCTTGGTGGGATGGTTGGCGTCCGTGTCGTGGGCCCAGCCGCACGCAGGATGCGAAAACGCAACCGGATCGTGTGCGGCTGCCCATGTGACGCCGGGTTGCGAAGACTCGGATTGTTGCGAGCGCGTCTGTGAAGCGATGCCGCGATGTTGCGAATCGAGCTGGGACGCGAAGTGTGCGGCGACGGCACGAAAAATCTGCGAGCTTCCCGATCCATGCGTTGAATCGCTGGAACCCTGTGACGTTGCCCATCCATCGCCGGGATGTGAAGATTCGTCTTGCTGCGCCCTGGTTTGCACATTCTTCCCGTCCTGCTGTTTTGAGTCATGGCGTCCGTATTGCGCCAACACAGCCCTGACCAAGTGTGACCTGGGATGTCGCTCCGATTTGGACTGTGATGACGCCGACCCCTGCACGGTCAACACATGCGATCTGTCAACGCGGGAATGCATCGACGAACTGGTGGAATGTGACGATGGTTTAGCGTGCACCAATGATTTTTGTGATCCGTCAACGGGTGCATGCGTTCATGACGATCGAGTTTGCAGTGATGATGACCCCTGCACCGTAGACCGCTGCGACCCGTCCACCGGCGGCTGCGTGAACGAGCACGTGGACTGCGACGACGGCAACCCCTGCACGGAAGATTTCTGTGGCGACGACGGAACCTGCGGGCACGAGGAAATCGACTGCCGCGACGATGACCCCTGCACGATTGACCGCTGCGACCCGACCACCGGTGGCTGCGTCAACGAGCGCGTGGACTGTGACGACGGCAACCCCTGCACGGAAGATTTCTGCCGCATCGACGGAACCTGCGGGCACGAGGAAATCGATTGCCGCGACGATGACCCCTGCACCGTGGACCGCTGCGACCCGACCACCGGCGGCTGCGTCAACGAGCACGTGGACTGTGACGACGGCAACCCCTGCACGGAAGATTTCTGCGGCATCGACGGAACCTGCGGGCACGAGGAAATCGACTGCCGCGACGATGACCCCTGCACCGTGGACCGCTGCGACCCGGTTGATGGCTGCGTGCATGAGTCAACCACGGGTGATACCGATGGTGACGGTGTGGACGATTGTTCCGACCACTGTGCGGAATCAGACTTGAGCGACTTGGTTTTGATCGGCGAGTGTAACACGGGCGTCGTGAACCAGGTGCTGCCCATCGGTTGCTCGATTTCGGATTTGGTCAGCAAGTGCAAGACCACGGCGCACAATCGAGGCCAATACATCCGTTGCGTGGTTCACACGGTCTTGCGACTTCGGTCGGGTGGTGTCATCAACGTTCGTGAAGCCATCGCGATCATCCGTTGCGCCGTGCATCAAGAATTCCCGCATGACGATGACGGGGACGATGACGACGATGATGACGACGATGATGACGATGATGACGACGATGATGACGATGATGATGACGACGATGACGATGATTAGGCCCATTCGTGCAGTGAGGCCTATTGCCGGCGTTTTCGATTCCCACGCCGGCCAATGTTACTAGCCGCAGCCACTGGGCTTGCCAGAGCGCTCAGGCTACCGTTATGGTTTCCGCAGGCGCTCGTAGCTCAGCAGGATAGAGCACCGGTTTCCTAAACCGGGGGTCGCAGGTTCGAATCCTGCCGGGCGCAGTCGTGTCAGGTGACGGCCACGATCGGGTTTGCCGAGTTTTGGTGCGATCATCGCATGATTGTCGCCTTTCCGGGCTTGGCATCGAGAATCGCAGCAGCGCAGTTGGAATTTTCCAAATGGATTCGCCGGTCTAACCACTGGCCGGCCAGTTGTTTACGAGCCGTTCATCCAATCAACCGCATTTTCATCTTGCTTTCACGCGATGTTTGGTTTATATTAGGTATGCTTCGCCCGGTCCGGGGGTGGGGTGGAAAGGTCCGCGAGACTGGGCCCGGCGGTTCGTCCGGGTGTCCATCGGGGCGGGTCGGAGCAATAGGCCGTGGCAAACGCGAGCGCTCGAGGTGCGCGCCTACAACACAAACAGGAGCAACCCCAGCACGAACCACACGAGCATGGGCAGCCGCTACGGGAACCACACGAGCATGGGCAACCGCAGCGGGAGCAACACAGACAACGAGGAGTTCAGCGCAAGCAGAACAGGCAAGAATGGCCCCCGTGCGAACCGGGCGAGTCCCAGCAAGCGAGGCGATCCGACAGACCTGGCAGTCCCGAAAGGCCCGACGGGCCTGAACAGTTCGACCTCCCACGGCTTCGCAAGCTGCTGCAACGCTATCAGGACCGCCGGTGCGAGGGTTGGATGCATCGCAGACGGGCGATTGGCACGGGGTTCGCCGCGTTGGACGCCCAGTTGCCCGGCGGAGGTCTGCCCGCCGGGGCGGTGATCGAGGTGCTTTCCGATGGATTGGGAACGGGAGCATGGACGCTGGCGCTTCGAGCAGCCATTCACGCCGTAACCCATGGCCAGCCCATTTCAACGGACGCGAAACCGGCTTCCGAGTGTCGTAACGTGTCACTCGAAAGACTGGTCATCGTCGATGGTCAAGGTGATCTGTATCCGCCCGCGGTGGTGGCCATGGGGTTGCCGGCTGATCGTTTGATGGTGATTCGTCCCCGCCAATTCATGGCCACACGTCCGGGTACATCAGCAACAAGGCGGGTCACCGGGTCAGGTTTCAGCCGATGGCTTTCGTCACACAAGCAGATGAATCCCCAACAGGCGGACGTCTGCTGGGCGGTGCAACAGGTCCTGGGTTGTCGATCGGTCGGTGCGGTGGTGGCCACCGGATTGATACTGGATGACGTGCATTCGCGGCGTTTGCAGTTGGCGGCGGAGCGTTCCGGAGCATTGGTCGTGATTGTGTCACCTGCGACACATCGAAACCGACATCGTCCCACGTTTGCGGGCATTCAGCTTCGAGTGGAGGCGATGCCGGTCATTCGCGACCCTACATCGAAGGCTGGGAATCGTCCACCGTGGGATTCGTCGGTCGGCGTGGATGTTGGGGTTGGCTATGGATTCCGACGTCGATGTCGGGTGACGGTGTTGAAGGTGCGGGAGGGCAGGCCCGTCGGACCGGTGGTGGTTGACTTGTCAGATGAAACGTTCGATGTGCCTCTACATTCCGTATCTGCCGATCGAGCGGCTGCGTTCCGACAGATCATCGCGTAGGGGGTCCGTTTCGGGCCATCACGGTGTGGCGGTGATACGCCGTCAGGGCGGCGTGTCGCGGGTCGTGCTGTGCGACGGTCCGGCGCAAGCGGGCGGAGTCCGGCAGGGGATGACGGCGGCGGAAGCGCGGGCGCTGTTGCCCGATCTGCATTTTGTCGCGGAGAACTTGCAGGCTGACCGTCGGACGATGGAAGCGCTGGCCGATGGGGCCCAGGCGTTTGCGCCCATCGTCCATATCGAAGGCAGGGACACGCTGTTGTTGGATGTGAGCGGTTGCGAGCGCCTGTTCCGTGGTGAACGGCGTCTGCTGTCGCTGGCGTTGGCTGGTTTGCGTGAACGGGGTTTTTCCGCGCGAGGCGCGGTGGCTGACACGCCGGGATCAGCGTGGGCAATCGGGCATGCGCACGAGCATGCGGCGGTGGTCACGGTTCCGGGCCACGACGTGGAGCATCTACGGTGTTTGTCGGTCGGTGCCCTGCGTGTGGATGGACGCTGCGTGGAGGCGCTGCGGGCTGTTGGGGTGGAGACGGTCGAGGCGCTGATGTATCTGCCGCGGGCGTCGTTGAGAACTCGTTTCGGTGAATCGTTGCTGCATCGGTTGAATCAGGCGTTTGGGAACGTGCCCGAGCCGCTGGTGCCGTTTCGTGTTCCGCCGGTGGTGTGTTGCGATTTGCCGTTCGGGGCGGGCACCGATCGGCAGGACATCATTGAAAGTGCGGTGGAGCGTGTGTTGGGAGAGTTTTGCGAACGGCTATCGCAAAAGGTGGTGGGCGTGAATCGGTTGGAGGTGATTTTTTATCACGAGGAGTGTCGCCCCACGGCGGTGGAGTTGGGCGTTTCGCATCCGACGCGCTTGTTCGAGCGTTTGAAACGTCTGGTGATGACGCGACTGGAGCAGGTTTGTTTGCCGGCGGAGGTGTGGGGCGTGGCTGTTCGTGCGGGGCACGTTGAACCGCTGGATGACTCGCAGGGTGATTTGTTTGATTCGGTTGTCGAAGAGGGCGAAGCGTTGGCTGACCTGACGGATCGGCTTTCGGCGCGTTTGGGTTGGTCGTCGGTGTCTGGGGTGGTGATGGTAGATGATTATCAACCGGAGTGTGCGTATGAGTACGTGCGGTGGGTTGAGGATTACGAACAGGCAGGGAGAAGGGAGGGACGGAAACAGAAGGGGTTGAAGGAACGGAAGGAGGAGGGGGCCTGGATTCCGGCCCGCGCCGGAATGACGGGCGACAGGCATGAAGGAAAGGAAGGATCCGCAGGGTGGAGGAGGCCATTGCGTGTTTTGGCGAAGCCGGTGGAGGTGGCGGTGGTCGCGGTGGTACCGGAGGGACCGCCGGTGTTGTTTCGATGGCAGCGGGCGGAACATGTGATCGCTGATGCGGTGGGGCCTGAGCGTCTGGAAACGGGTTGGTGGCGAGGACCTGATGTGCGGCGGGACTATTTTCGGGTGGTCAGCACGACGGGGCAGGGGTTTTGGCTGTTTCGCGATCGCCGGTCATGGAAGTGGTATGTGCACGGGCTGTTTGACTGATAGCGTGGTGTGTTGTGCCGGAGCAGCCGAATCCTGGTCGACGAAAGCATCCATGGGAGAGGCCCATAGCGGGCGGAGTGTATCAGTCGCGGTATGGGGAGTTGAAGAACAAAGGCGCGCCGACGGGGAGGCAGATAGACGGGGAGAATGAAGGGAGGCCACTGGGGGCGAGCGAGAGGGGAGCGGTCAAAAGGGACGACGGATGGGGAAGGGGATACGTCGAGCTGCATTGCAAATCCAATTTTTCATTTCTGGAGGGTGCATCGCATCCGGATGAACTTGTCGAGCGGGCGGCGGAACTGGGATACCGGGCCATCGCCATCACGGATCGCAATACGTTGGCGGGCGCGGTCCGCATGCACTGCGCGGCCAAGCAGGCGGGACTGAAGCTGCTGGTCGGCGCGGAGATTGAGCCTGAAGACGCGCCGCCCATCCTGCTATACGCCATGAACCGTGCGGGGTATGGACGACTTTCGCGACTGATCAGTCGGGGTCGGTTGCGCAGGCCGAAGGGGGAATGTGCGATCTATTTTGAGGACGTGGCGGAATTGTCGGAAGGGTTGATGGGGGTGGCGTTGGTAAGGAAAGGCTGCGGGGACGGAGGGGAAGAGAGATGGGTCAGGCGGTATGGGGAGGTGTTTGGTGATCGGTTGTACGTGGCGGCGGAGGTGTGTGCGGGTGTTGATGACCGGGAGCATTTGGCGTGGGTGGCCGGTTTGTGTCGGCGGACGGGAATGCCGATGGTGGCGGCGAATGACGTTCACTACCACATTTCGGAGCGGCGGTTTCTTCAAGACGTACTGACGTGCATTCGTGAGCACTGCACGTTGGCAGATGCTGGGAGCCGACTGTTTAACAATGGCGAACGGTATCTGAAGTCAGGGGAGCAAATGGCACGACTGTTTGCGGATTATTCGAGGGCCATCGTTTGCACATCGGAAATAGCTGATCGATGTACGTTCGATCTGGGGCAACTGTGCTATGAATATCCCGAGGAACTGTGCCCGCCGGGCATGACGGCGATGGCGTATCTGACGGAACTGGTATGGCGCAGTGCGGGCGGGCGGTTTCCCGACGGCATGACAGAGAAGACGCGCCGGCTGTTGGAGCACGAACTGCAACTTATTGAGGAATTGCACTATGAGCCGTATTTTCTGACGGTGTGGGATCTGGTGCAGTTCGCGCGGGCGCAGGGGATTTTGTGTCAGGGTCGAGGCAGTGCAGCCAATTCGGCGGTGTGTTACGTGCTGGGTGTGACGAACGTTGATCCGGAGCGCATTGACGTACTGTTCGAGCGGTTCGTCAGTCGAGAGCGTAATGAGCCGCCGGACATCGACATTGATTTCGAGCACGAACGCCGCGAAGAGGTATTTCAATACATTTACGACAAGTATGGCCGGGAGCATGCGGGAATCACTGCGGAGGTCATCACGTATCGGCCTCGGTCTGCGGTTCGCGACGTGGGTAAGGCGTTGGGACTGTCATTGGATCGTATGGATTTGTTGGCGAAGAAGTTGGACTGGTGGTCGGACAGTGCATTGCCGGAGGCGTGTCTGTTGGAGTGCGGGCTGGACGTGAACGACCGCACCGTTCGGCAGTTGGTCGTATTGGTTAAGGAGATTCTGGGTTTTCCGCGTCATTTGTCGCAGCACGTGGGTGGGTTTGTGATTACTCGCCATCCATTGTGCGAAATGGTTCCGCTGGAAAACGGTGCGATGGCGGATCGGACTTTCATTGAATGGGACAAGAATGATATTGATGCGCTAGGGATATTGAAGGTGGACTGTCTGGCGTTGGGCATGTTGACGGCACTGCGGAAGGGACTACCGGTCAGTCTGGCGGACGTGCCGGCGGAGGACTCGGCGGTGTATGACATGATCTGCCGTGCGGACACGGTGGGTGTTTTTCAGATCGAAAGTCGTGCGCAGATGAGCATGCTGCCGAGGCTTCGGCCACGGTGTTTTTATGACCTGGTGATTGAGGTGGCGATCGTTCGACCGGGGCCTATTCAAGGGGGGATGGTGCATCCGTATTTGCGTCGTCGGCGGGGAGAGGAGGCGGTGATTTTTCCGAGCGAGGCTGTTGGAGGGGTGTTGAGGAAGACGCTGGGTGTGCCGCTGTTTCAGGAGCAGGCTATGCGACTGGCGATCGTGGCGGGTGGGTTTACGCCGGGCGAGGCAGATCGTCTGCGTCGGGCGATGGGTGCTTGGCGGCGGAGCGGGCAGATTGAAATTTTTCGGGAGAAGCTGATTGCGGGGATGTTGAGCAACGGGCTGACGCGGGAATTTGCGGAGCGCTGTTTCGAGCAGATTTGCGGGTTTGGCGAGTATGGGTTTCCGGAAAGTCACGCGGCGTCGTTTGCGTTGCTGGTGTACGCGTCGGCCTGGTTGAAGCGGTATCACCCGGCGGCGTTTGCGTGTTCGCTTTTGAACAGTCAGCCGATGGGGTTTTATGCGCCGGCGCAGTTGGTTCGAGATGCGATTGAACACGGGGTGGAGGTGCGGCGGGTGGATGTGAATTGGAGTGGGTATGATTGTGGGTTGGAGGAGGGGTCGTGGAGTCCGGCGTGCGGCGGAATGACGGGTGGCGGGCGTTGTACGAGGATTTGTCATGAAGCCCTGGATTCCGGCTTGCGCCGGAATGACGGAGTTCGGGGGCATGAAGGCGCGGACGGGGCGGGAATGACGGGCGGCGGGCATGACTGGAGTCCGGCGTGCGGCGGAATGGTGGGTGGCGGGGATCAAGGAAGGGAAGGGGAGGGAAGGGCGGCGGTTGCGGAGCATGAGGAGGAGTGGCGGGGGTGGGGGAAGGATGGGCCTGCGTTGCGATTGGGGATGCGGTTGATTAAGGGGCTTTCGCGGGAACGCGTATCAGGCATCGAGGCGGCTCGTCGGGATGGGCCTTTCAGGAGCGTGGCGGAGTTGGCTGGGCGGTCGGGGGTTGGGCGTGGGGTGCTGGCGCGTCTGGCGGCTGGGGACGCGTTTCGGTCGATGGGGTTGCATCGGCGGGAGGCGGTTTGGCAGACGTTGGCGTTGGGGGATGATGATCTGCCGTTGTTTTCGGGATTGGAAGTGGTTGAAAGACCGCTCGCTGACGGTGGCGGCTCTGTTAAGAGGGCGACGGTGGAGGAGGAGGTGATCGCGGATTACGGGTCGGTGGGGCTATCGTTGGAGGCCCATCCGATCGGATTGATTCGCGATGGTTTGGATCGCGTGAACGTGGCGAGGGCGTCGAAGTTGAAGCAGATGAAACAGGGTGAGGCGGTGCGGGTGGCTGGTTTGGTGCTGGTGAGGCAGCGTCCGGGCACGGCAGGGGGGATCGTGTTTTTCACGTTGGAGGATGAAACGGGAGTGGTGAACTTGATCGTTGGCCCGCGCGTGTATGAGCAATGTCGCGGGGCGGCGCGGGGGTCGGCGGCGTTATTGGCGGATGGGCGGATCGAACGACAGGGCGAGGTGATTCACGTTCAGGTGTCGCATTTGCGGGCGTTGTCTGATGGGGTGACGCGGATCCGCTCGCGATCACGAGACTTTCATTGAGCCGCGAAGGGGTCGGCTGTTGCCGCGGGGCGTGCGTTCATCCGACACGACGAGGCCGTCGCGGAGGATGACGATGCGGTCGCAGCGCTGGGCGACGTTGTTGTCGTGGGTCACGCACATGATGGTTCGCCCTTCATCATGGAGCCGATCGAAGACGGAAAGGATCATCTCGCCGGTTGCGGAATCCAAGTTGCCGGTGGGTTCGTCGGCCATGATGAGGACGGGGTCGTTGACCAGGGCCCGGGCGATGGCGACGCGTTGCTGCTGTCCGCCGGAGAGTTCCATGGGGCGATGATGGGCCCGATCGGCGAGACCGACGAGTTCGATGAATCGTAAGGCGCGGTCGCGGCGTTGCTGGACGGGGACGCCTTGATAGAACAAGGGGACCTCGACATTCTCCTGCACGGTCATCTGGGGGATCAGATTGAAATTCTGAAAGATGAATCCCAGGCGCCGTCCGCGCAGGTCGGAAAGCTCGTCGTCGTCCAATTGGGAAACGTCTTCGCCGCCCAGGCAATATCGACCACTGGTCGGTCGATCGAGACATCCCAGGAGATTCATCAACGTGCTTTTACCGGAGCCGCTGGCGCCGCAGATGGCCACGGACTCGCCCTCGACGAAGTCGAGCGAAATTCCCCGCAGTGCATCCACGGCTACGCCGGTCCCGGGGATGGCGTAGGTCTTGGTGAGGTCTTCGACGAAGGCGGTGAGATTGGTCATAACAAGGACAAGACCGGGTCAGGGTCCGCCAAAGGCCACTTCGTGACCTGTCTACGTGCGCACACGCGCAGGCCGACGGTCGCGGCTCGGTAAAAGGAGTCGCGAGCACCCCAACGTAGCTTGGGCTGCTAACCTCGTCGCTGCGAGCGACCTCCCGGGCGGGAACCACGGCTGCCGCCGCTTGATGTCTGCGCTTTCGGTCTGCCGCTACTTACATCGGCTGCATTCGCTTCGCCCGGTTTTGTATCGGGCAGTCGTCGCTTGGCTTCGTCGCTAATGGCCAACAGTACCTTTTGCCCGACACTGATTCCAGAGAGGACCTCGACGAATTCATTTCCGGATTGCCCAAGCTGGACTTCGACCGGCTCACCCCCCTTGCCGTCGGGATGGAAGACGTATTGTTTTCCGGCTTTGCTGTAGACGGATTGGAGCGGGAGGGCGGGGACGTCGGTCAGCTCGGCCACGATGATTTCGGCTCGGGCGGTCATACCGGGCTTGAGACTTTCTTCGGATTGGTCGAGCGTGATTTCGGTTTCGTATTCCTTCAGGTCGGGGTTGAGCCATTGATTGCGTGAATCCGCCAGCGGTGCGATCTTGCTGACTTTCCCGGTGAATTTTCGGCCTGGAACCCCTTCGATGTCCACGTTCACTTGTTGACCCAGTTCGATCTGATTGGTCTTGGCTTCGTGGATGCGGACGCTGACGATCATGACGGAAGGGTCGGGGAGGGTGACAATGGTCTGTCGCTCGAAGACTTCGCTGCCCTCGGTGATCTTGCGGGGGTCCCATCGGTGCCCGGTGTCAAACACGACCAACCCTGGCGAGGGCGCCTTGATTTCGCAAAACTCATTCTGCTCTCGCAGTTTTTTGAGATTGGTCTGAATGTTGAGCAGATTGGCTTTCTTGGCTTCGACGTCAGCGTGTTTCTGAGCTTCCTTGGCCAGGGCACTTTTCCTGACGCGTTCCAGGTC
Organism: uncultured Phycisphaeraceae bacterium; assembly: GCA_964424105.1. Classification (GTDB taxonomy): domain Bacteria; phylum Planctomycetota; class Phycisphaerae; order UBA1845; family UBA1845; genus CAYRHJ01. Next base: position 111,442 of record CAYRHJ010000030.1, on the reverse strand, counting down.
TTTCGTGGCCTCTTGGACGTCGGATTCTCGCTGCCGCATGTCCTTGGGATAGGTGTATTTTTCGAGAATCTCCATGCTGAGCTTGGCCTTTTCGAGGGAGCGGATGGCTTCTTTCAGTTCAAACTCATCGCGGAGCAGTTCGCTGGTGGTGATAAAGTTCTGTTCTTTGAGCTGTTTCGCGGCGTCGAAATCGAGCTTGGCACGCTCGTACATCTGCTGGGTGCGTTCGATTTCCAGTTCGGCGTCCATCTGGGCCTTCTTGGCGTCGCCCTCCGTGTATTTCTTGCTATCGATCTGCGCCGCTTCGAGCGCCCATTCCGCTTTGCGGATGTCGGCTTTATTTTGATCGATGAGGATTTCCAGGTCTTTGACGGCTGCTTCCAATGCGGCGATGGCGCTGGCTTCGGAGGCTTCTTCCTGCCGAATCTTGTCCTCGATTTCGTCACTGGCCAAACGGACCAATAGTTCACCCTCAGCCACCGTGGTCCCTTCCTCGATGACCCAGATGATGGTGCTTCGACCTTCGACCTTACTCTTGATGTCGATGGAATTCTTTGCTTTCAACTCGCCCTTGGCTTCGATGACGACGGGAAACGATCTACGACCGAGTAGATGAGCGCTGGCGACTTCGGTGGGTGTGCGGGGCAGGGCGCCAAGCACCAACCAGCCGGTGGGGAGTCCGACGACGATCAAGAAGACCAACCACCAGCGCGACCGCCGACGCACCTGCGGATGGGTCGTTCGGGAAGGCGGATGGGGTTCTTGCTTCAAGGCTACTGTGGCCTGTGCCAGCGACGTCGTCGACATGATGTTGACCTTTATGTCAGAAGGATCGTTTCAATTGGCGCCGCCCGCCGGAATCAAACAGCCACTCAATTCTAATTCTATTTCGGCGGACGCGGTTTGGAAGGCCCGGACATCGCCGATCGATACGGGGCGCAAACCGAGTAACTGTAGTATTCTACGACAAATCGCACGCTGCACCAATCATAATCAATCATTTGATTTCGTGTATACTTGTCAGGTTCGTGACTTTGAAGCGGGGGTTCAGTGTCTTACGGGTCATCGGCGGCGGGAGGAGTGACGGAATCTCGCATCCATAGGCCGTTGTCTTCGACACGCAGCGTTCCGGTGTCGCGCAGGAATTCCACGACTGCCCGGCGGAATTGCGATTGGGCCTCGGCGAAATCGTTTCGGGCGGATCGCAGATCATCCTCGGCTTCAACGACGTCGCGGTTCGAATTCAGCTCTCCCAGGTCATACTTGGTGCGAGCCATGGCCGCTCGAAATTCGTTGATGGGGATGTTCTGGGCCTGAATTTCGATGCTGGCCTTGGTTTGGGCGAGACGGCGAATGGCTCGCCGCACTTCCAGGCGAACGGTGTCCTTGGCTTCGTCATATTGACGTTCCGTCCGTCTCAGGCGGATCAAGCTGCTCCGATAATCGTTTCGCTCCAGTTGCCGATTCAGGGGGATTTCCACGTCCACGCCGGCGAACCAGCCGGTTCGATCCGTGTTGAAGCCGGTGGTGTTCAGGTGTTCCGGGTCGGTATCGAGCGTCGCTCCGCCGCGCAGGTCGATTTGCGGCAGGAGGTTGTTCTTGGCTACGAGGACTCCGCGCCGGGCGTCGTCGATGCGATCGCGTGTATTCAGGAGGTCGAGTCGATATTTCAAAGCCGTCTCGATGGCGGCGCCTTCGGCGACATCGGGATCTTGCAGGTCCATCTCTTCTTCGACGATATCGATGGGCTGGATGGTGGGCATGCCGATGCGGATTTTGAAGGCGTCCAAGTTCGTCTCGTATCGCTCGCGAGCGTTGACCGCGGCGTTCTGGGCGTTCAACAAGGATACGCGGGCACGATCGGACTCGATGGCCAAGGTTCGCTCGGCGTCGGCGAGTGCCTGTGCTTTGGCGTAGTCCTTGGCTAGAATCTCCGCTTGCGACTCGGCGCTATCGATCTGGGCTTTGTCGGACAGCAGGGTGAAATAGTCACTGGCGACGTCGACGAGGAATCGCCTTCGAAATCGTTCAAAGGCGCGGATCGCGTAAATCAGTTCGCGTTCGGACTGGTAGCGGCTTTCATAGGCGACCCTGCCGGCACCGCGCAACAGCGGCAGTCGGGTTTCCAAAATGACCTGCCCGGATTCGCCCGTGGTGACGTTGTCGCTCACGCTGCGTATCAGGGAATGAATGACGCGAGCCGTCACCTCGCCGCCGAATGGTAGTCGTTGCTCCACAGCGAATCGGCTGACGGCGGAAAACGCCTGATCCCAGTCGGCGGCTTGGCCTGCGTTGTCGTAACCGATACTTAACACGCTTTCGACGAAGCGCGGCGTCCACAGAAATCGTTCGAGCGTCAGATCCAGGGCGGTCAGATACAGAATTTCCTTTTCGGACTGGTACTCGCGGGAATGGCGGATGGCGTAGGCCATGCAATCCGATAGGCCGAAGGGTTGCCGCGAAATGGATTCGGAGGATTCCTGTAACGGTTCTTGGAAATCCGCGGTGCCGATTTCTGGATTCCAGCGTTCGCCGGAATGACGCTTGCTGTTGGAATCGTCAGTCGGCGCTGATTGGTCGGCTGGATCGGAACCGATCGTAGCCTGCTTGAATTCTTGTGGAACGTCGGCGTCGATCGGCGAGGGCACAAACTGGTACATGCCGCGGTCAGACCCGATGTTGCCGTCTTCATTGCCGATGTGGGCGCCCGTCGTGAAGCCTATGGCCGCATTCTGTCGGGTGGCGATCAGGGTGGCGACTTCCCGGTCCGCGGAGTCGATGAACCACTGCTGCCGACATCCGCCGGCAATCGGCGCTAGGATCGCGATGGTCACAACCGTGATTAGCCCGGACCGCATGCCGCACACCACACACGTCCACCGTGCGATTGTCAAGGCAGGCCTGTACGATATTGTCATGACGGGTGAAACAGGTGATTCGAATGTTTCTGTGATTCTTGTGTCCCTGGGCGTCGAACGACCGGCGGGGACTGCGTCCGTCTGTTGCCGACGGGGCGGCGATCAGGGCGCTTCATCGGCCGTCGGGAATCGCCAGATCATGCCCGGTTCATTCGTCACAATGACGTCCTGCCCATCGAAGCACAGCGCCTCGCATTGTCCGAAAAAACCGTCGATGTGACGGACGGGCGGATCGAGAAGCTGCGCCTCGGATTCGACGCGATGCAAATAGACCCCGCCGTAGGTCAGCACGGCCAATAGTTTCAGCTCAGATGACCAGGAGGCGTCAGTCAGCGGTTCGTCGAGGCCCAGTGAACCGACTTTTGTCACGCGCAGTTTCCGTTCCGTAGACGGCGCGTCCACCGTTGGATTGCCATCGTCCTTGCGAAGCCCGTATCGGTCGGTGTCACCATTGAATCCATCGAGTCGATAGACAGTTGGCGACGCCTGCGGCGACATTTCCTTGGTGATGATGTAGACGTCGCGATTCATCGAAAAGATGGCCTCGCAATCGCGCGATCGACCATCGGGGTAGGTGAACCGATAGGTGGCTTGAACGGTGACTTCGTCGGCGTCGGCGCGCGGTTCAGCGATTTGATAGATGGTATATTGGCCTCTCCGCCGCGCGTTGTCCCCCACGTCAGCGATGAGCAATCGGCCTCGATCATCGGTCGTCATCGCTTCCCAATCGATGTTCGCGGCGCCGGAGACGACCACTCGTTGACGAACCTGACCGCGATCATTGAATCGAAAGATGACGGGCGGATGACCCGAGTCGTTGTGGCCCCAGAATTCACCGGCGGCGTCAGCCCGTACCAAGCCGGACAGTTCGACGAGTTCGTCACTCGCGATTTGCCCGTGCATCAGCGGAACGCGTTTCCATTGTCGCATGCCCGCGACGATGGAAGCCGTTGCAAATATCGCGACCGCCAGGATCAGCCGTCTAAACTGGATTCGTTGGAATGGTCTCATCGTCGGTTACCTGGTGCTTTGTCAACACCAAAATCCAATTTGCGAACGTCCTCCGCCCCGTCCGGGGCGGGCAGAATCAAGGGTGATCGCCATCCACGGGTTCCGTCCGCCAACGGCGGACTTCACCCGTGGCTACCATCCGTTGCCCCGGCGGGGCAATGGACCACGTGGGCATTGTCGACTCAATGGGCGAAGCCGACGATCTATGGCGCCTGAATAGACCCGGCCGGAATCGGCCCCCCACGGTCGCGGCTCTGTTAATTTAGGCGCGATTATTATACCCGCGCGGCCATTGCAGGTGACATTCGATTGAACAAAAGCTATTCTGATAGGGCGGACGATTTGATTCCGCAGGCCGTGAAGTTTTCGCGATCCTGAATGTGTGTGGAATGACGTTTGCGCGGTGCCATAGGAGTGGGATTCGAACGGCCGATTGCGGGTCGTGATGGAACGCGTAACTTGAATACTGCGGAAATCGAAACATTTAGTGCGTCTAAATCAACTCGCCAGGAATGGGCCCCAACGCCGCTCCCTGACGGTTGCGGCTTGGTTCATTTTGGCGCACTTGGTATTCGAAGCATGCAACCACGTTTCATCGGCATGCTCGCGTTGTTGCTGGTGATGGCTGGGGTCGGCAGGGGATCGGCGCAAGATGCGGAGCAGGCTGCACCATCGGACCGCACCGTGGCGGAAGGACAGGTGTACGATCACATGGGCGGCGGCGTGGAGGGTGTCGAAGTCATGCTGCTGCAAGGAAGCGCCGAGACCGATAGCAAACCGCTGGTTCGGACGACTTCCAACGGTTATGGCGATTTCAAGGTTTCGCTGGCCGACGCGGCGGCGGGCGAGTACACGCTTGTGTTTCACAAGTCGGGGTATCAGGACGCGCGGCGAGTCATCGAATACAAGGTTGAAGTTTGGCCGCCGTTCGTCGATCTGACGCTATCGGGCTCGCACTTGATCGGCGGCGTCGTCGTGCGCTCGTCGGATGGAACTCCCGTGGCTGGTGCGAAGGTGAAGCTGACCATCGGCACGTTCGCCCAATCCGCCGACACGCAAGATGACGGATCGTTTCAGATCGCGAACATCATTCCGGGCGAAGGCGAGATTACGGTTGAAAAGGACGGATTCGCCCGCACGCATCATCCATGGCATGCCGATGACGATGATGGCCCGTTGAGGATCAGCCTGCCGCCGGAACGCATCGTGGAATTGATCGCGCGGGACACGGACGGTCGCCCCGTGGCGGATGTCACCGTCGAAATCATGGACGATGACCGCGGGGATTATCGCACAACCGTCACGGATGACGCGGGTCGCGCAGCCATCGCGGGGCTGTCCCTGGAATTGACGACCCTGCACATCAAGCTTAATCACGATTCCTACATCTCCGACCATGGATTCGAGCGCGAGATCGATCTGCCGGCGGATGCGCATCTGTCCAGACATGAACTGATTCTGCATCGGGCCGGAATAGTCGTCGGCAAGGTCATCGACGCCGAGACGGAAAACGAGCTATACGGTGCACGGGTCACGGTGGGCGAGGGCGATACCAGCAGATTACGGCGGGCGTGGACCGTCGCCGACGGAACGTACGAGGTGGTCGGCGTGCCGCCGGGCGAGTCAGCCGTCACCATCTATTTGAACGGATATGCCCCACAGCTTGCGACCGTAACCGTGGCCGCGGGCGAATTCGTTAAGCATGATTTCGCGTTGGCACCCGCTCAAGTGGCCGGCGGCGTGGTCGTGAATCAGGCTGGCCAACCGGTCGGGGGTGCGTTCATCTGCGCGACGAAGTGGTTGGGAAAATCGACGTTGGGGGCCCAGACGCTTTCCGGTGCGGATGGCCGATTTGTCATGCAGAACGTGCCGGTCGAAGGCTTCGAGGTGTCCGTCATCGCGCCAGGCTATGAACCGCTGTTGAATCAACAGGTCACCCCCGGAAAGGACGATCACCGATTTGAAGTGACCGATCAAAGTGATTCCCCGCCGACCGTGGCCAAGTTGCTCGTCGGTCATCCGGTTCCACCGTTGGAACTGACGACGTTGGACGGAAAAAAGATCAACACGTCGCAATACGAGGGGAAAGTCGTCCTGCTCGATTTTTGGGCGACGTGGTGTGGACCCTGCGTGGCGGAGATTCCGCACTTGGCCGAGGCTTTTGCCGCGTTCGGAAGTCGGGAGGATTTTCTGATGGTCGGTATCAGTCTCGACGCCGGGCTTTCCGAAAAAAAGTTTCGTCAATTTGTTGATGAAAAAAAGATGACTTGGCCACAGGTCTTCGGCGACGAAAGCGGCGCTCAGCCGGCAGCGGAGACGTGCGGGGTTGAATACTTGCCGCAAATAATCGTCATCGGTCGAGATGGGAAGCTTCTGCCCGGCCATCTGGGGGGCCGACGGCTGAAATCCGACATCGAACGGATTCTTGCGGAGTCCAAATCGGAGGCGCCCGCGCCATAGGCACGAAATGTGCCCGCAGCTCGCTGGCGAACGCGTGCAAGTGGAATCAGCGGATTGTCGTTTCCGGGGGGTCGATTTTCAGAAGCGACTCGCCATGTTCCACGCACTCCTCGGCCATCTCTTTCAGAAATCGGCCCAAGTCGCCATCAGGCATCAACTCGTGCATGGCTTCGTAGAATCGCGAGGTTTTCAACTCCGTGTCGTGCAGGAATTGCATGGCTCGCCCGAAAGACTCGACGTCGTGAACTTCCAACAACCGGGTGCCCACGATGACCATGGCCTTGTCGTCTTCCGACAGGATGAAATCGGCGCCGGGATGCAGTCGAGCAGCCAACTGTTCCAGCGCCTTCTGATGGCCATGTTCCTCTTCCTTCATGGTTTGGAAGATTCGGCGGTGCGCTTCGGATTTGGATTTATCCGCCAGCACACTGTATCGATATGCGGCTACGGATTCGCCATAAATCGCGACCGCCAGCCGCTTGGCGTCGGGCATGTTGCGAATTTTGTCCACGATGTCGTCGATCATGGTTGAATTTCTACCCGACGAACGAATATCAGACAACTTGATGGGCTTTCATCCCTCTTGAACGGTGTCGGCGACAGTTTAGGCGGGTAGATTTTCGCCCCTGCCGAGCCTGGGAATCTTTCGATATTCGCATATTTCCCGCGATTCAATCGAGAGTCGCTCGAAGAAGTTGGCTCACCGCCCGGTTTTTCGTCGGCTCGGCTGGGTCACGCTCCTGCGCGCCCCGGCCTCTTTTTTGATCGCTCCTCCTTGGCGGGACATTCCATCGCCCGCCTTGGAATTCAGGTCATCAACACCCGCGAAAAATGCATGACGTTGTAGGCCAAGACGCTCCACAGCGCCACGCAGCGCACTTTCTGGAGTCCGCGGACGGCAAACGCGTGCAGCCCGCGGAATGTTTTCAAATCCGCGTTCACCGTTTCCGAGGTCGCCGCCCGTTCCTTGTAAACACTCCGGCTTGCGCCGGAGTGACGATCGGGACGATTCCCGCTCGCTTCGCGCTCGCGGCTCGTGAATAGGTGCTTCGCTGGGGACCGCTCGCTTTGCGCTCGCGGCTCGTGAATAGGTGCTTCGCGGGGGACCGCTCGCGGTTCGTTCAACGCTGGGCTTGCGGCGATTGATGACGCGGGTGAAACTCGCCCCGCGGAATTCTGGATTCCGGCGTTCGCCGGAATGACGGAGCGCCGGGGACCGCTCCCTGACGGTCGCGGCTCTGTTAAGAGGCGAATTCCCGCCGCGACCCAAGACACGACGTTGTCTTGCTTCGCAAGACGGTGTCGCGGCGCGACACGTGAAGCTCTCGCTCGCAACGGCGAGTCAAGGGCAGGCGGTCGCGGCTCGGAAAGCATGACCGCGTACGCGCAGAATAAGCGTTGACAGTGCGCTAGACCGAACCGGTCAAGCGAGGGCCGACCGACGTCCCGGACGGCAACACGTGGTCAGCCGGTCGCCTGGGAATGGCACCATGGGAATAATATGCGAACACTTCGCACGATTTTGATAATTCGTCCGTTTTTGGCGGTGGCGATCACGATGGGACGCGTGGGGTTGGCCTGCGCGGAACTCGCACCCACGGAATGCGTGATTCTTTACAATCGTGACAGCGATGCATCCACGCGAATCGCTCGACACTACGCCGAGGCTCGAAAAATTCCGCCGGATCGATTGTTCTCGCTTTCCCTGCCCCTGAACGAAACCATTCCACATGCCGTTTACGAAACCGACGTCGCGGCGAATCTGCGGTCATTTCTGATCGATCGGCCTTGGGGTCCGATGATCCGCTGCATCATCACAACCTACGACGTTTCTTTGCGCATTGGCCCCATCATTCCGTCCAAGGAACGCCTGGATCGTGCCGACACGCTGGAAAAAGCCCTGCGCGATACAATGACCCGGTTCGCGGCGCTCGTTGAGCGCATCCGGACGACCGATCACCTTGACGTGCAGCCTGCACCTGCGGCGTTCAACACGGCAGAATCGCTCGACCGGGCCGCGCTTCAAGCGCAATATGATCGTTACATCAAGGAGCTGGCGGAGCTGGTTTCGCGCCATCGGGACTTCGCGGGCGAGGCCTTGTTGGTAGGCAGAAGGGCCACCTTTGAAATCATCCTTCAAGTCGAGGGTCAGATGGGGTTGCTGCTCCGTGCGAGGGGAGAAGAGCCACAATCACCCAACTCAGCCATTCGCGTGAAACGGATGCGGGAGCAAATTGCGGAGGCTGAATCACAGCTCGACACGCTGATGCGTTACCCATCTACTTCCGACGAGTTTGACCGGGCCATCACTATCATTCGTGAAACTCGCGGTCTGTATGGAGTGGCAGCCGCATTTCAGAAGCGAATTCTGTCATTGCGGGGCGTGGATTCGGAATCGTCGCTTGATAGCGAGCTGGCGCTGATTTTCTGGGATGACTATGATCGTTCGGGATGGCAGACCAATCCGTTTCACTTCGATCAATTCGCAGGGCGTCGGCCATCCCCGTCGAATCAGGAAGTTGGCGTCGAGAGCCAACGTCGAACGCTGATGGTCGCCCGCCTCGACGGACCCGCACCCGAAACCGTCCTCCGCATGATCGACGATGCCGTCCGCGTTGAACGAACCGGGCTGAAAGGGACCTTTTACATTGACGCTCGTTCCACGCGGGATGCGGGACTGGCGGCGTATGATCGCGACCTCATCGAACTGGCCCGCGTCGTTCGAACGAAAACGGACATCCCCGTCATCCTGGACATTCAATCGGACGTGTTTCAGCCCGGTCAGTGTCCCGGTGCGGCCCTGTACTGCGGGTGGTACAGTCTGGCACACTACGTTGACGCGTTTGAATTTGTGCCCGGTGCCGTGGCGGCCCACATCGCCAGTTTTGAAATGATGAGTTTGCGCGACGGGCGGAAGCGATATTGGTGCAAGGAAATGCTCGCGGACGGCGTAGCCGCGACCTTCGGTGCGACGAGCGAGCCTTTTCTGCATGCCTTTCCCATGCCCAGCGAGTTTTTCAGCCGACTGCTTTCGGGCCGCCAAACGCTCGTGGAAACGTACTTCCAGACGCTGCCGCTGCTGTCGTGGCGTTTGGCGCTGGTGGGCGACCCACTTTACAACCCGTTTCGCATGAACCCGCAGCGCATCACACGCGGGCAAGATTGATCGGCCTGGCGAGAATCCAAAACCGCGGCTAGCGAGCGCCCACCGCCTCTACTTGCGGGGACGGTTTTTTGTTTTCAACGGCGAATTCTTTTTCGCGGCCCAGGGATTGCGACAGCGACGCTTGAATATGGCGGCGCTGCTCGTCGCCCATGGGACACAGCGGCAGGCGAAATTCCTCGGCCAAAAGGCCCTGCAAGGCCATGGCGGTTTTGATGGGCAATGGATTGGGACCCCATCGACCGATGTCATCCGCTAGGCCACATGCCCGCGCGTGCCAATTTCGAGCCGCGAGCGGGTCCGATGGAACGGCGTCGACCAGCGATTTCATCCAGGCGGGCACGAGATTGGAAATGACGCTGATCACGCCGACCGCGCCCAGCGACATCATGGGAAGTGTCAAGGAGTCGTCACCGCAAAGCACGGTCAATCTGGGATGGGCGGCCAATTCGGAAACCCGTCCCACGCCGCCGCTGGCGTCCTTGACCGCGACGATATTTTCACAGCGGTCGGCCAGTCGCAGGATCGTTTCGTTCTGCAAATCCACCGCACAACGCGCCGGAACGTTGTACAGGATGATGGGAATCGATGTCGAATCCGCCACGGCTGCATAGTGCCGGAATAGTCCTTCCTGGGTCGGTCGATTGTAATAGGGTGTGACCACCAGCGCGCCGTCAGCGCCGGCGGATGCGGCTCGCTGCGTTAGATCGATCGCGTGGGCGGTGCTGCTCGATCCGGTCCCGGCGATCACTTTGCAACGGCCATCGACCCGTCGGATGACGGCTTCGACGAGCCTCTGATGTTCTGCACCGGTCAAGGCTGCGGATTCACCGGTGCTTCCGCAGGGAACGATGCCGTCGATGCCCGCGTCCAATTGTCGATCGATCAGGCGATCGACGGTCGGCCAATCGATCTGGCCATCACGAAAGGGCGTGACCAGGGCTGTATACGTCCCTTTCCATGAATGGATCTTGCGATTCACGGTGATGTTTCCTGTTTGGTGGCCGCCAGCGGTCCGGCGAAGCGAATCTCGAAAGCACCGTCCAGTACGGTGGGGGTACGCAACAGAATCCGTTCCATTCCATCGACGTATTGCACACGTGAATACAGATAGGATTCGTGGGCTTGGCGAAGTTCCGGTTCGGGCGGTTGGGCTTGCAATTCATGCATGGTTCGCAGGACCCATGTCATGGCGGTGTTCTTTTCAAGCAAACGCCGGACGAATTCCGAGTGGGCCGCCATGCGCGATAGCGGACTCTCCCAGGCGAGGTTATAGCCGGTTTGCAGCGTCGCGGCGTCGATGGACAGGGGTTCCTGCCGCGGCGCACCCTTCCCGATGATCACCGGACCCGCCGGTGCGTTCGTAGCCTGTAACATAACTTTACAGAACGATGCACTGGCGAATTCCTCCCGAAACGCCGACGCGTGATCCCCCGTATGCCAGGGCATGGGCAGGCCCTGAAAAGCAAGCCTTACCGCGTGATCATCCACCTGCGTTAGTTCCGCCTGCCCGTGGGAGGTGGTCACCGTGCCCGTAGCCAGGTCCAATGAAATGGCAACATCAATGGCCGCAGCCTGCCAGGCCTGTAGAATCAGATGGGCCGCGACGGATTGGGAAAGCGGCGAGGGCATCAGTCCGTCGGTGCCGGTCCAGTCCGCGTTGGGCTGCTGCTTGCGGAGCGCGACGACGGCCCCGTGCCAATCGAGCATTTCCGCACCCGCTTGTCCGCCGGACGCGAGCAGTGATTCCGAAATTCTTTCAATCGTCACGTCGTAGCGGTTCAATGACAGAATGTTTTTCTTGTCGATGGTCGGTGGGGGTGGTGTCAGGGCGTAGACTTTGGCACCGATTTCTTGGCCACGCCCGATCAAACTCTGAAACGATTGGGCGGTCGCGTCAACCCGGCCGGCGTCGTGCTGCTTCAGTTCGCCATCACCCAGCCCCCAACACAGCACGATGACCGTCGGCTTCAATGGTGCGACCAATTCATCGAATTTCGCGTGGGCGACTTCAAGATTTCCGTAACCGACTCCGTGGGGCGCGATGTGCCAAAACCGCAGGCCCCATTCGGGGTAGCGGAGCTTCATGAAGCTTTCCACCATGTAGCTGAATTTCGCCGGACTGACCAATCCGTCGCCATAGAAAACGACCCGTGCGTCTTTTGGCAAGACAGGATCGGCAGCGGCGTTTGGCTGGACCAGACACACGATCAACGTCGTAGCGACCAGGATTCGTGACACCCATCCGCCGACGGCCCGATCGCGAAACCGGCGGCGCGGAATCATGCCGGATCCTGCCGGCGTTGACTTGTGTGGGACGGGTACGAGCACTCGCGTGATGATTCTTGTGTGCGACATCAAATGTCCTCCACGGGGGCGTGTCGAATCAACAGGTTCTTCATGGTATGCACTGCCTCCCGCATGCCCACGAAAATCGCCCTCGAAACGATGGAATGCCCGATGTTAAACTCCGTAAATCCTGGTATCGCTGCCACGGGCCCCACGTTTCGATAGGTCAACCCATGTCCGCCGTGGACCACCAGCCCGGCCCGCAAACCAATCTGCACGGCTTCGATCAGCGTATCGAGGGCGGCGTCCGTCTCCTCCAAACCGTGGGCGTGGGCATATCCGCCCGTCCACAACTCGACGGCGTCGAAACCGATATCAGCCGCGGTGTTGATTTGATCGGGCAAGGGCTCGATGAACGCGCTGGTTGATATTCCAACACCTTTCAGGCGCTGAACGACGTCAGCCACTCGACGTTTGTGCGTCACCACGTTCAATCCGCCTTCCGTGGTGATCTCCTCGCGCCGCTCGGGCACCAAGGTGGCTTGGTCCGGTTTCAACGTGCCGGCGATCTCCACGATTTCGGGGGCCATCGCCATTTCCATGTTCAGCTTGACCGCCACCGTCTCGCGGAGAACTCGTGCGTCTTGATCGTTGATATGCCGACGGTCTTCGCGAAGATGAAACGTAATCCCGTCCGCTCCGCCCAATTCCGCTTCGACCGCCGCCCAAATCGGATTAGGCTCGTCCGTACGGCGGGCTTGGCGAATCGTAGCCACATGATCGATATTGACACCCAACTGGGCCAACGTGCGACTCCGAATGGTTATGGGTCATTATAAAGCGGATGACGGAAGTGTAAACGATGGAAAGCGAACGTGCGGTCGATCGCGAAACAGCGCTTTAGGTCGTCGTCTGAACATGGCCCTACAACGCGTCATCGACGTCTGTGGACCATTCGGTCACGCCCGTCCTCCTGACCCTGCGATACAGCGTGTCTCGTTCTACGGGGATGCAACCGGCTTCCGTGATCAGTCGTTGCAATCGCTCGACGGTCAATTCCTGATGGGTCCCGCCGCCCTCCCGCTTGGTGATGTCGTAATAAACGACCGTCCCATCGACGTCGTCCACGCCCCAATTCAAACTGACCTGCGCCAGCTTGGGACTCTGCATGATCCAAAAGGCCTTGACATGGGGCACGTTGTCCAGCATCAGGCGGCTGATGGCCAGGGTTTTCAAGTCCTCCAAACCCGTCGGCGTGGGTATATGGTCCAATTCGCTGCCGTCCGGGACAAACGAAAGTGGGATGACGCAATTGAAACGCGCCTTGCGATTCGCAATCGATTCATCCTGATGGTCTCGCAGCTTCAGAAGATGGTTGACGCGCTCCGCTCGACTTTCGACATGCCCGTACAACATGGTGGCGTTGGTGTAGATGCCCAACTCGTGCGCGGTGCGATGAACGTCGAACCACTCCGCCTCGCCGACCTTGTTCTTGAATGCTTCGTCGTGAACCCGATCGTCGAAAATCTCCGCCCCGCCGCCCGGCAGCGACCCCAACCCCGCGCCTTGCAAGGACGACAGCACCTCCCCTATCGTCATCCGCGGTCGCGTGATGCGCGTGAAATGAATGATCTCGATGGCTGTGAAAGCCTTGACGTGCATCCGCGGGCAGGCTTGGCGAATGCCCCGGCACATTTCCAGATAATACGAAAACGGCAGCTTGGGATGCAATCCGCCGACGATGTGCACCTCCGTCGCCCCGCGCTCATACGCTTCCCGCGCCCGGGCGACGATTTCTTCCACGCTTAGCTCATATCGATCATCATGCCTGATGTCGCCTGCCCCGCCATAGGCCACGGTTGAACCCAAAACCGGCAGCAACCCCGGGGCGCCACTCGCCTCCCGCGCTCCCGACGACTCCGGTCGTTCCGTTCCGTTCTTCCTAACCACCTGCTTGTGTGCCGGCAGGCCTTCCTTTTCATAGGGCCTATAGAACGAACAGAATTTGCACCGCAACACGCACAGGTTCGAATAATTGATATGACGGTTGATGTTGTAGTAGGCCGATCGCCCGTGCTTCCGCTCGCGAACGTGGTTGGCCAGCGACCCGACGGTGTGAATATCTCGCGACTCAAACAGGCGCACCCCATCCGCGTGGGTCAACCGTTCACCGGCATGAACCTTGGCTGCGATGTCGGAAAGATCAGGTTCGATCGCAGCTTGAATCATCCCACCTCTCGCCTCGGCGGCATTGCCTGCCCTACCCGTCGACCGCTTTTTCGTTCGGCAAATCATCTTGGTGACTGCCGTGCAGCCCCGCACGGGCTGTTCTCGCGGTTTCCCGTTTGTCCTTCCCAGTAGTATAGGCCACTGTCGCGCAATCGACCACTGACGTTAGGGGTGTGAAAGGGCCCTGGAAAACCGCAGCCAATTTCTTGCGAATCGGTTGCTGTCCGATGATGCAAGGTGGGCGGCGTTCAACCACCCCGCTGATGAATCCCAGCGGGCGAACATCGACCCGTCGTCAGAGAAAACCATCGGGCGCTGGACGTCCGGTGATGTTTCAGTGGGTTTCGTCAGCCACCCGATACCCATTCCGAGAACAAGCATAGCCGCGTACGGCATTACGCGCCGCCAGCCGCCCGACCGTGGCCAGGGCGTCGGCAATTCCGCGGCTCGACTCGCGGGCATCCCCACCGGACCGGATAGTTGGCTCATCAGCCGCAGGGCTTCTTGTAATGAAGCCTTTTCTTCTCGGCAGACGGGACACGTCGCCAGATGGGCATCCATCTGCTCCGCCAGATCGGCCTGCAACTCGCCGCCCAGATAGTCCGCCAATTGGTTGTGAATGTCATCGCATTTCATGATTCGTTCCCACAATCACTGATAGACGCGTCACACAAGTGGCCGCCGACCTAGTACCGCGTTTCATAAATTGTGCGACGAAGGGCGATTGGCGAGCCGCGAACGCCTGCCTTTTACGACGCGCAGCGTTGTCAAGGGTCAGTTCGCGCGGACCTACGTACGCGCAATGACCCCGTTGCCCATAGTCGCAGGACTTCTGAAACGCGGTACTAGGCATCATCGTGGTCGACGATCCCTTCGCTTGCAAAGACACGCCTGACTGCCTTCAAAGCGCGCAGATAATGCGTCTTGACCGTCGGCACGCTCAATTCCATTTGATCCGCGATCGTCGCGAACGTGCATCCGTCAAACACTTTCGCAAACAGCACGGCTCGTTGTTGCTCCGACATTTCCTCCATCGCTCGACCCACCGCCCGGGCGATGTTACGACCCTTCGCCTCCGCGAATTCCACGGGACTTGATTTTGCAAGACGTTCGCCTTTCGCGCGACGAATCGTATTGCGAAGCAGGCTGATGCTCTGATTGATCGTGACCCGTCTCAGCCAGGCCGGCAAATGATCGGGCCGATGACCGATGCGCTGGGCCTGCCACCACTTGACGAACACTTCCTGGGTCGCATCCATCGCGTCGTGATGGTTGCGAAGCAGTCGGAAGGCCCATGCGTAGACGGACGAGCGGTGAACTTCGAAATCTTTCATGGCGTCGATCTGTCCGTTCATGGCCGGTCCCCGATCACGATGGTCCCCGCCGCAGCGATCCATACTTCAAGCGCTCAACACCCTGAACGACCTGCCCTGCGATCGGAACGCTTCGCCTCGGTCACGGCTTGGAACTTGTTAGCCCTGACGCTAATGCCGGTCATCCGGTTTCAAGACGCACGTTGCCAGCAACTCGACCGGCCGGTCGAATAACGCGCGACCGTCAAATGTCCAGCGAAGCTCACCGTCTTCAGAAGGATCACCATTATGGGCCACCACCGTTCCCGGCAACTCAACCACCACTTCCCATTCCTCGTCGCCGTAGTCTTCGGTTATGGCGTAGCGCCTCATTTCGAGCTTGACCAATCGTTCGAACTCTTGGGCATAAGCGGGCGAGAACCGCAATTCGCGCAGCATCTCCCTGGCGGCCTGGGTCATGCTTTCACCCAATGTTCGCCCGAATTGAACCAATCGGTCTCCTGACGGATCCGAATCGCCCTCGTCACCCCCTTGTTCGAGAAGCCGCATCAACAGCTCTCGGTCGGTGGATCGCGCGACCTGAAGAACAGTTTCTCGGATTTTCAACCAGGAATCCTGTGCCATCAATGGTTGAATTTGATCGATGGCCCGACGGGCGAAGGCCAGGTGTTTGAGCGCTTCGTAGTCAACGGCGTTTTGAACCAGCTCCTCCTTTTTTTCCTGACTCATATTCTCCACCGGCCCGCCACCTCCCCGTTCCAAAGGTTTTTGAACCATTTCCTCGTGCCAATAATTCACGAACGCCCATTCTCGCGGTTGATACACGCGGCGAAAATGATAATAGACTCCGTCCGCACGCGGTTCGCGAGTCAACGTGGTCGTGAATTGGACAGCCAATTCCGCACCCGCGACATCGTCTGCGGGATAGGTGGTGGGAAAACTCGAACCCGCTTGCAGCGTGATCTCCGCCTTCCGAACAACCGTTTCATCATCGTCGTCTCGCCGGACCTCGCTCGAAAACTTCCAACCCGGCAGGTGGGTCATCGCCGGTGCGCCCGTTTCCATATCTTCTTGCCCACCCTCGTTTTCGATGCGCCAGTGGATGGCGCCGTCCGGTTTCACAACTATCCATTCCTTTCGTTTGACGCACCCGTTAACCGCAGACAAAACCGCCAATCCCACCCAGGCCCTTCCTATCGGTCCATTGATTCTCATCGCCACCCTCGCAATTGTCGTCAACATTGTTCCCATCCAATCGGGCCGCCGAATCCGTTTTTCAATTCGTTCCGCCACCAGACATGACGACTCAGGGGCGTAAATGGATGACGTCCGCTGGGCCATTTTTTTTGGGACCCTTAACCCGTCCAACATGTGGCATCGTCACTGGCCCTCCGTCACGAACGAACCGACCTAACGGAATAGTAGCCGCCGGACGGCTGGGCGGCTCGGCTATCTCGATCCGGGAGAAATCCACCATGGCCCTGCTCACCGCGGAACCGACCGCAACGGAACTAGTAAACCAACTACTGGAATCCGCGGTTCGGGACGAAATATCCGACATTCACCTGATTTCCGACAGCCCGCCGGCGTTTCGTCGTCATGGCCGACTCTGCTGGACCACTGACCATCCCCTCGACTCGTCACAGATGTCCGAATTACTTCGCTCCCTCTGTCCGCCGGAAATCATGACCAAGCTGCGCGAATCTCACGACGCTGACTTCGCCCTTCAGCGGAATTTCGATGGCTCGCCACGCCGTTTCCGCGTAAACGCGTTTCACAGCCGCGGAACCCTGGGATGCTCCATCCGTGTCATTCTACAGGACGTGCCGTCATTTGAATGGTCCGGCTTCCCATCCCACGTCGCGGAAAAAATCTGTCAATTTCGAAACGGGCTGGTTTTGTTCACCGGCGTCACCGGATCAGGCAAATCGACTACCATGGCCATGATCATTCAGATGCTCAACGAACGGGGCGGATTTCGAATCCTGACGCTCGAAGAACCCGTCGAATACGTCTTCGAACCGCGACGCGATACGATCATTACCCAGCGGGAGGTGGGCACCGATGTTCGTAGCTTTTCCGACGGATTGAAATACGGCCTGCGCCAGGACCCCGACGTGATTCTGGTTGGCGAAATCCGCGACCGGGAAACCGCGCAGTTGGCGGTGACAGCCGCGGAAACCGGTCACCTCGTCTTGACCACCCTGCATACCCGCGATGCCAAGGGGGCCATCACCCGCTTAGCGGACATGTTTTCGGGTGGGTCCCAGGCGGAGTTGCGCAGTCAACTGGCCATGAGCCTGCGTTGTGTCATCTCCCAGCACCTCCTCCCGCCCACCAACGAGGGCGACCGCCGCGCCCTGGCGTTCGAGGTCATGCTGAACAGTCTTCCCGTGTCGGCAGCCATCCGCTTCGGGAAGGTCGAGGCGCTGTCCGACGCCATCCTCGCCGGCAAAAGCGAGGGTATGATTTGCCTGGATGACCGGTTGTGCGAGCTGGTCCACTGCGGAAGCATTTCCGCCGAAACGGCACGACGATTCGCCAACAACCCCAAACGGCTGACGTAATCGCACGAAAAGTCAGCACGACCGCACGCACGTCCGTCGCCGGTTCGCCGTTGCCTATATTCCCGGGCCCGCAGATTCGACGATGCACCCCATCGCAATTCGATCGCGGCTCGAAAAGACGTCGAAAGGTGTCGGCTCATTTCCGATGTTTCTCGCCCCACGGTTCACGGCGCGATTGTTCGACCAGGCCGATCGGCGAAATGCACCAGCAGGAACGCGGCCACCACGCCGGTCATGTCTGCCAACCAATCCCAGGGGTCCGTCGAGCGGCCCACGATCGGTTGCAGAAGTTCGTCGATGA
This sequence comes from uncultured Phycisphaeraceae bacterium, assembly GCA_964424105.1. Lineage (GTDB taxonomy): Bacteria > Planctomycetota > Phycisphaerae > UBA1845 > UBA1845 > CAYRHJ01. The sequence continues at coordinate 93,191 of CAYRHJ010000030.1, read as the reverse complement.
CGGCGTATCCGGCAAATGCAGCCGTCCAGCGGCCAAACCAACCGCGCGAAAGCTCCGTCCCCCGTGCGCGTGCGGAGACGGTGCACAACCAAGCCAGCATGGCGTATCCCGCGAAATGAAACAGCTTGTCGACGTGATCGACCCGCGAGTGAATGCGCGGGAGCTTGGGCGTGTGCATGATGACGAACAACGCGACCCACCAGACGATCCACCCCGTCCGCCACGTCGTCGGCGATAACCGCATGAATCCTGATCTATGCACTGTTGGCTAAATCAACGCGCGCCTTGGATGCGCTCGATCTGGATTCTTGCAACTTGAGGTTGGATTCATCCCCAGCGTCGCGCGTCTGGCGTTCAGATGATGCTGCCTCCGATGCGATCGTCTCGATCGTCGCCGTACGAGATGGGGTCGTTCGTACGCGTTGGCCACGGTCGTCGGTCGCGGCTTCGTGCTTACTGGCACTCTTAACGGGCCGTCCGGCACGCGCGACTGCGATAGGCGGTGCAACGTTGGGCACCGATTCGCTCGCGGTGGTAACGTTTATCATGGCCAGCATTTCATCAGCCAGCGCGGCGTAGTCCTCGGCCCCGTGACAACGCGGTTCGTATTCGAAGATGGTCTTCCCATGACTGGGCGCCTCCGCCAGCTTGATGTTTCGACGGATCATGGTCTGAAAGACCATCGTATCGGACCAGGGGCAATCGGTGCCGCGAGCCGCGTCGAAAAACGTCCGCACGTCGTCCACGATTTCGCCGGCCAATCGCGTACCGCCTTCGAACATGGTCAGAATCACGCCGCTAACACGCAGCCCCGGATGAATCCGCTTCGTGACCAGCCTGATGGTGTCGTTCATCAGCTTTCCCAGCCCTTGCAGCGCCAGGAAATGCGGCTGAAGCGGGATGAAGACCTCGTCCACCGCGGTGAGCGCGTTGACCGTCAACACGCCCAACGACGGCGGGCAATCAACCAGCAGATAGTCGAATCGATCCGCCACCGTCCGCACCGCGTCACGCAGTATGACTTCCCGACCCACCACGCTGACGAGTTCCAACTCGGCAGCGGCCAAGTCGATGTTGGACGGAACCAAGGCGATGTTTTCACGCACCTCGACCAGCTCCTGCTCGAGCGGAGTCCCGTCGGTCAGCACGCCGTAAATGCCGTCGCGGTCGTCGTCCGGCTCCAAACCGAAATTGATGGTCAAGTGGGCCTGCGGGTCAAGGTCGATCAATAAAACCCGTTGACCCTTGGCGGCCAGCGCTGCGCCGACGTTGGTCGTGGTCGTGGTTTTTCCCACGCCGCCTTTTTGATTGATGATGGCGATGGTTCGCATCGGTCCTCCCTTACCGAACGGGACATGTCATATTCGTTCGGAAACGGCCCGCGCCTCCGCTCCGCATTCACCGGGGATTATAACCCCTAGGCCGGAATGAAGTCACGCACGATTTGCAGCCTTTTCAATCCGACATTCATCAGCCAACTCAATTCGCCTCCACTGTCGACGATAGCACCGACTTGAGCTGGGCAATGGTCGCTGCGTCGTTCATGGCCGCTTTGCCGAAACCGGGCAGTGCTCCGGCGGCCACCGCACGATTTTGGGCGTCGGCGTAATTGCTGATCATCATGACGGGCACGGCCCGAAGCTCCGGATCAGCTTTCATCCGTTCGATCAGCGGCAGGGCGTCACTGCCGTCCGCGAAAACCAGTCGATTAACGAGCACCAGTTCATATCGATTACCGTGCAGGGCCGACAACGCCTCCTCGACATGCATCACCCGATCCACGTGAACGTCAAAATGACCCAGCAGCCGCAGCATGGCTGCGTGATCCGGATCGCAGTTCCCCACATCCAACACTCGTCGCTTCGTGTTCTTCACGTTCTGTTTTTCTCCGCAGCGTTTCCTATCACAATATCCACTGTACCCGGCATCAAGCCCCGACCATAGCGTTCGAATGCCCTCGGCGATGGAACGTTGTTCCGGCCTGCATTCGTGCCGGATCGGATCGGACATTGGTCCCAATAACATGGCTTCGCAATACCGCACCCATCCGAAAGTCCAACGACGGTTTCGCTTTCGCGGGTCGGTCCGGCCCGACGTATTCGTCCACGGGCTGCTTACCGAAAGATTTCCAGCCATTATGACGTACACTCCTATAGCAGATAGCAGAGCTAGGCCATTGAATCATGGCACACGGATTCGCTATAATCGTCAAGCGGCGGGAAAATCACGGCAGGCTGGTCCGATAACGACACACCTCCCGTACACCCTGGAAAGGGCCTGATGGAAGTTTCACCCCTACGGAATAATGCGGAATCCGCGCCGGCAGCCCATCAACCCGATCCCGCTTCGGGCAACGGGCGTTCGCAATCAGCCGACGGTTCAAACATCCCCATTCGACCTTTCGGCCTGCTCGGTCAGCAGGTCCGCACGACGACCGGGGTTTCCTGGAAAGTCCGACTCGAGGATTGTGAATCACTCGATGGCGCGGAAACCGTTCGATTGTCTCGGCACCCCCGCCGACCCCGTTTGGGCGATTATGTGGAGCTGATCGTAACCGACTTTCTGGAATTGCACGGCGATCGATCCTATGGCGACGACCGGTCGCTGGTGACCGCCTTCGGTCGCATCGCCGGACATCGGGTCATGCTTGTGGGCCACAACAAGGGGCGAGACACGAAAGACGGCACCACCCATTGTTCGGGGTATGCCCATCCGGAAGGGTACCGCAAGGCGCTTTCCAAAATGAAACTCGCGGAAAAATTCCGTTTGCCCATCGTCACCTGGATCGATACCCCCGGCGCCTATCCCGGCGTCGGTGCGGAGGAACGCGGCATCGCCCACTCCCTGGCCATCAACATCCGCGAAATGTCACGCCTCCGCGTCCCCATCATCTGTGTCGTCATAGGCGAGGGTGGCAGTGGTGGCGCACTCGGAATCGGCGTGGGCGATCGATTGGCCATGTTCAAACACAGCTACTTCTCCGTCATCACCCCCGAAGGTTGCGCCGCGATCTTGTTCCGCACCACCGAGATGGCCCCCATCGCCGCCAACGAATTATCCTTGCGAGCCTGCGACCTGAAACGTCTCGATCTCATCGATGACATTCTGGACGAGCCGCTGGGCGGTGCCCATTGCAGTCGCTTTCAAGCCGCTGACGTGTTGGAATCCTACCTTTCCGAAACGCTGCGGGAACTGTCCGCCCAGCCCATCGATTCGATCCTGGTTCGCCGATACGAGCGAATTCGCCGATTGGGTTCCGCCGTTTAACGAAAATCGTCGGATCGAATTCAAAAACACGCATCCCTATGCCCATCTTGCCACAAAAACACCCTATCACTACCATGTTTGAGGATGACCGCCCTGCCGGTCGATAGTATGATAGCGGCAGGAGTTGGCGGGTCCGATAGTCATGGGCCGGGCACGCCGATCATGAATCGGCGCGCCGATCCTGAACCGGCACGGCGATCCTGATCCGGCACGGCGATCCTGAACCGGCGGCGCGCCGATCCTGAATCAGCACGCCGATCCTGAAACGGCGCGGCGGTCCTGAACCGGTACAACGATCATGGCCCCGCGCAACAGGGTCTGATGCATCGACCCGTGGCTGCTGAGGAAACAGAACATGCGAGCTATCCGAATCATCGTGCTTTCGTGCGTCATCAGCGTGCTGGGCGCGACGTCCGCCAATGGCGGCATGTTTGAAAACGTCGTCGAGGGACTGCGCTTCGCCGGGTTCGCCGTCGACGGCAATCACGACAGGATCTCCAATTCCACGGTCGGGGTCATCGGCACCAATTTTCGCGGCAACGTGGTCGACGCCGGCGATTTCAACTTTTCACTGACCGGCCCCGTCTCCGCGGTCGTTCAACGCGGCGGTCGAGGCATCCCCACGTACGAGGTCATCCTCAGCACCGGGCCGCTCTCCATCAATCCCAACCAGGTAACCAGCGTGGGGCCGGCCCAGCCGCTCGCTTACAACCTCAGTTTCGACTCCGGGCTGAACACGACCGACATCACCGGAAACCTGCTGGCAGACATGCGTTTTTCGATTAACCGCTTCGGCAGTTACGACCTGCGGCTACAGTTCTCCGACCGGCAGACGACGACGATCGACGGGGCTTTCGATGAAACCTCGCCCCTCGATTTCAACACTGACTTGGGTCCCATCGACATCGAGGGCAACATCATCGCCGACGTGCTGGCCGTTGTGACTGACCCATTCTTCAAAGCCGCCGGTCTTGAAAACTTCTTCGCCAACATCAGCGGCCTGACCATCCTCGAAGAATCGCTACAGGCATCGACGGGTACCATGACGAGTGCCTTGACCGGCAAGCTCGGCCTATCTCTCTTCTCGTCGATTCTGGGCCTTGATCCTGGAAGTTTGGGAATTGTGCCCGACGGCCTGACGGCTGATTCTTCCAATCCCGTCATCGTCTCCGCCATCGCCGTTCCGGAACCGGCAGCTCTTCTGCTCATGGGTCTAGGTGCGTTGACCCTGCTTCCACGACGAGCATCGTTTATTAACGCCTGAACGGCGTGATGAAATTGACCCGTTCCTGCCGCAAAGTCGTCACCCCGGCGAATGCCGGGGTCCGGGCAAAATCGTTGTGGTCTCACTCCTTCGCCGAAACGACGACCAGCGTTCATTGGACCATTCAATGATCATCAAAGCGACTGATCGGCGCGACTGACGATCGATTCATACAATCGTTCATGCGCGTCGATCATCGCCCCCACGCTGAAATGCTTCCGTATCCGTTCCGCAGCCGACCGGCCCAGCGAGCGTCGCAAGTCGGCGTCACGGGCTACGCGGATCATAGCCTCCACCAACGCGGCTGGGTTCCGAACGGCCACCAGCAGGGCCGATTTTTCATGTTCAGCCACCTCCCCGATTCCACCGGCGTTCGTCGCCACGACCGGCAGGCCCATGGCCATCGCTTCCATCAACGCCCGCGGCATCCCTTCGCTGTATGACGAAAGCACGAACGCGTCCGTCGCCCGCAGATAGGGCCGAACATCCGCGACCGCGCTCGTGAACACCACACGCTTGGACACGTTCAGCAAGCGGGCCACGTGCATGGTCTGATCTCGCAGCTTCCCGCCGCCGATCAATATCAGATTCGAATCGGGGATGACCTCCGACACACGATGAAAAGCCTCCAATAGCGTGCCATGGTCCTTTTCCTCCCGGAAGTTTGCCACCATCACATACAGGAATCCGTCCGGCAGACCCAAGGACGAGCGAGGCGGCGATTCGCCGTCGGCTGGAAACGCATTCAAGTCCAACCCGTTGGGAATCACGTGCAAAAGCGAATCCGGCGTGCCCACTGTCTCGCGACGTCGATCAGCCACCGCCCGCGCATTGCACACCACGGCGGCCAGTCGATTTTCGCTACGCCGATCCAGGAACGCTTGCCATCCGGTCCGCTGCTGGTCCAACCCGCGAACCCCGAAAACATGATGACGCACACCGACGCGGCCCTGAATCATGCGCAAGGCTAGACTGCTCCGCAGGCCGTACGTCTGCACGATGTCGTACCTGTTTCGACGAAAATGGTCACCCACCTTCCACAGCCAGACAGGCCCAATCCGATACGTGCCCGCGTTGAGGTTGCTGTACGGCGTGGCGCCAGACATAGCCAACTGGTCCAACGCGCTGCCGGTCCAGGTGTTAACGACGGAAAGCTCGTGTCCGCGTTGAATCAGACCATCGGTCAACGATAGAACGAATCGTTCCGTCCCGCCGACCGAACCGTGGGATAGCAAATGACAGATCCGCATGATCGGGTCGGATTATGTCCCAGGTGTGGGTTTCAAGCCATCCGAAGACCTGATGATATTTGAACGGTCAAATAACCGAGCCGCACCCAAGCCTTTTACGAGCCGCGAGCGCGAAGCGAGCGGTCCGCCGCGGAGCGTAAACAATTCCAACCCGCGCCCACCCGCCTGTGCGTGCACGCACGCAGATACGTCAGGGAGCGGGAATGCGCCCCATTCCGTCATTCCGGCGAAAGCCGGAATCCAGAACGGCCGGGTGGCCCACCTCCTTTGGAGGTGGGGGAGCCGATGATTTACGTTCCCCGTCATACCCACACACCTTCGCAGATATGACGAACCAGGTGTGTGGCGCCCTAAAGCGCCAAACCGAATTCGCGTTGCCGCCAATCACGTTCACGTGCGGCGCGAGGACTGCACATTGAATGAAGTAGACCCCGCATCAAATGACACGGGGTCTACCGATTTGCATCCCAGGCAGATCCTCTGCGAATCTCAACGACACACGTCGGTTACGCCGTCTTCGCCGCCGGTGGGGGCGCGAGCGACGTGTTGCCGTTCTTGTTCGACGAGATGCCCGAGGCGATGTCCTGGGCCAGGTCCCTCAGATCGATCCCCAACACCGAATGCAGCGTGCCAAGTGACTCCGCCAACATGCGCGCCCGGCTCATGGCCGCGCTGGTCGTCGCGGACCCGTCACCGCCGTCAAACACGGTAACCTGGCCCAGGTTCACACCGGCGATGGTTTTGGTAAGCTCGCTGACCACGTTGGGCATCATTTCCGCCAGCATGACCTTGAGCGCTTCGGGATATTGCTGAATGGCCTTTCCGATCCGCTCGATGGCAGCGGCCCGGGCCTTACCTTCTTCCAGCACCGTTGCCGCTTGACCTTCCGCATGGGCCTTGGCGACCTCGCGGGCCGCGTTGGCCTGCTTGACCGTCGTCGCGATCAATCGGGCTTCTTCCGCCGTCGCTGCCGCCTCCTGCGCCTCAGCCTCCTTGAGCGCGGCTTCGCGTTCCAGCTCCGCCGTTCGAATACGCAATCCGTTGTTGGCCACGGCGATGGCGGTCTCCGCTACGAAACGTGCCTGCTCAGCCTTCTGGTGACCAGCCGCCTCCGCGGTACGAGCGTCAGCGTCACGCTCCGCCCGCCCGGTTCGCGCGGAAGCATCAGCCTCTGCTTCCTTGATGTCCGCTTCGGCTTTTCGCTGCGCCTCGAATTGTCGTGCGGTGGCTCGTACTTCCGCCGATGCCTTTCGGGCGATGGATTCCAGATACTGATCCTCGTCGTGAACGTTTTGAATGTTCACGCTGTCGATCACGATGCCCAGCTTGCGAAAGTCGTCGGTGACCTCCTGCATGACTGTGGCTACAAATTTGTCGCGATCCTCGACGATTTCCTCGGGCGTCATTTTCCCGATAACCGCCCGCAACCCGCCCTCCAGCGTTTCACGAGCCACCCGTTGCAGATCCTGATAGGGCTGGCCCAGGAACCGCTCGATGGCGTTGCCGCGAACGTCCGGGTCCGACGAAATCTTCACGTTGGCCACGCCCGTCACCGTGACCGGGATCATCTTCCCGCCACCCGACTGGGCCTTGACTTCCAACGCTACCTGCATGTTCCGCAGGCTCAGTCTTTCCACTTTCTCCAGGATCGGTATGACCAGCGTGCGACCGCCGATCAACGTTCGATAGCCCTCGCCGGATTGCGATTGCTTTCCACTGATGACCAGCAACTCGCTGGGGTTGCCGACCACCATCAACTTGGCCACCAGGACGATAAACGCCATGATGACAAACAGGATTCCCCCGCCGATGAGCAACGCGGAGACCGGCAGTTCAGTTTGACCGATGACGATATTATCCATGGCCTCCTCCTTCTATTGGGACTGTGTTATGAACTCGAATTCCTTTCGCGAGACGACTTCCGCCCGGCCCGCACCGAAGCCAACGATCCCCACCTCGTCGCCCACGTGGAATTCGTCCTCGGCACGTTTCCCGGTGGCGACGACAAATCGTTCGCGCCCGCGTACGCGAACCGCGATTTCACCCTTGGTGGATGGCGCGATGGCCACCGTGACCCGCGCCACCTGATTCAGGTATTCCCCGCTGGACGTCAGGCTATTGCTGCTGGAACGACGCAGGTAGCGAAGTAGTTGATGCACGCCCTGACCCGCAATCAACCCACCCACGACCGAGGCGACCAGTATCGCGCCCGACCGCCCGCCTTGAACATACGTCAGCACGGTCCCGACTAGCCCGAACATCGCCGCGAAATAAACCAGAAAGTGGATCGAAAACCAACTGGACAGCGACAGCACGCTGCCGACATGCCCATGGCCCGCGTGGTCAAAATGTCCGTCGGTCCCAAAATCTGCCTGGCCATCCGCTCCAAAGTCGGTCCCAACGTCACCATCCACACCGGCATCATGCTGGCCGGCGAAAACGGTGGAAATCGCCAGCAGCCCGCATCCGACGATCAGGCAAATGACGTATACGGACCCCATTGACTGGGCGATGGGTAGAAAGCTTGCAGCCAACATGAAATTATCGGTCATGGTTGAAATCATGGCAAACGCTCCAAGCACGGACGTAGGGTTCGATCGGTTGGATGAACCGTCATCCTTACCATCTTAACTTTATCACACGGCTGAGATTCGGCCATTAGAATCGCAAACGATGTTCCGAATGTCCGGCTCGACCGATTTTCGGATTCCAAAAACGAAGTGTAACTGCTTCTTGCTAATCCCCCGCGGTTTTGTTTGGTTCCGTATAACATTCTGGTGTCAGCGAATCCGGGCAAGCGTCGTGCAAATCGCGTTCAGATAATGATTTAGCTATCCTACTCAAACCCTCTCAACCTATTCAAGATAGCGATTTTACTTGACTTGCCAATTTTTCCCGTCATACCAATGGTATTAGTTGGCGCGGTCACCGAGAAAGTCCCACCCGCAGAGTGGGGGTGGGCAAAATCCTCTTTCTTATTCGCGAAACGGCTTCTTAGGGCAGAATCGCTCGCATCGCATTTGCGATGGCGACTGGGATATCGAATAACCCTATGGGGAACCTTGCGGGACTTCTCTATACCTTCACCTTTCGGGGAAATGGATATGGCTCGATGCGAAAACAATCAACGGCTGGTGGTGCGATCTTTGTGTGTGTTTCCATCCTCCAGATCATCGTGCTGGCGAGCGGCTGTCAAGGGCCCGCATCGGCCACCGCGGCGGACTGGCGCGAGAGCGAAGCGGACGACGCGGATTCGTCGCTAACCCTGACTGGTAATGACGATGATTCCGACCAATTGTCTGACGCCGGATCAATCGGTTTCGGAACCGATCCCTACGTTGAATTGCTGGGCCCCGCCGGGTTAGGTGGGTTTGATCCTGATCCGTTCGGAACGGGCTCATCGACCGGCGACCCATTGCAGCCGGAGCGCTCGTTTATCGAATTGGGCAGCAGTCTTTCAACATGCCCAGTTACGTTTGAAGTTCTGGGGCCCGATGAAACGCCGAGCACGGTCATTCGGGCGGCGGATTCGTTCTTGGTAACGGCTCGGGTAGTGTCGAGCGCGGCCATCGAAGATTGGCCGGACCTGATCTACGTCTGGCGATTCGACAACACCGAGCAATCCGGTCTCGCCGGCACCCACTTGCTGCAATCGTACCGATTCGATTCGATTGGCCGCCATGATATTACGCTAGCCGTGCGTGACCCGCTGAATGACGCCGAATACGAGTGTTCCAACGCTTTGGATGGCGGCAGCGTGGTGCGGGTGTTCATTTCAAGCTCCATTCGCGGGTCGATCAGTAATCCTGCCCCGCCGGCATGTCTAACAGACGCAGAATGCAACGATGGGAGTTTCTGCAACGGTTTTGAACGATGCATCAGTGGAAACTGCACCTCTGGTCCGGTTCCCTGCCCGGACCAGGATTGTGAACGGGAAAGTCAAACGTGTGCGGACTGTTTCACGATCGAATATTGTGACGACGGCCTGTTCTGCAACGGATGGGAATTGTGCGTGGCGGGGACATGTCAGGCGGGAACGGATCCCTGCGGCGGCGGTCTCTGTGACGACGGGTTGGATCAATGTGTCGACTGTTTGACTGATTCAGACTGCGACGACGGATCGTTTTGCAATGGGAGTGAAACCTGTGACAGCGGGAGCTGTATTGCAGGATCATCGCCGTGCGGCGGGGCCGAAACGTGCAACGAGACGACGAACGATTGCGAGCCTTCCGCGGGTTATGTCGTGACGGGGCTGCCGATGAACTTGCAAGGCCCGCCACCAGAAAGCAGCACGGCATTTTTGACGTTGAACTCGATTCCGCCGGGCGCGACGGCTGTTCAATTGACGATGACCGCGTTTGACGCCGACAACAACGAGGGCCGGCTGTTCATCAACGGGTTCGGTCCGATTCAATTGTTCGGTTCGGCCTGGATAGAAGAAAACGACGGTGCCAGCGCGACGCTGGCGCCCATCAGCACGCCGATCGCATGGTATCATACCGGTTCCAACACGCTTGCGTTTTGGCATGATTCGACCGGCGGATTCATTATCCAGAATTTGACCTTGACGTTTGATACCGGGTCCGGCGGGTGTATCTCGAACGCGGAGTGCAACGACGGGAACGCCTGTACGAGTGATCAGTGCTCGGCGGGCATCTGTAGCAACACCGCCATCCAGTGTGGATCGCAATTGTGTGATCCGGCCAGCGGCGCTTGCGTGGATTGCCTGTCGAACAGCGATTGCGGCTTGGGCGAGACTTGCGCGGGCAACCGCACATGTCAGCCGACCCTATCGGGCACGCTCTTGTCCGGCATCGCCTTCCGCGGTGACGACCTGACACCGGCCACGGGTCGAACGGTTACGATTCAAGTGGTGCGGGCATCGAACGGGCAAGTGGTCGCATCGACGTCGACGGTGACCGGCTTGTTCAGCGTGTCTATACCGTTGTCGGAATTCAGCGGCATACCGGCCCGACTGGACGCCGTGCTGCGTATCGCGGGCACGGCCAACGAGCGGACCACGCCGGTCAACGTGCAGATGACGAGCGGGGTGCCGGCTACGAAGAATCTGACCGTCTTCTATGATTTCTTCGTGGATCAGGACGGATTAGGCGGCCCGGTGGGTGTCAATTCCAATTCGGGCACGCAGGCTTCGCCTCTGCTGACGATACAGTCTGCGGCTGACCGCGTGTTTCCCGGCGACCGGGTGTTCATTCGCGGAGGCACGTACACGACGAACAATATTCCTTTTGGAACGCAGGAAGCGGTGCCCGTGTTGAACGTCTTGCGTGGTGGGACGGCTACACGTCCGGTCTTGTTTGAAGCTTGGGATGGCGAACTGGTCATTCTCGATTCGCTGAATCGACAGCGAAACGGCGCGGACGTTCGGGCGAATTACGTCACGCTTTCGAAACTGACGTTCATCAATGCCAAGCGGGTCGGTGCACGGATCATCTCGGATTATCGTACCAGCGGATCGAATCAGCCGACGAATTCGCCGCCGGTCTACACCGGCACGCCGGCGGGCGTGGAAGTCATCGGATCCAAGTTAGTGGAATGTGTGGCCTATGATAATTCGCTGGCGCCGACGGGTTTTGAGCCGGGCTTCCAGATCATCGGCCAGTGTAGGGATTGCTCGATCGATTTCTGCGCGTCCTATCGCAACGGTCAGGGCATCACCTTGCGTGAAGCCAGCTCGGTGAATTACTTCCGGGAATGGCCCTTGTTTCAAAATCCCTGGCCCGACGCCCCACGGAACTGCACGGTGCGGGGATGTCTGGTTTTTGACAACAGAAGGAATGACGAAAACACGGACGGCATCGGCGGTCGATACCTGACGGATTGCACCATGGTGGATAACGTCGCGTTTGGAAACGTGGACGACAATTTTGATACCGTGTCGCCGAGTCGTTGCGTTTGGGAAGGCAACGTGGCGTTTGATTCCAATCCGGATCGCACGTTAGACGGTGACGGCAATGGCCTGAAAATTTGCACGCGCGAGGGCGGCGGCAACATCGTGCGGAATAATATCGCGTTCCTGAATCCGCGAGGCGGGTTCGACGACGACGACGGTAGCCAAAATCAGTATTTCAACAATGTGGCCTACGGGAACAATTACGGGATGATTATTGAGAGCGACGTAGGACCCAGTTCGCTACAGAACAATCTGTCTTTCAATAACACCACGCGGGACGTGACCTTGTCGCAGGATTGCCCGTCGGCTCCGCCGTTCGCGCCCAACCCAACGAATTTCAACTACTGGGGCGACGGCAAACCGCCGTTCAATCCGTGTAACGCCAATCAGCCTTTCGGTGATCTGAATTCGCTGTCATCGTCCAACGCAGGCGAGGGCCTGAATCCGGTGGGAATTCCGCTGTTCGTCAACCCCATCAATTCCGTGTCGCAATTGGATTTGGGTGCGGTGGATGACGTGCGGGAAGGCACCGGTCACATACAGCCCGGCGCGGTGCAAACGCTGGTGGACAGCATCTTGACGCAGGTCCGGTCGGCGTTTGCGTTGCGGTCGGTGGCCGGCGGATTTGCAGCGGATTCGCCCTGCATCGATGCGGGCGACGACGTGGGTCTGCCGTTCAACGGCGCGTTTCCGGACATCGGTGCGGTGGAAACGCCTTAACAAGGCGCACATATCCTGCGCCTTGTTTGTTCACCGTAGCCATCCATGCTTATCGGACCAGCCTGGTGAGGCAAGATTGATGCAACACCAGGTTTGCGTCTCGATCGTGCATCGATAGTTCAGTGGACAACGTCTATCGATTAGTGAATGAGTCGATCGATTGGCAATCGGCGTACCAAGCGGTTACCATGGGCTGAGCGGGCGATGCTTGGCGACGCTTGGCGATGCTTGGCGACGCTTGGCGACGCTTGGCGACGTGCAGACAGGCGTCCATCTTGTACTCATAGATCGTAGACATGAACCACTTCACGGCTGTCATTGAACGATGCCCTAAGACGGGACTGTTCGTCGGTTACGTTCCCGGTTTTCCAGGCGCGCATTCACAGGCACCGACGCTTGACGAGTTGAATCGCAATCTTCGCGAAGTCATCGCCATGCTGCTGGAGGACGGCTCGGATCATGCCACTCGGCGATAGCTTCCGCCCCCTGCTTGACGATCTCGACGTGTTTCGCGTTGGCCATGGGTTGCTCCGACGGGACGATTCAGGATTGTCGCCCGGACCTGGCATTGGTTGCAAGGGGTGCGGCGCGGTTTTCCGGCGTCCGCCAATCGACAAGTCACTTCCAAGTGTAGCTTTGCGAATGTCACCTCAACGTGCATCGACGATTCTTCTCCACGTCATCACACGCGATCCTCAAACATTGTCACGCACAGGTCCCGGTCGATTCGACTGGAACTCAGCCGCCCGCCGAAACATGAATTGTTCCCACGCCCGGGACAATCCGTTCGGGGCGCCTCCCCAAGCCATCATTGCACATTGAAGCGTCAACTCGCCAAACGCTCCCGTCAGGACTTGTCGGTTGGCGGGCGCTTGCGACGCGAGACGCGGCACAGCTCGCACTGCTACTTTTGAATGGGCGGAGTTTATCACCAACGGAGTCGGTTGGACACGCCGAACTCCGATTCGCCCGCGGGCGCTTCAGCTTCACGACCGGTCCCATTCGCCCTTGTAGTCCTTGACGAATTCATACCTCTGGGGACCGATTCCTTCTTTGATTGGGTTTTCGCACACGTACCGCACGACACGACGGACGCCGTCTCCCGTGAACAGAAATCGCTTGAACATGTCACTGCTCCATACAGGATGGTCAGGGGGAACTGTCGACGCAGACCGAAGCGCGGCTGCGGATTCCGTTTTCAAGTGCGTGATCATCGTTTCAACCTTATCGCGGTGTTTTCGAATGACCAAATGAGCATGATTGGACAGAACGGAACAGGCGAAACAAGTGTAGCCGCGACTTCCGATCGCCGTTGCAAAGGCCTCAGCGATCAAGATTCGGAGGGGCGGGTCGAACCAAGTCGTCCGGTGTTCGAGGCGAGTTTTCGCGTCGCGATAAAACGACTTCAGTTCGGCACGAGAAGGCTGGACCAGCTTCCGCCCGGGATGCGGCGTTCCCAAGACCGAAACTCGTCCGGACCGTACGCCGTCCGACATCGATCCGCGCGGGTCGTTGGGCAACCAGTGTCCGTACCCTGTCAGGATCACGTGATACGCGATGACCATACCACTACTTTGGTTCAGCCCCCGCCAATCGACAAGTCACTTCCCGCATCATTTATCTCAACAATCCCCGTCTGCGCAGATAGGTCAGAACGAGTTGATCGAAGGGGACTTTGGTGTCGGTGAAAAGATAGTTGATGCCGCGGCGGGTGCAGAATTCGCGAAGGGCGGCGCAGTAGGCTTGCAAGTTGTGCTTGTAGCGATGGATCAGCGCTCGGCTGACGGTGACGTCGGCTACATCTGCGTCCTCGACGTCCTTCAGTTGCAGGTCGCCGCGAATCGGCGGGTCGATCTCGTCCGGCGACAGCATCTGCACCACGTAGAGGTCCAGGTCGCGGCCCAGCAGGTATCGCAACCCCTGCTCGTAACCCCCCTTGTCGAAGAAGTCGCTCAACACGATGACGATGCCGCGTTGCGGATGGCGGTTGGCGTATTGCTTGCAGGAGAGTGCCAGATCTCCGGCACCCGCGAACTCAACTTGCCCCAGAAAATCGAGCAGTCGGTGCGTCAGGTGCCGGCCTCGCACGCCCGCAAGCTCGCGATTCAAGCCCAGCCCGTAGGGATAGATGCTGACGCGGTCGAAGTTGACCAGCCCGATGTAGCCGAGGGCGGCGGCCACGCGTCGGGCGTACAGACCCTTGTGGGGTTGGCCGAAGTCCATGCTTTTGGAGGCGTCGATCAATAGGCTGATGTGCAGGTCTTCCTCTTCCAGGAAAAGCTTGATGAACAGGCGGTCGAGCCGGGCGTAGATGTTCCAGTCGAGAAATCGCAGGTCGTCACCGACGCTGTAGCTGCGATAGTCGGCGAACTCGACGGACTCGCCCCGGCGTTTGCTTCGCCTTTCCCCGCGCATTTTTCCGGCGAAGATTTTCCGGCTGACCAATTCGAGCTGTTCGAGCTTGGTCAGGAATTCGGGATCAAGGAGCGGTTGTGCATTTTCCACTGATGGCATTGGCATCTCTTGAACATCTGTCGCGAAGCGACGCCCTATTCTGGCAAGGCGTCCGGGCCCAAACGCTTGGTCACGAAGTCCCAAACGCCCTCAACAACGGCCGACAAAGCCAACGCGAGGATGGCAGGCGCGAACATTAAGAGAGCGGGTACGAGACTCATCTCAAGGGTCTGGATTAAAACAAATCCCAATCCAGCTACAGAAAAGCAAGCCAGAAAGTACTCTTCCAAGTTGAATCGTTGCTTCGTCTCGTCAGCCGCAAGATTTGCGTCGCAGTTTGTGCGATACATTTGGTTTCATTTCGGGGGGAATTCGCGGCGTGTTCGCTCAGCGTCTTTCCGGAGCAGGTTGTCGACAGCACCTTCCGGAAAGCGCAAATTCGTCGCTCGGAGTCGCGCGATTGCTTCTTTCAGGTCGATCAGGCTGCGGGCGGCAGCGAGATCAAGCACACCCAGCGTTCCCGTGACGCGTATCCCGTACCTCGCCTCCGCCTGGCGACGGGCGTCCAGATCGTCGGTTAGCAGATAGACGGCTTTCAAGTCGATCGCCAAACAAATCGCCTCGATCTCACCCGCTCCCAATCCAACAGCAGTTGCCCGAATGCTCTGTACTCGATTCCGATCGACTTCGATGACCTCAAGCCAATCGGGGCGGTGAACGACCAACTCCCGGGTTTCCACCGGCGCCGCGGGGTGCATGAGCTCGTTCAAAACTGCCGTGGGGATCACGATGCGGGCAAAGAGCTTTGGAAGCACGCCGACCATCCCGATCGCCGCCAGGTAGTTCAAAGGGGAGGTATCGGAAACGACGACGATCACCGTTGGATTTCCGGAAATCGCTCCGCGAGGTTCCGGCGGTCCGTTTCCAAATCGTCGGCGGTGTAATTCAAAGGAACGCCGCGCTGACCGAGCCAGCGATCGGCTTCGATGACGCCCATGCCCAGCATTTCGGCCAGTAGACCGATGCTGATTTTCCCTGCTCGGTAGCTTTCGATAGCCAGTGCCTCTTTGGCCGCACGCGAAAGGTCTCCCCACTGGGCTTGGAGCTGGTCCCGCACGTTGTCGGGAATGTCGATGATTACGTGCATGATACGGACATTATAGCAGGATCGGCGGTTTGGGGCGACACCCGCTACCAGCGGCCGCACGCGGCTGTTTTACCTTGTCGATGCGTCCAGAATCGTCACTCCGACGACCTGCGTTCCGCGGCGATGGATGATGACGCCGTCGTCACGGATTTCGCTGTCAGTCGCTTTCTGCGGGCGTTCGAAGCTGATGTACAAAACGTCCGCCTCGGAGTCGTAGTCGACCGTGGAGCGCTCGGCGGGTAGGCCGACCAGCGCCGGAACGGCTCGAAGAAGGCGGGTTACGTACCGTTGTCGTAGTTGCTCTAGGGCCATACGCGGTTCTTTCGTTTGGGCTTCGACGTAAAGAACGCGGGGCCCGACGTCTCATGTCTCGATGAGCTGATGTCGGATCTCCATTTCACCCGCCGGCCTGAATCAAACGCCCCACATTCTTCAAGTCGCAAGCCATCAAAATAACGCCGGACCACATAAAGCACCATTTGTTTATGGTCATTTGGAATTTAATTTCTAAGAAGTAATACTGAAATTGTCACTAATATGGGTACGCTTGGCCTCATCTTGACACATTTTGCCGTATTTTGCCGCAATTCGCTGCAATTCGTTGCATTTTGGCGACATTCCTCGCGATTTTGTCGTATACTCAACATAGCCTGGGTGCTTCCGGGAGGTGTCGGGTTATGCCCGACGACCGCTAATACCGGATGACTACCTGGGCCGTTTTTTTGGCCAATACCAGACACCGAATTTAACCGACGGGTTCATCGAATCTTTACGCGTCATATCTTTCCAAGTCGACAGCAGGAAATTCGGTACTTTGCGCCGCTCGCATAGATACTCGCGAATCGCTATCTTGTATCGATTGGAAGGTGGCTTGAGGTTGTTCAGCACGCAGCCCAACAGCAAGTCGCACACCTGTAGGCATTGATACTCTTCAACGTTCGAAGGAACTTCAGCGAGGTGTCGAAACGTTGGCGCTCGACCGGGTGGATTGAATTCCTCCCGTATACGTTCCAGAAATTCATCACCGTTGCAGCGTTTCAGTTCGTCAGCCAGAAAGACAGCGTTTCGGACATTTCGCACGTGGGGACTCAATAGCATCTCCGCGAACTTCTTGTAGGCCCGCGCCTGGGCGAGGGCGTTTGACTCGTCCGGCCGTCCAAACAGGCTGTAATCAAATCCATGTTGATCAACGACGGTGCATCTAAAATACGCTTGGTCCTCAAGAAACTCAGTCACAATCCGTTTGCACACCATGAGTGCTCGCTGATTGCGGCAGCGGTTATCCTTGACTTCAGGTCTATAGTCAGTCTCTTGGCGGATCTTCAAGAAACGCTGATGGAGCGTCGACGTCGGCGGAATGAAAAGCGCGCCATACAAGAGATAATGGCGATCGTTGTCATAAGATTCGTCGAAATAGACAATCACAATCTCAACCTTAACCTACGCCGCTGCCCCGGCCATGGTGGGTGTGGCGTCGATGATCTGCCGCAGCACGTCGTCGGTGTCGATGCCCTCGGCTTCGCCTTCGAAATTCAGCAGGAGGCGGTGTCGCAGAGCGGGGAGGTAGAACTTTTGCACGTCCGAAAAGCTAGTGTTGTATCGCCCGTCGAGCATGGCGGAGAGTTTCGCGCCGAGGGTCAATGCCTGCGCCGCCCGCGGGCTTGCGCCCCAGCGGACGTATTTGTTGCTGACCTCGACGGCGTGGGGTCCGCCGGGGTGGGTGGCCATGGTCAATCGGACGGCGTAGTCCTGAACGTGTGGGGCCATCACGATACGGCGGACGAGGTTTTGTGCACCCAGGATTTCCTGCCCGGTCATGACGGCTTGGACATCTGCCTTGTAGCCGGCGGTGGTGCGGTCGAGGATGGTTTTGAGTTCTTCGCGGCTGGAATACTGCACGACGAGTTTGAACATGAAGCGGTCAAGCTGGGCTTCGGGCAGGGGGTAGGTGCCCTCCTGTTCGATGGGGTTTTGCGTGGCCATCACAAAGAACGGCTCTTTCAATTTGAAACGTTGGCCCGCGACGGTGATGGAATGCTCCTGCATGGCTTCCAGCAGTGCGGACTGCGTTTTGGGCGTGGCCCGGTTGATTTCGTCGGCCAGGACGATTTGGGCGAACAGTGGTCCTTTCTGGAACTCGAACGACCTTTTGCCGCTGGCGGGGTCTTCACTGATGATGTTGGTGCCGATGATGTCGGCCGGCATCAGGTCCGGCGTGAATTGGATGCGCGAGAAATCCAGATGGAGCGCGTCAGCCAGCACGCGGATCAGGTAGGTCTTGCCCAACCCGGGCACGCCCTCGAGCAACACGTGCCCGCCGACGAAAAGCGCGGACAATACGCCCTCCACCACGTCGGCGTGACCTACGATGGCCTTGTTGATTTCATCACGGACCCTTTGAAACTTGGCCCGAAATTCTTTGGTGGCGTTTTCGACGGCGGGATCGATCCTGTCGACCATCATTCACTCCTATTTCGATGGGTCATCGGGTTTTTCGGATTTATCCTTATCGCGCTGGGCGCGGCGTTTGGCTTTCAGCAGGCGAGACGTGGTGTCCTCGCCCGATTCAGAACCCTGGTCGTCCTTGGCCGGAGTGCGCGGGGGTCGTTCTGAAACGTGTTCGCCCGACGCCCCGCCCAATGCGTCGCTGAGGTCACCGGATGGGCGACCCTTTTCCGGTTGTCCCGCATCAAACCTGGCCTTGGGGTCGGGTTTGGATTGTGGCGGTGGGGACGTCGATGGCGATGCGGGTTTGTCTGCGGGTGACGGCGCTCCGTCACGGATGCGGTCACGCACGCCCTTGAGTTGGCTTAACGCGGCCGTGCTGCGTTCACCGGTTCGCCCCAGGGCCGTCACCGTATGCGTCAGCCAGTCGAACAAGGGACCGATGTAACGAAATCGAATCGTCCAGCCCACGATTTCCGCCAACACGAACACACCCAACACGCCCCACCAAGTGGAGTGTATCAGGTCCAGGCCGAAAAGCATGAAAACGATGATGACGATTTCCACGACGACGGAAACCGCCAGCCAACTGGCCAATCGCCTTGCTGCCACGTCCAACAGAAAAAGTGGAAGCAGGAGCCATGACAAGGTCCAGTCCCAGGCGGGCTGTTTGGAGACGGTCGGCGGCAGGTTGTGGGCGAACACGTCGTCGGTTTGCGGATCCATTTGCAACATTCGACCCCCGGTTATCTCCGCGACCCTCTGGAGGAGGGCCTCGTTGGTGGCGAGTTCTCGCAGCTCCGGGGAAAACGGCATGGCGACACCGCTATGAATCGATCCTTGGTATTGACCTTCCTGAAAGACGGCGATGTTGGTGATGTATTGGCCGGTTTGATCGATGTCGAAAGTGCCTTCGTATCGACCCGGTCCAGTCTGCATGAACTGGATCGACGACGGATCCTCCGTTGGGTGAATGAGCCGTCCCTGTAGATTCAGATAATTCAGGTAGTCAGCATCGGCGTCGAGAGCTTCGATAATGACGCGTCCCTTGTTACCCTCGACAACGGTGTGCGTATCAAAGTTGGCCGGTGCGTCCTGCCGCATGGTCCAGCGAACGATTTGGGCCCATAGTTTGGAAAATCCGGGCCATTGCGTCCAGGCGGTACCCCATTGCGGCCAATAGCCGCTGGTAAAGGCGACGACGCGACCGAGGCCTCGCTGCCAATGCGCCAACACAGGATCGCGTCCATCGGTCGTTGCCCGGACCAGTGGTAGCTGAGCCAGCGGCTTGGGTGACGTCAAGACGAGACCGCCGAGTTCGGGAACGCCCTCGCCCGTGCCGATGCCGGTCAACAGTTCGCTGAGGCCATACAGAACTTGCGGCGTAAAAGGTTCTTCAATAATGAGCGGTCGTCGGACGATCTTGGATTCCTTGACGAAAATTTGCGGCAACATTCGTGGATTTCGCACCGGGTAAAATCGCCCGCCGGTAACGCGGGAGATTCGGATCAACGCGGCTTCGTCCACGTGCAGTCCATAGCCTACGCCGACAGTCGTGCAGGTGATGTTTCCGTTGGCCATGTCGGATAGGACCTTGTTCGAGGGCGGCGTGGGGTCGCCGTCGCTGATGATGATAACGTGTTTTTGGGCGGCGTCCGTCGCCAGCAGGCCGGTGAGCGCCAGTTGCATGGTCGTGTCGAAGTCGGGCATGTCGCCAATCATCATGCGATCGATGGCGTTCTTGACGGCCCGCTTGTTCGTCGCCAGTTGCATGGGCACTTCCCAGGACTCGCCGCGGGCGGCCCAGGCGAGCACGCCGATGTAATCCCGCGAACTGATGGTATCGACGGATTTTTTCGCGACCAACTTGCCCCAGGCATTGCCGCGCGGAAATTCGCAACTGTGCATGATCAGCACCAGCGCTCCGCGGGGGATGATCCGTTTGTGCTTGATCTCCAATTCCACCGGCAGGACGTCGGCCAGGGGTGTTCCGATCCACCCGCCCGCGCCGAAGCTGTCGTCACCGCCGGTCATGATCAACCCGCCGCCCATGTCCTCGACGTAGGAAGCCAACATCCGCTGCTGTTCCTCGGTAAATACATTCGCGGGAACGTTGGCGAGAATGATGGCTGCGTAATCCATCAAGCCGGCCAGGTCCGGCACGTCGCTGGTCACATCGATCATCGACACTTCGATATTCTCGCTCAGCAAGGCGGATTGCAGGGGCTGGTCATAGGCGGCGTTCATGGTCATCAGGGCGACCTTGCCCCTGGCAGACACAAATGAAAACGAACTGGCGCGGTTGTTGTCAACGTTGGTATCCATCGCCCGATCATCGGGGACGAACACGGCTTCGAATCGTTGCACGCCGTCGGATTCGATGGGCAGTTTCAACACCAGCGAGTTGTTGCCCGGCTGCAAGACCTGGTGGGCGACTTCCGGGGGCAAGGCCAGCTTCACTCCATTGTGATATATGTCGATCGTTCCGCCAGCCGTTTGATTGGAATGGATGTTCATGCGGATGGGGACGACTTCCCCAGCCTCCGCCTGCGTGGGCGCGACCATCTTGTCGAAATAGATTTCGTTTCGGAGGCGATACCATAACGGGGCCACGTCCACCACCACGCCGTCCGCCTTCGCCCGTTGGGCCTCGCTCAATGCGTCTCCCATGTTGTCATTGCCGTCGGACATCAGAACGATGCGCTTGGCTGTATCATGTGGAAACATGGCCATGGCCAATCGAATCGCGGCGGCGACGTCGGTGCGCTCGGTATTGGGCAGATCGGGGAGGCGGCCCTTCTCGATGAAATAGCCGCCCTTCATGGGCAGTTGTTCGAGATAGGCCATTCGAGCGAAGTCGATGACGCCCATTCGATCTTCCGGCGGCGCCGTTTCACCAACGGCGGCCAGGTAGTCTTCCTGATCGCCCTCGTGCGTGCGGACGCTCAGCGAACGGTCCATCAGGAATATCACGGTCAGATCGTTATTGCGGCGGACGCGTTGCACACCGGCCAGCGTCAACGCCACAGCGAGCACGACGGCTACGCGAAGAAAAACGACGAGCGTGCGACGAACGCGTTCCAGCGCAGCCAGCGGGCGCCAAGACAAGATCACCAGGGCCGGTCCAAGCAGCATCAACCACAACCACTGCGGCTGATCGAATGAAAACGGCAAGCTATCGAGCAGCGTTTTCACCATGCGATGATCTGCACCCGGGCATTTAGCGAATCCAGTACGTAAACCTGACCGTCGAGACCGCAAACGACGGCCCAGGGCGAATTCAGTTGGCCAACGTCGCGGCCCGGTTCGCCCCAAACTCGCAGGGATCGTCCCTTTCGATCAAACCATTGAATGCGGTGGTTGCCGTATTCGCAGACCACGAGATGTCCATCCGAATCCATGTCCAGATCGTAGGGATATCGTAACTGGCCCGCGTCCCGCCCCATGGAACCGAACGACGTCAGCAAGACGCCGTCGAGATTGAATTGCAGGATGCGATGATTGCAGGCATCGGCGACCCACAGTGCTTGTTCCGCGTCGATCAGAATGGCCGCGGGCCGACGCATCTGTTGTTCGTCCGAATCACCACCAATAATCACCCGCTCGAATTGGAATTCACCCGACCATCGCGTCACGCGGTCATTGCCGCCGTATTCGGCCACGTAAATCTTCCCGGCGGAATCGAACGCGACATCGGTGGGCAACAGGAACTGTCCATCCCCGTCACCGTACTCGCCGAAACGAGCCAACTCGCGCCCCTCGCTATCGTACACCAGCACGCGATGGTAATGCGTATCGGGAACGAACACGCGACCATCCGGATGCACCGACAGGCCGACGGGTTTTCCGGCTGCGGATTCCGGCGTTTTCCAGGATGTTTCATACGTGCCGTCAGCGGTGAATCGTTGTATGCGGGAGCTTTTGTCGACCACATAAATCCGTCCATCGCTGGTGCGGGCCAAGGCTCGAGGATAGGCAAACGCGCCCGGCCCCAATCCGGGATTACCGAAAACGGTCACCTTTTCGGCGGAAGGCAGCGAGGCACCATCGCAGCCGATGATCAAAAGACCTACGCAAGATGAAAGGTACGCGGTTCGGTTCATTTTGCGGACCGGCGACGCAACGCGACATAGCCAAGAATCGCGCCCGGTATGGCTGCCGCGACCAACATCAGGCTGATGGACGCCAACATTCCGGATTCAAAGCGGTGGAACTTTTCGATCAAGATCGTGCTGGCCAGGGATGGCCAGGGCACGCGCACAACATCCACCACAGCCAGGTCCGACATGGCCAACGATGATGTCAGAAGCGCTCCCGCCAAGACGAGCGGCCAATTCCGAACGAGGGCCGCGTTCCATAATAGCCGCATTTCATCCATCCCATCTGAATGGGCTTGATCGGTTAATGCACGCGGGTTGTTCCTCGTTGCCAACCAGCAAGCCAGAATCGCCACCCACGAATACCGCGCTACCATTCCCATCGTGACGATGGGCCAATGGTTATACACCCAACCGAGCGCGTCCGCGATGAACGGTGCCCGTCGGCTCCAGTCACCCGGTTGATAGGCCGCCAGGATTCCAATGCCCACGAGTGCACCGGGAACGACCGCGGCGGGTATCGCCACCAGCATGGCCGGCCAGCGCCATCCCCGCTGTAACGCGATCGTCAAACCGATGACTGTGCCCAGCACGCCGGCGAATAGGCACATGCCCCACGTCGCGACTAACTCGCCCGAATAGGTGGTCCACGTTTCCAGCAGCTCCTGCGGAAGCTGCGGCCGCCAGAACAGCACGAACAAGGGTGTGGCGGTGGTGACCAAAATGACCGATACGGTGAGCGCCGCGTATCGCGTGGAGACGGTGACCCGGCCTTCATAGCCGCGATCTTGCATCGCCGCGGGCCAGATCAGCCGACAGATGATCAACATGAGCAGGCTGATGCCCGTAAGCGGTATCGACGCGTACAACGTGGCGGAGATGCCCTGTTCGGGAGCGGTCGAGCCGACGATGTCAACAAGGTCGCTGGCGGTCACGAACACGCCGTTGGCATGCGGAATCGTGTATTCACCGAGGAACACAACCATCAGGATGATGCCGGACAGCAATACATGGCGTGACAAGCTCGGTAAGACCGCGCGAACAAATGCGATCAACGCGGTCGTTTCCTGAATGGAGGATTCGTAGATGTCGCGGCCGGTACGGGACCAGCCCGTCCCCAGTATCAACGCCGGGATGGGCCAGGCCCACGACGCCCAAATCCACACCGTTCGGAACAGCGGCGACCAGGATGTGGACCAATGGGCTCCCAGGATTTTTTGCCATCCGAAGGCCATCACCATCGGTGGCAGCAGCAGCGGCAGAACGATTAACGCGGTCAAGAATGGCAACTGCGTCAATCGCCGCGACCCACCGATCACGAATGCACCCGGTATAGCCAAAACCGTGGCCAACAGGGTTCCGCAGACGGCAAGCGTGATGGTCTTGAACAACAAGCCTAACTGTCGATCGGAAGGAAACAGGCTCGCCGTGGAACTGATCTCGCCCAAGCCGCCGCGAATCAACAACGCAGCCGTGGGCAGTAACAAGACGAGCACGATCAATGCCCCGCCGAGCCACAAGACCACCCGCCGCGTCGCGTGGCCTGTCATCGTAGAAGTATTTCGCGAACCGCACGATCACTTTCATCCAGGTGCGCCGCGATGTCGGCATAATCGATATTTGATGTGAAATGATGATCGATGTTCATCAACCGCCGCAGTTCGGGGCGCACCGGCACGTTGCGCGATTCCGACTCCGCCAAGATGCGCTCAACCTCGGCGGATATCAGAAAATCCGCGAGTCGCCTGGCATTGGCCGGCTGGCGCCCGTTCGCGATCAGCGCTACCGTGCTGGGAATCCACAACGTATCACCGTGGCCCATGTCGGGGTAGATCAAATCGATAGACGCGCCGTCCTTCTGTGCCACCCAAACGTCGTCCGTATCGGTCGCGCACCAATCCGCCCGACCGTCCATAACGGCTCGCACCGCCGAACTGTTCCCGTCGGTGATCAAACAACCGCCCGCTCGCAATTTTCGCAAGAATGCTTCCGCGCGTTCCGTGCCCCAATGCGAGTACATCGCAGCCACGTGGCCGCGAGTCGTTCCAAACAGCGGGTTGGCGATCGCCCCACGCGAAACCCACGGCGCCTCGGCCAGGTCTTCCCAGCGTTTGGGAAACGCGTCGGCCGATCCGCGTCGCGGGTCGAAGACCAACACTCGGCCACGCAAACCGATCGCTGTCCATCGGTTCTTCGCGTCTCGAAACTGACTGGGGATGTCCGCGGCCTCGGGGGATTCGTATGGCGCAAGCAGCCCCTCGTTCGCCAATTGGATCGTGCCGAAAATTTCGCCGGAAAACAGAACGTCGGCTCGGGGGGCGTTCTTTTCGGCCCGTATTCGCGTCAACAACCCCGTCGTCTTGCCCGCCTCGCTATCGGTTAGAAGACCGACTTCGATATCGCTGCCGGCTTCGAATTCGCTGATGATCGACCGAGCGAA
Source organism: uncultured Phycisphaeraceae bacterium (assembly GCA_964424105.1). GTDB lineage: Bacteria > Planctomycetota > Phycisphaerae > UBA1845 > UBA1845 > CAYRHJ01. The sequence continues at coordinate 68,193 of CAYRHJ010000030.1, read as the reverse complement.
GGTCTCGTCGACACTGCAATAAACAACCACGTCCGGCTCCGTGCGGGAGCAGCCCGCCACGAAAACGAGCCACGCCGATCGTCGCAGCCACATGTAATGGAGACGCGCCGCCGACCGGTTCATGGATACCTATGGTGTGTTCGAAGAATTGCCGTTTTTCGAATCGCCGTTTTTCAAATCGCCGTTCCTGGAATCATCATCCGCAGTGCCGGACGACTTGGATTCGCCTTTTTCGCGATCCAGCTTTTCTTGAAGGTCGGAAAAATATCGTTTGACCGACTGATGATATCGACGCGGGATACGCGCCCGGTTGATCGCCTCGGCCGCGTCGCGTTCAGCCGCAGTCACAATCTCATGCGCGGAGCTTGTTACCTCGCCGCGAATCTGATCGGCATCCACCAGGTATTGCCCGACAATGGCGCCTCGGCCTGTCTTCACCTTCTCCCGCCGTTTGACGAAATCCGCCGGCGTGTGCTCTTCTCGGGCGATCCCACCTTGGCCCCGTTGCATCTTCGACCCCATGCCGCCGCCGCCCTGCGTGCCGCTACCGCTGCATTGGCCACACGGTTTCTTGCCCTCCATGCCCGTCCCTCTGCATTGACCGCAAGGATTCCCCATGTCGTTCTTGGCATCTTGCAGGTCGGCGATCATGGAATCCATTTGACTCAACTCTTGCTCCAGCATTTCCATCTCGCTTAGTTGATCCGCCGCCCCCTGCATTTGTCCGATGGCTTGTTGCGGATTCCCCTCGCCAGCCGCCTGGCCCGCCTGCTGCATACTCTTCGCCAAGTTCTGGGCCATCTGTCGGGCGCCGGCCTGCTGCTGCAATTGTTTCGCCAGCTTTTCAATATCTTTCTGCGACATGCCTTGCTTTTCGAGCTGCTCGCGAAGCTGTTCCAAGTCCTTCTTGCTCAACTGTTTCAACATCCGTTCGATGTCTTCCTTCTTGATGCCGGACTGCTGAAGCTGTTTCTCCAAATCTTCCGCCTTGGCCAATGATTCCAGTTTCTTCGCCAATTCATCCAACTGGTTTTTCATCGAATCGAGCTTCTGGGCGTCGGCAGGGTCGGTTAATTTCGCCAGTTGCTCCTGCATCTGTTGAAGCTGATCCCGCGCCGCCTTGAAATCGCCTTGGGCCAGCGCTTGCGTCAGCTTCTTCACGGGCGTGTCCGGCGTTTCGGAAGGATTCAATGCCCGCAACATCTTCTTCAATTCCTGCGCGTTTTTGAATTCGTCCTTGCCCTTTTGCTGCTTCAAAATGTCCTGCATCTGATCCAGCTTTTTCAGGGCGGCGTGCCGAATGTCCGTGGGCGTAAAATTCCGCTGATCCGGTACTTCGCCCAGCGCTTCCAACTCCTCCGCCAACGCCTTGAGTTCCGGATTGGTCTTGGCCGCCTTTTTGATGTCTTCCGTGCGTTGCTTGACGACCGCAGCCGTGCGAACCGTGTCCTGTTGAGTGTGTGTGGTTGCTTCGTCACCCGCCAGTAGGCCGCGGGGAATCAATAACGTCGCCGCAGCCACGAGCGCCGCGGTCAATGCGCCACCTAGGCGACGCGGCGCTTGCCATCGCAAATGACTGGCCACGTGCAGTTGGCCTCCCGTTCGCTCCGCGTCGGCAAACACCGCTTTTTCAAACGGGTCGCTGCCCTGACTGCAATACATTCCGCTGCTGATCCGTTCTTTCAAACCCGCCGCCCGGTCCAGCGCTACGGCTGCGCCCGCCAGGTCCACGCGTGTCAACAAAGCCCAAATAATGGAACCGCCCACCGCGACAATGACCAGCCCAGCCGCCAACATCCCCAATGGCCACGCAACGTCGAATAGACGGACCAATACCGATATGGCTGCAAAGATTCCGGCGGCCGTCGCGAGCGTGACACAGACTTGATCCAACCAGCGATTGGCCGTCAAACGCGACCTCGCCTGCCGAACCGCCCTCTCGATTTGGGACATGGACATTGAACCTCCCGGTTCGTCGCGACCATCGCATCAGCCACAGGTGTTTCGACCCGTCCTGCAACGTCCGACTTTTGACCGAACCTCCACCGCCACGGAACGGTTCCTAAATCAGGACACCGCATACCGTTTATTTTCGCGGAAGGCGCGGACGAAAGTCTCGAAACGCCTTTCATCCAACTTGATCCTAACCAGCCCGTTCCCGATCGACAAGCAATCCAATTCCCTGGACAATCGTCACGGAAATTCTCACAATTATCCCCCCCAAATTGACACATCGCCTTCCTTTTCCCACGGGCAATGTCGAAATCGCGAGATTCGAACTTCGCCACGACTTGTTGCACCGCCGAATTAAAACTGGTTGGCGGGGGTTCCGGCTGGCGTGTTTGCCGATTTCCGGATCGAAATCGCATTGTGCAAACGCACAAAACCAGCACACACGGAAGGTTACAGTTGTTCCGACTCAAGTTGAACCGGGGGAATACCGATGATTGCCCTAGCATTTCCGAGGGGAAAGAGGCTGGCCGAGTGCTTCATTCGCAAGAAGGGAGTGTCGACAGCTTCCAAATCTAACCCGTCTTTCAAAAAGGAGAATCACATGTTCAATTCGCTACTGACTTGGCTCGTCGAAATTATGGGTCCATTGGCCTCGTTCATCGACCAGATTCCTGCGTAGCGTTTTGATCGCGTGTGAAGACGTTTGCGGCTCAACGGTCCACTTCATCCGTACGCCGACCGCTGTTCCGCAGAACGGCAAAAGACCGCAATCTCGAGGCGCTTTCCCAGACACCCAACCGGAGTGACATGCCATGGTTGAAATCATCACACAGATTGATGACATACTGATCGATGCCCGCTAGCGATCGATCGTTGACCTTCGTACGACCCGATTGCTCGCGCTTCAACTCGCCGACCCGCAAGGTTACGTGATTGCGACGGCGACGTGCGATGTGTTCAGGTTGGTCATGCGACAGGTGCTGGCAAGGATTCATCTCTTGCCTTAACACACGATGATCGATTGAGTCCTCCCCAGTGCGTCTTGAAGCTGGGCATTCCGACGGGGTACACGAAATCGATTTCGACCGTCAACTCGATAGAAAGCGGCGGGCCGCCATTTCGGTCGACCCGCCGCTGTTCGCTTGAAAAGGACCGATCGCGCTAATTACCCTTGCATTGTCCGCTCTTGCAATTCAACGAGCAGCAGTCCGCGTTGACGGAGCACGGAGCCTTGTTCCCGCCGCACGACGGTTGATCGCAAGTGTCCGTCGCCTCATTGCAAGTCTGACTACCCGAACAGGGGTTGCCCGTCGATGAGCAGTCATTGACGGCGCTACAGAATTCCGTCCCGTTGCAGAACAAGCCATCGTTGGGGCAATTGGCGTTGTTGGCGCTGTTCACACAGATGCCCCCCACACAGTCATCGTCGGTGCACCCGACGCCGTCACTGCAATCCGCCGGGACGCTGCATCCCGTCGCGCAGTCGATGGCACAATTGGTGGCGTCCTCGTTCCCTTCACAGATCGCGTCGCCACAACAGAACGCGACACCGCCGCCGGAGGGAACGTCTGTACAACTCCAGCCACCTGTTGTGCACGTGGAATTGCTGCACGGCAACGGATTCTGTCCATCACCATCACCACAGCAGAACCGACCGCTGGGTGGTCCATTTTGTGCGCCCCTGCAATCGGCGGCACAGGAAACGCAGTCTTCACCGTCTCCGGCTTCGCAAAGCCCGTTGCCACAAACGGCTCCGCCGCCCGATGTTCCGCTGATGCAGTCGTTGGAACAGTTGTTACAGTCCTCGCCGAGTTCACACGTGCCGTCGTCATCGCAGATACACGCGGGATCGCCGGAGCAATCGGTGTCCGCACAGTCGGCGTTGCCATCGCAATCATTGTCGATGCTATCGTTGCAGTTGGACTCCGTTCCCGGAGGGGCACCGCAATCGGAAGGACAGTTGCAGGAGTCTTCGCCGGGTCCGCAGTTAGCATTGCCGCATACTTCAGGCGTCACGAGCGACAGCGAATTGATCGCGTCGATCCGGCCCCAGCCGTAAACGGTATCAAAGCCGGTGGCGCCCAGGTCGATCGCTCCGTCGCGAATGAGCTGACGAACCTGCGCCGGAGTCAAGCTGGGATCGGCATCCAGCAGCAGGGCCGCCAGACCTGCCACGTGCGGCGAGGCCATGCTCGTGCCGCAGAAGCCGACAAGACCATTGGGCGACGCGGTGGAATCAGCCGAGAACGTAATGCACCCGGGCGCGGTGACGTCCAGTTGAGTGCTGCGGTTGCTCATGCAGGTGATCTGGTCAACGCTGGGCGAGTTGTCGACGCAGGTTCCGCAACAGAAGATATTAACACAAACACAGAATTCGAATGTGCTCTGGCTCGGGAACTCGCAATTGGGATAGTTGTCATCGTACGTCGCTCCGACGGCGATCACTTTCGACCCGCATGCCGGCGTTCCCATGGCGTTGCTGTTGGCCTCATTACCGGAAGACGCGACCACGACGACTCCGGCGTCAACGGCGTTGTTGGCCGCCGCCGCAGCACTATCGCCGTCGCAGGTTCCGCTGAATGCCCCGCCACCCAGGCTCATGTTGATCACATCACAACGACCGCCCGACGCCGTCTGATTCGCTCCGTAATTGATGGCGGCGATAATGTTTGAAAAACTCCCGCTGCCGCCCGAGTCCAGCGCCTTCAAGCCAATCAGTGTCGCCCGCGGCGCGACACCCTGAAACGGTTCCGAACCAACGCACCCGAAGTTGACCGATAAGGTGTCGCCTCCCAAGGCTGTTCCTGCGACGTGCGATCCGTGACCATTGTCATCTTCGGGGTTGTTGTCGTTGTTGACAAAGTCACGTCCCGCAGCCGCATCGATACGCGTCGCATACATCGCGCTGTCGCTGTCGATGCCGCTGTCGATGACGCACACCCGAACACCCGTGCCATCCGCTGACAAACCCGCGCCGGTGATTTGACTTTGCAATGCCCGGATCAGCGGGGTGCTGTCGTTCATGTGGGCCTGAACCTGCTTATCCTCTTCCCATCGGACCACCCCCTGCGTCTGCAAAAGACCGTTCAAAGCCGGGGCGGGCAAATTCCGAATATTGATGACGTTAGGAAGTATGTCATATTCGTACTGAACGAATCCGCCTTGGGTAGCGGCGAATTGCCGAACCGGTCCGCGATCGACCCCCGGCGCAAGGTGCACAAGGACACTGACGCGATCCTGCCCAGGCGGTTGAACAGCTTGCGCAGCCTGCGCAGCCTCGTCCGCGGGAAATTTTGAAAACCCAGGCCTGATGACCTGTCCAAATAGCGACGATGACGTAAGAAACGCACCGATACAAACGGCGCTAACCACACGCAGAAATGAAAAACCTCTCAGCATTGTGTGCCCTCCCAAAGTGACCACGAAGAACGATCCGCTTGCCGATCCGGCGACTCGCCCTTGACGGGAAATGATAATTTGTTCCATCGCCGCAAACGGCCCAACACATGATGATGTAAACTACGGGGAATTGATTATCGCTGTCAAGCACCAATGAATCTAAATCTCTCGGCCGGATTGTGCAATTGCAAAACGGAGTCAATGAATCGGGCAGTTTCAGCGTGTGACCGACGCCCACCTAACCGTAAAACGAATCAACCGGAACTGAAACGCATTGCCGAACCCGATCGGCGATGGCATCCACCTCCGCATTCGTCAGCGGTGTGACGTAGGGCTGTGCGGGCACACGGGCCACCGTGTATATCTGAACCAGTGAAATCCGCCCGCCGGCATCCAACACCGCTATCAATCGATCGCAGTAGGCGATGATTTCATCGTGTGATGGGCCAACGTCATGCACCCGCATGAACAGCGACTGAATGACTACGGGCCGGATTCGTGCCGTGGATGTAATGTTTTTCATGACGTGGGCCAGTGGAAAATTGGGACGGTTGATCAGGCGGTAATATTCTTCCGTACCCGCGTCGAGCTTGGCCCAGATCTCGCCGTTCGACCGGTCCATGACTTCCAGCCCGCGAATGACTTCAGCTCGATCCAGGTAGCAAGCATCCGTAATCAACACCAGCTTGACGCACTCGCCACCCAATTCGACCTTGACGCGGGCCGCGAGTTCAACGCCATCAGCAAAAACCGGACAGGTCGTCGGTTCGCCGTCACCGCTGAAAGCAATGTCGTTCAACCGATGTAGTATGATGGGGGTGTGGGTGAATTCAGGCTCGTGGAAAATCGATTGATCAGCGGCAGCGGACACCAACGCCCGCAATTCCGATTCAAGTCGGCCTAGATCGACCTTTCGCACTCGCGGAGCAATCGAGCGATCGACTTGACAATAAATACAGTCAAAATTGCAGGCCTTGTCCGGATTCAGATTAACCCCAATGCTCAAACCGCGACTTCGACGCGAAATGACGGGATAAACGTAATCGAAATCTCGCCAATCGCGGGCGTGATGCGTGAAATCTCGACTTGTAACTTCTTTTGGGTTCGTGGGTTAGCATCCATTATCAGAATTCGGCGGATTTGTTTCCGCCTGTACGCGGCTAATTCCGCTGGGATTCTATCATGTTAGGACATTAGTGAGTGGGAAAGTTGTAAATTTTTCGGCCAGCGGAATGGCCGATCGCCAATTGCGTTTTTTGAGGTGGTGACGAGGTAAACCGTCGAAATCCCTTTTCGAATTGTCGGTAACGGTGATGTCGGCTCGCCCACTGGTACTGATAACTGCCCATCTTCGCGTCGGACGAAGGTGGGCTTTTTTTTCGGAGGGGCGGGGCAAATCCACTGCGTTGGAAACTTCGCCACACCGACACCATGAATCTCTGCAATTTTTGAAATCGTCGCTGGACTGCTATCATGATGGCCGTAGGAAATGATGGCCACTCGAATGAAACGCCCCTTCTGTGTCATGGAGATGGATGCCTGATGATTGATAGAACCGACGGAAGCCGTACGCTCGCTTCGGCCATCATTGGCGCGGCATTGTTTTGCTTGGCCGCGCATTCGCTATCGGGCGAGGAGCCGCCGCCGACACCCGCGGTTGCGGCGATGTTCGAGACGGCGGAGAAGCTAGCAGCGGATCGCGTCAATCCGGCGCCGGAAACAATTGGCGAGGCTGGCCGGCCGGGGCGAATCCTGGTTCGGTTTGATGCCGACGTTCCGGCGGAACAAAGGTTATCACTTCAAAAACAGTCGGAGCAACTTCGGACGGTGGCGGAGGTGCGTTCCGTACCAGGTCTCACCATTCTTGAATCGGCCGACGTTGACAAATCACTGGCCACTTTCCGCGCACATCCGGGCGTTCTATACGCGGAATCGGATGGGCCAATTCACATTTTCGATCTACCGAACGATCCGCAGTTCGATCGACTGTGGGGGTTGCGGAACACCGGTCAGTCGATGTCCGGCTTTTTCTGCTTTGCTACCGGGACGGTCGGTGCCGACATCCGGGCGGTCGAGGCTTGGGACGTTTGGACCGGTGATCCGGATTTTCGGATCGCGGTCATTGATACGGGAATCAATTACTCGCATCCCGATCTGGCTGCCAACGTTTGGACAAATGGCGGCGAGATTGCCGGTAACGGAGTCGATGACGACGGGAACGGTTGGATCGACGACGTACATGGATATGACTTCATCAACGACGACGCGGATCCGATGGACGATCATCGTCACGGCAGTCATGTGGCCGGTACGATCGGTGCGGTGGGAAACAACGGCCTGGGGGTGGCAGGCGTCAATCATCGATGCAGCCTGGTGGCGCTGAAGGTGTTTGACGCAAACGGTCGTGGGGAAATATCCGGTGCGGTCGAGGCGATGGATTACGTGATCGCCAACGGGATTCGTTTATCGAACAACAGTTGGGGATGCAGCAGTGAAGACGAGGCCTGTTACTCGCGGGCCCTGTTCGATGTGATCGAAGCGTCGCAGGCTGTGGGACACGTCTTCATTGCCGCCGCTGGAAATGACTTCGGTAATGACAACGACGAGGTGCCATTCTTCCCCGTCGGATTTGAACTGGCGAATGTCATTGGCGTAGCCGCACTGCATAACCGAGATGCCGTGGCTGCATTTTCCAACATTGGATCCGCCACGGTCGAGCTTGCGGCACCGGGCACCTGCATCTACAGCACGATGCTGAGTGAATCCTATGGATTTCTGGACGGCACGTCGATGGCCGCTCCGCACGTCACGGGCGTGGCTGCCCTGGTGATGAGCCGATTGCCCGATCTCGACTGGCCGCAAATACGCACACGATTACTGGAAACGGTTCGCCGCACGCCGTCGCTCGGCGGCGTCGTGACAACCGGCGGCGTGATCGATGCGGCTGCGGCAGTCTGGGATTGCAACGGCAATGGCGTTGCGGATGACGAGGACTTGACGGCCGGCACCAGCGATGATTGCAATTCCAATGCGTTGCCCGATGAGTGCGAGTCGGACTGCAACGGCAACGGTGTGGCGGACTCGTGCGACATTGACTCGGCTTTCAGCCTGGACTGCTCGCGTAACGGCATTCCAGACGAATGCGAACCGGACTGCAATGCCAACGGTGTGCCGGACAGTTGTGATATTGCCGATGGAAGCAGCGATGATTGTGCCGGTGAGGGAAATGGAGTCCCTGATGAATGCGAGACAGATTGCGATTCGAACGAAATCGCGGACTCCTGCGATATCCAACGCGGAGCGGAAGACTGCAATTTCGATAACGTTCCCGACCATTGCCAACCCGGCGGCCTGGCGGATTGCAATTCGAACGGTCGCGCAGACCTCTGTGATCTGTTCTATTCCATCAGCCGAGATTGTAACGACAATCATGTTCCGGACGAATGCGACATTGCATCCGGCTTCAGTGACGATTGTTCGAACAACCGAGTTCCCGACGAATGTGAGCCGGACTGCAACGACACAGGATTGGCGGACAGTTGTGACATCGTGTTCGGAGCGACTACTGACTGTAACAATAATCGAATTCCCGATGAATGCGAGCCGGACTGCAATTCGAACGAGATTGCGGATGCATGTGATATCACGGCCGGGACCAGCAACGATTGTAACGAGAACCGAGTTCCCGATGAATGTGAGCTGGGCGGAACACTGAAGGAAGATTGCAACAACAACGGGCAACCTGACTTGTGCGATATTTTTGACGGCCTGGCCAAGGACTGCAACAGCAATGCCATTCTGGATGCCTGCGACATCGCCACTGGGTTTTCGACGGACGCAACTGGAGACGGAGTCCCCGATGAGTGTGAAGGCAAGGGCTTTCGGGTGGTTCCGATCGATGCTTCCGGCAAACATACGATCGATGGTCGAGACATTTTGCTGAGCGAGGGTGGCCAGCGCGTGACCCTGGAGCTCCGCCTGTCTGGATGGGACCTGGACGGAGACGGTGCACCGCGGTTAAGGGGTTACCAGTCGGAGGTTGACATTGGCCATGACGATGGTTTTTTTGGAGAACTTGCGCTGTCGCGTCTACCCTGCACGAGCGATGACGACTGTCCCGGTTGGCAGTCGCATTGTGGCACCGCGGGCCTGTGCGACGCGTTTGGCGCATTCTTCGTGGACTCCACGCATCCCAATTACGTTTATCTAGATTTGGTTTCGCTCTGGGTGGCCAATCTGACATCGCGTGCCCCCAACATCTTGATGCTCAATGCGCTCTTGAGTGCGGGTGATTCACTGGTTGATCCGGGTGTGGAGCGGTATGGCGCGACACTGCGACTGGACGTGCCCGAGGTCGTCGGTGGAACGTTTCACGTGGACGTGCGTCCGGGCGGTTCCATTCAGGGAAGCGTGGCGGGAACCGAGATCACGATTCCCTCATTTAGCGGAACTCGGATTATCATTCCGCCGGACTGTAACCGAAATGGGATTCTGGACGGTTTGGAGATCGAGGGGGGATCGAGTCAGGACTGTAATGGAAATGGCGTTTTGGACGAATGTCTGCACATCGAGCCTGACTGCAATGACAATGCCGTGCCGGATGATTGCGATATTGCGGAGTCCGTCAGTGAAGACTGTACGGCCGACGGTGTACCAGACGAATGCGAACCCGATTGTAACGTCAACGGATATGCTGACAGTTGCGATATTTTCGCCGGCGTAAGCTCGGATGCGAATCGCAACGGTGTCCCGGATGAATGTGAGATTCACGAGTTTGCGTATGTGGACGAAGTCAACTGCTTTTTTCCGGGAAGTGGTACGCAGGGAGATCCCTATTGCAGCCTGCAATTCGCCATCGACAACGCGCCGAACGGAAGATCATCTATTTTGGAAATCGTTGTGGCTGACGGAGTGTATCGCGGTGCCGGCAATTCTCTGCTTAATTTCGAGGGTCGGGCGCTAACGGTGCGAAGCGCCAATGGGCCTGACCATTGCGTTATTGATTGCGCGGGACAAGGCCCGGCGGTCTTCTTCCGTGGCGATGATGACGATGTTCGGTTCGCAGGATTTACCATTACGAACTGTTTCGCCAGCGCTGGTGCAGCTATGTTCATCAATGGATCCGATCCAATCATTGATCGATGCGTATTCACAGACAACCATGCGCTTCGCTTCGGGGGAGCTCTCTATATAGCGCGGGGCAATCCGATTGTGCGAAATTGCCGAATCATCGCCAATCGTGCGGAGTTGTTCTACGGCGGAGGGATTTACGTAGTGCTGGGACAGCCTACGATTGCCAACACACTCATCGCGGATAACGATGCTGTCCAGGGTGGAGGTGTGTACGTGACCAGTGGTTCTGCCGTTATCCGAAACTCGACACTCGCAGACAACGTGGCTCAATCGCTTGGAAACAGTCTGTACGTCGTGGGGCTTTCCAGTCGTGTGAACATCGATAATTCAATTCTGTGGGGTGGGGATTTCGGCGCTCCGCAGGAAATTTATGTTGGCGGGGGGGCGCAACTGGCCGTCCGTTATTCTGACATTGCCGGCGGCAGCGAGGGCGTTTCGGTAGTAGGCGCTCACTTGGATTGGGCTGAGGGGAATATCGACAGTTTTCCGTCATTCGTAAATCCGTCGGGCCAGGACTATCACCTCTCTGCGATGTCTCCCTGCATCAATTTGGGCGATCCCTCGTTCGATGCGATGGCGGATGAAAGCTCGGACTTGGACGGCGAACCTCGTGTGAGCTTTTCACGAGTGGACATGGGAGTGGATGAGGCCATTGATTTTGCGGACTGTGATGGGGACGGTTTGCCGGATGGGCATGCGATACTGTCGGGATCGACGGCGGATTGTAATGGTAACGCCATACTGGACACGTGCGACCTCGACACAGGCGCGTCTTTGGATGAATTGCCGCCACAGGGCGACGGAATTCCTGACGAATGCCAGTCGGATTGCAATATCAATTTTATTCCGGATGAGATTGATCTGCTTGCCGGGACGAGCAAGGACTGCAACGAAAATGGTATACCTGACGAATGCGACATTGTTGGTGGAGATTCTCAGGATTGCGATCTAGATGGTATTCCCAATGAATGTGATCTTTTCGGCGACGTCCGGCGGGACGGAACCGTAAATCTCTTCGACTTGTTTTGCGTTTTGAACGCTTTTTCGGATGTCTTTGCTACGTGTACACTTGAGGAAGCAGACATTGGCCAGTGTAATCCAAATGGCAAGATTGACTTGTTTGATGTCTTCGCAGTTCTAGAGGCACTTGCGGGCAATGATCTCTGCTGCCCGGATTCCTGATAGAGACAATATATCCTAACCGCCCGTGGCAAGATTCGTTCCATGCTGCGCGGCACTTTTTCGGGCATCGATCGCCCTCTTTTCGACTTCCGGGAAGTACTTCGTTTCTCACATCCCGGCACCGGTGTGAAACCCGGCACTGGTGCGGAAGCCGACACAGGCTGCGCCCACGTACCCATATCCGCTCTGATTAAGCTCCAGAACGGGAACCGGAGTGCCGCCAGCTCGGCAGGCCGAGCACTTGGGACAGACGTACCGAGGCGGCCTTGACGACCGCGCCATTGTGCGGCGAGGGGATCGTGCGCTCGGCCACGGCAGCGACGGCAGCTACTGCCTTGAGGAAATCTCGCCGGCTGTTCGTGCCCAGGGCGTGGGTCGTCGAATCGCATTCAAGAGTCATGGTTGTCTCCTGATTGCTCAGCCGTGTTCATCGAGGGTGTTCTCTCGCCACAGGGCGCTGATGACGTAACGGTCCCGGCCGGCCTCCTTAGCCGCATACAAGGCCTGATCGGCTGCGCGGATGACGTTTTCGGTTGTCTCGCCGTGTTCGGGATACAAGGCGATGCCGATCGACACGGTCAGTCGAGGCAAGACCATCTCGTCGCTGCTGACTTTCATCTCGCGCACCGCTTGCAGAATACGTTCGGCCTGCGCCGTCGAAGCTTCACGTGTGGCAGATGGAACGACGAGCACAAATTCCTCGCCGCCAAAGCGGCAGGCCAGGTCGGACGCGCGACACTGGTCCTTCAGCAGTTGACCGAACTGCTGCAGCACGGCTCGCAAATGGACCTGTCAAACACGTTCCAAAACATGGGCCATGCAGCCCAACGGATCACCCGACGAAATGGATACCGAGCGACCGGCCCATCTCCTTCGCCATTCGCCGCCGATGCACTACAATTCTCCCCCATGGCCGAGTTCTTCGACTTCCAACCGCTCAGCGACGCAGAATTCGCCGCCCTCCCCGCGCTGATCAAGATGGGCCAGAACCGCGACGAGGTCATCAACGGCATCGTGGAGGCCTGGTGCACACCAACAAGCGCTGACATGGCGGGAATCTTTCCAGGCGGCGACCGCGTCGAAACACACGCACCACGCAAAGATGACCGAACTACTGATTGGCCGGAATCTTCGGTGGCTTGAATAGCGCGCGGCGTCTTTGTATTTGTTGGCCGTCGTGTTCATCGTGTGGCTGGTCCTGTTGCAACTGCGCGCTGTCTTCGCGGCTGCGGAAGTCACATCTTGGCTGTCCTGGTTGCCGGGAGCGAGTTAACTCCCAAGCGTCAACGGGTTCTTCTTGGCCTTGTCATTCCTCGTGCCGCTGGCCTGGGCCGTCATCCTCATCAGGTATCGGCGGAAACGTGGCCAAGCCACGTAGGGACATGGTCAGCGATTCGCCGGTTCGACCTGTGGTCGATTCGATGTTAGGATCGATGATGCGGCGTCGGGAACGCGTCGGCCAAGCTCATTCATCGCCTCCCCCACCTCCAAAGGAGGTGGGCCACCCGGAAGGAGGTGGCCCGGCGGGCCTGTGGTCGATTCGATGTTAGGATCGATGATGCGGCGGCGGTGAGGCGGCGGTGCGGCGTCGGTGAGGCGTCGGCCAAGCTCATTCATCGCCTCCCCCACCTCCAAAGGAGGTGGGCCACCCGGAAGGAGGCGGCGAGGCGGCGGTGATAGACCGAGCGTGCGGGACGAAGATTTCACCGGGTATTCAACCCAATAGAACGAGCGGCTATGAACTTCAAAGAATTGGCGGCAGGGCTGGCGGGAAAGTTCCTGGTCTTGGACGGACCGGATGGCGCGGGCAAGTCCACGCAATTGAATCGGCTGGCTTCGCGGCTGCGAGACGCCGGCGCGCCCTTGACGCTGTGTCGCGATCCGGGCGGTACGGTGATCGGAGATCGCATACGGTCGCTGCTCTTGGATCATGACCTTTCGGAAATGCAGGTGAACTGCGAGACGTTTCTGTTCATGGCCTCGCGTGCTCAGCTTGTGGGGGAGATCATCCGGCCAGCGCTCGCAGCCGGGAGCACGGTGCTCTGTGACCGCTTTATTTCTTCCACTTGTGCTTATCAGGGGGCTGCGGGGTACGATCCGCAACGGGTGATCGATCTGGCCCGATATGCGATCGAAGATTGCTGGCCCGATGCGACGCTTGTATTAGACGTGGAGGTGGAGGAGGGGTTTGAACGGATCGCCCGCAGTCCCGAACACGCCCTGAAGCATCGACAACGTCAATTGGAGGGAGGGACTGATTTTGATGATCGGGGGTTGGATGCGATGGAAGCGCGTCCGCTGGATTTTCATCGCAACGTCAGGCAGCTTTTCCTGGACCTGCATCGTTACTACCCCACGCCGGTGGTCATGGTGGATGGCCGATGCGACCCTGACACCGTGCACCTGCGCGTGCTAGACGCACTCGCAGCCCGCACTTGGTGATCCAGCTTTTCGGCGTCTTTACGAGCCGCGAGCGCGAAGCGAGCGGTCTCTCCGACCCTTTCTATCCGCGCGGCTGCCGATGCAGCGGGCGAGACTCGTTTTACCCTTTCTACCCGCTTTGCCCGCATTAAACGCCCAATAACACAGGATCGGGCCTGACCGGTCGGACCGCGATTCGGACTTAATGGTTGACTTGCGCGAGGTAAGTGGGATAGACTAGGGGGCGGGTGTAGGCGGTACGGGAGTGCGGGAAGACGAAAACAAATGCTGCCGGGCGGGGTCGGAGCGCCTTCAGAACAACTCAATCCCGGAAAGAACAAGAAAAGCCCATCGTCGCGCTCAGCGCTGACGATTCTTCGCTATCGAGAACCTCAAGCACATTTTCTATTCGAGCGTACGCCCGAACGAATCATGTGTCGGTCTATTTATCAGGAGATTACCTGGAAATGAAGGGTGTAATACTGGCAGGTGGAACGGGCACACGGCTGGCGCCGTTGACCACGGTCATCAACAAACATTTGCTTCCCGTTTACAATAAACCCATGGTGTTTTATTCGCTGGAGTGCATGGTCAAGTCCGGCGTGGATGAGGTTTTGCTTGTCATCGGGGAATCTAACACGGGCGATTTTGTGCGTTTGCTGCGGGACGGGAAGTCCTTCGGCCTCAAGTCGCTTCAGTACGCCTATCAAGACGGAGCCGGCGGAATTGCCCAGGCGCTGGGGCTGGCTCGCGGCTTTGCGGACTACGAGCCGATCGTGTTGATGCTCGGTGACAACATCGTGCAGTACACGATCGAATACGCGGTGGAAGCCTTCCGAGCCCAAGAGCGAGGCGCCCGCGTACTGCTGTCGCCGGTGGCAAACCCGGAGGCCTACGGCATCGCTGAGCTGGAGAACGATCGCCTCGTGCGTATCGTGGAGAAACCCAAGAACCCCCGCAGCAATCAGGCGGTCATCGGTATTTACCTGTACGATCACCGGGTGTTTGAGATCGTTGACAAGCTCAAGCCCTCGGCCCGCGGAGAGCTTGAAATCACGGATGTCAACAACGCCTACCTGGAACAGGGCGAACTGGAATACAGCTTTTTGCACGGCTGGTGGGCGGACGCGGGCGAGAGCTTCGATTACTACCTCGAGAGTTGCAATCGCATCGCCCAACACGGGGCCAACCACCGTCTTAACGGCGCGTTTCCGCAAACGGGCAATTCCCTGATGGCGTCGGCGGCGTTGAGTCCGGTTTTGAAACGCGCTGTGTAGATCATTCGGCCATCGAGCGGTTGGAGGGCATGACTTCGACGGCGCTATCGGCGAGGCACTAACGACGCGGCGTATTGAGTCTAATTGCGCCTGACACAAAAGCCGACCCGCCATTCGAATGGACCGCAAGACCGCTCGCTTTGCGCTCGCGGCTCGTAAATACGGAGCGGAAGTGTGGGCTGTCATTCCGGCGCAAGCCGGAATCCAGTTCTCAGCGCGGGTCTCTGGATTCCGGCTTGCGCCGGAATGACGTACGCAGGCGTTCGCCGGAATGACGTACGCGGGCGAGCGGCGAATAATCGCAAATCATCTATTGATCATTGAATAGCTTGGTTAATGCGATCGAGGCAGAAATCATCGAATTTCTGTTAACTAACCGTTCAAACATCAATAAGATCAGGGCTTGGAGGCGAGGGCGGCCATCTGACGATAGGCTGCGAGCGTCTGTTGGGCACATCGCTGCCACGTGAATTGGCTGGCGCGTTTGAGGCCACGCTCGACGAGCGTTTGTCGAAGTGTCGGGTCGCGGTGCAGACGGCCTATCGCCTCGGCGATCTGATCGACGCTGGTGGGGTCAACGAGAATCGCGGCATCACCGACGATTTCGGGTAGACAGGAGACGCGCGACGTGATCACCGGCGTGGCGCAGGCCATCGACTCCAGCACCGGGATTCCAAACCCTTCCCACAATGTGGCGAAAAGAAAAACGTCGGCACCGCTGTATAGGCTGGGCATGTCGGAGGGTGCGACGTATCCGAGTTCGATCACCTGCTCGCGGATGCCGAGTTTCTCCAGGGTCTGATCGATCAGTTCCGGGGCGTAGGTTCGACGGCCCGCCAGAACCAGAAGAACGTCCGCGGCGGTTTGACGGCGAAACATCGCGTAGGCTTCGAGCAGGCGTTGGATGTTCTTGCGAAGCTCAAGTTTGCCGACGAACAACACGTATGGCCGATCGATGCCGTAGGTCTGTCGCATTCGGTGATGGGCCTCGTCGGTGGGAATGGGCCGGTATAGCGGGTCCACGCCGTGGTAGACGACGGTCATGCGCTCGGGGGACACGTTCAGCATCTCCGCAGTCGTCTCCAGGGCATTTTGGGAAACACAGAGAATCAGTCGGGCGCGTTGCAGCCCGCGGCGGATCAACGTGGCCAAACGCTTTTGGATGGCCGGTGGGTAGAAGTGCGGGTAGGCCAGCGGCGTTACGTCGTGCATGGTGAATAGGTATGGCAAACGTGACAACGGCGGGGGCACAAAGGTGGCGTGGTAAAAGTCGACCCGCTGGCGCCGTAGACTAAGGGGGATGCTGATCGGCAGACTGATCCAGCGGATGGGCGGCCACATCACGTGGTAATGCACGTTGCCCTGTTTGACTCCGATGGCGTCGCGGGCTTCGGGACCCAGACAGAAGATGTGATACTCGTTGTCCGAGTCGAGTTCGGCCAGGGCACGGATGAGGCTGCATTCGTAGGTTTCCGGGCCGCCGGCCTGGCGCCCTGCCATCACGACGAAGATGCCGATGCGCATGCCATGACCCTCTTGCGATAGGTGTCCTCGAGTTGTCGCGCGGCGCTCGCCGGCGAGCACTCGTTGGTGATCAGCTCGCGGGCGGTGTGTCCGAGGCGGCGGCGTTCACTCTCGTTATCGATCAAAGAAATCACGGCGTCGACGAACGAGCGCGAAAATTCCGCATGGCCGGCCGGTGGAACGAGGATGCCCGTCACGCCGTCGCGGATCAGCTCTCGCATCCCCCCGACGTCGGATGCGATGACCGGCAATCCGGTGGCCATTCCCGACGCCACCGCCAGCGGGACACCCTCGGCGTGGGAGGGGTGGACTTGGAAATCCAGGCAACGCAGGCACGCGAAGAGGTCTTTTTGAAATCCACACATCCGCACGCTGTTTTCCAATCCCAGATCGCGGCGAAGGGCATCGACTTCGTCCGCCAGCGGCCCGGTGCCCAGAATCCAAAGTCGGGCGTGGGGTCGCTGATCGACGATGCGGCGGAAGCACCGCAACAGGTGATCGTGAGCTTTTTCGGGGTAGAGACGGGCGACGTTCACAAGCACGACCTGTCCCTCGTCAATTCCGCCGGCCCGCCGTTGCTCGCGGCGCTCAGCCTCAGTGAGACGCACGGGGTCAGATTCGAATCCGTGGGCCAAGACCGTCGTTTTGGGTGATGGCAAACCGCGGTCGATGGTGTCGCGGCGGGTTTGCTCGCATTGGGCGACGATGAGGTCGAACCGCTTGAGCACCCATTGATCAATCTTCTGCAAGACATTGCGCTTCCAGCCGAGGTCGGACCAGACATAGAGCGAAGCGATGGTCTTGATCGGCGAGCCACGTGTTGCATACCAGCCGACGATGTCGGCGTAGGTGTTGTGGGTGTGCACGATGTGAGCCTGAACCTCATCCAGGATACGCCGAAGCTGATGGGCCGAGCGTCGTACCGGCTTGAGTCGACTCCAGCCGATGGTGCGGACGGTCAGACCCGCGCGAGTTGCGGCATTGATGAACGGCTGCTCGCTGCCCCCGCCACCGGGGTTTTCAAACACCACCAGCGTTACTTCGAATTCGCGCGGGTCGATGTAGCGAAGCCAATTGATAATCAACGTTTCGATGCCGCCGTAGGCGATGGTGTGGAGCAGGTGGACGACGCTGAGGCGCTGGGCGACGCCAACGGAGGACGGGCTGACGTTGGGCGCGGGGCGTGACAGGGTCATGATGCGCGATCCGCGCGCCTGACGTTCTGATCCACGGCCGGTAGACCGCTCCCTGACGGTCGCGGCTCTGTTAAGTGGCGGCGGACCGTGCGGCCCTTTTCCATGAGAACGACTCCCAGCGACCGGGCCTTGAGGGCATCGAGCGTTCGTTTGATCTCCAAAACCTGGTCCTTCGTGCGTCGGCCTGTTGCCAGCACGGTGACCACGGCGTCGGCCCGAACCGCCAACAGCGATCCTTCGGGGGCTTCCAGCAAAGGCGGGCTGTGGATCGCAATCAACAGGTACTTGGCCCGAAGTTGTTTGATCAACCCTTCGCCCGACTCGGCGAGCAGAAGCTTGGTCACGTCATGCTGGCTGGAACCCGCCGGCAAGACGTAGAGATTGGGAACCGCACTGGCGAAGATGGCTTCATCAGCCGAGCAGACGCCCGCGAGAACGTCGCTGAATCCGGGGACCTGTTGGCCTCCGAAATGGCGGTGAACCGACGCCTGCCTGATGTGGGCATCGAGCACGAGCACGTGCCCCTGCTGCATTCCCGCGAACGCCAGCGCGACCTGCATGGCCACTTGGTCGGCGGCGTCGCCGTCCGTTACACCAGCGAAGACGATCGCGGTATCTGATTCGTCGAGGCTGCGACTCAAACGGACCGCCAGGGTGATGGCCTCCGTCGTCAGGGGGATGGGACTTCGATCCACATTGTCCAGCAGGCGCACGAGTTGATCGGGCGAGAGATAGCCCTGATCGACCAGCAATAGCCCCAGCAACCGGTGTTGTTTGCCTGTTGTGCGTCGTTGCCGCTGTCGCTCGAGCGCTTCGTCGATCTGATCGGCTCTTACGAAACCGGCGCGGACAGCCCTCACCCCCAATGGTTCCAATGAATTCATTCGCCTCGAATCACTCGCTTGAGGAGACGCCACGCCGTTTGGGAAACCGACCGGCGGGATTATAACCATTCTCCATCATGATGGAAGTCACGGATCGATTCGGCAGCGCGCGTCCGTTGGGAAGGGTCATCGTTCATGACCGCGTTCATCGCCTGCCCGCAGGCGCAGGCTCGAAGCGCCAATCCGCGAACCACACGGAGCGGGCGCCCTCGACCTCGCCGCTTTCGGCAGCATTGTCCGCCACGAGAATCTGGCGCACGTCGTCGATCTGCAAACGACCGTCGCGCCGTTTTTGGGGATCAACGTTGAAGTCTTTCAAGTCCACTTCTACCTGCTCCCACGCATCGGACACCAGTAGAATCAGGAAGTGCGTCTCGCCCGTACTTTCTTCGAGCTGAACGAAAACCGGACCGGCCCGGTCACTGCGAACTCGCAACGTCATGCGCTCGACCCCCGCCAAGGTACCCGGTTTAAGCTCGCGCGTGCCCCACTGCCAGCGGCCTGGCTGATAGGCGTATCGCCATTTCATCGCCGGAACGTCCGATTCGGCGCCCGCTTCAAGCAGCGTGAACGAATCGAAAGGAGAACCGACGAACAGTTCAGATTGGTCTCGGAATCCGAGCGAGACGTTCGCGGGCGTGCGGCCGTTAGAACCGTGTTCGCGTGGCGATGGCTCATCCGCGGCCCCGGTGGACGTTGTCTCGCTGCGACGAACCAGCTTGTTCCATTCATCCCAGGCCGGTTTAGGATTGAGGTTCATGTCCAGCAGGCCGGTATGACGCCAGATGGCATTGACCCCGTCACCTTCCGGCAGCTTCTTGTAAAGCTCGTCGTAATCGACCGCAAGAAACCAGACCACGAACAGATAGTCGTCGCGGTGGGCGATTCGGCCAAGATCACGCACGTACCGCGCCTGCAATTGTGGATTTCCGGAAAGGCGCAGGCGGTGTTTCGGCACGCTCACGTCCCGGGTGGTGTAGGTGGTTTCACAAATCGCCAGCGGAAGCTCGCTGTATCCTCGCAGCCAATCCAGAGGCTTGGTCCATTGCTCCGGCGGATCAGGCAGCTTCCGACAGCCCAGCTTCTCGTGCAACTGGGACATGAACGGATGGAAACTGACGCCCAGATAGTCACAATGGCCTAGGATCAGTCGGGCGAGATCAGCCACTCGCGACTCCATCAGGCTGTGAAGGCCAAACGAAATGCCAATCTTCAAATGCGGGCGATCTTTCTTGAGCCGGGTGTACACGAACTCGTAAAGTCGGACGAACTGCGCCCAGCGTGATGCGTCGCGTCCGGCGAGTTCGCCGGCTTCGATGCCGAGATTGACAAACTGCGGCTCGAATTGGGCGATGGCCCGGGAGGCGTAGTTGTAGAATGCCTGTTTCACTACATCGGAATCGAGGGCTGCGTTCTTGATCGCGGCGGGCACGGACGAACCCTCGCTTGGCGCCGCCAACGTCGTACGATCCTGGGCCAGCGGAGCCAGGCCCAAATAGACCGGCATACCCGCCGGCATGGCGCGACGCTCTGCATGCCATTCGTCCCGCAGTTTCTGGGGAAAGGGTGAATCAGTCAGGGCTTCTGCCCAGGGAATCCCATTGTCGAAATGGAGCGCGTAAATATTGCCGTGCTCAGCGACGATTTCACGTGATTTCTGGATGGCTGAAAGCGTGAGATCGTACGGAAACGGGGTAAAGCCAAAAAGGGGTCCGACGGAATCCGCCTTTTCAGTGGCTTCACTCCGGCGGACGCCGGAATCTGCTTGGTCAGTGACGTCACTCCGGCGGACGCCGGAATCTGCTTGGTCAGTGACGTCACTCCGGCGAACGCCGGAGTCCAGTAACGTCCGGACAGGTTGCGGGTTTTCTGCGGTGCAGACGGACGCGAAAATTCCCAAACACGTGATCACCATCAAATTGGCCATGCACACCTGCGGTCGGGCGCGGCGAGTGACGCCCTGGACTCCGGCGTTCGCCGGAGTGACGGTGCGGGGTGAATGCAATCGGACGCGGGGCTGCGGAGTCATAGGGCCATCCTGGTGTCGTCTTTCACGCCGTTTGCATCTTAGCAGAGCCGCGACCGTCAGGGAGCGGGGGCTGCGGAGTCATAGGGCCATCCTGGTGTCGTCTTTCACGCCGTTTGCATCTTAACGCAAGCACAGCCAAACCGTTTCAATCGCATGACCGCCGTTTCAATAATTGCGACAATTCAGACCACCCTTAATAGGAGTTCGCTTCCGCAGGCGGCGGATGGGACTTCTCGAACGCGATGGTGGCGCGCAAGCCGGCATGCAACGTATGGGCAGGCCGCCAACCGAGCCATTCGGCAGCCTCGCTGTTGTCACTGCGGCTCCGCCACATTTCCGTGGTACGGGCTTGCGATGCACGAGTGACGATTTCGGTCTGGCCGCCCATCAGATCGACAATTGTTTGAGCGATCTGGGCCACGGTCAGTTCCTGGCCGCCGCCGATATTGATCGCCCGACCGCGGAGCCGAGACGCCGCAGCCCCGGCGGCGATAAACATGCTGATGCCATCATCCACGTACAGCGGATCTCGCGTTTGACTGCCGCCGTCCAATGCGATCGACGTTTTTCCTTCGAGCACGCCGCGGATGACGAAACTGATCAGATTCCGCCCCTGATGCGGACCATACATCATCGTCGGTCGAATGGACACAGCCGCCATGCCGTGAAGCCGGCTGTACATCTCGCAGATCTGCCAGCCCGCGGCCTTGGAAATACTGTAGGAGCTGTTCGGCGCCAAGGGTGTATCGGACCGGTAGGCGACGTCAGCGTTTCCGTAGACTTTGCAGGAGTCGCCGAACACCAATTCGCCGCACCCGGCTTGGCGCATAGCCTCCAACAGGTTGACGGTGCCCATCAGGTTGGTCTGCATGCTGGTCACCGCGTGTTCGTGGTTCTCCGCGCCGTCGGGATGCGATGCGAAGTGAAAGACGATATGCGGATGAAAGCGTCCGACGATCCTAATTACGTCTTCGACGTGGGTAAGGTCAACCGTTTCATACTGCCACTGCCCGGTGGGCTTCAACCGCGCCAGGCGACCCGGTTGACGGCTGACCGACATCACAGTGGCGCCGATTCTGGTCAATTGATCCACGAGGTGCCAGCCGACGAATCCACCGCCGCCGGTGATGAGGACACGCCGGCCCATCCATGGTGTGCTGCCAAGTTCGCGGTCTTCCGGCCTCTTCAAACCCAATTCAAAACTCCGATGATGCGTCTGCGACGCGATCCGTCATTCCGGCGAAAGCCGGAATCCAGTCCGTAGGACGGGTTGCACCCGCCTTCTGGTCATTTACGTAGTTGGTACATCGTCTCGAAATTTCATCTGGACGAGGCCCAGACCCTGTTCGAAGGTTCGCAACGCCGGAAGTTCCACAACACGGCGAAGCTTGCCCAGATCCGTATGATAGTCGCCGGTCTCGGTTGAAAGGTAGTCGCCAGGCCAAGGTACGGTCTGAACTCGTCCGCCGAAGCGCTGCACGATCAGGTCCGCGGCGTCGCGCAGCGAAATGGGGTGGCCACTGCCGAGGTTGAAAACGTCGTTTCGGCAGGCGGGCGTAACGGCGCTACGCAGCATGGCGTCGATGGCATCACCAACGAGTATGTAGTCGCGCAACTGCCGGCCATCCCCGTAGACCGTGAGCGCCTCTCCTCGGCGGGCGCGGTCGATGAAGAGATTGACGACGCTTTGCCCGGTGGACATCGACGTGCCGCTCATGCCATACGGATTCGACAGCCGAATGATCGTGAATTCCAAACCGCTGACCCGCGACAACACCAGCAGGTAATGCTCCAGCAGGACCTTGTGGGCACCGTAAAAGCACGAGGGGGCCAGCGGGTGGCGTTCGTCGACCGGCAGGTATTGGGGCTGGCCGTAAACCAGACGGGAACTGCAAAAAATGACCCGCGGCGGAGGCGAGCATTGGACACAGGCGGTGAACAGGGTCAGGTGGGGAGCGCATTCCTCGTTGAGGCCGCTGACGCCCGCGAGATTGCTGCGCACCGGCGTGCTAACACCCGCGAAATCGAAAACCAACTCCTGCCCCTGGACGGCGGCGCTAACAGCCTCGGGATCAGTCATGTCACCGTGGACGACGTGGTCAGCGAAAAATCCCGCGGGTGAAACGGTTCGCCGGCTTAGCGCGGTAACTTCCGCGCCCAGGTCCCGCAGGGCCTGAACGCAGTTGACGCCCAGGAATCCGTCCGCACCGACAACCAGAACCGGTCGCCCGCCGTAAACACCACGCAACTGCTCCATGGTCATCAGACTCTTCGCGGCCGGCTCAACGGGTCGAGGCGGCATCATTGGATCGCGGGAAATTCGAGGAAGGCGCTTTGCCCTTGTCGCCGCAGGACGCGCCTCCCGAATCAGGGACTCGGGATTGGCCGTTCGGGCCGACGTCACCTTGGCGACTGACAACGAGCTGTTCGACCGGAATCAGAACAGAGCTGCCGGGCAACGTTTTCTGCATTGAGGGCAAAGCCCACTTATGGTCGGGCCTGGTGAATATGTCACACGCATCGCACACCGACGGGACGTGCGGCAGGTCTTGGCGAGCGTTAAACAGCCCCCGCGCGGAGCGGTAAAACTCGTTGTTGTAAATATCGAGCACGTCGATCGAGTCATGCTCCGTCAGGTCGGCGAAGTCACGGTTCTGCCGGTAAACCACGCAACAAGGCGATACCCCGCCGTCCGGGTTGATCACGAACGACCGATACAAATAAAAACAGGGGCCCGGCTTGGCCGCCTGCCCGAACTGCTGCTCGGTTCCGCTGCTGGCTACGCGACCCTCATAGGCACGCGGGTACCACTTCTCCGCGGTCTCCTTGCGATTGGTGAATTCGTACGGCATGCCGACCGGAATGAAGCGAAGCAGATCGACGCCCAGTTTCTTGGCCAACCGCTCCGCTTCGGGAACCTGATGCTCGTTCTGCCGCATGACGATGAACTGCCACTCGATGAACGGCCGCTTGAGTTTGCGGGCGTTCCGGCGGCGGATCAAGGCCGACAGGTTCTCGATCACGCAATCATAGTCTCCGCCCACGCGGTATTGTACGTAGGTCTCCTGATTGGTGCCGTCCAGCGAAATAATCAGGTATTCGAGGCCGCTATCGAGAATGTTTTCGATGTCGTCCGGAGCAATTTTCACAAAATTGGAGCTGAGATTCGTGCCCACGTCGCGGCTCTGGGCGTGCGCGATCATCTCGTACACCTGTTTGTTCAACAGCGATTCGCCCCAGTTGTGCATATACACTTCGAAAAGGTAAGGCGCAAATGGATCGAAGTAGCGCTTGAAGTGTTCCAGCGACATCATCGATTGCTCTCGACCCAGATCATTCAGCCCCGTTGGACACAACGGGCAGCGAAGATTGCAGACGTTGCAGGGGTCGATGATCAGAATATAGGGGTGGCCCTTGACGCGAATGCGGCGACGATTGCGTTCCCATTCGACGCGAACGACGTTGGCCCATTTACGCACGTTGCCATGTCGCAGCAACGTGTCGATGTGCCGCTTCTGCCGTGTATATTGCGGCACTTTCTTCAGAAATTTTTGAGCCGACAACACGGTCAATCTCCGGATGTAAAAGGGTTTACTCGCGACCGCCTGCCTGTGAGGGAAACACACGCAGACAGGGCAGGGAAGTCAAAAAGCGCCGTCGCCCAACAAACAGACCCGAATGGTCTTCAACACGATTTTCAGGTCCAACCACAGGCTACGCTGGCGAACGTATTCAACGTCCAAGGCGACCGTCTCGTAGAAGCCCAACCGACCGCGCCCGCAAACCTGTGCCAAGCCGGTGATGCCCGGACGCACTGCAAACTTTTCCAGCATCTCGCCTTTGTAATACGGAAGCATCTCCGGTATCTCCGGTCGCGGCCCAACAAAGGCCATATCACCGACCAAAACCGACCAGAAATTCGGCAACTCGTCGAGCGTCGAACGACGGAGCCATGCACCCTGCGGCGTGACGCGCGGGTCATCGGGTATTTTGAACTTCAACCGTTGCAAATCGTCCGTCGAATAGGAATACGAGTATAGGTGAGGAAACCGTTCCCTCGCATCATGGTACAGCGTTCGGAATTTTACAAAATCGAACTGATCGCCGTTGATCGTCAGGCGCTTTTGACGGAACAACGCCGGCCCCGGCGTACCCACCTTGATGATCAGCCCGATCACAATCATGATCGGCAATGTCACTACCAAGATGATCGAGGCGAAAAAAACCTCGACGATCCGGGTTATGACGTAGGTCAGCGCGTTTGGCCGCGTTCGGCTGACGCTCATTCCAGCCGAGCCCATCGCATTCTGTACCCGGCTGGATTCCAAAAGCGAAGACCCGGACGCGGTGGCTAGACACCGATTCGCGTGACTAGACACTTATTGCCCCCAAAAAACCATCTCAAAGCGTCAACTCGACGATCTTGGTACGACTATGACCCCGCGAATACTATGGTGATTCTAGGCCTCAATCACGACTAACGCAAGCGCTATTCACGGTTCACCAATTGGACCGGTCCCTGACAGTATTGGTATGGCAGCGCTATGACCTTCGGTTTCAGCCCAGTATCGCCGATTGGCCGCGGCGGGCGCCCGCGTTTTCGATCGCGCCAACGGGCCTCGGAAAGTGACCTAGCGCTGTCATGTTAGGCGGGTGGATTTTCACCCCGCAAGGGGCGACGGAACGCAGGTGCGACCGGTAACGAGTGGCCCCAAAATGGAATAACCCGACTCGACAAGTCGGAAGCGTGCTGCGTATTATCACAAGCCGAGCCGCGGGTTGGGGAACGAGCGCCTTCGCTCATGAGCGCCTGCGTTGCGGAACGACGGCCCGCGCCGGAATGACAGCGGATGCGTCGTCACTCCGGCGAAAGCCGGAGTCCAGGGAATCGCGATGCCTGTCTGCGTGCACACACGCACAGGCAGGAAGGCTGGATTCCGGCCTGCGTCGCAATACAATGCAGCGATATTGGAATTGTTAGCCGCAAGGTCCGATAAATTGCCCGTGGGGTGTCGAGAATCGACCGGGCGACGCTTGACGATTACCGCAATACGTCACTACGATGTCAGGGGGGAAGTCCAATCGGAAATCTACATCTGGAATTCCCTCAGAAACCCCAGTCCATGGACGTCGAAGTGGCGCGCCCGGCGCGAACAGCGGGGCGAGTGTTTACACCCCGATATGGTCGTGCAGCCCCAAAATCCGAAGGAGAACGTGCTCGGTGACGTGTGACAGCAGGTCAACCGCGTCACCGGTGCGCCGCGGTGATGGCAATTGGTCAGGGCGCAGATTTCGCGCAATCGCGAGAGTTTTCGGACTGGTCATTTCCACGGGGATCGGTGTCGCCCGCGGGGAATGGTCGCCTGTCGGACCGGACTATGCCACGATCTTCGCATTGGCTTCATCGCCGCACGCGAGCAACGAGCTTCTGGTCGGCACGTTTTTTGGAGGGCTTTACCGGTCTGCCGATCGGGGAATTCACTGGTCACACGTTGTTTCGCCTTTTTCGAGTTCACCGGTCTTCGCCATCGCCTACGATCCCCATCAGTTCGGCGTGCTGTATGCCGGAACCTTCGGCAGCGGCTTGTTCAAATCCACAGACAACGGCCAGAGTTGGACGGCGCAAACCAACGGTCTGAAAGACGTCACCATATCCGACGTAGACGTCGATCCCCACAACCCGGGCGTGGTGCTCATGGCCTCGGAAAGCGGAGTGTTCCGCTCGAATGACGGCGGCGAGTCGTGGGTGGAATCGACGTTTGGACAGCATAGCCCGAACCGGGCATCATTGAGCCGTTCCAGGTCCATCAAGGTTCCCCGAGGAAGCGCCAGGGTTTCCGCCAGAACGCTGGCCTTCGATCCCCTGTTGCCGGGGCTTGTCTATGTTGGAACCCGGCAAGCAGGTACCTACCGCAGTTTCGATGGCGGCCAAACGTGGAATCCGCTGACGCAGGGTATGGGCGCGCAGGACGTCAACTGGTTGGGCTTTTCGGACGACGGGAGCGCGCTGTACGCCGCGACGAACAACGGCGTGTTTCGGCTTCACCACGATCGCTCGAGCTGGTTCGATATGACGTTCGACCTTGCGGAGGCGCCGGTCAACCAGGTTCTTGAACATCCCATTGATGGACGGCTTTTTGCGGCGACCAGCATCGGTGTTTTTGTATTGGGCGATAACGCCGACACGTGGACCGACTGGACCGCCCGTCCTTCGCGACTGCTACACATAGACGACGCAGGAAGTCCCATTTACGTGGCTTCGCTGGGGTCGGAATTTGTCGCCAGTATGGACAACGGCGCTTCGTTTTTCGATGTAAGCAATGGGATCAAAAACCTGTTTGTGGGCGCGTTGGCGACGGTGGCGACGGGCGGAGAATCGGTCATTCTTGGCGGATCGAACAACGGTGTTCACGTCACATCCCGTGCCTTCGAAGTCGGCGGCACGCTGCCCTGGTCCGAAGACGACGGATTTGAACAGGCGGTTTTCGCGCTGGCTCCGCATCCGACGGCAGCGGGTACGGTTTTCGCCGGCACGGAAGGCGCGGGTGTATGGAAGTCGAGCGATTGGGGAATCACGTGGGAGGCGTTTTCCGACGGAATTGTGCCCACGCGCATTTTCGCCCTGGCGCAGTCGCCGGTGGGGAACCACACGCTGTATGCCGCAACGAACGCCGGGCTTTACGTCAGCCGTGATGATGGTTCGACGTGGGAGCTGAACATGGGCTTCGCCGTTTCAGCCAGGGGTCTCGACGTGCTCACCGATCCCGCGTTCCCAGGCGTGGCCTACGTTTCCACTGATGGCGGAGAGGTGCACAAGTCGATCGACGACGGGCGTAGCTTTCAGAACAGCAGCACGGGGCTTCCGGGCGATGCCATTCTGAATCTGGCGGCGGCTCCATTCGGGAACGTCTACGCGGTTACCAGCAAGGGTGACCTGTACATTTCATTCAACGAAGGTGGGGAGTGGTTCGCCGCGGGAGATGATGTGGCAGCGCCGGTGCTCAGTGTGGCCACCGACGCGAACAACCCGTTCAAAGCGTATGTGGGGACCAACGGAGGCGGCGTCTATCGGTCGGTCAGCAATGGTCTGACGTGGGAGCCGGCGAATGTGGGTCTGGACGTTCCGTTCGTGTTTGCCTTGGCGGTCGATCCGGCGGATGGCGACGTGCTGTACGCGGGGAGCGTGGACACGGTTTTCAAAAGCGTCAACGGCGGGGGAAGTTGGAACCGTGTGGCGACGGGCCTGCCGAACGGCTTTGTGCAGGAGATTATCGTCGACGATGACGAACCCGAGACCGTTCATGCGTTTGTGGCTGGGGTTGGGATTTACAGCAGCGTAGACGGCGGTCAGAACTGGGCGGCGAGCGCGTCGGGGGCGCCGTTCCTGAAAGACGTTCCGCTGGCAATCAGTTATGCGACGACTGACAAGTTTTTCGCGGGTTCGGACGTGCAAGGGGTCTATGCCGGAACCGGGCCCTGGACTCCGGCTTTCGCCGGAGTGACGGGGGTTTCAGGACTGGATTCCGGCCTGCGCCGGAATGACAGCACTTTCGCCGGAGTGACGGGGGCGGGGACGGTGGGGGGGAAGTTGTCACCGAGCAGCGACGGTATGAGCCTTTTCGTCCGCGGATTGGCGATCAGCGGGCAGGACCCCGACCTGATGTTGGCGGGTTCGCTCAGCGGGGGCATTTTTCGAAGCTTCGACGGCGGGGAGCATTGGTTCAACCGGGGATTGGATGATCGGTTCGTGTTGGGGATTGCCCTTGACCCGCACAATGACGACGTTGCGTATGCGGCTACGTCGTTGGGGGTGGTCAAAACGGTGGACGCCGGCGAGAGCTTTTTGGAGCTGGGTCAGAAGACATCGGTTATTTTCACGATGGTGGTCGACCCCAGCGATCGCGATGTGATCTATCTGGGAGGGTCGGCTGGTTCGGTACTGGTCAGCCGGGACGCCGGGTTGACGTGGAAGCGAGCCCAGGCCGGTCTGCCGGGTGCCAACATACTGGCCCTGGCGATGGACCCGCGGGACGGGACGTTGTTCGCGGCGGCTGAAGGCCAGGGCATCTATCGAAGCATTGACGAGGGTGGGAGTTGGCAGGCTAGCGGGTCAGAAGACATCGGCGTGTTGCAGGTTGTCTCGCTAACGATCAACGGGGTTGACGGTACGTTGTACGCGGCGGCGGGTTCGGACGGTCCGTATCGATCGCTGGACGGGGGCGAGAATTGGGAGCCGATCGGCAACGGTTTTGGCGGGGATTCCGCAAACCAGATCATTATTCACCCGACCTCGAATGTTCTTCTGGTGGCTGCTTCCAACGAAGCGGGAAACTTCTCCGGAGTCAGCCGATCGATCAATGGCGGCAACGACTGGACCAATAGCAGTGACGGTCTGGCGACGGAATCGGTGGCCAGTCTGACCATCGATCCGACAGACCCCGCGAAGCTTTACGCGGCCACGGCCATGGGGGTATACCGATCGATCGACGGGGGTGTGACTTGGGCATCGTCGAACGTGGGTCTGGAGACGGTCGCGGTGACCGCAGTGCTGGCGGACGCGTCACTGGCCGGCGTCTTGTTTGCTGCGACCCACGGGTCCGGCGTGTTTCGCTCGTTGGACGGGGGAAACTCCTGGTTGCCGGCGAACCTGTCGTTCGAGGGAGTCGAGGCTACAAGTCTTGCGTCGGGAAAAAATCCGGGGACGGTTTACCTCGGTAGTCTGACCAACGGTTTCTTCCGAACGGTCGACGGGGGCGATGCCTGGTTGGGTGGCATCGAGCCAAGACTGGTCGAGCCCTCGGTGACCGCGCTGGCGATTCATCCTCAATCTTCAGACATCGTTTACGCGGCGGCGAGCGGCGTGGGGCTGCTGAAAACAACCAACGGCGGCATCACCTGGAACGTGTTGGGCGAGGAGATCGAGCATCCGTTTATCCTGGCCATCGCCATCGATCCGGTTCAACCCAATACGGTGTACGTGGGCACGACCGGCGCCGGAGTCTGGCTGTCGCTTGACGCCGGAGCAAGCTGGACGCCGTTGAACGACGGTCTGTTCAATCTCAACGTGACGTCGTTGGTCGTCGATGCGGTTGATTCCAACGTGCTTTACGCGGGGACGGAAGGCGGTGGCATCTTCATGTTCGATCGATCACCCCCGCCGGTCGATACGGACGGTGACGGCGTCTTCGATCAGGTCGATTGTGCCCCGGACGACCCCACTTTGGCGACGCTCCATACCTTTTATCACGATTATGACAAGGACAGTTTCGGGGTGCATCGTGTCGAGCCTCTGATTCCTCCCGATTTCAACATCGAGCTAGCGGTCGACGTGTGCGAGTTGGCACCGGGGCTGGGCCTGGTTCCCTGGACGAACGATCCCTGGGATTTTGACGGTTTTCTGTACATCGATACGCAACTGAAGGGCGATCGGCAGTACGGTGTGGATTTCCGGTTTGCGAGCGAGAACGGCGAATTCCCCGATGAGGAGCTGATCGACCTGGGACCCGATGCGACCACGCTGCATATCTTGTGGAGCGATATCGAAACGAGCGCGGGCGTGTTTGACGGTCCCCAGGTCGCGGCGCTGCGCCTGGCCAATCAAACTTATTCCCAGCGGGATCTGAAAGTCAGCTTGACGGTCAGCCCCATCGTTTCGGGCATTCTAGCGGTTCCCGATGATTTGCGCCCCGGGCTGACCAACCATACCATCGCCTTCGGCGATCCGGCTGTGGTGGATAGATTTCTGAATCTGCTGACGTTTATCCACGCCGAGCTACCGGACGTTGAAGTGACGTCCGTTCAGATCGGATACGAGATCGACAAACTGTTGGCCGACGTTCAGGATGCGGACTTTTGGTTGTCGTACATCGTGTTGCACCGCGCCGCGCTGGATCACGTCAAAAGTTTATGGGGGGCGACAACGCCGGTGAGTTCGCTATGGAGCGCGGACGGGTTTTTGAATCCGGAATACGACGCCCTGCGGGAGCTGTTGACCTTTGTCGATGACGTGGTGAGCTTGACCTATTTCCCGCACCACGATGATTTTACGATCTACGAGCCGGAGGAGATTCCTGACCAGCTTTGGCAAATCGCCGGGCGGGCGTTTCCGCAGGATATCTATTTTCAGGCGGTGGGCTATCCGTCGGCACCGATCACGGGAAGTTCCACGACCAAGCAGAGCCAGTTTCTGTACGCGTTCTACGAGTTTTGGGACCAGGCCAAGGACCAGGTGCGCTTCGCGTCGTTTGGGCCACTTCACGACGTGCCCGCTGATGCGGCTGCGATTCTGGCCAATTCACCGGAATTCCGCGACGTCAGTCCCGCCCATCGCGAGCGCCTGGTGTCGTATTTGGCGTCATTGGGATTGCGCACGTTTCCGGGTAACGGGGAACACAAACCGGCGTACAACACGCTGCGGAATCACGCGTTCGACCGGGCTTGGTTTCGTGACGTGGAGCGGGCATCGCGGTCTTTTTACATGGGGTTCACGCAGACACCGTACGATCTGCCGCCGGACGCGCCGACACAAATCGAAGTGTTCACCTGGCTTCGCAGCCACTTCGTCACCGACGGAGATATTTCGCTTGTGCACCTGGATGGCGGGGTTCCGTGGGTGGAAGCGCTGGCTGACGATTTCACGTCGATCGAGCTGCCCTACAGCGCCGGCGTTCGGGACACGTTGCGGAATGACCGCGACACGATTCCGTCTGGGAACCGGATAGCGGTGGCCATCAATCCGCTGGGGGTGCCGCGTCATTTGTTGGCGCCCTATTGGGGGGTGGGTGAAGGTTTCGATTTTGACGAGGACTTCAACCGGGTGCCGAACGGGATCGTGGGTGACGCGGACAAACGGGCGTTGCCGCCTCCCTGGGACAACTACGATTTCGACTCGCCGGAGGTTCGTACGGCTTTTTTGAATTATGCCATTCGGATGCTGGACTACTTTCAGCCGGATTACCTGATCGTGGGGATCGAGGTGAGCGCGGCGCTGGTGCAGGACCAGCAGCGCTACGAGAAGTATTTCGCGTTTCACCAGTGGCTTTATGAAGCGTTGAAGGCCAACCCGGCCTACGCGCAGGTGCCGATCATGGTTTCGTTTTCGTCGACGAGTTATATGATCGACGAGTTCGGGGTGGCTTATAAGTTCGATGAGCAGGAGGCTGGGGTTCGGGAGGCGCAGGTTGACGCGTTGGGGCGGATGTTGCCTTACACGGACATTGTCGGGCTTTCGCACTACCCGCATTTTGGGAAATACAGCGCGTACACGATGCCCGCGATGTTGTATGACGAGCTTTTGGATTTGCTGGTGCGGCTGGGGGCGGGTGATAAGCCGATCGCCATTACGGAGAGCGGGTACACGGGTGACCCGTTCGACATCCTTGACGGTTTTGTCTACACGGGGACGGCGGAGAAGCAGGAGCGATACTATCGGCTGCTGTTTCGGGAGTTGGCCCGGCATGCGAATCCGGTGGAGTTCATCGTGAACTTCGAGATTCGGGACGGTGATCTGGGTTGGCAGCGGCAGGTGGACGCGATCGGTAAGGGGACGGGGACGGGCAGCGCGAACTTCGTGGAGTTTCTGCAATTCTTCCGGGACATCGGAATTTACGACGGGGATGGAATTCTTCGGCCCGGGGGTGAGCGGTGGTTGGAGGAGTTGGCCTTGCCGCTGATTCCGAACGTGCCGGCTGGCAGTGAGGTGATGCTGGAAAGCCCGTCGAACGAGTTGAGGGCGCGTTTCAATCCGAAGCGGTTGGTTTACTCGGTGGAGCGTGGCGGTGAAGCGGTGTACAGCTCTTCGATGGGTTTGACGGTGGACGGCGTGGACGTGACGCGGAACATATCGCAGGTGACGGTCAGCGAGGCCACAGCCATTCAGCAGAGCTTCGACACGCTTGGTGTTCATAGTTTCGCATCGACGCGATGGAACGCTTACACGCTGACCGTTCAACGAAATGGTGCGGGCGACAGCACGCTCGAAGTTGAAGTCCGCGTCTACGATGACGCGTTCGCCTATCGATACGTCATTCCGGGAAACGGACCGAGGCTGATCACGGGCGAATCGACGTCCTGGGTGCTGCCGGAATCCAGCACCGTTTGGTATCAGGACGACGCGATCCTTTACGAAGGGATGTATCGCGAGGGGGCGCTGGGAACCTTTACATCGGGCATGGGCGGACCCGTCACCGCACGGCTTTCCGACGGAACGTTTCTCGTGTTTGCAGAGGCCAACCTCGGCGACTACAGCGGATTGAGCTACCTGACGGATACGGGGACGCCGGAGATTCGGGCGCAGTTTTTCATCGACGCGGAGTGGCAGGCACAGGGCGGCACGACCACGCCCTGGCGAGTGGTGCTGGTCAGCGATGACCTCGACGACCTCGTCAATTCCGACGTCCTGAACAGCTTGAATAGCCCCCACGATCCGACGCTTTTTCCGCAGGGTTCAGCCACCCATTGGATCCGCCCGGGCCGAGCGCTGTATTCGATTGCCGCCGATCCAGCCTCAGGTTTCAATCTTGATTATCAAAAGGCTTACGTGGACGCTGCCCACGCCCTGGGTTTCGAGTATGTCGTTGTGGGACCCGGCTGGGAAGTTGGGTTTCCCTTCTATGGATTCGCCGATGCCTTCGCCGCCCTCGCAAACCTCGTTGAATATGCCCATCGCGACGACCACAACGTCGACGTCGTCGTCTGGAAACCCTACGTCGAGCTTCAGCAGCCCGCGACGCGGGATGCCTACTTCCTGGCACTCGCCAACACCGGCGCGGCTGGCGTGGCCATCGATGCCTCCGCGGCCGAGTCGCAGGAATTTAACCAGTTTGTCGAGAACGTGCTCCCCCATGCAGCCGCCCATGGCTTGATCGTGACTCTTGCCAACAGCGGAAAACCATCCGGTGAATCTCGCACCTATCCGAATCTATTGGCCCGCGACGCCGTCCGCGGTTTGGAGTGGGTCAACACCGACGAAGGCCCCACACCCCACCACAACGCCATTCTGCCTTTCACTCGATTTCTGGCTGGGTCCGCTGAATACAAACCCGTGACGCTCAACCCCTCCGAACTGGGACAAACGACCTTGACGCATCAACTCGCCACCGCGGGAGTCTTCACCGCAGCCCTACAGGTTTGGTCGGTGAGGCCACAGGATTTGGTCGCCCTGCCGAATGTGTTGGATGTCGTCCGAGCGATGCGAAGCACCTGGGATGAAACAGTCGTCCTGCACGGCGACATCGGGCAATTCGTCGTGATGGCCCGCCGCGCCGATGACAGGTGGTTTTTGTTCATGCTCAACGGCAGCAGCGAAGACAGCCGCTTGATCGAACTACCCGATTTGACTTTCCTGGCAGACGGGACGTATGACGCCGTCTACCTCGCCGACGAAACTTCAACAACCTTGACGCGACTTGAGCAAAACTCCGTCGGGCGAAATAGCGGACTCTCAGCCACGTTGGCACCGGGAGGGGGGTTTGTAGCTATGTTCACAACGCAGACGCCCTAGCGCTCCGTCATTCCGGCGAAAGCCGGAATCCAGCATGGGGGGATCCGATGATTACACGCGGGTCGGTCGCAGGCATCTTATCAGAGCCGCGACCCTGGACGCGACCAAGGAGGGAGCGTCCAGTATGGCACGGGGACGGCGAAGTCGACGGCACACCCGCCGCGCCACCGTCATTCCGGCCAAAGCCGGAATCCAGCCCTCAACGCGGGCCCCTGGACTCCGGCCTGCGCCGGAGTGACGGAAGCGTGGGACGTGACTGTCGGGCGATGCACCGCAAGCAAATATGGAGCATAGGGGAATGAATCGATTTCGAAAAAAACCGGCGGCGTACCTCGGTGTCCAATCATTGAGACCCCACCCATCGCCGCGCGATGGATGGGGCACCTTGCTGGGGGTGCATATCGGGCTAGCGCTGAGTCTCGGGCTTTCCTTCGGTCTAACTGCCATCACAACCGCAGGCGATCCCCATCAGCACGCAGCCGGCGACCAAGCCTTTTACGAGCCGCGAGCGCAAAGCGAGCGGTCCGCCGCAGGCGATCCCGATCAGGACGCGGACGGCGTACCCGACGCCAACGATTGTGCCCCCTTCGACCCCCGACTTTCCTCGCTCCATACCTATTACATCGAAAGCGACGGCGACGGCTTCGGCGGAGCCAACGGCGCCGTCCTCCATTGCGGCGTCCAGCCTTTTCCAGGAAGCCTCATCTGGGGATGGGATCCCGACGACACCGACAACACGGTCGTTCCCGATATTGTGCAGAAAGGAAACCGAATCCTCGGCCTCGATTTCGGCCATCCACCGGCCAACAACCTCCGCCGATCCGACCTGGCCCGCGAGCTAGGGACAGAGGCTACGACCATTTCACTGCTTTGGCCCCTTCTCGAAAGTTCCCCGGGCGTATTTGATGGCCCGCAGACTCCCTTCCTCCCCGGCATTAACGACGATCTCGCTGCCGACGACTTTCTCGTCCACCTCATCATCGGACCCATCCATCAGGATCAACTGACCCTCCCCTCGGACCTAGCCACCGCCATCGCAAACGGCACCATCCGCTTCAACGACGACGCTTTCATCAACCGCTTCAACCACCTGCTCGATTTCATCCACCAAGCCATGCCAGACCTGCCAGTGGCCACCTTGAACCTGGGCTTCGAAGTCGATCGATATCTTGCGGTTCAGCCCGATGTCTTGTTCTGGTCCGATTACGTCCAGTTCATCCAAGCCGTATCCCTGCACGGAAAATCGCTGTGGGGCGACGGGGTCCGGGTCGCCGTCAACGCCACCCATCCCGCCCTGCTCCACGAACCAGCCGCATCATTGATGCAGGCGTTGAATTCCGTGGTTGATCTCGTCAGCGTGAACTACTTCCCCAGAAATGCGGATTTCACGAATGTTCCGCCCCAGCAAGTGCGGGACGAAGTGGAGTCGTTACTCAGCCTCTATCCGGAAAAGGCTTTCCAATTCCTGCTGATCGGCTACCCGTCTTCCCCGGCCTTGGGCAGTTCAGCCACCATGCAAAGCCAGTTCGTGCACGCCGTCTTCGAGGCATGGGATCGTAACGCGTCGCGCATGCCGTTCGTGAACTTCGCGAGATTGTTTGATGCGTCGCCGGAACGTGCGCAGACGGAGGCGGGCCTCCCGGTTTACGGAATCCCCGCGGAAGTGATTCCGAAGGCGGCGGCCTATTTTGGGACGCTGGGTCTGCGGTCGTACGATGGGGCGGGTGAGGCCAAGTCCGGTTATCACACCTTGCGCGATCTGGCCTTCAACCGAGGTTGGTGGCGGGTGCGGCCACTGGTCTCGCGTACGTTCTTTTTGG
This sequence comes from uncultured Phycisphaeraceae bacterium, assembly GCA_964424105.1. Lineage (GTDB taxonomy): Bacteria > Planctomycetota > Phycisphaerae > UBA1845 > UBA1845 > CAYRHJ01. The sequence goes on along the minus strand of CAYRHJ010000030.1, from coordinate 31,874 downwards.
GAATGACGCCTCATCCATACGACCTCGACCCGGGCGAGCCGCTGGATGACGAGGTGATGGATAATATGTACGCGATCATCGGTGGCGATGCGGATTTGGTGGCTCCGCATTTCGACAACGGGATCCCGTGGACGGAAGCGTTGGCGGACGATTTTCCGTTTTCGTCGGCGGAGTTGCCCTATAGCGAGCACGTGGTCGATTCGTGGAAGAAACATCGGGACCGCAACCCGCCGGGAATCGTGACGGCTATTTCGGTGAACCCGATTGGTATCCCGCGGAACGTGTTGGCGCCTTATTGGGGTTTCGGCGAGGGGTTTTATCATGATGACAATTTTCAGGCGGTGGGGACGGGGTTCTTTCAGGATTATCGCGATCGACTTTTGCCGCCGCCGTTCGACGGTCTGGCTGTCAATGACCCGCTGGTGAAGACGGCGTATTTGAACTACCTGCGCCGGGTCATCGAGTATTATGATCCGGATTACCTGGCCACTGGGTTGGAAGTTAACCTGGCCATCGATCCGGGGAATCCGGAGGAGTTTCAGAAGCTGGTCGAGCTCCAGCAGTTTGTCTACGAGCAGTTGCGCTCCGAACCGGCGTATGATGACATTAAAATCGTGGTTTCGTTCGTCGGCGAACATTTCATGTTCGACGAGTTCGGGATGTCCGTGCTCATCGATGGGATTTTGAATCCGCCGCTGCTCGATCTGCACCGCCAGGCGCTGGAAGCGATGTTGCCCTACACGGACGTGGTGGGTTTTTCATTGTACCCGCTGAAGACGCTGTACGGGGCGAACCTTACGCTGGCATCGAGCTTGGATGGGCTGTTCCAAATGGTTCGGTCGCTGACCGACAAGCCCATCGCTGTCACGGAAACGGGCTACGGTTCCATTCCGTTCGATATCGAGGGGTTTCCGTTTGCTGTTTCCGAGGAAAAGCAGGAGCGCTACCTGCGCTTGCTGTTCTCCGAGGCGGAGAAGATCGGCGGTGTGGAGTTCATCATCAATTTTGCCACCCGCGACTTGACGGCGCACATGGAGAAGCTGCGCATCCGGGCCCAGGAGAATCCGCCGTTCATCAGCCCGACGTTGATGACGTTTTTGAAGGGTTTCGAATTCATCGGCATCTATACAGCCGACGGACTTCCCAAATTGGCGACGCAGCTTTTTCGGGACGTCTTCGCCTTGCCCATGAACCGCGACGAGCCGTGGGTAACGCCGGTGACCGTGGCTGGACCTGACGGCAACGTGGTGGCGGAGATCAGCGTGGATGCGACGGGACAGTTGCACTACGGCGTGCGATACCAGGACACGGACGTCATCGAGACCTCGCGGCTGGGGATCGTGGTTGACGACGTGGAGTTAGGGGAGGCGGTCACCCATCTCGAGGCCACGGAACCGATCACCGTGAACGAGACGTACGCGACTCGTGGAACGCACTCGTTGGCCCGAAATCACTACAACGAGGTCACGGTCACGGTTCGTCGCGTGGGGTCGGGCCACGTTTCCGGCGACGTTTCCTTCGACGTGGTGTTTCGGGTTTTTGACGACGGGGTGGCGTTTCGATACGTGATTCCGGGCGACGGGGTCCGCACCATCACCGAGGAGTCCACGCGCTGGACCATTCCGCAGGGCAGCTTCGTCTGGTTTCAGCCCAACACGGGAAACTACGAGTCTATCTACTTCGGCGCGCCCATCGGACAGTTTGACAACTCCATGGGACCCCCGGTCACGGTGGAGCTACCCGACGAAGCCGGGTTCCTGACCCTGACGGAGGCGGCGCTTGCGGGATACAGCGGCATGACGTTTGCGGCCGACCTGGTCTCCCGTGAAATCGTCCCCGAATTCCTCGACGATCCCCAATGGACCGTAGCCGGCGAATCAACATCACCCTGGCGGCTCTGCATCTTCAGCCCCGACCTCGACGGCCTGGTCAACTCCGACATGGTCCAAAACCTCAGCCACCCGCCGGATGAAACGTTGTTTCCGGAAGGCCTGAACACCCCCTGGGTCCGACCAGGCCGGGCACTGTGGTCATTCTGGTCGGACTTCGACTCGGGCTACTCGTACGACATCCAACAACAATTCGTGGACTACGCAGACGAGTTGGGCGTCGAATACGTCGTCATCGACGCCTGGTGGGAATTAGGCTTCCCCCAAGACGGAAAGGACCAGTTCCAGCGACTGGCCGACCTGGTCAACTACGCACACACCGACGGCCGCGATGTTGACATCTGGGTTTGGAAGAATTGGTGGGAGGTTCTCGGGCCCGACCAGCGACGCCCATTCTTCGACGCGGTCAAGGCCGCCGGCGCCGTCGGTGTCAAGGTGGACAACAACGGGGCGACGGAGAACGAATCCCAGCTTTCCGTCCAAATCTACGAGGACATCCTGCGGGACGCAGCCCAGCGCGAGCTGATGATCAACTTCCACGGCAACAACAAGCCCACCGGGCGGGAGCGAACCTACCCCAACGAGATCACCCGCGAGGGATTCGCCGGGCTGGAACTGAACGGCGTAGCCTGGGAGTTCAAGCAGTTCCTCCCCCCAAGGCACAACGCAATCCTGCCCTTCACCCGCTTTGTGCTCAGCCCGGGGGACTACACACCCGTGACTTTCGACGCGCGAAAAATCGGCGACACCACTTTCACGCACCAATTAGCCACCGCCGGCATCTTCGCGTCACCGCTGATGCACCTGGCCGAGGACCCCGCCATACTCCTGGCCCAAACGGACGTTCTGGACGTGTTGCAGGGCATTCCCACGACGTGGGACGAGACCGTGGTGTTGGGCGTCAGCGAGATCGGCGAGCTCGTTGCCATGGCCCGTCGTTCGGGCGCCGATTGGTATCTGTTCGTCATCAATGGAAACGGTGTGGAAGCGAAGTCCATCGACAACGTCGATCTTTCGTTCCTGGGCGGGAGGCAGTATCGGGCCATCTGGATCGCCGACGAAACCAAGACCTCGTTTGATCGAACCGAGCATGCGGATGTCGATGCCGAAACGGAATTGGACGTGGACCTTTTACCCGGCGGCGGCTTTGTCGGCGTGTTGACGCCGGAACTTCCCGACACCCGACCCTACCGCATGGGATTCACCTCCATCCCCCCCGCCAACTCGGAATTAGGCTGGCAGGTGGGATACATCATGTTGCGAGATCACGCAGATCTGGTCGGTCACAATTTCCAGGAGGGCATCCCTTGGCCGGAAGCGCTGCTCAGCTCCGACTATCACTCCTACTCCGCGAATCTGCAAGCGCACTGGAACCTGCTGCGGTCAGCCGACGTGTCCGTCGTGCCGGGTCACGATGTTTACGTGCTGATCAACCCGATCGAGGTTTCCTACGACCGGCTGGCCCCCTATTGGGGTGATACGAACCGCATGCCGCTGCCTTCCCCGTGGGATCAGTACGCATTCAACCACCCCAACGTGAAACAGGCCCTCACCAACTTCGTGATCGCGGCCATCGAGCATTTCCAGCCCAATTTCCTGGCCATCGGAATCGAAGCCAACATTCTCCTGGCCAAGCAGCCTCATCAGTGGGAGGCGTACAAGGAACTGAACGCGCACGTCTACACAGCCATCAAAAAGCTGTATCCGGACCTGACGGTGTGCACGTCGATTCACTATGAACACATGCTGGCGTTGCATCGCGAGTCGTTGGACCTTCAGACGTCGTTGGCTGATACCTATCCCGACGTGCTGGAGAACGAAGTCAAGGTGCTGCTGCAACACAGCGATCTGCTCGCGGTGAGCACGTATCCGTATATGGTGGCCTTCAACCCGCTGCTTGGCCCGGACAACGTCGTTCCGCATTATTTTGACCGGCTTTACGCCGTCGCGGCGGACGTGGGCAAACCCATCGCCATCGATCAAACGGGCTACATCTCGCAGGATTTCTTCTTCGAACCGTTGAATTACACCATCCGCGGTTCGGAGACGCTTCAGAACAATTACATCGGGTTTCTGCTGCAAGAGGCGCTCGATCACGAATTCGAGTTCGTGCTCAACTTCGTGGGCGTCGACTACGGGACCAATTACGGCACCGATCCAACGACGCTCACCTGGTCGTACGCGGGGCTTCTGAACGTCGATGGGACTCCTAAGCCGGCGTTATTTACCTGGGACGATTTTCTCGCGGTCCCCCACGTCGATGGTGATGACCCGCCGCTGGACGACATTGAATTCGTCGGCGACGTGCTCAAGACGACCATCGCCGGTCCGGTGGCCGACTTCACCATCGAGGGCGGCAAGGTGGCCAGGGTCGAACTTCTGGACGATGACATCGTGCGGGTCCGTGTCAACGTAGCCGGTCAGTTCACCGACTGGATTAGCGGCGCCATCACGCTCAACGGTCTGAATGGCCCAACCGTCATCGCGAAGGACACGCCCAGCGCGACGTTCCTTTCGACGTCGGCCATGACGGTGACCGTCGAGAAGCACCCGTTCCGCGTCGTCGTGCTGCGGCCTGATGGCCGGGAGATCATCGCGGATCAGCCCCAGCCGCTGGGGTGGATACGGCAATCGGAAATTCTATTCAATCGCAAGACGGCTCGGGCCGGCGAAAAATTCATGGGCCTGGGGTTGCGCGGCGGACCGATCGATCGCCGGGGAGACGAGTTCCTGATGCGTAACACGGACCATTTCGGTTACGGCGAGTTCGAAGGCCCGCTCTACTCGAGCACTCCGTTCTATTACGGGTTTTATGATGGCGAGTTTTACGGCGTCTTCGTGGACAGCCCGGCCATGCCCTTTTTCGACATAGACAAGGATGGCACGGGTGCGGTGACGTTCGGCGCTAGGCAGTCGGAGTTGGATTATTACGTGTTGGCCGGCCCGCTGCCGGAAGATGTAGCCCGTGCGTACGCGAAAGTGACGGGCTTCGTTCCGCTGCCTGCGAAGTGGGCGCTTGGGTTTCATCAATCGCGGTTCGGCTACAACTCCTGGGGTCAGATTCTGGACATCGGGCAGACGTTTCGTGATTTGGAGATCCCCGTGGACGCGGTCTATCTCGATCTGGACTACATGAACGACCTGGACTGGTTCACCTGGCACCCGGTGAATTTCGCCGACCCGATCGCCAACAATCAAATCCTCGAATCCATGGGGATCAAACGCGTCAATATCCTGGATCCCTCGATCCAGCCTGATGACCCCTTGTACGCGTTTCTGACGGATAACGGCTTCTTCTTGGAGGATGCCAGCGGGAACGTCGTCCTCAACGAAATTTTTCACCCCTTCGGGCAAGTCAGTTGGTTCGATTACACCAGCACGGCGGCTGGGCAGTTCTACAAGGACAAGCTCAAGGTGTTCCTCGACACCGGTGTCACGGGCATCTGGAACGACATCAACGAGCCGGCATCGAACCACATGCCGCAGGCCATTTATGATTATGACGGGCAGAAGCGGACGGACCTGGAAGCTCGGAATCTGTACGCGCTGCGTAACGTGATGTGGACGCAGCAGGCCATGCTGGAGCATCGTCCCAACGAGAGGCCTTTCATCTTGTCGCGATCCGGTTACGCGGGCAGTCATCGTTACAACGCCAACTGGAGCGGCGACTCGTTGAGCACGTTCGAGAGCATGCGGGTCAGCGTGCAGATGAGCCTGCACATGTCGCTGAGCGGGATGATCCTGTTTGGCCACGACATCGGCGGATTCCTGGGAACGCCCAATGCCGAGCTGCTGACGCGCTGGTTGCAATTCGCCAGTTTCAATCCTTTCATGCGCAACCACGCGGTGAACACGTCGGAGTTCACCGAGCCATGGGTTTATGGCGAACCGTACACCTCGATCATCCGTGAAGCCATCAACCAGCGGTATCGGTGGATGCCATACCTTTACAGCCTGACGGAGCAGTCTTCGCGGACGGCAGAGCCGGTGTTGGCGCCGACGTTCTTCCAATTCTGGGACAGTGATTTGACAACGTTTGAGGAAGACCAGGTGTTGATGTTGGGGCCGTACGTCCTGGCTGCGCCGGTGTTCACCGAGGGGGCCACGACCCGCACGCTATATCTGCCTGCCGGGGCGGATTGGTATGATTGGCGAACGGACGAGCGTTTTGCCGGTGGGCAGACGATCACCGTGCCGGCTCCGCTCGACTACACGCCGGTGTTCATCCGTGCGGGGGCGGTGATCCCGGGTGGCCCTGTGATGCAGTATGTGGATGAGCCTGTGCCACCGCGGATGGATGTCGATCTTTACCCGCAGGCGGGAGGCGTGTCGGAGAGTTTCACGGTCTATGAAGACGACGGCATCAGTTTCGCGTTTCAGCAGGGTCAATATCTGCGGACGCGGGTGAAATCCACGGTGCGGAAAGCACCGAATCGCGGGCGCAGCACAGCCGAACCATCGAACAGTATCTCCGGGTCCACGCAGCGCGATCTGCGTCGGCCTTCGCATTCCGTCTGGCACGTGCGCATCGAGGAAATCGAAGGTGAATGGGAGCCGCCGGTTCGGCCTTGGCGCCTACGATTCCACGATGTTGGCGTTTCGCCGTCCGCGGTTCAACTGAACAAGATCGATGTTGCTGCGATGGCGAGTGAGGCTGAGCTGGATGCGGTCGAATCGGGCTGGTTCTATCGCAGTGCGGATCGGGTGTTGGAGGTCAAGATTCCAAGCACGTCGCTGCCGGCGGCGGTGCAGGTCGGTCTTTGAACTCTTTACGAGCCGCGAGCGCGAAGCGAGCGGTCCCCTTTCCGGCCTGCGCCGGAATGACGGACATGGCTGTGGTGGTGAAGGTCGGGTTCTGAGGGTGGTGGTCATGGTTCGAAATGCTTGGAATTACGTTGCGTTGTTGGGGGTGTTGGCGTGTTCGACGCCGTCGCTGCGCCAATCGTCGGCTGCAGCGGGAGTTGGCCGGGTGGCCCACGTCTTTAGACGTGGGGGACCCGATGATGGATCAACACGACAACGCAAAGATATCCGATCCGTGACCCCCCGTGTGGGCCAATCGTCGGCTGGGGCGGGGTTTGGAGTTGATCGATGCAACCCCGCGCTGCACCAGGCCTACGACGCCCTGCTCGCGCCCTATCGTCTGGCCAATCCGCCGCCGTTGCCGGCTGGCGTTCTTGTCGTCGGCGGACCGTCTGGACCGAGTGACTATGTGCTGGCACCCGGCGAGAACACCGAGCCGTACGAATCCATTTTCGTGATCAACGACGGGAGGTTCATCGTTACGGGAAGCGGGGAACCTCCCGCGAACATCAGCTCCAAGATAGTCCTTCTGGATCAGGCGATGTTTATCGCCTGGGACGCCAACGTCCATTTCGTCGATCGGGGGGTCTCGCGCCATCCGAACGACATGCTGGATGCGGCCGGCGAAGGCGTCGTAATGATCGAAGCGGCCGACGCAGCTACGGTGATCATGGCCTTCTCCAGTTTCAGCATCGGCGAGACTCGCCCCGGGTATCTGCGTCTCCTGGCCTGCGGCACGTCATCGGCGATCTTGGCCTACAACGATTTCAGTGTGCAGGACGCGATTTGCGAATCAGAGCAGACCCGACCGACCACGGAGGTGTTTCCGTTTGCGTTTGACCAGGCTGTGGTGACCGTGGTGGAACAGCCCGGCGCCCAGTCGGCCCTATACGAAGTGAACGCGGGGGGCAACGGTGTCATCAACCTGTTCGACCTGGAGGACCCCGGTGCGGGCGCGTACTTTGTGGTCGATGCCGAGGTCGTGCAACCCGTGCAAGGGCTTCAGATCGTGCTCGACAATCAGGCGTACAGGCTGCTGGATGCCGAGGGTAACGGTCCCAGCATCAATGCGGTCAATTGCGGGCTTTTGTGGGGCTTTTGGATCGAACCGGGGGCGCGGATTCGTATTGAAGACTCCCAGATCGGACTGTGGTTCAAGCTGGATAATAATCTGGTCATCGAGGGATTGAACGGCGGATTATGGGGCGAGAACGGAGTGCCCCGCGTAGTGAGCCTCCCGGAACAGCAGGTCGAGGTGGCCTTGACTGATTCGCACGTCGTGGAAACAAATGTCTATTTCCGCGGCCCGGGCACCAAGTGGCTGAATCGATCCGTGGTCGGTGACGCTAACTGTGGCGGTTCCGGCGTCTGTGTTTTTGGCGAAAGCGTAATCACGGGAGCCGGCGGCGACTATTCGACCGTATTCGGCGATGCCCTGTCGATCTACGGTTTCAGCTCGCAGCGCATGGGGTTTTTCGCCCGCGACCACGGCGTAGCTGTCTTTCACTACACCACCATCGAGGGCCACCCGGAAAGCCCGGTGCGCAATCGATTTCGCGCGTCGGAACAGGCGCTTATCGCATTACAGAATGCCATCTTCGCGCCTCCCCGTGACTATTCCGAGTCCGATTGCCCGGCGGGCACGCTCGGGGAGTACACCTGCGAAGTCGAGGACGATGGCGCCATCGCCTACGCCACCATCGCCTGGCCCGGATATGGCGCCATCGTTTCAAATTCGCAAGAGGTGATCGGTACAGCCGCCGTTAATTCGTCGCCAGAAGGGTTCTGGGCGTTCGATCATTACGACCTATGGCTCACCGACGGCGAGGGAAACACGCGGTTCCTGGTACAGGGTCAACGAACTGAAGTCGCGTCTCCGAGCACCAGCCTGTGCCGCGCAGACACCGCACCGTTGGGCTTTCTTGACGTCAATGAACTTTCTGCTGGTTCACTTTACACACTCCACTTGGCCGTGTTCAATCAATTTGGTTGGATTGTCGCCAAAACCGAAAACTCTTTCGTATATTACCCCTAGTCCGATTACGATCCGAAATATGTCGTACGTCGAACGTCAAGAGTCCAAGGTTGGAAGGTTGGAAGGTGGAAGGTTGGGAACTTGAACCTCGAACCTTCTAACCTTTTAACCTTTTAACCCTCAAACCTTCGACCTTAAACCAGCCCAAGGGACTGCGGAGTGATGATTGGTGGCAGAATCTGCGGAGAAGATTAGTCCCAAAAGTGAACTTCGGGCCACGCCCGTCGCGCCGCTGCGTTTGTTGCGAAGTGGTCCGATCACTCGATGGCGGAGCGTCAGATTGCTCGGCTGGCTCGCCATCTGTACGGGGTACGCCCTGAATGGGTGCGGTGACCCGTTCAACGAGCCGGTGGGGCCTCCGCGGAGCTACAGGATGGGCCTGACTCCCTTCGCGCAAAGTACCGATGGCGCGTCGGAGAAACGGGCCTGGGATTTTGTGAAGGCGCAAGGAGACTTGATCGCACTCCATATCGACCCGCTGGAAGGCCTGCCTTGGGAGGCCCTCGAAAAAGACGATCTGTCGGCGGACTACCGCGAGGGCTTTGAACAAGTCGCCGCCCGGTTTTCTACGTCGGACACGGTTTACGCAGCCATCACCCCACTCAATACCGGCAGGGATGGCGTCGCACCCAATTCCGACGGCGGACCGTTTCCCGAAGTTATGGGACCGGCTGAATTCTCCAACCCCCGCCTGCGTCAGGCCTACCTCAATTACGCCCGCTTTATCGTCGAGACCATTCAGCCCGCGTACTTGGCCGTGGCCATCGAGGTGAACTTGTACGCCCGAGCCAACGGCGCCGATTTTGAAAGCCTGGTCGAATTTTACAAAGTTATCTATCAGGGTCTGAAGCGGACCCATCCGGAGACGTTGGTTTTCGTGACGTTCCAGACCGAGTTTCTACATGGCTTCGACGAGTGGTCCATGCTGAGCCTGTTTGAACCCGAGTTGGATCTCGTCGGCCTGTCTCTATATCCCTCGGGCGTGGGGTTTCGCCCGAATGAGATTCCCGAAAACTGGATCAGCACCGTGTCCTCGGTCACCGATCTTCCGGTGGCCATTACAGAGACGGGATACGGTACGCGTCCCTATGCGGGGACGAATTTCAGCGCACCGGGATCCGAGGAACTCCAGCGTGATTACGTTCGGTGGTTGGTCGAACAGGCGGACAACTTGTCGCTGGCCTTCGTTGTCTGGTTCTTTCCGTCCGAAGTCCCTGACCTGCTGCCGACCGAGTCCCCTTCCGCGCTGCCGCCATCGCTCAATGACGCAGCCTATTTCATTCACATGGGGTTGGTACGAAGCGATTTCACCGCAAATCCAGCGTTTCAGGTCTGGGACCAAACCCGCCGACGCCCCTTTCAGCCTTGAACGCAGTGGGCGGTCGAAGGTCGAAGGTCGAAGGTCAAAGGTTGGAAAGTTAGAAGGTTGGAAGGTGGAAGGTTGGGAACTCGAACCTCGAACCTTCTAACCTTTTAACCTTCGAACCGCTCTTTGTGGCGACGCAAGACGCCCAGAACCGGGATGTCTTGAAACTCCGCCAAGTCCTCGCCGCTGTGTATGATGGGACGCCGGCGGGCCAAGAGCGTCGCGACGAACATACCCAACATCAATCCGGTCGCAGCCGTCACGCCCATGATCAACATTTTGCGCGGATAAACGGGCAGCGTGCCGACGGCCGGTTCGCTGAGCACCGCGATGTTGGCTACGCGATGGGCATCGAAGAGCTGGGCGATGCGTGCTTCCTCGCGGCGCGTGGCGTAGGTGAAGTACTTTTGTTCGGTCACCTGCCGTTGCAGGTCCACCATGCGCAGCTCGTCCTCACCATCGTTGAGGTTCTGCAATTCTTTCTTCAACGCCGCCACCTGGAACTCTTGCAGTTCGAGCGCCGGCTTCAAACCTGCCAGTTTCACCCGCGTCTGTTCGATCTGTTCCAGAAAATCCTCGGTCAGGGGGTGTGGGCGGTATTGCACTTCACCGACCTGTGTCGATTCTTCCGCGGCCAGCAACTCGCGCAGCGACTGTATCTCGCGGTCGATCGTTTGAACGACTTCCGAATCTTCAAAATATCGGCCCGCCTTGCGCACCCGTTCCAATTGCAGGTCGGCCAATTGTGATTTGATCAAGTCCACGAGCGGATTGGGCTGGATCGATTCGGTGGACTGCGAGTGTCGCGGCAGTTGGTCGAGCAATTCGCGGCGTAGCTGCTGCTCGTGCTCCAGGCTTTTGATCAAGGTGTAGGTCTCGTCGGCGTTCCTCATGAGCGCGTGCAATCGCGACAATAGCTGGGTCCGCTGCTCATCCACCGAGCTGAGGTCCCACTTGCGCTTGACCTGCGAGGCGTTGACTTGCAGCGACTCGATCTCTTTCTGATAGGCTTCGGTCTGCTGGTCGAGAACCGTCCAGGCATCGGAATTCTGACGCAAGGCGATGTGCCGGCGCAGGTAGTTGTCGGTCATCACCTCGATCACCTGCTTGGCCAATTGCGGGTCGGGCAACTGCATCACGGTCAGGATCACGTTGGAATCTCGCTCACGCATCACGGCCAGACCCTTTTGCACCATCTGGATGATTTCCTCGCGCGGGGTCAGCCGCTTGCGCAGGTCCAGCACGATCAACACCTCGTTTAGCTGTCGCCGAGTCCATTTGGCTGCGCTCTTCACTCCTTGCTTGATGCTCTGAAAAACGGTGGTCGGCGGTGGGCTGCGAAAATCAAAGCGTTCCAGGCCGATTTCGTCGACCGTTTCCTCGACCAGCACCCTCGATGAAAACAACTGTATATAGGAATTGATCTCTTCTTTCTGGACCCCACTGGAAAAGACGCTGCCCTTTTCAACGGTCAGCGGCACCTCCGCGTTTTCACGACCGAGCTTGACCAGGAGCCGTCCCTGCGCTTCGTACCGCTCGCTGACGAAATTCAATGCCCCGTAACCCGTAAACAGGCAGGCTATGAACACGATGACGACGGTCAGCCATCGCCGAACCAGGGCGACCCGCAGGTCGCGCCAAAGGTCGCCATAGGCCAGATGATCACGCTCGTCCAAAACAACCTGCTCCTGTGAAGCTTTCAGTGATCCGCCGCTCCCAGACCGTCTTTCCGCAACCGCCTCTTTACGAGCCGCGAGCGCGAAGCGAGCGGTCCCTCGCCCCGCCCGCAGACCGTCATTCCAGCGAAAGCCCGCTGCTTTACGAGCCGCGAGCGCAAAGCGAGCGGTCTTCTACCTCTCTCCGATCCGCTGGACTCCGGCTTTCACCGGAGTGACGCCTTCAGAAACCGACCTGCTCCCCCGCATTCTCCATCAACGAGAAGTCGAACCCCTGGCTGACTGGATGTCCGATTTCAATTCCCCAAACGTGTAATTCACTTGAAACGAACGTGAAATCGGGAGCACTTGGTCAATGTACTGGTCGACAAACTGATCGATTTTCGCGATCAAGCTCTGCGGCACCCATACGATATCGCGAGGCTGAAGCGCGATGTCCGCGCTGTCCGCCAACGTGCTCAGGGCTTGGTCGAGGTTCAACAACAGGATATCCGGCCGGCCCGTTCCCACGTCGCGGACCACGACGACACTGGTCAGCTCCGACGTCGGCAGGGGACCGCCGGCCATGATGATCGCACCCAGTGCCGTGGTGTAGGGCGAGATAGGGATGACGTTGGGCCGCGCCACCTCACCCCCCACGTACGCCATTTGCGTGTCGAATTGGTTCACGATGACCGTTACCTCGGGTTGCTTGAGCACGCCGGTATACTTCTCCACCAGCGTCTGACGCAGTTCAGGGACGGTCAGGCCCGCGGCTTTTACCTCGCCGACGAGTTGAAGGGCGAGGTACCCGTCCGGCCGCACGGGCAACTGCTCATTCAGCTCGTCGTTATAGAAGAACTTGACCGTCAGGACGTCGCCAGGTTGCACCCTGTAAGCCGTCAGCACCGCGGGACCCACCGCCGCGAGCCCGCGGGCCCGGGCTTGCTCGCGAAGTTGCGCCTGCGGGCCGGTAACACAGCCCACCGACCCTGCCACGTAGATCAGCAGAGCGGCCCGCATTGCCCAAGACCGCCGCTGACGGAAAACGGCTAGCCCGTCACTCCGACCCGCGCCCGCTGCTTTACGAGCCGCGAGCGCAAAGCGAGCGGTCCCTCGCCCCGCCCGCTGACCGTCACTCCCGCGCAAGCAGGAGTCCAGCACGCAGCGTCTAGGGCACAATTGTTCACGTCCGCATCGCATTCGGCAATCCGGCTCCATATGAAACTGACCCGCACCTGCCCGACGGGCGTCCATCGCGCCCTTGGTCGCCGATCCGCCCGCGTTCAACGCTGCCGGGGGCGACGAGTATCGTAGAGGTTCTCACCGGGCGGACAAGTGCCGGGCGTGTTTCTGTTTCGCCGCGGGACTCGCCTTGCGGTTGTTGGGGCGGCCATTCGTGCGTCAGCGATTCTCATATTGCTCTTGATAGTAACGCCGATAGTCGCCGCTGCGTACGCGCTGCCACCATTCCGGATGGCTCTTGTACCAGTCCAGCGTCTGTTGCAGTGCTTCGGGCCAGGTCGATTGCGTTGGCCGCCAGCCCAATTCGAGCCCGGCCTTTGTCGCATCGATGGCGTATCGACGATCATGACCCAGGCGATCCTTGACGTAGCGGATCATGCTCCGGTCGGCGCCCATGATGTCCAGGATCATATGCGTCAATTCCAGGTTGGAACGTTCGTTGTCCGCGCCGATGTTGTAAATTTCTCCCGATCGACCGCGTTCCAGCGCTGCCATCACCGCGGCACTGTGATCGTTCACGTGAATCCAGTCTCGGACATTTCGCCCGTCGCCGTACAACGGTACGGGAGTATTTTCCAGCAGATTCGTCACGAAGAGCGGAATCACCTTTTCCGGAAACTGGTAGGGGCCGAAATTGTTGGAACAACGCGTGACGACCAGGTCGAGATCGAACGTGTGATGATAACTGAGGGCCAAAAGATCAGCAGCCGCCTTGCTCGCCGCGTATGGGCTGTTCGGATGAAGAGGGGAGGTCTCGTTGAATTTCAGGGCGGGCTTGTCCAATGGAAGCGAGCCGTAAACCTCGTCGGTGCTTATCAGCACGAATCGCCGGCCGCCGGCCCGTCGGGCGGCTTCCAGCAGACTAAGCGTGCCCTCTACGTTGGTTCGTACAAAGGCCGTCGCGTTCTGAATCGACCGGTCCACGTGGCTCTCCGCCGCCATATGAACCACCGCATCACATCGCTGGACGATCTCGTCCACCAACGCCGCATCACAGATGTCCCCCCGGACAAACTCGTAGCGGCTGGACGTTTCCACGTCGGCGAGGTTTTCCGGATTGCCCGCATAGGTCAGCAGGTCCAGATTAACCACGCAACAATCGGGCCGATGCTGTAGCACGTAGCGTATGAAATTCGAGCCGATAAACCCGCAGCCGCCAGTCACCAGAATCCGTTTAGTCACCTGAATCCTCCATCGCGCCTATCACCATAGCGAGATTCGTCCGCCAATCCGGCATCGAGCCGAGCTTCCGTTCCGTCTCCGTCAAATCAAGCACGCTGTAGCACGGTCTGCACGCCGGCCGGGGGTAATCCTCGGTGCGGCAGGGCCTGACTTCGCAGGCGCGGGCCGTCAGGCGCACCACTTCCCTTGCCCAATCGTACCGACTGCCCATTCCACCGTCGGTGATGTGCCAGGTGCCCTCCGCCCCGGACTCGAAAAGTCGCAGACTCGCCGCTGCCAGATGGGCGGCACTCGTCGGGCGACCGTACTGATCGTTCACCACCGTCAAGAACGGACGTTCCTTGGCCAAGTCGGCGATCACGCGTACGAAATTTTGTCCCCACGGTGCGTAAAGCCAACTCGTCCGCACGATCAAATGTCGGCACCCTGATTCTCGCACCAGGTCTTCACCGACAAGCTTGCTGCGCCCGTAGGCGTTCACCGGAGCAGTTGCGTGGGTCGTACGATACGGAGTCGTCGCCGTCCCATCGAAAACGTGGTCCGTGCTGTAATGAAGCAATGCCACGCCGCAATCGCCGCAGCGACGAGCCAATTCACTCACGCCGTAGCCGTTGACCTGCAACGTGGCCTCGTACTGCGATTCCGCGAGATCGACGTTGCTCTGGGCCGCACAGTTGACCACCAGCGGATAGCGATCCGTCACCCATTCCGCGATCGTCGCCGGCTTGGCCAAGTCAAGCTGCTCGCGACGCACCACGAGCGTTTCCCGCCCCTGCTCGGCCAGCAGCATACGCCAAGCGCGACCCAGCATGCCCGTACCGCCGATCAACAGAACGGGTGAGGCGGGAGTGGGGCAGGCGCGATCGTGGCCATCTTGCCCCATCATCCGTGCGACGTCCCCCATTCGAAGCCCGGGACGCTATCGTAAGGCCGACGCTCCTCGTCGGGAGTCGTGGGGTTGTACGCATGACTGACATAGTAGAACAAGCCAGCGCTTTCAGGTCCCACCACCGTGGCACCGTGCCACAGGGTCGGTGGGATGATGAGCACGCCGGACTTCAGTTCGCCCATGATGGCCATCCACGTGCGGCCGTCGTCTTGACGATGAACGCCCGCCTTCAAATGGCCTCTCGTGCAAATCCAAAAATCGGTCTGAAGTCGATGTCGATGCCAGGCCTTCACAACTTGGGGGAACATCACCGAAAGGTTTACCTGACCCTCGGCAGAAAGGACGCCTTGCAACTGGTTCATGATCGACCAGCCCCGGTCATCCACGTAGATCGGCGCGGGCACCCAGATCGGTTCGACGCGCTCGGTCGCCTCCTGCCACGCCGTCGATATGTCCGAATTGATCACCCGCGGCGCCAAACGCATGACAAGCCATCTCCGTTCCGTGCGTGGCCGACCGCCCCTCGCCACTTCCCGTTTGTTCGTTCCCGGGCAGGCAACAAGCGCAGGTTCCGTCACGTTTCATTACGGACAAAACATCGCAGTTCATGCCATCAATTACGACGACACTAGCTCGTTCTATCGAATTCAGCAATGTCACTAGTACAGCTCATCGCGATGTCTGCATCTTATCAGAGCCGCGACCGTGAAGGAGCGGACAGGCTTTTCACGATCCAAACGCTTCCTGTCGGGCGCGGCTCGGTTTCGATAGGATGCGTCCTTTATGACTAACCATACCAGGGCGAAAGCCGTATCCACGAAAAACGCCCAGCCCGTCACTCCGACCCGCGCCCGCTGCTTTACGAGCCGCGAGCGCAAAGCGAGCGGTCCCACGCGCTCCGTCATTCCCACGCGCTCCGTCATTCCGGCGAAAGCCGAATTCACGAAAAACGCCCAGCCCGTCACTCCGGCGAAACCCGGAGTCCAGGATGCCGCGTTGAACGCTGGATTCCGGCCTGCGCCGGAATGACGGTCTGCGATTTCGATTTCGTTTCGCCAACCCGCTCAGCAAAGGCACCCCCGGAATGGCGTTCACGGCATTGTAATCAGCGTGCGGGTGGGCACACAAGCGACCGCAGCCCACGCGGTTACACTGACCATCAATCTGTACGTTCATGGTTTGCCGGCTTGTTTCCCCAACACCTCCGCCATCGAATTAGGCCGGCGGTGCATGGAAGGCGCCGTCGCCTGACGCGCGAACGGCAAATTCCGCAGCCGAATTTACATTATCGGACGTTAATCTAGGTCAACGCCGATGGAACGTCCGATCAAGGAATTGCACGAAAAACGCCCTTGGCGCGCCTATAACGCGTCCCAATGGATGTCAGACGGAAATTGAACGGTCTGACAAAATTCGCGAGGCTCGGTATTTGTGGAACCGCTGTGGCTTGACGTGGTCCGCTGGGGCAGGTAGACTTCATCACTATTGCTATTGCGTCTTGCGACGTGACATGCGGATCTCCTTGGGCCGAGAATCCCGTACGCGCAGGTCGCATGCGACCGGCTCCGTGCGGACGAGGTGTGGCGATGCGCACCCACGCGTCTGCTTCGGCTTTGGCCGCGTTCGGTTGGTGCGGGCGTACGTGTTCGCGAGGCACAGTGGAATTCGGTGGCTTGCGGTTGATCGCCGAACGGCTTGGTCGGTTTTCATGGGCGCGAGGGAACGGGGTTTTGATTGTCGGGGCAGCATCCGTCGAACATGAGGCGGTTGTCAGCCGATTCGCATCGTACGTGGCGAGTGCGTGGCATTCGCTGTTGGATCGGAAACAGGGGGTTTTCTAACACTAGATTAATGGATGACTTTATGTCGTTATCAAAAGAACGTAGGAGGAGGAATATGTTTCGCGTGATGTGCGGATTGTTGTTGATGTCGTTGACGGCGACCGTGGCCATCGCGGAACCGATCAAACTCAACGTCGTCTTTGTGACCCATGGCGATGTGCCAATTTTTGGCGACAGTTTCGATAACGACAAAATTGAGTCCTTCTGGCAGCAGCTCGGTACGCCCGGGCCCGAGCAGAACTTTCAAGTAGATTTGGATCTAGGCGACGGTTTGCAAAGCGGCCTCACGACCAGTGCGGAATTGGCAACCGTTGCCATCGCAGCGTTCGATCTCACTAACCTGGTGCCCGGTGCCGTAGCCCTGATGGTTCTCGATGGAAGTGTGCTCGGTGATAGTCTGGCGTTGGGGGTCGCCTCCGACGGCGCCTTTATGTTTAATGAGGGTGGGCTACTCGGCTTCCTGCCGATGGATGCTCCGGGCGCGACGGAATTGATCATCGGATATCAACCGGACGGCACGACTTTTGGAATCGTCAACAATCAGCAAGTGTTTCTGGGACAGGACTCGTTTGGTCCGGCGACCAGCGTTACGATTATCTACATACCGGAGCCAGCCACGGCGATGACTCTCTGCCTCGGCGGGCTGATTCTCTTCGGACGGCGCGTTCGCCGTGCATCGGGATTGCGAGCCTAGGCGGAAAACGCCTTGCCCGTCACTCCGGCGGAAGCCGGAGTCAAGAACACCGCGAGTCTTTCGTTGCGCGGGCCATGGCGCGGTCTGGTCCCGAAAATCGGCAACGCAGATTCGCAGCACCGTACGTTGGAAGCCAGGCGAATCGGACGGGTTCTTTCCATCCTTTCACACCGGGCCTTGCGCGATGGTGAAATGCGTGCCTGCTCGGTAGCCACACCGCGACGTACCTGCGAACGGGGCACGGCGGCGTCATGGCTGGTTTGTACCGATGGTTTTCGCTTGTCGCCAATTCCGCCGGTTGGGTGATCTCCAATAATAGGTACTGATGGGCTGCGGCGCCGACATTTCGGCAGATTCGGGCGAAGTCTGCGGATTAGACAACTTTCCCGATCGTGTCGGGGAAACCCCTAGCTTCGTGCAATCGCTCTCGAGTCGCGCAGCCTCGATCCGGCTCCTCGTCCGGTCAGTCTTGCGCCGTTTGACTTCGCCGAAATCTCGACGTCGCGGGTGGCCCATTCGTCCCGGACGATCTTGACATATCTCGTTGCCTGTTGTCGTCTTGAACGCCAACTATCAGGATTTGGACGTGCAAACTCAGGCGGTGAACATCTCGAACACTCGTCGAAAGTTCGGCAGTCTTGTGCTGGCAATCGGACTTGGTGGGACGGCCGGCGTGTTCGCCGTGTTTGTCGCCACCCGGACGTCGCCGTTGCTGGCGCTGGGCGCAGCGAGCGGCCTGATGCTGTTCGTGATCATGGCTCGATGGCCGTTGGTAGGGTTGTACACCTGCGCGCTGGTGATCCCCTTGGAGCGCCTGGGTCGATTCACCGACGATTCCAGCATGTACACGATTTCGCTGATGCGCGTCGCGGGCGTTCTGGCGCTGGGCGCCCTGCTCCTGAACATGCTGGTTCGGCGCCGGCGGTTTCAACTCGGCGGCGCGTTCGCTCTCTATTGCGGCTACGCGGCGATGGCATTTCTCACCGTATTTTACACCACGGACTTTCAAGGTTCGGTCCGCGCGTGCAGCGCGATCATCGGGAATTTGATGTTCTTCTTTCTGATCATAAATCTCGTCAACAGCCGTCGCGTGGCCGAGGTCACCGTGGTCTTGTGGCTTTGTGTTACGGTGGCCATCGGGTTGTACACTACGTACGATTGGCATTTCGGGGCGATGATGGACGGCACGCGGATCGGCGAGTTCGACCCTGGAAAAGGCGAGCAATCCGCCGAAAATCGCATGTCCACCGTCTGGGAAGATCGCTCCGAATGGGATGAACTCGCCGGCGCCGCGCGGGCTATGGGTTCTGCCTCCCACTCGGCGGTGTACGGAATCAACCTGGTGTTGACGCTGCCGTTTTTCTTCTATTTTTTTCGCCGAGAGAAGCGGCTGGTGTTCAAGGCGGCGCTGCTGTTGGGCCTTGGCGTTGTCGGTTACAACATCATGCTGACCAACACGCGGGCTGCGATCCTCCTCGCGGTATTGGTGGTCGGCATCGCCCTGTTTTGGCGGCTCGTCGAACTCGACGTCCCGCGTGTGTTTCTGGGGGCGGCTGGTCTGATTGCGATCTTGGCTATGGTTCCGGAAGATGTCTGGCAACGCGTGTTGGACCTGTCCAACTACACCATCGACCGATCGGCGACGTTGCGCATCCGCCTGGCCTACTGGGACGCCGCCTTCCGCGCCTTTCAGGATCATTGGATCGCGGGCATGGGAGTGGGCAATCAGGAAGCGGTTCCCAGTTACCTCAATCAGCCGGGTCCCGATCAAACGACCGCCCACTGCGAATACCTACAAACAGCCGTGGAGGTTGGTGTCGTCGGGTGGGTTTTGTTCTTCGGATTCGTTTCACTGGTACTGGCCACCGCCTTTCGCAGCGGAAAGCGGTATTCCCAGGACCCGGCCCGGGGCGGCGATTTCTGGTTCATGCGCGCCTGCCAGCTTGCGATGATCGCCGTATTAATTTACAGCATCCAAGTGGACGTGTTTCATTTTCCGCTGAAGGGCTGGTGGCTGGTCGCCGGACTGGTCGTGGCCTTGGATCGATTATCAGGCAGCGTTCTTGGGCAGAATCGAACCTCGACGGATGCCGGCGTCGAACTAGGCGGGAATCAAAATCGGGGGATTTCGCCGGTTGTCGCGGTGGGGCCAGGGGATTTGCCGTCGCGCAACCGGGCGGGCGGATTCACAGGCGGTCAACCGAAATGATCTCGTCCACGACCGAACCGGCTTTCGACGTCGCGATCGTCCTCGTTGGATTGAACGCTCGCGAATTCGTTCGCTCGTGTCTCGAGTCGCTTCGTGATGCACAGTGGCGAGCTTGCCGCCATCAGGTCATTTACGTTGACAACGGCTCCACCGACGATACGCCCCGACTCATTCGCGCCGAGTTTCCCGAGGTGAACATGCACGTCAATCCCACCAATCTCGGCTTTTGTCCCGCGGCCAATCAGGGCGCCCGAATGGCCGACGCCCGGTATTATTATTTCATCAACGACGACACGCTGGTCATCGACGATGCCATCGCATTGCTGGTCGAGGCCATGGACGACATGCCCGACGTGGGTACGATGGGCAGCCGGCTGCTGTACCCGGACGGCAGCGAGCAGTGGTCCGGGCGACGCTTTCCCTCGATGATCAATGCCCTTTTTGGCCGGCGAAGCCTCTTGACCCGGTTTTTTCCCAACGCCCCATTCGTAAGCAAGTATCTCTGTCGTGACCAACTCGCCGGCGACCAACCGTTTGACGTCGATTGGGTTTCGGCGGCCGGGCAGATCGTTCGTCGCGACGACTTCAACGCGGTCGGCGGGTTTGCGGAGGACTACTACTATTGGCACGAGGCGGTGTTCTGCGATCGAATCTCCCGCCGCGGGCGGCGAGTCCTGCTGCATCCCCGCAGCAAAATCATTCACTACGAAGGCCAAGGGAGCGGGGCGAGACCGTTCCGCCGGCAGGTGTTTCATATAATGGATTTCCACCGCGGGGCGTTTCGTTGCTACTGTGAACACCATCGACTCGGCAGGCTGCACCCCATGCGCTTCGTCGCGGCCGTGATGCTGGCGACTCGCGCGGCGATTCTACTGGCCGTCGCGCGGGTGCGAACTCTGATACCCAAACATCCGGCGCCGTCGACGTAGACGTCCGGCGCCTTCAACGTGAACGTCTGGATTAAACCTGGAGTCTTCACATGAGCTGTCCGTCTGCCGCAAACACGAACGCCTTCGCGTTCACCGTTCCCCTGGTCTGCCCCGTCTGTCACGCGCAGCCGCTGGAACGCCGCGGCGATCATCTCGTGTGTCCCGATGTGACTCACCACGATTGCCCGCGGGAATTCGCCATTCGAGACGGATTTCCCGATTTGATCGTGGGCGGGAGATTCGACGACCCGACCGACGATACGTGCATGGCCTACGAGGAAGTGAGCAACCAATACACGTCCGAACATTACTGGGTTCCGCTTTTTCGACGCCTGTACCCGCGCCATGAAAAGCGTCGCCCGTGCATACTTGCCTTGGGATGTGGGACGGGTGTAGAAGTGGACGTGATCAACGGTGCCGGGTTCGATTGCGTCGGAATCGACAACGGCAATCGGACGAAGGTTTGGCCCCGCCGCGCGCACTGCCGCAATTTCTTGATGGCCAACGGCGTGAACCTTCCCTTTCCGGACGAGTCTTTCGACGGCGTATTCTGCGGGTGCGTGTTTCCCCACGTGGGCGTGGTGGGAGACAGTTTCACCGTGACGGAACGCTATCAGGAGGATCGGTTGCAGCTTGCTCGTGAAATGGCCCGCGTTCTGCGCCCCGGCGGGCACCTGACGGTCAGCAGCCCGAACCGGCGCTTCCCATTTGATATCTTTCACGGTCGAACACCGGGCAGTTACAAACCCCGGCTCAACCTGCCGACTGATCCGTTTCTATTATCGTTCAGGGACTATCACGAGCTATTCACCGCGGCAGGGTGTCGCAGCGCCCAGCCGCTTCCCGTCAGCGGATACTGGGGGTTTGTACGTAGCAAGAACTCGATCAAGGGGCGGTTGCTCGGCGTCCCCTTGCGTGCGAATTTCTGGCTGGTATCCCAGCCGTGGGCGCGTTTGCTGCGAACCACGCCCTTGACACCGTGGATTATCGTACTGGCTTCGAAATAATTGCGGCCGGTATGCCAGACCCCAATACCCATTCACCGAAGATAGGCAACACCTCGGCCGGCGCGGTCCGCCATCTTCTATGGGTGGCAGCCGGCAAATTCCTGGTGCTGGGTTCCATGCTGGCGTGCGGCATCATTGTCGCTCGCGCCGCGCAATCGCCCGCCGAGTATGCGTTTTTTGCAGCCGGCCTCAGTCTTGTGCTGCTGATCGATGCTACACTCGGATCGCCATTGGATTTGGCCACGGTCCGCTTCAGCGTGATGCACCTGGACGATCCAGTGCGCGTGGACCAGTTCGCCGCGGCTGCGTTTCGCATCAAGCTGATGGGAGGCGTGGCGGTGGTGGCCACCTCGTTTGTTGCCAGCCGACCGCTGGCTGGCCTGCTATTCGGGGATGCTCAACGCGTGCTCCTGCTGCGTGTCGCGGTCATCTCGGCGGTAGCACTTCTGTTGTTGCGCGGGACGGCTGTTCATTTGCAAATCCGATTTCTGTTTCATCGCTACGCGGCGTTTGACGCATTGCAAGGTGGCCTGCGACTCCTGGCAACCCTCGCGTTGCTGGCCGTCGGGATTCGCCTGGCCGAATGGTACCTGGCTGGTTACGGATTGGCTGCGGCAGTGGTTTTTGCTTTCGGCGTCATTTGGATTCCCCAGCCCTATCTTTTCGCCCGCTGGCCGCCTCGCTCCGATGCTAGGGCGCTATTCGGATTTCTCGCGACCACTGCGGGAATCGTCGTTCTGGGGACGGTGACCGGTCACTCCGACATTTTGTTCCTGACGGCATTGGGCGATGCCGATCAGGCCGGCCAATATGCTGCGGCTGCGCATCTGGCCAGGTTAGCCACGATGTTGGCGATCTTCGGAAGCATCGTCTGCCAGCCGCGTGTCATTCCGGCCGCTCGCGCCGGACGTGTGGGCGAGCTTATGCGCTGGAATCTGCTGGGCGCGGCGATCGTCGGCGTATTGGCGGTGCCCGCAGGCTTTTTTCTTCTTGACCCACTGGTACCCGCGCTGCTGGGCCGAGAATTCGCGGCCTCAGTGCCGATTCTGAAATTGCTGATCGTGGGCACGTGTGCCGACATTTTTTTCATGCCGGTGATGATGACCTTCGCTGTGCAGGTGTATCCGCGGGCAAGTCTGGCATGTGAGATCGGGATTACGCTGGTGTTTCTCGCCGTCGCTCCGGTTGCGGCGCTGCATGGCCCCATGATGATGGCGGGGGTGGCCACGGGCGTGCGGATTCTGAAGTTCGTCTGTTACGCGGGAATCTTTTGGCACCATTGGCGATGCACCACCAGCCGTAGCCAACGGTTTCCGACGCGTGCCCGCTGATGCTGACCGGCCCGCCCGCCCCGTGAATCGAACCCTCGTTGTAGTCCACATTTCGTGATGCCGCAACGGCGTCTTCGTGCCTTTCACCGGCCCATTCGGTACACTGATGGACGGGAGCCCGGCGAAGAACCGATGGTTAGTATTGCCCTCAATCAGGCAGTACGCATTCACAAGCGGAAAACCATCATCGTCCTTAAAATGGAGGATGGAATGTCGCAAGGGCCTCCAGAACAGTTGACTCGCGTGTTGGTGGTAAGCGACGGGCGTGTCGCTTGTTGTCGGTGCCGGTCGCTCCGTCGCCTGGGTCTGGCGGTTCCCATCCGCCTCCGTTCGGAGTACACTGGCCCACCGAATGGAATCGCCGTCGGATTGGAGCCGTCCGGGGCGGAAGACTGTGAACGACCGAGTGGGCTGCGGACCTGATCACCGCCGGGGATGGCGGCGACGTCTGGATTCCGGCCTGCGCCGGAATGACGAATCCGCGGGACGATGGTGCCGTCGGGATACCGGCCTGCGCCGGAATGACGAATCCGCGGGACGATGGTGCCGTCGGGATACCAGCCTGCGCCGGAATGACGAATCCGCGGGACGATCCCGCTTTCCCCATGACTACGAAAGCCAAACAGCCCATTTACGCCGCACGCTCGCCAGGCAGCACGGATTCGGAGGCTGCGGCTGCGCCGTTGGACAGCGCCGATCAATCGCCCGCGGCGCCGTCCGGCGTTCGGGCGATCATCGTCAACGCGGCCGTGCCGGCTGCGCTCATCATTACCGCCTTGGTGATCGGTGCCGTGCTGATCAATTCGCCTCCGCACGTTCCCAAGTCGGAGCCGGAGACCCTCTCGCCCGTCGTCGGCGTTGCTGAATTCGTGGCGCACGACGCAGAGGTGTTCGTAGACGCCTTCGGAACGGTGGTCGCGGCGCGCGAGCTTCGGGTAATGCCCGAGGTGGGCGGGCGTATCATCGAACTCAACCCCAGGCTGCAACCCGGCGGACTGCTCGCGGCGGGTGAACTGCTGCTGCGGATCGATCCCGCCGACTACGAAATCGGCTTGGCCGAGGCCGAAGCGAATTTGGCGGTTGCTGAGCACGAGACGGAGCGGCTGGCCGCCCGCATTGATTCCCTGCGCAGCCGAGGTCAGCAGCTCGACGTCGAGATCGCGTACTTGCAGTGGCACGCAAACCGGTTCGGTCGGCTGGCCGAGGAGGATTCGGCAGGCGAGTCGGAGGCGCGAGACGCCACAACGAGGCTCGATAGCCAGCGGGCGGCGCGTCGGACGCTGGATGCGGAGATCGTCGAGCAGGAAAAGGCGGTGGAGAGCGCCCTCGCGAGCGTGGGCGTGGCCCGAACCCGGCTGGACGCGCCGACGCTGGCGCTTGAGCGGACGGAGGTGACGGTGCCGTTCGATGCCGTCGTCGTTTCCGAGAGCGTCGAGACCGGGCAGTTGATCGGATCGCAGGCCGCGGTCGCTACGCTCGTCGCGACGCACGAGTTCTGGGCCGAGGCGGCGATTCCGGTAGCCCGTTTACGGGACATACGCTTCGCAATCGACGGCGGGACCGATCCGAGCCGCGTCATCGTCAGCCTGGAGACCGGCGAAGAGGCGATCGTGCGCGAGGGCGTGGCCCTGCGCCCGCTCGGCAGCCTCGACCCCTTGGGCCGCATGGCGAGGGTGCTGGTATCGATCCGTGATCCGTTGGGGCTGTCCGGGGACGGGTTCGATCCGGGGCGACGCGTGTTGCTAGGAAGTTATGTTCGCTTGCGCATCGAGTCCGGGACACTGCGGGACGTCTTTTCGATTCCGCGCAAGGCGCTACGCGAGAATGATCGCGTGTGGGTCCGCGACGCCGACGGCCGGTTGGCCATTCGGCCGGTGAATATCGTTTGGCGGCGTCAGGACGACGTATTGGTGCGAAACGGATTCCAAACGGGCGATCGGCTCGTGACCACGCACCTGGCGAGCGTCGTGCCGGGCATGGCCCTGCGCGTTCGCGAGGAGCCACCCGCCCTGGAACCGCCGGATGACTTGGCATCCCCGTCGAGCGGCGGGTCAGCCGACGCGGGCGGCAACGGCGGATCGACCGGAGCCACGCCATGACACTCGTTCCCGGCGCTCAACCCAACGACGGCCTGATCGGATTCATGACCCGCAACCACGTCGCAGGCAACCTTTTGATGCTCCTGTTCATTATCGGCGGCCTGGTCGTCGCGTCGAATATCAATCAGGAGGTCTATCCCGCGTACGAGCTTGACATCGTCAATTTTTCGATGTCGCTGCCCGGCGCCACGCCGGAGGAGGTCGAGGAGGGCATCCTACTGCCGGCGGAAGAGGCCGTGCGCGGGCTGGAGGCGGTCAAGCGACTCGAAGCCACGGCGGTCGAGGGCAGCGGCCGGATTTCCATCGAACTGGTTGAAGATGTCGATCCAAACCGCGCCCTTCAGGACGTCAAGAACGCCATCGACCGGGTGTCGTCATTTCCCGAGGAGGCGGAGCGTCCGCGAGTTGAATTGGCGATCCGGCAGCGATCCACCATCACCCTGGCGATCGCCGCGGACATGGACGAGCGTACGCTGTTTGAGTTCGCGGAACGGGTCCGCAACGACCTGCTCGCGAACGAGCAGATCACGCAGGTCGAGGTTCGGGGGATTCGCAATCCCGAAATCACCATCGAGGTGCCGCAGGCGCAGTTGCGCGCGCTCAACCTGACCCTGGACGACATCGCCCAGACGGTTCGAGCCGCCGCCCGTGACGTCCCCGGGGGCGAGGTGCGCTCGGAGGGCGGCGAGGTGCTCCTCCGCAGCGCGGGTCGGCGTTTCTTCGCCAGCGAATACCACGACATTCCGGTGGTCAGCGGCCCGGAAGGCGCCGCGCTGAGGCTGGGCGACATTGCCACGATCACGGACGGCTTCGAAGACGTGGACCGCGTGTCAACGTTCAACGGCAAACCCGGCGTCACGCTGTGGGTATACCAGACCGGCAACCAGCGGCCACTGAAAATCGCCGAGATCGTCTACGCCTACGTCGAGCGGATGAACGCCGAACTGCCCGATTCCGTGGAAATGATCATCATGTGGGATCGGGCGCAGGAATACCGCGATCGGCTGGAACTGCTCCTGACGAATGGGGCGTTCGGCATGGTGCTGGTTCTGATCGTGCTCGGAATTTTCCTCGCTCCGAAGCTGGCGTTCTGGGTCGGGTCCGCGGTGCCTGTGTGCCTGCTTGGCGGCATCATGCTCCTGCCGGCGATGGACACAACAATCAACATGATCTCCCTGTTCGCGTTCATCATCACCCTGGGCATCCTGGTCGACGACGCGGTGATCATCGGCGAGGAGGTCTTCGAGAACACGCTGAAGGGCGCGACGCGAATGGACGCAGCCATCGCCGGCGCCAAGAACATGGCCGTGCCGGTGCTGTTCGCCGTGCTGACCAACATCGCGGCGTTCGTTCCGCTGATGTTCGTGCCGGGGCAGACGGGCCGCTTTTTCGCCGCGATTCCACTCGTGGTCATCACGGTCTTCGTGATCTCGCTGGTCGAAAGCCTGTTCATCCTGCCCTCGCACCTGGCGCACGCCACCGCCATTGACCGCGATCGCCGGGGCGTATTGCCGGCCCTCGCCCGGCTGCAAGCGCGGCTCGCGGCCCGGTTTCAACGGTTCACGGAGAACGTCTACGCCCCGCTGGTCGCGCTGACGCTGCGGTGCCGCGGCCTGACCATGGCGATTTTTTTTGGCGGGCTGCTGGTCGTCGGGGCGTGGTACGAGAGTGGACGACTGAACTTCACCTTCAACCCGCGGATCGAGGGCGACCGCGTCGACGCCGAGGTACGCGTGCCCTTCGGCGCGCCGTTCAGCGAGACCACCCGCGTAGCCAACATCGTCGAGCAGGCCGGTCTGCGCGCCGCGAACCGGTTCGGGCCGCGAGACAAGGTGCTCGCCGGTTGGATGAACGGGCAGGGGCGGCAGGGATCGAACGCAGCCGACGTCAATCTGGTTCTCGTCCCGCAGGATCAACGGACGTTCACGCCCGCCGACTTCGTGCGGGTCTGGCGCGATGAAATCGGCCCGCTACCGGGGCTGGAATCGCTCTATTTCGAGTGGGAGGTCGGTCCGTCAGGCTCCCGCGGTCTGACCATCGAGTTATCCCATCCGGACCGAACCACGTTGGAGGCCGGGGCGAGGGAACTCGCGTCCACGCTGAACACCTACGCGGGCGTAACCGACATCGACGACGGGTTCGCTGCCGGCAAGCCCCAACTCGACCTGACCATCAGGGACGAAGCCCGTTCGCTGGGTCTGACGCACGAGGCCATCGGCCGGCAGATACGCCACGCCTACTACGGGGCCGAAGCCCTGCGGATGCAGCGGGCCCGCAACGAGATCAAGGTGATGGTGCGGCTGCCGGAGGCCGAGCGCCGGTCGCTCGCCGATCTCGAAAACATGATCGTGCACACGCCCGCGCGCGGTGAAATGCCGCTCGCCGAAGCCGTGGACCTGGAGCGGACGCGAGCCCATACCGAAATCAAACGCGTCAATGCCCAGCGCGTGCTGACCGTCACCGCCAACATCGTCCCCGAGCTGACCAACGTCAACAAGATCCGCCAGGATCTCGAAGCCAACGTCTTCCCCCAACTCGCCGTCACCTACCCCGGTCTGACCTACACCTACGGCGGGCGCCAGCAGGAGGAGATCGACGCCATGCGCGCACTGCTGTGGGGCCTAGGCGCGTCGCTCGCGGTGATCTTCGGCATGCTCGCGGCGATCTACCGCAGCTACAGTGAAGCGCTCATCACCATGCTGGTCGTGCCGTTCGCCATCGCCGCGGCGCTGCTCGGGCACATCGTGATGGGCTACGACTTGTCCGTGGTCAGCGTGCTCGGAATCATCGCGACGTGCGGCGTCGTGGTGAACGGGGGGCTGGTGCTCACCGTGACCATGAACGACCTCATCGCCCGAGGGGTCCCGTTCGATGTCGCCGCGCTGGAAGCCAGCAAACGCCGCTTTCGGCCCATTCTGCTCACCTCCCTGACGACATTCGTCGGACTCGCTCCCATGATCTTCGAGACTTCGCCACAAGCGCGATACCTTGTTCCCATGGCCATCGCGCTCGGATTCGGGATTATGTTCTCCGCAGCCGTCGTCCTGTTCATGATGCCCGCCTGCCACGTGATCGTACACAGCCTGACCGGTAAACACGAACGCGTAGGCATTCATCGCACTCAGTCCCCTATCCTTTCGGCCCAGCAGCACGGTCTCGCGTGATACTGAATCGCCCATTGCACTGACTGAATCGCCCATTGCACTCACTGTAGCGTCCAGTGGACTGACTGTAGTGTCCATTGGACTGAATGTAGCGTTCATTGGACTTACTACAGAGAGCAGCAAACGGTGAACATCGTCATTCCGGCGCAAGCCGGAATCCAGAAATGCAGGAAAATACGCGAGCATTCCGTCATTCCGGCGCAAGCCGGAATCCAGAAATGCAGGAAAATACGCGAGCATTCCGTCATTCCGGCGCAAGCCGGAATCCAGCGCGCACGCCGGCGTGGCCCAGTGCTGGAAGTTCACTGGTTCATGCTCCGAGTAGTAACGGGTCCTCCTGCGGTTTCTGTAGCGCCCATTGTACTGACTGAATTTCCGCGAACGGGCAACGGACAGTAGCCACGCGTGAAGTCCGCCGCAGGCGGACGCAACCCGTGGACGTCGATGACCCTTCATTCCGCCCGCCCCGCTGGCAAGACTTCACTGTAGCTCGACCGCCCGCCCAGATTCATCTATGACAGCGCCTCCGGATACAGCTTGCGCAACATCTCCCCGAACCGTTCCTCGAATGCGCTCACCTCGCTCTGCGACATTCCATAGCATGACAACCAGACGTTCACCTCCGCCGCGGAGTCCACGCCGCAGCCGTTGTCCACCCGCAGCCGCAATAATCCGTTGTTCAGGTTTTCCACCGTCGCACACAGATCATTCGGCGGGTCAAGCACGTATACCGTGCCTTCCATGCCATCGCCCGTTGCGGTCGTGATGGAATAGCGGTCGCCCTCCTTCTTCCCGGCCAATGTACCAACCTGAACCAACCCGTCCCCGCCCATCAATCGTTTCCACGCGTCGTCCAGCGAGCATGCGCCCAACTTCTGACGCGCCCAACACACAAGCCGCGGCACTCCCAAGTGGTTCTCGAGATAGTGTCGCAGCCCGCGAAGTTCAAAGTTCCAACCCCGACGGATGCCGTCGAACATGCCGTCCCACGTGGCCCCCTCGCCGAAACCGGAATGAACCAGACGCAACACCGTACTCCCGCCCTTGCTCTCCAAATGAAAATCGACCGCAATGGGCACGCCACCCGGTCCACGGGTCTCGTCGATGTCGGCCGTGTCACGCTCCAACAAACTGCCCGACGCGTCGACCTTCGCCCAGATCAGTTGAAGGTGTCGGTTGGGTTCCCACGCTGCAATGGGCATGGTTCCCTCGTGTTCGCCACGCCAAGCCTGCCAGATCGATCCGCCCACGCCGGGCTTCACTCGCGCCTCCATCGGAAACCAGCGAGTTAATTCCACCGCGTCGGTCAACGCCCTCCAAACGTCTTCGCACCTGGCTTTGATCTCCAGGGTCTTCTCGATGCTCCGCCCTGAGATTGTTCCGCTCGCGCTCATGGGTGTGCTCCTTCCGTCTGTGGCTCGGTCTCGTTTTCGGGTTTGGTAATAGCCGGATACGCGCTCATCACAAATCGGAACGTCCGGCCACCTTCGCAATGTTCGTTATGGTATTTCGCCGCCAGCCTCGATATGGCGACGGTCAGTTCGGTTGTAAACGCAACCTGGTCCGTGGGGGTTTCGAACCGTACCTCGCTCAACAGCGACAGCGTGGGTAGTTTCTTCTCCGCACGTTCGGCGCGTCGCCGTAACTCCGCCACGTCGCTGATCGTCTTCGCCGCCAGCGCGACGAGATAGGTTGATGAAAACTTGTCCGCGATTTCATCCGGGTTGGCCGCCAGGCTTCCCAGCAAGGCCGGGTCGATCAGATAAGAGCGAGCCGTCGCCCGGACGATGCGCTCCGTGCAATTGCCGCGTTTTCGCTCTTCGACGAATTCGAGCAATCCCTGGGTTTCCAGCTCGCGAAGGTGATAGTTCACCCGCTGCCGGGGCAGGTTTAGCGCTCTGGCCAGGCCAGACGCCGAATCAGGCTTAGCCAGGAGTGACAGCACCTGCCTTCGAACAGGGTGCAGTATCGCCTCCGCTTGCCCGGTCTCTCCCAACAGTTTGACGGCCGTTGCTGACACTTCACGTTTCCGATGGCTTCCGATGGCTTCCGATCGCTTCCGATGGCTTCCGATGGCTTCCGATTGATTCCGATTGATTCCGATTGATTCCGATGGCTTCCGATGGCTTCCGATTGATTCCGATCGCTTCCAACCACCCCCCACAATACCACCGAAAACAATATTTGTCAAGAATAATTATACTTTCGGTAGACGTGGATAGTGAATCGCCGCCAGCGTGCCATTCGCCCGCAGCGTGCCATTCGCCGTCAGCGTCCCGTTCGCCACCGGTGTTCCGTTCGCCACCGGTGTTCCGTTCGGCCACAGCGATCCGTTCGCCGCCGGAACCAAAGAAGCCGCCCCCTGATCATGCCGTCGGCCACAGGCTGATCCGACAGCACATGTCCACCGACCATGGCGTCATTGAGTGTTTCCGTCGCACGTTCGGCGAGGCATTCGAGAACGATGATCCCAACGGTATGCAGGAGGCCAAGGGGGTCATCGCCGACATCATCGATTACTACAAGGCATCAGCAGCTACACACGTCGCTGAATTACCCGCGGCTGATCGATGATTATCTCGTAGTCCCGGAGTCGCTGCCGGCCGGCGCCCAGCCGGACGAGGTTATGCTGCGGGAGAAAGCTAGCCGACACTCGTGAACCGCAAGCAGAAGCATGGGGTGGTCGGGGATATGAACCGGAGCCTCGGAATCTGGTTTCGGGCAGCCTTTGCCAAACGGCGCTCCCGCCTATAATAGTAGCAATGCGGTTTCCCGGATGGATGGCATGTGCCGGGCATAAGTAGTGCGAGGACGGATCGTTACGTAGTGCATCAAGGGATCGTCAGGTAGGGCAAGGATGGATAGTTTAGTAGCGCAGGGAGCCGTTTCTAAGTCGTGTTCACCCGCATGTGCGGGCGTAGCTCAATGGTAGAGCATCAGCCTTCCAAGCTGAATGTTGCGCGTTCGAGTCGCGTCGCCCGCTGTTCAGTTACTTCTTGGTTCCCTTCGCCTATTAAGGTCGCAGGTCCAAGGTCGAAAGTCCTGACCTTTGATTTATGGCATTCGGCCTTAGACCGGAGCGTTGGGTTCGTTCAGGCGGGTTGCGTTCGTGTCAACACGGATTGAGGCCGTCGTCAGCGGCTCCAGACTTTACAACATTCGCATCAACATCAAAAAGTTGAAACCCGCCATCTGGAAGTCTGTTAAAAGGGAATGCTCCGGGCGGATCGGCTCCATGTTGGAGTTGCTTCAGGGCCGGTTGTCCGATCAGGTCATGGCCGTGGTGACGATTACGACCATGGCCGAAGCGCCGCCCGCGTCGTGTCAAGGGTGCGCCCGCGCCAGCAGGTCGCATTCCGCCCGCGCTCAAACGGCTAGGAGCCGGCGAAGGCGGCTTGCAGCGCGCCCCAATCGAACAGATCAATGTCACCGTCGCAGTTGGCGTCGAAGACGTCGCATTCGGAGGTCGGCGGATCCCCTTCGGGCGGCGGCGGGAGCCCAGGCCCGCCAGCACAGTCAAGGTAGGCCTGGTAATC
>CAYRHJ010000029.1:0-62774 GCA_964424105.1 uncultured Phycisphaeraceae bacterium | reverse complement strand
GAATGGTGTAATGAAGTTGATCCGTTCTTGCCGCCGAACCGTCACCCCGGCGAAAGCCGGGGTCCAGGCAAGCGTGCTGCCGTTCCACGCTTTCGCGGAAACGACAACCATCGTTCAATTGACCATTCAAAGATCAATAATAAATGGCTTGGATGGGGGCTGCAAGGGTCGTGGCCAATATCCTGCCACGACTAATGGTGAAAGACCCGCACCGCCCTCGAATCGGGCGCCGATCAACCGCCGGACGATTCACCGGACCCGCCCTTGCTTCCACCGAACAGGCGACTCAGGATTCCGCCGGCTTTGCCATCCGCTCCATCCCGGCCTCGTATCAGATCAGCCAACTCCCGAATAGCGTCACGGGCCTTGGACTTGGGAGCATTCATTGCTAGCGGCTCGCCCAGATTGATGGCGGCGCTGACGCTCGTCCAGTCGTCTGGAATGCACGCAATAATCTTATGACCCAACGATTTTTCCAACCGTTGCACGTTCAGGTGGCTCAAGCCGCCGCCCGCGCGATTACACACCACTTGAATCGCGTCCAGATTGAAATCATATTTCTTGAGCGCTTGCAGGATGCGCTTCGCGTTCCGCGCCGCGGTCACCAGCGGTTGAACCACCAGGATGTTCCAGTCCGCCATGTCAAGAATAGCCCGACCCGTAGGATCAAATCGCGTCGGACCGTCCAACACCACGTACGGATACATGCGCTTGAGAATGCCCATGAGTTGGACGCAGGCTTCAGCGGAAAGGCTTTCCGTATCTTCAAATTCCTTGGGCCGGGCCACCACGTGAACGTTGCTCTTGTGCTTCATGGTCGCCTTCTGCACGACCCGTTCGTCGATCGTCTTACCCTGCCCGCAAAGATCCGCTATGGAATGTTGAATGTCCAGGTCCAGCAGCATCGCCACGTGCCCGAACTGAAAATCCAGGTCGACCAGCGCGACCTCTTGCCGGCTCTTCTCCGCCAGTTCAACTGCCAGATTCACCGCCACCGTCGTGCAGCCCACCCCGCCCGCGCTGCCGATCACCGTGACGATTTGTCCCGACGATCCGTCGCTGGCCACGCGATGTCGCAACCCGCCGATCGCATCGACCAGCCGGGCCGATTCATCAGGCAGTCGGACGAATTCACTGAAGCCGGACCGCATGGCCGACAAAATCAGATTCGCGTCGTTCTTGGTGGAAACCGCAAAAAAAGCGGTCTCTCGATGGACCTTGGCCGCCGCGGAAACCGCCGTCATCACCGTTTCCGGCTCCGAATCCAGACTGGCCAGCACCAGGTCGGCGGAAAACCTTTCCACCGAGTCACTCATCTTCTGCGGATCGGAAACCGCCTCCACCACGCGAACGCCGGGTATCTGATCCAATAGCGCGCGCAGACGATCCGCCGAACCCGTATCCTTATCGCATGTCACCACGCGCACGGACCCGGCGCTCGCCGCTGAACCGACTCCACCCGGCACGGGCGAAGTCCCGCCTCCCTTACTGTCTGCTGTCATTCCACAAGAGTCACAGGCCGAATGTCCGCAATCTGGAGGAAAATGGCCTTGAGATCCTCCGAATAGTCTTCAATGTCGCCTTCGGCGTGAAAATGCCGTCCGGACTCGCCCGAGATTTCCTCCCGCAGAAAGTCCTGATCCGCCATCGCGCCCACACTCACCGTCACGATCTGTATGCCCTCGGATCGTGCCAACGCCGCTTCGTCCGCCGCCCGGCGGCGAGCCTCAGCAATGATCGCCTCGCTGCCCGCTGCCTCGACGTTGACAATACCATCTCCACTGCCCTCTTCATGGGCCGTCGGTGTTCCGTCACTCAGAATGACCATCACCTTGGCCGCACCCGGACGGGCGGGCGGGCTGGTCATCAAAGCCTCGCGGCCCACCCGAATCCCACCGTGCAGATTCGTGTATCCATCGTAGTAGCCCGCTTGCAGTTCGTCGAGACGCGAAGTGGCTACGGAAAGATCGAAACTTAACCACATCGAGGGATCATCGTCGGCATCGGGATAAGGCTCATGGCGACAACTCGTCCCGTATGAAACCAAGCCCAGTTGATCGTGATACTCCGGAGCCAACACCGACGGGTCCGACAACAACTTCACTGCATTCTTAACGGCCAGCATGGGCTGCGCCGGTGACTTGGCGAATTCAGGCGAATCCGCGTGCGAATTACGTTGATCCAACATGAAATTCGCGAACGTCTTGACCCCAAACTTCCACTGAAATCCGGCGTGCCCGTCCGTCATGCTCGATCGACCCATGGAAACGTAAAGCGCGTATTCTCGCCATAGATCCTTCATGTAATCGGACGAACTCGTGTCCCGCAAACGTGCCGTTCGGCCCCTGTCACCCTCGGGACCCCAAATCATCTCGTCGTCGTCCAAGACGGAATCGCCGTTACCACCTCGGTCCAGACCCGCGACTTTCCACCAGGCATCCTCGACGTCCAAACCGCTGTTCCAATCCGCGAATCCCGTGGCCACCGCCACCCGATTCACCCAGTTATCCATACGAGCGCCGGTTCCCCGGCCAATCGTGTAATTCCCCATGATGAATTTGATTTCCGAGTCGTCCTCGGAATCGAAGGTGCCCTGATATTGCCGATCCCGCGACAGGTAACCGATGATGTCCCCGTAATCGCCTTCGTCGCCCCACGTTCCCCGTCGCAAGTCCGGAAAGCTGACCAATCCGTGATCGCGATCCGGGTTATACGCCGGCAACCCCAGCTCCGCTTCGGCTGCACCCGGCACCATCCAATTCCAATACTCGGGCCGACCTTGAACTTCCGAGTCGTAACCAAAACCACGACCCACACGCTTGAAAAACCCCCAACCCCAACCCGCGGCCTGCATGTCGTCTTCGTCCCATCCAGGCCAATCGCCGCGCTCGTAACTGTCCATCCACACTTCGTGAAGATTGACCCAGGTGTTATTCACATGACGCAACTCGGAATCATTATTGTGCGAATCGGATACGTCGGCCACAACAACGATGTCCCGCGGCTTCATCAGAGCCGTAGCCCTACAAGTGTATTCCGTGGTCGTGCGCCCGAAAATGGCCGCAAAGTAAAGCGGAATCGGACCATCCGGCGCCTCCCGAGTCCGACGACCGATCACCCGCACCGCATTGTAGGGACGCTGCCCCTCCGTAAACTCGTAGAATGAACCCGGTTCCGGCTGAACGGCCTGACCAAAAATCACATCCGTTTCAGGAGTCAGCGTCAGCGGGTCACTGGCCACCGCATTCTGTTCAGCCACTTCGACCGCCGCGCGACGGCCGAGCGCTTCGGCACCGTCCTCCGACGTTCCGCTCTGAACGAACATGGACGCCGCGCTGATGGCAGAGGCCGTCGTCGCCCGTTGAAGCTCCTGACGCGCGTTGTACATCAAGCCCACGTCGACGCCCAACGCCACGAACCCGATCAACACCACTGACAAAATCGCAACCTTCACCGCCACAACGCCCCGGCGGCGGGGCTTGTGACGCGTCTTCCGCGGACGCATTAGGGATTGCTTAGTCGGTCTCATCGCCATGGTCTCCTAGTCTGGGTCACCTTCTGGTTGCCGGCGTCGTTCCGATCCGAACTCATCGGCCGATTTATCGCCGCCTTCCTCCTCGTCGGCCGGCTGAGTTCCCATTGGAAAAGTTTCTTCTCGTGCTCCCTTGGAATCAAAAATCTTCACCGTGTGATATCGCGGTACCATCAAAACAGATGTGTCCTTCGCCGCCTCCGCCTCGACAACCTCCGCAGAAAACATCTCGCGCGAATCGGGCATCTCGTATATCGTGTCGTCCCCAGCCGCCCGCACCGAAAGCTGAAGCGTTCCATTCATCGCCGCAGCCTGAAGCGTCGTCACGTCCTCCACCCGCACCAGCAATTTGACCGGCACGTCACCCTTGACCGGTGTTGCAGCCGACCCACGGGCGGAACCTTTTTTCTTGACCGCCTCCGGCTCTTCCATGCCCATCCTTCGATCACCCACGGAAAAAACGGCAATATTTTGCAGAATCGGCGTGAACACCCGCGGACCGCTGAGCCGACCCCCAGTCAAGCTCTTCGCTGAATACAACACGTCCACCCGGTTGCCCGGGTCCAAACCCTCTGCCGTGTAGGCCTGCACCAGAACCGGCTCGGCCCGAAATCCCATGGGTATTTGGTTTTCGACCCCCGGCAACGTGCCTTCTTCAGCCAGCATGCTGACTAACACCGGCGTATTCTTCACGATGCGAGTGCACGCCACCCGACCGACCAGTTCGTCAGTCTTGCCAAACTTTCCTTCCAACGGAAACGTGCCGAACGACTTCGCTACCAGCATTTCTGCCTTAATCTCCGCAGCGTAGGGTATTTCAGCGTTGGCCACCATCACCGTGACCGCATCCGAAGGCTTGTTCGATAGCTTCGCCTGGTTGATTGCTCGCAGCCCAATCCATACAGCCACCACGCCAGCACCCAATCCAACGATTAACGGAAGAATTGTACCCAGTCGCATGTTCCTCGCCTCTGAATAGGCCCCGAAGGGCACCTGCCATTCATCCTCGTCGCCGCTACGGGTCTCCCCGGCCTACAGACTCGCCCGGATCGACTCCACCGCCGCGCTCCCATCCCAATACCGTAAACGACCCGGCTTCCTTCCCCTAATCCAACGGACCGCGGTACATCGTACACGTCGACCCGATATTGAATTCACCAAACATCCCAATCAGACTGATTTCAGAATACGGAACACGAATCGTAACGGTTTCCGAAAGGGGTGATCGGTCACCATCCGCCGCGGCATCCTCGCCCACGCCGCTGAAATAGTTCTTTTCGCGTCCCCACTCCATCGCGTACTTGTCCAGTCCACCGTCCTTCAGTGCTTGGTCAACGATGGCTTGAACCGATGCCTCCGACGCCCCCGGCAATATGGCGGCACGGGCACCTTGCGTGGCTGCATTGATCAGACCGTGTCGCACGAACGCGACTTGCCCGAACTCGATAATACCGAAAACGACCAACAGCAAAAGCGGGAGGACGACGGCAAACTCAACGAGCGCGGCTCCCCGACGGATCGTGCGAGTGGGTCGGGCCGTTGTTTTTACTGGATTTTGCATCATTGCAACACCTGCCATTCGAAATATCGACCCGCCAGAACGATCAGCGAACCGATAGTCAACGGGATACCATAGGGCAACTTGGTCGTGGTCGCCCCGAAGCTTTTCACGGATCCGTAATCACTGAACGCCGTTTTCCAGCTTGAACACTTATGAAGGATGATACCAAAATTTGAATAGGCGTGCGCCATCTTCCCGCTGGTCAGGATCAATACAACGCCCATGGCCCCGCCAATCAACACACCCAATCCGAAGCCCAGTACCGTCAGGTAGGGACCCAACCAGGCGCCAATGGCGGCCATCAGTTTGACGTCGCCCGCACCCATCGCATGCATGATCCACGGTACGATCAACACGCCAAAGCCCACCAAAAGCCCCAGCACACCGTTCCCTAAACCAGCCAGCCCGAAATAACTGAGTTGTGCCAATAGTCCCAGGCCGCCCAAAAGCGCGTTCAACCAATTCGGCACGCGGCGCTCGCGATAATCGATGATCGATGCATAAACCGTCCCCGGAACCAAGACGGCCAACGCCAGCGTCCAATAATTTCCAGGAATTAGCGTAAACACGGCATCATCCGAAGCTAACCGACCCCGCAAGGGCCTGCTAATAGGCGTACGGCGAAAACCCGGAAGTGACCGGCGAGAATACGCGAGGAGCGGAGACAACCGGGGCCTGCCTGAAAAAGGCAGGACCCCGGAAAATTCGGCTGCAATACGGGCCTATTCGGGCACCTCAACTTCGCCGGCGACCTTTTCGAACACCTTCTCGACGTTTTCGCCAAGAAGTGTTACCGCCGCGATTACCACCGCGATGATCAAGGCCAGCATTACCGCGTATTCAGTCGCGGTCGGCCCATCTTCGCTCCGCAGAAAATCTTTTGCTCTTGCGATCATAGCTTTCATCACTCTTGTCCTTTCTTCAATCCGTCGGGTGCGTTGCACCCAACCATGCCAATGAAATGCCTGTTTGAAATCAAATACGACCGGTGGCCGGCAAGCCACCGGAGTGCTCACACGCTATCATCCCCCACGCTTCTTGAAGCAAGGGGTCGCCCAATCTTAGCAAGCCGACAGCAGCGATGCAACAAGAACATCACGCTCCGAAACATTATAACCCCTTGAAAGATCAGCGGTAAGGTGTCGAGGTTACCGGCCTTCACTTGCGCCGGCGGATTCACTTCCACCATCGCGCTCGCCGCTCGCTGCAAGCTCATGGCTCCACGCCTTTCCGGACCGAAAACGTTTTGCGACGACCCGCCAAAACTGTAATGGCTATTGCG
This sequence comes from uncultured Phycisphaeraceae bacterium, assembly GCA_964424105.1. GTDB lineage: Bacteria > Planctomycetota > Phycisphaerae > UBA1845 > UBA1845 > CAYRHJ01. The sequence continues at coordinate 56,399 of CAYRHJ010000029.1, read as the reverse complement.
GGCCGGCATCGATACGCGATTCGAACCCAATGGCCACCGACCCCGTCCAACGTCCGGTACAAACCCGCGGCCCAATGTGTTCTTCGCGTTCCGCAGTTCAGAATTCGTTCGCATGTCGTACATTTTGAAGTTATCCCTTCTCGTTCGAGTTTCGTTGTTGATTTATAGCAACGCACCTCGCGTGCCAAACCAAAATTCTCGCATGGTTGGTGGTTCGTAGGTTCAATAAAAATATAACCTTATGGCATTATTGGGCACATCCATCTGCGGACGATCCAATTTCCGGTTGGGTAATAATACCCACCGCCCGCAGTTGATTTGCCCAATTGAAAAATCATCCCACTCCGCTACTTCTGCCCGCTCCCAATTCAGGGCACGCGAAACCGGTTATTCGCAATTCGAAATGGTAAAACGTCCGGCCGCACGTCAAATGCAATTCAACGACGAATCTCGCGAAGGAGCTTTTCGCCTAGCATCTGACCCACGGACGATGGGTCATGGGCATGGGCATGGGCCTGACCTTGCACAACACGTGACAGGTCGGCGGAAAAAAGTTGGGCATGCAGCGTAATCATTCCATTGTGGACCGTTGCATGGGCGGCGGCAGGTGCGCGGCAACCGACGCCGACCATTCGCAAGAACGCTCGTTCAGCCGTGACGGCCAAGCGCGTCGCAAGGTGGTCAATCGCCCCCAACGCGCGGTCCAATGCCTCGCCAACTTCCGATCCTGATAGTTGCTGACCCAAACGGGGCGTGTTGCAAGTCTGCACAGCCAACGCACCCTGCCCGGGCGCGGGGACGAACCGATCGATGGGAAGGTCGATCGCATACGTCGGAGCCAATCCCAACCGTATCAGCCCGGCCGCTGCTAGAATGACCCCGTCCAGGTCATTGTTTTCGAGCTTGGCGAGACGCGTGGGCACGTTGCCCCGGATGGGAATCACCTCCACGTCGGCCAACTGTCGGATTTGCGCTGCCCGACGCGGACTGCCCGTCCCCACGCGGAAACCCGCGGGCAATCGGCGCCAATCCGCCAACCGTTTTGTTATCAGCACATCGTGAACCACTTCCCGAATCGGAATCGCCGCGATGGTCAGCCCGTCAGTCAGGGTGGTGGGCAGGTCCTTGTGGCTGTGCACAGCCAGATCAATATGTTGATCTAACAGGGCGCGTTCCAATGCGCCGACGAACGCGCCCACGGAATGCGGTCCCTCCGGGTCCTGTGCGGATTCCGTGTCGCCCTGCGTTTGAACAACGACTTCTTCGAATGCCAACGACGGTTCATGTTGTCGCAGTTGATCACATACCCAACGTGTTTGCACGATGGCCAATTCGCTGTCGCGTGTGCCGACGCGGATCGCCTTCACTTTGTGATGCTCCCAAACGCGGTCCGTGCCCGGTCAATCACCTGATCCACGACCTGGTCATCGTGCGCCGCGGATATGAACTGCGCTTCGTATCCCGATGGCGGCAGCATCACGCCGCGATCCAACATCGCTCGGAAAAATCTCGCATACATCTCGTGGTCGCAACGTTGTGCGTCCGCCAAATTGCGAACCGGCTGGTCTCGAAATGCCAATCCCAACAGGCCACCACAAGCAGCCATCTGCAACGGGGCGGAAAACTCGCTTGCAGCCTCCCGTAAACCAACCACGAGACGCGACGACGCCAAGCCGAGTTCGTCATAGAATCCCGACCTTTCACACAATCGCAACGTGGATAGTCCGGCGGCCATGGCCACCGGGTTCCCACTCAACGTCCCGGCCTGATAGACCCGTCCCAGCGGGCTGACGTTTTCCATCAGTGAACGGCTGGCCCCATACGCACCGACGGGCATTCCGCCGCCGATGATCTTGCCGAGACAGGTGATGTCCGGCCTGACACCGCAAATCGCCTGATACCCCCCCCACGCAACGCGAAATCCGGTCATCACCTCGTCAAAAATCAGCAGGCAGCCATTCTCGTCACACGCATCGCGCAGCGACGCGAGAAACCCTACATCCGGTTCGACCATTCCCATATTGCCTGCCAACGGCTCGACGATGACGGCAGCCACATTGCGACCGTCATGTGTCATCAATGCACGGACGGCATCGACATCGTTGTAGGGCGCGACCAGCGTCGTGGATGCGAAGGCGTCCGGCACGCCCGCCGAATCCGGTTGGCCATGGGTCATCGCCCCCGAACCGGCGGACACCAGCAACGAATCGACGTGTCCATGATAGCAGCCGGCGAACTTGATGACTTTCGATCGACCGGTGGCCCCCCGCGCCAGACGCAAAGCGCTCATGGTGGCTTCGGTGCCGCTGTTGATGAAACGAATCATGTCCATGCCGTCGAATGCGCCGACGATCAGTTCCGCCAATTCCGATTCCGCTCGGCAGCACGCGCCGAAACTCAGCCCCCGTGCGGCTGCTTCGCTGACGGCCCGAACAACGGTCGGGTGGCTGTGCCCGACGATGGCGGGTCCCCAACTGCCGATCAGATCGATATACGAATTCCCGTCGACGTCGTAGATATGCGCGCCATGTGCCCGCTCGATGAAAACCGGCTGGCCGCCCACTGCCTGGAATGACCGCGCCGGGCTGTTGACGCCCCCCACCAGCGTCCGACTCGCCCGTTCAAACAGGGCGCGGGATTCTCGATCGTTTCGCGTGATTTGATCCATCATGTTCGACGAGATTCTAGTTCACCCCATGCGATTCCGCAGCGCCGCTCCCTAAACAGCGAGTGCCGCAACGTTCACCCACCCGGTTTGGAGATTGGGCGTGGGCAATGGTCCGCCCACCGCTTGTCAATCGCGGGATCGACTGCATCGAGTCCTCGCCCTTCCATGGGGCTGCTTGTACAATTTCCTTGCAATGAAGCCCGTCATTTACTTCGACAATAATGCCACAACCCAGCCGCTCGGCGACGTGGTCGAAGCCATGCTCCCGTACCTCCGCGACCAGCATGCCAATCCTTCCAGCATCCATCCCTTCGGTCAACAGGTTCGGCATCAGGTGGAATTGGCCCGCGAAAAAGTCGCCGCCCTGATCGGGGCATTGCCTCGCGAGATCGTGTTTACCGCCGGCGGCACCGAAAGCATCAACCTGGCCATTCGAGGCCTGTTGCGAGCGCGACCCGATCGAAAACACGTCATCACCACAGCCGTCGAACATAGCGCCGTGCGGAATTTATGTCGCCGACTGGCCGACGAAGATTACGAGATCGACGAGGTGAACGTGGACATGGCTGGCCGACTGGACCTCGACGCGCTGGCGAACACGATTCGCGATGACACAGCCTTGGTCAGCGTGATGTTCGCCAACAATGAAACCGGCGTGCTGTTCGACGTGGAACGTATCGCGACGATGTGCAGTGATCGAGGCGTGCCCTTGCACGTCGACGCGGTCCAGGCCGTTACCAAGGTCCCCATCGACCTGTCCAAATGTCCCATTACGTTGCTGAGTCTGTCCGCCCACAAATTCCACGGACCCAAGGGCATCGGGGCGTTGTACGTCCGCCGTCGAACCCGGCTGGTGCCCATGATCGTCGGCGGTAGTCAGGAGCAAGGCTTCCGCGCCGGCACGGAAAACGTGCCGGGTATTATAGGGATGGCCGCCGCCGGCATGAATCTGTCCGCGGATGAAAAAAACCGTGTCCGTCAGTTGCGCGATCGATTGGAGCGCGGAATCTTGCAGACCGTTCCCGACGCCCACGTCATGGGCGGCAGTGCACCGCGCATCGATAACACCACGAACATCGCCTTTGCAGGCCTGGAAGCGGAGGCCATCCTGATTCTGCTCGGCCAGGATGGCATTTGCGCTTCGTCCGGTTCCGCTTGCAGCAGCGGCTCGCTGGAACCGTCGCACGTGATAGCAGCCATGGGCATCGACCCCCGTATCGGTCACGGCGCCATCCGTTTCAGCCTGTCTCGGTTCAACACCCAGGATGAAGTCGACCGTGTGGTGGCTACGATGCCGCAATTATTGCAACGCCTCGCGGTTTTGAAGTGACGTGCGTTGACCGGGATTGCCGCCCAGCAGTTTCAGTACGGTTGATTACAACGCCTCGCGGTTTTGAAGTGATGTGTGGTACCGTCCGTTTCTACGGAGAGCAGCAAATAGTGAACATCGTCATTCCGGCGAACGCCGCATACGATGCATACGTCATTCCGGCGAACGTCGCATACGTCATTCCGGCGCAAGCCGGAATCCAGCGCGCAGGTGGGCGTAGCCCATTGCAGGAGGTTCGATGCTTCATGCTCCGAATAGTACGAACGGGGTCCGTGACAGTTCAGGCGGGCAGATTCTCGCCCCGCAAGGGGCGACGGAAGGCAGCCACGGGTGGAGCCGCCGCAGGCGGCGGAACCCGTGGAAACCTGACGCTATGAACCCGTCCGCCCCGGCAGGGACGGAGGAATGCCCCGCCTGAAGTGTCATGCACCCGTATAAATGGCTTCAATGTGATGTTTCAATACGGTCCGGCGAGTCGATTCGGCAAGTGAAATCGACATGAATTGGCAAGAATGGTTTGCGACGGCGATGGTCGCCTTTGCGGTGCTGGCCCTCGTGCGACGGTGGTTCAAGTCGTCGGATGGAAACGGCTGTGCGGGGTGCGGTGGTGCGTCCACGTCGACCAACGCTCGCCGTGCCCATCGCCGGCAGATCGTGACTCCCGAGCAACTGCGTTCCAAACACGGCCAGGAATCCAATGATTGACGCTCCAAACGCGCTTCGACGAGTGCAGCGAGCCGGTCCGGCGCCCGTTCGTCGAATCGATTCTGATGGTCGACTTGTTTGCGCGTTGGCCGGGTGACAGGTGGCCCGTGGCGGTTGGCGGGTAATCGCGCCATCAGGTCGGATCAAGCCGCGTCGTCAGGGAATGACCGGGGGTTTGCCGATGGGATGATATTCGATGGCCACGCGGCGCATCGTGGCTGAATCATATAGATTGCGTCCATCGAAAATGATGGCTCGACCGAGCAGACCCTTGATGCGAACAAAATCCGGACTGCGAAATTCATTCCACTCCGTGCAGATCACCAGGGCGTCGGCACCGCGCAGAGCCTCGTAATTGTCCGAAAAACACACGACGCCGGTATCGTCGAATTCCGCTTTCAGATGTTCCAGCGCTTCGGGATCGTGCGCCCGAACCGTGGCCCCGGCTTCACGCAGTTGTCGAATGAACGTCAACGACGGCGCTTCGCGAATGTCGTCGGTGTTGGGCTTGAATGCGATGCCCCAGACAGCCAGCGTTTTACCGGCTAGGTCACCGAACCGGCGTTGAACCTTGCGGAACAGAACCGACTTCTGGGCTTCATTGGTCTCGTGCGTAGCCGTCAGCATGCGTGGGGGCACGTCCAGCGACGTGGCTGTATGAATCAACGCCCGCACGTCCTTGGGAAAACAGCTACCGCCGTAACCGGCACCGGGATACAGAAATTGAAATCCGATGCGGGTGTCCGTACCCATCACCCGCCGAACGTCGTCCACGTCCACGCTGCATGCGTCGCAGAGGTTGGCGATCTCGTTGATGAAGCTGATGCGCGACGCCAAGATGCCGTTGCAAGCGTATTTGGCCATCTCCGCCGCCCGGCGGCCCATCATCAGAATCGGCTTCTGGTTTCGCACGAACGGCGAATACAGCTCGCGAATGATTTCCCCCGATTCGGCGTGTTCAAATCCGATCACGACCCGATCCGGCCGTTGAAAATCCTGAACGGCTGAGCCTTCCTTCAAAAACTCCGGATTGCTGACCAGGTGCACCGCATGTCGACTGCTTTCCATGATCATCTTTTCAACGTGTTCGCCCGTGCCGACCGGGACCGTGCTCTTGATGGCCACGGGCAGCGGGCGCTCCACCAGCGGGGCCAAGCTTCGTGCGAACGCTTCAATACCCGAAAGATCTGCCGATCCGTCCGGCCGCGGAGCCGTGCCGATGGCGATGAAAACCGCATCCACGCCCCGCAGGGCGTCTTTCAGGTCGGTTGTGAATCGCAATCGCCCGGTTTGCCGACCATGCACGAGTAACTCGGTCAAGCCAGGCTCAAAAATCGGGTTCTTGCCCTTGTTAAGCTCGCGGACTTTTCGGGCATCGATATCGTATCCAACCACGTCATTTCCGGTGTCAGCGAAACAGGCACTGACTACCAGCCCGACGTATCCCGATCCCGCAACGGTAACTCGCATGATACCCTTTCCTGGGTGCTGTTATCGGACCTGAACCGATGCGTCCAGCCCGGACACTTGTAGCCCAATCGACCATATCGGCCTCGAAAGCGTACGATTATAGCAAAACGCGTTGTTCGCGGTAGGTAAAGTCATCCAGTTACGGTGAATTGGAAGTCAGTGTTACTTGAAAGACCGTTCCGCGGGGTTTGAATTGATAACAAGCGTCGCGGAGATGGCCGTTTACGTAGGATCGGTCGTCAGTGACCGTGAACAATCGGCCTGCACGGATGAATTGGTCCGCGGCGCCACCGTCAAGCGTGATGAATGATTCAAGCCAGGGTTGAAAACCTCGCGCCCCGACGATCTGAACGTCCGTCCGAAAATTATGGTCATTCTGCACATACAGAATCGGGAACATCAGCGTTGAATCGACGGCCAAGACAGCCCCAGGGGGCAAATCCGTCAGGGTGTCTGCGGCGAATCGGCTTGGACCGTCGTCACCATTTCGCCAGGGCTTCAGAAACCAGTTGAATCGATCGCGATGTGCGACAACACGCCGGGGAACAATCGCCGTATCGGAAAAATGGCGGCGGAGAATTTCTGGGAATATGGCGTACGTCGCGGGGGCTATCAACGACAGGATGATGATCAGCGCTGCCGTTCCCGTTGATCGCCGATGTGCCAGCCAACGGTCCAACCCCAATCCGATCAGAATTGTCGCGAACACGCTGCTGTGCAACAGGAACGCATGTTGATCCACCACGTTGTAACGGACGGCGAACAACAGATGGACTAGAACACCTACGACCCAATAGGCGAAAAATGGCCGCGAGGTCGATCGAAACAACTGTAAACACCCGACGAAGCCAAACGCGATCAACGGCGTTGGGAAGCTGTACAGTCCGTAGGCGGCGAGTTTCAAGATCGCGACAAAAGGCACGGTCAGGTTAAACACCTGCCCGCCGAATCTGCCTACCAACAGCCCGATCAATGCGTCCAACACGCCTAGGGACGGATCGTAGGTGTTCACGAAAACGAATAGCAGTGGCGATAGGCCGATCAACCAGGCTATTCCGGCGGGCAAGACCCAGGCTAACACGCCACGACCAATCGCGAATCGTGGCCGGGCGATGAACAACATCGCGGCCAACGCGGGAAGGGTCAGCCCGGCAAGATTGTGCGTGGCCACACCCAAACCGTTCGCGAAAAATGCCGCGGCCAAGGGTCGCCAAGTCGGCTGACGGACAAATAAAACCACCGCGGCGATTTCAAGCGTCAGCAGCATCGTCGAGAACGTCATGACCTCGGCCACCGTCGCCTGATGCCACAGCACATGGGAAAACGTCAACATCGCGGTTGTTGCAACCACGCACACCCTCCGCCGTGTCAACAGGGATAGAATCAGGGCGACGTTTCCGATGGTGACGGCGCCTGCGATCGCGGAAACGAAGTTGGACGCGAGCGCCGGCGACATGCCCAGACGAGCCACGGCGCTCGCCACGGCGTAGTAGGTGACGTGTGATCGAACTGGATCCTGCGGATCGACAAGATGACCCAGCAACACACGCGTTTGGGCGTTGGCGGAATCCCCCCAGGCAAGCCCCGGCGCCATTGTTAACACGTAGATCAGACCGGCAGCGAGCGTCGCGAACATCCAAACCGTGGCCGGGCGGGAAAATGGCGGGCCTGATGTCGAGTCCGGTTGCGAATCGGCGGCGTTCGGGGCGGGATCAGGCATGGTCGTGCGAATCCCCGCGATCGACTATGGTGCGGCTGCTTGGTGAATCCACCCGTACCATCCTGAAACGATGCACGGCGTAGGCAAGCAGCGCGGCGAAACCGACATAAACCAGAATGACGTGTCGCGTGCGCATGACGATCACCAAGACGCCTAAACCCGCGAACACGGCGGCCAATAAATAGCTGATCCGCACGGCTGTCCGCACGGTTCGGCCGCGGTCAATCAATTGGTCGTAGAAGTGACTGCGGTCGCCGGCCATCAGTGGACGCTGCGCCCGCCACCGTCGGACGATGGTCAAAACCATGTCTGAAACGGGCAATCCAAACACCATCAGTGACCCCAACATCCATTTGACTTTCTGCTCCTCGGCAAACATCAGCAGGAGGATGGCCGCATTGATCCCCAGCAGCATGGACCCGGCGTCGCCCATGAAAATCTTGGCGGGATTCCGATTGAAGGGCAGAAATCCCAATGACGAGCCTAACAGCGCCAGGCACAATACCACGCGCTGAACGTCCCTAGGCCCCCAATCGCTGTACAGGTGTAAATGCACAGCCAGGACGAGAAAACCGGCGGCGATGATACCCAACACGCCGGAACACAATCCATCCAACCCGTCAATGAGATTGGTCGCGTTGCAGGCGCCGACGATGATGAACAGGCTGACCGGTACGGAATAGGCATAGATCAGCCAATTCTCGTCGTCGTCGAATCGAACGCGGGCTGTACCGGAAAGCACCCGCACGATATCGTCACCGACGCCGGAACCAATCACGATCAGCGCGATGACGATGCTGCCCAGCAATTTCAATTTCGGCGAAATGGATCGCGCGTCATCGATCAGGCCCAGCAGCGCAATCAGCGTACCGGCGGTCAGGATGGCCAGCAGGACAACCGTATCCAACGATGGTGATCCGCCAACCGTCTGCGACGGATCCCTGACGTTTCGAAACGAACCGATCGACCAAGCCAATCCGGCGCACCAGCCGAAATAGATGGCCACCCCGCCGCCATAGGGGATGGGTTTGCGATGGGATTTCAGCCAGTCATCGGGGCGATCGACAAATCCGCGGGCCAGCGAAACCCGCCGACAGATGGGCGTCAATAGCAACGATACCGCAAACGAGATGGCCAGGATGGGCCAATATCCGCGGACGATTTCCGGTAGTGTGGTGTATGGCGATGATTCCAATCAGCACTACTCCCTGTCACCCCAAGCCGAGCATGGACGGTCGCGCCGATCCCATGGTCCTGGAATTTGTACGCCCGCCAACCAGCGGTCGCAACAGCAAGGGTCAACGTACGATCCATCGACCGGAGCGGCGCGGACACTTCAACGACATTGGTTTCACGATGGACCAGGCGATCAAATGGGAACAAGTGGAAACGGGTCGAATGGGTAATCGGAAAATTAGTGAAATTTGAATGCGTTGATAAACGCGAGCGGGGTCGTTCCGATCGTCACTCCGGCGCAAGCGGGAGTCCACGCCACATTCTTCTGGATTCCGGCATGCGCCGGAATGACGAATGCAGGCGGTCGCGGGTCGGAAAGAGGCGGCAGAAAACCCATGGGCACGCAACACATTGGGCTCGGCAGGATTCGAACCTGCGACCGATCGATTATGAGTCGACAGCTCTAACCACTGAGCTACGAGCCCCTGCTCATTTCCATTGCACCGCAAACCGCCGATCGATGCAACCGATCGCAGCGTGGTTTGTCGTCCGGGGAATCGTCTGGACTTCATGCGATGACGATGGTCTGGACCCCGGCGTGCGCCGGGGTGACGGTGTTCGACGGGGTGTCAAAGTATGCAAGAACGTTTATTCCGACAGCCTGGTCAGGGAGCGGTCTCTGTGGCGAGGTTTCCGCTCCCTGACGGTCGCGGCTCTGAAAGAAGGCGGTCGCCTGTCGGCCTTGACAACGCTGCGCGTCGAGAAGGGCAGGCGGTCGCGGCTCTGAAAGAAGGCGGTCGCCTGCCGGTCTTGTTAGGGTGTCTTCATAGAAACGGTGAAAAAAGTTTGACCAGTCCGTCGCGTAATCGCCGGGGGATGGGCCGGGCATCAATTTCATCGAGCGTGATTCTGCGGGAGCGGTCTTGCAGGTCGGTAAGCCCACGGTCGAGCAGTTGGCCTAGTTCGGAATTGTAGGCTTCGACGTTGAATTCGAAGTTTAGGCGAAAACTGCGCACGTCGAGATTGGCGGAGCCGAACAGCAGCCAGCGTGCGTCAACCACAAGCAGTTTGGTGTGGGCGAATGGCGGAGGCTGACGGAAGACGTGAATCCCGTGCTCCAGCAGCTCCCAAAGATAAGCGTCGGCGGCCCATTGCATGAAACGGGGTTCGGTGTTGGACGGCAGATACAGATTAACGTTCACGCCGCGCATGGCGGCGATGATCATGGAGGCTAGGAGCGCCCGGCTGGGGATGAAATAGGGGGTTACCACATGGACGGTGTGGCGGGCGGCGCTCAGCGCCCCTTGGATGATCCAGTGGATTTTTCCGATATTTTCATCCGGTCCGCTACTGATGCCCCGGCAGAGCGCCTGGCCTGCGGGTTCGATGGACGGGTAATAGTTTTGGCCATCAAGGGTCTGATCCGTGGCGAGGTGCCAATCGTCCGCGAAAGCATGTTGCAATTCGGCGACGACGGGCCCTGTGATCTTGAAATGAATGTCGCTGACGCGATCTGGCGCGCTTCGGTTGGCGTAGTGTTTGTTGGAAATGTTCATGCCGCCGGTAAACCCCGTATGCCCGTCAACGACGAGTATTTTGCGATGATTGCGGAGATTCAAACGCAGGCGACCCAGCGGAAAGCGGAGGGGGAAGAAGGCGGAAACCTCCGCGCCGGACTTGATCAGGCGACGACCGACTCGTGAAAAGGCCTGCACCGCGCCGATCCCGTCCAGGAGTACATGCACGGATATCCCACGGCGGGCGGCGTCCCCCAGTGCGTCCGTGAATTCCATTCCGACGGCATCCCAATCGAAAATGTAACTGGCCAGCGTGACGGATTTCGACGCGGAGCGGATGGCGTCCAACATCGCGGGGTAGGCTTCTTCGCCGTTGTACAACGGTTCGACAGTGTTGCCGCCCAGCATGGGCATCTCGGTGACGCGATCGGCGAGCGTGAAAAGATCTCGAAGATGGGCGACGGCATCGTGTTCGGAAGGGATGTCGGGATGCAGGGTCACCACCCGCGGGAGCGTCAGCGGCTGGATTCGGCGGGACTTGTGTCTGATGGCCCGTCGGCGGATGCGATTGATGCCGAATCCCCAGTACATCCAGGGGCCGACGAAAGGAACGGTGAAGCTGACAATGACCCAAATGACGGAAGCCCGCGGATCTCGCTTGAACATGATGGCGTGGGCGGCGGCTACCCCGCCCAGCGACAGCCAGACGAACACGACCGCGACCACGAGGGACGTGTAAAGATTGGTCGTTATGCTGAACAGCCCATTCATGAAGTTGATCGCTCCGGCGACATCCGTATGGAAATGAAGATCGGTCCATGCGGATGTTGTCGGCACTATGACCTTCAGACAGGTTCCACGCCAGTTCCAGGCTGGAATTACCTTTCGGAGCATGGACCATTGAACATCCGGCAATGGGCCACGTCGTCTACGCGCTGGACCCCGGCGTTCGCCGGAATGACGGATGCGGGGGACCGCTCGCTTGGCGCTCGCGGCTCGTGAATGGCTTGATCGCGTGACTGGAAAGAGGCAGGTGAAACCCGGCCAAATCATCGGCTCCCCCACCTCCAAAGGAGGTGGGCCACCCAAGGAGGTGGGCCACCCAAGGAGGTGGGCCACCCAAGGAGGTGGGCCACCCAAGGAGGTGGGCCACCCAAGGAGGTGGGCCACCCATGCAGAAGACCGCTCCCTGAATAGGTGGTCTCTGGCAGGAGCGGCGCGGTTCGAGTGCCATGGACTGCGTCGTCCGTTTGCCATACTGGACGCTCCCGCCTTGGTCGCGTCCAGGGTCGCGGCTCTGTTGTGGGCGATTCCGAAAATTGAAAGACCCTGCCGTCTGGATCGAACGCGGGGTCATGAACGAGCGATCGGGAATCACTTCTGTTACGGGCAAGAAATGGGTAGACGATTCAAGGGGTCATGCACGAGCGATCGGAAATCGCATCTGTTACGGGCAGGAGATGGGTAGACGATTCGAATTGACATCGTCGCTTGCATAAACGCGCCGAAGCCGATATTGGTGCCCGCATGCTATGGACCCGATATTTCATTCCGACGACGAAAGAGACGCCGCACGACGCCACCGTGCCCTCGCATCGCCTGATGATCCGCTCGGGGATGCTGCGTCAAGTGGTGGCCGGCGCGTATTCGTATCTGCCGCTGGGTTATCGCACGTTGCAAAAGGCCGTGGCCATCGTCCGTGAGGAGATGAACGCAGCCGGTGCGATCGAGTTGCACATGCCCGCGATGCATCCGGTGGAGCTGTGGGAGGAGACGGGCCGGGTGGAGGCGATGGGTTCGACGCTGATCCACCTGCCGGATCAACCGTGGCGGAAGGGCATCGTGCTGGGTCCGACGCATGAAGAAGTCATCACCGAGATCGCGCGGACGTTCCTCAACAGCTACAAGCAACTGCCGGTGAATTTTTACCAGATACAGACGAAGTTTCGCGACGAACCTCGGCCCAAGAGCGGGGTGTTGCGAACGCGTGAATTTTTGATGAAGGATGCCTATTCGTTCGACGTCGATAAAGCCGGCTTGGACGCGAGTTATCAGAAGATGTACCGGGCCTACAGTCGGATTCTGGAGCGTTGCGGTCTGCCGTACACGCCGGTGGAGGCGGAGTCCGGGCCTATCGGCGGCGATGCATCGCACGAGTTTATGGTTTTGACGGACGCGGGCGAGGATTACCTGGTACGGTCGGAAAACGGCTCCTACGCCGCCAATGTCGAGCGGGCCATGTGCCATGCGCTGCCGGATGCTGGATGCGACGCGATGGCTGACTTGGCGGAGGTGCACACGCCCGGATTGACGACCATCGAGCAGGTATCGCGGTTTTTGAAGTGTGCGCCTGCGGACATGATCAAGTCCATCATTTACCAGTCAAACGCCGGCCTGCTGGTAGCGCTGGTCCGCGGCGATCATGAAGTCAATGAATCGAAACTGCGCCGCGTTGCGAATGCCAGTGGATTGGCACCCGCCACACCGGAACAGATCAGGACGCTGACCCACGCGGAAGTGGGGTTTGCGGGTCCCGTGAAGTTGGAGGCACGCATCATCGCCGACCAGGCTGTCACGGTCATGCACAACGCGGTGACGGGTGCGAACAAGACGGATCATCATTTGACGGGCGTCAATCCGGGTCGCGACTTTCCGATCAAGGAGTCCGCCGACATTCGCTACGCCGTAGCGGGTGACTTGGCTGCGGACGGCTCGTCGTTGATTTTTGAAAAATGCATCGAGGTAGGTCACGTATTCAAGCTTGGAACCAAGTATTCGGATTCCATGCACGCGACGTTTCTGGACGCCAACGGCAAAACCCAGCCATTCATCATGGGCTGTTACGGGATGGGATTGAATCGAATCATCGCCGCGGCTATCGAGTCGTTCCATGACGACGACGGCATCATTTGGCCTATCTCGCTGGCACCGTACAGCGTGCACATCTGCGCGCTGGACGTGCGTGATGAACAGGTCATGGCCACTGCGACCCGAATACACGACGTGTTGGAATCGCAAGGGATCGACGTCTTGTTGGATGATCGCGACGCCCGGCCGGGGCATAAATTCAAGGACGCGGACTTGATCGGCATTCCGATTCGGGTGACCGTCGGCCGGCGCGGTTTGGATCGAGGCGTCGTGGAATTCAAGCTTCGCTCGTCGGATGAAGTGCGGGAAGTTTCGCCGGAGGAGTCCATCGCAACCGCACGACGCATGTTCGACGAGTTGACACCGCAGCCAAAATCTTGAATTCGCGTGCCGAAATTTGACTGTCTGTCTGGAGCGCGAGTGACAGCACCGATGGGTGTTTGCACATATCTCTTCTATTGAGTTTCGAATATCTTGATTAATGCGATCGAGGCGGAAACCAACGAGATTCCGATCCCTGACGGTCGCGGCTCCGTTAAGAGGGGATGAGGTTGGAAGAAAAGACCGCTCGCTTCGCGCTCGCGGCTCGGGAACGGGTTGGTGAAATGGGGGCATGATGGGGAACGAGAGTCATCGGCTCCCCCACCTCCAAAGGAGGTGGGCCACCCGCCTATGACCTTCAGACTGGTTCAACGCCAGTGTAGGTAATTCTTTTTGTCGCAACTTATGAAATCGCGATCGGGAAGATCGGAAGTCGATACAGTGCGTCCGCTTCCTGACGGTCGCGGCTCCGTTAAGATACGATTTCGATCAGGTATCCACGCGGGCCTGACGTGGTCGGGCGCTGTCACAGGTTTCGGGGTCGGCGGTTTGCGCATCGATTTCCGACGTGATCGAATCCAGGTCCGTGCCAAAAAGCTTCTCACACAGCGATCGAAGGGATTGAACGGATGGTTCAGCATCTTTTCCCGACCGCTGGACCTGCCCAATCGCTCGCCTCGCGTGTTGTGCAAAAATGGCCGGGCAGATCAGGAGCGTCGTGGGATGTTTCAAGGCGGATTGCCCAGCCAGGTTTCGAAGCCGATCTCGCTGAACTACGGTCAGTTCGATCTGCCGCATCACCGACTTGAAAAGCTTTTGGGGGTCATTGACGGACGTTTGGCCGCTGCGTTTCATTTGCACTTGCTGGAACCAATACAACAGCCCCAGTACCAGCATGATGATGATCAACGTCAGGGCGCCCAGCCAGATGGACCCGCCCCGTTCGAATTGCCGTTGGATGGCCTCCCACGGCGCCAGGGCTGCGAGGTTCATGGCGATGTCTCCGCTGTGTGTTCCACGATTTGCGCGGGTTGTGCGAATCCTTGGTTCATTCTGTCCAACACCGCAATCGCCCGGTCCCGAACTCGTTTATCAGGGTCCAACTCGGCGATTTTTCGGATACGCGGTTCCAGCGTGTTCAATTGCAGTTGCTCGACAACCCACAAGGCGCTCAGTCGGTGCGTGGGTAAATCATGGCCGAGCATGTGAATGAGCGCGACAGCCGCATCCCGCACACGTTGACCAACCAGGGTCTTGATGGCGTTGGCTCGCACGCGGTTGTCACCGGCGGATAGCTTGGCGCTCAAATCGCAATCGTCGAGATCTTTCATCAAGGAGCTGATGCCTTCGATGGCGTTGGCCTGAACGCGTGCATCGGGATCATTCAGGGCGTGTCGCAGGATTCGCATAGCCGTGGGACCTTCGATGTCCGAAAGCATGGAAACGGCTTGGCTCCGCACGCGTTCATTGGAATCGTGTGACAAGGCGTAGACGCGTTGGTCGAAATCGCCGGTCTTGTCGATGGCCCGAATGATTCGCAAGGCTGTCAGCCGATCCGCCGGGGTCTCGCTGTCGAGTTTCCGAACGATGTGGGTTCGCGACGACGGCCAATGATCCACCAGTTGTGACAAATATCGCCCCCGACGATCATCATCCATTTCGTCAAAACGCTCCCATGCATCATCGAATTCATGCGTGGACGACGCTGGGGGTGATGGTGATGTTGATCGTGATGGTGATGGCGATGGTGATGTTGATGGTTGTGGCCTGGATTCCCGCATATTCGCACGTTCTCGGCTGGGATCACGTCGAAAGCATTCATGGGCCGCGATGCTCGACAATGGGTCCTCCGCGAGCGTGGCGATACGTTCCAGGCATTGCGTCGCATCCGAATGGGGGACATCGATAACACGCTGCAACGCGCTCAGCCTTAACTCCGGCGAGCCGGATGTCATGAACCGTTCGAACAGGCGAAGCTTGGTTTCCTGGGGCAGACCGCTCAGGGCGATCAACCGCACGGCCTGTCGAGCACGTCGGCCTGTCAAACGCGACAAATAATTCGATTCATTGGCCGCCCAGGGAAGCGATCGAATCCAGGCACAGGATTTGGCGACTTCCGGGTCCAATGTCAACCAGGATTCATCTAGCAAGCGATCGGCGTACTCACTATGCTTGTGCGTTGCGATTTCTCGGGCGGCGACGGTGCGCAATTCGTTGGATCGCAACGCCCGCAACGCGAAACCCGCGGTGCGCGCGTCCGAATTCGCCCGCAAAGATTCAGCGATGGCCCGGGACAGCCTGCTTTTCGGAATGCCCGCCTTGCCCAGCAACACCGTTTCCGTCACGTCCGCAAGCCACAACGAGGCCGTCACCACCTCGCCGCGAAAATGCGCGGGCCAGGCGTCCAACGCGATCGTCAATGCATCCGCAAGTTGACGTGCGTGCTTCTGGCGTTTGCAGGGCGCGTCCGAATTGGACGCCCCGCCGGTTCCATCCGCGATGACGAATTCGGCCATTTCCAGGATGGCAGCCGCAGCCGCCGCAGTCGTTTTGGGGCAGCTTCGAGTCAAGGAACCTGCCAGCAGGTAACACAATCCGCAATCCCTGGCCGCACGAATCAACTCGATGGCCGACAAGCGAGTGTCCGGCGTGTTGGATGCGATGCAATGGCGGGTCGCCTCCGCCAAATGCGAAACACGCTCGACGATGGCGGCGCGAAGCCCTTCATCGTAGCCCATGTACCCCGCGACAAGGGCTGACAGTCCCCATGGCTTATTCCTGCGGATCAGCAGGTCGAGGGCGACGATCCGGGCGGTGGAATCGAGGTGCGGGATCGCAGCCACGAAGGCATCGTCCGCGGCGAGATTGTCCGAAGCGGCGACGATCTCAAACAGGCGAGCCAATGATGGGGGCAGTGGCGCAGACATTCACCCGCCTATATCGGACGATTTTCTGCCGCGGCATAGATTATGTCTTGGTGTATTGGGTCTGAATTGTCGCAACTCTTGAAACGGCGATGACGCGGTTGAAACGGATTGGCCTTAACACCGCTCCCTGACGGTCGCGGCTCTGATAAGATGCAAACTGCATGACTAACAACACTAGGGGGTGCGATGCGATGCGGATGGCGGTCTGGCGATCCCGTGTTTCATCCGTTTGGCGAAATTCGGGCCGGCAGGAGCCTCGCCCATCCCGACGGCCCGCCGACTGACCTGAATCGATTCATTAGCGCAGTTCCGCCAAGACTTTTTCGAAGATCACGAGATTGGTAAGGTTGCGAGCGTCCCAGCGTATGCCCACAATGTCGAATCCGTCGCGGATGGCCACGTGCAGCATGGGGCGGGCTTGGTTCAGGCACTCAAAACGCATCATCTCGTAACCCCGTTCCGCGACACGCATCTGGGCGGCCTGCATGAGCTGCGAAGCCACACCCAGTCTTCTCGCGTCGGGCAACACGCCACACAGCCACAGGTAGTAGGTGGAAGGACGGAGTTCGTATCCCGTCAGAAACCCCACCGGCACTTTTTCAAGATCGGCGATCAATGCCATCGTGTCTCGCCGACCCTCGAAGCGCCTTTTGAAGAAACCAGCCTCAACCGGGGGACGCAGAACCTGATTGTACAACGTCGCCAAAAGCTCGTGCTCGTTGGGACCGATGACGTGTATTTC
Source organism: uncultured Phycisphaeraceae bacterium (assembly GCA_964424105.1). Taxonomy (GTDB): domain Bacteria; phylum Planctomycetota; class Phycisphaerae; order UBA1845; family UBA1845; genus CAYRHJ01. The sequence continues at coordinate 38,955 of CAYRHJ010000029.1, read as the reverse complement.
CGCGTTGGCCATGGCGTTCGCCCGTCGTCAGCCGTCGTCTGTATCGTTGCCCGTCATTCCGGCGTTCGCCCACATCCGTCATTCCGGCGCAAGCCGGAATCCAGAAGACCGCTGCCTGGACTCCGGCGTTCGCCGGAGTGACGATCGGACCGATCCCGCCCGCGTTGCCCGTCGTCATTCGTCGTCTGAATCGTGGCCCGTCGTCAGCCGTCGTCTGAATCGTTGCCCGTCGTCAGCCGTCGTTGTTGACTACCGGTCCTGCTTCCGCCTGTCGTCCGTGCGCATCTTCGTCGGCCAGGGAAAGACTGCCTCGCTGCGATGGCCCTGGTCGTCCACCGCACACACGCCGAAAATGTAATTGTCTTTGGAAAGCGGAATCGTGGCTTCGGTGACTTTTCCAACGCGCTTGGCGAACTGCCATTGGGGGGCGGTCGTTTCGCGCCATACCACCAGGTATCCGTCCAAATCAGGCTCCGTATTGGGCGACCAGCGCAGCGTCGTATCGGTGGTCAGTTGCTCCGTCACCATGGTCACTTCCTTCGGTGTGGCCGGGGCACGCGCCAGCGATGCCAGCGCCGCAACGTTGACCCGTGTGACGTTACCCACGTAATCAAAATCCACGAATTCAGGCAGGTCACCGTATTGCACGCCGTTCTCCTGGCGCACGTCTTGATGCTGATGCCGATAGTCTTCGTGATACTCCGTAAAGCGCACTGCGGGATAGCCTTCCAGACTGAATGATTTGTGATCCCCGCCGCGAAGGTATCGGTCCAACCGGGCGACGAGCGCCACCTCGAAACCGTCCACGTACGCGTCGCACGCTTGGCTGATGTGCCGGGCCAACTGTCGCGCGGGGGAATCGTTTTCACCGCCGATGCGTTGCCGCATAAACGCGACGTCTTCCGGTTCATTCAGCGGCATGCCCTCGGAAAACACGCGAACGCGTCGCGCCTCGCGCTGCCCACGAACGGAAAGCGTATTTCCGATAATGTCGTTGGTGAACATACCAGCTATGGGGATGCCGTTGGCCCGGGCTTGCCGGGCGGCATGCTTGGACCCGTATAGGCCCTGTTCCTCGCCCGCGACGGCCATGAAAATGATGGTGGCGTCAAACTTGTAACCCGCCATGACCCGCGCCGCTTCCAACACCGCCGCCACCCCCGTGGCGTCGTCATCCGCCCCCGGTGCTTCACTTTCATAATCGGCCGCGTTCGACGGAATGGAATCATAGTGGCCGGACACGATGTAAACCCGATCCGCACTGACCGGGGTGGATCCCGGCAGCGTGGCCACGACGTTGATGATCTCGACGGGTTTGACGATGCGGCGTCCGTCGGGCGGCTGATGATAGCCGTCAAATTCGACGGTGAGTCGGTCACCGGTGGCCCGGGAAATCTCCCGGAATTGATCGCTGATCCAACGTCTCGCCGCCCCGATGCCCCGCGTGTCACTTTCCGTCTCACTGACGGTGTGCCGCGTCCCGAATCCCACCAATGAATGAACGTCGGACTTGATTCGATCGACGTCGACCGCCCGAACCATGGCTGCGATCTCCGCATCGACCGGCATCTTCAACGTCCCTTCCGGGTCCGCTGCTAATCCGCACAACACGATGGACAAGAATCGAGCTATTGCCATAAATGGATTCGCCTCACAGTGGCCGCCGTGACATCAGGGTTACGCTCGCAACGGAACATCCCATTCAACTTGTCGGAAACTGAACATCCAGAACCTGCATCTCAACGGATCGCCGGCCGTTGAATTCGTTAATGATCGGCATGAACGCGACTTTACACCGCCGAAATCGTTTTAGATCGTCGATCATGTCCGACTGCCCAAATGCGATGGATTTCACCACCGTCTGACCGTCGGTAAACACCGCCTGCACGTGTCGTCGGGTCGATCCCACGCATTGTGGCTCGGAGTGCAGCTCCACCCAGTCGCTGGCCAGCTTCGGTCGTGCGTTTCCCACGCCGAACGGTCCCAACCCGGTCAAGGCTTCGACCGTGTCGAGCTTCAACGCCGACAATTCCACTTGCGCGTCAATCCAAAGCCTGTCGCGCAGGTCCGCCCCGGTCAGCCGCTGATTGGCGGTCGCCACGAACGATTCGGTGAACGCCGACACTCGGCTCGATTCGATTTTCAAGCCCGCAGCCATGGCGTGCCCGCCGTGTTCAATCAGATGCTCGGAACATCGCCCCAACGCCTCGTTGATGTCGAAATGCCGAACGCTCCGCGCCGATCCCTGCCCATGACCGTTGTTCAAGGCGATCATCACCGTCGGCCTATGATATCGCTCGACCATCCGCGATGCCACGATCCCGATCACGCCGGCGTGCCATTTCTCACCGGCCAAGACGATCCCCCGCCGGGCATCCGATGCCAATTCAGATCGGTCGACCAGCTCGCAGGCCTCGCGGGTGATCTTGCGCTCCGTGGATTGTCGCTTGCGGTTCTGCTCGTCGAGATAGAGCGCAATTTCGCGAGCCCGCGATTCGTCCGCCCGCGTCAACAGTTCAACCGCCAACCTCGCGTGACCCATGCGACCGGCTGCGTTCAATCTCGGCGCCAGCTTGAAACCCACGTCATAATCGCCCAGTTTTTCGTTCTTCAATCCGATCGATTCCATCAATACCCGTAGTCCCACGAACGGAGTCTTGGGCAGCAGCGCCAATCCGTGACGGGCAATCACGCGATTCTCTCCTACCAGCGGCACCACGTCAGCCAACGTCCCCAACGCCGCGAGCGCCACCGCTTCGTGAAGAAATGATCGGTATTGATCGTCGACGCGCACACCGCCGGAAAGATTACGGGCCACGCTCCAGGCGAGCTTGAACGCCACACCCGCGCCGCACAGGTCAGGATTGGGATAGGAACCGCCGACCGTCGGATGCACAATTGCGGCGGCCTGCGGAATCTGCACTCCCGGTTGATGGTGATCGGTAATGATCAGTGTTTGACCCGCCTCAGCCACCACGCGGGCAGCCTCGATGCCCGTGATGCCGCAATCAACCGTGATGATGACTTCGGCCCCATCGGCCAACAGCGATCGCACCGCCTCCGAATTCAGACCGTAACCCTCCTCCAATCGGTGGGGAACATAGAACGATGCCTGCGCACCAGCCAACTTCAATAGATGCCACAAGATGGCCAACGCCGTCATGCCGTCAACGTCATAATCGCCGTAAATGACGATGCGCTTTTTGTCACGAATAGCTGAAACAATCAGTTCAGCCGCGAATTCCGTGCCGGGAAGTTGTTCCGGGGGGAAAAGATTCTTCAGTTGGGGATTCAGAAAGTCATCTGGACGATGGTGGCCGATGACGCCGCGGTTGTACAAGACTTGTGCGACAAGTGGCGATAGACCCCACCGCCGTGCAGCGCCTTCACACTCCGCCCACGGCGGGCTGATGATCCATTCCTTGTTCACTTGTCCCATCCGGTTCAGCCACGCCTATCAGATTCGGAACAGGATTGCACCATCGCAGTCCCCAACTCTTCAAACCGCACCCGCCGTCAACTTGAAACCGCCGTCGATCCGTCAAACCGAAGCCGCCATGGATTCCGCCGCTTTTCGAAGGGTGTCGGCCAAGTCGGTTTTTTCCCAGGTGAATCCGTCACCTTCGCGCCCGAAATGACCGTGCCGCGCCGTCGGCAGATAGATGGGGCGACGAAGCTTCAAATACTCGATAATCTTCCGCGGTTCCAACGGAAAGTGGTCGCGAACCAATTGGCTCAATACGTCCTCGCTGACTCGGCCCGTGCCCTCGGTTTGCACCCACACGCTGGTTGGCTTGGCTACGCCGATCGCGTAGGACAGTTGAACCTCGCAGACGTCCGCCAATTCGGCAGCCACGATGTTCTTGGCGATGTAACGCGCCAAATAGGCCGCCGACCGATCCACCTTCGTCGGATCCTTGCCCGAAAACGCACCCCCGCCGTGCCGACCCCGACCGCCGTAGGTATCAACAATAATCTTCCGGCCCGTCAGACCCACGTCGCCATGCGGCCCGCCGATTTCAAATCGGCCCGTCGGATTCACGTGGATCGTGATTTTGGAGTCCCACCAGCGGTCGCCCAGCACGGGCTTACAAATGTGCTCGATGACTTGTTCTTTCAACTCGCCCTGCCGCTCGTTCCACGACTTGTCATGCTGCGACGATATGACCAGCGTATCCACGCGCACGGGCTCCAACCCATCGTATTCGACCGTCACCTGTGACTTGGCGTCGGGGCGAAGTCCCCGAATCAAGCCGCTTCGCCGAACCTCCGCGTGCCGCTCCACCAGTCGGTGGGCCAGGTGAATCGGCAGCGGCATCAATGTTTCCGTCTCCCGGCACGCGAAACCGAACATCATGCCCTGATCGCCCGCTCCGTCCCGGTCCACGCCCATGGCAATGTCCGACGATTGCTTCTTGATCGACGTCAGCACCGCACATGATTCGTAATCGAAGGCCATATCGCCCGACGTGTAACCGATCTCGTGAATCGTCTCGCGAACCACGTCCGGGATTTCAACGTAGGCTTCCGTCGTAATCTCGCCCGCCACCACCACCATGCCCGTTGAAACCATCGTTTCGCAGGCCACACGCGACAGGGCATCCTGCTTCAACATGGCGTCCAGAACGGCGTCGGAAATCTGATCCGCCACCTTGTCCGGATGGCCCATGGAGACCGACTCCGACGTAAACAGGTATTTTTCACTTCGATTCTTGGATGTCACGATCAACCTTTCCGTTCATCTTTCAATAACTGAAATTCTGGACGTACGCATCCTAGTCTCAATCCACCGACCGATCAACCAACAACCCCATTCCCACAGCATCGGCCAAAATCGCCGCGGGCTCAACGGGCGTGCGGATACACCACGATGGCCTTGGGCGTCGTCGGACAATAGAATTCACACACCCCGCAACCCACGCATCCCGATTCAATCACCTTTGGGGCATCATGACCCTCGATGCTCAACGCTTCCGACCCAAACGGACAGCGGTCCAGGCAAATCGTGCAATCTTCGCCTCGACGCCGCACGCACAAGGAATCGTCGACGGCGGCCAATCCCATGTCGATTTCGCGGGGGTGCTCGACGAGTTGGAGCGCCCCGCTCGGACAGACGTGCATACAATCCAACCCCTCGCACACCACGCAAGGACTTCGCTGCGGATCGATCACCGGCGTGCCGTCAATGTGTGCATCATCAATGCGGATGGGAAATATCGCGTGGGCGGGGCAGGCTTGAACACATAACCCGCAACGCGTACAAGTGTCGCGAAACTCCGCCTCCGGCACAGCCCCGGGCGGGCGAAGCAAATATCGATGCCGAGCCGGCAGCGCCGCCGATCGTTGGGGCAGGTCGTCGGGACGCGAATGGGGTCGGCCCAGCCGAAACCGCCGGTCCAGAAAATCGCCCAGGGGACCGATCGCCTTGGACGCGCTCGCCCGAAAAAATGCCCGTCGCGGCGTCTTTTGCGAATCCTCCGCCATCGTCAGTCGTCCACCTCAGCCCAACTCCACCCGCTTCACGAATCACGACGTCGCGTTATGATGGATGCGAAAACGACACAAGCTGGTAGATCGTCCATCCGCCGCACCCATGATAGGCATCAACAAGAACGAATCCCAAGACGCCGCCCGCGAGACCTTTAACCGCTATCTCAAACAGCGGGGCATCAAGCTGACCGCTCCGCGCCGGCGAATCCTCGACGTCGTGCTTGATCTATCCGACCATTTCGAAGCCGAGCAACTCGTGTACGCGCTCAGTCGCCAGGGACATCGAGTCGCCAAGGCCACCGTCTATCGCACCTTGCCCCTGCTCGTCGATTGCGGCATCCTCAAACAGGTTCGCTTCGACGTCAAACAGGCATTTTACGAGCGCAGCTTCGGTGAGGCGGTTCACGATCATTTGGTATGTCAAGAATGCGGGAGAATCATCGAGTTCGCGAGTCAGAAGATCATCGACTTGCGAGACCAACTTGCCCATCAGCATGGCTTTCAAGCCGCGTCGCACCGATTCCAGATCACCGGGCGCTGCGCCGACTGCCGCGATGCGACGAACCGCTAGTGTAGTCTTTCACGCTGTTTGCATCTTATCAGAGCCGCGACCGTGAGGGAGCGGAAGCACAGCCGAACCGTATCCACCGCAAGATCGCCGTTTCAAAAGATGGGAGGATTCAGACCGACTACACTAAATAGCTGCTCTTGAAAGGGAAACTGGCTTGCCTCCAAGATACCGGTTGAACAGAACATTCCGGATACCCTGGAGGCGGAGCCATGGATGGCAGTTTCGCGGCAGGGCCGGCTGGACGCAAGAGGCTTTTGGAGATGTATCGGAGACATCCCGATCCTGCGGTGCGGCAGCGGGCCCATATGATGTTGTTGTTGGCGGACGGGTGGAGTTGGTCGCAGGTCGAGTCGGCCTTGTATTGCAGTCGGCGGACGATGGCTCGATGGAAGGAGCGGTTCGAGCGAGGCGGGGCCGACGCGCTGGCCGGCGAGCGACGCGGGCGGCGATCCTCGTACGGTGCCTGGCTGCTGACGCTGGTGGTGACTTGGGTGACCACAAAGTTCCCGCGGGATTTCGGGTTCGTCCGCAGTCGCTGGACCTGCGAGTGTCTGGCCGCGCTGGTGCTGGAACTCGGATCGGTCCGGGTCAGCCGGGAGACGGTGCGGCGCTGGCTGCATCGCGAGAACATCGTCTGGCGTCGGCCTCGTCCGGTGTTGCGACTGGTGGACCCGGGGCGTGCGGCCAAACTGCGGAGACTGCGGCATTTGCTGCGGAATCTGCCGGATGACGAGATCGCAGTGTTTCAAGACGAAGTAGAACCCCATCGAGCGAATCTGGTGGCACTTGCACGAAGAGATCACACGCAATCATCGATGCCGGACCATCGATGAACTGCTGGACCAGGTGTTCGAGTGGCTCGAACACCGCAGCCCCTTCGACGTCGAACGCCATGCGTACCTGCGTTCAAAGGCCGCATAGGCCAGTTTCCCTATTGTGGGGAGTTATTTAGCAAAGGGCCGCGTAGGTCAGAAATGACAGAATCAAAATGCGGACCTTGCGTCGAAAGAATTCATAGATGCGAATGCGAAACATGGCTTCTTTCCCCGTCCGGAAAAAACTTCTTCCCCATCCGGCCATGTCATGGACCCCCCAATTCGCCATGACAGTTAAATGGTTGGCAATGAACACGCCGAAACCGGTGCCCGAGGGGATGAAATCAGCTCGTCTCACAAACGCCGCGTGGGAATGAATTTACGACGACGCTGCCGGCGCCGCCCTGCTGAAACGAATTTGACGATTGCAGCGCCGAGTTGAGTTTCCGCGACACCTGCTTTCGGATCTAAACGGATGGTCTGGGCCGCTTGTTGTTGAATCCATCTGGGACCACAATACCGCAGGTACGATAATTCTGAATCTCGCGTTGCAAGAGAAAGGCGATCGGGATGATGCGAAAAACGGGCCTGTTGAGACGGTTGACCGTGGTCGGGCTTATGTGGTCATGCGGCCCGGCGGGTGCCGGCGATCAACGAGAACACGACATCGAACTGGAAGATTATTTCTCGATTGCAGTCATCACCGATTGTGCCGTTTCGCCGGACGGAACGTGGGTGGCCTATGCGGAAATGCGCTGGGAGCCGCCGGAGGAGAAACGAAATACGGACCTATGGGTGGTGTCCACGGTGACCCACGAACCCGTGCGGCTGACGTTCGAAACCGCCAACGACCACGCTCCGCAATGGAGTCCCGACGGTCGATGGATTTATTTTTTGAGTAATCGCCGGCGTCCCGGTGACGACAAACCGCCCTTCGACGGAAAAACGCAGGTTTGGCGAATAGGCGTGGAGGGAGGCGAACCCACTGCGGTCACCCGCGTGGTCGATGGCGTCAACGCGTTCGATCTGCCCGCGGACGGCAAGGCCCTGTTTTATTCCGTTGGTCAGAAGGGTTACGAGGACGATCCCTGGCAATCGCTGCGGAAGGAATACGATTCGCTGATCTACGGACACGGCGTCGTCCAATACACGCAGATTTGGAAACTGGACCTGGTGTCTTGGCGGGCCGAGAAGCTGGTTGACGAGAACCGCGTGATCCTTGAATTCGCAGCCACGCCCGACGGTGGACGCATTGCCATGCTGACCGCGCCCACGGAGGAGTTGATCACCCATGAAGGCTGGTCGCGCGTGGACATTTACGATGCGCAGGCCAAGACCGTCACGACGTTACCGGATGAGCAATGGCGGCGGGAAGCTCCGTCACCGTATGGATGGCTGCTCGGGTTGGCCTGGTCGATTGACGGAACTCGCCTTTCGTTCCGCGTCGATTTTGATGGTTACCCCGGCGAGGTGTTCATCGCCCGATTCGGTGACGCGGGCCACTTGGGAACCACCCGATTGCACCGCGACGCGGAGCGCTACGTGTCCGGGCCTATGGAATGGCGCCCGGGGTCGCAGGATTTGTGCTACGCAGCCGACGATCATGCGAGACGGCGCGTCTACTGCGCTCGCAATGTTGGCGACGAGGGTCAATCGGAAACGGTCACCATGACGCCGGGCGACGTCGTCGTGGACGATTTTGGGTTTTCCCGCGATGGTTCCAGCCTGGCGGCCGTGCTGGGCGACGTGACCCATCCGCCGGAGATTTACGTCTCGCGAACCGGCGTGGAATCGTCAAATCTGCAACGCCTGACCCGTGTCAATCCACAAGTCGAGACCTGGAAGCTTCCCAAAATCCAGACGGTCAAATGGACCAGCCCCGACGGAACCGAGGTGGAGGGCATCTTGGAATTGCCGCCGGACTACGTTGAAGGGTCCGATCCGCTGCCCTTGGCCCTTGAAATACATGGCGGGCCGACGGCTGCGTCGATGTTGCACCTGCGGTTTTGGATATACGGCAGGGTGTTGCTGCCGGCACGAGGATGGGCGTTGTTAAGCCCCAACTATCGCGGTTCCACCGGATACGGCGACAAGTTTCTCGTCGACCTGGTGGGCCATGAAAACGATCGCGACGTGGCTGACCTGCTGAGCGGTGTGGACGCCATGGTGCAACGCGGAATCGCCGACCCCAATCGGATGGCGGTCATGGGCTGGAGCAATGGCGGTTATCTGACCAATTGTCTGATTTCGCGGACGGATCGATTCAAGGCGGCCAGCAGTGGTGCCGGCGTGTTTGACATGGTCCTGCAATGGCTGGAAGAGGACACGCCCGGTCACGTCATCAATTTTATGGAGGGGTTTCCGTGGAACCAAACCGAGGAAATGCAAAGGTCATCGGCCTTGTACAACGTGGACAAGGTCACGACCCCCACGCTGATCCACGTCGGTGAAAACGATCCCCGCGTGCCGGCGGGACATAGTCGCGGGTTGTTTCGAGCGCTGCATCATTACGTCAAGGTGCCGACACAACTGGTCGTTTACCCCGGCGAGGGCCATGGCTTGACCACCTATAAGCACCGAAAAGCAAAGATGGCGTGGGATCTTCAATGGTTGGATCATTGGGTGCTGGGTAAGTCGTCGACGGACGAGTCGCCGCAGCCCGCTAACAAGGTGGATTGACTTTTCACCCCGCCGCCGATGTTCGACGTCGTGGTGGTGATTCGCCGGCGATACCATCGGCGATGATGGGTGGTTGCCATGTCGCACGTCTCGTTCGCCAAATGGCCGTGGGTCATTAACGTGTTGCACCGCGGCGACGGTGGATGTGGTGCAATGAGATGATGACCATGGCTGTTAGGATCATCAGGACGATTTCCGCGGCGCTTGCCGACGTGAGACTTTGCTCAACGGCCTTGACCGGCGAAAGCGCCACCACCAGGAACACGAACAAGGCTAATGCGATGCGTAGCATGTTGGAGACTCCATGATTGACGGACCACGACTTATTTTACGATATCGACCACGCCTTGGGCCGTGTTCATTTAACGTGCCCGCGGGTCCCGCATCCGCGAAATTATAGGTCGTCCGCCGCATTGTGACGTGCAACTCGATGCCCTAGAATCGCATCCCATTCGATGTCCAGATTCAATCTTCCGTATGAATGGTTCGGCAGGGTGATTCAATTTATCCCCAGACCGGCTGCCCGGTGGAGTCGGCTATTCTGCCTGGCCACATTGGCGGGGATTGTGGCCGGCTTGGCCGCTGCCGCGTTGCACTGGGGCTTGGAACACGGGTCAGCGCTTTTGGTCGGTCGATTCACGCACGTCGGCAGCGCACAGATAAAAGCATTCAAGTGGGGTGTATTGCTTCTGCCGGCGCTCGGTGGATTGGCGTCGGGTCTGCTGGTGCGTTGGCTGTGTCCCACGGCGGTGGGTCATGGCGCCGACGTCTTGACCCGCGCGTTTCATCGCGACCTGGGGGCTATGTCACTCCGCGGTCCGCTGGTCAAAGCCGGAGCGTCGATCGGGGTGATTTCCTGCGGCGGGTCAGCCGGACCGGAAGGGCCCATCGCGGCGTTGGGCGCAGCCGTGGGGTCAAGCGTGGGCAAGCTTTTCGGTCTGACGCCTCGTGAGCGCCGTGTGTTATTGGTGGCAGGGTGCGCGGCTGGAATTGGTGCGATCTTTCAATGCCCGCTGGGTGGCGCCCTGTTCGCAGCCTCCATTCTATATTATGAACCGGAGTTCGAGTCGGACGCCATCGTGCCGGGATTCGTGGCGTCGGTGGTCGGTTACACGACGTTCATGTTGTTTCCGGGATTCGGTCACCGGCTCTTGGAAGGCACGTCGGAACTGGCCTTCACCTCTCCGTTGGAACTGTTGCCCTACGCGGTCTTGGGGCCGATTTGCGGCCTGTCGTCCATGCTGCTTGCGGTCTGTCTCAAGTGCGTTGAACGGGTCGCGGAGATTCAAAAGGCCGTGCCGCGATGGGTCCTGCCCGGCCTGGGCGGGCTGGCGACCGGGGCGCTGGCCTGCATCCTGCCGCAGGTCATGGATGGTCAATACCATTTCATCGAAAGCGCGTTGGATGGGCGATTGTTGCGAGAAGTTCCCGACGCGGGATGGTGGTGGTGGGCGGGGATGTTCCTGGCTGTGCTGGTGTGCAAATGCGTCGCCACCGGATTGACCGTGGGGAGCGGCGCGTCGGGCGGGGCACTGGGACCGGCTGTTTTCATCGGCGGGGTGGCTGGCGCGTTTTTGGGTTGCGTTTGCCAGGCGTTGTTTCCGGGAGTTTTTCCCGACGATTTGCGTCAGGCCCTGATTCCGGTGGGGATGGCGGGGGTGTTGGCAGCCGGTATGCGCGTGCCCATGGCCGCAATCGTCATGGTGATGGAAATGACCGGCAGTTACGGTTTGATCGTTCCGCTGATGGTGGTCTGTTCGACCGCCTACGTCGTGGGCAGAAGGATCGGACTGAATTCCGAGCAGGTGCGCAGCGCAGCCGAATCCCCCGCCCACGCGGCTGATGCCGTCATACACCTGCTCGAGTCACGGCGGGTTGGGGAGTTGATGGAGCGAGAATGGCGAGCCGTGGCCACACCGGAGATGTCCTTGGCGGAGCTGGTCAAACGCATCGAGCCGGGCACACGTCCGGTTTTTGCCGTCACGCAGGGTGACCGACTGGTCGGCATCATCTCCGTTCCCGACATCGAATCCGCCTTTCATGACCCCGGACTGGCCCATGCCTTGATCGCGTCGGACATGATGACGACGGACCTGGCCACCGTCTTCCCGGACGAAGATTTGTACCAGGCATTGAATGTCTTCCAAATGAAAAACCACGACGTGCTCCCCGTGGTGTCGCGCGATCACCGCCGCCGCTGGTTGGGGATGATATCCCGAAAAGCAATCTATGACACGCTTCGCCGACACGTCGATGAAACGCAGAAGCTCGTGCTCCTGGAATATTCGGGCCTATCGGGCATCGAACGCGAGGGACAGCTCGAGCAGCTTTCCATGGGCGTGTCCATGATGCGCAAAGACGTGGTCAAGAGATTGATTGTGCCCTTGCAAGCGATAGGCCAATCCTTGCGCGAAGCCGACTTCAGACGTCAGTTCGGCGCGCAAGTGGTAGCCATCGAGGAGCCGGACGGATCCGTGCAATGCCCGCCCGATCTGGACACGCCGCTTCATTCTGGGCAACGGTTGTTGGCCATCGTGTGGGATCGTTCACCACCCGCGGATTCGAGCGCCGCCGAATAATCCTGCGGCGTGTTGACGTTTCGCAAGGCCCATCGGTGGGGTTGACCGTTCAGCAGCTTGTGGGGATGCGATTGAATCAATTCCTGTAGCGCGTAACGCCCGTGCGTGATTCGACGTTCCACGTCGGGCAGCAAAGATGCGTGATAGAGCGCGCAACAGGTTTCAACACGATCGCCCAGGGCGTAGGCCACCGCCTGGAACGCGGGTCGGCGGTCAATTTCATTCGTATCCGATCCGTGACCGCCATCAGACGGCCTGTTCCCTGCGGCCACGTGAACGGACGACGAAGTGTTGCGCGGTTCGTTCCATTTCGGACCTGTATCGCATGGTGGCGAGCCGGGACGCTGGTCGTTGATTTGAAATACCAGCTCGATCAGCGCCGCCGTCGAAATATCAGGAATGTCGCAACTGAGCAGAAAACTCCAACCGTCAGATTGGTCCGACAGCAACGCGTGCAAGCCGGCCAGCGGTCCGATGTGCGGATGAATATCAGGAAGTATGCGGATGCCACCCAAGGCAGGCGGAACCCCTTTCATCGTTCCAAGCAGGACACATTCATCCGCGACGCATTGCGCCGTCTGCACCACTCGTTCGACGATGGTTTGGCCATGCCACGGCAGCAGCGCTTTGCACTGGCCCATACGGCGGCTTGATCCGCCGATCAGCACACCTGCCCGGATCCGCGCGGGTCTTGTCATGCTTCGATCATCGTCCATGCGATTTGCAAATCCCATGCACAATTAACGAACCTACGCCAATTCAGACTTCGCGGCATTTCAGATCGACCCAACTACGCGCGAACGGCCGGGTGGCCCACCTCCTTTGGAGGTGGGGGACCCGATGAAGTAGGTTGAACAACACTGCGATGTCACGTGCAAATTGAATGTCGAAGAATCGACTCCCCCAGGTCCGAAGGACCTGGGCCACCCACTATGACGAGCCCATGCACACCCGTCGAAGGAGCCGGGCCACACGTCTTGAAGAACATACACCATTTCCGATGTCGCGGCATTTCAGAACGACCAAACTACGCGCGAACGGCCGTCGACTGAGCAGCCAACGCCTGTCGAAGGATGGCTGTACGGTGTGACCCGCCTCGTCCGACAGCCAGCTCCAGAGTTCGACCCGCCGGTTCGGAGATGTTTCCGATGTGACGATTCAGGGCTAAGCCCTCGACTTCTTCGTCTTCCGAGGGAAGCTCGGCGCCTTCGAATCCACCGAAGGCGGTCAATGACCCGAATCCTGGATTGTCGTTCAAGTGGACCACCGCAGCGTCCCAATCTTCAAATGCTATCAGCTTGGCTCGCAACGCGTCTTGCAGATCGAGAAATTCCTCGGCCAGGGTGGGGACCTTGATGCTCGTGCCGCCGAATATGGTAACGAAGAAATTCCGCCGCCGAATGGGCATGCCCATGTTCTCGTATCGACGCGCTTCCAAGAGCCGTTTGGCCAACGTCGGTTGCTTCAATTCGCATCCCCCGAACATGGTGAAATAGACCACTTTGTCCGGCGCCAAGATGCCTTCATGGGCCCCAAACACGCAAAAATGAATCATGTTGAAATCTCCCGTTCATGACCCACCACGCTCCTGGTCAGGTGGAATAGACGCCATTCGAATGGGATTGAACGGATCAGGCCGCGGCGTCAAAGCGCGTTCTGGCGACCCGGATTCCCCATCACCGACATTAACGGATTCGCAAGGGCAACTCAATTATTTGTCGCTATGGGGGTTCGGGAGTCGAAATCACCGCACCAGCGGGAAATCAGGCATGCGGACGGCCTCGACGGCAATTTCCAGCACTTCGACCCGCGCCTCTGCGAGACGCTGACCGCCTTCCTGCGCGATTTTGGCGGCCAAAGCGTCCACCAGGCAGGCTTGATCGGTCACAGATTCCACCGGAATGACGTACTCCTCCGCCCGCCCGATAACTCGCACACGAGCGAAACGGTCAAGCACACAGGAATCGATTTCGAGGCCTCGCCTGTGGAGTTGGACTTGAACGCCGTCCATAAGTTGGGCAAACGCAATGCGCAAGTCGTGCAGCGGAGCTTCGAGAACGAGCGGAGGTTGCAGTTTGCGTTGTGCAGAGGTAATGACTTGCCCGGTCATGTGCTATCCGGTTGACTTGGGCGCTGCCACGGGAAGATCATGCTGGTACATGTCGATATAGCCCTTGGTCTGAAATTCTTCGAACAACTGATCCAGGTTCGAATAAATGCGCGTGGCGGTGGCCGTGACGAATGGGGATGGCTCGTTCTTGGGCGTCCACACCACGTACACTTCCTTGGTGGTCTCAAAAGCGTGTTGCAGCTCTCGTTCCACACCGGAGGAAAGCCCGGGTCGGCCGTCGGGCATGACCGGTATGTACGTGATGATCATGTCCGATTGGTCAATGAGCATAAAATCGCGGGCGTAGATTTGACCGTCGATGTCGCGGGCGATGTGTGTGACGTCTGCGGCTTTGAGCGTAATCTGTCGCCCATTGACCGGAATGGTAAACTCATCACGCCCTTTCTGAATGGCCGCACCGGCCTGGAACAGCAAATCTTTTTCGTCCACGTCGCCTGGGTCAAATGTGATGAAATATTCCGCGAGCCTGGCGCGAAATCGGTCGATCTCCGCGAGCACGTCGGGCATACCCATGACGTGCGTCATGGGAAACGATGGATAGACCCGCTTGCGATTCGGCTGGAACATCAGGCTGAGGATGGTTTCAGCGGTGGTTTTGGAATCGGTGCGGCTGACGATGAACGCATGACCGTATCCGCGGACGGCCTCGGCCATCGCCCGTGTTGCGAGAATTTCCTCTTCCCGCCAGACCATGATGTCCTTGAGTGTATGGTGAATGTCGTGTTCTCGGAGAAGCCGTTCGTGCACGGCGTGGGCGTTGTCAATCAGGGTGATATAAAGGTCGGCGTCGAGCTTGACCATATCGCTATGATCGTAGGCATGGAATAACCCGTGTCGCCAACGAAACGTGGCATGGGTATTGATGACCATGTTGGGACTGTGGGGTGCGGCTGCGAGAATGTCCTTGAACACGCTGCGGCGGAGTTGTTCCAACCGTTGCCGCGGCAAATCCAGGATTCGACCCGGAACGACGTCCGGCGCCTCGGCGTACATCATGTCCCCGACGTGAAAAACATCGACGTGCCGGCCGCCCTCGTCGGCCAAACGTGCCAATTCGTCGACGACTTCCTTTTTGTCCAGACCCACCTGACCGGTGAGGAGCACGCGCTGACCGGGGTGGCGTCGTGGCTGGAAGAGCGAGTCTTTCGGCGGTTGCGAACGATTCATGGAAACTCGAAGCTGCGATCGGCTGATCAGAAAGGTCAGCGGCTAGTCAACCGGGTCTGCCAAAATCAACACACTGTAGACGCCGTACGGGCCACCGTAGCGAACGGCCAACCCGGCACGGGTAAATTCAGGATCCATCAGAATCTCGCGGTGCGAATCACTCGCCAGCCAAGCATCCAGCGTTCCCTGCGGATCCCAGTAACCTGCGGCGAGGTTTTCACCTACTACTTTGTACGCGAATCCCGCCTGCACCAGCCGCTGAGCGACGTCAAACTCGGTCTTGGGATGTTTGTGGCCAAAGAATTCCTCGTTGATCATGGTGCAGGCATACTGCGCGGCAATGTCGGATAGTTGCGAATCGAGGGACAGAATCCCCTGTTCGAATCGCTCGATATTGATCATTCGCAACAATCGATCGTTGATCTCCGCCACGTCTTCGGGAATCCGGCATTTAACTTCGGTGAGTGGCTGTGAAGACTGCGACTTGGTTGGCGGTTCAGCGACGGCGCTTTCCCCGGGCAAGAAGCCGGACCCGTTGACGTTGCACCCCGCCGCCGCCAACAGCGGGATCACGGCGATTCTAGACATCAGATAGAATAGGCCTCGCAAACAACAACCTCCCGACAAGGTGGCGACAACTCGCGACCCCGAAACGTCGAGCCCACTGAACCTATCAAGTCTATCGCCGGTCGAGTGGCTGGACAACAAGTAGACCTTGCTGAAGTCATAAGTTCTTGTCGTTTCTTGACTAACCGCCCGCTTCGGTGCGTTGGATCATAATTAACGTAATATCATCATTTTGCAATTGTCGCCGTAAATACGACTCGTGTTCCTGAACGAGATCATCCAGGGCGACGGACGCTCGCTGACCGAAGCCGTCGCGAATGCTTTCCGTTAGCTGAACCTCGCCGAGGGTTTGTCCAGTGTCATTTTGGGCTACCCAGGCCCCACGGGTGAACAGGGCTAGGGAATCTCCACAAGCCAACCGTTCCAGTTGTGCTTCAAAGGGAATTCCAGGCTGCTGACCGGCCGCCGGGGACTGGTGATTGGCGAGGTCGCGCGAATCGCCCCTGGTGTCGATAATCATGGCGCCGACTTGGCCGGCAGTCGCAATTTGTAATTCTCCGGTCAGGGGGTGGATGGCCAGCGCGGCGGCGTGCAACTGGCAGGTGCTGTAATGGTCACAGAGCATCCAGTTGACAGCTCGCAGAAACGTGTGCGGGGCGTCCAGATGCAAGGCTGCACTGCGGAAAGCGGTTCGAACCTCGGCCAATGCCGTCGCCCGGCGAAGCACGTCCGCGGCAACATCCGCGACTAGGATGGCGACGACGCCGTTGGAAAGCGACATGATGTCATACAGGTTCTTGCCCGGTTCCAAACCGGGATTGAAGAACACGGCGATTTGAAGTTCGTCCCATTGCGGAACGTTGCGGGGCAACAAGCTGGCTTGAACCTGCATGACATTCAGATTCGTCCCCGATTCAGGTGGGGCGGCTGCGACGACTTCTTTCGCGACGCCGATCGATCCGCCAATGAGAGATGCCATCACGGATAGCAGGTCGCGATCGAATTCGCTGAATGGCGACTGTTCCGGCTTTCTGTCAACGTAGACTAGGCCTATGGGACCGCTTTCACCCGTGATGGGTGCGACGATGGCGGAGCCCACGCCAGGCAGGCTGGATGACAATACGCAAACGGCTTGGCTGCGCTCCAGACACCGATAGATGAATGCTAAAAGGAAGGGCGGTGACTCGCTGCTCGCACGTTTTTCCTTCGCACCGCGGATGTGTTCCAGGGGACCTTCCCCGGCATGACGGATGCCAACGAAGGCGAATCGGCCATCAAAATGCTTCGGTAGCCAGTCCACCAGGAAATCGAGCCAAGCGTCCATGTCGGAAGTGCGGGGGAGGTCTTGGGCGAATTTCGCCAGCAGTTGCGGTGCGTGCTGCGACAGCTCGATGGGTTCGCTGGCTGAGCGGGTCAGCGATCCCGGCGGAAGCGGTATGGCCCGCGTCTTGGCTTGCTTGCGAGGATTGTCGATGCCGGCGGAAACGTCGTTCATGGGCGCGAACTGCGATCGGTTCACCACGAGCGTGTAGTTATCGAAGGCCACGTCGTCAGCGTGCTTGATGACCGTCGGCTTGGTAAATGGCCGGCCGTTGAGGACCATCGGACTCCCGCCCTCGGCGGGTTGGGCGACCCATGATCCGTCGGCGTTGGCCCGCAGGGTCAACTGTTGGGCGATAATGCGGCGATCGGGTATTCTAAGATCGTCGTGTTCACCCGAACCGACGGTGATGACCGTGGAATCGAAGGTTCGGGTTTCGATGATTTCGTCACCGTCGCGCAATAGGAGTCGCATGGTATCACCTTCATCGGCTGCAATCGTTCGCAGGCTGCAAGCCGCCGAAAGAAATGCCCCTTTCCAGTATAGCCATGGAGATGTGGGGCGGGCAAATTTTGGTATAACAGCGGGTGGAATCCGTCGTACGAATTCTGGATTCCGGCGTGCGCCGGAATGACGCACGTAGGAATGACGCATGTAGGGATGACGTGTGCCGGAATGACGCATGTAGGCGGTCGCGGGTGGGAGTTGCGTGTGTTCCGCGAGGGACCGCTCGCTTTGCGCTCGCGGCTCGTAAAGGACCGTTTGCTGACGGACCGTTCGCTGACGGACCGTTCGCTGACGGACCGTTCGCTGACGGACCGCTCGCTTTGCGCTCGCGGCTCGTAAAGAGGCGGTCGCGCGCGGTGAATTGACCGAACAAAGTTCAGTAGGATTGTTGGAGATGAAAAGGGTAACACTGACGCTGGGTCACAGCCCCGATCCGGACGATGCGTTCATGTTTTACGGCTTGGCCAGCGGTCGAGTCACATCCGAACGTTGGGACTTCGAACACGTCTTGCAGGACATACAGACGTTGAACGAGCGGGCCCGCCGCGCGGAATTGGACATCACGGCCATCAGCATTCATGCGTATCCATTCGTGGCGGATGCCTATGCCCTGACGAGTTGCGGATCGAGCATGGGAGACGGATACGGACCGATGGTCGTCGCTCGAAAACCGATGGCGGTCGATGATCTGCGGGGTAAGACCATCCTGATTCCCGGGGAAATGACGACGGCTTTTCTGACCTTGAACCTGCTGCTGGGACGACGCTCGTTTCATCACCGCGTGGTGATGTTCGATCGAATCCTTTCGGCGATCGCTGCCGGGGAGGCGGACGCGGGGTTGATCATCCACGAAGGGCAATTGACCTACGAACGACAACAGTTGCACAAGGTTGTCGATCTTGGCGAGTGGTGGTTGCAGGAAACCGGATACCCGTTGCCGCTGGGAGGAAACTGCATTCGCAAGAATCTGGGCAGAGACGCGATGGCGGAAATCACGGGCGTGCTGAAAGAAAGCATCCTGTTTGGATTGAAGCATCGCGAGGAGGCGGTGGCCCATTCGCTGCAATACGCCCGGGACATGGGGCATGACTTGGCTGACCGATTCGTGGGCATGTACGTCAACGATTGGACCGTGGATTACGGTGATCGAGGCCGACGTGCCATTATGGAATTGCTGCGACGGGGGTCGCGGATCGGCATGGTTCCCGAGATCCAGGAATTGGAGTTTGTCGGTGCCGGGTGATGCAAAAGAGCGGATGCGCCGGTGTCGCGAGTCATCGACGATTGGCCGCCGGGCATCGAAAAGTGAAGGTTGAATTGGATGGGAGGATTACTGCCGATTTGGCAACCCGCGAACGAGCGCGTCGAACGGTCGCAGATGCATCAATTCATGCGCCGGATGGGGGAACGTCATGGCGTGGGTCAGGATTGGGAATCGTTGCGGCGCTGGGCGATCCGTCATCGCGAGGTGTTTTGGCCTGAAATGCTGGAATTCGCGGGGATCGACCCTGATTCGGCGGCGACGTGTACGGTGGACGGCACGGACATTCGCACGGCGAAATGGTTTCCGGGGATGCGTTTGAACTATGCGCGACATCTCCTGCGCCACGACGGCGATCGAACAGCGATTCGTTTTGAAGGTGAGGACGGGGCCAGACTGGTGATCTCCTATCGCGATCTTCGCGTGGAGGTGGCCAAGTGCGCCGCCGCGTTGAAGCGCGTGGGTGTGGGCAAGGGCGACCGCGTGGGGGCGTTCATGCCCAATCTGCCGGAAACCCTGATCGCCATGCTGGCCACCGCGAGCGTGGGGGCGATCTGGTCAAGCTGCTCGCCGGATTTCGGCATCAACGGGGTGCTGGATCGGTTCGGTCAGATCGAGCCGTCCGTGTTGTTGGCAACGACGGGGTACCGCTACAACGGCAAGGCTATCGATACGCGTGAGCGCGTGGTCAAGATACGCGAATCGCTGGCGAGTGTCAGACGGGTCGTGGTGGTGCCCTACGGAGGCGGGGCAGCGAACGGGTGCGACATTGCGGACGCGGAACCGTGGGATCAGTTCGTTGGTTCGGAACAGTCCGAATCGCTTTCGTTTGAATCCGTCGAGTTCGATCATCCCTTGTTCATCATGTATTCGTCGGGAACAACGGGAACGCCCAAATGCATCGTGCACGGGCACGGCGGAACCCTGGTGCAGCACATGAAGGAATTGATGCTGCATTGCGATGTAAGGCCGGCTGATACGATTTTCTATTTTACGACGTGCGGCTGGATGATGTGGAACTGGCTGGTGAGTTCGCTGGGCGTGGGTGCGACGGTGTTGTTGTTTGAAGGCAGCCCGGGTTATCCGCGAATGAGCCGGTTGTGGGAGTTGGCGGAAGATGCGGGTGTCACGGTGTTCGGGACCAGCCCGAAGTTCATCGCCGCGTGTCAAAAAAGCGGCGTCCGGCCCGGAGCGCAACACGATTTGTCGCATCTGCGTTGCCTGCTGAGCACGGGTTCACCATTATCGGCCGAGCAGTTCGAATGGGTCTACCGCGAGGTCAAGTCGGATTTGCAGCTTTCGAGCATTTGCGGTGGAACGGACATCATTTCGTGTTTCATGCTGGGCAATCCGATGCTCCCGGTCTACGCGGGCCAGATTCAATGCCGAGGACTGGGTATGGACGTTCAGGCGTACGATGAAACGGGTCGGCCCGTTCAGAACACCAAGGGCGAACTGGTGTGCGCGTCAGCTTTCCCGTCCCGGCCTATCTATTTCTGGAACGATGGGGACGGAGCCAAGTACAAGGACGCGTATTTTTCGCATTTTGACGGCGTGTGGCGGCATGGCGATTGGATCGAGGTGACGGAAGACGGGGGCGTTATCGTCTATGGGCGAAGCGACGCGACGTTGAATCCCGGCGGCGTGCGGATCGGCACGGCGGAGATCTATCGCATTGTCGAGGAGATCGACGAAATCACGGACAGCGTCGTGGTGGGCAAGCGAGTGTCGGACGACGTCGAAATCTGTTTGTTCGTGGTCTTGCGCGAGGGATTAGTGCTGACGTCGGAATTGAGTCTGCGGATTCAGTCCGCCATCGCCGCCGGCGCCACCAAACGCCACGTTCCTAAATATGTCCGGCCGGTGTCGGCCATCCCGCACACCATCAGCGGAAAGAAAGTCGAATTGGCGGTGACACAGATGATCCACGGCGAGGAAGTGAAAAACCGGGACGTGTTGGCCAACCCGGATTCGTTGGATCAGTTCAGGAATATTGTCTAGATTCGCGCCCAGCGTCAACGGGTGGGCCGCAGTTTTTCCGATCGACCTTCCGCGGGAACGATATTTTGCGCGACGTGAATTCGGGTCATGCGGGCCAGCGCCATCCGGTTTCGGTTCGCTCGACGTAGGCATTTTTTTCGAACCACGACAGGGCGTCGGCGATGGCTTGGTCGATGGGGCGAGGGTGTTGGCCCAGTTCGCGACGCGCTTTTTCGCCGTCGACAAAATGTTCGCAGTAGCAGGTGCGAATGACGGGCAGATTGACGTCGGCGAAGCGCTGCGGTGCCCACCGCCCGACGAGACTGCCCACGGCGCAGGGGACGGCGAAGATCGCGAAAGGCATGGCATATCGCGGAGGTGGGACGTTGGCGAGTTTCGCAATGCGGAGGGCGAATTCGCCGTAGGTCATGTTCGTGTGGGAGAGGATGTAGCGTTCGCCGGTTTTCCCTTTTTCCATGGCCAAGCGCATGGCGTCAACGACTTCGCGGACATCGACGAATCCGATCCCGCCGCGGCGTGGATACCATTGAAGCGAACGCGTGGCGTAGAGCAGGATCATGCGACCGCTGGACGGCCTGACGTCGTAGGGGCCTATGATGTACGCGGGGTTGACCATGACCGCATCGAGGCCGTCGTCGAGGTACTTGCGCACGACGTTTTCGGCGAGTTTCTTGGTGTCGAAATACGGTGACTTCAAATACGCCAGATTCCAGGCGGAGGATTCATTGGCGGGCTGGTGTGCCGGCCCCGCTCCGATGGCAGCGATGGAACTGACGTGCAGGAGACGGCGCACGCCGGTTTCGACGGAGGCGCGGCAGACGTTTTCCGTTCCCGTGACGTTTACCGCGTAGGCTTTGTCCGCCCCCCAAGGCGCGATCTGGACCCAACCGGCTGCGTGGTAGATGTATTCGCATCCCCTCGCGGCGGCTCGCACGGATTCGTAATCGGTCACGTCGCCTACCGCGAACTCGACGTCGAGATCAGCCAATTCACGGCGTGGCGAGTTCTTGCGAACGAGCGCGCGGACCCGCTGACCGTCAGCCACCAAGTTGTGAATGAGGTTGATACCCACCAAACCGGTGGCGCCGGTGACGAGTACGGACACGGTCACCAGATGACGGGAATGACCCCGACGCTGAAGCCGGCGGCGGCTCCGACGAGCAGGACCTTGGCGCCGGGCTGGATTCGGTTTTCGTCGGCCGCACGGGAAAGGCCCAGCGGAATGCTTGCGGCGGCCGTATTGCCGCAGTCGCGAACGGAAATGACGCATCGTTCGACGGGGACGCGGCATTTGACGGCGATGTCCTTGACCAGGTCGACGCTGATCTGATGGCAACAGGCCAGGTCCACCTGGTCCGCCTTCCAACCGATGTTTTCCAGCACACGCTCGACCATCTGGGGAATGTACTTGATGGCCTGGTCGCGCAGGGCTTTGCTTTCTCCGCTGAAGTACGAATGTTCCTCGCTGAAGCGATGCATGCTGCCGCCGCCGAGGACGGTGGCCAATCGCCATTGCTCGCCGTGAGACTGGAAGGCTGTCGGCAGAATCCCGCGGCCATTGCCGTTGGGTTCGCTGCGAACGACGGCGGCTGCTCCCGCGTCTCCCAGCGTCAACCCGGAAATTCCTGTACGCAGCTTGTCAAAAGAATTGATTCGCCAGTCGATGGTAAGAGACAGCGTTTCGCCAACGGCGATGAGAGCGGTCTTGGCCTTTCCCGAGCGAATCATGGACTCGGCGATGTCCAGCCCGTTCAGAAAACTATTGCAAGCGTTTTTGACGTCGAACACGCTGGAGCCGGAGGCGCCGAGTTTTTCCTGCAAAATATTGGCGGTGGCAGGTTCGGTCACGTCCTGGGCACATGAGGCGAAGATGATGACGTCGAGGTCATTGGCGTCCATATTGGCCCGACCCAGGGCACGGGCGGCGGCCTTGTAGGCCAAGTCGGAGGCCTGCTCGTCCTCGTCGCGATAATGCCTCGCGACGATTCCGGTGGCCTTTTCAACCAAGCCCGACGGCATCTGGAAGTTGTTCAGCTCGAAAATCCGCCGCTCAACAGCTTCCGAGGTCACCACCTGCGTTGGAAGATGGTGACCGACTCCGGCAAAGACGACCTTCTCCGCCACTCAACAAACTCCTGAAACGTTGACGCCACATGCCTCCAAAGACCGCGCTCGGGGGTAGGGTGCGCACAATCAACCGGCGATTATGTGGCTTACGGAATGAATGTCAACGCAAGATACTCGAACGGCTTCTTCCGGTCAATGTCTCGCTGAGCGGAGGTTTTTGCAAACTTCCTGCGTTTACACCGGCGGAAAAACCGCTTCATGGGTTTCCGATTGTTGAAAATCCGAGTCAAATCGACGCAAACAAGTTTTCACACCATCCCGCCGGGTCACCCAAAACGGCAATCCAGTGACCCGTGCAACGATTCTACTCAAAAGCAGACGCATCCGGTCGGATCAACCGGCCATCTTGCCTAGTCTAACAGGTTCGACGGGCTGGGGTCGCTGGGGGATAATAGTACGGGCGATGGAAATCGATTATTTTTGTGGGCCATCTGAAACGCGGCTCGCTGTCGCAACGGCCCAATGCCGTACGGTGTGATCGAAGGCTTGTTGCGTTTGGGAGATGCCACACGATCGCTCTGAATTCATCTAACACCGTCGTGCGACCACGAATCGTCGTGCGACCGCGAATCGTCGTGCGGCCGTGAATCGTCGAGATTGGCGGTCTTGCTTAAGCCTCGACTGGGGATGGCACTTGATTAGGATGTACGTTCATTGGCTCAATCAAGAATCAACATCGGCATGGGTATCGTCATCGCCACAAGCGTCCTGCTCGTAGCAGCGGGGTTGGCGGCTCGCTCTTGGTCTGCGCAACGCGGCCCATCCGGGGATTCGCAAGTAGAAGCGGACCCACGGATGACGGTCACTGTAGCGGCCATCAGTTGGGTTAGTGTTCAATCGCAGGTCAAGTCATTCGGCTTCCTCGACGCACGCGAGGCGCTAACCCTTTCAGCCGAGGTGTCAGGCCGAATCGTGGAGCAATTTGTGGAAACGTCCGACCGCGTATCAACCGGTCAGCCGCTGATGCAGATCGACGAATCGTTGTTCACCGCTACGCACGAGAAGGCCAAGGCGGAAGCGAAACAAGCGGCGAGCGATCTTCATCAGGCCTTCACCAACCTCGAACGGATTCAGAAACTTGAAGCGGAAGGATCGGTGAATCCGACGGAAGTATTGGATAATCGCACGGCGCACGACAAAGCCCTGGCCATGGTTGAACGGGCCAATGCCATGGTGGCTGAGGCGAGCATACAGCTCACGAAAACAACCATAAGTTCGCCCGTCGAGGGCGTGGTATCGACGATTCTGAACAGGCGAGGGGAATATGCCCATGTCGGGCAACCGCTTTTGGATGTATTGGTGGTCGATCGGCTGAAAGTCGTTGTTCAAGTTGACGATCGTGAAATAGTCCACATCAACGAGGGTGACGACGTATCATTGATCGTGGCTGCACTGCCCGATCGGACGTTTACAGGGCAGGTGCTTCGAATCTACCCGCAAGCAAAAGCGGACAGTCGGCGCTTCGAGGTGGAAATCGAGGTTGCGAATTCGGATGGCACCTTGCGGCCTGGGTTTTTCGCTGAAATCATCGTTCATTCCGGGCCCACGTCCGGCGAATCGACATCCCATTTGACGATTCCCCGCGTGGCCGTCAACAAGCTCTACGGGCAATCATATTGTTACGTCGTTCGTCATGACGCGGGCGCGTCCATCGATCGCACCTATTGGGTGGCTATTCAGGTGCGGCCACTGTTGGATCATCCCGAATGGTTTGAAGTGTTGGGCGGCGTGGCTGCGGGTGATCGCGTGGTGGTCAGTGGGATGGCCCACGTGTCGGACGGGGTCGTGGTGCGTGTGGCTGAGTGATCGTCGATGGGTGAACCGCAGAATCAACCCGAATTGGACGACGCTGTTCGATCAGGCGTGGCGGGGTTTTCCCTGAAGCAAGCCGTCCTGATGAATCTGCTGTTCTTTGTGCTGATGTTCGCCGGCGCTTTGGTGGTCGACGTCATTCCGGTGGACGTCTATCCCGACGTTGATCTGGATCAAGCCAACATCGATACGGTCTGGCTGGGGGCATCGGCTGAGGACGTGGAACGGCTGGTCACCGACCGCATCGAGGCGGAAATTCAGGACGTCAAGGGCATTCGACGATTCACCTCGGACTCGAAGCCCGACGCGTCGCTCATCCGCATCGCATTCCGTGAAGATTTGACGGTCACGGAATTGGACGCCGCCTTTCGACAGTTGCGAGCCGCGGTCGATCGGGTGGACGACCTGCCGCCCGAGGCTGAAAAACCCAGGGTCACACGCATCTCGCTCTCGGAAATATTCCCGCTCCTGTGGGTCGTCGTGGAAGACGTGGGGCAGGCCGGCGAAGAAACGCTTCACGAGATCGCTCGCGCGTTGGAACCCATCCTTCGCGATATTCCCGGAATCGCCAAGATTGATGACAAGCTGATGCGCGATCGAGAGCTGCACATCTCCGTCGATCGCGAAGAGTTGCGAAAGCTCGAATTGACGTTGGACGAGGTGGCGGACGTGGTCAGCCAATACAATCGCACCGTCCCATCCGGGACGCTGCCGCAAGGGCGGGGTGAATACAGCGTGCGAGCGGTCGGCGAGGCTGGGACACCGTCTCAACTGGGTGAGATCGCCGTTCGCAAGCATCCATCGGGAAGCCACGTCTATCTGCGCGACCTGGGTCAAGCCTTCGAGACATTTGAGCGCCCGCGACTGTTCGCCAGGCTAAACGGCAACCCCTGCAAGGCGTTAGCGATCGCCAAAACCGACGAAGCCGATTCCCGAACGGTCGCCCAATCGGTCGAACAAGCCGTCGGCGAATTCAGTGCCTCGCTCCCGCAGGCGATGGCCGACCACGTCCGCGTGTCCACGTGTCTGGATTCGAGCGACATCATCCGTAGTCGCATTCGCATCCTGGTCAACAACTTGGTCAGCGGTATCGTGCTGGTTTTTATTGCGTTGTGGTGGGCGATCGGGTGGCGAAACTCGATCCTGGCCATCGTCGGCATCCCCTTCTCGTTTCTGTTCGCCTTGATTTTCATGCAGTTGTTGGGCGTCACCATCAACGCCGTATCCTTGTTCGCGCTGGTCTTGTGTTCTGGCATGGTGGTGGACGATGCCATCGTCGTGCTGGAAAACATCTACCGGCACATCGAAATGGCCCGCGCCCGGCCCGGCGCGAAGGGCGACAAGGAACTCCGAAAAGCGATTGTGGATGGGGCGAACGAGGTCCTTTGGCCGGTGGTCATGTCAAGCCTGACCACGATCGTAGCCTTCCTGCCCATGTTCTTGATGGGCGGAGTGACCGGTAAATTCTTCGCCATCATCCCCAAGACGGTCACGATAGTGCTGCTGGCTTCATTGGTAGAATGTCTGCTGATGATCCCGGTTCATTACCACTTTTTTGGCCCGCGTCCATGGGGCCGCGCTTCCAAGAATGAATCCATCGAGGCAACAACCGGCCTGCGCGAGGGTCGTGGTTTACTGGCACAAGTCATTCATTATTACGGTCGCGTTCTCGAGGCTGTGCTCCGTCATCGCTGGATCGCCACGTTGCCGCTGTTGGCCATCGGTTTCTTGACCTATTCGCTGGCGCCGCTGCTCGACGTGAACCCCTTCCCATCCGATTACCAACTCGTCGAGATCGATGTGAAAACGTGGGACGATGCCTCCCTGGAACAAACCGGAAGTGTATTGGAGCCGTTGGAACAAATCATTACGTCGTTCGGTCCGCAATACGTCGAATCCGTTCTGACGGCCGTCGGTCTGGTGGCCACGGAAGACCATGAAGCTTTATGGCGAAATAACCTGGGCCAGATGCACGTCAAGCTGGCTGATACGGACGTCGTCAATGTCGATCCCGACGCCGTTTCGAATCGGATTCGTGAGGAGATCGACCGATACGTCGCGGAACATCCCGATTGCGGCGTGCGATCCTTCCGTGTGTGGGCGCCTCAAGACGGTCCGCCCATGGGCAAACCCGTCGCGGTACGAATCGAATCCACCGACCTTGGCGCCGCACAACGGTTGGCTGAACGATACAAGCAGCGCCTGGCTCAAATCGACGGCGTCTCCGGCATCGCGGACAATCTCGATTTCGGACCCACGCGAATCGATCTGCGACTATCCGAGGAGCGAGCATCGGCCCACGGCTTGACGCAAGCGGACTTGGCCGGCGCGCTTCGAACCGCCAACGACGGTCGCATCGTGACGACGTTCAAAGACACACGGACGGGCGAAGATCTCGATGTTCGGTTGCTTTTTGACGAATCCTATCGACAGGACTTGGATGATCTGTTGGATATTCGCGTGCGAACGGCCGCGGGATACACCCTTCGCCTGCGAGAAATCTGCGACGTGGAAATGTCGCAGGGCTACGCGGGAATTCCGCATTACAACAGCAAACGCGCCGTCACGGTTACAGCCCAGATCGACACGTCCGTGACCACCGCCCACGCAGTGAACACACAGCTCGATCGCGAGTTCCGTTCCACGTTGGCGGCCCTGCCCACCGTTCGCGTCCAATACGGCGGCGAATTCGAGGAAACGAAGCGATCCTTCGACGGGCTGTTGAAGGCCTATTTGATGGCCATGGTGGTCGTCTACATGTTGTTGGCTGCACAATTCAACAATTACTGGCAGCCTTTCGTGGTGATCTTCACGGTGCCGTTCGCCTGCGTCGGCGTGGTGGCGGGGCTGCTCATCAGCTCCTACCCGTTCACCGTCATGTCGTTCATCGCGCTTGTCGGCCTGACCGGCGTCATCGTGAACGATTCGATCGTGCTGCTCGATTTCATCAACAAGCAATGTCAAGCCGGGCTGGCGATGCGCGATGCGATCGTGTTGGCCTGCAAGGTTCGGCTGAGACCGGTGTTCTTGACGACTGTGACCACTGTCTTGGGCCTGCTGCCGCTGGCGTTGGGATTGGGGGGCATCAGCAAGATATGGTCTCCCTTCGCGTCAAGCTTCGCATGGGGGCTGACGTTTTCGACGTTCGTCACGCTATTGATTGAACCCGCGCTCTATCTGATCGCCCATGATGTTATTCTTTTCCTGCGACGTCGGCGGGAGCCGTTTTCGGCTGGCAGCGAACCAGCCTTGGCCACTCCGCACGCCACATGATATCGGCGATGGTCTTGACATGGGCGTTGTCCCATCGAAACAGGAAAACGCGATCCGATGGAACGTCGGGGGGCAACTCCAATTCCAGGCTGGTAAGTCCGTGGAAAGTTTGTGGCGGATGGGGCAGTCGGATCCCAACGCGGCCCGCGGATTGATTCAGATCGGTCACCGGCTGCGAAAACAATAGAAATTGTTCGATGAAGCTGCTGAAAAGAAAGCCCCCCCGCCGTTCGATGCGCAACGTGCCGTCCGATGAGACAAAGACTTCGTCGTGCGTTTCGCTATGGAAATTAGGTGACAGCGTGAGCGCACAGGCGGTCAGGTCATCACGCCCGTATCGCAACTGCATCCCTTGATTGAATCCCACGGCGTTGAGCGGGCACTGGTTGACGACGAATATGTGCGCGCCGCGGGGTGGATGGGGAATAGCCTGCAACACGTCCACGAACACCTGATTGGCGGCTTGACCGATTCGCCGCCCCACCGCAAGCTCCACGCCCACCACCACCACGGCGCAGGTTCCAACGACGGCCAACAGGTGTCGGAATCGCAACAGCGCACGCGGATTGGATTCGTTTCGACGGTGGACCTCGCTCGCAACACTTCCGGCGATCAGCGCCACGCCGAAATTCGCCAGGTAAATGTTTCGTTCGCCGGGCATGGCCAACAGCGCGGGCAATGTGAACAACAGCAGCCAGGCAAACCCGACCCGACACCCGCCGGTGCGCCCTGCGACACGCCACGCACCATACAGGACCGCAGTCGCCACCAACGAAAGTCCGATCAACGCAGCCGGATACCGCTCCCAGATGGCGCTCAGATAGATTGCGTCAATCTGAATCCAAAAAACGCAGTCGAGCAGATACTGTGCAAAATTCCACAGTATGGTGCCCGCGGCGCGGGGTGACGACAAATCAACGCCATACGGCGGCGGCAGGGACCCCAACCCGCCAAACAGGTAAAATCGTATGGATAGGTATAGGAGCGAGATGATTGTGATGGCCGCTGTCGCCATTCGCCATGCACGAGGCCAACGACTGCGCCGTTGTCCTCGCCAGCCCATCGTTTCCGACAAGACCAAGAATGCCGGAAGGATGAGCGCGGTTTCCTTGCAGGCTAATCCCATCCCAAAAAAAACGAAAAACGCCAATCCCCAACCAAAATGGGCGGCGTTCGCCTGCCATTTCAAATGGGCCAAGACTGCGGCCATCGTCGCGGCGCAGACCATCAGATCGAATCGTCCCGACACCCACAGCAGCGCTTCCATGTGGGCTGGATGAATCGTAAATATCGCGGCGGCCAACAGACCCCACCTGCCACCGCCGATCAACCTGGCGGAAATGGAATAGGCCAGGTAGGTGCACAGTACGTGCAGTAACAGATTGGTCAAATGGTAGCCAAACGGATTCAGGCCCCAAATACGGTAATCCACCGCGAATGAAAGAATAGCCAGCGGTCTGTAAAAAGGCAGCAGCCCGTCCGGCGTCCACCACACGCCGCTCGCATCCTGATCCATCGTGGCAGCCAGAAACTGATCCGCGAAGTTGGACCAAGTGATATTCTGAACGGTGTTCAGATAAACGTAATCGTCGATGAAGAATGGATTGAACAGACTGGGAAGATGAATGACCGCGGTGACGGCCAACAACGCGCCGATCCGCCGCCCCCAACCGTGGACGGGGCCATGATCCGCCGACGCAAGGCTGGCCGGACCACTAAACCCCCACACGACCGCAATTTCCTTCGATCATCAATCGTTTCCTGTTTCCGCGTCAATGGCCAAGGCCGGCATTATTAAGACAATCGGGCAGTTCGACAACCGCACCGCCCACCGAACCAATCGCCCCGCATCGATTTGATGATACGGGCCGCCCGATGTATTGTGAACGTCCATGAGCGCGATCCAACAATGCAACATCTGCCCGCAGCCGGATTCATTGAGCCCGGACTCGGAAACCGCCGAAGTCCGTTCCAACATCCGGCGATTCCGCGACGAGCGATTCACCGTTTGGCGATGTCGTGCCTGCCGCAGCATCCATGCACGTGATCCCGTCGATCTGGATCATTATTACCGTCACTATCCGTTTCACACCCAGAAGCTCGACTGGGCGCTTCGGACGGCCTATCGAAACCTGGTGGCACGGTTGAAACGGTCCGGTTTGAATCGTCATCACAGCGCGTTGGATTTTGGATGCGGCAGCGGCCACCTCGTCCGGTTCTTGAAATCGCAGGGGTTTGACGACGTGGCGGGCTACGATTCCTACTCCCCGGAATTCAGCCACGTTGCCGCCCTCGACAGGCAATATGATTGCATCGTTTCCCAAGACGTCATCGAGCACGTTCACGAACCTCGCGACCTGCTCGACCAGTTTTCCAAGCTCGTCAAACCCGGCGGCTTGATCGCCATCGGAACCCCCAACGCCGAATCGATAGATTTGACCCAACCGGAAACGCATGTACACACCCTCCATCAACCCTACCACACGCACATGCTGTCCAAGACGGCCCTGATCGCCGCTGCCGAGAAGATCGGATGGAAGCTGGTCAGATTATTTCCCAGCTCGTACGTCAATACCAAGGTCCCGTTTGTCAACCTGAACTTCGGATTGCATTACGGGCGGTGTTTTGACAACACGCTCGATTTGGCGTTTGAGCCGTTCAGAATTTCACCCAAGCTCCTGACGCCGCGGGCCATTTGGCTGGCATTTTTCGGATATTTTCGCTGCCCCGATGCCGACATGATGGTCGTATTCCGGGCCGGTGATTGATTCAGCCGCGATGCATCAGGGTGGCCCGTGTAGATCGTTACGATGCTCCAACACGGCAATGATGAGCACCACGCACAGGCATTGCGCAAATATCAGGCCGGCTGCAAGCCAATTCAAATGTGGAAGCAAGATCGCTGACGCGGACGTGGCTGCGGTGGCCAGATAAATCGTCAACACCGCCGAACGCGTGGAAAACCCCCGTTGCACCAACCGGTGGGAAAAATGCCGCCGGTCGCCTTGAAAAAGACTGGCGCCGGCCCGATACCGATGCACGCAGACACTGACCACATCATAGAGCGGCACAGCCAGAACGACGATGGGAAGCAGCACGCCCGCAGGATGCAGCGACCTTCGCGGATCGTAAAAGGTCGTCAGGACGATCAACACAGCCATCAAGTAGCCCACCACCAGGCTCCCAGAATCGCCCATGAAAATGCTGGCTGGATGAAAATTGTGGATCAAGAATCCCAACAGCGCGCCGACCAGAAGCAACATCACCATCGGCACGAATAGTTGACCCGCTGAAAACGCCGCGATCGAGAAAATGATCCCCGAGATGGCGGCCACTCCGGCGCTCAACCCGTCCATGTTGTCAAGAAAGTTGAACGCGTTCGTGATGCCCGTGATCCATAGCACCGTCAAAATCACGGAACACCAGGCCGGCACAACGGCGAGGTCCAGAATTCGAATGTCGAACCCCGCCGCAAGAATGAACGCAATGACGACCTGCACGAAAAACTTGAACGTCGGCCCCAGCGGACGCCTGTCATCAACCAGACCGATGATGTGAAGCATGATGGCCCCCGCCATCACCGCAAACACCCCCGGCGCCTTGAACGCCACGCCGGCGACGTGCGGCTTCAAAACCTCCGGAAACCAAGCGGGCGTCCCATAGCGATAAGCCAGCCCCGCCACCGTCGTTGCGGCCAGCACCGGCAGACACACCACCCACGTGATCGCGATTCCACCACCCAACGCAACGGATCGATCGTGGCCCTTGTGCCCGCCGGGTCGGTCAACGAATCCGCGACCGATCGCCATCCGGCGAACCCATGGTGTGACGACGGCGGAAGCGACAAACGCACCCAGAAATGCAACCAAAGCCACATAGATCATGGAAGGGGCACTGTAGCCTGCCTGCGACACCTTGCGAAGGGCACGACGGGTCACGCGAAGTTCCACCCGACCGCCGGCTAACCACCCGATCGCCGGCTATCCGCCGGACGCGGTGGCCAACGCTTTCATCCGTGGTTCGCCCGCGTCACCGGCGATGGCTTGTACGAACAATTCCGCGTCCGCAGGTTGAAACCAGAATCCCACGCGGCGAAGCTCTTGAAATCCTCGCTCCGCTTCAGTCGTCGCTCGCCGCAGGACCGCCCAAGCCGAATCGGCAAATCGCCGCCCGAAATCATTCGACGCATCAACGTCCGCCCCGTCCTGCAACTGTTTCAATGCCTGCCGCTCCGCCGACGATCCATGATGAACGATTTGTGACACCAGGAGATTATGACTTCCTCGCGTCACATCGAACTCAAAATCGGTGACGTCGTCCACGATCTGAAAAGCCGTGCCCAAACGCGACACACCCGATCGCGCCATGGACCATCGATTCGCATCGGTCGAACCGAAATACGCCTGTGGCCCAACGAACGCCAGCGCAAAAAGCTCCCCGCCCCGCACGCCGTGCACCAATCGGATCATCTCGTCAATCGGTGGCACGTTCGCGATACCGCCCTCTTCGCTGCCCTCCAACTCGCCGATGGACGCCAAACGGCTCAATAAACTGCGACCGAACGCGTTCGCCTGAGCGCGGTTCAGGCAGGAGTCAGGCTCATCCGCCAATCGCATCAACAGCCGATCAAAACACAAGAGTTGCATGATCGACGCGAAGCACCGCCCCGCACCCAAGGAAAGCGGCAGTTCCATTTTGCTCTCGCCGTCAAACAAGTTGTCGCCGGCCACCACCAGCCCCTTGATGCACAGGTTAAGCCGGGCAAAAGTACGCCGCGCCGACTCGTCACAGCCCACGCTGCGATAGACGCTGTCAAAAAGAATCAGGAAGAAATGTTCCTGCAAGAAGACGTTGTCGTCCGGAATTTCAAGCGGATGGGAAACAAAACGACCATCGATCACCTCGTCCAACAATCCCAACACTGCACGCTTCGCATCGCGCATGATGGACAGCGACGGCGCGAGTTGATCCCAATAACCTCGCAGCACCAATTCCGACACTGCCTGCGATGAACGAAACACGGGGGAAAGTGTCATTCCAACGATTCCTGTTCACCAGCCGGGTCAGGGACCCAAGCAAGTACGCCTAACTATTTCCGAGCCGCGACCGTCAGGGAGCGGTCTTCACCAGCCTATTAACGAGCCGCGAGCGCGAAGCGAGCGGTCTTCCAACTTAAACAGACCCGCGCCCGCGCTCTTCCAAACCTCGCCCGCGCTTTTCAGACCCGCGACCGTCAGGGAGCGGTCTTCCTGTCCAGACCCGCGCCATCGCGCCCCATCGAAATCGCGCCCCGCGCCACGACGATGTTCGCGAACGTTACCAGCCCGGCTGCCATCGCACAACTCTTGTTTCTCGCACGCCCCAAAAAAAGGACCGGCCACCACAATGAATTTGCGGCAGGCCGGCCATCCTATGATTGCCGAAAACGTCATGGTTCCTATCGGCGAATCGACACGCCAATGACTACCAGCCACGACACTTTCTTGTGTCACGGGCCATCGTTAGCGGCGAGGCTCGCCCATACTCGTTCGTGCAAACTTCGATCAGTCTGTCGATTCAGCCTTTTTCAAATCGCCGGCCTTCACCTTCACCAACCGACCCGGCACCAGGTGTTTCTTCAGGGCCGAATTCACTTGCGAGGGCGTCAGATTCTCGATGGTAGCGAGCCGCTTCGCATCGAATTCCAGCGTGCGATCCGTTTCCATATTACCATTGATCATGCCCGCCACCATTCCATCGTTGGCCAGTCGAGTCTTGACCTGTTTAATGAAGCTGTCCTTCGCATCGGCCAATTCACCAGCACTGAGGCCCGTCTCCACGAATGTCGTGATTTCATCGATCATCGAGTTATAAGCCTTGTTCGCATTTTGCGGCGCGCACAATGCCATTCCGCCAAAAAACGCACGCCGATCCTGATTGTCCGTCATCAGAAATGAACCCGTGCCATAGGACAGACCTTCTTTCTGTCGCAGCCGATTCATCAGTCGTGACTTGGCGCTGGCCCCCAGCACGTAATTCGCCAATTCCAGGGCAGGCGCTTCCGGGTCGTCGTCGCGCAATTCCGCATTCAGCCCGCACACCACCGTCGCCATGGCCTTGTCCGGCGTGTGAATGACCTCCTCCACGGGCTTGATGTCCCCGCGATGCGGCGTAGCCACGCGCTTGTAGGGCATCTTGGAGGTCCACTTGCCGAACGTCTTGGCCAGCACGTTCTTGATTTCGTCCGCGTCAAAATCGCCCACCACGGTCACGCGGCCATTATTGGCGCCATAAAAATCGCCGTGAAACTGGCGCAGATCGTCAACGCTGACGTTGCGGACTCGCTCGACTGATTCCTCAATCGTCGGCTCATAACGAACGTCATCCGTTGCCCAGGGGCTTAACGCCCGGCTCAAAAACCGAAACGCCAACGCTCGCGGGTCAGACAGTTGTTCCTCCAAGCCCGCCAACTCTTCTTTCTTCACCACCTCAAATTCATCCGTCGGGAACGTGGGCTCCTTCACCATTTCCCCGACCAGCTCAATGACCTTACCCAGATTCTCGCGGTCCGTTCGGATACGCACGCTCATCCCCGTCCCGTCCACCGACATGCGACCACCGCCCGCGGACAGGTTCACGGTGGCCTTCAGTTCATCCAATCGGTCACGAATCTGCTGGTAGGAATGGTTCTTGCTGCCACGCATCAACATCGACGGGATCATGTCGATCGCCGCCTGCCGTCCCCGGATGGACGCTTCGTCGGCGAGGTCGAAATGCATCACCATCTGAACCGCATCGCCACGCGTCTCCTTGGGCAGCAACGCCAATTTCATTCCGTTGCCCAACGCGGTTCGCGTCACCCGCCGTTCGATGTTCTCATACGTCGCCTCGAATTCCTCCCCTTCGGACAGGGCGGCCTTTCCTTTATAATCCTTGACCAAGGCCACAACGTCCGGCGTCTCCGGAACCGTCGTCCGATCGATGTCCTTCGTCGGATAGAATATGCCCGCGGTTCGATTACTCGCCTTCAGGTAGTGAGACGCAACCTTGCGGACATGTTCCACCGTCACTGATTCGACCCGATCGCGGTGCAGGAAAAACGTCCGCCAATCCCCCACCGCAATCCAATTGCTCAACGCCACCCCAACTCGCCCGCTGTCCTTCAACGACATCTCGATGTTCTTGGCCAGTTTGCGCTTCGCCCGATTCACCTCGTCATCGGTGATCTCAGCCCCCGCCAGGCTTTCCATAATCGACGTCATCTTGTCCAGAACCGGCGGAACCGAATCGCCCGCACTGACTTCCGCCAATGCATACAGCAGCCCCGGCTCCTTGGTGCCGAATGCAAACGAGCTGACGCTGCTGGCCATCCCCGACTCCACCAGCGCCTTGTACAATCGCCCCGACGGCTGATCCGTCAAAACCTCGTTCAGCACGTCGATGGCCGCGAAATCAGGATGCGTCGCTGCGCTGATGTGGTACACCGCCCCGCACGCCGCCACGTCCCCGTTGCGACGAAGCTCCACCAGACGCGCCCCGTCCTGCTCCGGTTCCACGGTGTAGGTGTCGTCGAGGATCCGATCCGGCTTGGGAATGGCCCCGAAATACTTCTCCACCAGCGAAAGGGCCTGTTCCGGCTTGAAATCGCCCGCCACCACAAGGACCGCATTATCCGGCTGATAGTACTTCTCGTAAAATTTCTTCAATGTGCTCGCCGGAACACGCTCGATGTCACTGCGATTTCCAATCGTGCTCTTGCCGTAGTTGTGCCATTCAAACGCCGCCGAAGCCAAACGCTGCATCAGCACCCGCATCGGATTGCTTTCGCCGATCTCAAATTCATTACGCACCACGCTGAACTCGGAAGACAGATCCTCCTGGCTGATATGGCTGTTGACCATTCGATCCGCTTCCATGGCCAGCGCCCACTCCAGGTTGCCCTCGACCGACGTGGGAAGTGTTTCAAAATAATTCGTGCGGTCCAGCCAAGTCGTTCCGTTGAAATTGGCTCCGTGATCCTCCAGCGATTTCCAGATGTCCGGATGGTTCGGTGTTCCCTTGAACACCATGTGTTCCAACAAGTGGGCCATTCCCGCCTCGCCCCGACCTTCATGCCGTGAACCCACCAGGTAGGTCACGTTCACGGTGACCGTCGGCTTCGATGAATCCGGGAATAGCAACACCCGCAAACCATTCTCAAGTTGATATTCCGTAATCCCTTCGACCGCGACACTTTTCTTCAACTCCGCGGACGCGGGCGTTGCCATGCACCCCATCCACATGACCGACATTCCCATCGCCATTCGACCGAGTGTTCGTTTTGTGCTCATGTTCCCTTTTCCTGCGATTCAATGATCCCAAACCCAATGACCTACGAAAGCATTACAAAAGTAAGACACTCTAACAACAAAGACGCGCCACAAACTCATCGTGAACGCGCCACCGCCCGCATTCGTCATTCCCGCGACCGCCTTGTCTTGAACCCCCCACCGCCCGCATTCGTCATGCCGCACACCGCCCGCATTCGTCATTCGTCATTCCGGCGAACGCCGGAATCCAGTGGACGGGTGGCCCATCTCCTTTGGAGGTGGGGGAGCCGATGATCACAGCATGTTTCACCCGCCTCTTTCTGCCCCGCGATCACGTCATTTACGAGCCGCGAGCGCAAAGCGAGCGGTCCCCAAAAGCGAGCGGTCCTCAGCGGAGCGCACGCAACTACGACCCCCCACCGCCCGCATTCGTCATTCCGGCGAACGCCGGAATCCAGTGGACGGGTGGCCCACCTCCTTTGGAGGTGGGGGAGCCGATGATTGGCACGCAGAACATGATCGCCTTCCGAAATCAGGAGTTCGCAGCGCCGGCTTCACCCGCCTACCGCCGCTCCTTTCCGACCCGCCGCATTCCATTCCCGACAACCCGCGAGCGTGCATGATACAGCTTAAACGGGCAACCGTATCAGATACTGCGTCATAAGTCGTCATTTTTCCGGACTCTTTTTGTATGGATGTGTCGATTATCGCCCTATTTCGTACGCCACTGCCGGAATCGTCCCCTGACAATTCGCCGCAAAGAGCATCTCCCAGTTCCTGACAGCCGATACCTGAATGGGCAGCACTACGTGCGGACCACGTTTGAACGGAGATTGGCCATGAATACCATCAATGCCGACGTTGCCCAGGGAATGGTCGCACAGGCCCTGCTGACTCGTCAAGCCATAGACATTGCCATCCTGGGAAAAGTGCAGCAGGCGAATAACCAGAAGGCGCAAGCCGCATTGGCCTTGCTCGACCAAGCCGTCGAATCAGTCAATTCCCCCGATGAAACCTCGTCAAGCCGCGGTCATCACGGCATTGACCTGACCGTTTGAAACGCGTTGCCACTTCGCCTTTCATAACCGTTTGACTATTCTGATTTGGCTTACCACCATGGCTCCCATCACCGTGGGTTCTGAGGTCGGGAGGTCCCAGGCGGCCAGCGGTCAGGTTGACTTCCGTTCGGTCAAAGCCCAACATCCCTGCGTGCATGCGTCATTCCGGCGAAGGCCGGAATCCAGAGATCGCAGCGCGGGTTTCACCGCCGCTCGCTGCGACGCGACCGGCCCGCGTGTCGACATGCCATTCACGGAGCGTAACGGGAACGTGATACCCACTTCAGCCCAACGATCCAAACGACTGCGTGAATTGCTGGCAGATCACACCGTCATGCTGCCCGGTGCGATCAACGCCCTCTCCGCACGGCTGATCGAAAAGCAAGGCTTTGAAGCCATTTATCTTTCCGGGGCGGTGCTGGCCAATTCCGTGGGCGGCGTGGCCGACACCGGAATCATGACCCTGACCGAATCACGGGCCCATGCATCCGCCATCGCCAACGTCACGTCGCTGCCCATCATCGCCGACGCGGACACCGGCTACGGCGGGCCTGACAACGCCGCACGCACCGTTCGCGAATTGGAATCCGCCGGCGTCAGCGGCCTGCACCTGGAGGACCAGGAATTTCCCAAACGTTGCGGCCATCTCGATGGCAAGCGGCTCGTGCCGGTCGAAGAAATGTGCGAGAAAATCGCCGCCGCCGTGCAGGCTAAGGTCTGTTCGGATTTCATGGTCATCGCCCGAACCGATGCCCGCGGCGTCACCGGTTACGACGATGCCGTGTCGCGGGCCCATGAATATCTAGCCGCGGGCGCAGACGGAATTTTTCCTGAAGCCCTCACCAGCGAGCAAGAATGGAAGCGGTTCGCCAACGATGTGAATTCGATTCTGTTGGCCAACATGACCGAGTTTGGCAAGACCCCCTATTTCACCGTTCAGCAGTTTCAGGACATGGGTTACCAACTAGTAATATTTCCTGTCACGTTGCAGCGAATCGCCATGAAAGCCATGGACCAGGCGCTCATCGAGATTCACCGGAAAGGCACCCAAGCCGACATCGTCGATCGGATGCATACCCGCCAGGACCTGTACGACCTCCTGGGATACGAGCCAATCGTTCCGCCCCCTTCCACATGAACAAACGGCCTGCCCCTTCCATCCATGGGTGCCCCATAACAAGCATCGGTGCCCCATTCATCCATGGGTGCCCCATCCATCGCGCAGCGATGGGCGGGGTCTCGATGATCAGCACAAAATGGGTGGGGTCTCGATGATCAAGCCGAAATGGGTGCCCCACCTCCCATCAG
>CAYRHJ010000028.1:0-79510 GCA_964424105.1 uncultured Phycisphaeraceae bacterium | reverse complement strand
CTCCTTTGGAGGTGGGGGAGCCAATGACGAAGCCGGGTTTCACCCGCCTCCTACTACGAAGAGCAGCAAATAGTGAACATCGTCATTCCGGCGAACGCCGCATACGTCGCATCCGTCATTCCGGCGCAAGCCGGAATCCAGCGATGCTGACACGTACGTACGCACGCAAACGAGCGAGTGGCCGAACGATTGCACCAGTCGCCAGCGCTGCGGACATTGATCCGCAACCCGCAATTCGCAAAACCAAACCCGCTCGACGTGAAGATAACCACTTGAATTCCGAAGCCGCCAATCCTTAAACTTGGGTAGGTGACGTGATATGTCGAATCGGCTCTGTTTTCGATGTTACGATTCCGTTCCGCCGGCGGCCCGATTCTGCCGGCAATGTGGGCACGATCTGGCGGATCCTGACGTCGTATCGATTAAGCGAGGCGGCTCGCGTCCCTGGTGGGTGATATGGCTGGCGTTGAGTGCGTGGCTCTTCTATGCCGGCAACATTGATACGAATTCGTCAACGGGCGAATGTGTCACGCCCCGATGCCATGGCCTGGTGTTTGACTTTCCCCCGGAT
Organism: uncultured Phycisphaeraceae bacterium; assembly: GCA_964424105.1. Taxonomy (GTDB): domain Bacteria; phylum Planctomycetota; class Phycisphaerae; order UBA1845; family UBA1845; genus CAYRHJ01. Next base: position 78,939 of record CAYRHJ010000028.1, on the reverse strand, counting down.
TTCCCTGTGAATCACTTTTAGCACAGTTCAAGCGGCGGCCTGAACCCGCAAACTTTTGTGGGCCACTCGACGACGCCCGGGTAGGTAGGAATGACCCACCGGCGCCCATAACGAACACCGCTATAAATCGTCGTCTTCATCCACATCGTCATCGTCATCGTCGTCGAAGTCTTCGAATTCGTCGTCGTCTTCGTCGTCGTCGAACTCGTCATCGTCGTCGTCGTACTCGAATCCGTCGTCGTCATCATCGACCACGAAGAAATCGGTCAATCCAACGTACGACAAGCCGCCCCGGTCGGCCCCCGGATCCACTGGCGATTCAGTCGTTAACCTGTCCATTGACCCATTGCGCCCCATGAATTCTGTCGCGGATTCTGCTTCGTCGAATTCCACGAAGTCCGCGGGATCAATCATCCGAACCATCGTCCACTCCTTGCCCAGTCCGCCCTCTGCGCGGCTACGACCGCACCCGCCGGTCGCAATGACCGCGCGCGGTGAATGTGGCAAAATAGAAATCGATGTCAAGACCTATTCTGGAAAAAAATCGAAGTTTTTGTATCACCCCCACGCCCCCCAAAAAACCTGACCCGTGGGGGTCCTGAAATCGGCTTCAGATCACTGTCCCGAGGCCAGCAAACGGGTCAATGAGGCCACGCCCCGTATGACTGCGCTCACGCACAGCAAGAAAACGAGAGTCGCCACAGTCATGCTCAACAACGTCCACCCCTGTTCGATGCGGCTGGGAAGCGAATCAACCACCTGTCCCAGCAGTGCCGCGAGGACCCCCAATACGACGATGGCAGCCAACGTACCCCGCAGGGTCCCCGGAAAAGGGGCCATGCGAACCGTCAGGCAGATCATCAAATACAAAAATAGCCAAAAAGGCCATTCGCCGGGAAACCCCAACCAGACCGCGTGAAAAAGCGATTCCATCAACGTAATCTGGTCTCGCATCATCTGCCAAAAGCCCGCCAATGTCGTCGGTAGCGTGGCTGCTAGTTGAAACTCGCCAAGACCCGCCATCACCGCATCACCAAGCGTCCCTGCCGCAAAAAACAGGGCGATGGCGCACGAGAGTAACGGCAGCATCCCGATGGCCATGGGCCCGACGATTGGGATGCGAGGCTTGGGGTCCCGTGTCATGCCCGGTTCACCCGTCTCGTCGTCCTTATACAGGGTTGTATCGTTAACCGTAGCCCCAGTGATGAGCAGTCCCAGAACATGCCCTAATTGGGCCATCAAGGTTCCGGGAAGGAGCAGCATATTGACCACCCGCGGCTGAGCCATCCCCGTCCACAAGCGGTGAACACCCCCCGCAGCCAACACGATAATGATCAGCCAAAAGACCAGCGTTGCGTAGAGCATGGTTGCGAATCCCCGAATTCGAGCGGACTCAGCAAATCACCAAGAGTTGCCGACCGCAGCAAGGTTGACCGTCTTGAATGTACCGGCACGCCACCGCGTCCGGCGGATCACGCGCAAACGTTTCATAATTTACATCGTCGTTCGCATCAGAAACTGATGAATGACAGGTCTATTGATTTGCGTGGATCACGCGCCTGAAAAGGACCAATTCAGTCCACGCAAAGGCCACGAACATGCCGCAGCGCGGCTGCCCGCTATGACCACGCGGGTCTACGCTCACTTGACGGATTGGCGCGAAATTAAAATGGGAATGACTGACAATGAATGGACCGAGCGGTTTGGTGGCCAATCAAGCTTGCAGGATGCGCCGAGACCAATGATTCATGCGGGTGGGCAACAATTCTATAATCTATTACAGAATAAAACGTTATAGTGATTTGCAGACGGACGCGATCGCCCGACGTGTTACAGTGGCCGCCGTCGCGAACGTGCGAAGAAAATGGCGCCGGTCATCAGCAACATGGCTGTCGCCGGTTCCGGAACCACGATTTCTGGTCCACCATCGCCGCCGCCACCGCCACCGCCGCCGCCACCGAGTATGGGTGCGGGCAAAGGTGGGGCTAAGACGACGATTGAAAAGCTATTCGCGGTAAAATCGAAAAATCCAGACCCGAATCGTGCGAATCCTTCTGTCAGATCGCCGGGTGTAACTCCTAGGTCGAAATTGACGGCACCGATTCCAGTAGCCGTAAACTGCGCAGTTCCCAAAAGAACAGAACCCTTCTCGCCGCCGTCGAACGACAAACCAGCCAGCCCATCACCGTCTGGTGTGGAGACAGGAACAAAGCCCAAACCCGGGGCGAAAGCATCCAACGAAACCCGACTTGCATTGTCAGCCAGCAGATCAAATCCGAATCCGGCCAGAAGTTCATCGACCGTGGCTGAAACGCTGATTTCGATAGCATCGCCGATTCGATAAACGTCTTGTGGCGAACTCAGTTGCAAATCGATGGTGGCCGCCTGCGCGGTAGCGATTCCACCAATCAGAACCGCCAAGCTAAGACTGCAAACTCGCATTCGTAGTAACCCCTGTGCTCCCATTTCCGCACTCCATCGCGGGCCAAATACCGCCTACTCGACGGGCACCGCGTTCTATTCCACGTCCTCGCCAGCCAGCAATCGCAAAAATATTTGAAAATCTACAAGTGTCACTTCGCCATCGCCGTCAAAATCGGCAGCAGGCTCGAATCCTTCATCATCTGACGACAACCCGAACTGGGCTTGAAATATCGCCTCGTCGGATTCATCGATCACACCGTCACCACTCAAATCCGCGGTTTGGCCCACCGACGGCTCGTCGATCGGACGGATAGGATTCTCCTGCGGAGGCTCCACTAACCCGTCACCCGCCGGCGTGAGCACATCATCAATCGTGCCATCGTCGGCCCCTGTAAACGGAACGAAGGCGCCAACGCTGGGCTCCAGATTGCCGAAACATCCTGTGAGGCAAAAGCTTAGCGATAGCAAGCCAATTAGAACAATCGAACTCGTTTTCATAAGCTAACCCAGGTGTGTTACCGATTAACAACAGAAGGCGACCGCTGCCCCGCCCCTCACGGGTTCACCCCGGCCTCCTCATGTGCGATCATAGCCACGGAATTCGTCTCAGTCTTCGCCGCATTCGATGGAAATCTCATTTGAAGCTTCGGAAGGTGTTTTACCGTAGGGTATCCGCGCCTGGTGCGATGTTATCGGACTATCATCAAGCATTTTGCGTCCGGAAGCATGCGGAGCGTCCATCCAACCGGCCGTGAATCGGGCGGGGTTGCACTAATGCCGTATAAAATCACGTCGATGGTGTTGCGTGGCGTGAATCAACACCCCGAACGATCGTTTGTGCGGGATTGTTTGTGGATGTGGCGTTTATAAAGCTTTGCTTCAGTTTCATCTTAATGTCTAGAAACCCGCGAAGACCCACCTCGGATCGGCGTTCGACGGTTACAGGCGCGACCAACGGTTTTGCACCGGTTCTATCGCTAACAAGCCCGCACCAGTGACGGATGAACTGATCGTCCGCATCGTGGGCGACCGACGTAGCCTGAACAGCCTCCGGGACGCATTTCAAGGCTTCGCGTCGAATCAGGGCACAGGCAGGGTCGACGGCGTCAACCGGAAATGGGGCTTCTATTTCGGGTAGGCGAATGTTCTGCGGTGCGACGAAGGCACCGGTGGCGGGTTCCCGGTTCCAATAGGCCCAGCAGATTCGGCCATCAATCAATCGCCGCGAAAGCGCACCTACAATCGGTGAATCGATACCAACGAGAAGTCCCAGAACGTCGGGATGCGGAACGACGTCATCGCGTACCAGGAGCACGTGTGTGAAACCCGCATCCGCGCCTGCTAGTTGGTCTGCCAAGGCGAGCATGCCCCCGCGCAAGGTATCGGCATGGAACGTCCGCACGCAGATTCGGCCACCCCACTGTTTTTCCCAATGGTGTAATGTGTCCATTGTCCTCGCGTGCAGCCACCCCGTCGATGGGACCATCAGTGCCACCAGAACGTGCACAACTGGTTCATTCATGGCCTGGTGCCCATTGTGGTCCAACGAATGGTTGTCCATTCGATCTGCCAAGACAGGTCGATGTCCGTTGTGCTCGGATGGCTGATGCAAGGCGGCTAGCGACACGTCCGGTGAATACTCGACACTGACGTTTGAAGATTCGCCGGCTGCCGGTTGAACGAATCGTCGCGCCATCCTGGGCCAGGGTGAAATGGGAAGCTTTTCGGTATACAGCAGGTCCAGGTGTGTCAGGTCGATGACCTTGTAGTGGTCGGCCATCACGGTCGGATCGACCAGAAGTCGAAAGCCGGCGGCGCGAGCCTTGCGAAAAAAGTAGACATCTTCACCGATCCCGGCGGTCTCGTGCCCAACGAATGCGCACCAGGGCGGTTCCATGTGCTCGATCACGTCTCGCCGAATCAGGCACAAACCCAATCCGCTGGCGTCACAGTAAAACGGGTGGCCGGGAAACTGATCGGGATCCATTCGGCGATAGCCCATGTCCGGCGCGTCAACGGGTACCATCGATCCGCGAAGGGCCACCTTGTCGTGAACCATGATATTCGTGCCGATGGTCACGCCCTTCTGCTCGGTGGGTGGGCCATAACGCTGGTGCAGAGTCGGCACAGGCCCGCAGACCAGCGCTTCATCGTGTGCCAGCAGACGGTCGAGCGTGTCCGGCTCGACGACCTCGTCCGAATCGACGAAAAAAATGTGCGTCCACGTGCGATCGGTTAGGAATCGACGAAGCAGGGCGTTTCGACAGCGATCGTGCGGCTGATCCACGTCCCACCAGAGCGCCACGTGCTCCGCGGTGCAAGTGGAACGGATCATGGCCCGGACGGAATCCATGCAGGCATGATGAATTCGCCCGGTGGTGGCGAGGGCCACCGCGACCCTGGATGAATGACTGTTGGCCAACGATCGTCACCTGATTCGCGATTGAAATCTTCTGGGGAATCGATGCCCGCGGCCCACGGTGGGCGTTCTGAAATTATCGGTGGAAAATCCTCGATCAACGAGCCTTCAAACGATTTATTCGATTTATCGCGCGGAGACGGATGGGGTCATGATGATCGGCGTTCGGAGAATTTCGGGCATGCAAGTCAACTGCGGGTTTATCATCGCCGCCGGGCCACGCGGGAAGATTGGACAGGATTTACAAGATTGACAGGATGAATGCGGACCGGTCGGCGGTCCGCACGTTTGCAAAATCCGCGACATTCGGTCACGCGGTCTAGTCATCGGCTCCCCCACCTCCAAAGGAGGTGGGCCACCCGACAGGATCAAGGATCGGATTAGGTGGGACGAGAAGACCGCTGCCTGACCTGTCTGCGTGCGTTACACGCACAGGCAGGCGGTCGCGGCTGTGTTATTGTTGGAATAGAAGACCGCTCGCTTCGCGCTCGCGGCTCATTAAGGGGTGGGCGAAACACGGACGACGGACTGGATTCCGGCCTTCGCCGGAATGACGGAGCGCGCCGGAATGACGGAGCGCGGGGGACCGCTCGCTTCGCGCTCGCGGAACTGTTGTGGGGGATTCCGAAAATTGAACGACCCTGATATCGCCCCCAAGCCGCGTGATTCCTCGCCCGAGGCATGGTATCATTGGGATAGGCAACGCGGTGCCCGCCGACCTTTCAGGGTTGCGGGTCTAACGCATTCATGAGGTTCCGATACATGACGCCAGCGACAACGATCCAACTCGACGAGCAAACGGCCAAGGCGCTTGCCGACTACGCCGCCGCCCTCGGCCTCACCGTCGAGGAGTACCTCAAGCGTCACTTTGCCGGCACCAACGGCCCGCAAACCATCGACGATGCTGACCGGTGGCTTGACGATCTCGCTGAAGGACTCGACCTTCCGCCGCTCCCCCGTGACTTCTCGACGAAAGACATCTATGTGGACCATGATTGATGGCCGTCTTCGTCGATACCGGCATCTTGCTTCGAGCGTTACACCGCTCCGACCCATTCTACGCCGAAGTACGCTCGGCCATTCGGGCCCTTATCGGCCAACGGACGCCCATCTTTACTGGCCTCCAGCAGTACGCGGAGTTCTGGAACGTCAGCACGCGCCCGCCGGGCGACCGCGGCGGCTTCGACCTCTCGCTTGAGGAGGCTTCGCGAAGGCTCCGGCGAATCGAACGCGGCGTGCGAGTTCTTACCGAGACACCAGTCACACCTGAGATGTGGAAGAGCCTTGTCCACAAACACGGGGTTCGTGGCGTCCAGGTCCACGACGCTCGCACCGTTGCCCACATGCTCACCCATTCGCTTAGCGATCTTATCACGCTCAATAAGACGGACTTCACTCGCTACGAGCCAGACGGCATCAAGCCTGCCACCCCGGCTGAATACGCCGGGGCTATCCCTTAATCCACCATGCCCCCGAGGCATGGACTCCTGCATCGCCCTGGGCCATCGTGCTGCTGCACCACACTGCGGTACCGGGCTATTGCGCCGCCGTCGCAGCCAACGGGGCTAATTCATCGGGCAGGGGTTTGGTCGTCTTGCACTTGGGAAAGGCGCTACAACCCAGGAATGGCCCGTTGCGGCTGGTGCGGATCACCATCTTGCTGCCGCACTCATCGCATATCACTTCCGTGGGGATGGGCTTGGGACGGACGGGGGCGGGCATTTCCTTTTCCGCCTGCTTTTTCGCTTCGCCGCGTAGATTGACCGAGCACTTGCATTTGGGGAAATTCGTGCAACTGAAAAAAGGCCCGAAGCGCCCGCTCTTGAGCAGCATATCGTGGCCGCATTCGGGACATTTGAGATCGTCCTCGGGCATGGTTTCGACCACGGGCCGACCGGTCCGCGTCCAGGCGAAACCCGGCGGCGGCGGCCCCATCGCCTCCAGATCGATCTTTCCCGCGCTGGTTTTGGTAATGGGTCGGCGCGCGGCCTTTTTGGGCGACTTGCCCGCGCTACCGTTTCCGTTGGTGTCCGCCGGCGGAGGCGGGGCGTTCAACTTACCTTCCGCCGACATCTTTTGCAGATCGTCGAGCTTTTCGATCGGATACGTATTGCGACACTTGGGGAATCCGCTACAGGCGATGAACTCACCGCGACGACCGGCTTTGACGTGCATGGGCCGCCCGCATCGATCACAGGGGAAACCGGCCTCGATGACCGGCCTTTCCTTTCGCTCCAAGCGCACCCCTTCCGGCAGGGGCGTGGTGTTCTTGCATTTGGGATATTGATCGCAACCCAGGAACGACCTGAAACCGGAGCGCTTGACTTTCATGGTCCCTTGGCCGCAGACCTCGCAGGGCTTTTCCAGCGACTCCTCCTTGACCAGCGCATGCGGCTCACCACGTTCATTGCAGGGGACGATGTTGCTGCATTCGGGGTATCCGGCACAACCGAGAAAGAAACCGTGCCGCGACTGCCGCATCACCATTTCATTGCCGCATTTGTCGCACTTGATGTCGCTCTTGACCGGCTTGATGGGCTGACCCTTGGAATCGACGTTGTAGGCGCCGTCGCACTCCGGATAGCCGGTGCAGGACAGGAATCGCCCCGTCTTCGCCCAACGGTAGACCATCTCCAGGTCACACTTGGGACAGCGAAACTCGCTGGGTTCTGATCGAGCGGGAGTCATCTCGCTGGAGGCGGTGGCCAGCGCGGCTTGAAACGGCTCGTAGAACTCCCGCAAGACGCTGACCCAATCGAGGTGGGCCTCTTCAATCTTGTCGAGCTCTTCCTCCATGAACGACGTGAACTTGACGTTCATGATGTTGGGGAAGTGCTCGATGAGTTTTTCCGTAACGATTTCCCCTTTGTCCGTCGATCGGAACTTGCGGTCCACCTGTTCCACGTAGCCGCGGTCCTGAATGGTCTGAATGATCGCGGCGTAGGTGCTCGGTCGGCCTATTCCTTCGGACTCCATCGATTTGACCAGCGAGGCTTCGGTGTACCGCGGCGGGGGTGACGTAAACTGCTGCTCCGGGTCAATCTCCATGGCAGCCAATGCGGTGCCCACGTCCAGCTTCGGAAGGATCAAATCGCCGGAGCTTCGCACGCCGGCCACCTTCTGATAGCCGTCAAACACGAGCTGCCGGCCTGTGGCTTTGAATTCAGCCGTGCCGTCAGCGGTCGCGGCTGAAATGAGCATCGTGGTGCTCAACCATTCGGCGGCTTCCATCTGACACGCAACAGCCCGCCGCCAGATCAGATCGTACAGACGCCATTGTTCCTTGGGCAGACGATCCTTCAACGACGCGGGCGTCAGCTTGACGTCGGTCGGCCGGACGGCTTCGTGTGCCTCCTGGGCACGTTTGGACTGTGCGAACGTGCGCGGTTTGGAAGGGAGGTACTTTTGGCCGTATTCGGTGGTGATCAGCTCACGAATGGCTGCGACCGAATCTTTGCTGAGCACGGTCGAATCGGTTCGCATGTAGGTGATCAAACCTACCGTCCCGTCGCCGCTTCCGATATCAATACCTTCGTACAGCCCCTGCGCGACGCGCATGGTGCGCGAGGCGGAAAAGCTCAACTGGGTCGACGCGGCCTGTTGCAAGGAGGCGGTCGTGAACGGCGGCGGCGGTTTAGACGACGTCTGGCGAGATTGAACGTCGGTCACCTTGAATTCGCACTTCGGTGACGGACTCGTCATGCCAATCAGTTCAATTTTCTTCAGATTCTGGGCGGCGTATTCGGACCAATCCTGCTGGTCGATCTTCTCGCAGACGAAACCGAGATGTTCAGCCAACCGCAAGGCCGCCTCGTGCGACGTGGGCTTGAAGGGTAGTCCGTCCAGCCGAACGACTTCCGCCGCCAGGCAACCGTTCTCGCTCAGCCATTCGATGCGCTCCTTCTGTGTCCGTCCGCCGTCGGGGCCTTCGCCTTTTGCCAGAAAGGCAGTCCAACGCTTCGCTAATGCGTGACGCGATGCTGCATCAGGGGTGAACACAGCCGATATCCGCCAGGATTCTTCCGGCGCGAAGGCGCGGATTTCCCATTCTCGCTCAACGATCAGTCTGACCGCCACCGATTGGACTCGACCAGCCGACAAGCCCTTGGCGATCTTCCGCCATAGCAGCGGACTGAGTTGGTATCCGACGATGCGGTCCAGCGTTCGCCGGGCTTGCTGGGCATTGACCTTGTCCATGTCAATGTCGCGCGGCGCTTTGAATGCTGCGGTGATGGCGGACTTGGTAATCTCGTTGAAGACCACGCGCTTGACGCGGCTCTTGTCCAGTTCCAGGGCCTCCATCAGGTGCCAGGCGATGGCTTCGCCTTCCCGATCAAGGTCCGTGGCCAAATACACTGCGGACGTTTTTTCTGCGGCCTTGGCGAGTTCGCTGACAATTTTTTTGCGGCCCAGGACGATTTCGTAGGTCGGGGCGAAGTCGTTCTGTAGGTCGATCCCCAGGCTCCGACTTGGCAGGTCGCGCACGTGCCCCATGGAGGCCTTGACGATGAAATCCGATCCCAGGTAACGATTGATCGTCTTCGCCTTCGCCGGGGATTCGACGATAACTAGTGATTTACCATTAGGTTGCGATTTCTTCATCTTGCGCCGTTGCATATGCCCGCGGGCACTGGTGTACTACATCAGGTTCCCTTATCATTCAGCCGTTATCGACAAAGGCCGTGGGATTCTAGACGCCTGGTCAACGAACGCCCAAGTTTATCCGGGGGCGCGTCAACTAGCAGACGCCGTTCGGTCTGTCAAACCATAGGCCAGGTAAAAGGTTACGGCGATGGGCCTGGATCGATCGGAATGGTGTTGAAATCGGTTTTGATACCGGCGCGGGCGCTGCAATTTGTAACCTTATTGTAACACTGGAGTTATAGTCATCATGATGAAGTTTTTTCGAAAACACAATCGCAAGCTGCTGGCGGTATTCATGGCCGGGTTGCTCATTGTCTGGCTGGGTGGCTCGGCATTGATGTCGCTGGTAGACCCGACCCTCCGGGACCAACTAATCGCGAAAAGTCAATTGGGAGACATTCTCGCCGACGACCAGATCGTGGCGAGATTGGAAACGGAGATGCTTGAGCTGGTCGGCTTGGATTGGCGAAATCCGTGGCCATTTTCCGGCCTGCGTGCCCAAGCCCAGCCGCTGGGGATCATGGAGTGGATTCTGCTGACACGCGAAGCGAATGGTTTGGGAATGAAGCCTCGGCAGGTCGAGGTGGAAGCCTTCGTGACGAATTTGGGACTGACACTTGAAACTGTAGAAGTACTCGCCGCTCGACGAAACATAAAATCTGATTTTATTTATCACTCGCTTGGTAATTTCATGTCGGTTTTTCAGATGCTCCGATTCACGGTCGGGGCGGAGACGGCCAGCGAGGCGGAGATTCGGGTTGCGGCTCGCGATCAGTTGGAAACGGTTCAGATTAATCTGGTGAAGTTGGATGCGCGGTCGTTGGTAGACCGAAACGAAGTGATCGAGGAAGCTGAAATTCAGGAGCATTTTGAGACCTATCGTGAATCGGTGCCGGGGGGCGGGGTTCTGTTCGGCTATTACCAGCCGGCCAAGGTCAAGATTCAATACTTCAAGATCGACCCGGCGGTCATCGCGAAGAACCTGATCGTCCGCGAAAACACGCTGCTGAGAAAGGCGGAGGATTATTGGCGGGCGAATCGAAACAACGCGATGTTCGCTCGTCCCAACCCTACGACGCCGCCGACGGCGGGCGAAGATGAAGACCCATCGCCGTATTTTGCGACGTTTGAAGAGGCACAAGCCGTGGCGGTGCGGGAAGTTCGCCGAGTCATGGGCATCGACGAGGTGGCTAAGATCGCGAGTTGGCTGGTCAAGGAGTTGAGCGAGCCTTGGTTTGGATTGCCGGTGGGTGACGACGGGTATCCCGTGCCGCCGGCAGAACTGCTTGGCGAAGACTACTATTCGAAGGTATTGGATCGTCTTCCTGCCAACCTGCGTTTCGGCGGGGCTGTCACGATTGGAACGACGAAGCACTTCACGAAGGAGGAGGCGTTTCAATTGCCGGGCATCGGAGCGAGCCGTCCGCAGATCGGCACCGATCGGCGAACGTTTCGAAACGTCGTTTTTCACGTGCAGGGCGTCGAGTCCATGCCGTTGGACACCGCGGTCGATACGGCGACGTATCTGGCGTTGGGTCAGTCCTCGTCCATCTGGTACGCCAACACCGACAACGAAACGTACATCTATCGTGTGTTGGAAGTGATACCGCCGGGTCCTGGGGAATCGCTCGAGGAGGTGCGGGAGAAGGTCATCGACGACATTCGCATGCAACGTGGTTACGAGCAGGTTCTGACCTTGGCGGAGGACTTCGCCTATTTGATCACGGATGACGGATTGTTTGCCACCTGGCAAAACAGCCCCAGCGTTTCGAGCCTGCCCGATCCGGCGCCGGGCTATTTCACGCCCGATCCATTAGCTCGCCGCGTGAATCGGTCGATCCCGACCACGTCCATGACGGAGAATATCTTCGTGCGCGGACTGGGGGTGGTTACGCCGGATTTCGTCGAAAAATGTTTTGCGATGGAATCAAGCGGTCAGAAGGTGCGAGTCATTCCGATGGACGACAAAGCCATCGTGGCCATCGTTGAATTCACCGAGCGGCGCCCTTTGGACGAAGAACGATTCAAACAGGAGCGGGGACGCATCGTGCGGGAGCTTAACGACGGACTCGTAGCCAAGGCGATTGGCCAATGGCTTGACCCGGTGCGAATCCGGGATCGGAACAATTACCAGCCATCGACGCAGTAGGGGGCGATGATGAACACGGAGGTGGCTGGCGTGTTCGAAATTCTCCGAACGCCGATCAGCGGGGCCCCGCCCATCGCTGCGCTATGGATGGGGCACCCCGGCGGATTGGCCATCGAATCCTGGCTTGCGTGGCGACAAATCTTTGCCAAATCGATGATGTACTCTTTTGTTGTCAGCCGCCTTTGCGTAAGATAGTCGGCATGAGGCAAGTCTTGATATATCGCGACTTGGATGACGGCGGGTGGGTCTGCGAGGTCCCGAGCCTGCCAGGGTGCGTCACGCAGGGCGACACCAAGGCGGAGGCCCTGGAAAACGTCCGGGACGCCATCGCAGCCTGGATCGACGCAGCCCAATCCCTAGGCCGCGAAGTCCCCGACGACCCGCAAGACGCCGAAATCTGCGTGGTATAGTTTAAGAAACGTGATAGCCAGTCTCTTGCATGGCTTTTTTCGACCAGCTTATTGATACGTATCAATATAGGTCGATAATGCATTCAATGAGAGACGAAAGTGCAGTTACATCAAGAGTGTCAACCAACGTTTGGGGAACGCTTGAGGAAAAGCGATTCCTTAAGCTCCCCAAGATGTTCGCGTTCCTTGGGCGTTACGACGGACGAATTGGTCGCGAGGTTCAACCTCGGCACTTGATGCTCATCATCGCGCTTGCTTGCCGGAAGTTCGGCGACGAGCCGATTCGCGCCCATTGGAAGGACATCGCGTCAGGACTTGGAGTCCGATCGGATACCCTTCGCAAATGGGCTTATCAGTTGCGAGATATCGGCTTGCTCGGAATCACTCCGCAGCGAAATCGCGAGGGAGTTAACGGTCCGAACTCGTTCGATATTCGCCCATTTGTGGAGTTGCTTGAGGCCGCCAACAAGAGATGGGAGCTTCGAACACAGAAAGCGGAGGCGGAACAATGAGCGCGCGGCTTCCTAGTGTCTCACCTCGCAACGCCATCCGAGCATTTGAAAGGGCCGGATTCAAACGACTGCCGGCGCGCGGCAAAGGAAGCCACGCCGTCTTGGCCAATGACAAGGGGTCGTTAGGTCAACGGTTCAAATGTCAACGATGAATATCCCGACATAGGAATTCGTAGGCTTCGCGGTACTTGGCTGCGGTTTGACGAACGGTGTCTTCGGGCAGTTCCGGACCGGGCGGCAGCTTGTTCCATTGTCCGGCTTCTACGAGCGTCGTCAGGTAATTGCGGACGAATTGCTTGTCGAAGCTTTCCTGGTCGCGGCCTATCTGATAGCGGTCCGCGGGCCAAAACCGCGACGAATCGGGGGTCAATGCTTCGTCGATCAAGACGAGGTCATTGCCAATGCGGCCCCATTCAAACTTGGTGTCCGCGATGATGATCCCTCGCCGGCGGGCGAAGTCGGCTGCCCGTTGGTAGATCTCCATGCTGCGAGCACGCAGCGTCCGCATGACGTCGCTTCCTACGCTTTCACATGCCTGGTCGAATGATATATTCTGGTCATGCCCATGATCCACTTTCGTCGCAGGGGTAAAAATCGGTTCGCTAAGTCGCTCACATTGGCGCAGCCCCGCGGGCAGGCGAATCCCGCACACCGAACCCGTCTCGACGTAGTCTTTCCAGCCCGACCCAGCCAGATATCCGCGGACCACGCACTCAATGGGTACGACTTCAGCCTTCAAGCAACGCATGGTTCGGCCACGGAGCTGCTCGCGATACTTTTCCAGGCCCGCGGGCATGCGGTCATCAAGCACCTCGAGGAGATGATGTTTGGTCGTCTCGGCCAGGAAGTCGAACCAGAATTTCGATATTTGCGTCAGAAGGCGACCCTTGCCGGGGATGGGGGTGGGCAACACGACGTCGTAGGCGCTGATTCGATCGGTGGCGACCAGCAGCACCTGGTCTCCCAGGTCATAGACGTCGCGGACCTTGCCCTGCCGCCGAGGCAGCCCGGCGAGTTGGGTGGAAACGAGGGCACTGGAAACGTCGAAGGTCATGATTCGTCTTTCCGCAAATTCAGGCTTCGAACCGTGGGACGTCAGCCTCGGGTGGAAATGTAGCGTGATCGGGCACATGGCGAAACCCGTGGAAACCTGACCCGATAAACTGATCCCGCCTCGGCAGGGGCGGATGAAGCGGCCGCGAAGTCCCGCAAGGACGGCTGAAACTTTGGCCGTGGGTCAGTCGTCCCTACGGGACTCGTTCACCTCGCCGGACGAACACCCGGCGATAAATCGCCGGGCTACTATCGATGGCCCCGCCGGGGCCTGCAACGTCTCGACGTTGATTGCCCGGCAGCGCATAATGAGCGACGTCTGGGATGTAGGACGTGACCGATCGCAATCGTGGATGGAATTGGTGATTCGTTTTCAGACTCATCGCCGCAACCCAAAATCAACACCCATCGACCAGGGTTCGGCCTACCTGTTCGGGAGCGACGGCGTTCCACTTCGGGCCGAGATTGAGGTCAAGGATTCCGGTTTGATTTGTCAGAAACGGGCGACGGGTCCGGCGGGTCTGGCGTTGCTTTGGCCGATGGAGACGATGGGAACGCTTCTGATGGAAACGGTGCGCGTGCAGGAGCGGGCCGCGGATTTCAATTTGCCGTTGGAATTGGCCCGGGCGCAGATGATGCGCGTTCAGCACAAGTGCGAGGATTGGGGCCTGTTCGATTGCCAAGAGGCGAAGTCATTGAATGATGATATGGCGCAGGCTCGGGAACTGCTCATCGAAGCCATCAAGCAAGACGACCCGCAAGCGGCGGCCCAAACGGCGGAGCGGGCCTTGATTTCCGGTGTGGACATCGCCGAACGAATGGCGAGTTTTCATGCTCAATTGCTTCTGAAGCGTCGTCTGGAGACGGCGGGAATGGGGCGGCGGGTGTTCGGATGCACGGTGCCCGGTGGCCCGCCCCAGGACTCGCTGGCGGCGTTGCTGTCGGGCACGTTCGACTTTGTCACCGTACCGATGCCTTGGAATCAGATCGAACCCAAGGAGCAGCAGTTCCGCTGGAAAGCGATCGACTTGTGGGTCGATTTCCTGCGTCGTATTCGTGTGCCGGCTAAGGGGTCTCCGCTGGTTTGTTTTCAACAAGATTGCGTGCCGGATTGGCTTTATATTTGGGAACACGACTTCGAGACGGTGCGCGAATTGACGACCGAGCATATCCGTCGGGTGGTCGGTCGTTATGGCCAACACATTCAGGTCTGGGACGTGATCAGTGGCATCCATGCCAACCAGAGCTTCAGCTTCAACTTCGAGCAGTTGATCGAGTTGACGCGGGTGGCTGCGGCGGTGACCAAGCAGGTGGCGCCGCGGAGCCTGACCATTCTGGATCTGGTCGCACCGTGGGGTGAATATTACGCGCGAAACCAGCGAAGCATTCCGCCGCTGCTCTATGCCGAGATGGCGGTGCAAAGCGGCATTCAATTCGACGCATTGGGTCTCCAGTTTTGCCTGGGCACGCAGACCGAAGGCATGTACGCCCGCGACATGTTTCAAATCTCCGCGCTTCTCGATCGATTCGGTACGTTCGGCAAGCCGATCCATATCACCGCCGTCGAGGTTCCGTCGAACAAGACTTCCGATGCCGGAACCTGGCGCGGTTCCTGGAGCGATGACGTTCAGGCACGGTGGTTGCGAGCGTTTTGCACCATCGCGCTGAGCAAGCCGCTGGTCGAAACGATCTGCTGGAAGAGCCTGGTCGATCCGGCGCGGAAAGGGGCGGCCGGTTGCGGACTGCTTCGTGCCGATTTCACGCCCAAGCCCGCGTTCGAGGCGTTGAAGGCATTTCGAGACGAGGTGATTCCTCATGCCGCCCGTTGATTATCGAGTTGGCGGCGACGAATTCGCAAACATTGAGTCGATTCAACGATCTACGATGCTGGTGTGTTGTTCGACGGTTGCAGCCATCGTTTGCCTGTTGGCCCATTTTGATGCGGCGCCTTTCCAGCCGCTTGGTGAACGCCCCGCGAATCAAGGGCTGATCGTCCGCGGCATTGACCCCAACACCGCGTCGGTCGCGGAGTTGGCTTCGTTGCCGGGAATTGGCCCCGCGAAGGCGCAGGCCATCGTTGATTTTCGTGAGGAGTACGTCACGGCGATCCATGAATCGGACGAGGATGCGGAGGAGAGGGCCATCGACTTTCACATGCGCGCGGGTGGGGAGAATCTGGATTCTATTGACGGACGCGTCGCGTTCCGTGGGCCGGAGGATCTGGAGGCGGTGCGCGGCATTGGCCCCAAGACCGTTGAACGATTCCGGCCTTGGCTTCGATTTGATGATGATCGGCCGTAGTGTCGATCGTCTGAATTGTCGCGACCATAGAAAACGCACGCAGACGGACGCGGGTTGTGAGGACCGCTCGCTTTGCGCTCGCGGCTCGTGAAGACGCGCTCGGGGGTTGTGGGGACCGCTCGCTTCGCGCTCGCGGCTCGTGAAGACGCGGTCTGGGGTCGGAAAGACCGCTCGCTTCGCGCTCGCGGCTCGTAAAGACGCGGTCTGGGGTCGGAAAGACCGCTCGCTTCGCGCTCGCGGCTCGTGAAGACGCGCTCGGGGGTTGTGAGGACCGCTCGTTTTGCACCGTCCGTTCCCATCGAATTTCAAACGACGGGAATCGCGACGGGTTCATCGACGCGGATCGACATTTCAGGCGGTTGGGCCAACGAGCGACGCGCTTGGGCGAATGAACGAAATTGAAAATGATGCATCAGGGCGCGGAGTTTTCGCTCGAACGCACCTCGGCCAAGGCCCTGATGCCATTGCAGGGCCAATGGCAGGTGTCGATCGCCCCATGGTGGGGTGGGGTCTTGGCGTTGGAACTCGCGAACGTCTAATTCGTAGGGGTGACAGTAGAAAACCGGCCAACTTGTGCGACGGAGGTGGGCTTCACGTTGAAAAGCGCGAATGAGGAGGGGGCTTGGAATCAAACGGGCATATCCGCCGCCTGAAACGGGATAGTTTCGCCCGGCGATGCGAACGGCGGTCAAGGGGAATTCGATGATTCGACGGTCGTGCCCCAGACGAACGGTGGCCGGCTCGCGGGGCCAATGCGGAATGCCGTAGCGCCGTCCGGCGATCGGAAAAATGCTTGAATCGTATTCGTAGCCTTCGTCGGCCAGAACCTCGAGCGCCCACAGGTTTTGTTGCCCGATGGAAAACACGGGCGCTCGATAGCCCACGACCGTTTGGGCGGTGATGTGGCTGATGATGTCGGCGGCGCGACGTAAATCGTCGCGAAATTCAGCGGGCGTCTGGTGATGTACGGGTTCATGCCCGAAGCCGTGGCTGGCGATCTCGTGACCGGTGGCCTGTAGATCGCGGACGACCTGGGGGTGCTTTTGGGCGAACTTGCCGAGCACGAAGAACGTGCCCCGCGCGCCGGGATCGGTTGCGAGAATGTCGAGCAGTCGTCGAACGTTGTCGGCGCAATAGCGACTGATGGGCAGCGATCGGTCGAACACCGATTGGCCCCAATCTTCGACGTCGACGGTGAAGACGATGGACGGGTGGGCATCCGAACCGGTGTATCGGGTGTTGGCGGTTGAGGAGCGCCCGTCGACGTTCATTCATCATTTATCGGTTTTGAAGTCAGATGCGTTGATGGAAAGCCGCGTCCCTATTCCTTGAAATCTCGTTTCGCAACGGATTTGCCAGGTCTCCTCGCTTGTTCGGTGGGATTGGCTAAGCGTTGCTCCAAATCCGCGGACCTGCGGAAGTGCCACTCTCGCCCCACTTTGAAGGATTCCAGAAGTCCGAGGTTTTGGAGGTCCATCAGATCACTTCGCGCGGTTTCATATACCACTCCGTGACTCGCACGGTGTGACTCGATTGTGTAATCGGCGTTGCTATGACGCAAAGCGTGACCCACGAGCGCCTGCTGTCGATGATTGAGAAATTGCATGCTGCGCAGGCGCTGCTCGAGTTGCCGCAGCTCGTCCGTCTTTCGCGTGACATAATTCCAAAGCTGTTCAAACGCCCGCTGAATGACGTCGAGGTGGTAAAGTATGAAATACGTTAAATCATTGTCGTCCGTCTCGGTATGAAGAAACGCCCGGGCGTACTTGGACGGCCCCTTAAGGATGATCTCTGAAATTGAAATGAACTCGAAAAGCCAATAGGCATCATGGTGAAGCATCGACCAGTAAAACAGCGCCCGAGCAGTGCGACCGTTGCCGTCCACGAAGGGGTGATCGTAGGCAAGCCAGAAGTGTACGATGATGGAGCGAATGACCGGATGAATGAATTCGTCCGTTGATAAGTTGTTGGCAAACGTGCACAGCGATTCCATCCGCTCCTCTAACTCCGTGGCGGGAGGAGGCTCGTGAAAGACCTGCCCAAAATCGTCGCCGACGTCAATCTTCTGGTCAGTGCTGCGGACTACACCGGCCACCTCAGGATCGTCCAACGTGTCGGTCGTAACGATTCGATGCAGTTCGCAAATGACTTCTTTCGTGAGCTGCTCTTTCCGAAGGCTGCCGATGCGTTGCATCGTTTTGAAGTTGTTGAAAATCATTCGCTCGGATCGATCAACGGGACGCCGGCCCGTACGAATCATCTCACGTGCCACCTGTCGAGTCGTAGCCGCACCCTCCAATTGACTTGACGTAATGGCTTCCTCGATCAACGAGTTGATGATGTAACGATCTTTCGTATCGCGATTCGTGATCGGCTCAGGAAGCCCCGGCACCTGTCCGCCGAAAAGATCGATGTTGTGCAGGCGTTGCGGAATGGGGTCGGTGGGGACATAGATGAACGGCCTCTTTCTTTGGTCCGTCAGGGGGACGGTCTTGATTAGGGGTTGCCGTCGGAGTTTGATCGCGAGCCACCATTCACGATGATTCAACAGCCCGTCAGGTAATCCAAGACGTCGTATCTTGTCCCAGTGATGGTACCGCGAAGCGTTCTCCTGACTCATCGAGAAGTCCAGAATCTCCTTGATTCGGTTGGACTCGAGTGCATTCTTGACGAGTTCTGTCAATGAAGGGGGTTTTTGCGGAATACGCAACATCAGAATTGGCCAAGTACTGATTTTGTACTATTTTTCTAAGAATTAGTATAACAAGGCCGATGTATCGCGTCAAACCCGTCATACTAAATCTGAACAATTTAGTACAAAATTGGCAATTCGGTGATACAGGAATATAACTATATTGTTTTCAAGTAGTTGTGTAGAATGACCCAACTACGCCACGGTAATGCTCGCGTCCAAATAGACGCCTTGTATCGTGTTGAGTAATTTCACCCCATCCTTCATGGGGCGCTGGAAGGCTTTTCGGCCTGAAATCAGACCCATCCCGCCGGCGCGTTTGTTGATGACGGACGTGCGGGCGGCGTCGGCGAAATCGTTGTCCCCGGACGCACCTCCGGAATTGATCAAGCCTGATCGGCCCATGTAGCAGCCGGCCACTTGATATCGAGTCAGCTCGATGGGGTGATCCGGGACGAGCTTTTCGTAAACGAGCTTGCTGGTCTTGCCGAAATTCACGGCGGTGAATCCACCGTTGTTTTCCGCTTGCTTCTGCTTGATGATGTCGGCTTGGATGGTCACGCCGAGGTGATTGGCTTGGCTGGTCAAATCGGCGGCTGCATGGTAGTCGGTGCCGTCTTTTTTGAAGGCGGAATTGCGCAGATAGCACCACAGGACGGTGACCATACCCAACTCGTGTGCCCGGGCGAAGGCGTCGGTGACCTCCTGAATCTGGCGGCTTGATTCGTCAGAACCGAAATAAATCGTCGCCCCTACGGCGGCTGCTCCCATGTCGGCGGCTTGTTCCACGTGTGCGAAAAGGATCTGATCGAACTTGTTGGGATAGGTCAGTAGCTCGTTGTGGTTAATTTTGACCAGAAAAGGGATTTTGTGGGCGTATTTTCGGGAAACGGATCCGAGGACGCCGAGGGTGGAAGCGACGGCATTGCAGCCACCCTCGATGGCTAGTTTTACGATGTTTTCGGGGTCGAAGTAAATCGGATTGGGGGCAAACGAGGCCCCGGCGGAGTGCTCGATACCCTGGTCCACCGGGAGAATCGATAGATAGCCCGTGCCGGCCAACCTACCGGTGTTGAAGATGGACTGCATGTTGCGAAGGACGGAGTTGGATCGGTCGGTCGATGCCATGATCCGATCGACGAAGTCCGGCCCGGGCAAATGCAACAGCTTTCTATCGATCCCTTGGCATTGGTAAGAGAGCAGGTTTTTTGCATCCGCACCGAGCAGGTCCGCGAAAGTGGCCATTTTCAGGTTCCTAATTAAGAAAGACAATCTCGACGATTCGCCGGCTCGACGTCGATTTGGACAACCACAATTGTATTACAGCAGATTACGAATTCGCCAGCAAACGTCAATTTGTTGCAGATTCCATCGGCATTTTAACGATTCAGTTCCCGTTCGGCCTGCACGTTGCCCGGTTTGGGCGGAACGAGTTCCCGCATTGCCAGCATTTTGGGCGTCGGGTAGGCTGGTGCGGTTCCGGGTAGGGCTTGGGATGCGCGATACGGGTAGTTAAGGTTAGTAGAAGGGCTTTTCCGGGAACTGCGGGCTGCGGAGTCCGCGGGGTCTGGGCTTTTGACCGTCCCTTCGGCGGGCGTCAAGGACTCGATCCTGCGGCGGGTTGTTTTTCGGGGACGGGATTCAAGTTTTGGAGTGTGGCAGATGGCAGGCGAAGAACACGCGGTAGACGTGGAAGAACAGGTGAATGAAAAGGACGAAGCTGAGAAGCTGAAGGAGGCTATCGACGTTCAGACCGAGGACATAGGCACGCTTCGCAAGAAACTGACGGTGACGATTCCGCGTGATTTCCTGGACGAACGCCGCCACGATCAATTCGCTGAAATCAAGCGGGAGTCGATTGTTCCGGGTTTTCGGAAGGGCCGAGCGCCGTTGCGGCTGATCGAAAAGCGCTTCGGGGCGGAGGTGGGTGACCAACTGGTATCGAAACTGGTGGGCGGCAGTTTTATGGCTGCGGTCGACAAGACCGGATTGAAGACGTTGGGCGACCCGCTGATCTGGGTGGACGCGCCGGTGGATTCAGGCGCTGGTAAGAAGAGTCAGGAGCGGACACAGAAACTGCTTTCGGTGGAGCAGGCGATCGAGTTTATGGAGTTGCCCGCGGACGGGGAAATGACGTATTGCTGCGAAGTCGAAATACGTCCGGAGTTCGAGTTGCCCAAGCTCGAGGGCATTACGATTCAAAAACCCAAAGTTGAGTTTTCCGACGAAGACGTGCAATCGGAGATTGACCGTCTGCTATCGATGCGGGGCCGATTTGTGCCGGTTGACGACAAGATTCGAGCTGACGACATGGTCGTTGCGGACGTCAAGCTGACCATCGACGGCGAGGTGGTCAAGGAGGAGCGGAACGTGACGTTGTCGGCCCGTGCCCAACGCGTCGAAGGCATCAACCTGGACGACCTGGGCGAGCAGTTGATCGGGCGCAAGAGTCAAGACCGGGTGACGGCGAAAGCGGAGGTCGGTGACGAACACGAGGAAATGCGGTTCCGCGGAAAGCAGGCCACGTTTGAGGTCCTGGTGCAGGATGTCAAGCGGCTGGAGTTGCCGTCGCTGGACGAAGAATTTCTGACGTCCATCGGTTTCGACAGCGAGGAGGATCTGCGGAGTTCCGTCTTGTCGAGCATGCAGCGGCGATTGAAGTCGATCGTGCAGCGGGGCATGCGCGGACAAGTTGGTAGGTACCTTCTCGAGAACACGACGCTGGACGTCCCGGCTGGGTTGTCGCAGCGGCAGACCGATCGGTTGGTGGCGCGGCGCATGATTGAAATGTACCAGCAGGGTCAGGCTGAACAGACCATTGAAAAGCAGGTTGACGAGCTGCGGTCGACGGTGAGCGCGGAAGTCGCGAACGATCTGAAGTTGTTTTTCATCATGGAGAAGATCGCCGAGGAAATGGAGATCGATGTCCAAGACGATGAAATGAACGGGGAGATCGCCCGAATCGCCCAACAGTCCGGTAAGCGGTTCGACCGCGTGCGGGACGAACTGGCCAAGGGCGACGGGTTGACGGCGTTGTATTTGCGGTTGCGTGACGACAAGATTCTCGACGTGTTATTGGGCAACGCGGAGGTCAAGGAAGTGGAAGGTCCGAAAAAGTCGTCGTCGAAAACGGCTAAGGCTGTGCACCACGCGACAGCGGTTTCCAAACCGAAGTCGTCGGCCAAGCCAAAATCGACGGGTGGGTCAGCCAAGGTTTCGAGTCGGGAGCGCGGCGGTTCAAAAGCACCTGCGGCCAAGAAAAGAACGGCCGCGAAAAACACGTCGACGAAGAACGTGGCCAAATCGGAAAAGTCCACAAAACCAAGGCGCCGGGCAAAGAAATAGGAGGAGTCGGGTCAGGCAGCCGATGGCAGATTAGAGCGCGATCATGGGCGGAAGGTCGCGGGTTGGAAGGGGGACCGCTCGCTTTGCGCTCGCGGCTCGTAAAGAGGCGGACTTGCGCGGGAGTGACGGTCAGCGGGCGGCGCGGGGGACCGCTCGCTTTGCGCTCGCGGCTCGTAAAGAGGCGTTCGCCGGAATGACGGACATGGCGGTCTGGATTCCGGCGTTTGCAGGAATGACGTGTGCAGGGGGTTGTGGCTCGGTAACTTGGCGATTGGGCAGTCTTATTGGTCAGGCCAACGCAAGGAAAATATTGATGACGCATTGGAATCACCCGTTCGAATCTACCATGCAGCAGTATGGCAACATCGCCCGCACGCGGGAGATGACCATCGATCAGTTGCTGTTGGAAAACCGTATTATCTTTTTGGGCGAACCGATCGTGCCGCCGGTGGCAAAAAAGGTCATCGAGGAATTGTTGTACCTACAGTCTTCCAAGCGCGATCAGGAAGTCAGTCTGTATATCAATTCGCCGGGCGGCTACGTCGTGGAGACGTTGGCTATTTACGACACGATGCAATCGATGGGCGCGCCCATGGCGACCTACTGCATCGGTCAGGCGGCCAGCGGCGGGGCGATCTTGTTGATGGCCGGCGCGAAGGGGCGGCGGTTCATTCTCCCCAACGCGAAGGTGATGCTGCATCAGCCGTCCGGGGGCATAGGCGGGCAGGCGGAGGACGTTCGCATACAGGCTGAGCAGATACTCCGTGATAAGCGCCGGCTGAACGAGATTATTTCGTTTCACACCGGCAAGAGCGTGGAGCAGGTGGAGGAAGACATCGAGCGCGATCGTTATATGACCGGCGAAGAGGCGCTGGCCTACGGGATCGTGGACGAAGTTCTTTCTCCCGAGAGGTCCAAAGCCAAGGACAAGGACAAGGAAGCGGGTAAGACGTGATCGGCTGATGGCAGGTCGCGGAGCGTTCGAATCGAAGCTAACAACGGAGACGCATCAATCCCATGGTGACCGGCAATTACAATATTCCATTCGTCATTGAGACTACGGGTCGTGGTGAGCGGGCGTATGATATTTACTCGCGTCTGCTCAAGGACCGGATCGTGTTTCTGGGCGGCGGCATTGACGATGAAATCGCGAATCTCATCGTGGCTCAGATGCTGTTTCTATCCAACGAGGAGCCCAACGGAAACATCTCGTTTTATATCAACTCGCCCGGTGGGTCGGTCACGGCGGGTCTGGCCATCTACGACACGATGCAGTTTTTGCGTTGCGACGTGGCCACCTACTGCGTGGGTATGGCCGCGAGCATGGGCGCGATCTTGATGTGCGGTGGGACGAAGGGCAAGCGGTACATTCTTCCCAATTCGCGGATGCTGCTTCATCAGCCCTTGCTGGGCGGCGGGCTGTCGGGTGCGGCCACGGATTTGGCGATCGAGGCGGAGGAAATGCTCCGATTGCGCAAGCGCCTGTACGAGATCATTCATACGCGGAGCGGCAAGCCCATCGAGGTGATCGAGAAGGACTGCGATCGGAACAAATGGCTTGACGCGCAGCAGTCCCTTGACTATGGACTTGCGGACAAGATCCTCGAGCGGATGCCCGAACCTTCCAAGAAGAGCTAGTGGTTCGACGCACCCCATTCTTCGCGTCAATCCGATACGATCGTCCCGGCTCGACCGTTCGGAAGACCGCTCCCTGAACGGTTGGTTTCTAGAGGTAGTGGCGCGATCCGCGTGCCATGGACTGCCCCGTCCGCTTGCCATGCTGCACGCTCCCTCATTGGTCGCGTGCAGGGTCGGGGGTGAGAAGTGAGTGCGCTTTCTGGGGGACCGCTCGCTTCGCGCTCGCGGCTCGTAAAGGATGGTCGGTCGCGGCTCGTAAAGGATGGTCGGTCGCGCGGCACCGATGACCGAATTTTCTTCGGTTGGGCGGCCCTCGTTGGACTGGAATATCGACCCCCTTGCACACACCGAGGGCGCAGCATGAAGGATGGCATGACTTGAATTCATTCGCTTTTTCTGCGAAAGTATTACATCGATGGCCGACATGGCAGCCGATCGTCAACTCGCAGATCTCAATGCCCTTCTCGACGTATCACGCGAATTGGGGGCTACAACCGAGTTGTTGCCCCTTCTGCAAAAGGTGGAGGGCGCGGTTCGGCAGGTGCTGAATTGCGATCGCAGCACGGTGTTCCTGCACGACGCCGGATCAAACGACCTATACAGTCTGGTGGCCACGGGCGAAGAGACGATTCGTTTTTCGGCCAAGCTGGGTATCGCGGGTGAAGCGTTTTCGACTCGGTCGACGATCATCGTTCACGATGCCTATTCGGACAACCGATTCAATCGGGCTATTGATCGGGCGACGGGCTATCGGACTCGCAACATCCTGACGTTTCCAATGGAGGGTTACGACGGGAAGATTGTGGGGGTACTGCAAGCGCTGAACAAGCATCACGGGTCGTTTGATCAATCGGACCTGGAACGTGCGTCTGATCTGGGGATGTTGGCGGGGGTGGCCATCCAACGTCAGATTCTGCTTGACGAATACGCCCACAAGCAGCAATTGGAGCGGGATCTTTCATTGGCCCGCGATATTCAGCAGAAGCTCCTGCCCAAGACCCATCCAACGGTGCCAGGATATGACATCGCGGGCTGGAATCGACCCGCCGACGCCACGGGAGGCGATTGTTTTGATTATCTTCGACTGGGGCCTGCGCGATTGGGGATCTTGCTGGCTGACGTGACGGGCCACGGGATCGGCCCTGCGCTGATCATGTCGGAATGTCGAGCGTTGGTTCGGGCGCTGGCGTCCGCAGAAACCCATCCGATGGAAGTCTTGTCCCGTACGAATGTGGTGTTGTGTGACGACCTCGACGGTGGACGATTTGTGACGGCGTTTTTCGGCGTGCTGGATTGCGAACGACACGAAATGACCTATATGAGTGCGGGCCATGGTCCTTTGTTGCACTACGTTCGATCGGAGGGCGTCTGCCGGCAGATCGGCGCGTCGACGTACCCGTTGGGAATCGTGGCTGACATCGATTGCGGGGAGCCGGAGTCGTTTCAATTGGAACCGGGGGACATGCTGGTCTTGACCACCGACGGGCTGTTCGAATGGGCCAACGGCGACGGGCAGCAATTCGGCATCGATCGGATGTGTCAGGTCATTCACGAATCCCGCGACCGGAGTTGCGAAGGGATCATTCACGAGCTGTATCGTCGCGTGTCGGCGTTTGGAGAGGGATCGCGCCAAGGAGACGACGTGACGGCGGTGATCGTCAAGCGTCTGTAGCGAGCAGTCGTCGTCGGATTTCGTTGGCGATGCGCCGGGTTTCGTCAGGATGGGCACTTCCCGCCGACCGGTACTTGCGGACGTCGTTGGGCTGGGCTTCGTTTCCGCATTGATCGACCGACGCGGCGACTTCGTGATGAGCGATCCGCATGGGCATGCCCTGCAAGACTTTTCGTTCCATTTCCAGCGTGGCGGCCATCCGCCCTTGTGACAACGCTGCGAGCAATGCCTGTTCATTCCATTCGAGATCGGCGAGGAAGGCAGTCAACAGTCCGGTCAGGGTCAGCGTCTCCTGGACGGCTGCGTGGACGATCGGCTTGCAACATTGCAGGTCGCGATTGTATCCGCTGGGGAGTCCTTTCAGGATGAGCAGGAGTTGCACGTAGGCGGCCTGAACGGAACAGCATCGACCGCGGAGCAGTTCCATGGCGTCGGGATTGACTTTGTTGGGCATCATGGAGGAACCGGATGCGAATGCGGCGGGGTAGGCCACCCATCCGAACGGCGTTTGCGAAAAGCCCAGCAGGTCGGCCGCGAAGCTTTGATAATGCAGCGACAATTGCGTCAAGATGGCGAGCAACTGAAGACACTCGTCGCGCGTGGAGGTCGAATCGAGCGCGTTGAGCGAGGGTCGGCGGAAACCGAGTGACGCGGCTTGAATGTCGCGATCGATGGGGATGGAGGTGCCGGCCACGGCTGCGGATCCCAATGGACAGTGTTCTTCCCATTGATCTCGTGCGGTGCTGAACAATCGCATGATGCGTTCGGCGCTGACGGCGTAGCGAAGGATCCAAAAACCCATGGTGCCCGGTGCGGCGAATTGGGCGTGGGTCTGCATGGGCGCGGTCACGTCTGCCCAGCGAATCGCCTTTTCGGTGGTGGTCAAGACCCATTCGCGAAGCGCGGCCTCGATTTGGGAGGATGATTGGATGACGTACAACTTCAGCAACGTCGCAATCTGATCGTTTCTCGACCGCCCGGTGTGCAGCTTGCGTCCCGCGTCGCCGGCGCGTTCGATGACGGCGCCTTCGATCCAGGTGTGCAGGTCCTCGGCGGACGATTCCGGGCAATCTTGGGCGATGAAGGATCGCTCGACGTCGTCCAGCGCCGCCAAGACGGCCAACCGTTCGGCGTCGTTAAGGATGGCCGCTTCTCGCAGGGCGGCGACGTGGGCCCGCTGCAAGCGAATCTCATGGGGCAGCAGAAACCAATCCTCGTTCAGGCAGTGATTGATCTTGGCGAACGAGGGATGCAGCGGTGTTTGTTGATTCCACATTGCTTTCATGGCAAAACTCGTCACATGGGCGACCGATCGAGGTCAGCCAACTCAACGCGATGAAACCGTCTGCCAGCTTGTGATCGAACGCACTTTTGTCAAATGTCGCGGCCGACCGGGTGAATAGTCCGTGGGCGGCTTTTATCGACGAGGCATAAAGCCCGCCGGCTGTTGAAACGGTGACATCGCCGTTCAGATGCGCCAACAGCGCCGAGGCCGCGGCTTCAAGGGCGACGCGTTGGATTGAAAAATATTCCCCGCGATAGATCGCCTCGCCATACCGCCGCCCCAGGGCGACGTACTCGTCGTAGGCGACCTTATTGAGGCAGCAGCGAGCCAATGCGTCAACGGCACAATGAAGAACCTTGGCTGCGGGATTGATGTAGATGCCGCGGGACTTGATGCCCGTGAAACGGTTTTCAATGACGAGGTCCCATGCCCAATGGGCGTGGCGATAGGCCGCGTTCAACGTGCCGAGAATATCCTCCAATGGCTGAACGGTGCCATTGACGGACACCGGGATGCCGTCGCGGAAACCGATTCGAACGTGCGACCGTTCGTTCGCAATCAATGATGAATGGTTCCGTCCACAAAAGCGGTCGTCAAACCGTGCCAGCACGTCGGCTACGTCAAGCTCGTGATGCGGGTCTTCGAGGGGGCCTCCTTCAATGCTGAGATGCCACAGATTTTCGTCGAGGCTGAAAGTCTTGGTCAATGCGAAGGCGTTGGGGAAGCCCTTTTCATTCAGATAGTTGACCAGGTCCTCGCGGCCGGCGAATGACCAGGACTTCCAAGGGGCCAAGACGGGGTACGACGGCGCCAACGAGCGATAGGCAAACTCGAATCGGATTTGATCGTTTCCCTTGCCGGTGGCGCCATGGACCAGCGTCGCCCCGCCCAGTTCCCTGGCCCGGCGCACCTGTTCGAGGGCGATGAAGGGACGGGCCAGCGACGTACCCAATCGATAGCAGCCTTCGTAGGTCGCACCCAGGCCTATGGCGAATGGAACAACCGAGGACAACAAGGCTGGCTTGGCATCGCGCACGACGGCTGACTTAGCCCCCAGGTTCTGGGCTTGAGCGCAGAGCTGCGGGAGGTCTTCAGCCTGCCCCACGTCCACCAGAACGCAGTGAACTTCGTATCCCATCTCGACCAGCCACAGAACGATGGCCGACGTGTCCAACCCGCCGGAATAGGCCAACACACATTTTGACAATTTCATCGTTTCTTTTCTCCGAACCACTGTTTCAAACGTCGCAGGGCGACGGTCTGCGATTTCCGCGAACGCGTGGCCAAGTAGATCGTGTCATCACCCGCCAGGGTCGCCAGAATCGACGGTTCATTGTGCGATTCGATGAACAGGGCCACGGGATGGGCCTGCCCAACCTCCGTGGCGATCACCACCAGGTTTGGTCCACAGGGCGTAAACCACCGCACCGCGAACGCGTAGTTGGCCGGTTGGTCCGCCCGGTCGCCGTTGCGGTCCGCAACGCGATACGCTCCCTGCACCTTGCGGATGCCCAGTTCAGCCAGGTCGCGGCTGAGGGTGGACTGATCCACGTCGATGCCGCTGCGAACCAGGCGAGTCGTCAGGCCCGCCTGGGTCGAAACCGGTTGGTCGCGAACCAGCCGCAGAATCCTGGCATGGCGATCTTCCTTGGACACGGCGGGCGTCATCCTAGCTCCCTTCGGCATAATATGCAAATCTATGCAGCATTTTTTGGAATCGGGCGTTTGGATTCAGAAAACCCGCCCGCGATCCGGGCGAGCGCGTCATGGGACCACTTGCTGCCTTCCGCTTGCGGCACGGTTAAGTCTGGATTTGTCGAGGCAGTTGGGCACAATCCGAATTGGTGGTAGGATGTGACCACGGAAGACATGTCCCGTGGATGGCTTGGGAGACGAACGGGAACGGCGCATCAATCGGAGTACGTAACATGAGTCACACGGCAACTTGGAAATGGACGGTGTTCGTTGCGGTCACGGTGCTGGTTGTCCATGCGGACGCAGCGGACAAGCCGGATCACGCACTGATCAAGCTGTTGGGCGATGAACTGCGGTACAGCATGGATAAGCTGTCGATGTCGGGCGACGTCAAGCCGTACTACATCGCCTATACGATTACGGACGAAAAATCGGTGAACATCGGCGCCGAATTGGGCGCGCTAACGGGCGATGACGTCAACGCGGAGCGCCTGTTGGACGTCGACGTTCGGGTCGGTGACCACGGGCTGGATAACACCCATAAGATTCGCGGTGATTTCGGATTCGATCCTTCGGACATGTTCGGCGGGGCGGCGCAGATCGCCCTGGAGGACGATACCGACGCCATCAAGCACGCCATCTGGTTGGCGACGGATCGGGCCTTCAAATCAGCCGTCAAGAAGTATCAGCGCGTCCAAACCAATTTGAAGACGAAAGTCGAGGAAGAGGATCAATCCGATGACTTCTCCCGCGAGGAGGCCAACGTCCATGGTGAGCCGGTCGTGGCGGTGGACGTGGACCGTGGGGCTTGGGCGGATCGATTGCGGGCGGTTTCCAAGATCGCGTTGGATCATCCGCTGATATACGGATCGTCCGTTCGACTGACGGCGTCGGCTGGGAATCGGTTCATGGTTACCAGCGAGGGCACGAGCATTCAAACGGGGCGAAAGCTGCTGCGCGTGATCGTGAGCGCGAGTACGAAAGCGGAAGACGGCATGGACCTGAGCCAAAGCTTTCTGTTCAACACGTCGCAGGAGTCGAAGCTTCCGTCGCAGTCTGACTTGGAACGCGAGTTCAAGAAAGTGATCGCCAAGGTCGAGGCGCTGCGCGAAGCGCCGTTGGTCGAGCCGTACACGGGTCCGGCGATTTTGTTGAACCGGGCCAGCGGCGTGTTTTTTCACGAGATCTTCGGACATCGCGTGGAAGGGCATCGACAAAAGGACGTCGAAGAAGGACAGACGTTTACCAATAAGGTCGGCAAGGAAGTCTTGCCCGATTTTCTGAGCGTTTACGACAACCCCACGATAGCCGAGTTTCAGGGCGAAGACCTTCGCGGGTTTTACCGATTCGACGACGAGGGTGTGGCTTCGCAAAACGTCGCCCTGGTGGAAAACGGCATTTTGAAGACGTTTCTGCTGTCCCGCTCGCCCGTCGAGGGTTTTCCGAAATCGAACGGTCATGGTCGCCGGCAGCCGGGTCGAAAGGTCGTGGCTCGGCAGGGCAACCTGACGGTCAAGTCAGACAAGACGGTCAGTTTTGACAAGCTGCGGGACTTGCTTCTGGAAGAGTGCAAGTCACAGGGTAAGGAATACGGATACCTGTTCGAAGACATCACGGGCGGGTTTACCAGCACGCAGCGTTTTGGGGCGCAATCGTTCAAGGTGCTGCCGGTGGTGGTGTACCGTGTTTACGTGGATGGTCGGCCTGACGAGCTGGTGCGGGGTGTGGATATTGTCGGGACGCCGTTGACCTCGTTCACCAAGATCATCTACACGGGCGACGATCCAGCCGTGTTCAACGGGACATGCGGGGCCGAGTCCGGCTGGGTCCCGGTGTCCGCGGTTTCTCCCAGCATACTGGTGTCACAGATTGAAATCGAAAAACGCAGGCGCGATCAGGACAAACCGCCCATTCTCGATCCGCCCATCGCCCAACGCGGCATGTAAGAAGGGCTGGATGAATGATGAAGTCAACCCGAAAAAAAGGAGCACCTATCGTGGCAGGCCAATCGGTTTCACTCAGCAGGACGGTTATGTTTCTGGTCGCGTGGTTCGTTCCGGCCAACTTTGCGGACGAAATAATTCCTGACAACGACGTGATCATGCGGGCGTTGGTGGACGAGATGAATCGATCGATGGAATTGCAGATGGAGGACCTGGAGAAGCCGTATTTTATTCAATACTCGGTGGACGACGCGATCACATACGAATTACAGGCTTCCTACGGCGCGTTGACGGACTCGCAGCGGAGCCGGTCTCGGCAGTTCTACAGTCAGGTTCGCGTAGGGTCTTTTGAGCTGGACAACACCAACTTCACGGGCGGCGAAGGAGGCGGGTTTTTCTTCGGTGGCGGTGGTGGTTCCGGTGGGAGTGCTTCGCTTCCCATTGACGACGATTATCTAGCCATCCGTCAATCGGTCTGGTGGGCGACGGACAACGATTACAAGCAGGCCGTCGAGACGTTGACCAAGAAGCGCGCCTACATGGAGGACAAGACCATCGTTGATCGGCCCAATGATTTTACATCCGGCGAACCTATTGAGGTGATCGAGCCGGGCGCCGAGTTGGTGTTTGATCGCGAAACCTGGGAAGCGCATCTCCAGAAGATTTCCGCTCAGTTCAAAAAATATGACGACATTCAGGATTCCAGCGCCCGCCTGTTTGTCGGCGCGGGCAACGCTTTTGTGGTGAATTCCGAAGGGTCGCGCGTGCGATCATCCGACGCCGGCGCCTTGTTGGTCATCTCGGCGGAGACGCAGGCTGAGGACGGCATGAAACTGACCGACAGCGTGACGTTTTCCGGCGACTCGATGGCGGATCTGCCGCCGCTGGACGAGTTGCTCAAGGAAGCGGACGAGATGGTGGCCCGGTTAACGAAGGCTGCCAGCGCGCCGTATCTTGAATCCTACACGGGCCCGGTGTTGTTTGAGGGGTTGGCGGCGGCGCAGATGTTTCGCAAGATGCTGGCCTCGGGCGTGGCCGGTGACGTGGACCCCGTGGGCACGCAACGCCGGACGTTCGAGGGCGCCGATAATCTGGAGAAGAAAGTCGGCGAGCGAATTCTGCCGCAATCCTTCCAAGTCTATGACGACCCCACGATGAAGAAACATGGTGATACGATTCTTTTCGGCCATTACCGAATCGATGACCAGGGCGTGAAGGCGCGTCGAGTGGATATTGTCAAGGACGGCACGCTGGAGAAAATGGTCATGTCTCGAATCCCAACGAAGAAGTTTTCGGGATCGTCGGGACATGGACGGCGGGCACCGGGAGGCGGGAGCATCGATGCCGCCATCGGTTGCCTGTTCATATCAGACGACGAAGGTGTGTCCAACGATGATCTGAAGAAACAGTTGATCGAAGCTGCCAAGGAAGAAGGGTTGGAGTATGGCCTGCGAGTCGCGGCCATCAAAGCGCCGGGATTGGGGTCGAGTCAATCGGATATTTTCGCGTTCTTCATGCGCGCTCAGCGCGGGAGACAGGACGGATTGGGCGATCCGGTTTATGCCTACAAGGTCTACGTGGATGATGGCCGGGAGGAATTGGTGCGGGGGCTGGAGTTTGGGCCGATCCATGCTCGTTCGTTGAAGCGGATCGTCGCCGCGGGGACGGAGCAGGCTGTTTACAACTACATTGGGATCGGATTTGGCGGCGCGACTCCGCCGTCATCCATCATCGCGCCATCGGTTTTGTTTGAAGAACTGGAAGTGACCAAGATCGAAGAGGAACTCGACAAGCTGCCCATCCTCGATCCGCCGTTGGCCCGCGAGGCATCGTAGATCACATGGTGCGATGACCGACGTGCCGTTCGGATGGACGCGAATTCCGCGCGCTTGCGCTCGCGGCTCGTATGTGGTGTGGGCGACCAACGGCATACTTCGCGACCGCCGTAATGAAAAAAGCCGCGCTGTGCCGGGCGCGGCTTGGTTGCATGGATGCTGTTCGGCGTTGACTCCGTGATTCTGCGAATCAGCGCGTCATCGAATCAGCGAGTCAGCGAATCATCGAGTCATCGAATCATCGAGTCAGCGAATCATCGAGTCAGCGAATCATCGAACGGTGATCTGCGTTGCGGCATTCAGGTCGATCAGCACCTGCGTTCCGTTCTCGTCAAGGAACATCGTCTCGCCGGCTTGGTTCACGCTGACGTGAAAGGTTCCCTTGGCATCACCCGACACCTGGTAGACGAAAGTGGCCAGATAGGATTCGTCCTTGAGATGAACCGTTCCAGCCGGCAGCGCGTTGAGCATTCGATTGGATTTTACATCGACGGCGTGAAGCGTCTCGATGCCCGTAAACACGTAGGCTTGGCGACCTTCATCGATCACGACGTCTTTCAGTTCCAGCTTGCCGCTGTCGCCACCCGTGACCACCAATCCGACCTGATATCCTCGCAGGTTTTGGACGGGGCGCACGAAGACGTCAACAAGAATCAGATTCCCCGCCGTAGCGATGCTCTGATCCGGAACGAGCCGCAAATCCGTTGCAACATCGGGGCGACCCGTCGCCCGCAGGAGCCGACTGACTTGATCCGTGGACAGCCCGGACAGGACCACTGATTGGCCGGTGATCGGTCCGTCGATGACGCCGACGAAACTCGGCACACCGTCGGCGAAGACGACCAATCGATTGGCTTTGCCCTCGCCGGACAACGATGCGAGTCGGCTGGCTGCATCGGCGCCAAGCTGCAAACTGGCCCCGCGCTCCCGAGCCTCGGCCGATGTCAAATCCCTAGCGCTGAATAACTCCTTTTTGGAGACGTAGACCTCGGCTGATCCGACGGTCTGGCGATCAAATCCAGTCAGGGGCACGTCGCTGGCAGCGCGAAACGTCAAGCCCCCTCGACTGGAATCCGGCGAACGCGAGAGTTCGCGTTCCTGAGCAAAAACATTCGCAGCCATTGAAAAAACCAACATCGAAGCCAGTGCACGTTTCATGGCAGTTCCTTTCGCATACCGATGATCCCATCAGATTCTGATTCGTCCATCAAGCCCGACATGGTACACCCACCGACGGCCTATACTAATATATAAGGACCGTCATCGGCTATATGTATAGGTTATTCGGTTTCTGTCGCCCGGAAAACCCTCTTGACCCATAAAAAGACGGTACGAGTCGCGATTTTCGTCCAAGAGGCCGCGAATCTGCGAGAAATCGCCTCCGCTGTCCGAAATTTGTTCGCGATCGCTGCGGATGAATTCGCGGTGGAATTGGCCATTACCAATACTGGTATTGACCATCGCCCGGCGAGCGCTGACGGATTGTTAAGCGGACGAAAGGCGTCCCATCACGCGCGTCCGCGTGATGCAATGGTCGTGTCCTTGTCAGACATATAAGTGTATTATGGCGGCATGGTGTTCAGCGATTCATGCTCGACTGGCCAGGAGGGCCGGGATCCATCCGACGATTCAGCCGAGAATTTCGCGCGTCTATTCAAGCGTTCATTTCGATTGTTCTGGAGCATCGCGCTGGGAATTGTTGGCGAGCGGGCGCTGGCGGAAGATGTCGTTCAAGAGGCGGCGATCGTGGCCATGGGCAAATTCGACACCTATAGACGAGGCACCAGTTTCGACGCCTGGATGGGAAAGATGGTCCGGTACGTGGCGTTGAATCTTGCAAGGAAGGAACGCCGACGTCGCCCAGTTTCCAACGTCGAAGAGGTGGGCCTGGCCCTGCTTCGCCCGCCCTCCAATCCTGATTCACACCCGAATTCGACGCCATCCGACGTACATAGAAAGTTGATGGACGAGGTGGTGGTGGAAGGCTTGAGCCAATTGGGTGACGTAGCGCGAGCGTGCGTCATTCTACGAATCGTCGAAGGCCTGGATTACTCGCGCATCGCGGAAATCATGGACATCCCGCCGGGAACGGCTATGAGTCACGTACATCGCTCGCGGAAATTTCTGCGTGGTTTGCTGGGGCAGTCGCGGCATCAGCACGGATCGGACTTGAAATGAACGGGGAACGAGACATGGCGAACGCCCTCGATCGTTTGGATGAATATCTGGACGATCTGCTTGATGCGTCGGCGAAACGCGCATTCGAGGAGGAGCTTGCGTCCAATCCGATTCTCGCGGAGGCGTTGGCCCTTCAAGAACGATTGGACGAATCCATTGGCAGAGTGCACCAAGCCCCGTCCGCGGACCAGAGTTGGACACGGATTCAGTCCGGCTTGGTTGGAAGTGTGCCAGCCAAGCGCGCGATGACAAGCGCTGCCGTCTGGGCGCGCCGTCTGGCCATCGCGGCTTCGGTGGTCATTTCAACGATTGCGCTGTGGCGTGTCTGGGCCTTTCTCGGTGAAGATGATTCATCTTCGTTGGCGCCGATGACCTACGCGCGCGTCACATTCGATCAAGCCTATTCCATGGCGGCGGCGCGCGATTTCGCGCCCGAATGGGTTTGCAAGGATGATCGCGAATTCGCCATGACTTTTTTTCAGCGACTTGAACAAGGGCTACTCCTGAAACCCATGCCGAAAGGCCTGGTGGTCACCGGCATGAATTACGCAAACTGCATCAGCGAAGACACGATTTACCTGACCGGCAAGATTGAAACCGCCGGGGCGCTGGTGATCATCGACCGCTCCGATCGCGAAGCGGACACCTCGCTCCCTGTGGATAGTGATTTGAATGTGTTTTCGAGAAAGGTCGGCCCGCTTTCCTTGTACGAGGTGACGCCGTTGGATGAACCCCATTTTCTAGACCTGTTGTACGCATTTGAGATTCCTTCCGAATGGTTGATCCTGCCGGAAACCCCCTCGCGTGGCTGACCCTTCCTGATGGCATTTTTCGTTTCGTGGGAATTTTGGGGGGGATGGGCGGCGACTTCCGACTTTTCAACCCTACTCGATCCGCGGTGGCTGACCTTTCAAGCGGACACGATCGAAGCCGATGCAATACGCGGGGAGTGTTACGACATCAGACTATACAATGGGTTGTAGAAGGACATCGGCTTTCGATCATCGTAATTGATACGGAAACGGCTATCCGGTGGAAAATCGCCGTGTTGCGTGGTTCACCCAAATTAACTTGAAGGGGATCAGTGATGAAATCACACGGAAGCACGATATTGGGCGTTCTCCTTTTTCTTGCGGCGGGCATCACTGCCCATGGTCAGGTCGTCATCAACGAGGTCTTGTATGACCCGCCGGGTAGTGACCAAGGGTTTGAAAAAGTGGAGCTGAAAAACATCGGGGTATCGCCGGTCAGTCTCAGCGGATGGCAGTTCTGCGTCCATCTGGTCTACGTCGGTTTGCCGGCGATGACGATGAATCCGGGGCAAATCGTGACCGTGCATTTTCGTATGAGTGGTACCAACGACGCGAACAACATTTACCTGCCGACCTTTCCGTCATCTTTTGGTGGGACGGAATTGGAAAACGCAACGGATAGCATATCGATTTACGATTGTAGTGCCGCAGGATGTTTTACTTCACTGGGTGCTAACAACAGGATGGTGGAATACGTTCAATGGGGCGTGACCGGCAGCAGTCCCAATCAGGAGCGGCACAACGTAGCCGCCGACCTGACCAGGCCCGGCGGACCGTTGTGGTCGACGTCGGGCGTTCGGGATCATGCGCCGCAATCCGGCGAGGGGCTGTCGATTGCGTATGACGGGACGAATGGGGGCGGGGGGGAACTGACGCTGGGGACGGATTTTTTTGTGGGAAACCCCAGTATCGGATCGGATAACACCTGTAGCGGGGACCCACAATGCGATGATGGCGTATTCTGCAACGGGGCGGAGCAGTGCGTCGGGGACCAATGTCAAGCGGGATCGGACCCCTGCCCCGGTCAGTCGTGTAACGAAGTGAGCGACGAATGTGTGAATTGCCTGGACGACACCGATTGCGACGACGCGGTGTTCTGTACGGACGACACATGTGACAGCGGGAATTGCGTTTTTACGCCGAACAATGCGAACTGCGCGGATGACGGCCTGTTTTGCAATGGCGCGGAAATCTGTAATGCGGTCAGCGGATGCCTTTCGGGCGGATTCCCATGCGCTTTCAATGAATCGTGTAACGAAGATACCGATACTTGTGATTTTCTTTCGTTGCCCGTCGCGCTGGAACCGGTTGGTGCGGTCGGGCCTGCGTCTCGCAGTGGCGTGCCGCCGCTGGTTTCGCCGGTCCTGTTGACCCACGCGGGGGACAATTCAGGAAGACTGTTCATTGTCGATCAATCCGGGCCGATCCGCATCATCGATTCCGGCGGGCAACTGTTGGCCACGCCGTTTCTGGACCTGACGGGATTGATTCCCGCGTTGAGTGCGGGATTCGACGAGCGAGGGGTCTTGGGACTGGCCTTTCACCCGAACTACGCAGCCAACGGTCGATTTTTCGTTCGATACAGCGCGCCGCGAGCGGGCGACCCGAGCGAGCCGTGTTTCGGAACGTCACGCGGATGTCATTCGGAGATTCTATCCGAGTTTGCGGTGTCGATCGGTGATCCGAACGTCGCAGACCCGACGGAAACGGTTTTGTTCAGCGTCGACGAGCCTGAATTCAACCACAACGCCGGGCACGTGGATTTCGGTCCTGACGGATTCCTTTATTTTTCGCTGGGTGACGGTGGTGGGGCCAATGACGGTCTCCATCTTCCCTCGTTGCCGCACGGACCTGACGGCAATGGCCTGAATCCGCAGACGGCGTTGGGGTCGATGTTGCGCATCGACGTGGATACGGGATCACCCTACGCCATCCCGCTGGACAACCCGTTTGCCGACGGCATCGACGGCCTGCCGGAAGTCTATGCCTATGGTTTCCGCAATCCCTATCGATTCACCTTCGATGATGGTGTGGGAGGGTCGGGGGCGTTGTACGTCGCCGACGTCGGGCAAGCGCTTTTCGAGGAAGTCAGCATCGTCGTGAACGGTGGCAATTATGGCTGGGCCATTCGCGAGGGATTCCAATGCTTCGATCCCTTCGATCCCGGTACGCCGCCGGCGGTCTGTGCGAGCACGGGCTTGCTGGGCGAACCCTTGCTGGATCCCGTGATGGACTACGACCACGCCACGGGCGGTATTTCGGTGATCGGCGGATTCGTCTATCGCGGAACCGAATATCCTGATCTTAACAGTCGCTACGTTTTCGGAGATTTCAGCGCTGATTTCGGACCTACGGGTCGATTGTATTATTTCGAAACAACGGGGCCCGATGCTTTCGTCCGGCGGGAGTTTTCCGTATCCCCCGGTGGGACGGCGTTCATCGGGCATTACCTGAAAGGGATCGGCGAAGACGAGGACGGCGAGGTCTACGTCCTGGTTTCAGATGATCTTGCTCCCATTGGAAGCAGTGGTCAGGTGCTGAAAATCGTACCACCCGCACCCTCGGCGGATGGGGAGGGGCCGCGGTATTTGGCCATCACGCCGACGCCAAGCCCCGAACCGTTCGCCATCCTCGTGACACCCGATTGTCCGGGATCGACGGCGAAGTATCTGGGCGCGCCCGGTGCGCGCAACATAGCGAAACTGCAAATGGACCCCAATTGTGCGGCGTTTCTGACGTCCGGGGAATGGGGCGGCACGGTGTACGCGACCGGTTTTGAAGTTGTGCCGGACCAGACGTACCTGGTCCAGTCGGATTTCGGCAGTCCGGGTACGCCGGCATTAAGCTCCGCCGTCTCGATTACGACGAGCGTCCACGCTGATTCCGACGAGAACACCACGGTCAGTCTGCCCGACCTGTTCTGTGTGTTGAACACACTGGTCGACAATTTTTCGACGTGCAGTTTCTATCAGGCTGATCTGGATCCGTTCGATCCCAACGGAACGATCAGTTTGCCCGATCTTTTCGTCATCTTGAACGCGCTACAGGGTGCGACCTATGGCGGGCCGTCGCCCTGCCCGTAATGGTGACGCATCGACAGGATGCTCGCAGTTGAGAGGCGAATGCTTGTGTCAATCGCCGAGCTGGGCGGTGTTTCACTGAGGGTGCGTGACACAATCGGCGGCTGGTGGTACGTACGTTCCGCGTCCCGGCGGGACGGTGCGAAAGTAGCCCGGCGATTCATCGCCGGGAACCCCATCGATCCGCCGAAGAGAAGTCCCGGAGGGACGGCTGAAACTCCTGCCGTGGGTCAGTCGTTCCTACGGGACTCGTTCACCTCACTGAACGAACGCCACCCCGGCGATAAATCGCCGGGCTATTCTCGATGGCCCCGCCGGGGCCTGCAACGTCTCGACGACGGCGTATGGGGCCTGCAACGTCTCGACGACTGCGTACGCCCCGCATCCGTCATTCCGGCGAACGCCGGAATCCAGAAGAACGCTGCCTGGACTCCGGCTTGCGCCGGAGTGACGATCGGCACGATCCTGCTCGCAATACCATGGCGAAATGCCCAAAACTGAAAGACCTTGACTGCGCCGCCGGGGGCCTTTCGCGGATGGGGTCTTTGTCGTAGGCTGCCGATCATTCGCGCGAGTGGCGGAATTGGCAGACGCGCAGGATTTAGGTTCCTGTGGGGAAACCCGTGGGAGTTCGAGTCTCCCCTCGCGCAGGTGCGCCGGGCGGTCGGATGCGATGACGACCCGTCGCACGGTTCATATGGGGAGGTTCCCCCTATCCCCGCAACAGCCCTGCCGGGTCGTTGCGTTTCATCGGCCAATCTCCGCGTGATGACAGTGCCGGCGCGAATTCGCATGGCGATTACCGTAGCGGCCAGATCAATCGACCACGGCGGCAGCCCAATCAGAATATCACGCCCGAACCCATCCACATTTTGACGTTGGCTTTGAACGTTCCGACGAACGATTCGAATTTCTTGTGCTGTTCGCCCAGCGCGCTGGACGGCTCAGGATTACAGCCTTCAGGCATCGTTGACGCTCCTTTCGTTGATCAGGGCCGATTCGTTCAGCTTCACGCGGGTCGCGGGCAATGAAACGGCTGTCGTTTCCAATACGTTAGACTTCGCCAGGCCCATTCCAACGGACCGAATCGAAATAGTTTCAGCCAAATCGGCGAATACCACAACTGCACCATGACGATGGCCAGTACGAGCAAAAGCTGTCCCACACGGCCCACCCGACCAAAATATCCCAATCCGTGTCCATAGAAGATGGTTGTGCAGATGACCGAGTGCATGATGTAATTGGTGAAAGCCATTTGCCCCACGGCGGCGAATCTTTTTTTCAACCCCGGCCAGCGGTCGGAGCGGCACATCCACATGACCACGCCGATCCACCCGAACGCGGAAAAGAGGCTGCCGGCATAATTGAAAAGCGAACCGCGTCCGAAGC
Organism: uncultured Phycisphaeraceae bacterium; assembly: GCA_964424105.1. Classification (GTDB taxonomy): domain Bacteria; phylum Planctomycetota; class Phycisphaerae; order UBA1845; family UBA1845; genus CAYRHJ01. The sequence goes on along the minus strand of CAYRHJ010000028.1, from coordinate 39,463 downwards.
TGTGCTCCATCGTCCATCCATGAACATCCTGGTTGTAGATGCCGTAGGCTGCGAGGGGCAGCCCCGCGCCGAACCCGATGACCATCAACGTCGCGTAGAACTTGTTCGACCTTGCTGCCGACAAGACGTCGCTCTTGAACAGGGCCATGCCGAGCAACATGACGCCCAGCACTCGCCCGCCGAAAATCATCAGGAAGCCCATCATCTCCTGCCACTCGTCGAATCGTTTCGACAGATGGGTCAGATAACCGCCCCGGTAGGTGGCTTCGTATAGGGCGATCTTTTCAGCCGAGGGAGACCACATGTCGGACATTTTTTGAAGCTCATCCGGCGACATGCCATCCATCATTTTGTCGAAGTTGGCCATCAACAGCGCTGTCACACCCATCAATGCCAAGCTGACAATGATGAGGAGCCGCGGCGATCGGTTGCGAAACCAGTAGGCGAACAATCCGCAGACTGCGTAGGTCAACACGATGTCGCCGTGCCAGATGAATATCCCATGCATGCAGCCGAAGATGGCCATCCAGAACATTCGCCGATAGTGCACGGACAACGATCGACCCGTTCGTGCTTTCGCCCGCGAGGTCATCAAGACGATGCCCGCACCGAACAGCATGGAAAAGATGGTGATGAATTTTCCGTCGGCGAGCACGTGATTGATGCACCACAAGGGAAAGTTGAGCGGGTCATCGTTGCGATACGATTTGGGGTTCATGTAGGCGCAGAAGGGCATGGCGAAGGCCTGCATGTTCATCAGCAGAACGCCCGACAATGCGACCCCGCGGAGCACATCGATGCTGTTGATGCGTTCGGCAGCGGTGACCGGCGCCGCGGACGGCGGAACGCCCGCGGAGAGGGCGTCGAGATGGTTCGACGCTCGCGGATCAGTTTCGCGCGGTGGTGAAAGCTCGTTCATCACTGTCCCCAGGTCCTTGAATGTCCGTTCAGCGTCGGTCCATTCCAAACCCAATTCCATTCCACGGGCAGATTGTACAACTCTCGGGCTACGTCGATTCACACATCAGGTCGATCAGCTCGAATTTGTCCGCGTCGACCAGGCCACGATCCGTGATCTTCAGTTTGCCGATCACCGACAAACACAGGAATGACAAGGCCATGAACGGTCGGCGGAGTTTGCCGTTCAATGTGGCGGTCGCTTCGTGGAGCCGGGAAAGCTGAGCATCCAGCGTGTCGGCATCCACGTCGGTCATCAGCCCGGCGATGGGAAGCGGAACCGATGCCATCACCCTCCCCTGATCGACGGCGCACTGCCCGCCGCGAATTTTGACCAGATGGATGGCGGCTTCGTACATGTCGCGATCGTTCGTGCCGGCGACGACAAGGTTGTGGGCATCATGGCTGACGGTGGAGGCGATAGCTCCCGATGAAAAACCGAACCCACGAACGAAGCCCACGGCGATTCGCCCGCTGGCTTGATGCCGTTCGATCACGGCAATTTTGCACACGTCGCGACTTGGGTCGGCATGCAGGCAGCCGTCGACGACGGGCAGACGTTCCGTCGATCGCTCGGTGTCGATTCGGGCTTCGCGAACTTCGATCACGTGCACCGAACGGGGCTCGCCCGAATTCACGGGCACGGCGAAATGCTCCGGTTCGATCCATTGCACGTTGATGGAACTGCGAATGATCTGCGGCTGGTCTTTGCTGGCCGCAGGAAGCGTCATCTGTCCTTCGTGGGCCACCCGTTTGCCAAGATGATAGACGCTGGAAACGGTGCATTTTTCGAGATCGTTCAGGATCGCGAAGGACGCGAACCGACCCGGGGCGATGCCGCCCAGCCGCTTGAGACCGAAATAACGGGCTGTGTTGAGCGACGCCATCTTGATGGCGTGAACCGGCTTGATGCCGAACTCGATGGCCCGACGGATCATGTGATCCATGTGGCCTTCGGTTTTCAAATCGCCGATGTCCTTGTCGTCCGTGACGAAGATGAATCGATCCAGGGTGTCCGGGCGGACCAACGGCAGCAGGGCGTCGAGGTTTCGGGCGGCGCTGCCCTGGCGAATCATGATGTAGAAGCCTTGCCGCAGTTTTTCCTTGGCTTCGTCGAGCGTGGTGCATTCGTGATCGCTTTCAATACCAGCCGTCGCATAGGCGCACAAATCTCGACCGGTGACGCCGGGCGCGTGGCCATCGATGGGTCGCTGACCGGCCACGCGTATTTTTTGCAGACAATCCTCGTTCGCGGCGATGACGCCGGGGTAGTTCATCATCTCCGCCAGCCCGATGACCCACTTGTTGCCCAGCAGCGATTGCAGGTCGAGGGCGGACAGCTCCGCGCCGGAACTTTCAAACTGGGACGCGGGAACACAGGAACTCGCCATCATGTACACGTGGATGGGGCAGCGCTTGGCTGACGCCAGCATGTAGCGGATTCCTTCCGCGCCCATGACGTTGGCGATCTCGTGGGGATCGGCGATGACGCAAACCGTTCCCCGAACGGCCACCGTCCGGGCGTATTCAGGAACATTCAACATCGATGATTCGATGTGAACGTGACCGTCGATGAAGCCCGGACTGACGAATCGACCGTCCAGATCGATGGTTTCGAGGCCCTCGTAGGACCCGATCCCGACGATTCGATTTCCGACGATGGCTACGTCGCCCTCGTGAATGTCGCAGGAATACACGTTGATGATTCTGCCGTTCCGCAGGACCAGGTCGGCGGGCACGCGTCCAGCCGCCGCATCAATCCGATGTTTCAAATCCGATTTGTTCATTCACCTGTCCCGCGGAAGTTTTCTTGCGAGTCCTGACCCGCAATATATCATGGAACTAGAAAGCACGCAGCCTCGGTAATGAACCGGGCCGCCTGTCGGACATCGAATTTTTTATCGTGGTCGCGATCGACGCGCCCCTGGCAAACGATCACTGTCGAATGGAGCAAGCCCCCGGTGGCCATCGGCGACGACATTCAGCGCATCGACGGGCTTGACAAGCTTCAAGGCCGGACGGCGTACGTGGACGACGTCGCCATTGACGGGGTCTATCACGGCGCGACGGTGCGGAGCCGAGTTCCCCGTGGCCGCATCAAGGCCATCCGGTTTGACGAATCCATCGCCTGGAAGGAATTCGTCATCGTCGATCATCGGGACATACCGGGCCCCAACGAGGTGAAATTGATCGAGACCGACCAGCCCGCGCTGGTGGATTCGGAAATCAGGCACCCACACGAGCCGATCTTGCTGATTGCCCATCGATCGCCGTCGGCATTGCGTCGTGCGGTTCGGGCGATTCACGTCGACGTGGAACCGTTGCCCGCGGTCAGCGATGCGTGGTCGGTTCCGTTACCGGAGGCTGTTCAATTCGGCGCGGACAATGTTTTCAAACGCATTTCGATCAACAAGGGGAATGTTGAAAATGTCTGGGGCTTGGCTCCGCACGTGGTGACGGGCATCTACGAGACGGGTTCACAAGAGCACGTCTATCTTGAAAACCAGGGGATGTTGGCCTATCCGGAAGACGGTGCGATGGTCGTGATGGGCAGCATGCAGTGCCCCTTTTACGTTTTGGACGCGCTGACGCATTTGTTTGCCCGAAGCGCGGAACGGTTTCGCGTCGTTCAAACGCCGGTGGGTGGGGGTTTCGGTGGCAAGGAGGACTATCCGTCCATACTGGCCATTCACGCCGCCTTGCTGGCGGAAAAAGCCGGCGGGCCGGTCAAGATCATCTACGATCGGCAAGAAGACATGGCCTGCACGACCAAGCGCCACCCCAGCCGGGTTCGCCATCGAACGGCGCTTGATGGTGACGGCAGACTGTTGGCCATGGAAATCGAAGTCATTTTGGACGGTGGCGCCTACGCGACGTTGTCAGCCGTCGTGCTGAGTCGAGGCGTCATTCACGCCGCCGGCCCGTATGCGTGTGACAACGTCGCGATTCGCGGTGAAGTCAGATTGACCAATACGCCACCCAATGGTGCATTTCGGGGATTCGGTGCGCCGCAGACGCTGTTCGCGGTGGAACGTCACATGAACGTCATCGCCCATCAACTGGATATCGAACCCGTCGAACTGCGGCGCAGGAATTTGCTGGTCGACGGTGCGACGACGGCCACCGGACAAATCGTCAAGGACCACGTAGATATGCCGGCGCTGTTGGATCGGGCATTGGAATTGAGTGCGTACCGCGACAAGCGGATGGAGCACAGGCGACATAACGCATCGCATCCCTATTTGCGGCGGGGAATCGGTCTTGCGACTTTTTATCATGGCGCGGGATTTACGGGGAGCGGTGAAACGCGATTGGCGTCGGAAGTGTGGGTTCGAGGTCTGCCGGACGGGCGGATCGAAATCCTGACCGCCAACACGGACATGGGTCAGGGTACGGTGACGATTTTGACGCAGATCGCCGCCGACAGTCTGGCCCTGCCGACGGACCAGGTCATCGTAGCCACTCCTGATACATCACGTGTTCCAAACAGCGGCCCGACGGTCGCGAGCCGAACGGCTATGGTCGTCGGATCGCTTGTTGCCAAGGCTTGCCGGGCATTGGTCGTCAAACTGTCCAACGGCGAATCGATAGCAGAGGCCGACGTGCAAGTGGCGATTCAAGACTGGCATCGGACCCATCCCGGTGATGACCTGCTGGGCACCGCACGATACGAAACGCCCGCGGATATCCACTGGGACGAAACCGCCTATCGCGGCGATGCCTACGCTTGCTATTCCTGGGGGGCGTACGTCGCGGACGTCGAGGTCGATCTTCGCACCTATGCGACGAGGGTGACGGATTTCGTGGCGTTGCAAGAGGTCGGCAAGGTGATCAATCCCGTCCTGGCGCGGGGGCAGATTCAGGGCGGTGTGGCCCAGGGCATCGGCTGGGCGCTGATCGAGGAAGTCGTGTCCCGCGAGGGGGCCATGGCCAACAACCAGATGACGAACTATGTCATTCCCGCCAGCAGCGACCTGCCGCCCATCCGTGTTTATTTCGAAGAGCGCCCGTCGAAATTCGGTCCGGGCGGAGCCAAGGGAATCGGCGAATTGCCCATGGATGGACCCGCCCCAGCCGTGGTCAACGCGATTTGTGAGGCTTTGGAAACCAACATGACGACCATTCCTGTCACGCCCGAACTGTTGTTTGCACACCTGGAGCACCAGTCCCATGCAGCGGATTGACGTGACGTTTCAGTTGAACGGCCAACCGATCACGCGCAACGTTCGGATCGACGCACGGTTGCTGGACCTGCTGCGCTACGATTGCAAGCATCCGGGGACCAAGGAAGGCTGCGGCGAAGGCGAGTGCGGCGCGTGCACCGTGCTTCTGGATGATCTGCCGGTCAATTCCTGCCTGGTTCCCGCGTTTCAGGTGTCCGGTCGGGATATTCGAACCGTTGAATCCATCCCGCAAGACCTGTGCCAAACGTTGAACGCCACCGGCGCGTCACAATGCGGAGCGTGCACGCCGGGCGTGGTCATGGCCGCGGCTTGGCTGTTGAAACATCCGGACGTCGCGCAGCATTATTCCATTCGAACTTACATGGCCGGCAATCTCTGCCGCTGCACCGGGTACGATGGGATCATCGACGGTGTCGAACGGGCGATGCAAGCGCACGATGGAGCGTCGAACGGTGACTGATCCATTCGATAATGTTGTACGTGCTGGGCTTTCTTCCAATATGGCCGGCCGGCGATTGAATCATCGCGACGTGGCGATCATGCAACGTTCCAACGTCGATGGGACGAGGAATTAGCGTGGAACTGCTCCGACCTGCCAATCTCCAGGCCGCGTTGCGGATGATGGCCAACGGACGACGCGTGACGCCGTTCGCGGGCGGCACGGATTTGATGGTCTCGTGGCACCATGCGCTCAAGGATGACCTCGTCTTGATGGACCTGTCGGGTGTGCGGGAATTGCGGGCGTATCAACTTGGTGACGATTTTCTGGAATTGGGCGCGCTGACGACCTATTGGGACATAATCGCCTTCCAACCCATCGCCAACGAGTTTCCGCTGTTGATTCAGGCGGCTAAACAAGTCGGTGCCATCCAGATTCAAACGCGTGGCACGTGGGCGGGTAATATCGGCAACGCCTCGCCCGCCGCGGACGGTGTCCCCGTTCTGATGGCCTACGACGCCCTCGTCGTCTTGCAATCGATCGATGGCCCCACCGAAGTGCCCGTCCATCAATACTACACCGGCTACAAGCAGACCGTTCGCAAACCGAATCAACTCATCACCGCCATTCGAATCCCTCGGCGCCCCAGGCCGTTGCAGTGGTTTCACAAAGTGGGGGCAAGATCGGCCCAGACCATCACCAAGGTTGGGGCGGCTGTGGTTCATGACGCAAAAGGATGGCGCGTGGTGGCCAACAGTGTCGCGCCCTACGTCTGCCGATGTCACCTGTTTGAACAAGCGATGCAGGATGCGCAATCATTCAATTCGCCACGCGACGTGCTCGACGTGATCCGGCGGGACATCGCTCCCATCTCCGACATTCGTTCCACCGCCGAGTATCGGTCGGCTGTTCTCAGTCGTCTGCTTTATTGGCGTCTGATCCGCGGCATCACGGATTAGCCGCTGTTTTCCGACATCTACGGACGTCGACAACGGACGCCATCGCCAAACGTGCGGAGCAGGGCCACAGAGGCCACAGAGAGGCGCACACCTTGGGGTAAATTCCGGCGGTGAAGGGGACCCAACCTAGCGCCATCGGGCAAATGCGAACGCTAAAGCTCATCTGGTGTTGAAGTTACGGGTCGGTTTGCAAGGAAACGTGCCTAACGTACACAGGAGGTTCGGGTGTTTGAGCGACGTTGAACTGACCCAGGAGGTCAGGGCGATTCTGTCGGGTTTCTCTGTGACCTCTGTGGCTGGATTATCGGGCGCGATCGGAACTCGCGCGTCTACCACCGGCCTATGCGTCCGCCGATTCACCGTCGCGGCGTGAAACACGCTTCAACAAGGATTCCACGATTCTTGACGTGACGATGACGTTCATCCGCCCACGGCGATTGGCCCCTCGACGCGCCGGGGCGTGACCGCCCGCCGCACCTGGATCAACTCCGCCGCGATACTGACCGCGATCTCCGGTACCAACAACGCCCCGATGGGCAATCCGATCGGCGTGCGCACGCGGGCGAGCTGCTCCTCCGATACGCCGCCTTCGCGAAGATCGCTATAGATCAGCTTGGCTTTGCGCCGACTACCGATCAGACCGATGTAACCCGCATTCCCCCGCACGACCGCTTGCAAAGCCTGCTGATCGTGTTGATGCCCGCGCGTCACAATCACAACATAACAACTGGAATCGATCGGAAAGCGTTGCAACGCCGCGGCGATGTCATCGACGATCAACTCGACGTGGCTGCCAAACCGATCGGACGTGGCGTAGTCGGCTCGGTCGTCGAACACCTTGATGTCAAATTCCAAATCCGCCGCCAACCGGGCGAGGGCGTGCCCGACGTGCCCAGCCCCCACGATGAGCAGCTTGGGCGGAACTTCCACGTGCACGCGGTATTCGACCAGCTCGCCATTTTCGCGAACGAGAAGTGATACGTGCGTCGGTTGACGGGAATTCGCTTCTGATAGCGCCCGGCGAAACGCCGTCCCATCACGCGCCGGATCGACCGTCATAACGGCCACGTCCATGCGCCCGCCGCAAATCAACCCATCGTCCCATCCATAATCATGATCCAGCACGAAATCCAGAACGGCTGACTCGCCTCGCTGCAACATCTCAAACGCCCGCTTGCGGACCTCCGCTTCAACGCAGCCGCCTCCCAACGTGCCCATCGTGCTGAAATCGCCGCGCAACAACATCGTCGCCCCGGACGATTGCGGCGTCGATCCCTTGGTCTTGACGATGGTGCACAAAGCCGCCGGCTGACCGTCCTGGGACAACCGCGCAACTTCCTCGATGACCGATCGAAGTTCACTCATGAACCGTCACCCCCCCCAACGCGTCACCCCGGCCAACGCCGGAATCTAGATAATGCGTTCCGCCCGCATGCGTCACCCCGGCCAACGCCGGAATCTAGATAATGCGTTCCGCCCGCATGCGTCACCCCGGCGAAAGCCGGGGTCCAGGAAATCTTCTTGCAACTCCACGCCTTCGCGGAAACGACCATCATCGTTCAATTAACCATTCAAAGTTCAATAACTCGTCTGCCGCCCGTTGGACGGCTTCCATCGCGGATTCAATATGGCTTGGGCCGCCGGCGAATCTTTCATTGGCAGTCGCGTGCGATGGATGCCGTCGAACGACGCCAACGCCCCCGCCACCGCGGGCGCAGTCGGCACCAGGCCGATTTCACCGACCCCCCGCGCCCCGTAGGCTGTCTCTGGATCCGGTTCCTCCACAAATATCAATTCGATTTCCGGCATGTGATGCGCTCGCAACACCCCCAGCGACTTGATGTCCTTGCTTTGTACCAGGCCACCCTCCACGACGAAGTCCTCCGTCAGCGCGTACCCCAACCCCATGTGGATGGACCCTTCCATTTGCCCTTCCAGCAGCGTCGGATTGATGACCCGTCCGACGTCGTGCGCCGCCACCACCTTGCTGACCCGACCATCGTCGTCCAGGATGACCACCTGCGTGGCAAATCCATAGGTCAGGTGGGTCTTCGGGTCTGGGACGTCCGCGCCCGGCTTGCTGGTGTACGTGCAAGCATACTCCCCGCGATATTCCCGCCCCACCAGATCAACCAACGACCGCCCCGCATCAAGGTCCTGCTTCAGCGCACGGGCTGCCTCCTGAATCGCCAGCCCGCCCAGCACCGTCGCCCGGCTGGCAGTCGTCTGTCCGCAATCCACGTCGGCCAACGTATCGGTCAGCGGTTCGAACACGTCGGGCGGCAATCCGGTCTCTTCGCACGCAGCCTGAATGCAAACCGTAAAATAACCCTGCCCCATTTCCGTAAACCCGGTGCGAATGGTCACGCGGCCGGCGGATTCAACCTTCAACAGGGCCTTTCCAATGTCCGGCATCCCGTTTCCGATGCCCACGTTCTTGATTCCACAGGCAATGCCCGCATACTTCGCACCGCGATAAACATCCTTGACCGCCTCCAGCGTCTTCTTGAGGCCAAACGGTTTGGTCAGGCGCTGACCCGTGCAAAATGCATCACCCTGCTCAAGCACGTTTCGCCAGCGAATCTCCCACCCGTCAATCCCCACCTTCTTCGCTAGCTTGTCCAAACATCCTTCAATGGCAAACGCGGCTTGATTCGCGCCGAAACCGCGCATGGCCCCACAAGGCGGATTGTTCGTGTAGACAGCCAGCGATTCGACATCGACATTGGGAACGCGGTATGGCCCGCACGCGTGACCCGCAGCCCGTTCCAGCACCTTGGCCCCCACCGATGCGTAGGCGCCCTTGTCCCCGATGATCCGGGCCCGAACCGCGGAAATACAACCCCGATCATCGCAGCCCACCTTGATAGCGATCGTCACCGGATGACGTTTGGGATGCAGTCGAAAACTCTCCTCGCGGGTCAACGTACTCTTGACGGGCCGGTTGCAAAGGGCCGCCGCCAACGCCACCTGCCCCTGAATGCTCATGTCCTCCTTGCCGCCGAAAGCGCCGCCATTGGACACCAACTCGACATGCACGCGGTCACGTTCCCAACCCAGAACCGATGCGATCTGTCGCTGATCGTCGAACACACCCTGGCCTTGACTCAACACGCGAAGCCGCATGCTGCCATTGCTATCATGGCCATCGTCGTGGCCGTTGGTTCGCTCGATGGGCAAGGCGATGCACGATTCCGGCTCCAGAAACATGTGCTCGATCATCTGGGTCGAATAGGTGTCTTCCACCACGTGGGCGGATGCCGCCAACGCGGATTCGACGTCACCGCGCGCGATGGCGGATCGGGACAATAGATTCCCGCCGGGGTGAATCTTGGCAGCGCCGGATTTCAGCCCGTCTTCAGGTGTCGTGATCGGCGTCAGAACGTCGTAGTCAACGCTGATTCGAGCAGCCGCCTCGCGGGCGATTCGCTGTGTGACCGCGACAGTGATGGCGATGATATCGCCGACGCAACGCGTCTCCTCGCCGATCGCCACCAACACCGGCCAATCAGACTTGATCAGCCCGACGTATCGCTGGCCGGGCACGTCCGCCGCGGTGATCACGCGCTCCACGCCGGGCAGATTCAACGCCGACGTCGAATCGATGCGCCGCACCGTGGCCCGCGGATGATCGCTGAACCGCATCGCCGCGTAACACCCGCCTTCTATTTTGATGTCATCCACGTAGGCAAAATCACCCAGGACGAATTCCTGTCCACGATATCGATCCAGCCGCGTGCCCACTTGGCCGCTGATCTGCGGTTTTGGCATGGCCTCGCCGCGGCGAACCTTGGCCAACAATTCAATCGCGTCGAGGATTTTCGTATAACCGGTGCAACGGCACAGATGGGCGCGAAGGTCGTGCGCGATTTCATTTCGCGTGGGGTTCGGATGGCGGTCGAGCAGGGCGTGGGCACGCATCGCGATGCCCGGAATGCAAAATCCGCACTGCACGCCCCCCGCCCGGACAAAACATTCCGCGATGTCCGATCGAGTTTCGACCGGCAATCCCTCCAGCGTGACCACGCGCTTGTCCGCCGCCTGTTGCGGCGTCATGACGCACGCCAGCCGCGCCTTGCCATCCACCAGAACCGTGCAGCATCCGCATTGGGCCTGCGGTTGACATCCGTTCTTGGGAGAAATGACATCCAGGTCATCACGCAAGACGTCCAGCAAAGACTGACCGGCCGCGGGCGTGACCAGCGTCGATTGACCGTTCAGCGTGAATGAAACCGTGGCCGCGGTCGTGGATGCGTTCGTGGTTTTTGGCTTGATGCTCATTAAACGCCCGATTTACGATTCGTCGAAAACACTATATCGTATCGCCAACGCAGCCAAAAAACGATGAAAAAACAATCCCGCGAGTCTGACCCGCTGCGTTGCGGAGCGAAAGTCCCGTCATAGAATTCAAGAGGCCATAACCCATGGCGGAACTCATCCCCGCACCTTTCGCTGATCTGGTGACTCGTCTGTACCGTGAACCGGCCATCCAGGGAACGGTTTTTGACCTGCCCCGACGAAACTGGCACGCCCGCGATCCATCAGCCCCCGATCTTTCCGTGACCTTTCACGACCAGCCGGCGGGCAATCCGCTCGGTCCCGCAGCCGGACCGCACACCCAGATGGCCCAAAATCTGCTGCTCAGCTACGTGGGCGGCGCCCGTATCCTGGAACTGAAAACCGTTCAGGTCAATGACCAACTGGTCATTCCCCGCCCCTGCATCGACATGACCAACGTGGGATACAACGTCGAATGGTCACAGGAGCTTGCTATCGATGATTCGCTGCGTGAATACGTCGCCGGATCCATGTTGATCAAAATGTTTCGATCGCACCCCGAATACGCGTCCCACGCGACGGCCGGCCTCGCCGGCGACGTGATCTATGACATGAGCGTGGGCTACGATTTCGCCGGCATCAAGGGCGACAAGGTCCGCAGATTCATCCACGGAATGAAAGACGCCGCCCGTCTGGTGGACAAGCTGCGAAGCGAAATTCCCCGTGCGTTCGCATCCGCGCGGGACATGGACTACACCACGAACATTTCCGACAGCATTACCCTGTCCACCTTTCACGGATGCCCCGCCGACGAAATCGAGCGCATCTGCGAATTTCTGATCGCCGAACACGACGTCCATGTCATAGTGAAGATGAACCCGCCGACGCTTGGAAAAGAACGTCTCGAACACCTGCTGCATGACGTCTTGGGATATCATTCCATTCGCGTGAACCCCAAAGCCTACGACGCCGTCATGCCGATGGATGAATCGATTCAGCTATGCGACCGCCTGACTCGATTCAGCCGGCGGCACAGCAGGCATGTCGGGTTCAAATTCAGCAACACTTTGGAGGTCACCAACCACCGAGAATTCTTCACGTCCGATAACGAAATCATGTATTTGTCAGGCCAGCCGCTTCACGTCATAACCATGGCGTTGACGGACGAATTTCGTCGCGCCGTCGGCGCGGAAGTGCCAATTTCGTTCAGCGCCGGTGTCGATGCCAAAAATTTCGCTGACGCTGTCGCTTGCGGTTTTGTCCCCATCACCGTCAGCACCGATTGGCTTCGACCGGGCGGCTACGGGCGAATTTCGTCCTATCTGGCACGTTTAACCGCGGCCATGGAAAACGTGGCGGCCAAATCGTGGACGGAGTTCATTTTCAAGCGTTTCGCCGCGTCGCGAACGTCAAAAATCGACACCAATGAAAATGACGTGCAGCAAATCGGGCTGGAAAATACGTCGATTGTTGCTCGGCAGGTTCGCGAGGACCCACGTTATCGGGCGGAACAAAATATTCGAATTCCGAAACGAATTGAATCTACATTGAATACGTTCGATTGCATCACCTGCGATAAATGCATTCCGGTTTGTCCGAACGGCGCCAATTTCACGTACCCCACACCGGTTATATCGCTGGAATGTAGGGATCTGCTGATAGAACCATCGGGCCAACATGGATATGCCGAGGCTAGAACATTTGAAATCAAGGAGAACATGCAAATCGCGTGTTACGCCGATTTTTGCAATGAATGCGGGAATTGCGACACGTTTTGCCCTGAATACGGTGGGCCATACATAAAAAAGCCCAGCTTTTTCGGTTCGGTGGAATCCTGGGAACGGGCCGCGCCGCGCGACGGATTTATTGTAGGGTATGATGGCGATGACCCGTGGATCCGAGGCCGGATTCTGGGGCGGGAATATCGCCTGGCGCATCGACAGGGTGTGTATGTCTTCGCAGATGGCGTGGTCGAGGTCACGCTGACCCGCGTCGAGCACCGCGTCCATTCAGTTACGAACTTGTCGGACGGGATCGGCGCGCACCGCGTGAACATGCTCGTTTATCATACCTTGCGCCATCTCCTGTCCGGCGTTCTGGACATGGGCCGGGTCAATCAAATCAATGCGTCGTTACATGCCGTCAACCAACCCTGACCCACGCGAATCAGCGCCACGTGTGTATGGCATCGTGCCGGCCGCGGGTCGGTCGCGACGGATGGGTCGATCGAAACAACTGCTCGAATTCAACGCCAAGCCCATGTTGTCGGCTGTATTGGATGGCTTGGCGACGACGAGCATCAATGGGATCGTCGTGGTGACCCATGATCAGATTGCCCGGTCGCTCGATCTGTCCAATCGACGCGACCTTATCATCTGTTTCAATAACGACGCAGCCACGGAGATGATCGACTCGGTTCGGCTTGGCCTGCTGTCGTGGGGCGAACATGTCTCGCTGCGAGCCGCCGACGGTTTTTTGATATTGCCCGCCGACCAGCCCGGCATCAGCCCCGACGATTTTGAAGCTTGCCTGGCCACATTTCGCCGCGATCCCAACCGTATCATCGTCGCGTCACACCTGGGCCGGCGCGGACACCCGATGATCTTTCCGAAGTGCCTGTCGACGTTCGTTCATTCCATCGCCTGCGACCGGGGGCTGCAAGGTTTGTTGGAACGTCACAGCGACATGATCGAAACGGTGTCGTGCCGATCGCCGGCGGTCATTCGAAACATCAACACGCCCGACGAATACAACGCTATTCAGTAACCTACCGCGTCGGATCATCGTCTTTTCCATGTTGTGCGAGCTAAAGCGCCCAACCCAATTGTCATCTCGGGTCCCCCACCTCCAAAGGAGGTGGGCCACCCGGCCGTTTACAAGGCGCGCGACATTTGGGCACACGCTATGGTCATCGGGTCCCCCACCTCCCAAGGAGGTGGGCCACCCGACGCGGCTCTGAAATTGTTAGACCGCTCGCTTTGCGCTCGCGGCTCGTAAAAGACTTGGTCGCGGATCTGAAATTGTACGAACAGATCAGGAGACCGCTCCCTCTGTCAAGATGCAAGCAGCATGATTAACTGCATCAGGTTTAACAACCGGCGCCGTGACTGAAAAATTCGGCTGCCCGCTTGCCGATTTCCTCGAGTGTCAGGTCTTCTTTGTGGGTGGCGATGGCCCACTCGTGGCCGAACGGATCGCTGACCTTTCCGTAACGGTCTCCCCAGAACATGTCAGTCACGGGCATGCTCACGGTGGCGCCCGCACCGACGGCGCGTTGAAACGCACTGTCTACGTCTTTGACGTATAACATCAATGTGATGGTGGTTCCGTTGAGCGATTTCGGTGACTTGGGATTGTCCATGCCGGGAAACTCGTCGCACATCATGATCATGGAGTCGCCGATTTTGATTTCGGCGTGCATGACGCCCTGTCCACCGGGGCCTGGCATCCTGGCGATTTCCTCGGCGCCGAACGCTTTCTTGTAGAAGTCGATCGCGGCTGCTGCGTCCTTGATTACCAGGTGTGGGGTGACGGTGTGGAATCCATCGGGGATTGGTTTGACTGCCATATGAAACTAGCTCCTTTTTCTGATGCCCAGAATTTCGAACCGGCGGACCCTCGCCAGCCGTTCATCATGTCAGATCAGCGTTGTCGGCGCCCGAGTGTGCCGTTGATTGTACCGACCGGCGAAAATCACGTCTGCGCTTCGATCCAGGAAAATCCATGGCTCGACAATTTGATACACTTGATGATGCCCGTTTCGGCGCCGTTGGCGTTCGACAATCGTGGACGGCCATTAGGGAATGGGCGATGCGTGCAGCCTTCGCAACAGTTCGGTATACTGGTTCATTGACATTGGTCGGCGAGGCGGGTGGTCATTGGCGAGGATGGGCGTTGGAAATCCGTGATTTTCAGCAATTGATTGAAACGATGTATTCCGCGAAGGACCGCGCCCGGGGATCGGCGGGGACGTTTCTATGGTTTGTTGAGGAGGTGGGTGAACTGGCCCAAGCCATCGCCGAGGGTACGCACGAGGAAAAATCGGGCGAATTCGCGGATGTGTTAGCCTGGTTGGTGACCTTGGCAAACGTGGAAGGCGTGGATCTGACCGATGCGGCGACCGAGAAATTCGGATCCGGCTGTCCGGGTTGCGGTCGATTGGTGTGCGCTTGCGACAGTAAAACGCTCTCGAACAGGGTGAACACCTGACATGGCCACCGAGCGGTCTTTCCGGCGTTTGGATTAGAGAGTCTGACAAAGTGGTCGAACGGCCCTCCGAATAGATCGGAAGACCGCTCCCTGACAGTCGCGGCTCTGAAATTGTTAGGCGTTCTTGGTTCCGAGATCGATGGCACAATTAATCGTCACATTAACCGACGGCAGAACTCAAACATTTGAGTTGGGAGCCGGATCATATCTTGTTGGCCGCGACCCCAGTTGCGACCTGGTTCTGGACGACTCCAGTGCGTCTCGTCGTCACGTTCGACTTCATTGCGAGAACGGACTTTTCTACATCGAGGACTTGGGCAGCAAGAACGGGACGCTGGTCAATAACCAGGCTGTTCAAAGCGCGAAACTGAATCATCAGGACGTGATACTGATCGGTTCGGTGGAAGCGCAGTTTCACGGTGACACGTTGCAGCGTCCCAGCACGGTGGTCGTTGAGGACGGAAGAGGCCGGGAGGACACGACCCATTACACGTCGCGAAGTGAATCGTTGGTGCTTACCGAGCGGCGATTGCAGATGTTGTACGACCTCAGCGAGCGTCTGACGTCTCTTCGCGACCAGCATGTTCTGCTTGAAGACGCCTTGGACATTTGTTTTGAAACGCTTCGTTTCGAGCGCGGGTGCATCGGGGTCCGCAAGCAAGGCAGTCGGGGGATCGATTGGCCCGTCGTACGCAATCTGCGGGGAACGAGCGGTGAACTCACCATCAGCCGAACGATCCTGGGCCGGGCGCTGGATCACGGTGAACGGGCCATCATCGCCGACAGCGGAGGCCCGATCGACCCCACGGTGAGCATGGTTCAGCACGGAATACGATCGGCCATGTGCGTGCCGATGAAGTCGGAGGAGGAAATCCTAGGCGTGATCTACGGGGATCAGGTCTCTCGTGGGACGACTTATTCCAAGGAAGACGTTGATTTTTTCGCGGGCATCGCTCGGCAGGTGGCCATCGGTTTGATCAACGCCCGACTCCTGGAATCACAAAAGGAGCGATTGGCCATGGAGGCTGAACTCGCCGTGGCGCGAGAGATTCAGCAGCAGCTTTTTCCACGAGAATTGCCCGAATCGAATGGGATTAACCTGGCCGCCATCAATGAGCCGGGTCGAACCGTCAGCGGCGACTACTACGACATCATTCATCGACCGGATGGGCGAATCGCGTTTCTGATTGCCGACGTTTCGGGCAAGGGCGTGGCTGCCTCGCTCTTGATGTCCAATTTGCAGGCGGCGGTGCGAATGACCTTGCCGACGTGCGAGGACTTGGGCGTGGTGGTGGGCCGATGGAACGAGTTGATGTATTCCAATACGGACGTATCCAAGTTTGTGACGTGTTTGGCGGGCATCATCGATCCGCGGGCGCGTCGGCTCATCTACGTGTCCGCGGGGCATCATTTGCCGCACATCGTCAGTGGAGGCAACGTCCGAGCGATCCCGCAACAGTCGGAGCCGGAATATCCCCTGGGCATTGCGCCCGGCGTGCATTACACGGCGACGGAATTCGAGTTTGATCAGGCCCCGTGCTTGATCTTCGTGTACACGGACGGCGTTATCGAAGCAATGGATATGCAGGGGAACCAGTTTGGCGAATCGCGCATGGAGGCCATTCTATTGGAGTGTGCAGAGGAAGCCCCCGGCGCGGTCCTTCGTCGGATGCGAAAGGCCATCACGTCATTCTGCCGCGATGCGCCGCAGTCCGACGACATTACCATGATCGCGGCCAAGCTGATGTGATTCGCCCGGGGACGCGAACTTTCCTATTCCCGCGGATTCTGTTACGCTCTTGAACGCCAGACGACGGGCGGGAATTTCCATGTTGAAGGGCGGAAGATGAACCGATACCGATCAATTTTGTCAGCTTTGTGCGCGGCCGGCTTGCTGACCACCGTCGGGTGTACGTTCGCGATGAGCCGGCAGTTGGAACAGAAGTGGAAAGGGCGACGTGCGCCGGATTTCGCACTTCTGTCGATGGACGGCGAGGAGGTCACGCTCCGCGGGTTGCGAGGTCGGCCGGTGGTCCTGTCGTTCTTCGGCTCGACGTGACCGCCTTGTCGTGCGGAGTCTCCGCACCTGACCCGTCTGGCAGACAGGTACAAAGATGATGGACTGGTTGTCCTTTCCATCAACGCCTGGGACGAGAGCAAGGAAGCCGTGGAATCGTTTGTCAAGGACTTGAAACTGCGACATACTGTGTTGCTCAACGGCCAGTCATTGTTCACCGACGATTTCGAATTGAGTGGCGTTCCGCAAACATTCTGGATAGATCGGGAAGGCAAGGTATTGGTTGCAGAGTTTGGTTACGGCGGGGCGTCCGCATTGAATCGTCGCACGAAACTGCTGATCGCCAGCCAGAACTGATCGATTCGATTGACCCCGCCGCGTGACGCGCCGACGGTTCGGGTTTGCATGGGGCGTGTCGGCGGGCTGGTTCGAGGTGACGCTTATGATGGGAGATTTGAAGACATGAAACGTCGTTGCACAGAGATTTTTCGTTCGCAGCTTGCCTGCTTTGGTGTACGAACCAACCCACCCGACTCGTCGAAGGATTCCGATCGTGTGCGGTCGCGGCAGCGTGTCGCGGGATGGCGCATCCTGACTGTCACGTTTGTTCTCGCGGTGGTCACCCATCCGCGGGCACAAGCAGCCGACGTGTTCACCCCACAGCATATTGCCAAAACCAAATCCGTCTCGGAAGTCAAGATATCGCCGGATGGTCAATACATCGCGTACACGATTTATGTTTCCAGAACACCCGGCAAGGACAAGGATGGGCCGCCCTGGGTCGAACTGCACGTCGTCGATCAACAGGGATATTCGCGGCCATTTGTGACCGGTGAGGTGAACGTCGGCGAAATCGACTGGACGCCCGATGGCCGGGGGATTTGCTTTCTGGCCAAGCGCGGGGACGACAAGAAGAAGAAACTTTACGTCATTCCCGTCAACGGTGGTGAAGCTCGCGCCGTTGCAGCGCATGACGAATCCATTTCCGGCTACACGTTCGCGCCGGACGGCAAGCGTGTCGCGTTCCTGGCCAAGCCCAAGAAGGACAAGGATATAAAGAAGCAGGAGGATAAGGGTTTCAACGCTGAAATCTACGAGGAACAATGGGAACCAACGAAGGTGTGGCTGGTGACCATCGATGATGAAAAACCGCAACCGAAACCATTGGACCTCGATGGATCGGCTTCGGAGCTACATTTCAGCCCGGACGGGGGGCGATTGGCCGTGGCGTTGGCACCGACTTCGCTGATCGACGACCATTACATGCGTCGGAAACTGTTCATTGTCGACGCCGAAACGGGCAGCGTTCAGGCGAAAATCGACAACCCCGGAAAGCTGGGGAGCGTGGTCTGGTCACCGGATAGCGAACACGTGGCTGTGATTTCGGCTGCGGATTTGCATGATCCGTCCGAAGGTCGGTTGACGGTGGCGGGGACGTCGCAGGACGGCTCGCTGCGCGATCTATTGCCCGGTTACGAAGGTCAGATTGATTCCGTTGCCTGGCAGGACCGCGACACAATCATGTACGTCGCCTCCGAAGGCGTTCATACAACGTTCGCCCGAATCAGCATCGACGGCAATGAACGCAAAACGGTCGTTCCAACCGGCGGCCCCATCTTTCGCAACCTATCGTTGACCAAAGACGGCAAGTTGGCCGCCTTCGCCGTGGACCATCCCACCTATCCCCGCGAAGTTTTCGCCATGGCGCACGGCGAGAATCAGCCACGCCGCCTGACGTTCAGCAACCCGTTCTTCGACCAAATGCGCTTCGCCAAGCAAGAGGTCGTCGAGTACTACGCGCGTGACGGATTGAAAGTGGAGGGGCTGCTCATTCGACCGCTTGATGAAGTCGAGGGCCAGCGCTATCCGCTCATTGTGACCGTGCACGGCGGGCCCGAGGCCCACTTTTCCCATGGCTGGATCACGCGATATTCCGATCCGGGACAGGTGGCCGCGGCCAAAGGATTCGCCGTCTTCTATCCCAATTATCGAGGCAGCACAGGCCGAGGCGTGGCGTTTTCAAAACTGGGTCAGGCTGATTATGCCGGCGCGGAATTCAACGATCTGGTTGACGGCGTAGACCATCTGGTGGAGGTTGGCTTGGTCGACAAGAAGCGGGTCGGGGTGACGGGCGGCTCCTACGGCGGTTACGCTTCAGCATGGTGTGCGACCGCGCTGACGGAACATTTCGCTGCCAGCGTGATGTTCGTGGGCATCGGCGATCACGTGGCCAAGGCGGGCACCACGGACATTCCGCATGAAATGAACCTGGTGCATGCGCGGAAGTGGCCCTGGGAGGATTGGGACTTTTTCCGCCAGCGAAGCCCGATTCACCACGCTCAAAAAGCCAGGACGCCCATCCTCATCCTGCATGGTAAGGACGATCCGCGAGTTCACCCCAGCCAATCGCTGCAACTGCATCGTTACCTGAAGGTGATCGGCCAGACACCGGTCCGACTCGTCTTGTACCCTGGGGAGGGACACGGCAATCAGAAGGCGGCGGCCCGTCTCGATTACAACTTGCGAATGATGCGCTGGATGGAACACTACCTGAAAGGCCCCGGCGGCGATCCTCCGCCCTATGAACTCGACTACGGAATCGATTTTTCGGGCGATGACGCCGAGAAGGACCCTGCTGATTCCTAGTGTGGTGTATCAGAATCGGAAACACTTGTCTGAACCGAGCCGCGACCGTGAGGGGGCGGGTCTAGGCCGGATACGCCCACCGCTTCCTGGCCTGTCTGCGTGCGTACACGCACAGGCGGGCGGGGCTTCGCGGGTCGCCGCCGATGGCGAGTGTTCGGCGGGAAACACGAAATGAAGGCGTATGAACGTTTCTGGTGACGCGAGGTCAGTCTTCAAGGTGATTCCCGAGGAAGCGGTGGCTTTCATCGAGCATTACGGTGTGATACTCCAAGCTGCACGAGGGCCGCTGCCAAGTCTCGCCGAGGCTATCGCGGGTGGCCCCATTCGGGGAAGTTGGTGGGGGCACCCGAAGGGCCACGAAATCTTCCGTGCAATGGAGCTTATTTCTGACAGCGACAACGTCCTGGCCTGCAAGCTGGTTGACGGTAAGGTCACCTACGTCCACCGCCGGTTGTGGCCAGCTTTGGTAAAGCTCGCGGCGCGCTTCCGGAGGGAGCAATTGGCGAAAGTCTGGAATGTGCACACGGCAACTGGCGCTCACCGGGCGAGGCGGCAGGCGTTTCCGGCGTGGGTACCCAGCGAGGTCATGAACGAGGCAAAGGCGATGTCGGCTTCAGATGCTGAGGCACTTCTGTCCACCTTGCTACCTTTCGGCAGGAGGGAAATCAAAGGCGCGGCGCGGTAGGAGACCGGCGCGGTGCGGTCACGATGTCAACAGGATGACTGACCTGACCAGCGGAAACGTCTTGGAGCGGTCTGCGTTTCGATGTCCCAGACTGGTAATGAATGGCCCATGCTGGTAAATCAATTGTCGCCAAGGTTGAACAACAAAACGACTGACAATTCCGCTCGAGATTCCGCCCCGCTGCATCGCCGGGAAGTGTTGAAGTCCCTGGCTGTTCTGGGCGTCGGATCAGCCGTGTTGCAGCGTGCGGTGGCCGCCCAAGTCGAGGGCCAATCTCGCGTCACCGCCGAGATGATTCGTCAAGCCGAATGGATTTCCGGTTTGGAACTGACCGAGGCTGATCGTCAACTGATGCTGGACGATCTGAAAGACGCGTTGGCCGGCTATGATGAACTGCGGGCGGTGGCGCTCGACAATTCCATCCCGCCGGCGTTGTCTTTCGACCCCGCTCCGCTCGCGTCGATACCAAAATCCGTCGAGCACTCCGTGGTCCGGCTGGATGACGATGATGCGGTGGCCCAGCCCAATTCCGCAACCGACGTCGCGTTTGCATCGGTGAGCGAACTGGCCATCTGGATCCGTCGTCGCGAGTTATCGTCCGTTGAATTGACACGCAATTATCTGGACCGTTTGGAAAAACATAATCCTGCGCTGGAATGCGTGATTTCGTTCATGAAAGACTCCGCGTTGGCGCAGGCTGCGCAGGCCGATCGCGAGTTGGCTGCGGGACATTACCGGGGACCGTTGCATGGCATTCCCTGGGGAGCGAAGGACATTCTGGCCCATCCCGCCGCCAAGACCACCTGGGGCGCCAAGCCGTATCAGGATCAGGTCCGTCCCGAAAAGGCCACCGTGATCGCCCGCCTGGAAAAAGCCGGCGCCGTTCTGCTGGCTAAGATGTCCGTGGGGGCGTTGGCTTGGGGAGATGTTTGGTATGGCGGTACGACCAAGAACCCCTGGAAGGTCGAACAGGGATCCAGCGGGTCGTCGGCCGGCTCCGCTTCGGCCACGGCGGCTGGGCTGGTCGCGTTCGCCATCGGCACGGAAACCTGGGGCAGCATTGTATCTCCATGTTCTCGATGCGGCGCCACCGGGTTACGACCAACGTTCGGAAGGGTCAGCCGATTTGGCACGATGGCGCTGTCGTGGTCCATGGACAAGATCGGATCGATCGCCCGCACGGTCGAAGATTGTGCGCTCGTTTTCGGCGCGATTCACGGCGCGGACCATCTCGACGCGTCGGCGGTGGACGCTCCGTTTCATTGGCCCATGCGCCGTGACGTTCGCTCGCTTCGCGTAGGTTACGTGCAGGACCTGTTCGAACAAGACACCGCTTCGGGTGGGGAAGATGAAAGCGCCGCGGCCCGCGTCCGCGAACAGCGGAAGTTCGACCTGGCGACGCTGAGCGTTTTGAAAGACGCGGGAATCGAACTGATCCGCATCAAACTGCCCGACTCGCTGCCGGTGAAACCGCTCTCGCTCATCTTGACGGCGGAAGCATCCACCGCGTTCGACGAACTGACGCGCAGCGGAAAAGACGATTTGCTCGTTCGACAAATCAAGAACGCCTGGCCCAACGTCTTGCGTCAGGGACAGCTCATCCCGGCGGTCGAGTATTTACGAGCCAACCGAATTCGTACGCTTCTGATGCGTGAAATGCAACGGGTCATGTCGGATATTGACGTGTACGTTTGTCCGTCGTTCGGCGGTGACAACCTGTTACTGACCAATCTGACGGGCCACCCCTGCGTCGTCCTTCCGAACGGGTTCCGCAGCGAGGACGGCACGCCGACGAGCATCACGTTTGTTGGCCGACTCTTCGGCGAGACGGAGTTGCTGGGGCTGGCCCACGCCTACCAGCGGGCGACGGGAATTCATCTGAAAAGGCCGCCCGCAACGTCCTAGGGGGTGCTCAGTCATGTACGCCTTCCCGCCTACGGACGCCTCGCTCACCTGTTCGAGTCGAGTCGGACGAGTTCATCGACTTAGCACCACCCATTTCATCGTGTCAGCGACTATTTTACTGCACGCCACGGCGGGGTGCCGGCGGCAGTCTGATCAACAGGCACCATCCGGTCCCCGTTCTACAACAGCCCCGCTGTTCACCGAAATCACCGAACAGGCCGGCTTGGATTTTGTACATCATCCCGGTTTCGGGGCCGGCGGCTCGCGGTATTTCATGCCCGAAAGCATGTCGCCCGGGGCAGCCATCTTCGACATGGACAACGACGGCGATTACGACGTCTATTTCATCAACGGCGCGTGGCTGGCGGAATCCGACGCGGGAAACGAGCCGATCCGCAACCAGCTATACAGAAACGACGGCGGACCGACGTCACCGCGATTCGTCAACGTGACGGCATCCAGCGGTCTGGGCGATTCCGGATATGGCATGGGGGTAGCGGTCGGCGACATCGACAACGACGGGGATGACGACGTTTATGTTACGAATTACGGTCCCGATGCGCTGTACCGGAACAACGCCGATGGAACGTTCACCGACGTCACCGAATCAGCCGGCATCCGCAATGCCGCGTGGGCTTCCTCCGCCGACTTTTTCGACTTCGACGCCGATGGTCATCTGGACATTTTCGTCGTCAACTATCTGGAACTCGATCTCAAAATCAACGCGCGGGATCACGGCGGCAGGCCTGAATACCCCGGACCGCTGACGTTTCGCGGCGTGGCGGACGTGCTCTTTCGAAACAACGGTGACGGAACGTTTACGGACGCCAGTCGCCAAGTCGGTCTTCACGACGTTCCCCGTCGAGGACTGGGCTTGGGCATCGCCGATTTCAACCAGGACGGCCGCCCGGACGTGTACATCGCTAACGACGCCGAACCCAATCAGCTATGGATCAACAATGCGGACGGCATGTTTGAAGACGTGGCCATGGTGGCGGGGTGCGCCGTCAACGCCTTCGGTGAATCGGAGGCCAGCATGGGCGTGACCCTGGGCGACGTGGAAAACGACGGTGATTTGGATCTGTTCATGACCCATCTGGTTCTGGAACACAACACGCTGTACCGCAATGACAGCATTTCATCCGCCGCGGGCGGTGCCTTGGCCTTCGCGGACGTGACCGTGGCTGCCGGTCTCAGCGCCCCGAGCATGGCGTTTACCGGGTTCGGCACTACGTTTTTCGATTACGACCATGACATGGATCTGGATTTGGTCGTCGTGAACGGGCGTGTGCGGCGGAACGTGTCAATTTCCGCAGCCACCGTTTCCGACCATTGGAAACCCTATGCCGAGCCGAACCTGCTGTTCGCCAATGACGGCGGCGGCCGATTCAAGGACGTGAGTGCCCAGGCCGGTTCCCTGTGTTCCCAAGCGGAGGTCAGTCGCGGATTGGTCGCGGCTGACATGGACGCCGATGGCGATGTCGATCTATTGGTGACCAACGGCGGGGGCCCGGCGCGGTTGTTTCGCAACGACAGCCCATCGAGCCATTGGCTCACGGTGCGAGCCGTCGATCCCTTGATCGGTCGGGACGCGATCGGTGCTCAAATCGTCGTTTCGATCGGCGCGGTGCAGCAGCGTCGCGATATCAACCGCGGATTCAGCTACCTGTGCAGCGGACCGCCCGTAGCCCACTTCGGATTGGGTACAGCGTCGCGCATCGATCGGATGACCGTGCACTGGCCCAACGGAGACGTGGAAACGTTTACGAATTTCGACGCGAATCGGTCGATTCGGTTGGAAAAAGGGGCAGGCCTTTCTGAACGTACAACGCCCTAAAACCCGTCGCACTGCCTAGTCGAGCCGAATGTTCTTGTTGTCCGACTCGTCTTTGTTGGCCATCGCGTAGTTGTTTTCTTGCCGTCGGTGATTGACGTCCAGTTTTTGCAGATACAGCTTGTACACGTCGTCGGCGTCAAGCCCCACGCATTGGGCCATGCTGATCCAGAAAAACAGCAGGTCAATCACCTCCACGCGGGCGTTCTGCAAGTCGTGCAGCTCGAATCGTTTGCCCTCCTTGGCCTCGGCGCACCAATGCTTCCAAAACGTGCAATCGCGAAGCTCCTCCAATTCATTACTGGCGGCCATGATGTAATCATTCAACCACTTGCCGGCCTTTTTGGCATCGAAATGGGATCGCAAGGACTGCGTATCCGCGCCGATTCGTTCGTTCAACGTGGCCTGAAGTTGGAACATTTTTTCAAGCAAATCGTTCGCTCCTATTTTACTTCACCGGATGGATGGAGCGTATCGTGATTCTTCGGACAAACCGTCCAGAAACGTCCGGTACAAATTTCGAGTCAATTGTCCCGGCAATCCCGAACCGATGACCGACTCATTCACCCGCGTCACCGGGAGAATATCCAAAACCGTGCTGGAAAGAAATACTTCATCCGCCGATTCGAGGTCTCGCGTCGAAATAACACATTCTCGAACCGCAACTCCCAACTTCTGGGCACATTCACAGACATAAATCCGGGTGACACCGTGCAGGATGGACGCGTCGGCTTCGGGAGTCATCAGCACGCCGTCACGAATCACAAAAACATTACTCGACGTCCCTTCGCGAACCAGATCCGCCGATCCGATGAATATCGCGTCTTCAAAACCCGCACGCACCGCACGGTTCTTGGCCAGGATGTTGGCCAACAAGGCGATGGATTTGATCTCGCAGTGCAGCCAGCGGTCATCAGAAACCGTGACCACCGCCACGCCCTGTTCGCGCTTGGACGGGGCGACTTCCGGCTTGGCTTTGAACGTCATGACGACCGTCGGCTTGATTTCGGTCGAATACAAATGTGAACGCGGTTGGACGCCGCGCGTGATCTGAATGTAGACCATGGCAGGGTCAAATGCAGATTGTTCCAACCCGCGCTGGATCGCGCCCGGAAGATCCAACGCGGCTAAATCATGCGAAAAATCGATCAATTCCAGACTGCGACGCAGTCGCTGTAGATGTTGTTCCAAGCGAAAAACGCGACCCGCATGGGCGACGACCACTTCATAGACCCCGTCCGCGAACTGAAACCCACGATCTTCGATTGAGATCATCGCCTCAGACGGGGGGCAAAAACGTCCGTTGACATACGCGACTTCAGGCATCCGCCACCGGCTTTCCCAGCGCCCGGCGCACCTGTTCGAGCCATTGCTGACACTGTTGCCGCCGTCCCGCGTCTTTCAGCCGATTCGCGCAATCCATCAGGTGAACCTCGGCTGCGTCGTATTGCTTCAGGTCCCGCGCATAAATAATTCCCAGCAACAGGCGGATTTCCTCCGCGTCAAATCCCGTACGATAGGCGGCCAGATAGTTCTCGTACGCCCTGGCTGCCTGCGCAAGGCGCCCCGTCGCATAAAATTCCCGTGCCACCGCCATCTGATCGTTCGCGGAAAGACACTGATGCGGATCCACCGTCATCAGTTCCTCGACCAGTGCAGCAGCCGCACCGATGTCGCCAAGCCCCACACATTCATGAATGCGCGAGCGGAGTTCAATAATGCGTTCGTGGCGATCCTCCTCCGCTTTACGTTCCGCCTCCGACATCTGCACGGGGCGAGCCACCGTGCCGAACTCCGCCACCCGACGGGCCTGCGGATCGTTCAACGCGGTTCGATAGGCCCGACGGCGGTTCCATCGGTCCATCAAGGCCAATAGATCGAAATGGTCCCGCGGAATCACGCGGACCAGCAGCATGGTGCTGGCCGCTGCGAAACCAAACAGATAACCACCCAGATGGGCGCTGATGGCGATGTTCCCCTGACCGTGAATCCCGGGG
Organism: uncultured Phycisphaeraceae bacterium; assembly: GCA_964424105.1. Lineage (GTDB taxonomy): Bacteria > Planctomycetota > Phycisphaerae > UBA1845 > UBA1845 > CAYRHJ01. Next base: position 13,353 of record CAYRHJ010000028.1, on the reverse strand, counting down.
GCGATGACGTTGTCCCACAGCACGATCTTGATACCGATCAGGATCAGCGCCGGAACTTCGAAAGCGGTGATGAAGAAAAAAATGAACAGCACCGTGACGTGACTGCGCGGAAACAAAACCAGATAGGCCGTCGTCACCGCCGCGATCGCTCCCGACGCGCCCAGCAATCGCTCCGTATGCCCCACCACGAAGACGATGGCTGCAAAAACGCCGCCCGCGAGATAGAACAGCGCGTAACCGATGTCGCCCAGCTTGGCGTTTACGCTGTTACCGAACACCCACAGGAACAGCATGTTGCCGGCCAAATGCCAGCCGTCCGCATGAAGAAACTGATACGTAAAAAACTGATGAATCGAGGGCCAATCAGACTGCAAGACCAGATAATCAATCCGCCAGACGTCGAAAACCGCGATCCCCGAAAGATTGAACGCCGCGAACGCAACGATATTCAGCCCCAAGATCGCGTAGTTGACCACGGGCGTGTGCCGAAAGGTCATCTCTGTGCGAATGGGGATGATCATCTTGCGCTTCCTTCAACTCGCGTGAATAAATGGTGGCCGATCTGTCCTCGATCGGACGGGCGACCGCAACATCAGGATTTTTGACGCGCTGTCTGGGGCGGCACACCGGGAATCCCCTGCGTCACCTCCGCAAACGGGTCAGCCAGTCCGGCGACCGATTCCCGCGGCGGACCGGCCACCGCCTGCACGTATTGCATGCGCATCTCGTAGGCCACCCCATCCAATGCCCGGCGCTCATCTTCCGTCAGGTTTCCCTTGGTCTTTTCCTGTAGGACGCCGAGCAAGTCGATGTAATGTTTGGCGACGGCCAAGTCCGGCGGCAGCGTTTCACCGCTCGGCGACCGATAGCCGCCCATCGCCACCATGCCCTGCATGGCCACCAGATTGATGATCTCAGCCAAACTCGCCGGCGGCAAATTTCCCGCTCCGCCGGCGTCCCTCGTCTGTTCATCGAGCTTCTTCTTTTCTCGAGCAGCCTCTTCTTTCCAGTCTGAATCTACGAAAATCTTGGCATCCGCTCTTTCGTCATTCATTTTCGCCTCCCGCACAAGTCCTTGTGGCTGATCAACACTTTCAAGCCGCCTCGACGGCCGCGACGATTCGATCACGCAGTTCGATCAGTCTCGACCGTTCATGAAATCCGAAGAAGTATTCCCGCCATCGAGCGTCGCGACTCTCCAGTTCAATTCGACGAGCGCTCCGCCAGTCGTTCTCGAGGTCAGCGAGCACCGACGGATGGCTTGAAAGCATGCGATCATTGATCGCTCGGATTCGTTCGAACGCCTTTCGCCGGTCACCGTGGTTCCGCGGATCGTCGATGCGAAGTCGGTCTGATTCGCGAATCGCCTCCGCACGTGCCCGAACCACTTCCGCCGTCCCAGCCTGGTCCAGGTATCGTTGTGGATTGTAGCGGATGTCGCGCAGGCGGTACCGAGCACGTGACTCCCGTTCACTAAAATCATTTCCTGCCGGTTCGTCCAACATCAGCGTGGCCGAGACACAACCCATCGCCGGCGGCTCGAACCCATAGTATCGTCTGATGATGTCGTCCGTCACCCGATCGTACTTGGCCCCACCGATCCCATGAATGAACACGTCGCCCAGAAACAGCCGGGCCCACAGCGTCAAGCTTAACGCCCGCGGTCGAAAGACCCAACCTTCAAAATGGGACAGTGCGTCAGCCATCCGGTCCCACCGGCCGGCGTCGCCCATCCCGATTTCACCTAATTTGCGTTCGTCGGCGAACAACGCGACACGATCGCCAGCAGACTGAACGAACAATCGCCGCCGACGCTGACCGGGAACGTAGGTCCAGACCGGCACCTCGATGCGACCCCCCGCCTGTTCCAGATCCGCAATCGGTCGGTCCGCACCGCGCACTCGATAGGCGCGGCGGTAGTCCGCAAGGGCGGCGTTGTGCGATTCCAGGAATTCACCGGCTCGCAACAGCAGATCCGCAAACCACGGACCGACCCACACCCGGCTGATCCGATGTTCCCGCACCCCGATGTCCAATTCCGTTTCGATCCCCCGGCGGGCGGCCATCATCTGATCCACCCCATCGCCGGCGCCGTTCCAATCACCCAGCGCGCGAAAAAACGCGGGCATCATGCTGCCGGTGTATCGCACTCCCATCAACTCGCGAATGCCTGATTCCAATCGCTGACGCGCCGGTTCATCCCAGACGGGCCAACCTTCAAAAGCCACGCCGCGACGAAACGGCTCGTATGTCGTGTTCGTGGGAACGGTTCGATCGGCCAATTGTTTCGGCACTGTCCACGCCGTGGCAGACGGCGCATCGCTATCCACTACCAGATTCAACGCCGTCCCGCCCGTCATCCGCGCCGCGGCGCTGGCAGCGACATTCTTGGCCCACACCCCGGCGTGAATGAAATCGGGCTGATGACCCGTCAAAACGATCGGGCCGGAATTCTGTCCGCAAAGACGGTGTCGCAATTCAGCCCGAAATTCCGAATACTCGAAATCCAGAACCGCAAAACGATAGGTCGAAAACAGCGATTGATTGAATTCCACCAAACCCGCCGGCCCGCACGAGTCGGGTTCCAGCAGAATCTGCCCGTGATCCCGTGGGACTTGCAGTCGCGAATCTTGCAGGCGGGGTCGCCCGGCGGTTGATGGGCGTGGATCGGTCACGGGCGACGCCCTTTCAGCCTCACGCACAACAGACCCCGGATGGGGATGGCGGGCACTTGCGAGCCACGGCATGGGCGAGTTCCGCCTCGAACACTTCAATGTAATGTTGATATCGCCGATCCGCGTCGTCCAGCATTCCACCGAAATGGCGCGTGGGATCGTTGTAAATCAGCCGAACGGGAAGCTCCTTGATCCGCAGCCCCGCCCGCCAACACTGGACCCAATGCTGTAGCGGCATGGCATATCCCGGCACGGTCACGCAAAAATGCTTCAGCATGGAAACGCGATAGGCTTTGAATCCGCAAAACGCATCCGTGATCGATAAACCCAATCTCGAATTCAGCATATTGGTGATTTTTCGGTTGATCTCCCGCCGATCGGCCGGCGGGGTATCGTCGACGACGTCTACTTGCAGATACCGAGAACCACTGATGACGTCGCAATCATCCTTCTCGGCTTCGCGCATGAATATAGGAATCTGCGACGGCTCGTGCTGTTCGTCGCAATCCATGGTGATAAGCCAGTCGAACGAGTTTCGCCGAGCGAAATCGAACGCGCTGGCCAAGCTCGCTCCATACCCTCGATTTTCCGAATGCCGAATGACGGATACCTTCTTTTCAACTTCCAACAATTGCCCTGTCGAATCGGTGGACCCGTCGTCGATAACCAAGATGGAATTCGAGTATCGCCGAGCCTCGCGCAGGACGCCCGACACGTGGGCCTCTTCGTTGTAAACCGGTATGGCAAGCAAGTATTGATTTGACATAACGTTAGCTCCGCTGAGGGCCGGGCTCGCCCTTGGCTGGGGCGATGCATGATGGTATAAACCACCGCGTGGAAATCAACCCAACCCGTTTGCAAACCGTCGGCCCGGACCAGCTAGGCCGCCTGCGACCCGGATTCAAGCCATGATGGCTCGTCATCGCGCACCACGCCGAACCAACATGTCCCGTGCGAATCGCCGGGTCTGCCGGGTTTCGCTCTTGGTGTTGTACGTCGCCTCCTGCGCCGCAACCTCGACAGGCTGCCACTCTTTTCAGAACAGATTCGACCAATATCGAGCAACCCAGCACGTTTCAAGAGGCCGGCAACTGCTGGAACAGGAGGACTTAAATGCCGCCCTGGCAGAATTCGAAATCGCGGTGCGGCTCGATCCTGCCTCCGCGCACGCCCATTCCCACATCGGATCTATTTATCGCCGACTCGGTGAATACGGCCGTGCCATCTCCGCCTTCGCCGAGGCGGTGCGGGCCAATCCCTACTCCTTCGCGGACATGCTGAACTTGGCCGAGCTGTATCACATGACACGTCGAATCACCGATGCCGTGCAGGCCTACCTCGCCGCCATCGATCTTGACCCCAATCACTACGACGCACGAATCGGCTTGGGAGTCTGTTATCAGCAGAACAACGAGCTGGACCAAGCCGTCGAACAGTTCACCCAAGCCATCGCTCTCCAGCCCGAAACGGCCCACGGTTACGTCAATCTCGGCGTTGTACTAGACGAGCAAGGCAAGTATTACGCCGCCGTCGCCGCCTATCGCGCATCTCTCGAACGCGACACCCATCAACCGATCGTACTCGTCAACATCGCCCAAACCTACATCAACCAATCCCGGTTCAAGATCGCTCGCGCCACCCTCTTCAAGGCCATCGAGATGGACGCATCGTTAGCGGCGGCGCATGAAGCCCTGGGATACTGTCAGTTTCGCATGCAAAATTATGAAGAAGCCTCCAAATCCTACGCCGACGCGCTGGCGTTGGACCCACGCTTGGCCAAGGCCCACGTCGGTCTCGGTTCGATCGACATGTTGAAATTCTTGCAGGACAAGTCACGCCAAGATTTACAGGAGCGCGCGCTCGAACATTGGCATCGATCATTGGAAATCAACCCCCAGCAGCCCATGGTCCACACGTTGATCGCCCGATATACCGAGGAACACGCCGACCCCGTCAATGCCTTGCTGGGCATCCATGACGACGAGTGAATCCACGGCACCCATCGCCGGCCGACTTCAATTCCACGACCTGTGATGCGCCGGACCAATCGGACTGGACGGCACCCAACGCGTGTTGAACTCCGCTTCCCATTCCGCACCGGGGTTCGCCCTGGGCCAAGGTTCGACATGATCGCCGCCCTCCACGTTGTAGTCACCGTCCTTGTCCAGCCCCACCGAATAGAAGAAATAGGTTCGTAACTGGTGGGCATCGCGAGGCGGCAATCCGTTCGATCGAAAGCGAAGCCGGACCGAATCACCGGCATTGAGCAACACCCACCGATCATCCCGTTTGGCCAGCAACGTCGCAACGTCGCCATACCGCGTGCACCACCCCTGCAAGCTCGTGCGCCACGGCGGAGTATCGGATCGATCGTAAAAATCGGGCGTGATCGGTTGCTGGGCACCGCGAGAAGCCATCGCCGGAAAACCCAGCCAATCCAATTCAGCCGACGCCAACGCCAGTTCATGAACCCGTGCTTCCTCCTGCATCGCCCGTTCAAACAACGCGATGCGATCCCAACGGATCTCGAACGTCGTGGTCAATCGCAACCGCCGCGCACCAGTCGGAAGTTTGCCGGAAAGATCGCACAAAATGGTCTTGGTTTTTCCGGCGGGCATCCCCACTTCCACGTCCACGACTTGCCAGGTATCCGCATCCGTCTCCACCTCCAGTCGCGGCGGAATCACGCTTAACGACGGGTTCTGCGACAGCCCGATGTTCACGCTTGCGCTGCCGTAACGAAGCCATCCGGTCAATGCCAACACGAGTGGCCCATCCGTATCAATGGCCCCAAAATCCATCATCAGTGACAGCGGACGGCACGTCCCGCGATGCGGCGGCGGAAGCGGATCACCCGGCGGGGCGAAATCACCATCCATCGCCGAAACCGCAGCCGTTCGATCGATGCCGTCGTCCCCCATCACGCGATGGGCCACGCGACCATTCTTCAGTAACCACAACTCCGATTCCGGGAACGGTGGGGACGCGATCTTGTCGGTCGAGTGGACCTCCGTCCCCGCGTCATGATCGACGGCCACCAGCGCGACCGTGTCCAGATACAACACCTCCCGATAACACTCCGCCGCCTCCAACTCGAAATAACCGTCGCGCGGTTGCAGGTCGCGATCCGTGCCCACGTAAACATATTCGTCCAGATCCGCGGGCAAGGTGACGCCGCGCTTCAGTGACAGCCCAACCGGCGCATTGCCCAGCAGATCGGTCACGAATCGAAAGCGCTCGCCGTCCCACGCGAACAGAAATCCGCAGGACCCCGCTTCCACAATCTTCTCAATCAGCGAAACCGGCTTGCTCGACACCACAACGCTCGTCTCGTTGTCCACCACGCCGTTCGTCCACGTCAGTTGAATGCTGTCCAGGCTATCGCGCGGGCCGATCCCAATCTCGAAGGGCATTTGACGCAACGACCGCGAAACCGAAAACGTGCCGCTTCGCAATTCCACACGCGTGCCAAACCCCGACGGATTCGTCAACACGGAAACCAGATCGATCTTCAACTGCCGATTCGCGTTTCCTCCATCATTGCGAATGAACCGCAGGCGCTCGTCGTCCCCGACGACCAGCAGATCCGAATCCCCGTCGCCATCGAAGTCCCCGACAACGGCCTCCCGCGCCGGAAACGTCCAAACGGCGCTCAACCCCGTCGCACCGCTGACGTCCAGCCAATCGCTGCCCGCCGAATTTCGCCACAACCGGGCCATCCCGCGTCCGTCTTCACGAACTCCGTAGGCCAATACATCCAGCCAGCCATCGTTGTCGAAATCGATCAACGCGGCACCTGCCCATGACAGGCCCGCCCCATCGAGCCGCAAGCGCCCGCCGTCGCCCCCCAAAACGACGTTGATGGCCGACTCGCCGACCAGCACCGCGTCATCGAATCCGTCGTTGTTCAAATCATTCACCAAAACGCGTCTAGCAGCCGGCCAGGGACCAGGGGGTTCTGCCAACTCCGCGAATCGCCCCGCCCGTTGATTCACAAAAATGCGCGTCGTGGATTCACCTAAACCCGCCACAAAGTCCGTGGCCATAAACCGGTCCAACTCCATGCCCGACACGTCCCACGCCGGCGCGGTGGCGGCGATTCCCGCCTCTTTCGTCACCTCGACGAATCCCGCACGTCGTGCCTCGCCGCCCACGGATTCGCTTCCGTCGAATTGGCCATTGTTTTGCCACAACTGCACGCCATCCTGCCCCGCAATCAGCAGATCAAGGTCGCCGTCGTGATCGTAATCCACCCACGCTGCCCGCTCGCCTCCAATGCCGGCCAATCCCCATGCGTCCGTCCGATCGATCAACTCGTTCGCGGATGTTCGCTCCAACAGGCGTCCGCCCTCGGGACCAACGACAAGAACGTCGTTCAGCGAATCGTGCTTCGCCGCTGACTTGGTTTGCTGTGTGACCCGAATGAAAAAGTCGCCGGCCACCGCGCATCGAATGGGACCGCTTGCGCCTTCCAATTGCCCCGTCCCTATTTTGGCGAACGATTCATCAGATGAATGCGACAATAATCGCCACGAACCATCCGGCCCCACGGCAAAAACGATGGGTCGCCCCGCATCGTCAATATCGATCACCGCCACCGCCGAGGCTACCCGGTCTTCCTCGCCGGCAAATGCGTTGTCCGAGCGCTCCACCCATGTCACGGGAATTCCCAACGCCGGTTTACCAGCAGGCGCCGGCGGCAATTCCGGCTGCGTGTACACGCACGCCTCCAACGCCTGTTCCGGCAATCGCCCCACCAAATCAACCAGCCGCTGAAACTCAGCCGTCAAACGACGCGTCTCGTCCATGTCGCCGCGCTGCCGGGCGTGGGCCGCCAGTCGATAGTGCGCGCTGGCGTGCAACGGATCCAGACGAACCGCCTCGGAAAACTGCTGAAACGCCGTTTCCTGCGAGCCTGCATGTTCATACGCTCGACCCAGTTGATACCTCAACGTCGCGACCGATGCGTCCAGGCGGACAGCCTCCTCGAATCGCTTCGCAGCCTCTTCGTAACGCTCCAGTCGAGTCAATGCCAAGCCCATCAGATAGGACGTGGCGGCTGAATTCGATTCCACTTCCGCCGCGCGAAGCAGGGCGGCCATGGCTTCGGTGGCCGCCTCCCGCTCCTTCCCAATCAGATTGGCACGTGCCAGGTTGCGTAATGCAGCCACCGAATCGCCGCGCAATTGGATCGCCACCTTGAAATGCTCGATGGCCGCCGCGGACTCGCGGTTTTCAAGGTACGCCTTGCCCAGATTCATTCGCCTGACGAATTCATCCGCATCCTCTTGCCTGCATCCCGAAAACAGGATCCCGGCGAAAACCGCTGCAATCCATATCAAACGTTCAATCACCCAGCGCACTCCGCTTAACTTCGGCGACTTCGCGCCCTGCCGTCATTCCGGCGAAACCCGGAATCCAGTTCGCCACGTCCGTCATTCCGGCGAAAGCCGGAATCCAGCCTGACGCAACGATCGTCATCCCGCCAAACACCCGTCATTCCGGCGAAAGCCGGAATCCAGCCTGACGCAACGACCGCCGGTCCGCCCCGGCTTGAAATCGACCCCAACCGGCCCCATCGCCGTATCACGGTTCCGTCAACGCCTTGCCGGACGCGTACCGTTCCCGCTGGTTCTCCAATCGCGAAACGAAGCGGTTGACGTCGGATCCGTCGCCGGCCAGCTCGATGGCCAGGTCCACCGTGGCCAGCGCCTTCTCGAACTGCCCCGCGAGCGCTTGGGCAGCCGCCAAGGTCTCCAGCATCCGGGGATTCCGATTCCCGCTTAGCTCACCAGCCTTTTCAGCGAACCGCAGCGCCTCTTCCGGGTCACGCAATCGTTCGTCCGGACAGGTGCACAACAACCATGCCAACTTCTGCATCATGCCCACGTGGTCTTCCTGCTTGGCCAACCCCTCCCGAAACGCGACGATCGCTTCACCGTAACGGCCAGCCGCCGACAACGCGATTCCCAGGTTGTTGTGATGTTCAGCGCGCGTCGGCTCCACCTCGACGAGTGTTCGAAACGGCTGAACGGCTTCGGCGGCCCGACCCCGCAACGACAGTAGAATCCCAAGTTCCGACAACGCCGGCGTATGATTCGGCGTCAATTCCACGGCCCGAGCAAGTCCACGGATCGCGTCATCCGTTCGCCCAGCCATTTTGTATCCCATGGCCAGGTTGTAATGGCTGTTCGCAGCCTGCGGTTTTTCCTCGGTCACCATCTCCATGTGCTTGACCGCCTCCTCGATGCGCCCGGCGGAGATGAGCACCGCCGCCAGATTTTCACGCGCGTCGGAAAAATAGGGATTGATCCGTATCGCCTCTTCAAACTCTGCGACCGCGTCTTCGAAACGACGTTGGCCAATCCGCACCATCCCCAGATTGTAGCGCGCTTCCGCATAGTCCGTCCGCAGCGCAATGGCCCGCTCAAAAGAAGCAGCCGCTTCATCCCCGCGACGCAAGGCATGCAAAGCCGACCCGACGTTGAAATGATGCATCGCCAAATCGGGTTCCATTTCAACCGCTTGGAGATGCGACGCCAACGCCCCAGCCGCGTCCCCCTGCTCCATCTGCCGACGACCACGCGACGCCCACCACGCCGCACTAACTCCCTCCTCGATCAGCACGTCACGCACCGGATCCGATATCGCCGATTCCGTGCGAATCGCCGACGCAAGGGCCGTCGCCTCCTTCGCCGATTCCGAATCACCCGTTTGCGCAAACACCTGGGCCATCAACTGATGAACTTCGGCAATGCCGTCATCCAACGACCGGGCCTTCCATAGATGATCGAGACACTGCCGCTCGTCACCCTTCAACTGCGAAACCCGCGCCAATCCGAGATAGGCGTGCGCACTGTTGCGATCCAATTGCGACCCTTGCGAGAATCGTTGCTCAGCCTCATCGATCCGATCGTGCATCAGCAATGATTCTCCCAGCCGAATCAACAGCGGGGCATGATTCGGATTCAATTCCGCCGCCCGCTCGAACGCCGACAGACTTTCGGCGGGATCGGATGACATCAAACTGCAACCGATGAAATACGGCCAACGAAAGTCCTCGCCCTCAATCGCCTCTGCACGTCGATAACAGGTCACCGCCTCGCCCATCAGACTGTGCACCTCGAAAACCGCCCCCAATCGTCCCCAGGCCGACGCGGAATTCGGATCGGCCAACACCTCCGCCCGAGCCTGCGCGATCCGCTCAACAACGGGCGCCTGCATGCCTTCCGAATTCGGATTCGGCGGTTCCTCGGCCAAGATGGACGAGGCCGCGGGCGACGAATCGGACGCGGGCCTGTCGTCGCTTTCGCAACCAATCAGAATGACGGGCCACAACAAGCACATCGCCGTCATCACGACGTCCAGATTCCTTCGCACACCGATGAAAACCATACGCATCCTCGCTCGGCTGACACCGTCAGCCAACAGTCAGGTCATCCTACCGAACCCGTTCCACGCAGGCCACCCAGCCCATCAATTTGACGAGCGATAGGCGGCCAACGACTCCGCGATTTTTCCCCGGCCAGCCTGTACAATCCGCCTGACTGGCACGAAGGGTGGCGTCGAGTGCGAATTGCTGAAATCTTTCATTCCATTCAGGGCGAAGGGAAGCTCGCGGGGATGCCCTCGACTTTCATACGTACCAGTGGCTGCAACCTCCGCTGCACCTGGTGTGATACACCCTACAGTTCGTGGCAGCCTGATGGCCAAGACTGGAGCGTGGATCAAATCGTCCGCCACGTCGCGACCCATCCCGCCACGCACGTCGTCATCACCGGCGGTGAACCGATGATCGCTCCCGACGTCGGGTTATTGACCGCAGCGCTCAAATTGGCGGGCTATCACATCACCATCGAAACCGCTGCCACCGTTTTCACCGACGTCCAATGCGACCTCGCCAGCATCAGTCCCAAACTGGCCAATTCCACACCTTGGCGTCGCGCCCCCGGACCAATCGCCGAGGCCCACGAAGACCATCGAATTAACATCCCCGTGATTCGCACCTTCATGGATCGATTCGAGTATCAACTCAAATTCGTGGTGGAACACCCCGGCGACCTCGACGAAATCGATCGATGCCTCGCCCGACTCGGAAACGTCGCCCCCGCAGATGTCCTGCTCATGCCCGAAGGCACCACACCTGATGCCCTCGACCAAAAAAGCCGCTGGCTATCCGAGATATGCAAGCAAAGGGGATTTCGGCTATGTCCCAGGTGGCAGATCCTGCTGTATGGCTGCGTCCGCGGCACGTGAAAAATCTGGACCAGTGCAATGTCGAAACCTGCTGCCCATGCCAACAAACCGGCCAACGTGTCATCCGTTCACTGCCCATCGGATCGCGTCGATGCCCGGCTTGAATCCATCGCCCGGGACAATTCCGCTCTCGCTTTCGCATCGCCCGGATTCATTGCAATCGCACTTCGCAATTCAGCAACGCCCGCGTCAATATCCCCATTTGCCATCAACGCTCTCGCCAACACCATCCGCGCCTCGCCGTTCAATCGGTTCAACTCCACCGCACGACGCAACGAGGCAAGCGCCTCATCCAACCGTTCGAGCTGCAACAACGTGCGCCCCAGAAGAAAATGCGGCTCAAACCTGTTCGGCTGTAATTCACACGCCGCCCCAAACGACCGCGCCGCACCCTCGTGATCACCAACGCCCACCAAAGCCGTCCCCAAATTGAACGTTGCAAAAAAATTGTCAGGCTGGATAGCCAACGTTTCTTGGAATTCCGCGATCGCTTCTTCCAGCCGGCCCATCGATGCCAACGCGATGCCCAGGTTATAACGCGCATCAACGTCGTGCGGTCGAAAGGCCAAGGCGCCGCGATACGCCTCCACCGCCTCGACGTATCGACCGGCTCTCGCGAGCGCGATTCCCAAGTTGAAGTGCGCCAGTGCATAACCAGGGTCACTCGCAACGGCCTCCCGATAGGATTTCATCGCCTCTTCCAGACGACCCGCGTCAACGAGCGCGATTCCCAGATTGACCCTGGCCCGCGCGTTATGTGGTCGCTGAGCCGCGACGTCCGACCACATCGCAATCTCGCTTCTATATACACGGTTCCGTTGGACAGTCGCAAAACACAGCGCCGCCGCGACGCACAACACCGCCACGACGCACAACACCAGCCCCGACGTCACTCCGGCGAAAGCCGGAGTCCAGGGCGAAACGTTTGGGTCTTTCCTCGATAGAACGCCACCTATCGAATCTCGTCGGATGGCTCGCGCCCATTTCCCCCAATAAACCACGCGCATCACGCCCGCGACCACGATCATCATCACACCCGCCAGCGGCAGATACATCCGGTGTTCGAAGGCCAAGTCCTTGATCGGAATGAAACTCGACGTCGGCGATAGGATCAAAAAAAACCAAGCCCCGCAGAATCCCGCCCAACGCGGACCACGCACCAACGTCCACAGCGTCAGCCCCAACAAGCCCAGCACCACCAACCCAGGCCCGGCGATCGCCGCCCATCCTTGTGCCACCGGCCAATCGTAATCCAGGCACAGCGGATACGGCCAAAACACCAGCCGCAGATAATGCAACAGCACCCCCGGCTGCGAAATCAGGTATTCCCAAGGCGTCACCTCCGTAAACCCAAATCCCACCTGCGACGTAGCCTGCGGTCGCGGAAAAAGAACCGTCTGAATGACGCCCGTCACGAGCAGCACCAACCACGTACCAGCCAATCCCGCGTACAAACCCCATCGCCGCCGCAACGCCGATCCCCACGACGTCGACAAGAACGACCGATCGAACAACAGCACCATCAACGGCGCCGTTACCATCACGGCTTTGCAACCCATCCCCAGAAAACAAGCCCCCACCGCCACCGCATACCACCACCCAGGCCTACGGGAAGCTGAACCTCGCGCCACGCCATACAGCGTCAACAGATAAAACAACCCCATCATCGATTCACTGCGCTGGATGACGTACGTCACCGCCTGTGTGTGCAGGGGATGCACCGTCCACAGCACCGCCACCGCCCCCGCCATCCACGTCGCGACCGTCTCCGCCGACCACGTCCCCCATCCGCCCAACCGCTCGCGCATCGATTTCAATAAACACGTCCGCCGGATCAGCCCGAACAGCGTCAACCCCGCCAACATGTGCACCACCAGGTTGAACAGGTGATACCCCCAAACATGCAGACCACCCAACGCATAATTCGCCGCCAACGACACGTTCACCACGGGTCGACGACGATGGGTGAGCAGATGAGACGGCGGCCAAAGACTCCGAATCGCCTCGTCTCGCACGATGTTGGAATCATCGTCGAACAGAAATGATCCTGCGAAGCTGTTGCTATAAGCGAGTGCCCCCGCCGACGAAATCAACAAGGCGATCAGTATCGACAGCTTGTTGCGCCTGGTGTTACTAGTGTCGTGTTTCACGCTGTCTGCATTTTATCAGACCCGCGACCGTGAGGGAGCGGTTGATCTTCTGTACGAGCCGCGAGCGCCAAGCGAGCGGTCCCCCGCGAAGCACCTATTCATGAGCCGCGAGCGCGAAGCGAGCGGTTGATCTTCTGAACGATCCGCGACCACCCGCATCCGTCATTCCGGCGAACGCCGGAATCCGGTATGGGTGCCCCATCCATCGCGCAGCGATGGGTGGGGTCTCGATGACCCGCATGGGTGGCCCACCTCCTTTGGAGGTGGGGGAG